>DATCAT010000048.1:0-80446 GCA_036512455.1 Rhizomicrobium sp.
AAGTCCGGCCCCGGCACCGTGGTGGCGGGCGACATCCAGACCGTCGGCGATATCGTCGTGCTCAACCCCGACCTCGTGCTCTGCACGCTGGACGAGGGCGCCGAGATCCGCATGGAATTCACCGTCAACACCGGCAAGGGCTACGTGCCGGCCGAGCGCAACCGTCCGGAAGACGCGCCGATCGGCCTGATCCCGGTCGACAGCCTCTATTCGCCGGTGCGCAAGGTCTCCTACAAGGTCGAGAACACCCGCGAGGGCCAGATCCTCGACTACGACAAGCTGACGCTCACGGTCGAGACCAACGGCGCGGTCACGCCGGACAACGCGGTGGCCTATGCCGCACGCATCCTGCAGGACCAGCTCCAGGTCTTCATCAACTTCGAGGAGCCGCGCGAGCGCGTCGCCGAGGAAGCCAAGCCCGATCTCGCCTTCAACCCGGTCCTCCTCAAGAAGGTCGATGAGCTGGAGCTGTCGGTGCGTTCGGCCAATTGCCTCAAGAACGACAACATCGTCTATATCGGCGACCTGATCCAGAAGACCGAAGCCGAGATGCTCCGCACCCCGAACTTCGGCCGCAAGTCGCTGAACGAGATCAAGGCCGTGCTTGCCGAAATGGGCCTGCATCTGGGCATGGAAGTGCCCGGCTGGCCGCCGGAGAATATCGAAGATCTCGCCAAGCGTTACGAAGACCAGTACTGATCCATTCGAAAGTAGAGTGCCATGCGCCATCGTAACCAAGGCCGTAAGCTCAACATCACGTCGTCGCATCGCATCGCGATGTTCGCGAACATGATGGCGGCGCTGATCAAGCACGAGCAGATCAAGACCACGTTGCCCAAGGCCAAGACCATTCGCCCGGTGATGGAGAAGCTCGTGACGCTGTCGCGCCGCGGCGCGAAGGACCTGCACGCCCGCCGCCTCGCCATGTCGCAGATCCGTGACGAGGACCAGGTGCGCAAGCTGTTCGACGTCATCGGCCCGCGCTACGCCACCCGTCCGGGCGGCTACACCCGCGTGCTGAAGGCCGGCTTTCGCCACGGCGATAACGCGCCGATGGCCTTCATCGAGTTCATCGACCGCGACGAGGATGCCAAGGGCCTGGATTCCGGGCCGGTGGAAATCAAGGACGATGAGGATTCCGAAGCGTAATCCGTAATTTCACCATACTCTGAATGAGATTAGGGGGCGGCCGAAAGGCCCCCCTTTCTTTTTTGTCCTAACGTTCAACTATTGACCGCCGCCGTACTTAGGCAATACTTGCCTTACCAGCGTTGAGGGGCCAGCGGTGGACAATTTCGAACAATACGTCAAAGTTGCCGCGAGTAGAGGGAAGGCCTGGGCCAAGAATGCTTGGCACTGGCTGGTGCCATTTCTTTATCTCATACCGCTTCTGTCGGCGGTCGCCCTATGGCACAACAACCTCTATCCCTATATGGCCGACCCAAACCAGTTGAAGGGTGGAACCAATGTACCGCCGCCAGCCTGCATAGTCGCCCAGAACTGTGCGAACAATGTCATCGTCGGCTATTGTTTTTCGAACGGTACGATGTGCGTTCAGACATCCCACGGCGTTCGCATGCCGACCTGCCTTGACGACATACAATGCCGGAAAAACCTCACCGACATGGAGAGCCAGGTCGACGGAACCGCGACAGCGTTGAACGCGATCTTTGCCGGGCTGTGCGTCGTAATGGCATATCTCTACAAGGGAGCGATCGACAGTCGCGAGCTTAGGATGCGCGTGTCCGAGTGGCTGCCACTGATCGCGTTCTGCGTCGCGGCGTATACACTGGTCTATGCGGCCTATTGGACCCGCATGTCGATTGCGACACAGCTGGGTGGCGTCGTGACATACGCGAGCACGCTGAAGGTCATCGAACTGACCCAGCTTCAGGCCAACGCGACCTTTGTGGTCGCGCTGGCCGTGCTGAGCGCCACAGTAGCAACTTTATTGACACCGCATCCCGCGAAGATGGAGACGGCGAATGGGGAGAAGGGGCATCATGCGAAAGGTTGAGCACCCAGCGCAACGCGGCTGGCTGCTGGTTATAATGACGGCGCTGTGCCTATCGGTTCTCGCGGCTCCGACCGCCGCCAGCGCGCAAGGCAATGGACACGATCCGCGGTGCGATTTGCCGGCCGCACCGCCGTCGCAGGGCGTTTATGTCGTTCAAAAGTGGAGCGACGGGACCTATGGGAGATTTGCCAACGGTGAAACCGTAACGTTCGATACGCTGCAGACCGCGCAAATCTATGTCGTCGGCGTGAACAATGCTGTGGTCTGGGGCGCAAGCCCGATCGGTCACGTCTCGGGGCCTGCCTTCGTGGACACATGCTGGCAAGACAACGGTGGAGTGCTGAGTTCGGTGTCGGTCGCGGATTTGCGCGCGCAATTGTTGCCGTCCGGCGGCAAGCTCACCGTGTGGAATGACGATATGCAAAGGTGGACCGACGTTTCGCCGCGTTACGTGCTTGTTGTCATTCCGGAATGCTCGGGTTTTTTAAATGATGCGGCATGCGGTTTTGGCAGGTTCCTGGATCGTCAGGTCAGTTCCAGTTCCGATGTCAGGCAAGCGCTCATCGGCTCCATTCCGGGGAGTTCTTCGTTTTGGTACGACGTCGTCTCGGATCAACAGGGGGCGGCTTCATCGTACGACACGGCTCAAAATCACATGGCCGCAAATGGTGGCCGCTGGAGCGTCCGTCTTTCTCTCACGCCAGATGATAACAGCACCTCTCCCCTCACCGTCGGCAAGTTCGGTTTCCTGGGTTGCGCCGATCCGGCTAATACCAAGGACGATCAACATCCGCTCCGCTTCGCCCCCACGCCAGCCACGGGACAACCGCCTTTGGGCTTCATGAATTGCTACATGTTGCCTGCCGAGCTGCGCGCGTTGTTAAGGAATCTTTAGTCTTCGCCTTACCGCGACAATACTGCACCGACTGCCCGAATGTTGACGAGTTGTTCGCCGACAAGTACTTCCTGCGACACTGGGAAGTGTCGAGCAGGAGGCTCTGCGACCGATGGCAGTTACGCGCACATTACGCATATTATCGGCGCTGGTCGCGGCGTGTTTGCAGATACGTCCTACGCTCGCCGATCCGCCGCGCGTGGTGCCGAGCTCCATGCCGCAGGTGCAGCTTACCTTCGCGCCGGTCGTGAGGCGCATCGCGCCGGCGGTGGTCAATGTCTATGCCCGCTCGATCGAGCAGGTGGCGACCAATCCGTTCTTCGCCAATCCGCTGTTCGCGCAATTGTTCGGTGGCAACCCACAGATGCGCCAGCGCGTGGCGCAGTCGCTGGGCTCGGGCGTCATCGTGCGGTCCGACGGCGTCATCCTGACCAACAACCACGTCGTGCAGGGCGGCACCGACATCGTAGTGGCGCTGGCCGACAAGCGCGAGTTCAAGGCCAGGGTGTTGCTGGCCGATCCGCGCACCGATCTCGCCGTTCTCAAGATCGACACCAAGGGCGAACAGCTCGCCACCGTGCCCTTCGCCGACAGCGACAAGGTCCAGGTCGGCGATCTGGTGCTCGCGGTCGGCGATCCCTTCGGCGTCGGCCAGACCGTGACCATGGGCATCGTCTCGGCGCTGGCGCGCACCCAGGTCAGCGCGTCGGACTACCAGTTCTTCATCCAGACCGACGCGGCGATCAATCCGGGCAATTCCGGCGGCGCGCTGGTGACGACCGACGGCAAGCTCGCCGGCATCAACACCTCGATCCTGTCGCGCACCGGCGAGTCCATCGGCATCGGTTTCGCGATTCCGGCGAACCTGGCGCGCCGCGTGCTGGAAGGTGCGCTGGGCGGCGGCATCAAGCTCGCCTGGATCGGCGCCGACGGCCAGCAGGTGACGGCCGACATCGCTTCCAGCCTCGGCATCGCGGTTCCCAACGGCGTCTTGCTGCGCAGCGTCTATCCCGGCGGGCCGGCGGCCAATGCAGGCTTGCACACCGGCGACGTGATCTTCTCGGTCGACGGCCAGCCGGTGAACGACATGCAGTCGCTCAACTACCGCATCGCCACGCGAAAGGCCGGCGACGTGGTCAAGATGCATGTCCATCTCGGCAAGCAGGCCGCCGACATCGCCGTGACGGTGGCGCTGCCGCCGGAAAATCCACCGCGCGACCTGCGCACCGTGGCGGGGCGCAATCCGCTGACCGGCGCGAAAGTCGAGAACCTGTCGCCGGCGGTGGCGACGGAGCTGCAGATGCCGCTCCTGGCCAGCGGCGTGGTGATCGTTTCGGTGACGGAGGGCACGCCGTCCGGCGGCTACGGCTTCCAGCCGGGCGATATCGTGCGCGGTGTCAACGGCGCCGCAGTCAACCGCGTCGGCGATCTCATGTCCGCCTTGGACGGCGCCAATTCCTGGGCGCTGGTGATCGAGCGCGGCGGCCAGCGCCTGACGCTCAACGTGCAGGGGTGAGTGGTATGCCAAAGTCCGTGAACAATCTTTGGTGTAATTATACCGGCAATGAAATTGAGCTATGTGGCACTTCAGCCGGCTTGATAGAATTTGCCGATGCAATTTCGAGCGCAGTTGTTGAACCTTGCCTGGTATTATCCGAATCGCGACCGAACGGCGTATATTCGCAGGTCGTGTCAGATGTCCTTATTCAGCATGGAACAGGTCCAATTTATTTCGAAACTTTGGGTGTCGTTCTGACCATTCGAGGTGGGTTCGAGGCGCTCAATCTTCTGGCAGTCAACTGCGCTGAATTGGCGACATGGACACCGGCGGCAGAAGAGGACCGGCTGAAAACCCACATCCACTTAGAGTGGCCGTCCTGTGATTGGGTTTCCGAGCGGTCATATACCGTCGTGCTGACGCTCTACTGATCGAAAAAGACAGCTGCTGGGCCGCTGATTTGCTATAACCCTTCGATATGCCTGATCTATTCGAATCTGGTGGTTTGCAGAATGACGCGCCGCGTCCCTTGGCCGATCGGCTGCGTCCGGCCGCGCTGGCCGACGTCGTGGGTCAGGACCACATCATCGGGCCCGAGGGTCCGATCGGCCGCATGGTCGCTCTGGGCCGGCCGCATTCGATTGTCCTGTGGGGACCGCCCGGCACCGGCAAGACCACCATCGCGCGGCTTCTGTCGACCGCGTTCAAGCTGCATTTCGAGCAGCTGTCGGCGGTGTTCACCGGCGTCGCCGATCTGAAGAAGACCTTCGAGGCGGCGCGCCAGCGCCGCCGCATGGGGCAGGGCACGCTGCTCTTCATCGACGAGATCCACCGTTTCAACCGCGGCCAGCAGGACTCGTTCCTGCCGGTGGTGGAAGACGGCACCATCGTGCTGGTCGGCGCGACGACGGAGAACCCATCCTTCGAGCTGAACGGCGCGTTGCTGTCGCGGGCGCAGGTACTGGTCCTGCGGCGCCTGGACGATGCCGCGCTCGAAACCCTGTTGCAGCGAGCCGAAACGCATTTCGGCGGCAGGCTGCCGCTGACCGGGGATGCGCGGGCCAGCCTGCGCGCCATGGCGGACGGCGACGGACGCTATCTGCTCAACCTCGCCGAGGAGTTGTCGGCGATCAAGACCGTCAAGCCGCTCGATACGGCCGGACTGGTGACGGCGGTGCAGAAGCGCGCGCCGCTCTACGACAAGTCGCGCGAAGAGCACTACAACATCATCTCGGCGCTGCACAAATCGATCCGGGGCAGCGATCCCGACGCAGCGCTGTACTGGCTGGCGCGCATGCTGGCGGGCGGCGAGCAGCCGCTTTACATCGCGCGGCGCCTGGTGCGGGCGGCGGTGGAGGATATCGGCATGGCCGACCCGCAGGCGCTGATCCAGGCGCTGGCCGCCAAGGACATGTTCGATTTCTTGGGGAGTCCCGAAGGCGAGATCGCACTGGCGCAGACGGTGATCTATCTCGCCACCGCGCCCAAATCGAACGCGGTGTACACGGCATTGGGTGCCGCCAAGCGCGCCGCCGCCGAGCACGGCTCGCTGATGCCGCCGGCGCATATCCTCAACGCGCCGACCAAGCTGATGAAGAACCTGGGCTACGGAAAGGGCTATGAATACGATCCGGAGACGGAAGAGGGCTTCTCCGGCCAGAACTATTTCCCCGATGCGATGGCGCGCGAACAATTCTATGCGCCCAGGGAAACCGGCTTCGAGCGGGAGATCGCCAAGCGGCTGGAATATTGGTCCAAGCTGAGGAAGCAGAAATCTCAGACGTGAGGCCCGCCACCGCGTCTGGCACGGCAGCGGGAATTCTCACGCAAACAGGCTCAAGGAAGCGGCTTCAACTCTCCGAAGATATGGCTGAGGCCGCTGCCGTCGGACAATCCCAGCCCGCCCTTCGGGTCGTTGGTCGGATTGTTGTGGCAATCGAAGCAGTTGCTCCCCTGCTGATAGGTTTCCATCGCTGTGTTGGCGAGCTGGCTGGTTCCCACCTGGATGCCGTTGACCTGGCCGCCGATCGTCCAGGTCGCACCGGTCATGATGTAATTGCCGCGCAGATCGCCCAGGCCGAGCATCTGCTGCAAGGTCGTCTGGTTGGTGGCCAGCACCTCGGTGTTCGAACCCGCATTGCTGCCCGGCATGCCCCAGGGGAATGTGCGCTCGATATCGGCCGGGCCGATCGTGTGCGGGTAGGTGCTCTGCAACGGGTTCTCGTTGATCTGCGCCGGATTGACGGATCCGTCGTAGCTCTGCCGCTTCACGTTTGGCGGATTGGGCGTGTCGGTCGAAGACAGTTCCCAGGGGCCGGTTTCGGCCGGTCCGGGTTGGTTCGACGCACTGGTCGAATTGTAGGTGTAGCCGGAATTCGGCGTGTTGCAGACATGCTCGAACGTCGCCCAGATCATTTCCGCATGGCCGGCGGCGCTGCCGACGATGTGCGTGCCTATCATGGCCAGCGTCGCCGTTCTCGGGTTGGGCTTCACCTTCCAATGGGCGGGGTCCGTCGTATCGTAATCCGGAATCTGCGCCTGCATGGTGATGTAGTTGCAATTCGCGGGCAGGTTGACGGCTTCCACCCAGGCGGTCTTCATTTCGATCGCCAAGGCCTCCGGATCGGGGAAGGACGTCACACCCTTGGTGCCGGCATAGGTCTGGATCGGCGTCTCATCGGCGGCTGTCAGGGGAAAGCTTGACGCCGTGATCTGGCCTGCATTCACGCCGGAGGCGAGGTATCCGAAAACGTCGTTCACCGTAATCGTGTAGTAGATCAGTGAATTGTTGGCGCCGGTGCTGTTCTGACCCACCACGACGCCGTCATCGGCTTCCGCCTGTTCGGCCTCGAGGACTTCGCCGAAGCCGCCGATGAAAATGCCGTGTCCGTTGAAGTTGAATCGCTGCACGGCGGGAATCTCGTGCAGCGTAAGTTTCCGCTCGCGGTTCAGCACGAAGCTGATCGTCCTGTCGTTGGCGTCGAACAGCGTGGGGATGGCGCCGGGCTTGAATTCCGCGCGCTGGATTTCGACCAATTGGCCGGCGGTGTTGCGGATCTGCTGAAGGTTGTTCGCGCCGCGGGTCGTGGGCAGCACTTCGAACAGACGGCCCGACCGCCGGTCATGGATCAGCGCCAGGTCGTGCGGGCCCTTCTGGGCGTCGCGCATTTGAAAATGCAGCAGCCCGCCGGCCTGCTTGATCAGCGTGCGGACATTGTTCGCATCGGCGGGCGAGACGTCGAAGAAGGTGGGCGACGAGAAAATTCGTCCGCTTCCGCCGCCATAGCTGGCCGGCGTCGGCGACATCGCCCACAGGAACATGCGCGCCGACCAGACGTAGAAACTGCAATTGGGACTGTTGGCGAAATTGATGCTGTCGGCGGGCGTGACCTCGGCATCCTTGGCGACGACGTTTTTCTTGAACCAGGTTTGCAGCGTCGTGTCCGGCACCGAGCAGGTGGTCACGGTGGCCACGTCGCTGGGAATTTTGCTGCCGGGCGGCGAACAGCCGGTCACCGCCAGAGCGGCAAACGCCCATGCCGCGGCCGTATAAAGATTGCGTCTGGAATTGCTGGTCGAGTGCCGCATTTGCCGCCCCATTGCTTGGACAATTGCCGATCAAATCGATTCCGCAATGTGCGGCCCATTAGCAATAGTTGTCAATATTGACGGTCCTAAAATGCGAAAATGTCGACTGAATGCTTCTGTTGTGGAAAATACAATAGAATCAATGCTTGAATTTCATTTGCCGGGGCCACTGTCCTTGCACGTGTTAGTTGGTGATGATTTGGCGATCACGGATTTCAGCGCGCCAGGCGTTTGTGCCGGTCGCGTTGATGGCGCGTGCCGAACCAGCGCCGCAACCAGGAGACCCTTCCTTGAACCGCATCGTTTCGTTTGCGACTTTTACCCTCGGATCTCCGCACGATCGGGGATGACAGCGGCATGCCGGAATCTGCTATAGCTCTCGGCCAACCAGCGGTTCTTTGCGCATGCAATTGGGAATTCTCATCGCCGTGGCTTTGGGCGGCGCGCTCGGCTCTCTGCTGCGCTATTTCGTGGCGGGCGGGATCCAGTCGGCGGCGTGGCCCGGCTATCCGTGGGGCATTTTTGTCGTCAATATCACAGGCGGCTTCCTCATGGGCGTGATTGTCGAGCTCTCGGCGCTCAAGCTTCAGCTCTCGCCGGAGGTCCGCGCCTTCCTCACGATCGGAATCCTGGGCGGCTACACCACCTTCTCGACCTTCTCGCTCGACAGTGTGCTGCTGATCCAGCGCGGCGCTTATGTGAGCGCCGCGGCGTATGTCGTCGGTTCGACCGTGCTGTCGATCCTGGCGCTGTTCGCCGGCCTCTGGCTCGTGCGCGCGCTGTGACATGACAGAAACCGCCCGCATCGCGCATGACGAAGACGGCATCCGCGTCGACCGCTGGTTCAAGCGGCACTATCCGGCGCTCAACCACGGCCGCTTGGAAAAATTGCTGCGCACGGGGCAGGTCAGGCTCGACGGCAAGCGCGTGAAATCCGCCGACCGCGTCGTCTCCGGCCAGACCGTGCGCCTGCCACCGCAGATCGTGCACGAGGACCTCGCCGAAAAGCCCAAGCCCAAGCCGAACCCGGCCGCGCAGGGCAGCCTGCAGGACGCGATCCTCTACATGGACAAGTCGGTGATCGTGATCAACAAGCCGTCGGGCCTGGCGACGCAGGGCGGCAGCGGGCTGACGCAGCATGTCGACGGCATGCTGGACTCTCTCGCCTTCGAGAAGAACGTGCGCCCGCGCTTGGTGCACCGTCTCGACCGTGACACCTCCGGCGTCCTCGTCATCGCGCGCACCGTGCCGGCCGCCGCCGAACTGTCGCGGGCGCTGGCGACGCGCGATGCGCAGAAGCTCTATTGGGCGCTCACCAAGGGCGTGCCCAAGGTCAAGCGCGGCACGATCAAGGCTGCGCTGGCGAAAGAAGGCGGCCATGGCCCGCATGGCCGCGACGAGCGCATGGCGACCGTCGACGCCGATGAGGAAGGCGCCAAGGAGGCCGTCACCGATTTCGTCATCGTCGCCACGGCGGGCGAGGACTACGCCTGGCTGGTGGTCAAGCCGCTGACCGGCCGCACGCACCAGATTCGCGTCCACCTGGCATCCATCGGGACGCCCATCGTCGGTGATTTCAAATATGGCGGCACCGACGTGCGCGGCCGCGGCGACATAGAGAACCGGCTGCACCTGCATGCCCGCTCGATCGACATCGCGCGCCCTGACGGCGGCCGGCTCACTGCTGTCGCGCCCTTGCCGGTGCACATGTTAAACACCTGGAAGCTGCTCGGTTTCGACCCCGAACGGCCGGGAAATCCGTTCGAGCGTCCGGACAAGAAGAAGACCGGCCGGGCGCCCAGGACCGCCATTCCGACCAAGCCCGAGTCCAGGCTCAGGAACAAGAACAAGCCGAAGAGAAAGTGATGACCAGCCGCCCCCATTTCATCAAGCACTGGCGCGAGGCCGAATACCCCGCCGTTCCCGGCGCCACCGACATCGACCAGCAGGCCGCCTATGCCAATCTCAGCGAGGAGACGCGCCTGTCGCGGCTCGGCGTCGGCCATCTGCGCCTGCCGCCCGGCGCGCGCTCCGGCCCTCCGGCTGCGCTGCGCGACGAGGAGGAATTTGCTTTCGTGCTGGAGGGTTCGCCCGATCTGTGGTTCGACGGCCGCACCTACCGTCTCAAAGAGGGTGACGGCGTCGCGCTGCATTCGGGCACCGGCATGGCCAACGCCATCCTGAACAATAGCGATAAAGACGTGCGCCTCTTCATGTTCAAGGAAGGCTCGCGCTTCTCGACCAAGTATTTCTTCCCCACCGATCCGGTGGCGATGAGCCGTGCCGAGGGGCTCAAGAAGCTGTGGAGCGATGCGCCGCGCCGCAAGCTCGGCCCGCATGACGGCTTCACCGATGCCAAGCGCGGCAAGCCGGCGCCCGCAGGCGCGGCGACACGCAAGCGCCCGGCCTTCGTCTGGAACTGGAAAGATATCCTGGAGAAAGACGAGGGCGGCTATCCGGGCAGCACGGAGATGCACGGCGTCGACGCCAAGTTCGGCCGCCGCGCGCGCTTCTCGCGCATCGGCATCCATCTGGAAGTGCTCCCCGCCGGGCGGCGCACATCCTGGCCGCATGCCGAACGCGACGAGGAAGAATTCCTCTACGTCGTCGCCGGAAAAGTCGATTGCTGGCTCGATGGCCATATCCATCCGATGGGCGAGGGCGACTTCGTCGGCTGGGAGGCCGGCACCGGCGTCACCCACGTCGTCATCAACAACAGCGATGAAGACGCGATCTTCCTGGTCGGCGGCGAGGCCTCGCGCACCAAAGGCCAAGTCTGGTATCCGATGCACCCGCATCGCAACAAGGAGATCGTGGGCAGCCAACAACTTTGGCACGATCACCCCAGGATCAAACTCGGTCCGCATGACGGATTGCCGGACGCGTTGCGGGCGCGGTTGCCGGCGAAATCGCGCAAGCCGGCGGTTGCCGCGAACAAGGCGGCGTTCAAGCTCAAGCCGGAACGTTCCAAGACGCGCCGATGAAGCGGTTCTATAAAGTCGTCACGGTCGGCGACGACCTGTCCGTCCTGCTGGACGGAAAGTCGATCAAGACGCCGGCGAAAGCGCGGCTCAGCCTGCCGACGCGCGCGCTGGCCGAAGCGGTGGCGCAAGAGTGGGCCGAGCAGGGTGCGACCATTGCGCCCGCCTCGATGCCGCTGACCAAGCTCGCCAATACCGCCATCGACCGCGCCACCGCGCTGCGCACCGACATCGTCGCCGAGCTGCTCGGCTTCGGCCGAAGCGATCTTCTCTGCTATTACGCCGTCGAGCCGGACGCGTTGATCGTGCGCCAGCGCCACCACTGGACGCCGCTGCTCGATTGGGCGCACGCGGCGCACGGCGCGCGGCTCAAGACCGTCCACGGCGTCACCCACATCCAGCAGGATGCGCCCGCCATCGCGGCGCTGGAGCGCGTTCTGAACGCGCAGAACGACTGGACGCTGACCGGACTGCAGACGCTGACCACGATCGGTGGCTCCCTGATCCTGGCGCTCGCCGTCGTGGACGGCAGGCTCGGCGCCGGCGAAGCCTTCGCCCTGTCGCGGATCGACGAGACCTTCCAGGCCGAGAAATGGGGCGCCGACGCCGCCGCCGAACAGCGCGCCGCCCGGCTCAGGCACGAGGTCGAAACGGCGGGCAAATTCATCGCCCTGGCGAGGGCTTGACCGCGGCGGTCGCCGATAACAGTCTGCCTGGACTGTCATTTCCCACCGCGGGTTGCCCATGAAACAGGTTCTCCACGATCTCGACGAACGCCGCCGCAAGGCCAAGTTGGGCGGCGGCGAAGCGCGCATCGCCTCGCAGCACGCCCGCGGCAAGCTGACAGCGCGCGAGCGCGTCGAGCTGCTGCTGGACGCCAACTCGTTCGAGGAGTTCGACATGTTCGTCGAGCACCGCAACACCGATTTCGACACCGACAAGAACCGCTTCCCCGGCGACGGCGTCGTCACCGGCTGGGGCACGATCAACGGCCGCATGGTCTATGTCTTCGCCAAGGACTTCACCGTTCTGGGTGGCTCGACCAGCGAATGGCACGCCCAGAAGATCTGCAAGATGCAGGACATGGCGATGCAGAACGGCGCGCCGCTGATCGGCCTGTTCGATTCGGGCGGCGCCCGCATCCAGGAAGGCGTCGGCAGCCTCGCGGCCTATGGCGAAGTCTTCAAGCGCAACGTGATCGCGTCGGGCGTGGTGCCGCAGATTTCCGTCATCATGGGCCCCTGCGCCGGCGGCGACGTCTATTCGCCGGCCATGACCGATTTCATCTTCATGGTGCGCGACACGTCCTACATGTTCATCACCGGTCCCGAGGTCGTGAAGACCGTGACCCATGAGGACGTGACGCCCGAAGGGCTCGGCGGCGCCAAGGTGCACACCACCAAATCGTCGGTTGCCGACGGCGCCTATGACAACGATGTCGTGTGCCTGGAAGAGATGCGCCGGCTTTACGATTTCCTGCCCCTCAACAACCGCGATCACGCGCCGGCGTGGCCGACCCAGGACGATCCGCGCCGCGAGGAACTCAGCCTCGACACGCTGGTGCCGGAAAATCCCAACAAGCCCTACGACATGAAGGAGCTGATCCTGAAGGTCGCGGACGAGGGCGACTTCTTCGAGATCGGCGAGGCTTTCGCCAGGAACATCATCACCGGCTTCGGCCGCATCGAAGGCTCGACCGTCGGCTTCGTCGCCAACCAGCCCATGGTGCTGGCCGGCGTGCTCGACAGCGACGCGTCGCGCAAGGCGGCGCGTTTCGTGCGCTTCTGCGACTGCTTCAACATCCCCATCGTGACCTTCGTCGACGTGCCCGGCTTCCTACCCGGCGTGGCGCAGGAGCATGGCGGCATCATCAAGCACGGCGCCAAGCTGTTGTTCGCCTTCACCGAGGCGACGGTGCCCAAGGTCACCGTCATCACGCGCAAGGCCTATGGCGGCGCCTATGACGTGATGGCCTCCAAGCACATGCGCGCCGACATCAACTATGCCTGGCCGAGCGCCCAGATCGCCGTCATGGGTGCCAAGGGCGCGGTCGAGATCATCTTCCGCAACGAACGCGGCAACCCCGACGCCATCGCCGAACGCACGAAAGAGTACGAAGACCGCTTCCTAAATCCCTTCGTCGCGGCCAGCCGCGGCTACATCGACGACGTCATCCGTCCGCACTCGACCCGCTGGCGCATCGCGCGGTCGTTGCGCATGCTGAAGAACAAGCAAGTCGCGCAAATCTGGAAGAAGCACGACAATATTCCGTTATGATCCGGCAGATGTGAATGACTCAAATGTCCGCCGAACATAAGATTGCAATACTCGAAAGACTTCGAGCGGAGGCATTGCGTGATGTAGAGCTTTTCAAATTTATCGCCCTTGGTTCGGCAGCTGAAGTGGCATTTGTCGTGAGTTCCATAACAACGATTGAGGCTCCAAGAACTCCCCTCCTGCTGGAACTGACAACCATGTTGCTTTCGTTTCTGGGAGTCACGACCATCATTCACTCTGCTTATGCAATGCTATCGTCTATGGCTCGCGTCTCTCTCTACGAGAAAAAATTGGTCGACTTGAAATTTGTTGGACAGGACGGATCGTATGAAGACTTGGACATTCTCGTGGTCCATGTGACGAAAACGCTTTCTCGTGGATATGGAATTTTTTCCGCTACTTCGACATTATTCTTGCTCTGGTGCGGGCTGCGCTTCGTGGGCGTGTGAGCCAAGCCGCATCAATATCGGGGCGTGTTCTTTGATTTCGGGTGTGTCGGCACTAGCTCGCGCAAACAAGACAGGCGCGGATCGCTCCGCGCCTGTTTTACATTCGAGCTTTGAAATCCTAATGCGTCGCGGTCGTGCCGTGGGCCGCGCCCGTGATGTTGTTGTGCACTGTGCAATTGGCATTGGGATGCGGGTGGCCGGGGACTGGCGTGCCGCAGTAATTGTCGTCCACGTCGGCACTGGCGCCGCCCCCGTGAATGACGCCATTCGCATGTCCCGTCATCGCGCCGCCCATCGCATTGGTATGAACCGTGGCGCATTTCGTGCCGATATGCGGATGGCCCGGCACCGGCGTGCCGCAATAATTGTCGTCGACATCGGCGCTTGAGCCGGCATGCACCGCGCCGGTGGTGTTCAACGTGCCGTGCGCCACGATACCCTTGTGCCTACCGGGCGGTTCGGGTTGCGGATTGAGCGCCAGCGCCTGCGTTGCCAGCGTGATGGAGACGAGTGAAACGCCTGCGAATAGTAGCTTATGCATTGGTGTGCTCCCTGCCGAATACTTGAACCCCTCGAATCCGACTTTAACCATCTTCGCTGAACCCGAACACCGGCTTTTCGCTCATCGCCCGTTCAGGTTGACGGCGGCGTCACAATCGGCTCGCGTCGGCCCAGCATTCCATTTCGACTCGCGCATTCAAGATGAGCTGATGCGCGCCGATGGCGGTGCGGGCGGGAAAGCGTCCGGCCTGGAAATGGGGGACATAGACCTTGTTGAATGTGCCCCATTCGGCCATGTCGGCGAGGTAGACCACCGCCTTGACCACATGCTCGAAGCCGAGGCCCGCCTGCGCCAGCACCGCGCCGATGTTTGCCATCATCTGGCGGCTCTCGGCTTCGATGCCGCCGGGCACCAGCTCCATCTTGCCTGCGATATTGCCGATGGCGCCGGAGAGATACAGCGTATCGCCATGCCGCACGGCCTGGCTGAACGGCAGCTTGGCTGCCGCGGCGGCCGCCGAATTGAGATATGTAACCATTTGTCGTTCCTCATGGTTTGCGCGTGACGCGGTCCTTGCCGCAGATTATACCGCGATGCCATCTCCGCCGCCTGCACCAAGAGGGTCGACCGCATGAATTCGCGCCGCTTGCTCGCCTTCGCCGTGCCGCTCCTCTTCACGCCGGTCGTCCTGTGGGCGGCGGCGAGCGCGGTCTATCCGCCGCATCTCAGGACCAGCACCGAGATTCTCGGCGCCGATCTTCTGGCGCGCGACCAGGCGATCTCGGCCGACGCCTTCGAGGGCCGCGGCCCCGGCACCAGGAACGGCGAGGCGGCGGCGCAATGGATCGCCGACGAGATGAAGCGCATCGGCCTGAAACCCGGCAACCACGGCAGCTATTTCCAGAAAGTCCCGTCGGTGAGCCTGGCGCTGGTGCCGGCGAAATCCTCCGAAACGTTCAACACGCCGAGCGGCGCCATCGCGCCGAACTTTCCGGAAGAGGCGGTCTACTGGACGCCGCAATACGCCTCGCCGGACGTGACAGTGAGCAAATCGCCGCTGGTGTTCGTCGGCTATGGCGTCGTGGCGCCGGAATACCACTGGGACGACTACGCCGGCATCGACGTCAAGGGCAAGACCGTCGTCATCCTGATCAACGATCCGGGCAATGAGGAACGGCCCGGCAATCCAGCGTTCTTCAAGGGCCGCGCCATGACCTATTACGGGCGCTGGACCTACAAATACGAAGAGGCCGCGCGCCACGGCGCCGCCGCCGCGATCATCGTGCACGAGACGGGCCCGGCCGCCTATGGCTGGCAGGTGGTGCGCAACTCCAATTCCGGCAACAAGCTGTGGCTGGTCGCCGCCGACCAGAACAAAAGCATGCTCGCGATCCAGGGCTGGATCACGCTGCCGGTGGCGCAGGACCTGTTCAAGCGCGCAGGCCTGGACTACGCCGCGCTGAAGGCCGCCGCCAACCAGCCCGGCTTCAAACCGGTCGCGATGAGCGGCGAGACGCTGGACGTGCACGCCCATTCCACCATCGCCCATCTCGACACCCGCAACATCATCGGCGTCGTGCCGGGCCTCAAGCATCCCAACGACTACGTGCTCTACACCGCCCATTGGGATCATCTGGGCATCAAGCCCGACGTCGCCGGACCCGACAAGATCTACAACGGCGCCATCGACAACGGCATGGGCGTCTCCAGCATCCTGGAGATCGGCGAGGCCTTCGCCCACGCGAGGCCAGGACCGCAGCGCTCCATCGCCATCATCTGCTGGACGCTGGAAGAGCAGGGGCTGCTGGGCTCGCAGTATTTCGCGGTGCATCCGGTCTGGCCGTTGGCGCACATCGTCGGCGGCGTCAATCTCGATGGCGGCCTGGCCGAAGGCCACGCCCACGATCTGGTGCTGATCGGCAACGGCGCATCGGAGATGGAAGACATCCTGGCCGATGCGCTCAAGACGCAGGATCGCACGATCTCGCCCGATCCGCAGCCGGAAAACGGCGGCTTCTACCGCTCCGACCATATCAGCCTGTCGCGCGTCGGCGTGCCGATGCTCGATCCGCAAGGCGGGCTCGATCTCATCGTCGGCGGCAAGGACGCCGGCCAGAAGCTGCGCGACGACTACCGCGCCAATCACTACCACCAGCCCTCGGACGAGTTCGATCCGCGCTGGGACGTCACCGGCGTGATCGACGATCTGGAAGCGCTCTACACGCTGGGCGACACGCTGGCCAATTCCGAGCGCTGGCCCAATTGGTACAAGGACAACGAATTCCGCGCGATCAGGGACAAGTCGATCAGAAGCGGGAAGTAGCCGCTTTCACCTTCCCATGCTGGAAGATGACGCTAGCGTTTTTGCCAGCAGCGCTACGCGCCGCGCCGCGTGCTCGATATGGACGAGGCGGCGGCGCAGCACGGCAAGCCCATTGGGCTGGTAAAGATCGTCGGCTGTGGACTTGGCGAGACGCGGCGGCGCCTGTGCAGGTTCCGCGGCATCAAAGATGGCGAGTACGCGGCCCCGCATCTCCGCGGTCAATGTGCCGCTGCCGGGCGCCTTGTCGAGTTCTTCGCCCCGCATCGCGAACAGAACCTGCATCGAGGTCAGGTCCGACAGCAGGAGGTAATTGGCCGCCAGCAGCGCGTTCAGCCGCGCCAGCAGATCCTTTCCGGCATTCGGCTCGCCCGCGAGGCGGCGCACGGCGCCCGACAGTGCGGCGACGGCATCGAACAGCCGCTTGCGGGCGAGGCGATAGGGTTGCTCGGCGCGCTGGCGCGTCATGGCTTCGCGTGCGAAATCGCGGTCCGCCTTGAGCAGGCTCGTAACATTACGCGGCAACTCGCCTCGCTCCCAACTCGGCAGCAGGAAACTGAAGATATAAGACAGCACCGCGCCGATCAGCGTGTCGAGGACGCGCTCGGAGAGCACGTAATGCGCGCCCGGCTTCAGGAAATGCAACAGCAGCAGCGACGAGACCGAGGCAGACGCCGCTGTCACCCGGTAGTTCACCGCGCCGAAGGCATGGCTGACGCCGGTGGCGAGCGCCACCGCCGCGAGAAGATAGCCGACCGGCACGAAGGCTTGCAGCGCGGCCGCCGCGACACAGCCGATCAGTGTGCCCACGATGCGGTCGAAGCGGCGCTGGCGCGTGATGCTGTAATTGGCCCGCATGATCAGCGCCGTGGTGAGCAGGATCCAGCTGGCATGCGCGAAGCTGGGGAACACCACGGTCAGCGCCAGTCCCGCGCTCATCGCCATGGCCAGACGTATGGCATAGCGGAACGCCGGCATGGCGAAACCGAACTGCGCCTTCAGCAGCGCCACGCCGCGCGGCGGCTTGTGGCGGAAGAGGGCAAGGTCGGCGCGGGGCTCGGCATGCTCGGCGCCGCCAATGGCACAGATGCGGGTTGCCGACTGACCGAGCTTGTCGGCTGTCGAGCGGAACGCGGCGATGACGAGCAGCTCTTTCTCATCGCCTTGCATCGCTGGCGCGATGCGCGCGATCTCCTGAGCGATGGCGTCGCGTTCGGCGCGGTGGGGTTCAAGCGCAACCACGGCGGCCGGCGCCAGCGCCAGGCGCTCGACATCGGCCGCCAGCGCCTGGATCAGGGCGCGCAGGCGGCGCATCAGATGGCGGTGCCGTGATGCCTGCAGGATTTCGATGTCGGCATCGCTGGAGAGGATGGTCTCAAAGGCGTCGAGCAGTGCAACCAGCGCCTGCGCCTGCCGCCGCTGCCAGGGCTTCTGCGCGCGGGCATAGATCGCGTCTCGCGCGATCTGCATGCGCTCGACCGCGGCGGCGTGCGCTTCGATCATGTCGGCGAAGGCTTTGGTGCCGTCGGCGCCCGGGTCGAACAGCCCGGCCTTGGCGTGGAGATAGTTCGCGAAAGCGCGCAGGGCCTCGGCCATGAGCAGGCGGCGCACCCGTTCATCGAACAGCCAGGCGAAAACGAGGGCATAGGCGGCGTAGAACGCTCCACCGCCCGTGAACAGCGCCAGATGGCCCAGCATCTGTGTCCGTGTCGAAAAATCGGTACCTAAAGCAAGCACGAAGGCCAGGATGGTGGCGACGCCCAGACCGATGGCGCGCTTGCCGTAAGCCGAAATCAGTCCCGCCCACAGTCCGGCGGCGGCGGTGACGGCGAACTCCAGCCACGGGTGCGCCTTGGTGAACAGGGTGAGCGCCGTCATGGCGCCCGCCATGACCAGGGCGGCGAGCAGCGCGCGGGGTTTTTCCTGCAACGGGTCCGGCTGGTCGGCGATCGAGACGCACAGCGCGCCGGTCGCCGACGCGATGCCTGCCGCCAATCCGAGCGCTGTGCCCGCCGCAACCCCCGCCAGCGTAACGCCGATCGCGACCGAGAATCCGTTCTCGATATGCGGGCGGTAGAACAAGGGGTGCAGGTGGCGAGTGAAAGCAGCCATGGTTCCCCTCAGGTAAACGACGTTAGCCGTTTACGGAAGGGTTTCGACACCCTAAAACCTTGTCCTGTCAGGCCAATCGGAAGGCCTCGGGGGAGAATTTGTTCCACAAGATCCTGATCGCCAATCGCGGTGAAATCGCCTGCCGCGTCATCAAGACCGCCAGGAAGATGGGCATCAAGACGGTCGCCGTCTTCTCCGATGCCGACCGCGATGCGCTGCATGTCGAGATGGCCGACGAGGCCGTGCATATCGGCCCGCCGCCCTCGGCGCAGTCCTATCTGGTCATCGACCGCATCGTGCAGGCCTGCCGCGACACGGGCGCGCAGGCGGTGCACCCGGGCTACGGTTTTCTCTCCGAGCGCGAAGCCTTCGCCGAAGCGCTGGCGAAGCACGGCATCGTCTTCATCGGCCCCAACAACAAAGCCATCGCCGCGATGGGCGACAAGATCGAGTCCAAGAAACTGGCGCAGGCCGCCAAGGTCAACACCGTCCCCGGCTTCATCGGCGAGATCACCGACGATGCCCACGCCCGCAAGATCGCCAGGGAGATCGGCTATCCGGTGATGGTGAAAGCCTCCGCCGGCGGCGGCGGCAAGGGCCTGCGCATCGTCCACAAGGAAGACGAGCTGGTCCAGGCGATCAAATCCAGCCAGCACGAAGCCAAGGCCAGTTTCGGCGACGACCGGCTGTTCATCGAGAAATTCGTCACCGAGCCGCGCCATATCGAAATCCAGCTGATCGGCGACAAGCACGGCAACGTGCTCTACCTCAACGAGCGCGAATGCTCGATCCAGCGCCGCCACCAAAAGGTCATCGAGGAAGCGCCGTCGCCGTTCCTCGACGCCGCCACCCGCAAGGCGATGGGCGAGCAGGCCGTCGCGCTGGCCAAGGCCGTCGGCTACGACAGCGCCGGCACGGTCGAGTTCATCGTCGACAAGGACCGCAAATTCTATTTCCTCGAGATGAACACGCGGCTGCAGGTCGAGCACCCGGTCACCGAGTTGATTACGGGCCTGGATCTCGTCGAGCTGATGCTCCGTTCCGCCGCCGGCGAGAAGCTGCCGCTCAAACAGGGCGATGTCGGCCTCAAGGGCTGGGCGGTCGAAACGCGCATCTATGCCGAGGACCCCTATCGCGGCTTTCTGCCGTCCACCGGGCGGCTGGTGCGCTATCGCCCGCCGGCCGAGGGCACCCATGGCGGCATCACCGTGCGCAACGACACCGGCGTCTATGAAGGCGGCGAGATTTCGATGTTCTACGATCCGATGATCGCCAAATTGTGCACCCATGCGCCCACCCGCATCGCCGCGATCGACGCGATGGCGGTGGCACTCGACCAGTTCCGCATCGAGGGCATCAATCACAACATCGCCTTCTTGACCGCGATCATGCACAACCAGCGCTTCCGCGACGGGCGGCTGACGACGGCCTTCATCGCCGAGGAATTTCCCGACGGCTTTCACGGGCTTGTGCTGGACGACGCGGCGCGCCGGCGCTTTGTCGCCGCCGCGGTCGCGGCGCGCCTCGCCCGTGCGCTGCGCGCCAGCGGCATTTCCGGCACCATGAACGGCGCGCACAAAGTGCCGCGCGAACTCGTCGTGACGCTCGACGGCAAGGACTACACGGTCACCCATGCCAATCTCGCCGCCGGCAACCTGCACCTGCATATCGACGGCAAGCCCTATGCCGCGCTGACCGAATGGCAGCCGGGCCAGCCGATCCTGTATCTCTCCGGCGCCGACGGCGAGCATGCCATCCAGCTGACGCGCGTGCAGGGCGGTTACAAGCTAGGGCAGGGCGGGTGCACGGTCACCGCGATCGTCCGCTCGCCGACGGCGGCCCGGCTCGCCGCCCACATGCTGGTGAAAGTCGCGCCGGACACCTCCAAGCTGCTGCTTTGCCCGATGCCCGGCCTCGTCGTCTCGGTGAACGTGCACGAAGGCCAGGAGGTCAAGGCCGGCGAGGCGCTCGCGGTCGTCGAGGCGATGAAGATGGAAAACGTGTTGACCGCCGAACGCGACGGCACGATTCTGAAGATCAACGCCGCCAAAGGCGACAGCCTGGCGCTCGACGACGTGATCCTGGAATTCGCGGACTGACGCGTCACGCGATCGGTTGCAATCCGCCCCCGAGTTTTTCGTAGCCCAGCTTGGCCGCATATTTCCGGGCGCGCTCGGCGTGCGCCGGGGTCAGGTGGATGTTGCAGTACCAGGCGGCGGCCATCCATTTGGCGTTGGCTTCAAGTTCGCCGTCGGCCGCCACGACGCCGTCCAGCCAGGTCTCGATGCTGCGGCGGAAATGCGGCTTGCGGCCGTCGATGTCGATAAAGCCATATTCGTCCGCGAGATCGCCGACATAGAGGCCGAGGCCCGATTTGCGGCCGAGCTGGCCGTCCGCCGCCAGGGCGCAGATGGCCCGGCCGATAAAGTGCGGCGTTTCGGAGAACGCAAAGTCGGGATGCTCCTTTACGGCATCGCGCCAGTTGGATTCGTTGACGCCAAAGCGGTCGAGCATGGCCTCGGACCGCAGGAAGCCCGGTGACAGCGCCAGCGCCGTCACGCCGCTGCCCGCCAGATCCCAGGCCATGGCGTAGGCCAGCCGGTTGACCGACGCCTTGACCAGATCGAACAGCAGCTGGCCGTGATAGCCGGCGAATTCGCCATCGGTGATCTCGACGATCAGGCCGCGCTCGGCTTCGACCATCAGCGGCGCCAGGTGGCGCGAAGTGATCAGGTGGCTGAAGACCGCCTGATCGACCACGGCCCGCGCCGTTGCGATGTCGAGCATCCAGAACTTCTCGCCCCATGGAATCAATTCGTCGCCGCCCCAGATGTCGTTGACCAGCAGGTCGAGCTTGCCGTCCTCGGCGTGGATGCGCGCGGCCAGCGCCGCGACTTCGGCCTCCACCGTATGGTCGACGCGGAGGGCGACGGCGCTGCCGCCGGCCGCGACGATCATGTCCGCCGTCTCGTCGATGGTTTCGGGACGACCCGGCGTCGCGGCGTGGCCACGCGTGCTGCGACCGGTGCAGTAGACCTTGGCGCCCGCCGCGCCGAGTTCGCGCGCGATGCCGCGGCCCGCCCCGCGCGTCGCGCCGGCGACCAGGGCCACCTGTCCCGCCAGAGGTCGTTCCATGGCCGCTTCCTCCCGCCGCGATCTTCGCTATACTGGCTGAGTATAAATGAACGGTCGTTTATAAACAACCATGCCACGGCGAAAAACCATCAGCGACCGGACCGTGCTCGACGCCGCCTTGCGCGTGATGCTGGTCAAAGGCCCGTCCGATTTCACGCTGGCCGATATCGCCGCCGCCGCCGGCATCGCGCCCGCCACGCTGGTGCAGCGCTTCGGCGACAAGCGCCGCCTGATCGTCGCCGCCTTCGCGCAGGACAACAAAGCCTTCGCCGCGGCGCTGGCCAAGCTCCCGGCGGCGCGGGGCACAGGCGCCGTCATCGCGGTCTTCCGCCTGCTGAGCCCCGGCATCGACGATGTCGGCGTGTTCGCGGACCAGCTGCTATGGCTGCGGCAGGACATGCGCGATCCCGACCTCAACCGCCTGGCGCGCGAGCGGTTCCGTCTCCTGCGCGCGGCGCTTGCCGCGCGCCTGCCGCCGCTGGCGATCGCGCCGGCCAAGGCCGCGCTGCTGGTGGAGGCGCAATGGCAGGGCGCGCTCAACCAATGGGGCATCGAGCCCAGGGGCCGTCTCGTCGACTTCGTGACGCAGAGCCTGATGGCGTGGTTCCGCCTGGCGCGCGTCGGCGCGGCCAGGCCTAAGCGTACCGGCCGCGCTCAGAACGTGTGACGGATCTGGATGTCGATCGTCGGCCGCGACTGGCCGACATATTCGTCGATGTTCGTCAGCGCTGAAATGTTGCGCGGCCCGGCATAGTTGAACTTCTTGTCGTGATAGGTGAAGGCGAAGACATTGTCCGTTTCGACGTGCAGGCTCCAGTCCGGGCTCGGTTTCCAGTCCCAGAATACGCCGCCATAGGGTGGCGGAATGAAGCGGTGCCGAACCTGCGTCAGGCGATAATAATATTCGTCCCAGGCGTTGTAGTAGAAGACCCCCCAGGTCGATTGCAGGCTCGCGACGTCCTGCGAGAACTTGATGTTGATGTTGTTGGGCCGCTGGCCCGAGATCACGCGCTTGACGCCGGTGACCGGATCGCGCACCGAACTGATGTCCCAGATCGCGGAGGTCGTGAGCAGGCCGCCCTCGATGCCGAGCTTGTCGAAGGGCAGGGTGAAGGCGAGGTTGATCTCGTCGTTGCGGCCGCCGCCGATATTGCCGGGCGCGTCGAAGATGTTACCCAGGGAATCGGTGACCGGCACCAAATCGACCACGTCGGCGATCTCCTCGTGCATCAGCGTCAGCACGAAGGCGCCCTTGTCCCAGAAATGCTGCTCGAACGAGACTTCGAACTGCGAGCGCTGGTCGGGCTTGAGATCGGCATTGCCCGCCGTCACGCCGGTCGACGATAGATTGGCGGTGGCGATGAAGTTGTTGAAGTCGAGCTGGCCGACGACCTTTTCATAGCGCAGGCGCACCTGCGTGTCCGCGCTCGGCGCCCAGGTCAGCACGGCCCGCGGCTTGGGATAGAAGAAGGAGCGGGTCTGGTTGACCGTGCCGGTCTCGCCGATGGTCGAGAACTCCAGCCGCGCGCCGGCCTCCAGCAGCCATTCGGGCGCGAATTTCCAGGTCCCCTGGGCGAACACTTCGCTGCGCTTCTCCTGCACCTGCGCATCGGCGGACGGCAGGGGAATGTTCGCGCCGTTCACCGCAAAGGCCGTATGGCCGTCCAGCCGGTTGTAGGCGAATTCGCCGCCGCCCTCGAGCGTCAGCTCCGGCAGCGGCAGATAGCGCAGCGTGGCGCGCCCGATCGTCTCGCTGGTGTCCTGCGACGCCGTGAAATGCTGCAATGTAATCGTGTCGTCGGCGTCGTCGATGTCGTTCTCGTGGCGATTGTGCTGCAGCAGCAGCGTTTCCAGTTGGGCGTTGCCGATATTGCCCTTCCAGTGCAGGCCGAGCTCGGCGCCCTTGGCGCGCGACTTGTCCAGGAAATTCTCGATGAAGCCGGGGCGCTGATAGGACAGTCTCGAGATGAACGGCGAAACCTGCAGCGTCAGATTGGCCTTGAACTCGCCCGAGAACAGCGGAACGGTGGCTGCGCCTTTCAGCGCCAGGCCCAGACCAAGACCGTGCGAAGACGTCTGGTCATGGGTGAGAAGGTTTCCCGCGCCGTCATAGACATTGTGATAGCCGCCGCCGACGGAGTCGTCGTAGTTCTGCAGGACGGACGCCGATCCTTCATAGGTCGAGGCACCGGAATGTTGCGTGAACTCGAGCGCGCCATACGGCACCATATGACCGTCGGTGAAGATCAGGTCTTCGGCGGTGGCGACGATGGTGGTCGAGTCGGCGCTCTTCAGGACGATGTTGGCGACGACGGTCTGGCCTTGCATGTCGATGCCAGGCGCGCCGCCGCGGATGAGTTCGATGTGATCGACGTTTTTGGCCGGCGTGCGCTGCAGGATCGAGTCCAGGGAATCGGATTTCGTGGTCGGGCGCTGGCCATTGATCAGTACGTTGCCGGCGGTGCCGGCGAAACCGCGCGCGGTGGCGCCGTCGTTCAGCGTGAAGCCGGGTAGGCGCTTGACCATGTCGAAGGCCGTGTTGGGACGGGAGTCGGCAAAGAACTCTGGAGCGTAGGTCAGGATGCCGCTCGGCGCCGGCGTGTCGGCATAGGCGCAAGGGCCGGCGAGCAGCGCTGCCAAGGCGACCGTGGTAAACCATTTCACCTGCACGCGAATTTCCTCCCACTCGTGTATCTGCAAACTGGACGTGCGGCTTCTAATGCGGCAATGCGCGCCGAATGCATAGCTCCCGTGCTGCTCAATACTGCGTGAGGACTAGGTTCGGGTTAACGGCCGCGTGCGGCCAGCGCCAGAGCCCGTTCGAACACCGGATCGCGCCCCGCCAGATAGTCGGCGAAGCGCAACGGAACGGTCACGTCGGGCGCCAGCGTCTTGACCCGAACCGGGTAGAGCCAATTGAGCCAGAAGCAGACGTGCCAGTCGGTGCAGGGCGCCGAATAGTCATGCATACCGGTCGAATAGTTGAAGCAAATGCCCGAATTCGGCAGACAACCGGAATTTCCTTCCGATAGAAATTTCTGCCTGTCGCCGACCGGTTCGCCGACAATGACGGCGCGGTCGCCCAGCGTCTCCTTGATGAAGGCGGTCGTCGTGATCGAGGCGGAGAACGTCTGCGGTCCGGTAAGAATAAAGACGCGCGCGGCGGGCTTCATCAGGTCCGGTAACTTATGCGTGAACGCCCAGGTGTTCGTGTAATCGCCGCCGGTGTTGTAACGCATGTCGAGAATCACCACGCAGGGATTGCTGGCCGCCATCGCGTCGGCGGTCTCGCGCAGCCAGTCGGCGATCTTCTCATCGGGACCGTCGACGACGGCCTTCATCTGCAGGAACAGCACGCAGGAATTGCCCAACCCTTCGCGCCGGAAGGTCTTGTTGAAGTCGCGCAACGGCAGCGGCAGCGGGACCGGCAGCGCGCGCCAGGTCTTGGGCTCCTTGTCCAGCGGTTCGGGCGACAGCCAGCGCGTCGCTTCCTCGAAGGATTCGTCCTTGGCGAGCGGCTCGCCCTTCAAGCTGCGTTCGACCCGCGATCCGTCCTTGCGGCGAAGCGTCCAGACCGTGACGTCGGGTTTCGGCGCGACGCCGATCCCGTTCAGCACTTCGGGCGACTGCACCCAGATCTCCGAATTCGTGCGCCGCCAGGCCGGCGTGCCGCCATGCAGCGCGTCGAGCTTGGCGAGAGCGGTTTCGGTGGGCTGGCCGTCGATCGCCTCGACTTGCGCGCCGAGAAGGTCGGCGTATGGGCCCTTGGCGCGCAACACATAGAGGCCGTCGGCAAAACCGCTCACGCGCAGCGGAACGGCGTTCGGCCGCCGATGCTCGCCCGAAAAGACACCGGTGTGTCCGTTATCGGCCAGCGCCGCGATGCGCATCAGCGCCGCGCGCAACTGTCCCCAGCCCAGGATTTGCGCGCTGCCGCCGAGTGCATCGATCCGCCGATTGGCCGCGTCGCGGGCGGCTGGCGAATAGGAGCGGTCGAGCGCGACGAGACGGCGGAACTGTTCCAGGTCCTGGCGCTGCGCCTCCAGTACATTCGCCGGTTTGGCGAAGCCGACGTCCGGCGGTCCCGGATTGAAATGCGCCTTGAAAACCCAGAACAGGCCGCCCAACGACGCGGCCGCCAGCACCGCGACGACAACGGCGGAAATCGCGATTCTGCGAAAGGGCATGTTCTACCTTGAGGACGCTTCGGGACTTGGATGCGCCCGAACGGCCAGTTGGATGCAAGGACGCGCGACAAGCAATCGTCGCGGTGCGCGATCTGGCCTGCCCCGCCCGTATGGGTTCATACTAGCGCGATGAGCGGCGAAGAAAGCGAACTCACCCATTTGCGCCTGCGGATCGCGGGCAAGGTTCAGGGCACCGGCTACCGCGACTATGTGGTCGGCGAAGCCGCGCGGCTGGGCGTCGACGGCTGGATTCGCAACCGCTCGGACGGCACTGTCGAAGCGCTGGTTTCCGGACCCAACCGTGCGGTCGAGACGCTGGTCGGCCTGTGCATGAAAGGCCCTCCCGGCGCCACCGTGCGCGACGTGGAAATGCACAAGGCCGAAGCGCCGGTTGAGAAAGGCTTCAAGCGCCGGCCGACGCTTTAGCCTGCCGGGCGCGCGCGAAACAACTCGCGGAAGACCGATATCGCGAAGACCAGCATCGCAATCGAGGTCAGGACTTCGCCCACGACCATGAAGGGAATGTATTTGGGATCGTTGCCGTTGCTGAGAAACAGCGTCAGCGACGGGATCATCACCACCCCGCCCAGCAACGAGAAGGCGTAATTGATCCAGGCCAGCCGCACCGACATCGTGCCGCGCGTCAGCGCGTAGAACGTGCCGTACAGCGCCATGGTGACCCAGCCCACCAGATTGAGATGGGCGTGGGCCGGCGCCAACGTCATGTCCTCCGTCGCGCCCATGCGCATGCCCCAGGCCATGCCGATCAGGACGCAAACCACTCCGGTCGCGAAAAACGCTGCTGAAACGCGCGGCATGACATCTCCCCTCGTCGCCTGCATCGCATGTACGAAAATTCCCGAAAAAAAGAAAGTCGTTGCGCGATCCCGGGCGGCGCGGCCGGCCTAACCGTGCGCGATGCCGGTATACAGCGCGACGAAGCCGAGCGTGTCCTGCAGCCCGTGCGCGATGATCGCCGGCCACAGATTGCGGCCCCAGATCAGCGCACCGGCGCCGTAGATGACGCCGCCGACGAAGACCGAAAACATTCCAACCGGGCCTTGGTAGCCATGGCCGAGCGCGAACGGAATGGCCTGCAGCACCATGGCGGCGATCCAGGCCCAGCGCCCTTCGCCCAGCAGTTGCGCGATGCGCGTCATCACCACGCCGCGATTGAGCATCTCCTCGCCGAAGCCGCCGAAGAGCCAGGCGAAGGGGATGAGATAAAGGAGCAGGCCCAGATTTCCCTTGAGCGCGGCGAAGTGCTGTTCGGCGAGGGTGGCGCTCGTGCCCGTGACATGGGCGATCCAGGGATCGATCAGCGGCCTGACCGCGATGTCGAAAACCATGCTCGCCAGAAAAATCAGAACGCCTTGGCCGATGGCGAGCCACCAGCTCTGGGGCGCCTTCAAGCCGAAATCGGAGAGCGGCTCGCCGCGCAGATACACCCAAAGGCACACCAGGATCACGAGCGTGAAGAGGATATAGGCGTGCGGAATCAGCGGCATTTCCGGCAGGGGAAGATGCAGCATCGCCGCCGCGGCCGCGGCCCAGACCGTGATGTAATGCCAAAGAACAAGCACGACGGCGAGTTCGGCAAAACGGACGAGGGCGCGGCGGTCGAATGTGGGCATGCGCATGAACGCGATCCTTCCTGGTTGCTCCGCCGCCGGACGGCCGGTGCTTGCGCCATCCGGACCGTTTGGTACTAATCGTACTATTGAAGGAGAACGGCAAATGACAAAATCGCGAGCACGATTGACCGAACTCGAGGGCGCGATCCTGGGCGTCTTTCGCCGGGCCGCGAGCTGCAGCGCCTATCGCGTCCGCCAGGTGTTCTTGCGCTCGCGTTCGGCCGAGTGGAGCGGCAGCGCCGGCGCGGTCTATCCCGCCATCCGCCGCCTGCGGGCGCTGGGCATGCTCAAGCAGCGCAGCGAGAAGGACGGCCGCGGCACAAAGACATACACGCTGGCCGCCGCCGGCGGCGCGGCGCACGACGAATGGCTTTGTGATGTCGGGCGGGCGCTCGGTCCTGGCATGGATCCTTTCCGCACGCGCGCCTGCCTATGGCCGATGCTGGCACCGCGAAAAAGAACGGCGCTGTATAGAAAATTGCAAAAGGAAATGGCCGAACAGCGCGAAAAATTTCTGCGCCCGCCGCCGTCCCAGGACGGGGAAGATGAGGTTACGCTCGGCCTGCTCGTGTCGTTGCTGGAGCTGCGAAGGCAATGGCTGGATGCGGCGGTCCGATGAAACGCTAGCCGAACACCTCGGCGAACGCGGTCTTCATCGCCACATCGACATCCGCCATCGAGACCGGCAAGCCCAGGTCGTGCAGACTGGTGACGCCGTGCTCGCTGACGCCGCAGGGCACGATGCCGGAGAAATGCGTCAGGTCAGGATCGACGTTGAGGCTGACGCCGTGGAACGTCACCCAGCGGCGCACGCGCACGCCGATCGCCGCGATCTTGTCTTCCTTGGCTCCGCGCGCAACCCAGATGCCGACCCGGCCGCCGCGCCGCTCGCCCTTGACGTTGAAGGCGGCCAGCGTGCGGATCAGCCATTCCTCCAGATCGTGGACGAAGGTGCGGACGTCGGCACCGCGGCGCTTAAGATCGAGCATGACATAGCCGACGCGCTGGCCGGGGCCATGATAGGTGAACTGTCCGCCGCGGCCGGTCTTAAACACCGGAAAGCGCGCGTCGAGCAGATCGGCGTCATTGGCGCTGGTGCCGGCGGTGTAGATGGCCGGGTGCTCGACCAGCCAGACCAGCTCGGCCGCCTGGCCTGCCGCGATGGCTGCCGCGCGCTCCTCCATGACGGAAACCGCCTCCAGATAAGGCGTCAGGCCGGGCGCGATCCGCCACTCCACCGCAGCCCGCGTTAACCCGTCCGAAAGCATAACCGCCGGAGTATCAGGCCTGTCATCCATGGGGCCCTTTCATGTCCTCGAATATCTCCGGCGTCAAAGTCGAAATCTCGGTCGTGCTCGGCAGTTCGACCATTCCGATGCACCAGCTGCTCCGCATGGGCCGCGGCGCGGTCATCGAGCTCGATTCCAAACAGGACGATCCGGTGCTCATCCTGGCCAACGACCGGCCGGTGGCGAAGGGCGAAATCGTCATCCACGGCGACAAGATCGGCGTCTCGATCACCGACCTGCTGCGCGGCTACCAGTAATAATACATGCCAGTTTTGTGAATAGTTTTATTCCCCACCAAATCCTTGCATTTTAGACAAGGCATGCGTACCTCTGCTGTACAACCGGTCCAGAATGGCCGGGGCGGAGGCCGTCTTGCTCCCCATCATACTCAGCGATGAATTCGCCTCTGTCGGCCTTGCCGGCAGCGGGGAAGGCCGCGCCCGCCGCGCGACGCTGCTCGCTGACGCCGGCATTGTGCCGGTCCCCGTCGATTTGGTGGGCCCGCTGCCCGCGATCCGCGTGCTGTTCATCGCCGGCCTGGACAACGACGCTGCGGCCGATCTGACCCGGCGCGCCCGTGCGGCCGGCATTCTGGTCAACGCCGAAGACATCCCCGAACTCTGCGACTTCCACGTGCCGGCGATCGTCCGCCGCGGCGACCTGGTGCTGACCGCCTCGACGGGTGGGCAGGCGCCGGGCCTGGCGCGGCGCCTGCGCGAATGGCTGGAAGGCCGTTTCGGTCCCGAATGGAAGCTCCACATGGAGGAAGTCAGCACAGCTCGTGCCGGCTGGCGCGCCGACGGCCTGCAGCCGCAGGAAGTCTCGCGCCGCACGCGGGAGCTGGTTTCCGAAAAAGGCTGGCTCTCATGAGCGCCAGCGTCACCGTCATCGACCGTTCGCGCGGGCTCAGCCCCCGCGCCTTCGACCGGGCAGGGGCCGGCGCCGCCGATCCGCTCGTCCTCTCCAAGCTGGCGCAACTGCAGGATGCGGCGCGCGGCAAGGATGCGCACGGCGTTCTCGAACTGGCGCTGAAGGGCGAGTTCGCCGGCAAGAGCGCCGTGGTCTCGTCGTTCGGCGCGGAGTCGGCGGTGCTGCTGCATCTGGTAGCGCAAATCGATCCGAACACGCCCATCCTGTTCCTCAACACCGGCAAGCTGTTCGGCGAAACGTTGCGCTATCGCGACCGGCTGCAGGATGTGCTGGGTCTCGGCGATATCCGCTCGCTGGCGCCCCATCCCGCCGACCGCGCCCGGCTCGATCCCGAAGGCATCCTGTATGCGACGGACACCGACGCCTGCTGCAATTTCCGCAAGGTCATCCCGCTCAAACGCGCGCTCGAGCCGTTCGCGGCGCAGATCACCGGCCGCAAACGCTTCCAGACAAGGGAGCGCGCCGCGATGCAGGCGGTGGAATTCTTTGAAGGCCGCTTCCGCTTCAATCCGCTGGCCGACTGGACGCTCGCGGAGCTGGACGCCTACGTCGCACAGCACGGCCTGCCGCAACATCCGCTGGTCGAAGACGGCTATCCCTCGATCGGCTGCATGCCCTGCACCCGCCGCGTCGCCGCCGGCGAGGATTATCGCGACGGCCGCTGGTCCGGCCTCGACAAGGACGAGTGCGGCATCCACCTGACCGATGGCGGCGGGATCTAGAGCGCAATCGGGTGAAGCGTACTTCAGCTTCACCCGTAAATTGCGCGCCAATCAAAGAATCTAGAGCATGATTTGATTCAACATCACCAAATCATGCTCTAGGCCGAAGCTTCGAGATAGGCTTTCAGCAGGCCGAGCGCGCTGACCCAGGCCTCGCGATTGGCCACCGCCTCTTGCGCCGACTGAAAACGGGTGTGGTGCAGTTTCAGCGTGGTACCCGCCGCGTTGGCGGTAAAATCCATCCTGGCGATGCTCGGCGCGCAGTCCTCCCACATGGCCTTCCAGGTGAAGTTCAGGAGGCTCGGCTCGGCGAGGCCCACATAGGCGCCGCCGGTGCCGAATTTCGTGCCGTCCTCCGTCTCGAAGCGCGCTTGCCACTTGCCGCCGACCCGCAAGTCGCTGTCGAAGGCGACGGTGCGAAATTCGCCGGGGACTTGCCACCAGGCTTTGACCAGCTCTGGCTTCGTCCAGGCCGCGAACACGCGGGCAGGGGGCACGGCGATCTCGATTTCGACGTCCAGCGCGTGTTCCATTGCGGCATTCTCCTTCGGCCGGGCCAAGTCCGGACTCTAGTGCACTGCCGCGTGAATCTTTTGCAGCGAGGTGAGCAGGGCCTTGGCGCTATCGAGCGGCAGGCAGCTCGGACCATCGCACAGCGCCTTGTCCGGGTCAGGATGGAATTCCAGGAAGACGCCGTCGGCGCCGGCGGCAACGGCCGCCTTGGCGATGACCGGCACGCCCTCGCGCCGCCCGCCGGTCGATCGGCTGCCGATCGCGACGCCGCTGTTAGACCCGTTGCTGGTTCTGGGATCGGCGCCAGGCAGCTGCACGGCGTGGCTGGCGTCGATCGTCACCGGTACGCCGAGTTTTTTCATTTCGCCGATTCCCAGAATGTCGACGATCAGATTGTTGTAGCCGAACGAGTTGCCGCGCTCGCACAGGACAGTCAGATCTGCGCCGCTCGTCGCTTCGGCGACCTTCTCCAGGATATTCTTGCAATCCCAGGGCGCCAGGAACTGCCCCTTTTTTACGTGCAGCCAGCCGCCCGACGCCTGCGCCGCGCGCGCCGCGGCGACGATCAGATCGGTCTGACGGCAAAGGAACGCCGGCGTCTGGATGAGATCGAGCACCTGTGAAGCAGGTTCACATTGCTCGATGGTGTGGACATCGGCGCAGATCGGGACGCCAAGCCGGGACTTTACCTCCGCCAGCATCTTCAAGCCTTCAGCCAGGCCGGGCCCGCGATAGCTCATCAGCGAAGACCGGTTGGCCTTGTCGAAACTCGCCTTGAAGACGAACGGCATGCCCAGTTCGGCGGTCAAAGCCTTCAGATGCGCCGCTGTTTCCAATGTGAGCTCAAGGTTCTCCAGAACATTGAGGCCGGCGATGCAGAGCAGCGGCTGACCGTTACCGATCGCCAGATTCCACTTCTTCATGCGCAAGACGGCCATGGACTGCCTCGATTACAGACGACTCTTGCCGTTTGGCGGCGAATGGCTTGCCCAGGCGTGGCTGCGCGAACCGATCACCAGCCCGTCTTCGCCCTGCGGGCTTCGCCGTGGCAGTCCCCGCTGCTGCGCAGCGAAGACTGGTGCGGTCGAGAAGACTCGAACTTCCACGGGTTGCCCCGCTACCACCTCAAGGTAGTGCGTCTACCAATTCCGCCACGACCGCACATGTCTGGAAAATCACCGGTAGGCGCGGGGGTTTAGCAAACCTTTCCCCCCAAGGGAAGCCGCCAAAATCCTGTGCCATTTGGCTGGGATAACCCCTATTTCGGCAGCACCGCGTCTTCCGGCAACTGGATCACCAGGCGGTAGCAATCCAGGCTGCGGCTCAGGAATTCGTAGGACGAGCCCCACAGATAGAGCCTGAAGCGGCGGAAGTGGAAATCGCCGAATTTCTTGACCACCGCTTCCTTGTGCGCATCGAAATTCTTCGCCCATTGCACGAAGGTGTAGAAATAGCTCATGCGGTCGTTGAAAATCTCCTCAACCTGCAGCGGCGTCTTGGCCAGCTTGTTGAGGAAATCGTCCAGCACCATGAAGGAGTGATTGCCGGGGTAGATGTACTTCACCATGAAGGACGACAATTCGTACTTCTTGGTGCAGGCGCTGCCGTCGAGGAAGATGCGGCCGCCCGGTTTGACCAGCGACATGAACTTCTGCAGCACGCGCAGATAGTCCGGCAGATGTTCGATCACGCCCATGATGACGATGGCGTCGTATTTGATGCCGGGGCTGTATTCCAGCAGGTCCGACAGGACGAGCTCCCAATCGTAGCCCAATTCCACCTTGCGCTTGTTCAGGTAGTTGACCGATTCCTTGGAGATCGAGATGCCGGTGCACTTCACGCTGCGCTGCGAACAATATTCGAACCAGGCGCCCCAGCCCGGACCGATCTCGAGGATGTGGTCGCCGGCCTTCAGCTTCAGCTTTTCGAAAGCATAGTCGAACTTGCGCAAGGTCGCGACGTCGTTCGCCTCATCGGCGTTCTCGTAGATGCCTTGCGTGTAGCAGGGCGTCTTGGGATCGAGGAACGCCAGGAAGAATTCCGGGTCCATGTCGTAATGGGTCGAGATCGCTTCCTTGTTGGTGTGGACCTGGCCGAAGAACAGCGGCTGGATATAGCGCCAGGCCTCGATCAGCAGATGGACGTCCTTCATCGTGCCGCGCAATTCGAACGGCTTGATCATGTTGCCTTCGATGTCGATGTCGCCGGCGAGATAGGATTCGGCGATGCGCCCTTCGTCGATGCCGGCGACGGCGCGCAGGCCGCGCGCGTTGTGGATCTTCAGCTGGAAGGTGGGGGCGCCGTTGCCGAAGTGCTGGCTGGTGCCGTCCGGAAGGATGACTTCGAACGGCGTCGCGCCATTGGCGTATTGCGCCGCAAAGCGACCCAGCATGGTGCGTTTGGCGGGCTTTGCCGCCGGCGCCGTCGCCGCGTTCAGATTCAGTGCGTCCGTCATTTAAACCCCCAGATGCTCAAGTTCCCGCGGAGCCGGTGCCTGCAGCGCCGGTTACCACGATTTGCGCAAGTTTAGGGGCAATCGACCGGTTTGTCATGGCCGGGCTGGGAAGCCCGGAACTGCGGGGCTCCAACACGGATTGCCTCTGGCGGCGCGGGCAATGACAGGCTCTCCGGCGGTGGCAACAACGATGTCCTGGCCGGCGGCACCCACAACGACACGCTGACCGGCGGCGCGGGCGACGACCGCTTCGTCTTCCACTATGGCGACGGGCTCGACGTCGTGACCGATTTCGTGGCCGGCGACGGCAGCGGCGATCTGATCGAACTGCACGCCTACGACATCGCCAGCTTCACCGCGCTGCAGCCCTTCATGAGCCAGCACGGCGCCGACGTTGTGATCGCCCTCGATCCCGACAACACCATCACCCTGCAGCACGTCACGCTGGCGCAACTCAACGCGGGCGATTTCCTCTTCGCCTGAGGCCCAGATGAGGATTTCGACTGACAGCACGGACGCGCTGGGCTAGGAACAGCCGCGCGCCCATCAAGGATGTCTCCATGATCGCCAACGACTATCGCGCCCTCGATCACGGCCTGGGTGAGACCGCGGACATGATCCGCGAGACCGTCCGCACCTTCAGCGACGACAAGATCGCTCCGCTGGCCGCCGAGATCGACCGCAGCAACCTGTTTCCACGCCAGCTGTGGCCGCAGATGGGCGCGCTCGGCCTGCACGGCATCACGGTGGAAGAGGAGTTTGGCGGCCTGGGCCTGGGCTATCTCGAGCACGTCGTGGCGATGGAGGAGGTCAGCCGCGGCTCGGCTTCGGTCGGCCTGTCCTACGGCGCCCATTCCAATCTCTGCGTCAACCAGATCCGCCGCAACGGCACGCCGGCGCAGAAGCGGCGCTACCTGCCCGGGCTGATCAGTGGCGAGCATGTCGGGGCGCTGGCCATGAGCGAGACCGGCTCGGGCTCCGACGTCGTCTCGATGAAGCTCAAGGCCGAGAAGAAGGGCGACCGCTTCGTTCTCAACGGCACCAAGATGTGGATCACCAACGGGCCGCAGGCAGATACGCTGGTGGTCTATGCGCGCTCCGATGCGGCCGGCGGCCCGCGCGGCATCACCGCCTTCCTGGTCGAGAAGAGCTTCAAGGGTTTTTCGACGGCGCAGAAGCTCGACAAGCTCGGCATGCGCGGCAGCGATACGGCCGAGCTGGTGTTCGAGGATTGCGAAGTGCCGCAAGACAACATCCTCGGCGGCGAGGGCAGGGGCGTCAACGTCCTGATGAGCGGCCTGGATTATGAGCGCGCCGTGCTGGCGGCCGGCTCGGTCGGCATCATGCAGGCTTGCATGGATGTGGTGATCCCTTACGTCCACGACCGCAAGCAGTTCGGCGAAGCCATCGGCAATTTCCAGATCATGCAGGCCAAGCTCGCCGACATGTATGTCGCCGTCTCCGCGGTGCGCTCCTATGTCTACGCCGTGGCGCGCGCCTGCGATCGCGGCCAGACCACGCGCAAGGACGCCGCCGGCGCCATCCTCTACGCGGCGGAGAAGGGCACCTGGATGGCACTGCAGGCGATCCAGTGCCTCGGCGGCAACGGCTACATCAACGACTATCCGACGGGGCGCCTGTTGCGCGACGCCAAGCTCTACGAAATCGGCGCCGGCACATCCGAAATCCGCCGCTGGCTGATCGGGCGGGAGCTGTTCGAGGAGAGTGGGAATTAAGCACGGCTGTCATCCCCGGCTGAGCATTGCGTTAGCAATGCGAAGGGAAGGGGACCCAGGCTAAGCCGCATCTCCGTTGCCGAAGAATGATACACAGCTCCACATCATCCAAACGGCTACACCATGACTTTCGCGTCCCGGCGCGTTGCCTTGCGGACTTTTCGCTTCGGCTCACGATTTGAGAAAACCTTAAGCCATGCGGCCTTCTCGGCTGGTGTTCCGAGATAATTCTCAAGAGCCACGACGATGAGCGAAGATTTGGATCGACGCAGAGCCTTCGCCAGCTTCCCAACCCGGTCTGATAATTTGCGGTCGACGCGAAGGGAGAGCGTGACATCCTTGGTCATGATGGCTTCCGGATTCGATGTAATACATTGTATTACAAGTGGCCCCTCGCCGCAAGCTCCGCGCGCTGTTCGAGGAGAGCGGGAATTAATGATCGGGCCGCGGCGTTGAGGTCAGCGACAGCACACCGAACTTGTCGATCACGCCGACGGGCTTCAGGTGTCTGTGGATGACGAGCGCCTGCACCGCGCTGTTGGCCCACAATTTCGCCGCGGCGCTGCGGACATCGTCGGTCTCGGGGATGGTGTCGTCCCGCGAGATGCCGCCCATCGCCCGCAGCGCGGTGACCTCGGACGGCTGGGCGAACACGTCGATGATGCATTTTCCGATCTTCACGTCCGCATCGGGTCCGGAAAAGTCCTTCTTGGCGCGATCGCCCGGGATGTAGCCGATGAATTCGTCGCCATCGCCCAGCAGCAGCACGTGTTCGAGCTTGAACGGCGCCAGCGTCGCGAAGACCCGCTTGAGCACGTCGGTGTTGAAGGGCACTTTCCTGCCGCCCTTCAGCGTCAGAACGACCTTCTTCTCCATCTTGTCCGGCGCGCCCTTGAAGGCGTCGCCAAGACGCACCAGCACTTCGCCGATCAGCATGTCGGGCCGCGCCAGGATCTGCAGTTTTTCCGGCTCGCGGAAAAAGGAGATGAATTCCTTGACCTGCGGCTCGTTCAGCCGCGGCGCCGTCAGCACGCGCGCCGAAGCGCGCCTGTCGAGCGCGAACAATGTGAAGACCGCCACGGCGCCGGCGAAGGCCAGCGCGCCGGCGGCCGCGACCACCATCTCGACCGGAATCTGGATGCCGGCGCGGCGCGCGGCGACATAGGCGGCCATGAGCAAAATGCCCGCGCCCACACCGCTCAGTGCCGCCCACAGCGTCCGTCCCGTCATCCCATTCCCCACCGGCTTCTTGGCCGGACTCGCGTTTTGATGATAACTCAGGGTTAAGCAGCGGTCATCGCTTTAATGCCGCGCCGCGAAAAGCCATTAACCAAGGGATTTCAAAGCCATGGCGGCAACAGATGTGGTGATACTTTCAGGCGCCCGCACCCCGATGGGCGGCTTTCAGGGCGATTTGTCGGCCAAGACGGCGCCGGAACTGGGCGCCGCGGCGATCGGCGAGGCTGTCCGCCGGGCCGGTATCGCGGCCGCCGACATCGACGAGACCGTGATGGGCTGCGTCCTGCCGGGCGGCCTCGGCCAGGCCCCGGCGCGCCAGGCTGCGGTCTATGCCGGCGTGCCCTTCGCCGTGCCGGCGACCACGATCAACAAGATGTGCGGCTCGGGCATGAAGGCGGTGATGATGGCCGCCGACCAGATTTCCGCCGGCCGCGCGACAATCGCGATCGCCGGCGGCATGGAGAGCATGACCAACGCGCCCTATCTGTTGCCCAAGGGCCGAAGCGGCCTGCGTCTCGGCCACGGTGAGATCAAGGACTCGATGTTCCTCGACGGGCTCGAGGATGCCTATGAGCACCGCCTGATGGGCAGCTATGCCGAAGACGCGGCGCGGCATTATCAGTTCACCCGCGCCGAGCAGGACGCCTACGCCACCGAGTCGCTCAAGCGCGCCAAGCGGGCGCAGGATTGCGGCGACTTCGCCGGCGAAATCATCGCCGTGACGGTCTCCGGCCGCGGCGGCGACGTCAACGTCTCGGGCGACGAGCAGCCGCGCAAGGCCGACCCTGCGAAAATCCCGACGCTCAAGCCCGCCTTCGCCAAGGACGGCACGGTGACGGCGGCGAATTCGTCGTCGATCTCCGACGGCGCCGCGGCGCTGATCCTGTCGAGCGCCGCAGAGGCGAAGAAGCGCGGCCTCAAGCCGATCGCCCGCATCGTGGCGCAGGCCTCTAACGCGGCCGAGCCCAAATGGTTCACCACCGCGCCGGTCGGCGCCATCGAGAAGGTTCTCAAGGCCGCCGGCTGGAGCAAGGACGACGTCGACCTGTTCGAGATCAACGAAGCCTTCGCCGTCGTCGCCATGATCGCGATGCGCGACCTCGGCCTTCCCCACGCCAAGGTCAACGTCAATGGCGGCGCCTGCGCCCTCGGTCACCCCATCGGCGCCAGTGGCGCCCGCATCATCGTCACGCTGCTGGCCGCGCTCAAGAAGCGCGGCTTGAAGCGAGGCGTTGCGGCGCTCTGCATCGGCGGCGGCGAAGCGACTGCGGTCGCGGTGGAGTTGCTGTGAGCACGCTCAAATCCTCCCTCTCCCCAAACGACCCGGCGTTCCAATCCAACGCCACTGCGATGTCGGCGCTGGTCGACGAACTGAAATCCCGCCAGGCCACCGCTGCGCTCGGCGGCGATGAGCGTTCGCGCAAGCGGCACACCGAGCGCGGCAAGCTGTTGCCGCGCGAGCGCGTCGAGCGGCTGATCGATCCCGGCTCGCCGTTCCTCGAACTCTCCCCGCTGGCCGCTTTCGGCATGTATGACGGCGATATCCACGGCGCCGGCATCATCACCGGCATCGGCCGCGTCAGTGGCCGCGAATGCGTCATCGTCTGCAACGACGCGACGATCAAGGGCGGCACCTATTATCCCATCACGGTGAAGAAGCATCTGCGGGCGCAGGAAATCGCGCAGCAGAACCGCATGCCCTGCATCTATCTCGTCGATAGCGGCGGCGCCAATCTGCCGAACCAGGCCGAGATCTTCCCCGACCGCGAACATTTCGGCCGCATCTTCTTCAACCAGGCCAACATGTCGGCCGCCGGCATTCCGCAGATCGCCAGCGTCATGGGCTCCTGCACCGCCGGCGGCGCCTACGTGCCGGCGATGAGCGACGAAACCATCATCGTCAAGGGGCAGGGCACCATCTTCCTCGGCGGCCCGCCGCTGGTGAAGGCCGCGACCGGCGAGATCGTGACCGCCGAAGACCTCGGCGGCGCCGACGTCCATGCCCGCCAGTCCGGCGTCGCCGATCATTACGCCAATGACGACACACATGCGCTGGCCATCGTCCGCCACATCGTCGCCGGGCTGAACACCGCCAAGCAGCCGAACATCCCGATCGCGGCGCCCAAGCCGCCCGCTTTCGACATCGCCGAGCTGAACGGCATCGTGCCGCCGACGCTGACGGTGCAATACGACGTGCGCGAGATCATCGCCCGGCTGGTCGACGGCAGCGCGTTCGACGAATTCAAGAAGCTCTACGGCACCACGATCGTCACCGGTTTCGCCAGGCTCGAAGGCATTCCCATCGGCATCGTCGCCAACAACGGCATCCTGTTCTCGGAGAGCGCGCTGAAGGCGGCGCACTTCATCGAGCTGTGCTGCCAGCGCAAGATCCCGCTGCTGTTCCTGCAGAACATCGCCGGTTTCATGGTCGGCCAGAAATACGAGGCCGGCGGCATCGCCAAGGATGGCGCCAAGATGGTGACGGCGGTGGCCTGCGCCCAAGTCCCCAAGATCACGCTGGTGATCGGCGGCAGCTACGGCGCTGGTAATTACGGCATGTGCGGCCGCGCCTATAGCCCGCGCTTCATGTTCAGCTGGCCCAACAGCCGCATCAGCGTGATGGGCGGCGAGCAGGCCGCGAGCGTCCTCGCCACTGTCCATCGCGACGCCGACAAATGGACCCCCGAGCAGGCCGAAGCCTTCAAAGCCCCGATCCGCGCAAGGTTCGAGGAAGAGGGCAACCCGTATTACGCGACGGCCCGCCTATGGGACGACGGCATCATCGCGCCGAGCGACACGCGGCGGGTGCTGGCGCTGGCGTTCTCGGCGTGTCTAAATGCACCAATCATGTCGACGAAGTTCGGCGTGTTTAGGATGTGAAGATGCCTTATGATGCACGCCACATCGCAAACTACCTGCTGGACGAGGCAGATAGAATTGAGCTTCCTCTGACACAAGTGTCCCTACAAAAGACCATTTTCTATTCACATGGCTGGCAGTTGGTTCTTGCTGATCGCCCTCTCATTTCGGACGATGTCGAAGCTTGGACGTATGGACCGGTCATTCGCTCACTGCGCGAAAATTTCAGGATGTTTGGCCGCCAACGAATTCTCAAAAAGCGCGCGTATTTCTATAACCCGATATCGGACGAGACATCGTATCGACCATATGAAATCTCGACTGACGATCAGAAATTCCTGAACCAGATGTTGTCATTCTACGGAAAGATGGATCCATTCGTCCTTGTACGGATGACTCACCGCAAGGGGAGTCCGTGGGATCGAGTTATGGCCTCGAACCAGCGGGCTAACTTGGGACGTGTGATCCCCAATTCAGAAATTAAAGTCCACTTTGAAAGATTATTACAAAATCGACCACAAAATCGCCGGGGGGGATTGCCCAAGGAACACCATTTGTAGTATTCGTTGCGGTTCCTTAGCGCCAAAAGAACGGGTGGGGTCTACGTGACAAAATTTCCCCGTCACCACAATGCTTTGCAGGTCGCCGAAATTCTGGGCCCCGATTGTTTCGAGGCTACTGAGGCACATGCCATCGCGGGTGTCATCGACTTTTACTCGAAAAAGGGTGGGTTCTCGTATGACCCGACTCGCCGCCGGACCGTTGGTCTTGTTAGTCGGCACATTCCTCTCGAACGTGCCTTGGCAGAAGTGGAGAGCAGTGGCCAGCCGTTGGGACGTCCGTGGAATGCTGAACTGCTGCGTACCATTCACCAGCAGTATGCAGGGCGCACATATCGCTGTCGTCCGATCAAATTGGCGGCACGCCCAATAGCGGAGGGGCTGCTGCTCAGAATCCCTTGCAACTACTTCATTGTTGAAGGCGACAAGGTTAGTTTCAACATCCTGCAGTTGAGCCGGTCTGAGTTGAGTCGCTTGTCACCCAGCCAAGTTCGGTTTGTGCTCTCCGCAACGTGGCACACGCTCGCGACCGGCGACATGGCGAAAGCGTCGGCATCCTTGTGCGATCTGAGCAAGGTCGCAAAGAAAGGCGAGCGCCAGCCGGTGTGGCACAGTTCCGAAGCTGTCGGTCTCGTCAGCCGCGACCAGCTCAATGCCGTTTTGACTAACTACATGCGTGGCTATGCCCAAGCTGTGGACGGAAGGTTGTTGCCGGACCGGGCTTACAAACCTGCCCGAGGCTGGGAAGAGGATCAGTACAAACTACTGTAGCGCAGATTGCCTGCGTTCCGCGTCAGCGCGAAGCGCACGCCATCATCGTCCCCGTCGCCACCGCCCAAACCGAAATCCCCACAATCGCGCCCGCGAAGCCCGAGGCGGTCGCCGCCAGCATGACGAGGCCGAGCACCACGGCGAACAGCCCCAGGCCGCGATGGCGGCGCGGATGTAGCAGTGCGGAAATCCCGCTAGTATGGGACCATTCTCGTCGCGCAGCGCCGACACCCGCCAATCGTATGCCGCGCCGAAGCTACCCCCGCGCTATCTTCGCGCGAGAACGGGGGATTCATGCGCAACCTTGTAGCCAGGAATTCGGCTTGGACGTTCGCGGCGGTTTCGCTGACGCTCGTCGCCATCAAGCTGCTGTTTCAGTTCTATCCCGGCGACTATCCCATCCGCTCGCAGGCGCAGGCTTTCAGCTGGCCGCTGGTCGCCGCGATCATCGTCATCGGTTTGTTGGGTCTGCTCGCCGATCATGCGGCGCGGCTGCCCGAGCCTTTCGCCGACCGCGTCCGCGATCGCCAGGGTCTGCGGCTCTCGACCGTCACCGGCGCGCTGTACGGCTTGGTCACCATCGCGCTGTACATTTGGCACCCGGTCAACAGCCCATTATCCAGCGCCGGCTGGGAGCATGTTCTGCTGCCCTGGTCGATCCCGTTCTACACCTTCGGGGCGATCTTCCTCGAATACCTGCTGCGCCTCGGCGCCCTGTGCATTCTGTTCTGGCTGCTGCATGTCGTGATCTTCCGCCGCCGATTTCGCCGCACGATCTTCTGGCTGCTGGCCGCCATCGTCGCGCTTTACGAGATCTGGCCTTATCTCGTTCCCGACTTTCACGCTGGGCGTTGGGACAGCATCGCGCTCTCGGCGCTGGAGCCGCTCTATCTGTCCAACGTCTTCGAGGCCTGGCTGCTTTATCGCTTCGGCTGGTTCATGCCGATCGTCTTCCGGCTCGCCTTCTATTTGGTGTGGCACATCCTGTTCGGCGGCCTCGCCGGACCTTATTTCGGCCACTGAACCAAGAGCGACCTCAACGACTGCGCAGCAGCACCGTCCCAGCCACCACCGCCCAAACCGACACCCCGACAATCGCGCCCATCAGTGCCATCGGGTTTCCCAGCGCGAAGCCGGCCGCGATGGCCGCGAGCATCGCTAGTCCCAGCGCCACGCCGAACAGCCCCGCCGCGCGGCTGCCGCTGGCCGTCAGTGCCCAGCCCCAGGCGGCGATGGCGGCGGACTGGAACGCGAGGCCCAGCGGCAGCAGAAAGCCGACCAGCGAGCCGATCAGCACGAAGATCACGCGCGCGCTCTCAATCTTGTCCGGTTTGGCGACATAGCGCGCCGCGATGGCCGGCGTCACCAGGCCATCGAGCAGCAGCGAAGCTGCCATGAACGCGGCGCCGGCCGCGAAGAACACAAGCCCCGCCACCGCTGCCGACCGCCCGAAGCCGATCCGCCGCGTCAGCACCGCGTAGCACACGCCCTGCAGCGCCAGCACGACGATGAAGCCGCCATGCACGACGGCGTTCATCATCAGGTTCGCCGCTTCTTCCTTCACCACGCCGACAAAGTCGCGCGCCTCGCCGCCGGGATGCAGCGCCAGCAGCGCGAAGCCGGCAATGCCGGTCGCGATGGCGAGCAGCCCGACCATCGGCGTCGGCGACGCGGCAGTCTTCTCATTTGTGTCGAAAGCGGAAGCGGTGGCGGCGGTCATGAAGGGCCCCTGTCTCGATCTCGTCCGGTATGTAGGGTGCCGTTGCGCCGCGTTGTTGGCGCCGGCGCGCTATCCGTCCATTTCTGGACAGGGACGCGAAAGTGTCCGCAAATGGATTGGCGAAACCCGAGCGAACGCGCATGTTCGCGTCGCGCCGTTCAACGGAATGTGAACTCCATGGCCAAACCCGACCGCCGCACCGAGCGTACGCGCGCGGCCCTGATGAGCGCCTTCGTCAATCTGCTGCTCAACGAGGGCTACGACGCTGTCACCGTCGAGCGCGTCGCGGAGCGCGCCAATGTCGGCCGCTCGACCTTCTACATGCACTACAAGAGCAAGGACGACATCCTGCGCCAGAGCCTGACGCGGCCGTCTTCGATCCTGGCGGTGGTCGTCGGCTACGACCTGCCTCAGGAGGTGCTGGTCAAACAGCTCGAGCACTTCCACGCCCAACGCAGCCGCAACCAGATTTTCTTCTCAGGCCCGGTGCGGGCGATCTGGGTCAAGCGTCTGGCCGAGTTGATCGAGCCGCGCCTGGTCGCGATCGCCCGGCACGCGCGGGCGCGGCCCATCCTGCCGCTGCCGCTCATCGCGCTGCAGATCGCGGAAAGCCAAATCGCACTGGTCGCCAACTGGCTGGGCGGGCGCGCGCTCGTCAAGGTCGACACCGTCGCCGAAGGCCTGGCCGCCGCCACGCGCGCGCTGCTCGCCGGCCTGCTGCGCTGCGCCCCCGGCGTACAACTCGTCATCCCGGGCGAGAAGCTGCGCTTCGTACAGGTGGAGGAAGGATCGTGAGCGTCTACTGGGTCCTAAACGGATTTCGGACGATCATATCCTCGATCTTCTGCCCGTCTTGCAGATCTTCCGTGAGCAGAAGGTTGCAATTGGCCGACAACGCCGCTGCGACGATCAGACTGTCGTAGAACTTAAAGCGATACCTCCGCGCGATTTCCACCGCCTTCGCATGGAGGGCCATGGTCAACGGCAGCGGCGGATCTAGAATGGTTCTGATGATGTCCAGCGTTCGGTCGACCTCGTCCCAGCTGCGGCGATGTTTGGCGCGCGAGACGTTGACGAATTCGTTCAACACCTGAACGCTGACAATTCCGCCCATCGCAAGCAATTGTTCCGCGTCGTCGTTGCGCGCGTCGTCCGCCGTGAAGGCGTAGACCAGAACGTTCGTATCGAAGAACAGTTTACCGCTCATTCGCCTCGTCTCGATCGAACTTGAACCCGGGCGGCAAGGGGCGCCGAAGCGCCCGAAGTCGTTTCAAGGCTTCTTCCCGCGAGCGGTCGCGGCTAACTTCGAAGCTGCGCATGCCCGTGATCGACAACTGAATGTCGTCGCCGGCCTTCAGCTTTAGCGCGTCGACAACGTCCTTGGGCAGGCGCACCGCCAGGCTGTTTCCCCATTTTGAGACTTGCATGACGCACTCCATGATATACAATTTATTTGTATATCATCCGGCGTGGAATTTCAACCTTGGCCCCGGCACCATGATCCTCGTAACCGGCTCGGCGACCGCTTCGCCCGAAAGCTTCGCGGAGATGCGGCGCATCAGCCTCGAACATGTCCACCGCTCGCGCGGCGAGCCGGGCTGCCTCGAGCACGGTGTCTACATCGACGCCGAAAATCCACTGCGGCTGCACTTCTTCGAGCGCTGGGCCGATGCCGAGGCGCTCAAGGCGCATTTCCTGGTGCCCGAATCACGCGCCTTCGCCCGGCGCCTGCGCGAGCTGGCCGCCGACCCCGGCGGAATGGCGGTCTATGAGGCGGCAAAGACTCGCGTCTGAGGCCCGGCCGAACGGGAAACTCTGGCCGAGTTCCGCGTTGTTCCCTTGTAGGGTTAATTATCAGTGGAGACATTCATGGATCAGGTCACCCATTTCCTCACGATTGTCCTGGATTTCTTCCGGGACGGCTTCAACCATGTGAACGCGGTCGAGGGCCTGGTCATCGCCCTGGTCGCGGCCATCATCGCCCCGGCCTGGGACCGGGTCTGGGCGGTCGCTCTGGGCGCGACGGTCGTGCACCTGATCGCCGACACCCTCATTCCGGTGATCGCGAACCATGCCGAATTCCATCTGCCGCAGATCCTGGCGATGCCCTATTGGCGCATGGCCCTGTCGCTGTTCGTCGGCTATCTGATCGTCATTTCGGTGCTGATGTTCGTCAAGCGCCTGTTCCTCACGCCTGCCGCGCACGCACACTGAAAATATTTTTCGCGAAGCCTATCCACGCGCCGTCGCGAGACGGCGCGTGTTTGGCTTCGGATTTTTGAAACGCGCGCAGGGATAAGGCCCGGTGCTCGCCGGATCGCCATCGCCGGCGCCCCTTGAACGTACCGTCTTCACACCCACCTCACGCTCGTGAAGTGCGACCGCAACACGCCCCCGATTTGCCAAATCGCTTCCCAGTCCTGCGGAGGGGGGAGGGGGGTCCATTTTTTCGACGAACAATTATATTGCCGAAGCAAATATAAAGGAGCAAAAACAATGACTTGCAAATAACGTGATTTTGACAGCGCGGCGCGAGGTCCTCTAGAACCGTCCGATGTTCCACACTCTTCTGATTGCCAATCGCGGCGAGATCGCCTGCCGCATCATGCGGACGGCCAGGCGCATGGGCATTGCGACCGTCGCGGTCTATTCCGACGCCGACGCCGGCGCGGCGCATGTCGCAACTGCCGACCGCGCCATGCGCATCGGTCCGGCCGCCGTGCGCGACTCCTATCTGAAGAGTGACGCCATCCTCGCCGCCGCCAGAGAGACCGGCGCCGGCGCGATCCACCCCGGCTACGGTTTCCTGTCGGAGAACGCCGAGTTCGCCGAGGCCTGTGCCGCCGCCGGCATCGTCTTCGTCGGTCCGCCGGCGAGCGCCATCCGCGCCATGGGCCTCAAAGACCGCGCCAAGGCGCTGATGACCAAGGCCGGCGTGCCGGTGGTGCCGGGCTATCACGGAGATGATCAGTCTACGGATCACCTTGCGAAGGAAGCCGGCAAGATCGGCTATCCGGTGCTGATCAAGGCGGTCGCCGGCGGCGGCGGCAAGGGCATGCGACGGGTCGACGGCGCGGCCGGCTTCGGCGCGGCGCTGGACGGTGCCAGGCGCGAAGCCGCGTCGGCCTTCGGCAACGACGCGGTACTGATCGAGAAATACGTCTCGCGGCCGCGGCACATCGAAGTGCAGGTCTTCGCCGACAATCACGGCAACTGCGTCCATCTGTTCGAGCGCGACTGCTCGCTGCAGCGCCGCCACCAGAAGGTGATCGAGGAAGCCCCGGCGCCGGGGATGAACGCCACGATGCGCGCATCGATCGGCGAAGCGGCGGTGAAGGCGGCGAAGGCCGTGAACTACAGTGGCGCCGGCACCATCGAATTCATCGCCGATGCGTCGGAGGGGCTTCGCGCCGACCGCATCTGGTTCATGGAAATGAACACGCGGCTGCAGGTCGAGCATCCGGTGACGGAAGCCATCACCGGCACCGATCTCGTCGAATGGCAGTTGCGCGTCGCCGATGGTGAGAGCCTGCCGAAAACGCAAAGCGAACTCGGCATCGATGGTCACGCCATCGAAGTGCGGCTCTATGCCGAAGATCCGCAGACCGGCTTCCTGCCGTCCATCGGCACGCTGGAACGCCTGCGCTTTGCGCATGGCGTGCGCGTCGATACCGGCGTGCGCGAGGGCGACGCGGTGACGCCGTTCTACGATCCGATGATCGCCAAGGTCATCGCCCATGACGCGACCCGCGCAGGTGTCGCGGCGAAACTGGCGGCGGCGCTGGAACAGGTGCAGATCGCCGGCCTCCGGACCAACAACGCCTTCCTGATCCGCGCGCTGAAGCATCCGGACTTCATCGCCGGTGACATCGACACCGCGTTCATCGAACGGCATCTGGCGGCGCTCGTCCCGCCATCGGATGGAACGCCGGCGCCTATTCTGCAAGCCGCCGCAAAGTTCGCGGTTCGCCAATCCGTCGATGCCAATGACGCCGATCCCTGGAGCGCCGGCGACGGCTTTAGGCTCGGCAGCGCGAAACGTCCCGCGATCGAGTTCCTGGTCGACGGCAAGCGCGTGCTGGTCGAAGCGCCATCATCGAAGGGCGCGGCGGATGCGTTGCGTCTCGCATCCGGCGCCATCGCCGTCCTGGATCGCGGCGAGACCTTTGTCGTCCACCAATACGATCCCTTCGAAGCCGCCGAGGCCATGGGCGCCGCCTCGGACCGCGTCGTCACCCCGATGCCCGGCAAGATCATCCAGATCTTCGTCAAGCCTGGCGACAGCGTGAAAAAGGGCCAGCCGCTGGCCGTTCTGGAAGCCATGAAGATGGAGCACACGCTCGCCGCGCCCGCCGCCGCGACGGTGGACACGGTGGGCGTCGCGGTCGGCGACCAGGTCAAGGACGGCGCCGTCGTCGTGCGCTTCGTGCTGGAAAAACCGGCATGACGCTGCACATCATCAAGCTCTGCGTCGGCGCGGAATCGATTGAAGACCTGGCCCGCTGGCAGGCCGGCCGTCTGCGCGAGCAGAAGAAACGCCGCGTCAGGAAACCCGAGCTCATGCACGTCACGCGCATGATGCCCAAGCGCAAGGACGAAGTGCTCGACGGCGGCTCGCTCTATTGGGTGATCAAAGGCCAGATCGCAGTGCGGCAGAGGATTTTGGAGCTGCGGCCGGTGATCAAGAACGCCAAGCCGCATTGCGGCATCGTCTACGATCACAAGCTGGTGCCGCTGCAGCGCCGCGCCCACCGCGCCTTCCAGGGTTGGCGCTATCTGCTGCCCAAGGACGCGCCGGCCGACGCGCGCGGCGCCAAGGGCCTGCACACGCTGCCGGAAGAATTGCAGAAGGAGCTTGTCGAATTGGGGCTGCTCTAAATCGCCATGTTGTCGATCAGCCGCGTCGCGCCGATCTTCGCCGCCGCGAGGATGCGTGCCGGGCGCTCGAGCCGTTCGATCTTCTCCAGCGTCGCCGCGTCGCGGATCGCGACATAGTCGACGGAGTCGAAACCCGCTCTCAGCAGGGCTTGTGCTCCAAGACGTTCCGCCGCGGCAATTGCATCGCCGGCGCGCGCCTTGGAAACCGCCGTCTTGAGGATCGCATTCATCTGTCCTGCGACGGCGCGCTCGGCCGGTTTGAGATAGGCATTGCGCGACGACATGGCGAGGCCGTCGGCTTCCCGCACGATCGCCGCGCCGGCGATCTCGATCGGCAGTCCAAGATCGGCGGTGAGCCGCCTGATGACGAGCAGCTGTTGGTAGTCCTTCTCGCCGAAGGTTGCGACGTCCGGCATCGCGGCGAGCAGCAGCTTGGCGACGACCGTCGCGACGCCGCCGAAGAAGTGCGGCCTGAAGTCGCTTTCCAGCCCGGCGCCCGGTCCGCCGACCGTCAGGCCGGTGGCGAAGCCCGCCGGATACATCTCCGCCACCGAGGGTGCGAAGATCAGGTCGAGCGCGACGGCGCTAAGCTTCTCCCCATCGCTTTGCAGCGTCCTCGGATAGCGGTCGAAATCTTCATGCGGCGCGAACTGGGCCGGGTTCACAAAGATGCTGGCGACCGTCCTTTGGGCCCGGCTTTGTGTCTGGCGCACCAGCGACAGATGGCCTTCGTGCAGCGCGCCCATGGTCGGAACCAGTCCGACGCGCGCCCCACCGCGCCGCCAATCGGCGACGATGCCACGCAATTCCGCGATGGTTGTGACGATCTGGGGTGTTTTCATCCGCCGAACATAGCGCGGGCACACCGCGTCGGGCTAGAATGACTCGCCGATCCAAACCACCGCACCCATGACGCCGCTTCGCGACGCAATCTCCAGCGCTTACCTCGCCGACGAAGACGCGATTGTCGATCAGCGCATCGCGCAGGCGACCCTTTCGCCCGCCGAGGCCAATGCGACGCATCGCGTGGCGGCCGATCTGGTCGCCCGCATCCGCAAGGACAGCGCCAAGAGCGGTGGCATCGACGCCTTCATGCGCGAATACGCCCTGTCCAGCGAGGAGGGCGTGGCCCTGATGTGTCTGGCGGAGGCGCTGCTGCGCGTGCCCGACGCCGACACCGCCGACCGGCTGATCCGCGACAAGATCGGCGGCGCGCAATGGGACCGCCACCGCGCCAGATCGGAATCCTTCTTCGTCAACGCCTCGACCTGGGCGCTGATGCTGACCGGGCGCATCGTGCGGCTGGACGACGCCGCGAAATGGGATTTCGAAGGCATCTTCAAGCGGCTGGTGTCGCGTTCCGGCGAACCGGTCATCCGGCAGGCCGTCACCTATGCGATGCGCATTCTGGGCCGCCAGTTCGTGCTCGGCCGCACCATTCCCGAAGCGCTGAAGGAAGCAAAACCGCTCGCCGAGAAAGGCTACCGCTTCTCCTTCGACATGCTGGGCGAGGCCGCCTACACAAGAGCTGACGCGGCGCGCTATGCGCAATCCTATCGCGACGCGCTGGAAACGGTTGCCGCCGCGAACCCGCCAGACGGGCGAACGATTTTCGAACGGCCGAGCATCTCGGTGAAGCTGTCGGCGCTGCATCCGCGCTACGAATGGGTGAAACGCGAACGGGTCTTCGGCGAGCTGGTGCCTGTCATGCTGGCGCTCGGCGCCCGGGCCCGCGAAGCCGATATTGCGCTGACCGTCGATGCGGAAGAGGCCGAGCGGCTCGATCTGATGCTCGACATCTTCGAAGCGTTCGGCGCGGCGCAGGAGTTGCGCGGCTGGAACGGCCTCGGCCTGGCGGTGCAGGCCTACCAGAAGCGCGCCGTGCCGGTTCTCGCCTGGCTGACCGATCTGGCGCGGCGCCAGGGCCGGCGCATCCCGGTGCGGCTGGTCAAAGGCGCCTATTGGGACAGCGAGATCAAGCGCGCCCAGGAACTGGGGCTTGCCGACTATCCGGTGTTCACCCGCAAAGCGGCGACCGATACGTCCTATCTGGCCTGCGCGCGCCTGATGCTGGGCGGGGGCGACGCGCTCTATCCGCAATTCGCCACACACAATGCCCATTCGCTGGCGGCGATCGACGCCATCGCGGGCGGCCGCCGCGATTTCGAGTTTCAGCGCCTGCACGGCATGGGCGAAGCGCTGCACGAAATCCATCGCACCCTGGGCGGCGTGCCGACGCGCATCTATGCGCCGGTCGGCAGCCACGAGGATCTGCTCGCCTATCTTGTCCGCCGCCTGCTTGAGAACGGCGCCAACACCTCCTTCGTGAACCGCTTGGCAGACGACGACGCGCCGGTCGACGACATCGTCGCCGATCCGGTGGCGCAAATCGCTGCCGCCAGGCCACATCGCAATCCGCGTATCGCTTTGCCGCAAGACATTCTCGGCGAGCGCAAGAATTCGTCCGGCTTCGTCTGGAGCGATCCAAAGATCACGGAGCCGTTGCTGCTGGAGATGGATGCCATCCTGGGGGCGCCACACGCGGCCGCACCGCTTGTCGGTGGCACGGCCCGCAGTGGTGTTGGGGCCGACGTTCGCGATCCGGCCGACCGTCGCCGGATTGTCGGGACCGTCACGGAAGCCAGTGCCATCGACGCGGCCGATGCGCTGGGAGCGGCTCACGCGGCGCAGCGCGATTGGAATGCATTGGGCGGCAAGGCGCGCGCCGGAATCCTGCATCGCGCCGCCGATCTGTTCGAGAGCAATCGCGCGCTGCTCATGTCGCTGGCGATACGCGAGGCCGGCAAGACCTTGCCCAATGCGCTCGGCGAAGTTCGCGAAGCGGTGGATTTCTTGCGCTACTACGCTTCACGCGCGGCGCTGATGTTTGAAGATCCGGTTCGCCTGCCGGGTCCGACCGGAGAGTCCAACGAGATCACCCTGCACGGCAAGGGTACGTTCGCCTGCATCAGCCCGTGGAATTTTCCGTTGGCGATCTTCACCGGCCAAGTCGCCGGCGCTCTGGCCGCCGGCAATAGTGTGCTCGCCAAGCCGGCCGAACAAACGCCGCTCATCGCCGCCGCAGCGGTGAAGTTGCTTCACGAAGCTGGCGTTCCACCCGGTGTCCTTCATTTCCTGCCGGGCGATGGACCGAAGATCGGCAATGCGCTGTTCGCCGATCCGCGTCTGGCCGGCGTCGCGTTCACCGGTTCGACCGACGCGGCCACCGCGATCAATCGCGCCCTGGCGGCGCGGACCGGGCCCATCGCGACGCTCATCGCGGAGACCGGCGGACAGAATGCCATGATCGTCGACTCGACCGCCTTGCCGGAGCAGGTGGCGCGCGATGTGCTTTCGTCCGCCTTCGACAGCGCCGGCCAGCGCTGCTCGGCATTGCGCGTCCTGTTCGTGCAGGACGACGTCGCCGACAAGATGTTGAACATCATCTTGGGCGCAATGGACGAGCTCAAGCTCGGTGATCCGATGCGGCTCGACACCGACATCGGACCGGTGATCGACGAAGCGGCGCGTGACGTGCTGAAAACGCATGCGCTGCGCATGACCAGGGACGCCAAGCTGCTGCGCAAGCTGTCGGTGCCGCCGGAACTGTCGAACGGCGTGTTCTTCGCGCCGCACGCCTTCGAGATCGACAGCCTCGCGCGCCTGCAGCGCGAAGTGTTCGGCCCGGTGCTGCATGTCGTGCGCTATTCGGCCGACAGTCTCGGCAAAGTCTGCGACGCGATCAACGCCACCGGTTACGGCCTGACCTTGGGCGTCCACAGCCGCATCGAGGAGACCGCCGCCTTCGTCCGCGATCGCGTCCATGCCGGCAACGTCTACGTCAACCGCAACCAGATCGGCGCCGTCGTGGGCGTGCAACCTTTTGGCGGCGAGGGCCTGTCCGGCACCGGGCCCAAGGCGGGCGGTCCGCATTACCTGCTGCGCTTCGCGGCCGAGCGCACCTATACGGTCAATACCGCGGCCGCCGGCGGCAATGCGGCCCTTTTGAGTTCGGGCTAGACTTGGATTCTCCGCATCCCATGATGACATAGAGGCGGAGCGACGGGACCATGACCAAAGACAATCTGCCGGCAAAATCATCGACGACGCGCGACATCGACGCGTTCCTGGGCCGCGCCGCCAAGCTGCCGACCCTGGCGCAGGCCAAGGGACGGCTGATCTTCGCCATCGACGCGACCATGAGCCGGCAGCCGACCTGGACGAAGGCCACGGAAATCCAAAGCGACATGTTCGATGTCGCGCAATCCATCGGCGGACTCGCCGTGCAGCTTGTGTACTTCCGCGGCCATGGCGAGTTTCGCGCCAGCGACTGGACGGCGTCGGCCAGCGTTCTGGGCAACCGCATGCGCGACGTTACTTGCCGTAGCGGCTTCACCCAGCTCTGCCGCGTGCTTGACCACGCGCGCGCCGAAGCGAGCCAGACAAAGGTTGGCGCGCTTGTCTATGTCGGCGATGCGTTCGAGGAAGACGCCGATGCCGCCGCGGCCGAGGCGGGCAGGCTGGCGCTGCTTGGCGTGCCGGCTTTCATGTTCCACGAAGGCGACGATCCGCGCGCCGGACGTGTCTTTCAGGATATCGCGCGCCTGACCAAGGGCGTCTACGCCCGGTTCGATTCCGGCGCGGCCAAGCAGTTGCGCGATCTGCTGATGGCGGCAGCGATTTACGCGACCGGCGGCGCGGTGGCGCTGCGCGAGCATGCGCAGAAGAAAGGCGGCGAAATCCTCAAACTGGCCAATGCGATGGGCAAGAAATAGATGGCTGAGGTCCTGGTCGGCGCTGTCGCGCTCATATTCATTGTCTTCATGTTGCGCGCTTTTGTCGGGGCCAATCCAAGCGCATTGGCGAAGGCCCTGCGTTACGCCGGCGCGATAGGATTGGGCACATTGGCCATCGGCCTGTTTTACATGGAGCGCCCTGCGGTTGGCGCCTTCGTGGCAAGTGCGGCTTGGGGCCTGTTCACCGGCGGTCATGCCTGGCCCGGCGGCTGGCCGCATTACAAATTGTGGGGCCGCAAATCCGCTCCCGCGCCTGGCCAGACGTCGAGTGTTCGCACACCGTGGCTGGAGATGGAACTCGATCACGAGAGCGGCGAGATGCGCGGCACGATCCTGCAAGGTGAGCGCACCGGGCAGCGCCTGGATCAACTCGATCGCGACGCTCTGATCGCGTTCTACACGCAGGCGGCACGCGACGACGTCGAGACCAAGCGCCTGCTGGAAGCCTATCTCGACCGGACGCTCGGAGCCGGCTGGAACGCCGGACCGCGCCCGGAGGAACCGCGGCAGGAACGCGCGGCCAGCGGCATGACGCGCGCCGAGGCGCTGAAAGTTCTGGGACTGTCGGACGGCGCAAGCGAAGAAGACATTCGCGCGGCGCATCGCCGCCTCATGCTGCAAAACCATCCGGACCGCGGCGGCACGGACTATCTTGCCTCCAAGATCAACGAGGCGAAGGACTTCCTGCTCGGCGACTGACCCAGCGAGCGGAGCGAGCCGCGTAACGTCAGTGCGACGACGCCAGCACGGTGAAGCAGGTCTGGCCGCGCTCGGTGAGACGTGAGCAGACTTCGCGCGCCTCGCGCTCGACGAACGGGCCGAAGCGGGCGCGATAGAGTGTGTGGCCATCCACGCCGGTGAACGGGATGACGATGCGCGCTGCCTGGCCGAGGATATCCATCGACCGCTCGGCATAGGAGGCGAGTTGCCCGCGCGCCTGATTGAGGTCGGCGAATGCGCCGATCTGGATCGTCCAGGCGCGCGTGCCGGTCGCCATCATGGGCGTCCCGGGATCGCCGATGTCGCCTTCTCCGATGTCGGCGCGCAGGCGCGGCTTCGCCGTCGGCTTGGCGAGCGGTGTCAGCGCCGCGATCTGGCGCGGCTTGGGCGTGATCACCGGAATGTCGGCGGCAGCGACCGTCATGTCCTGCGGCTTCGGCCGCGGCCTTGGAATGGTCTTCATCCACGGTTCAAGGGTTGCGACCGCCACGCGCGGCGCGGGCCGCAGAGGCGGCGGCGTGAGGGTGATGCGCGGCGGTGGCGCGACGACGGCCGGGACCGGCGTGTAGACTGCTACCGGCGGCGGCGCGGCCTGCGCGACGGCGGCCGTGTTCGGGCGGGGCGGCGGCGGCGCGGCTATGACGTTGGTGTCGTCGTCGCCGTCGTCGACGGCGGCCGATTCGGCGGCCTCTTCGTCGTCGCCGGCGGCGGGCGGAACGTCGAGGCTGGCGATGACCGGCGGCGCGTTGACGGCGACATTGCGCCACGGCACGCCGGCGCGGGCGACCAGCGACGGGTTGTTTCGGATCTGCACAAAGGCGTCGTCGAGCAGGCGCACCATCTCAAGGTCGCGCCGATGCGCTGTGCGGCCGCCCATCACCACGCCGATGATGTGACTGCCGTTGCGGACGATCGATGAGACGAGGTTGAAACCCGACGAGCCCGTGTAGCCGGTCTTGATGCCGTCGGCGCCTTCGTAGCGGCCGATCAGATTGTCGTGCGTGACATAGGTCGTGCCGCGAAAGCTGAACGCCGGCGTCGCGAAATAAGGGAAATATTGGGGGAAGTCGTAAGCCAGATGGCGGGCCAGGACGAGGAGGTCGCTCGCGGTGGTGATCTGCAATTCGTCCGGCAAGCCGGAAGCGTTGTGGTAAAAAGTATCGCGCATGCCAAGCGCGCGAGCCTTGGCCGTCATCAGTTCGGCGAAGTGGCCTTCGGTGCCGCCCAGGGCTTCGGCGATCGCAACGGCGACGTCGTTCGCCGAGCGCACGACGATCGCCTTGATCGCCGTGTCGACCGGAATCATGTCACCGGCATAGAGATGCAGATTGGTGGCGCGCTGCGAGGCGGCGTGTTCGGACACCGGCAACATCGTCTGCATGGCGATGTCGCCGCGCTTGAGCGCGTCAAACAGCAGATAGAGCGTCATCATCTTGGTGAGCGATGCCGGGTGGCGCTCGGAATAGGCATTGCGCGAATACAGAACGCGGCCGGTTTCGCCGTCCGCGATCAGGGCGGCGTCCTTCATGGGATCGGTCGCGCCGGGCGGCAGCGGCGCGCGTGCACGTCCGCCGCCGTGGTGGTGGTGATGACCACGGGAGAAGGCAGGACCTGACCCAACCAGGAGGGCAAGGCCGATAGCCATCATGACGAACAGCGTTCGCACGAGCGCACCGATTCCGGCACGCGGCTGTTTAGACATCACAGCCCCATTTTATTTTTGTCGGTGCCCCAAACAGCATGGATAAGACCAAATTGACGCTCCGGCCGCAAGCAAGTCGGAATTGATGTTAGAAACCCGGTATTTACGAAGCGTTAACGCTCCGGTTTCCAGGTGTTAATCCCTATCCGAAAAGAGATTTTGGTGCAGTGCAGCATAAGCGCTTGACAGACGGCTTGCTGCACTGCATATAAGTCGTGTTGCACCGCAGCATGGCCGCTGGCCTCCAAGACGGTGTGCCATGAACTTTACGAGGAGTAACCACTATGGCGAAAGCAAAGACGGCCGGCGAGAAGCTCAACGGCACGACCGAAACCATCGAAACCGCATTCAAGACCGGCAGCGAAGCGCTCAAGGCGAACTTCGAAAAGGCCGCCAAGGGCTACGAGCAAATCCTGGGCTTCTCCAAGGACACCGCCGAAGCCTATGTGAAGGCCGCCAACGTCGCCGGCAAGGGCGCCGAGACGCTGCACAGCGAGATTGTTGCCTATTCCAAGCAGACCATCGAAGGTTCCATCGCCAACGCGAAGGCCGTGATGGCGTCGAAGTCCGCCCATGAGGCGTTCGAGCTGCAGTCCGGCTTTGCCAAGTCGGCGTTCGAAGCCTATGTCGCCCAGATGACCAAGCTCAGCGAGCTTATGGTTGCGACGAGCAAGGAAAGCTTTGCGCCGATCCAGGGCCGCGTTCAGGCCTGGGTGGACGTTGTTCAAAGCGCGCGCGCGGCTTAATCCTCCCCCGAAAAAGCTGCGAAGCGTCTGGAAGGGCCTAGGAGCAATCCTAGGCCCTTTTGTTTTGATTCGCGCGGGCCTTAACCGCGTCACCACTAGGTTCATTAACGGGGCTTTGCTTGAGCCCCTTATGGATTAGGATAGGCGTCACCATATCGAGTGTGTGACGACAGACCATGAAAGACGGACGGGATGGACGCGGCCAGGGCGGCCAGGGAACACGGGACGGTGACGGCGGGACCGGCACCGGCGTCGTTTCCAAGACGCGCCCGAAGACCAAGAAGCCCAGCATGTACAAGGTTCTTATCCTCAATGACGATTACACGCCGATGGAGTTCGTCGTTCATATCCTGGAGAAGGTCTTCAACAAGAATCGCGAGGCCGCCGTCGAGATCATGCTGCACGTCCACCGCCACGGCGTCGGCATCTGCGGCGTTTTCACCTACGACGTGGCGGAAACTAAGGTCGCGCAGGTCATTGAATTCGCCCGCCGTCATCAGCATCCTCTGCAATGCACAATGGAGAAGGAGTAGCGTCTAGATGCCGTCACTCTCGCGAAGCCTGGAACAAGCGTTGCACCGCGCGATCAAGTTCGCGAGCGATCGGCATCACGAATACGCCACTCCCGAGCATCTGCTTCTCGCCCTGATGGACGACAATGACGCGGCGCAGGTCATGAAGGCCTGCAATGTCGATACCGACGCGCTGCGCAAGACCGTGCAGAAATATGTCGACGAAGAACTGATGACGCTGGTCATCGAGGACGGCGAGGACGCCAAGCCGACGACCGGATTCCAGCGCGTGGTGCAGCGCGCCGTCCTGCACGTGCAGAATTCCGGCCGCGAGGAAGTGACCGGCGCCAATGTTCTGGTGGCGCTGTTCACCGAGCGCGAGAGCCACGCCGTCTATTTCCTGCAAGAGCAGAACATGACGCGCCTCGACGCGGTCTCGTATATGAGCCACGGCATCGCCAAGCGCCCGGGCATGAGCCAGCAGAAGGCGGCGCGCGGCGCCGAGGAAGAAGGCGAAGAGGGCGAGCCCAAGAACAAGCAGGGCACCGAGGCGCTGGAAGCCTATTGCGTGAACCTCAACGAGAAGGCCAAGGCGGGCCGCGTCGATCCCTTGATCGGGCGCCTGGCGGAAGTCGACCGCACCATCCAGATCCTGTGCCGCCGCCAGAAGAACAATCCCCTGTTCGTGGGCGACCCCGGCGTCGGCAAGACCGCCATCGCCGAAGGCCTGGCGCGCAAGATCATCAAGGGCGAAGTCCCCGACGTGCTGCGCGGCAGCGTGATCTATGCCCTCGACATGGGCTCGCTGATCGCCGGCACGCGCTATCGCGGCGACTTCGAGGAGCGGCTGAAGTCGGTGGTCAAGGAATTGGAGGCGCTGAAGGGCGCGATCCTGTTCATCGACGAGATTCACACCGTGATCGGCGCCGGCGCGACCTCCGGCGGCGCGATGGACGCCTCCAACCTGCTCAAGCCCGCGCTGCAGGCCGGCACGCTGCGCTGCATCGGCTCGACGACGTACAAGGAATACCGCCAGTATTTCGAGAAGGACCGCGCCCTGGTCCGCCGCTTCCAGAAGATCGACGTGGTCGAGCCGACGCTGCCCGACACGATCAAGATCATGATGGGCATCAAGCCCTACTACGAAGAGTTCCACAAAATCCGCTACACGACGGACGCCATCAAGGCCGCGGTGGAGCTCTCCGCGAAGTACATCAACGACCGCAAGCTGCCGGACAAAGCCATCGATGTGATCGACGAGGCCGGCGCCTCGCAGATGCTGCTGCCCGAGTCGCGGCGCAAGAAGGTCATCGGCGTCAAGGAAGTCGAAGACGTCGTTGCCACCATGGCGCGCATTCCGCCAAAGTCCGTCTCCAAAGACGACACCGAAGCGCTGCGCACGCTGGAAGCCGATCTCAAGAGCGCCGTGTTCGGACAAGAGAAGGCGCTGCATGCGTTGGCGTCGGCGATCAAGCTCGCCCGCGCCGGCCTGCGCTCGCCGGAGAAGCCGATCGGTTCGTACCTGTTCTCCGGCCCGACCGGCGTCGGCAAGACCGAAGCCGCCAAGCAGCTCGCCAAGACGCTGGGCGTCGAATTGCTGCGCTTCGACATGTCCGAATACATGGAACGCCACACCGTCAGCCGCCTGATCGGCGCGCCGCCAGGCTATGTCGGCTTCGACCAGGGCGGTCTGCTCACCGACGGCGTCGACCAGCATCCGCATTGCGTGCTGCTGCTCGACGAAGTGGAGAAGGCCCATCCCGACCTGTTCAACATCCTTCTGCAGGTCATGGACCATGGCAAGCTGACCGACCATAACGGCAAGAAGATCGACTTCCGCAACGTCGTTCTCATCATGACCACCAATGCCGGCGCCTCGGACGCCGCCAAGGAAGCCATCGGCTTCGGCCGCGGCAAGCGCGAAGGCGAGGACGAAGAGGCGATCAAGAAACTGTTCACGCCGGAATTCCGCAACCGCCTGGACGCCACGATCACCTTCGCATCGCTCGGCCGCGACACGATCGACATGGTGGTCGAGAAGTTCGTCCTCGAACTGGAGGCCCAGCTCACCGACCGCGACGTGACCTTCGACCTGACGCCGGAAGCCACCCGCTGGCTGGGCGAGAAGGGCTATGACGATGCCTTCGGCGCGCGGCCGCTGGCGCGCGTCATCCAGGAACATCTCAAGAAACCGCTGGCCGACGAGATCCTGTTCGGCAAGCTGAAGGAGGGCGGCACGGTGCGCGTCCTACTCGACCGCGAGAAGGACGCCCTGGCGTTCGAGTTCGTCACCAATGCCGATCGCAAACCCAAGGCGCTTCCGCCGCCGAAGAAGAAGCCGAAGGCGGAAGAGAGCGTGTAGCGGTGGGCGAGCACGAACCGTCCGTCGCAGCAGCGCAGAACGTTCTCGACGACTTCATGGCTGCGTTCAACGCGCGCGATATTCCGGCGTTTGAGGCGACGTTCAATTTTCCTTCCGTGCGGTTGGCGTCGAATACGCTGGTCACGCTGAACAAGGGCGACATGAAGCCGGAGCGCTTCACGACAGGCGCGCTGGCCGAGTGGGATCACTCCGCCTGGGAGCGGCGCGATGTCATCCATGCCGGGGCCGACAAGGTGCATATCGATACCCGCTTCACGCGCTACCGCAAAGACGGCAGCGTGATCGGTGGCTTCGATTCGATCTACGTCATCACCTGCGAGAACGGCCATTGGGGCGTGAAGGCCCGTTCGAGCTTCGCGCCGTAGAACGAGTTGCTCCCTGAAATTGGATCGCACAATTGTCATCCCGGCCAAGCGATGCGTCCTTACGCTGCCGCTTAGGACCATCGCGCGGAGCCGGGACCCATCGGGACATGTCTGAATGGGTCCCGGCTCTCGCTGCGCTCGGCCGGGATGACATTTTGTTGTAGGGGCGGCGTTTGGACACGCCTTGCTTGGGTTCGGCCGTCAGGCGACGCGTTTGCCAGACAGATTGGCGACGGCGCGAACGTCGTCGGGCTGCGCCGTATCCTCCGCCACGCGATTGACGCCGCGCGCGCCGCAGCGTTCGCAGGCGTGCACGATCTGCCAGCCCTTCTTGCGGCGATAGGCGAGGCCGACCGGGCGCATGATGCCGCCGCAATCGTTCGCGCGATCGCCCGGGCGCAAATCCACATGCACGGAGCACAGGCAAACCGGACAATGGTTGCGATAGCTTCCGTTGCTCAGCGGCTTCACGGCCGCGCCACAATTGATGCAGTCAAAACAGCGGTTCTCGTCGTCCCGCGCCATCCGAAACTCCCTGGATTTGAGATCCAAGGGAGCCGGGTTCCGTTTGCTCTTAAGTCCTTTGTCTAACGCGCGAAAAAGCTGACGCTTTGTCTGTGCGCTAAGAACTCTTCCAGGCTCGATCGCGCGAGGGACCTGTTCACCGCCCGGCCAGGGCGATTACTTCCAGTTCCGGCTTCAGGGGCTTAAGGCGTTTGCGCCCCATCCGAACCACGCCCAGCTTTGTTCGATTGAACTGGGCACTGTAGTGCGGCACGCGCCACACTCCACCGGTAGGTGTCTGATGCGATCTCACTGGCGATACTCGGCGTCGTCCCCGTTCAGATGGTAACGATCGTCAGTCGCCTCATGCGTTCTCCTTCGCTTGCGTCTTCAATTCGACAGCGGCGTACCATAATGCTGCACGGTTGGAAACGGGTCGTAGAAGGCGTGCAGCGCCTCGCGCCACTCGCCGTAGCGGGCGGATTGGCGGAAACCGACCGTATGCGCCTCCACGGTGCTCCACCAGACCAGCAGCAGATAGCGGTCCTTGCTCTCGACGCAGGGGCGGACTTCCATCTTCTGGAAGCCTTCTGTCGCCTCGATCAAAGGGCGCGCCTTCTTCATCGCCGCCTCGAAGGCCGACGACTGGCCTTTTTTGATGTTCAGGATGGCGTGTTCGAGGATCATAGCGCGGCCCGGATTTTCTCGGCGATCGGCATCAGGGTCTTGGGATCGACCATCTTGCGGCCATGGAAATTCATATCGAGGCCGTGCTGACGCGGCAGGATATGGAAATGCAGATGCGGCACAGACTGGCCGGCGGCCTTGTCGTTGAGCTGCACCAGCATCACACCGGGACAGCCCAGCGCCGTCTTCACGGCGGCGGCGACTTTCTGCGTTGTGCGGATGGTCGCGGCCGCGCCCTCGGACGACAGATCGAAGATCGTCTCGGCTGCTTCCTTGGGGATCACCAGCGCGTGGCCCTCGGTCGCCGGTGCAACGTCAAGGAAAGCGAGCGTCAGATCGTCCTCGTAGAGGGCTACTTTGGGCAGTTCACCGCGCAGGATGCGGGCAAAGATGTTGTCCGTGTCGTAAGCCATCAGCAATCGTCCTTCGCTTCGCCGGTTTTGCGGAATGGGCCGCGTTCGGCCAGTTCCTCGATGTGTTCGGCCACGGCTTCGCGCTCGCGCCTCAGATAATCGTCGACCGCGCGGCGCAGGCCGTCATGGGCGATGTAATGCGCGCTGTAGGTCGGCGTCGGCATGTAGCCGCGCAGCAGCTTGTGCGCACCCTGGGCGCCGGCTTCGACCTTGGCGAGGCGCTGCGCGATCGCGAAGTCGATGGCCTGGTAATAGCAGGTCTCGAAATGCAGGAACGGAATGTATTCCGTGCAGCCCCAATTGCGGCCGTAGAGCACGCCGCCGCCGGCGAAGTTCAAGGCTCCGGCGATGGTGCGTCCATTGCGCCGCGCCAGGATCAGCAGCGTCTGCTCCGGCATCGCGGCGCCGACGCGGCTGAAGAATTCGCGCGTCAGATAGGGCCGGCCCCATTTGCGCCCGCCGGTGTCCATGTAGAACCGAAAAAACGTATCCCAATGCGCTTCGCTCAGGTCGCTGCCGGTGAGCCAGTCGAATTCGACGCCGGCGTCGCGCACGGCGGCGCGTTCCTTGCGCAGGTTCTTGCGCTTGGAAGAGGAGAGTTCGCCCAGGAACTGCTCGAAGTCCCGGTAGCCGCGGTTCACCCAGTGAAACTGCTGATCAGTGCGCTGCAGATAGCCGAGTTCGCCGGCGGCCTTCCATTCCTCTTCGGTCAGAAACGTGATGTGCAGCGACGAGGCGTTGAGCTGCTTGACCGCCGTAGCGCCGGTCGCGAGCAAGGCCTCGCGCGTGGCGGCGACGTCGGCGCCCTGCGCGACCAGCAGACGATGACCGGTCGCGGGTGTGAAGGGCACCGCTGCCTGAAGCTTGGGATAGTAGTCGCCGCCGGCCCGTTCCAGCGCATCGGCCCAGGCCGAGTCGAAGACGTACTCGCCCTGGCTGTGGTTCTTGAGGTAGGTCGGCAGCAGTCCGATGGTACGCCCGTCCTGTTCGATCACGATATGCGCGGGGCGCCAGCCGGTGCGTGCGGTCGCCGAACCGGACTCCTCGCAGGCAGCGAAGAACTCGTAACGCGTGAACGGGTGCGGGTCGGGATCGCGCCGCGGATTGGCGCAGGCGTTCCAGGCCGCAAGCCCGATCTCGGCCGCGCGTCCAGCGATCCGTGCTGTGAATTCGCCGGTCACGCGATCTCGATCACCGCTTCCACCTCGCATGCGACGTTGCGCGGCAGCGAGCCGGCGCCGACCGCGGCGCGGGCGTGGCGGCCGGCATCGCCGAACACCGCGACGAACAGGTCCGACGCGCCGTTGGCGACTTCGGGATGCTGGGCAAAGCCGGCGACGGCGTTGACGAAGACCGTGACCTTGACGACGCGCCGGACGCGCTCCAGATCGCCGCCGCACGCCGCCTTGAGCTGGGCGATGACGTTGACGGCGCAGAGCCGTGCCGCCGCCTTGCCGTCGTCGAGCGACAATTCCTTGCCGACCGTGCCGACATATTTGAGGCCATCGGACGCGATCGTGACCTGGCCGGAAATGTAGACAAGGTTGCCGCTCACGACATAAGGCACGTAGCTCGCCACCGGCGCCGGCGGCGTCGGCAGCACGATGTCCAGTTCTTTCAGGCGGTCGTCTATCGACATCGGTTCTTCCTCGATTTGCAAAAGATTATCGCGCGGCGCGGCGGCGCGCTATAAGCGAGCATGACCAAACGGCTCGATGCCGACGATCCCTGTCCGGCGCGCGACGGCTATGCCATGCCGGCGGAGTGGGCGACACATGCGCGCACCTGGATGTGCTGGCCCTGCCGCACCGAGGCGTGGGGCGGGCCCGACGGGCTGCTGCGCGGCAAACAGGCGGTGGCGCGGGTGGCGCGCGCGATTTCATCCTTCGAGCCGGTGACAATGGCGGCGCGGCCGGCCGACGCGGCCGAGGCGAAGCTGGCGACCTCCGGCAAGGCGGAGATCTTCGAGGTGGCGCTGGACGATTCCTGGGCGCGGGATTCGGGGCCGACCTTCCTCACCCGTCCGGACGGCGCGCGCGCCGCGGTACAATGGGCGTTCAACGCCTGGGGCAACAAGTATCATCCGTGGACGGAGGATGCGCAGTTCGCCGGCCGCGCGGCGCGCCAGGCGGACATCCGGATCTACGCCGCGCCGCTGGTGTGCGAGGGCGGGGCGATCCACACGGACGGGCAGGGCACGCTGATCACCACCGAGCAATGCCTGCTCAACGCCAACCGCAACCCGCATCTCGACCGCCAGCAGGTGGAGGAGCGGCTGGCGCTGTTCACCGGCGCCAGGCGCGTGATCTGGCTGGGCGAAGGCTTCAGCGACGACGAAACGGACGGCCATATCGACAACATCGCTTGTTTCCTCGAGCCCGGGCGCGTGCTGGTCGGCGTGCCGGCGGCGCGCAGCCATCCGGATTTCGAGCCGGTGATGGAACTCATCCGCCGTCTCGGCGAGACGCGCGACGCGCAAGGGCGACGAATCGAAATCGTGGAACTCGAACAGCCGCGCCGGGTCGGTACCGACTGGCGCGGCCGTCCGCTGCAGGCCAGCTATGTGAATTTCTATCTCGCCAATGGCGGCCTGGTGATGCCGGCCTTCGACGACGCCAACGACGAGAGGGCGCGCGCGGTCCTCGCCGACTGCTTTCCCGGCCGCGACATCCTGCAGATCCAGGCGAACGACATCGTCGCGGGCGGCGGCGGCATCCACTGCATCACGCAACAGGAACCGGTATGAGGAACGTCACTTTCGCGGCGACGCAGTTCGCCTGCTCGTGGGACCGCGCCGCCAACATCGCCAAGGCGAAGGAACTCGTGCGCGCGGCGGCGGCGCGGGGCGCCAACGCCATCCTGATCCAGGAACTTTTCGAGACGCCGTATTTCTGCCAGGACCAGTCGGCGGAGCATTTCAAGCTCGCCGCGCCGTTCGAAGGCAATACGCTGATTGCGGAACTTGCGGAACTCGCCAAGGCGCTGAACGTCGTGCTGCCGGTAAGTTTTTTCGAGCGCGCGGGTCATACGCACTTCAACTCTCTTGCCATGGTCGATGCAGACGGTACGGTGTTGGGGCTGTATCGAAAATCTCACATCCCTGATGGGCCGGGCTATCAAGAGAAATTCTACTTCACGCCGGGCGACACCGGCTTCAAGGTCTGGCGAACGCGTTTGGGCGTGTTCGGCGCGGCGATCTGCTGGGACCAGTGGTTCCCCGAGAGCGCCCGCGCCATGGCTCTGATGGGCGCCGAAGCTCTGTTCTATCCCACGGCCATCGGCAGCGAGCCGCCGCCCGCACCGCCGCTCGACAGCCGCGATCATTGGCGGCGCGTGATGCAAGGCCATGCCGCGGCCAACGTCATGCCGCTGATCGCCTCCAATCGCATCGGCACCGAAAAAGGTCAGCACAGCGAAATCACGTTCTACGGCTCGTCGTTCATCGCCGACCCGCAAGGTGCCGTCGCCGCGGAACTGGACCGCAGCCATGAAGGCGTCGTCACGGCGTCGTTCGATCTCGACGAGATTGCCAAGGCGCGCGCCTCCTGGGGACTGTTCCGGGATCGCAGGCCCGACCTCTATGGGCCGCTTGTCAGTCACGATGGAAAAGGCACACGATGAAGCGCTGGTTGTCCCTCGCCGCAGGCCTGATCGCAGCGAGTGCCGCGAGCGCCGCGCCCAATCTTGTATCCCACCGCGCGCTGTATGACGTCACGCTGGCCACGACGCGTCCCGGCGGTGTCGTCGCGGTGCGCGGCCGCACCGTGCTGGAATTTCGCGACGCCTGTTCCGGCTGGACGACGACGCAGCGCTTCATCGCCGACATGACCGACGGCAAGGGCGCCGACGCGCATACCGATTTCATCGTCTCGGCGAGCGAGGACAAGGCCGGCAAGATCATCCGCTTCAAGGTTCGCAACCTGGTGAACGGCAAGACGACGCAGCGCTTCGAGGGCACCGGGACGCTTGCGGCGGCCGGCGGCGAAGTGCGTTTGACCTCGCCGCACGGCCAGCACTTCCAACTGCCGAACGGAACGCTGCTGCCGACGCAGCATACACTTGCGGTGCTGCGCGCGGCGGCGGCCGGGACGCGTTCGTTCCATGAGACCGTGTTCCAGGGCGGTGACCGCACCCAGCTCTACGACACCACGACCGTCATCGGGCGGCCGGCCGGCAAGGCGCAGCTCGCCGAGGACCATGCCGCCGATCCGAGCGGATTGCTGAACGGCGTGCCGGCCTGGCCGGCGCTGATCAGCTATTTCCCGCACGACTCGTCCGACGAGCGCGCCGACTACGAGGTGGCGTACAGGCTCTATGCCAACGGGATCATCGCTTCGATGACGCTGATCTATCCCAACTTCACGATGAAAGCCGAACTGACGCGGCTGGAGCGCCTAGCGACGCACTGCTGAGCGGCCCTTGATCAGCGCGCCGCCGCCGAACTTTGCCCGCACCTTGTCCATGGCCCGTTCGGCCGCGGCGCGTTTGCCGGAACCGTCGTCGACCAGATCGGCGGGATCGCAATCTTCCGCCGGCGCCAATTGACTGATGCCGACGCCGAGCAGGCGAAAGGCGGTGCCGTCCGCCTCGCGCCGCAAGGCTTCGCGCGCAGTGCGGAAGATGCGGTCGGCGAGCTGGGTCGGGGCCTCCAGCGAGACGCTGCGGGTGCGTGACTTGAAGCCGGCGGTCTTGAGTTTCAGCACCACGGTGCGCCCGCCATGGCCGGACGCCTTGGCGCGCGCCGAGACGCGCTCGGCCTGACGCCACAGGATGGCCTCCAGCTGCTCGAATTTGGCGATGTTGGTTTCGAAGGTGGTCTCCGATGAGATGCTTTTCAGTTCGCCGTCCGGCTCGACGCTGCGGCTGTCCTGGGCGTGCGCCAGGCGGTGCAGCCACAGGCCGGTGTTGCCGTAGCGCTTGGCGAGGTCCTTGACGTCGGCATCCTGGAGCTGGGCGATATGCGTGATGCCGTCCCTGGCGAGTCGCGCCTGCAGCGCCGCGCCGGCGCCGCGGATGGCGCCGACCTTCTTGTCGCGCAGGAACGAGACGGCCTCCGCCTTGCCGATGACCGCGAAGCCGCGCGGCTTGTCGAGCTCGCTGGCGAGCTTGGCCAGGAACTTGTTAAAGCTCAGACCGATCGAGACACTGATACCGATTTCCTTCTCGATCCGCCTTGCGAGCCGTGCCATGAGTTTCGCCGGGCTGAGGCCGTGCAACAATTCGGTGCCCGAGAGGTCGAGGAAGGCTTCGTCGAGCGACAAGGGCTCAACCTGCGGCGTCAGTTCGAGCATCATGGCGCGGGTGGCCTTGGCGGCGGCGGTGTATTTGGCGAAGTCCGGCCTGATGACGACGGCGTGCGGGCACAGTTCCAGCGCCTTGAACATCGGCATCGCCGAGCGCACGCCGGAAATGCGCGCGACATAGCAGCAGGTCGAGACCACGCCACGCTGCGAACTGCCGCCGACGATCACGGCCTTGTCAGCCAAGGCCGGGTTGTCGCGCTTTTCGATGGCGGCGTAGAACGCGTCGCAATCCATATGCGCGATCGACAGGGTGCCCAACTCGTCGTGGCTGAGCAGGCGCAGACTGCCGCAGCTCCGGCAACGCTTGGCCCGGGGCGGCGCGTCGGCGAGGCAGTCGCGGCAGAAGGCGCTCATCCCGGTGCTTCGGCCTCGCTCCACAGCCAGGCCGCGCCGCGGACGCCGCTGGAGTCGCCGTGCAGGTTCTTGACGATGCGCGAGCGCCCTTCGGGCGTGAAAGCGTAGGATTCGACGCGCGCCGGCAACTGTGAATAGAGGCCGTCGATGTTGGAAAGGCCGCCGCCGATGACGATGGCGTCCGGATCCAGAACATTGACGATGCCCGCCAGCGAACGGGCGAAGCGGTCGTAGAAGTCTTCCATCGCGGCACGCGCCTGGCTGTCGCCGGCATCGGCGGCAGCGGCGATGTCGTGGCCGTGCAGATCGCGGCCGGTGCGGCGCTTGAAATCGGCCGCCAATCCGGTGCCGCTGATCCACGCTTCGATGCAGCTGACGCGGCCGCAATAGCATTGCGGCGCGCCGGCGATTTCGTCCGGGCGCGGGCTCGGCAGCGGATTGTGGCCCCATTCGCCGGTGATGGCGTGGGCGCCGTTCAGCACCCGGCCGCCGACACTGACGCCGCCGCCACAGCCGGTTCCGACGATGATGCCGAACACCACGTCCGCGCCGGCGGCGGCGCCGTCGCAGGCTTCCGAGAGCGTGAAGCAGTTGGCGTCGTTGGCGACGCGGATGGGCCGGCCGAGCGCGGCTTGCAGGTCCTTGTCGAGCGGATGGCCGATCAGGTGCGTGGAGTTGGCGTTTTTCACCAGGCCGGTTTTGGGGCTGATGGCGCCGGGTATCCCGACGCCCACCGTGCCGCGCCGGCCGAGGTCTTTCTCCGCCGACAGGACCAGGTCGCGGATCGCGGCGATGGTGTCCGGATAGGCCGACGGCGGCGTCGGCACGCGGTGGCGCAGGACTTCATGGCCCTTGTCGAGCGCGACGATCTCGATCTTGGTGCCGCCGAGGTCGATGCCCAAACGCATGCTACAATCCCGCTTCCGTCAGTTTTGCTGAGATGAACGCTTGCGCGTCGCGCCAGTGCTCGGCGCGAAGATGCGCCCCCGCGGCCGGCGGGAGCAACGGTTTGAGGCGCTCGTCCCCAATCAAATGAATGCGCAGGACATCCGGCGCGATCTCCGCCGCCGAAGACAGATTCTGCGGAATGTCGTCGATGAAGAAGGACGGGCGCCCCGAACGCGCCGTCAGCGCCTTGACCGCCGGGCCCTTGACGCCGCTGTTGGCGACCAGCGGCAGGTCGAGGCCCAAACCGGCAAGGTTGCGCAGCCGGGGCGTGGCTTGCGCCGGAGAGATGTTGGTCAGGACGACGATGTCGAGACGCGGCTTGAGGGCGGTCAGGACCTCGTGCGCGCCCTCGACGACGTCCAGCGAATCGAGATCGCGGCGGAAATCGTCCAGCAAGGCGGTGACTTCGACGTCGAGAATCGGCTTGCCGTCGTCCAGCCGCTTGACGTTGCCGTGCAGCCGGTAGCTGGTCAGATCGAGGAACAGGCCCTCGCGGCGGAGGAATTTGTCGAAGCCGTCGACGAATCGCAGAATCACTTCGTCGGCGTCGACGATCAACAGGGGCCGGCCCGGCGTCAGGCGCGCGATGGCCGAGCCCAGGTCGAAGAGGGCGTTCACGGGCCACTCAGCAGGTGACGCGCCATGTGAACCTCCTTGGGATCGATTACTTCGTCGTGGCAGAAGTCGACCAGAAGCCCTTCATCCTGCAACAGAAAGTCGAGCAGCGAGGCGAGGATTTCCGGCTCTCCGGCGCGTTCGCGCAGCGTCATTTGGTCCATGCCGGAGAGCTCCATCAGCCGCTCCAGCGCCCCTTGCGAATTGGCAACGAAAGCCAAGGCCTTCAATGCGAGGGTCTGGGCGGCCTGCGGGTTCATGCGGACGCGCATCGTCAAGGGAGCGTTAAGGGTTGGGCACTAATACTAACCATCACAGAACCCTAAGGCAGACCCGTTACGGGGACGGATCGCCATAAGGGGGCGCGCGCATACCGGAGAGTCAAGTCATGGACGCCAGAACCAAGACCGTGCTGATCGTCGAAGACAACGAGCTGAACATGAAGCTCTTCCACGACCTGCTGGAGGCCCATGGCTACAACATCCTGCAGACCAAGGACGGTATGGAAGCGCTCGACATCGCTCGCGAGCACCGCCCCGACCTGATTCTGATGGACATCCAGCTGCCGGAAGTTTCCGGCCTGGAAGTCACCAAATGGCTCAAGGAAGACGACTCGCTCAAATCCATTCCCGTGGTCGCCGTCACCGCCTTCGCCATGAAGGGCGACGAGGAAGTGATCCGTCAGGGCGGTTGCGAAGCCTACATCTCCAAGCCGATTTCGGTCACCAGCTTCCTGGACACCGTCAAGCGGTTCATCGGTTAGGTCACAGCCATGACGGCGCGCGTTCTTGTCGTCGATGATATTCTGTCCAACGTAAAGCTTCTCGAAGCGAAGCTGACGGCCGAGTATTTCGAGGTCGTGAGCGCCTTCAACGGGCTGGAATGTCTCGCCAAGATCGACGAGGCGGCGCCCGATATCGTGCTGCTCGACGTCATGATGCCCGGCATGGACGGCTTCGAAGTCTGCCGCCGCATCAAGAACAATCCAAAGACCGCGCACATCCCCGTGGTGATGGTCACCGCGCTCGACCAGCCGTCCGACCGCGTCGCCGGCCTGGACGCCGGCGCCGACGATTTCCTCACCAAGCCGGTCGACGACGCGGCGCTGTTCGCGCGCGTGCGCAGCCTCGTGCGCCTGAAGATGATGACCGACGAATTGCGCATGCGCGAGACCACCGGCCAGGGCATGGGGCTGATCGATCCGGCGACGACCCTGATGGATTCCAATCCGACGGGGCGCATCCTGATCATCGAGGACCGCCCCGAATCCGTCGCCTGGTTCGCCGCCGCTCTGCAGCCGGGCCACGAAGTCGCCTCGGTCGACACGTTCGAGGAAGCCCTCGTGCGGGTGCGCGGCGGCGATTACGATCTGATCGTCGTCAGCCTGGGCATGCGCGGCTTCGACGGCCTGCGCCTGTGCTCGCAGCTACGCTCGCTGCCGGAAGGGCGCAACGTGCCCATCCTCGTCGTCGTCACCGACGGCGACCGCCGCAAGCTCAACCAGGCGCTCGAAATGGGCGTCAACGACTATCTGACGCGGCCGGTCGACAAGAACGAACTGGTGGCGCGGGTGCGCACACAGCTGCGCAAGAAACGCTATTCGGACCGGCTGCGCCACAACGTGCAGCTCAGCCTGGAGATGGCGATCACGGACCAGCTCACCGGCCTGCACAATCGCCGTTACATGACCCGGCACCTGGACAATCTCGTCGCCTCGGCGGGGCGGGGCGGCAAGCCGCTGGCGTTCCTCATCCTCGACATCGATTTCTTCAAGTCAGTCAATGACGGGCACGGCCACGACATCGGCGACGAAGTGCTCAAGGAATTCGCCAACCGGATTTCCGCCAATGTGCGCGGCATCGACCTGGCCTGCCGCTATGGCGGCGAGGAATTCGTCGTCGTCATGCCGGATACCGACATGGCGCTGGCCTATTCGATCGCCGAGCGCCTGCGCAAGAGCATCGAGACGACGCCGATCGTCATCTCGCGCGCTCCCGGCAAGCTCAGCATCACCATCTCCATCGGCATCGCCGCCACGCAAGGCCTGGCCGACACCTCCGACGCCCTGCTGCACCGCGCCGACCAGGCGCTGTATTCCGCCAAGCGGAATGGGCGGAACAGGGTCGTGACGGCGGCGGCGGCTTAAAGAGTCCGGCTGCCAATCGGCCGTCACGCCGGTTCGCCCTGCCTTTGGCGAATACTTGAGCTAGAGCCTCAACTGCTATAGTCATCACCCTGGCGAAATATTTTCCGCTGCGTGAGAGTGCCGCCTTGAGGTGGTTTTCTATCCCATGCCTTCCGACAAATTCGTACTGGGACCGTCTCAACCGCCAACGCAAGTCGGCGAAATCATTGTGAGGACGCGATGAGCGGAAACAGCGGTCGTAGCGGGGATGCCGGCGAGCCGATATTTCCAAAACACACGAAGCTGCTGCTTGAAGAGGAGCTCGAGGCTCGCGATCTCAACGGCCGGGCGCAGGAGCGCGCGCCGCATGTTTTTTCCTATTTGAACGAGCATTCGAAGATTCGTGAAATCACCTATGCGATAAAGCATCGGGTGAAGCCTTTTTCCAAAATAATATCGAAGGTCTTGCGCAACAGAAATAGCGGCGACGAGACGTTCAAAATTTCGAACGTGACGGACGCTCTCGGCGTGCGGATCATCACCCTCTACAAGAGAGATATGCTCGGAGTGCTGCAGATCATCTGCAGTCTCGTAGACGAAAAGGCCAAGCAGGGGAGCGGCGAGTTTCTTTTCTCGGGCGTGTTGCGCGCGGTTGTATACGATTCCGGCCAGAGTGGGGGCAATTTTTCGGACATGGCCCTCGGCGCCAAAAAGATCATCGAGGAGAAATTCCGCGATGAAGATTTAAGCTGCCCCATAGAAGCGAGAGAGGCTTATTCGAGCATCCACCTGGTTCTCTATGCCCCGGGACGGCCAAATCCAAGCCACCAATTCGGCATGGATGATTTGCCCGTCGAAATTCAAATCCGCACCATTTTCGAGGACGTTTGGGGCGAGATCGACCATGCGCTTCAATATGAATTCGACCGTGAAATAACGCCGGAGAAAAGAGTTGGGGAAGACATCGCCATTAGGGCGTCACTCAGATCGAATCTCAGCATTCTGAAGAAGTTTCTCGACGCTTCGGCGGCCTATGCGGATGTCATTCACTCGACGATGCAGCCACTCGCCAGTGCGCAATCGAAGCCGGCGAAAGAAATCAAGGTGGCCCTGGACAATGATAAGCACAATGCGGTGCTTCTTGATGCGGCTGGCGTGGAGCGAGAGGTCATCGCAGAAGTCACCGGCCTTGTCGCGAAAAAGCTTGATCTCGACAAGGAAGCATATCCCCCGAGCGATTCACGTAGACGGCGCTATCGCGAAGTGGCCGACGAACTGAGCGCGTATTATGACCGGACCATCGCCGGCGGATATCGGGCAAAGCAAACTGACAGTAAACTTGCGCTACGGGAGGAGCGGGCATTGCGGTATGTCCTCAAGATGGAGGAGGCCTTGTGTCATCTTCTGGCAGGCACAGACAAGCAGGCCGAGATTGCCATACGCATCTATGAGGATTTAAAAGACCAATTTTCCGAAAGTGTCGGTCTTCATTTCCGCCTCGGCGAGGCTCTGATCAAGCTTGAAAAGTTCGAAGAGGCCTTGCCCGAACTTCTGCAAGCCGCGAAATTGAGTTCGCAGAAGATTCAAGATTTCGTCGTCAGGCTTCCGGATGATCAGGTTCCCTTCATAAACAAAACCCTGCCTAGGCTGATCGGCCTTGCGTATTACCAACAATCCGTCATTCGCGGCTATCAGCGCCGGACCGCAGAACAAATGCTTTCTTTGCAGAGAGCCTACGCTGCGACGTCCAAATCGACGCCGTTGGCTGACGAGCAACTCGAACAGGACGAGAAACCGCAGATACTCCGCCGGAACTGTCTCGTCTTCTACGCAACGCAGTATTACGACCTGGCGACAAACGTCAGCAAACGGCGACCCCGTATCTTGGCTCTAGGAAAGAAGAAGATCGCCGAGGATTTGGCCAAGCTGGAGGAATTGGCGGATTGGAATACCGTCAGCAACCCTTCCATCCTGGACACGATCGCCTATGCAAGAAGCATCTTGGATCTCAAAGACGCCAAAAAGATCGCCGACAAGGCAATCGGTGTGCTGTGGCAGCCAAACAGCGATGCGCCCGTCAGTGTTGCCACCAGAGACCGAATGATGACTCGATTGGTTAACATTCGCGATGGTAGACTTCCTTCGGCCGGAACGAATCGCGATCCGGAAGATTAGGGCTTGATCTGGCGCAACCCGATCATTAGCTTCCGTCCTTGCGAAAATGCTTCGAATCTAAATATAGGGTGTTTCTGTTATGCCAGTGGTATCTGTAGGGGGCTATATGAACTGCGAACCGACGAACGATGACTGGGATTGAGTCGCCGCTCAATTTTTTCTTGCATTCCGATCATTGACGACTTTGCTCGATACGCCAAACCCCCGATGGTCTTGGCGGCCGTGGGTTTCATGACGAGTTGGTAAGGCGACTTACAGTCCCTGTCCGTCATCCACCGTCAGCAATGACCCCGTGATCGTCCGGCTCGCATCGGACGCCAGCAATAGCAACATCCCGTCGAGATCGCTCTCCTTCGCCAGGCGCTTGCGCGGGAAGGTGTCGATCTGGGCTTTGCCTTTTTCGGATCTGAACCATTCGTCGTTGAGCTCGGTTTCGATGAAGCCGGGGCATAGCGCGTTGACGTTGATGCCTTTGCGGGCCCATTCGCGGGCGAGGCATTGCGTCATCATGGCGAGGCCGGCCTTGGAGATGCAGTAGGGCGTCACGCCCGGCAGGACGCGGTAGCTGCCGATCGAAGCGATGTTGATGACGCGGCCTTCGCGTTTGGCGGCGATCAGGCGGCGACCGACTTCCGTGGCGAGCAGGAAGGGGCCGCGCAAATTCGTGGCGATCACCTTGTCGAAATCGCCGGCCGCGATGTCGACGGAGAGGCCGAGCACGCTGAGGCCGGCATTGTTGATCAGGATGTCGACGGGGCCGAGCGCAGCCTCGGCGGCGTCGAGGGCGGGGGCGATGGCGGCCGCATCGGTAACGTCGAGCGCGATGGCGGCGGCGCGGCCTCCGGCGGCTTCGATTTCTCCTTTCACCGCATTCAGGCGGTCGACGCGGCGGCCGGCGAGAGCCACGGCGGCGCCGGCGCCGGCGAGAACCTTGGCGAAATGACGGCCCAGCCCACTGGTCGCGCCGGTCACAAAAGCGGTGCGGCCGGAGATGTCGTAAAGCGGCGGGGCGGTCATGCTCTGGCCTTCCAAGTCCTTGAAAACATTGAATCGGTGTACATTCGAACCATGGGTTCTCGACAGGGGGGTGGGGGGTCGTAAACTGCCCCGATGCAGATCGATATCGTCTCCGACACGGTGTGTCCGTGGTGCTTCATTGGCAAGCGGCGGCTGGCGCGGGCGCTGGCGCTGCGGCCCGATGTCCCGGCGCAGGTGTTCTGGCGGCCCTACCGGCTGGACCCCACCATCCCGCGCGAGGGCGTCGACCGCCGCGCCTATCTCAAGGCCAAGTTCGGCGACAGCCCACGCACCGGGGCCATGGGCGAGGCGATCCGCAGCGAAGGCGCCGGCGAGGGCATCGCATTCGCGTTCGACAAAATCGCCAAGACGCCGAACACGCTGGACTCGCACCGGCTGATCCGCTGGGCGGCCGGCGCCGGCGTGCAGGACGACGTGGTCGAGCGTCTGTTCAAGGCCTATTTCATCGACGGCCGGGACATCGGCGATGCGCAGGTGCTGACGGACGTTGCGGCCGAGGGCGGCATGGATGCGGCGCTGGTCTCGGAGTTGCTGAGCAAGGAGGCCGATCTCGCAGCCGTCGAGCGCGAAGCCGGCATGGCCAACCAGATGGGCATCAGCGGCGTGCCGACCTTCATCTTCGACAGCAAGTTCATGATCTCCGGCGCGCGCGAGCCGGAGATACTGGTGCGCATCATCGACAAGGCGATGGCGGCTGAGCCAACCTAGATTTTCTTTTTTCCCCTTTCGTTCGTCATCGCCCGCTTAATGCGGGCGACCCATTTTCTTCTGGCTGAAAGAAAAATGGGTTGCCCGGACAAGCCGGGCAATGACGGGTGTGGGGAGTGGTTGAATAACGAGGTTAGCTGTTCTTACTGAATCGGCGCCGTGATGGCGTTGGTTTGCGACAGGACCTTGACCCGGACGGTGCCGTAATGCGGCAGCGGGAAGACCGCCGTCATCGAGATCGGCAGCAGCGCTTGAATCACGACCGAATTGCCGAGCGGCGGCGAAGCCTGGAACTCGATGGCTTCCTCGGGCGACTCCGCGATGTGGGCGGGATTGAGATGCAGCCTGGGCCGCGTCCAGCCGCCGCTGTTGACGGCGCCGCGCGCGGTCACGACCAGATGGTTGTTGACGGTCTTCGCGGTCACCGCGTCGACGCGGTAGACCAGTTGCGACGCCGCAGCGGCCTGGGTTGCCGTAGCTGCCGCTAGGGCCAAAAGTGCGGTGGCGAAAATCAAACGGCGCATGCACTGCCCCTTATATTGTCCGGCCCCCAAGGGCCAGCTAAGAGGGAATTGCGGCGCAATTGCGATGAGGCTTGGCATGGGTCCCTTGCAGGGAATTCGGGTGGTGGAATTTGCGGGTATCGGGCCGGGGCCGTTCGCCGCGATGCTGCTGTCCGACATGGGCGCCGAGGTGATCCGCATCGACCGCAAGGGCGGCCGCTCGCCCGCCAAATCGGAGGTCACCTTTCGCGGGCGCAAGGCCGTCGCACTCGATATGAAGAAGCCGGAGGGCGTTGAAGCGGCCCTCAAGCTGATCGACAAGGCCGACGCGCTGTTGGAGGGCTTTCGCCCCGGCGTGATGGAGCGGCTGGGCGTCGGACCCGAAATCTGCCTGAAGCGCAATCCCAAGCTGGTCTATGGCCGCATGACGGGCTGGGGCCAGACGGGACCACTGGCCGACGCCGCGGGCCACGACATCAACTACATCGCGCTGACCGGCGCGCTGCACGGCATCGGCGGCGTCGGCAAGAAGCCGGTGCCGCCGCTCAACCTGGTCGGCGATTTCGGCGGCGGTGCGCTCTATCTCGCTTTCGGCGTGGTGTGCGGCCTGCTGGAAGCCAAGGCTTCGGGCAAGGGACAGATCGTCGACACGGCGATGACCGACGGCGCGGCGTCGCTGATGGCGATGTTCTACGGCATGAGCGCGATGGGCATGTGGAAGGACGAGCGCGGCGTGAACCTTCTGGATAGCGGAGCGCATTTCTACGACACCTACGAGACCAAGGACGGCAAATACATCGCGCTCGGTTCGATCGAGCCGCAATTCTATCGCGAACTGCTCGAGAAGACCGGCATCGACGACACCGCGTTCGCGGCGCAGATGGACCGCAGCGCCTGGCCGGCGCTGAAGACCAAGCTCGAAGCCGTCATCAAGAGCAAGACGCGCGACGAATGGGACGCGATCATGCTGGGCAGCGATGTCTGCTATGCGCCGGTGCTGTCGCTGGCCGAGGCGCCCAAGCATCCGCACAACGTCGCGCGCCAGACCTTCGTCGAGGTCGCCGGCATCGTGCAGCCGGCGCCGGCGCCGCGCTTCTCGCGCACCGTGCCGGCCGTGCAGGGCCCGCCCGAAGGCGCATCGAACGAAGCCGCTCTGAAGGCCTGGGGCTTTTCGGCCGATGAGGTCGCGAAACTTTCCAGCGCGGGTGCGATCTAGTTCCATGAACGCGCTTCCCGGGACGGCCTCGCGCCGGCGCATCTATCTGATGCGGCACGGCCATGTGGACTACCTGGCCAGGCATGTCGTGGCGGAGGGCGCGATCAACATCGTGCCGCTGACGCGGCGCGGCCGGCTTCAGGCGGAGGCCGCGGGCAAGGCGCTGGCGCATGTGACGCTCGACCGCGCCGTGTGCTCGGGCTATCCGCGCACGCAGGAAACCGCTTCGCATGTGCTGGCGGCGCAGGCGAAGCCGCCGCAACTCGAAATCGACGAAGGGCTCGTCGAGATCGTGGGCGGGCAGATGAATCCGCCGCCCAAGAGCCGCGAGGATTTGATCGCGCGGATGAAGAACCGCTTCGGCGACGCCGCGAAATCGGGCGCCACGAACCACGAAGGCGGCGAAGCTTATGCCGGCGCGCAGGGGCGGGCGGTGACCGCATTGCAGCGTCTCCTCAAAGAACCGGGTTGGCACACGGCACTGGTGGTGGCCCATGAAGGCATCAACCGGCTGGTCCTGAGCTGGGCCAGCGGCGCGGGCCTTGGCGCCATGGGCGCCTTCGAGCAGGACACCGGCTGCATCAACGTGCTCGATTTCGATCTTCTCGCCGATGGCACAATCGAGCGCACGATGATCAAGTCGGTGAACCTGACGCCCTACAACTGGCTCAAGCACGGCATGAACCTGACCAGTCTCGAAGCGATCTTCGAGCGCAACGCGACGGAAGATTTGCGCTAGGTCGCCCGGGGTTCTCAGCCGAGCAGGCGATAGACGCTCGAGACCACGAAATCGGCTTCCTCCAGTTCGCGGCGTGTCGTGACGCTGTAGGTCGCAAGTTTTTCCAAGCCGGAACCGGGCAGGCAATTGCGCCCGGCATCGCCGGCCAGCACGCAGGCGCCGCGCTTGGTGCAGGCGGCCAGCCAGGCGAGCAGGCGTTCCGTCAGAACCGGCTCGTAGAACATGTCGCCGACGAGGATGATCTGCCAGCCGCCGTCCTGCCCGATGATGTCTTCGCCGGTGACTTCGACCTTCACGCCGTTGACCGCGGCGTTGATCCTAATCGCCGCGACCGCGAAGGGATCGAGATCGGCGGCGAGCACGTCACGCGCGCCGGCCAGTGCCGCGGCGATGGCGGTGACGCCACAGCCCGATCCGAAATCCAGCACCGATTTGCCGGCGACTATTCCTGGATGATCCAGCAGGTAGCGCGCGAGCGCCTGTCCGCCCGGCCAGGCGCAGGCCCAATAGGGCGGATGAACATCGTTGCCGCCGGCCTCCTGCTCCAGTTTCTGCCGCAGCAGTGCCATCGCCTTGGCCAACTGCAGCGTGATCCGCGGCACCAGCGGCGGCGTCGCCGGTGTCGTGTTGGCGCGGATGAAGTCGGCCGGATCGGTCATCTCACTGGTTGGGTTTGCTCGCGGCGCTCGTGGCTGTCGGCGGTGTCGAACCACGCGATGCGGCTTTGCGTCCAGATGTGCATGGTCGGCTCGACGAGCGACGGATCGTCCAAGGTCACGATGTTGACGCCGAGGCGCTCCTTGCCGTCGCGGCGGAAGGTCAGCTGGGCGCCGCAATCGCCGCAGAACGCGCGCGCCGCGCTGTCCGACGAGCGGTAGAGCTTCGGCGTTCCCTTCGTATAGGAAAAGTCGGCCAAGGCGACGGATGCGTAGGCGCTGAGCGGCGCGCCCATGGTGAGCTGGCAGATGCGGCAGTGACAGCCGCCTTCGATCGCCATGCTCAGATCTCCAATTCGCACCAGATCGGCACGTGATCCGAGGGCTTCTCGCGGCCGCGGACCTGTTTGTCGATGGCGCAGCGTTTCAGGCGGTCGGCGGCCTGGGGCGAGAGCAGGATGTGGTCAATGCGGATGCCGTGATCCTTCTGCCAGGCGCCCGCCTGGTAATCCCAGAAGGTGTACTGGTTGGGCTGTGCGTCGCAGGCGCGGAAAGCGTCGGTGTAGCCGAGATACTCGATCTTGCGCAGCGCGGCGCGCGATTCCGGCTGGAACAGCGCGTCCTTCATCCACGCCTTCGGGTCGTAGCAGTCCTCCGGCTGCGGGATGACGTTGAAGTCGCCCATCAGCGCGACGGGCTCTTCGTCTTCAAGCAAGGTCTTCGCGCGCTTCGTGAGGCGCTCCAGCCAGGCGAGCTTGTAGGTGAATTTCTCCGTCCCGATCGGATTGCCGTTGGGCAGATAGATCGAGGCGACGCGCAGCGTGCCCTTGTCGCCGGGCACCACGGCCTCAATGTAGCGCGCATGCTCGTCGCTATCGTCGCCCGGCAGGCGCGGGGTGATATCCTCCAGCGGCCGGCGCGAGAGAATGGCGACGCCGTTATAGGTCTTCTGGCCGTGCACGGCGCAATTGTAGCCGAGCGCCTCGAACGGCTCCCTGGGGAACTGGTCGTCCTGGCATTTGAGCTCCTGCAGGCAGACGACGTCGGGATTGGCCTCCTTCAGCCAGGCGACGGCCGCTTCGACGCGGATGCGGATGGAGTTGACGTTCCAGGTGGCGATTTTCATCGTGTCGTTTTCAAAAATGCATTCCATTCTAGACGGATTCCGAGCGTTCGCCGAAATGCCCTTTTTCCGATTGCCGCCCATTGACACTTCGCCTTGGCCGACCCTAGGTTCGCCGGTCTTTCGCGCCTCAATCAAAAAGAAACGCCCCCGCGGCTCGCCGCGGGGGCGTTTCTTTTTGTCTCCCATCCAACACTCAGGAGACTGTTCACATGCGCCAGAACGAAACGATGATCGGCCACACTCAGCACGGCAGCGGCCCCGAGCACGTGCTCGTCATCCACGACTGGAACGGCGACCACAGCAATTACGATCCCGTCCTTGCCTATCTCGACGGCGACGCATTCACCTATGCGTTCGTCGACCTTCGCGGCTACGGCAAATCGCGGGACATCACCGGCGACTACACGGTCGGCGAGATTTCCCGCGACTGCCTCGGCCTAGCCGACCGGCTGGGCTGGCAGCGCTTTCATGTCGTCGGCCATTCGATGACCGGCATGGCGACGCAGCGCATCGCCGCCGATGCGCCGGCGCGGGTCAAGAGTGCCATCGCGGTCTGTCCGATGTCGGCCGCCGGATCGCCGGCGCCGGAGGAAGCGCTCAAATTCTTCGCCAGCACGACGACGAGCGACGACGCTTTCCGCCGGCTGATCACATTCGTCAGCGGCGGGCTCAGCGGGCAATGGGCCGAGGCGAAGCTGCGGCAGAACCGGGCGACGGTGAATCCCGCGTGCCGGGCCGGATATCTTGCGATGTTCTCCAGAACCAATTTCGTCGATGAGGTGCGAGGCTTGGCGACGCCTTTTCTCGTGGTTGTCGGCGATCACGATCCGGGCATCGACGCGGCGGCGATGCAGCAGACGTTCCTCGCCTGGCATCCCAATGCCGAGTTGTCGGCGATCCCCAATTGCGGGCATTACCCGATGCAGGAGTGTCCGCCTTACTTCGCGACGGCGATCGAGAATTTTCTGCGCAAACATAGCGGTTGAACGGACGGAGTCCGGGCGCTCGTTGAATCGGCGATTTCGGCGGTGCTGTTTTCGCTTGGTTTGGAGTCGAGCAATTTCCTTTCGTTTGTAACTTTCGGTCGCGCGAAAATAATTTTATGTCGCGATTTCGCGTTGAACCGGGCGCCGCGCAAACAGAAAAAAGCCGCGCGGCGCCTGGCGGCGCGGCGGGCGGCGAATGTCTGCTCACAGCTGTGGGGATTTACGGCAGATGGGGTTTGGACCGACTCGGTTCAAGGGGGTCCGAAAAATAAATTTTCGCCCGGATTCCTAGCGGTTTTTGTCGCCGATGAACGCCGCGATCGTGTCGACAATACCCGGCGCGAGCGGCAGCGCAGGGTCTGCATAGGTCGCGAAGTTTCCGGCGCGGTCGGCGGGCGCAGGCTTCAGCATGTGGTTGACGCCGGGAAGGATCACCAGCCTGGCATCCGGCCGCGCCGCCGCCAGCAGGCGGGAATCCGCGACGGAGACCTGAAGGTCGTTGTCGCCTTGCAGGATCAGGACGGGAATTTTCTGCCGCGCCAGGATCGCGGCCGGGTCGAGGGAGACTTCCGAGATCAAATAGGGCTGTACGCTGGGGCGAAACAGGCTCAGCAGCAAGGGCGGCACGTCGGCCACGGCGCGGCCGGCTTCGAGAGATGCCAGGATGTCGGAGACCTGCTTGCGAATTTCCGGTGGATTGGCGGGATTGGCCTCGACCTGGGCGCGAATGATCGCGCCCAGCGTGCGCCCGCCACCGGAGATCAGGATGAGGCCGCAGATACTGGGGTTGTCCTGCGCGGCCAATTCGGCGATCAGCACGCCTTCGCTGTGACCGAGCAGCCAGACGCAGCGGACGCCGGCCCGCCGCTTGACATCGGCGGCCCAGGCTTTGGCGTCGCCGACATAGGTTTGCACGGTCAGGTCGGCTTCGGAGGTCATCGCCGCGGCACTCTCGCCGATGCCGCGCTTGTCGGTGCGCAAGGTCGCGATGCCGCGCGCCGCGAGTTCCTGGGCCAGCAGCTTGAGCGTGTTCGGCTGAACGCCGGGGATGGTGGAGTTGCCGTCGCGGTTGGTGGGACCGGACCCCGCGATGAGGAGCACGGCCGTGTCGGGCTTGGCCGGCATGGCGAGCGTGCCGGCAAGTGTTCCGGTCGTGGTCAGAGAGACATTCGTCTCGGCGTATTCGGCGGCGGATGCGGGCATGGAAGAAAGCAGCAATGCTGCGACGAGGGCGAAGCTACGAAGGCCGCGCGCCACGTTCAGACCGAGAAGCTCGTGCCGCAGCCGCAGGAGGACTGGGCGTTGGGGTTGTTGACCTTGAAGGCGGCACCGATCAGGTCGTTGGAGAAGTCGATCTCCGAGCCCTTGAGGAAGTCGAGGCTGACCGGATCGATCAGCACCGTGGCGCCGTCGCGTTCGACGACCAGGTCGTCGTCCATGCGGATGTCATCGAGGGCGAAATTGTACTGAAAGCCCGAGCAACCGCCGCCGGTCACCGCCAGCCGCAACATCGTGGGCGTGGGTTCCGACTTGAGAATCTCCGCGATCCGCCTGGCGGCGCGGGCGGAAACGGTCACGGGCAGGGCGGTTTCGACAGCTGTCATGACTCTCTATGTAGTACTTGGGGCGCGCGATAAAAAGAGGGCTTGGAACTCACCGTCACGGCCCGCGAATGCGGGCCGCCCAGGTGAAATCCGCACCAGTCTCGAAGACATCACCTGGGTGGCCCGCATTCGCGAGGGCTTTGCATAAGTTAGGTCTCGTGATTCAATTTGGCGAGGCTGAATCGGTGTTGGTTTGGATGTCGGAACGGAGAATCGGTCAATTGAGCTTTGCCGATGAAGCGGTGGCGGCTGCGG
>DATCAT010000049.1:0-41398 GCA_036512455.1 Rhizomicrobium sp.
AAGAGAATGATGCGCTTGCCGTCTGGGAACTCGACCTCGTCCACCTGCGGCTTGACGTTGTGGCACTTCTGATTCCGCAGCGCGCCGACCTGAATCTCGGAATCGAAGTGGCCGATATTGCAGACGATGGCGCGGTGCTTCATCCGGCGCATGTGGTCGATGGTGATGACATCGACGTTGCCGGTGGCGGTGACGAAAATGTCAGCGCGCGGCGCGGCGTCGTCCATGGTCGTGACTTCATAGCCTTCCATCGCCGCCTGCAGCGCGCAGATCGGATCGATCTCGCTCACCAGCACGCGGCAGCCGGCCTGGCGCAGCGAGGCAGCGGAGCCTTTGCCGACATCGCCGAAGCCCGCGACCATCGCGACCTTGCCGGCCATCATCACGTCGGTGCCGCGGCGGATGCCGTCGACCAGCGACTCGCGGCAGCCATAGAGATTGTCGAACTTCGATTTCGTCACGCTGTCGTTGACGTTGATGGCGGGGAACAGCAGCTTGCCGTCCTTCTCCATCAGATAGAGCCGGTGCACGCCGGTCGTCGTCTCCTCGGACACGCCCTTGATGTTCTTCGCCAGTTCGGCGAACCAGCCCGGCTTTTCCTTCAGCGTCTTCTTGATCAGCGCGAAGAAGACTTCTTCTTCCTCATTGCCCGCCTTGTCCAAAAAGGCGACATCGCCCTTCTCGGCCCGCAACCCGTGATGCACCAGCATGGTGGCGTCGCCGCCGTCGTCCAGGATCAGGTTCGGCGTGCCGCCGTCCGACCATTCCAGGATCTTGCGGGTGTAGTCCCAGTAATCCTTCAGGCTCTCGCCCTTGATGGCGAACACCGGAATGCCGGCGGCCGCGATCGCCGCCGCCGCGTGATCCTGCGTCGAATAGATGTTGCATGACGCCCAGCGGATATCGGCGCCGAGCTCCTTCAACGTCTCGATCAGCACCGCCGTCTGGATCGTCATGTGCAGCGAGCCCGCGATGCGCGCGCCCTTGAGCGGCTGCGACTTGCGAAACTCCTCCCGCGTCGCCATCAGCCCCGGCATCTCGACTTCCGCGATCGCCAACTCCTTGCGCCCCCACTCGGCGAGCGTGATGTCCTTGACGACGTAATCGTGATGTTCGGCCATGGGGGAGGGGTCCTTGAGAAAGCGGGCCGGATATAGCAGCGGCTCCGGACCTCGGCAAGGAACATATAAAGAAATATGCATGTCTTTATGACAGGCCTCTTTGGGCAACTTTATTGCGGAATTGAACCGCCATTTTCGATATTTTTTCTCATCACATGCAATTTCGTCCAGCGGACAAATGGAAAGAACAGAATAGGAACAAAGCGAATCGCTGTCAAGCCCTCGCTTGCATGGAATTGGGCGGGCAGATTTATAGCCACGCACGGCGCCACTCGATGGAGCGACACGATGACCGACACCAAAGCCTTCTTCGCACTGGCCGATGCCGACGACGCGGCTGGCCTGTTGTCCGCGCTGGGCACGACGCCGACCTATCAGGTACGCGGCGAAACCGGCGAGACGATATTTCTCTATTGCCTCTACCGCGGCAAAGCCCAATGCGTCGCGGCGCTGCAGAAACGCGGCGGCCTGACGCTGCAGGAAGCCGCCGCCGCCGGCGACGTGGCGCGGGTCGAGGCGCTGCTGCGCGAGGCGCCCTGGACCATCCAATCGCTGTCGGCCGACGGCTGGACCGCGCTGCATCTGGCCGCCTATGTCGGCCGCGACGCTGTCGTCATCCGTCTGCTCGAATTGGGCGCCGATGCGCGGCAATGGGCGCGCGCTTTCGAGATCAATCTGGCGATTCATGCCGCTTGCGCCGGTCACCGCCTCGGCAAAGCCGCGCTGGCCAAACTCGTCGCCGCCACCGGCGATCCCGACGTTACACCCAAGCACGGCTACACGCCGCTGATGGAGGCGGCAATGAACGGCTATGGCGACGCCATCGAGGTGCTGCTCACCGCCGGTGCCGACACGTCGCGCAAAAGCCTCGAAGGCAAGACGGCGGTAGATCTGGCGCGCGAACGCAATCACCCCGAACTGGTCGAGCGGCTTAGCTGAACATCCTGCCGCACCGGCAAATCACTCTTCGCCGAACTTTGCTTCGACCAGCGCCAATATCGCCGTCAGCGCTTCGCCGGAGTCGGAGCCTTCGGCGGAGATTTCCACTTCGCTGCCCTGGCTCGCGGCCAGCATCATCAGGCCCATGATCGAGCGGGCGTTCACCGCCTGGCCGTCCTTGGTCACCATGATCTCGGATTGAAAGCGCGCCGCCGCTTCGACGATCTTGGCCGAGGCGCGGGCGTGCAGGCCGCGCTTGTTTAGGATCTTCGCGATCGCGACGCGGCGGCCGCTCATTCCTTGAGGGCGCCGGCGAGGTCGGCGGAACCGGCGCGCATGTATTTGCGTCCCGCGTCGATGGCCTGCTTGACCGCTTCGTCGAGCGGCAGCTTGGTGCGCACGTCGATCAGCTTGATGAGGCTGGGCAGATTGACGCCGGCCAGCACTTCGATCTTGCCGCGTTCCAGAACGGTGAGCGCGAGATTGCAGGGCGTACCGCCGAACATGTCGGTGGCGATCACCACGCCGCGTCCGACGTCGACGGATTTGGCTGCCGCCGCGATCTCGCGCTGGCGGCGCTCGATATCGTCTTCCGGACCGATGCAGACCGCGCGCAGATGCGTCTGCGGGCCCACCATGTGTTCCATCGCCGAGATGAATTCCTGGGCGAGGCGGCCGTGGGTGACGAGAACGATGCCGATCATGAAGGTTCCTGGATTTGTGGGCCGAAATGTAACAACTGTTTGCTGCGATGGAAGGGGTTGAAATTTGCGTTTCGCATGCAATTAAGCTTGACGAAAGGCGCTTTTGGGCTGCGGCAACCGGCCATCAGAGAACCCGCCGCCGCCGCACATGCGCCAGCGCCGCGACCAGCACCTTGTCGCACGCGGAGGCCTCGAACGGATTGATGCAAATCAAGGGTGGGTAAATTTTCAGAACAAGGTTGAGCGGCGAAAAGGTTCTGTCGTCCGGCAGGCGCGGCACCTTCGCCGACAGTTCGACAACCAGCGCGACGGTGACGCGCCCCACATGCGGCAGCTTCACGATGCCGACGCCGCGTACTTCCAAGAGGCCCGCGAGGCGGGCCGGCGCGTCGGCGACGAGGCGCCCATGAACGACGGCAAGATCGGTGCGATCGTCCGATACCAGCCGCGCGCCGCGCGCGATCAGGCGCAGCGCGAGATCGGATTTTCCGGCGCCGCTGGGGCCCAGCAGCAGCACGCCGGCGCTCGCCGGCGCGCCAAGGTCCTTTCCGGCGCGGCCGATGCGGATGCAGGTGGCGTGGATGTTCACGGCCGCACCAGCGGCAGTTCGACGATGAAGCGCGCGCCGGCCGGCTCGCGGTTCTCCGCCCGTATGCTGCCGCCGGCGCTTTCGGCGATCTGCCGCGCGATGGACAGGCCGAGGCCAGAATTGTTGCCGAAATGCGAATGCGGCCGCTCGGTGTAGAAGCGCTCGAAGATGGTCTCCAGATTGTCCGGCGGGATGCCCGGCCCGTCGTCGTCAACGGTCACGCGCGCGACGCCGCTCTCGGCGCGGGCGCTGACCAGCACGACGCCGCCTTCCTTGCTGAACGACACCGCATTGTCGATGAGATTGCGGAACACCTGGCCGAGCCGCTCGTCGCGCCCCAGGACGTGCGCCTGGGCCGGCAGATCGAGGTCGAGCTTGACGTCGATGCCCTTGGAAATCTCGGTGAACCGGTAGACTTCGACGATGGTCTCCAGCAGGTGCGAGAGGTCGACGCGCTCGGAGGTTTCGCGGCTGAGCTCGGCGTCGAGGCGCGAGGCGTCCGAGATGTCGGTGATCAGCCGGTCGATGCGTTTGACGTCGTTGCGCACGATGCCCATCATGCGGGCGCGCTGTTCGTTGGTGTCGGCGCGCGTCAGCATTTCGACCGCGCTTTTCAGCGAGGTCAGCGGGTTCTTCAGTTCGTGCGCCACGTCGGCGGCGAAGCGTTCGATGGCGTCGATGCGGTCGTACAGCGCCCGCGTCATGGCCGCCAGGCTGGTGGCGAGATCGCCGATCTCGTCGCGGCGTTCCTCCATGCTGGGAATGACGCCGCGTCCGGAGTGACCGCCGCGCACGTCGTCCGCCGCCCGCGCCAGGCGCTGCACCGGCTCGGCGATGAAGCGCGCCAGGAACAGCGACGAGACCACCATCACCGCCACCGCGATCAGGAAGACCTGGATCAGCCCGGCGCGCTCGTCGCGCAGAATGCCGTCGATGTCGCCGCTTTCGGTCGAGACCAGCAGCACGCCGGAGATCGCCTTGAAGCGCTGGATCGGCATGGCGACGGAGAGCACGAGCTTGTTGCGTTCGTCGACCCGCTCGGCCGTGGCGCTGTCGCCGGCCAGCGCGGTGTTCACCTCGCTGTAGATCCGGCCGTCGCTGCCGGCTTCCTGATAGAGCTCCAGATGGCTGAAGGGGCGCACGCCCATGACGCCGTCGTAAATCCGGCTGACGCCTTCCTTGAAGCGGTCCCACCAGGCGAGCGACGGCAGGGGATCGATCTCGACGACGTTGCGCGCCAGCAGATAGCGGGAGTCGACGAGCAGGTGGCCCTTGGTGTCGTAAAGCCGGCCGCGCAGCCGGGTCGGCGCCAGCAGTTGGCGCAAGAGCGGCTTGGCCTTGTCCTCGACATCGATGCCGTCGGAATTTTCCTGAGTAGCGTACTCGGCCAGCGTGCTGGCGACGATCTGCGCCTGCTCCTTGATGCCCGTCAGCCGTTCATCGACCAGACTCGATCGATTGGCCTGGACGCCGAGCACGCCGGCGATCAGCACCACCAGCGCGAAGGCGTTGAACAGGATGATGCGGCGCGACAGCGCGGAAAAGCGCGAGCGCTGGGGACCAGCAGCCATCCTTCGAGGCCCGTCGCGTCACCCTGAGGTGCGAGCGGAGCGAGCCTCGAAGGGCGACGCGACGGGCACCTCAGGATGACGAATGGATTTACGGAGGATGACGATCAAGCCCTACGCCTCACGGTAGCGATAGCCGACGCCATAGAGCGTTTCGATGGCGTCGAAATCGTCGTCGACGACTTTGAATTTCTTGCGCAGCCGCTTGATGTGGCTGTCGATGGTGCGGTCGTCGACATAGACCTGGTCGTCATAGGCGGCGTCCATCAGGCTGTCGCGGCTCTTGACGAAGCCGGGGCGCTGCGCCAGCGCCTGCAGGATCAAGAATTCGGTGACGGTGAGGCGGACCGGCTTGCCGTCCCAGGTGCACTCGTGACGCTGCGGGTCGAGGCCCAGCTTGCCGCGCATCAGCGCTTCCTTCTTGCCGTCCGGCCCCGCGGCGGCGCCGGCCTTGTTGCCCTCGGCGCGGCGCAGCACAGCCTTGACCCGCTCCAGCAGCAGGCGCTGCGAAAAGGGCTTGCGGATGTAATCGTCGGCGCCGGCGTTCAGGCCCATCAACTCGTCGATCTCCTCGTCCTTCGAAGTGAGGAAGATCACCGGAAGGTCGGCCGTCTGTCTGAGGCGGCGCAGAAGCTCCAGACCATCCATGCGTGGCATTTTTATGTCGAGAATGGCGAGGTCCGGCGGGTTGGCCGTCAGCGCGGTCAAGGCGGAGGCCCCGTCCGAGAAGGTGCGGACGTGGTAGCCCTCCTGCTCCAGAAGCATATTGACCGATGCAAGAATGTTCTTGTCGTCGTCGACGAGAGCGATGTTGGCCATGAGGTCCGCCCGTTGCAGCGCTTGGTAGTATAAGGCCGGGACGGACAAAGCAAAGCGGGCGCGTTTTGCACGCCAGCGCAGCGTAGTCCGGCACGGGCCAGGACCACCAGATGCAAGGTGAGATCGCGCGTTTGCTGGATGAGTCGCCAGGTTTGCGCGCGGCGCCGGCGAAAGAGGGCGCTGTAGCGGCCATGCGTGGTGCGGTTGGCGTTGCCGGGCTGGCCGCCGCGCTTGCGCGGGGGAAGACCCAGCGCCGCGCGCAGCCTTTGCACGGCGCGGCGGGAGAGCGGCGCGCCGTAAGCGGTTGAATTGTCTCGCACGGCGTACATTCGAACCTCACCTACCGGGGGAGGGGGGTGGGGGGGTGCCGGAGGGTGGCGCGTCGTCGGTGCCCGGCGCTTTGCCGTCGCCTTTGGGCGCGCGGCTATAGCGGCGGAAAAGCTCGGCACGTAACGCGTCTCCTTTTTCCGTGCGCTGCGCGGTTGTCTTCTGGTTGAGCCCTTCGGCCATCTTCGCGAGGCCGCGTGTCAGCTTGGCAGTGGTTTTCGGATCGACGCTGTCGATGGATACCGCCTCGCGGCCCGGCACCGAGAATCTCTGCGTGATGGTGGTGTTGCGCAGGCGGTTCTTGGCGTCGCCGGCTTTGCGCTTTTCGTTGTGGCGGATGGTGAAATCCTGGCTGAACTGGGCGCGCAGTTTCGCGAAGCCGGTGAGCAGGCGCGCACTGGCTTCGCTGAGGCGCGCGGCGTCGCGCAATTCGGCGGAGCGCGCGGATTGATAGCTCGAGAGGCCCGCGGCCTTCGGCTTGGCAAAGGCGTTCGGTTCGGCGACGGGACCTTCGGTCAACATCGGATAGGCGCCGGTTGCCAGGATCATGCAGTCGACGACGCCCTGGGTCAGGACGCCGAGCTGCAACTCGACGCGCTCGGCGATGCTGCCGGGCTGGAACAGGTGTTCGGCTTCGATTTTGGGTGCGGGGGGATTTTCGTCCGTGCTCATGGGTTCCTCCATTGTGGACCGAGCATTATGCGCCCGGTTCGGAGGGGCTGGATAAGAAATATGCAGAAAGCCTTGGCCGGCGCGGAAAAATGGCGACGCAATGGGGGCGTTATCCAGGGGGGTGTCGTGGAGAGCTTGACACGAGGGTGACGTACACGAAGATCGCGAAGTTGAACGCACTGATGGCAAAGCGAAGGTAAAACCGCTCACAGCAAAGCGACGAACTCGTCCACCGACAGGCCGGCTTGACGAACGATCGCGCGAATGGTGCCCGGCTTGAGATCGCGATTGCCGTGGACCGGAACAACGACCGTTCTCGACCGGTCGCCGGGTTGCGTAAGTAGATGGTGGCTTCCGGATATGCGCACAGAAACGAAACCCGCCTTGTACAGCGCTTGAATCACGCGTTGACCACTAATGATCGGCAGCCGCACGGCCGCCATTCACGCCGCCACGGTTACGCGGCGAACTTCGGGCAATGCATCGAGGGGCATGGCGAGGCCTTGCTGAAGGCGATAGGACAGCACAAGGCGAATTGCGTCCTCAGCGTTGGCAAGCGCTTCAGCTTCCGTGTCACCTTCTGTGATGACTTCGGGAAAGGCAGGGACTAGGACGGTGAAGCCACCGCCTTCCTGCGGTTCCAGCACAACCGAATAGCTGTAGTCGTTCGCCATCGTCTGCTCCTGCTTAAACGAACTCGACCTTCAAAATCTCATAACTCCGCGCGCCGCCGGGCGTCGTGACTTCGACGGTGTCGCCTTTGCCCTTGCCGATCAGGGCGCGGGCGATCGGGGAGGACAGCGAGATGCGGCCGTGCTTCACGTCGCTCTCGACGTCGCCGACGATCTGGTATTTGCGCTTCTCGTCGGTGTCCTCGTCGACCAGCGTGACGGTGGCGCCGAACTTCACGGTCGAGCCGGTCATCTTGGAAACGTCGATCACCTCGGCGCGGCCGATCTGGTCTTCCAGCTCCATGACGCGGCCTTCGATGAAGCTCTGCTTCTCCTTGGCGGCGTGATATTCGGCGTTCTCCGACAGATCGCCATGCGCCCGCGCTTCGGCGATCGCCTTGATGATCTCGTGGCGCTCGACGTTCTTGAGCTGGTTGATCTCGTCTTCCAGGGACTTGTACCCGGCGGCGGTCATCGGGATGCGTTCCATCGTCTTCAGTCCTGTTCAACGGCAAAGAAACGCCGCCCGGCCCCGCCTTGGCGGGATTGCCGGTGCGCGGACGTTTCGCGGTGTTTCCTTAAATCCTTGTTACGCCTTGGTTTTCTCGTCCCGTACGGGGGCGCCAACGGTCAAATTGTAAGACCGCAGCGGTGCGACTTCAAGGGCCGGGGCTCAGGCGTAGCTTTGCAGGGGCCGGACATCGAGATCGCCATGCTGCAGGGCGGCGATGGCCTCGGCGGCGGCGGCGGCGCCGGCGATGGTCGTGTAGTAGGGGACTTTCATCGTCAGGGCGGTACGGCGGATCGACAGCGAGTCGGTCAGCGCCTGGCTGCCTTCGGTGGTGTTGAAGACCAGATGGATCTCGCCGTTCTTCAGCGCGTCGACGACATGCGGGCGGCCTTCGGCGACCTTGTTGATGCGCTTCACGGCGACGCCGGCCGCCGTCAGCACGTCTGCGGTGCCGCGCGTCGCGATGACGTCGAAACCCAGCGCGATCATGGCGCGCGCGGGCGCAATCGCGAAGCTCTTGTCGCTATCGCGCACCGAGATGAACACCGTGCCGGCCAGCGGCAGCTTCAGACCGGCGCCGATCTGGCTCTTGGCGAAGGCGCGGCCGAACGTGGCGTCCAGGCCCATGACCTCGCCGGTCGAGCGCATCTCCGGCCCCAGGATGGTGTCGACGCCGGGAAAGCGCGCGAACGGCATGACCGCTTCCTTGACCGAGATGTGCGGCGATTTCGACGGCGTGAGGTCGAACGACTTGAGCAGCTCGCCCGACATGACGCGCGCCGCGATGGCGGCGACGGGCAGGCCGATGGCCTTGGCGACGAAGGGCACGGTGCGGCTGGCGCGCGGGTTCACTTCCAGGACGAAGATGTCGCTGCCCTGCACGGCGTATTGCACGTTCATCAGGCCGCGCACTTTGAGGGCGCGGGCCAGCGCGATGGTCTGGCGCTCGATCTCCTTGAGGATGTCGGGCGCCAGCGAGTGGGGCGGGATGGCGCAGGCGCTGTCGCCCGAATGCACGCCGGCCTGCTCGATATGCTCCATGATGCCGGAAATGAAGACGTCTTCGGCGGAGTCACAAATGGCGTCGACATCGACTTCGATGGCGTGGTGCAGGAAGCCGTCGATCAGGACGGGATTGTCGCCGGAGATGCGGAACAGCTCGCCGGACTGGACCTGCGTCTTCAGGTGGGCTTCATCGGCGCACACCACCATGCCGCGGCCGCCCAGCACGTAGGACGGGCGCAGGATCACCGGATAGCCGATGGCGCGCGCGGCGGCGATGGTTTCCTCGGCCGTCATCGCGGTGGCGTTGCGCGGCTGTTTTAGATTGAGCTCGTGGAGCAGCACCTGGAAGCGCTTGCGGTCCTCGGCGAGGTCGATGGCGTCGGCGGAGGTGCCCAGGATCGGCACGCCTTCCTCGACGAGGGTGTTGGCGAGTTTCAGCGGCGTCTGGCCGCCGAACTGCACGATGACGCCGGCGAGCGTGCCGTTTGACTGCTCGACGCGCACGATCTCCAGCACGTCCTCGGCGGTCAGCGGTTCGAAATAGAGCCGGTCGGAGGTGTCGTAGTCGGTCGACACGGTCTCCGGATTGCAGTTGACCATGATGGTCTCGAAGCCCTGCTCCGACAGCGAAAAGGCGGCGTGGCAGCAGCAATAGTCGAACTCGATGCCCTGGCCGATGCGGTTGGGACCGCCGCCGAGGATGATGATCTTCTTCTTGTCGGTCGGTTTGCTCTCGCATTCGACGGCGCCTCCGAACGGCGTCTCGTAAGTCGAGTACATGTAGGGCGTCAGCGCCGCGAATTCGGCGGCGCAGGTGTCGATGCGCTTGAACACCGGGCGGACGCCGAGCCCCGCGCGCAGAGCGCGCACCTTGTTCTGCGTCGTGCCGGTCAGTTTCGCCAGCCGCGCGTCGGAAAAGCCCATCTGCTTGAGACGGCGCAAACCCACCGCGTCCTGCGGCAGGCCGTTCGCGCGCACCCGTTCCTCGACGGCGACGATGGCGGCGATCTCGCCGAGGAACCAGGGATCGTATTTGGTGATGGCGTGGATTTCGCTCAACGGAAAGCCCAGCCGCATCGCCTGCGCCGCCAGCAGCAGCCGGTCGGGCGTGGCGCGGCCGAGCGCGGCGCGGATCTTGTCTTCGTCGCCCTCCAGCTCGATCTCGTCGAAGCCGGTCAGCCCGGTCTCCAGCGAGCGCAGCGCCTTCTGGATCGACTCGGCGAAGGTGCGCCCGATCGCCATCGCCTCGCCGACCGATTTCATCGAGGTGGTGAGCAGCGGTTCGGCGCCGGGGAATTTCTCGAAGGCGAAGCGCGGGATCTTGGTCACGACATAGTCGATGGTCGGCTCGAAGGCGGCCGGCGTCACCTTGGTGATGTCGTTGGTCAGTTCGTCGAGCGTGTAGCCGATGGCGAGCTTGGCGGCGATCTTGGCGATGGGAAAGCCGGTGGCCTTGGAAGCAAGAGCCGAAGAACGGGATACACGCGGGTTCATCTCGATAACGACCATGCGGCCGTCTTGCGGGTTGACCGCGAACTGCACATTGGAGCCGCCGGTCTCCACCCCGATCTCGCGCAGCACCGCGATGGAAGCCGAGCGCATGCGCTGATATTCCTTGTCGGTCAGCGTCAGGGCCGGAGCGACGGTGATGGAATCGCCGGTGTGCACGCCCATCGCATCGACGTTCTCGATCGAGCAGATGACGATGGCGTTGTCGGCGCGGTCGCGCACGACTTCCATCTCGTATTCCTTCCAGCCGAGCACCGATTCCTCGATCAGCACTTCGTTGGTCGGCGAGGCTTCGAGCCCGCTCTCGACGATCTGGTTGAATTCCTCGCGGTTGTAGGCGATGCCGCCGCCGGTGCCGCCGAGCGTGAAGGACGGCCGGATCACGGCCGGCAGGCCGACCAGCGCCAGGGCTTCCTTCACCCGCGACGCCGATTCCGCGGCGAGCTCGACGATCGGATTGCCCTTGGCGTCGTACATAAAATCGCCGTGCTGATCCTTCTTGTGGCGCACCTCGCCTTTCAGCGTGACGCCCTTGGGCACTTCCAGGCCGATCTTCAGCATCGCCCGGCGGAACAGCGCGCGGTCCTCGGCCTTGTCGATGGCGTCGGCCGAGGCGCCGATCAGCTCGACCTGGTATTTCTCCAGCGTGCCGCGCTTGCGCAAGCTCAGCGCCGTGTTGAGCGCGGTCTGTCCGCCCATGGTCGGCAGCAGCGCGAAGACTTTTCCGGCGGGCACGCCCGGCCGCTCGCGCGCGATTATCTTCTCGACGAATTCCGGCGTGATCGGCTCGATATAGGTCGCGTCGGCCATGCCCGGATCGGTCATGATCGTCGCCGGGTTCGAATTGACCAGCACGACGCGGTAGCCCTCGGCGCGCAACGCCTTGCAGGCCTGCACCCCCGAATAATCGAACTCGCAGGCCTGGCCGATGACGATGGGGCCGGCGCCGATGATAAGGACGGTGTGGATGTCGGTCCGCTTGGGCATGCTTTATCTCGGTTCGCCCCGGGCCTCTCGGCCCGGGTGGCTCTCGCGCGCAAACGGGTGCCGCGCGGATGCGCGTGCTGATGGCCCGGAATTGCAGGTTAAGGGGATCGTTTAGCGGGGAGTCGAGCAGGGGGCAAGCCCGTCTGCCGAATCGCGGATTTTGGGCTGTGAATGAATGCTGTAACCGCGCTTGGAAAATTCGATTGATCGAGAAGGACAATCCAGGATGGTCAGATTTATTTTGGAAAATTACGCATAACCGGTAAGCCGTGGTGGCTCGGCTGATCCTGGGTCCCCTTCCCTCGCTACGCTTCGCTCCGCTCGCCGGGGATGACAATCGTTGTTTGATTTCAGCAAAGCGTACGCGTTTCTAGCTCTTCCACCGCAGCGTCCGCTCCGTCACCGGATTGACGAACGGCGCGCCGGTTCGCACCGATTCCGCCCAGGCTTTCTTGAGGCGGTGGTACCACATGGCGGGGACGTCGGAATCCTGGATCAGCATCAGGGGCGGGTTGAATTTCAGGCCTTCTTTCTGCAGCTCGACGATTCTGCGGTCGTCGCCGAGGAAGGTCGGGCCGAGCGCCATGAAGAACGGCTTGATGAAGAAGAGCCAGGCCGGCCAGTAGAATATCTGTGTGACTTGCGTGGTCTCGGCGTCGCGCGGCGTGCAGGTTGTGAGCCCCACCACGTCGATATGCTTGCCCAGCACGGTCCCGGCGATGTTCTCGAAGCGGATGCTGGGCAGCTCGAAGGTGATCTCGGTCGAAACGTCCGCTCCGAGCAGGCTGTAGACCGGCTTGGTCGGCCTGTGACGCGTCATGACGAAACCGTTGGGCAGCGGGGCGTAGGTCTTGACCTTCTCGCGCGGCTTGCGGCGCCACCACCAATGGCTGTGGACATAGGGTCCGTGCGCCGGATCCATCAGGCCGAGCACGGCGTGATCGATGCCGCAGTGAAAGACCTGGCTCTCGCTCCAGCGCGGCCTGGCCTTGGGCACGCCGACCTTCGGCGGCTCATGGCTCGGCGGTATGGCTTCGCGGCCGGCGGCCGGCATGTAGACCCAGATCAAGCCGTCCTGCTCGCGCACCGGATAGGCGCGCACGCGAATGTTCGCGGCATCGATCGCTTCATCGCCGACCAGCGACGGGATCAGCGCGCATTGGCCGTCCTGTTTGAAGCGCCAGCCATGATAGGGGCACTCGACGGTGTTGTCCTGCAGCACCCGCCCCGCCGACAACGGCACGCCGCGATGCGGGCAGATGTCGCGCAGCGCGAAGATTTTTCCGTCGCGTCCGCGTCCAACCAGGACCGGTTCGCCCAGTAGCATCTCGCGGCGCAGATCACCTTCGTCGACGGTCGCGGCCAGCCTCGCCATGTACCAGCAATCGCGCAGGAACAGCGGAACATCTTCAATGCCCTCTCCGCCCTTCGCACCTGACGGTGCTACGGGCACCTCTCCCGCCAGCGCTTCGCGCGCGGGAGAGGCGGGCCGCGGCATCTCGATGGTCATTGCGGGGCGGCGGCCGGCGGCGGGGCCGGCGCTTTGAGCAGGCTGTCGAGCGTCGTCATGAAAAGCTGGCCCTTGAAGGCAGGCAGCTTATACGCCCATCCGGAGCTGCGCGCATTGATGGCGGCGGCTTCCTTCGCGGTGTCGGGTTTGACCGGCGGCGGGGCTTCGGCCTGGATGGTCGCCCAATAATCCTGGCCCTGCTTGAGCACATTCACGGTGACCTTGAGACCGTCGAACGTCCGCGTCGTGACGCGCGCGGTGCTCGTCGGATTGTTGAAGTCGAGCTCGCGCGCCACGCGCACATCGTCGAAGCCGAAGCCGGTGATCGCCGCGGCGACGCCGTCGGGCACGGTCGGATCGCTCACCGTCTTGCCGGCGGGGATGGGCGTCAGCGTGAAATCGGCATCGGAAGGCTGCACGCGCGCCACCACGAAAGAGGGGCTGCTGGCCGGATCGACGTCGACTTCCTGGACGCGGGCGCGGTCGACGTCCATCACCTTCTTGTCCAACCAGTCGGCCAGCGCGGCGCGCGGGTCGAGCACCGAACGCACCAGCCAGCTCTGGGTCTCGCCGGCATGGCGGACGAACAGGCCGGTGGCGCCGGCGGAGTCTCCGATGTCTTCGCTCTTGCCGGTGACGATCGATGCGAGTTCATGGCCCTTGTCGTCGCTGACCGCGATCAGAACGCCGTCGCCGCGCGGCGGCGCTTCCAGCCCCAGAAAATGCAGCCAGTCGGGCCGCGCGGTCTTCGGTTCGATGGTCCGCAAGGCGGCAAGACCGACCAGCGTGCGCTGCACCAGGTCGAACGAGGCCGGGTAGTCGGCGCGTTCCGGCACGACCCAGCCCTTTTCGGGGACGAACGCCACGTCGAAGGCGCCGGCTTTCGACGCGACATGGATACGGGCGGCGTTGCGCACCTCCTTGGCGAAGCCGGGCAGGAATTCGGTCGGCGTGGAATTGGCTTCGCCGAAACCGGCCTGCTGCCACAGCGCGCCCAGCGCCAGCAGGACGCTGACCACCGCCGCCAGGGCGAGCACGGCCAGATTGCGGCGGCGCGGATCGGCGAGGATTGTCTTCAGGTCCATCGCGGTCCTCACTGCGCCAGCGCGCGGGCGCGGCGGCGGCGCCTGGCCCAAGCCAGCAGAATCGCAAAGCCCGCGACCAGCAGCGGCACCAGCACGATGTTCACAACGGCCAGGACGTCGCCGAGCGTGTCGATGTCCTTGCGCAGATTGTGCTGCACGTCGCGCAGCGCGGTGCGCGTATCGATCAGCTCCTTCTTGAAGCGGTCGATCTCGGCCTGTTGCGCGGCGGTCAGGCCTTGCGCCGAACTGGGCTGGCCGTTGGTGCTGGCGCCTTGCTCCAATTCGTGCAGGCGCTGCTGCACGGCGGTCATGCGCGCCTGCAGCGCTTCGGCCTCCTGCTGGAATTGCGCCTGGGCATCGGCCTGGATTTCCTTGACCACCGTGAACGGCCGGTCGCTGGTGGCGCGCGTGCGCAGCGAGATCAGATCGCTCGAGCCCGTCAGGTTCTCGATGGCGTTCATCACGAAGGCGCCGTTGTCGGCGAAGGGCGCGGCGACGCGCTTGCCGAAGGCGTTCTCGACATGCACCCAGAAGCGGTCGTCGAAGACGTCGCTGTCGGCCATGACGATGACGTTGATCGGGCCGCTGGATTGCTTGAGCTGCGGCGGCAGCGCGGGCGGCGGCGGCCCGCCCGCCGTCGTCATCGCCGCCGGCGGCCCCTCGGCGAAGGCGGTCTTCGCGGGGCCGGAGATGCGCGCCGCGATGACGAATTTCTCGCCGGTGGGATTGATCATACCCATCAGGTCCTGGGGCCTGGGATTGAAGCGGACGGACTCGACGTCGAGCAGGGCGGCTTCATCGGACGAGCGCACCAGCGGCGCGAATGTCGTGGTCGCGCCCTTGAGCGCATTTAGCGCACCGGCGCTGGCCAGGTTGAGCGATTGGAGGTTGGCGGTGACGGTGTCTTTCGGATCGAACTGCGCCGCCGTCAGGTGCAGCCAGACCGGATAGCTCGCCACCGGATTGCGCGGATCGCTCGAGACCTGGACGCGCTGCGCCAGTTGCTTGTCGGCGACCACCTTGCCGGGCGTGTAGCCGACGCCCCAGGCCTGGAACAGCTTGGGCAGGTCGGATGAGGGATCGCCGCCGCCGCGCGGATCCATGCCTGCGCCGGCCTGCGCCAGCTCGGAATTGGGATCGACGAAGACCAGCGCGCGTCCGCCGCCCAGCACGAACTGATCGATGGCGTAGAGCGCGGCGGCGCTGAGGCCCGCCGGATGCACGATCATCAGGACCGAAATGTCGGCCGGAACCCGGTTGGCCGAAGGATCGAGCATCTGCGTCGCGTAGGTTTCGGCCAATTGCGAATAAATCGCGTAGGGCTGGGCGTTGCCCTGCATCGCCGCCTGCATGCCGCCGGCGCCGGTGTCGATCGGCAGGCTGGAAATGATGCCGAGCGCCGGCTTCTGCGGCTGCGACAGGTGATAGATCAGCGTCGAGATGTCGAATTCGAGATACTGCTCGCGCTCCGGCGCGAAGTAGGCGATCGTCTCCTTGCCGTCGATGCGATTGGTGCCGGCGAGGCCGAAATAGACCGTGTCGCCCGAATCGGTCGGCGCGCCGGTCAGCCCGTTCGAGGTCGCTTCGTCCTCGGCGGTGGTGAACGGCTCGGGATCGACGTCCACAAGGCTGATCTTGCCGTGGCTGAGCGCGGCGTATTCCTCGAGCAGGTCGTGCACGCGCTTGGCGTAGGCCTGGGTCTGGGCGTAATCGGCCGCGACCTTCTTGGAATAGTAGAATTTCAGCGTGATCGGCTCGGGGATCTTGGCGATGATGTTGCGCGTGCCGTCCGCCAGCGTGAACTGGCCGTTCTGCGTGAGGTCGAGCTTCGCCGTCGTGATCCAGGCGTCGGCCGCGATGTTGATCGCCACGAAGATGATCGTGGCAAGGACGAGCGCGGCGATGGCGTAGAGACGTCTGGAGATTGTTTGATTCTGGGGCTTCATCGGCTCAGCCGCTCTTCTTCAGATCGACGACCACGACATTGGCGGTGAGGAACAACGCGATCAGCGAGAAGAAATAGATCACGTCGCGCAAATCGATGACGCCGGCCGAAATCGCGGTGAAATGGGTGAGGAAGCTGAAGGACGAGATCGCGTTGACCAGCACCAGTGGCGCCCAGGCGCGGAAGAAATCGAGCACCAGCGGCGCGCCGGAGATCGTGAACAGGAAGCAGACGACCACCGTGACGACGAAGGCGATCACCTGGTTGCTGGTGGTCGAGGAGATGCAGGCGCCGATGGCGAGATAGCCGCCGGCCATCAGCAGGCTGCCGACATAGGAGGCGACGATGACGCCGTTGTCCGGACTGCCCAGATAATTGACCGTGATCCAGATCGGAAAGGTCAGCGCCAGCGCCACGGCGATGAAGGCCCAGGCGGCAAGAAACTTGCCCGCCACCGTCGCCCATAGCGGCACCGGCAGCGTCAGCAGCAACTCCATCGTGCCGGTGCGGCGCTCCTCCGCCCACAGCCGCATGGCGATGGCCGGCACCAGGAAGAGATAGAGCCATGGATGGTAGCCGAAGAACACCGACAGGTCGGCGATGTTGTTGTCGAAGAAGCGGCCGACATAGAAGGTGAACGATCCCATCGCCAAGAGGAAGATGACGATGAAGACATAGGCCAGCGGCGTCGCGAAATAGGCCGCGAATTCGCGCTTGAAGATCGGCCAGATGGACGTCATGCCGCCGGTGCCTTGGCGCGCGCCGCGTCATGGGTGGTGATGGCGCGGAAGACTTCGTCGAGACGGCCGGCTTCGGCGTGCAGTTCCTTGACGTCCCATTTTTCGCGCACCGCGAGGGCGCTCACGTCCTCGATGGGCAGTGCGCCGTTCCTGGGGAAGGCGGTGAACTGGATGGTGCCGTCGTCGCGTTTCTCGACGTCGACGGCCGAGACGGTCGGCAGCGCCTTCAGCTTGGCTGTGGCCAAGTCGCGCTGTGCGGCGGGCAGGGCGATCGTCACGGCATTGTGATAGCGCGAGCGCGCCAGCAATTGCGCCGGCGTGCCGTCGGCGACGATCTGGCCGCGATCGATGATGACGGCGCGGGTGCAGATCGCTTCGACTTCTTCCAGCAGATGCGTCGAGACGATGATCGCTTTTTCCGCCGCCATGCCGCGGAGCAGCGTGCGCACGGCGAATTTCTGGTTGGGATCGAGGCCGTCGGTCGGCTCGTCCATGATCAGCACCGGCGGATCGTGCAGGATCGCCTGCGCCAGGCCGACGCGGCGCTTGAAGCCCTTGGACAGGGTCTCGATGGTCTGGTCGAGGACGCCGGCGAGTTCGGTCTTCTCGACTGCGGCAGCCACCCGCGCCTTGGCGGCGGCGCCCTTGAAGCCGCGCACCTGGGCGATGAACAGCAGGAACTGGCGCGCCGTCATGTCGCCATAGGCCGGGGCGCCTTCGGGCAGGTAGCCGATGGCGGCCTGGGCGGCGAGCGCATCGGTTTCCACGTCGTGGCCGCAGACGCGGACCCGCCCGGCGGTGGGGCTGAGAAAGCCCGTGATCATCTTCATGGTGGTGGATTTGCCGGCGCCGTTGGGGCCCAGAAAGCCCAGGACCTCGCCCTTGCCGACCTTCAGCGACAGGTTGGCGACGGCCGTGTAGGGGCCGAAGCGCTTGGTCAGTCCCTCGATCTCGATCATGGAATCCGGATGATGAAAACCTAGGGTTTGCTTAGAGAATACGTCCCCATACCGCAAGTTCTGGAGACTTAAGTTTGAGTAACCAGTGTAAGTCGCCCCCTCCGCCCTTCGCCGCTAACGCGGCTACGGGCGTCGGTAGCGCCAGCGTACCGACCCCCCGCCAATGCGCTTCGCGCATGCGGAGGAGGCGGGCCTTGCGTGTGTCGCCTGTTGACTTAGTTGAACGATCAATCAAGTATTGGATCATGGCTGAGGACACCAGGGATCGGCTTGTCATGACCGCGATGCGGCTCTTTTCGGAGAAGGGCTACGAGTCCGCCAGCATCGCCGACATCTTGCGCGGCGCCGGCGCCAACAGCGGCAGCCTCTACCATTTCTTTCCCACCAAGCAGGATCTGCTGATCGAAGTGCTCAGGCGCTATCGCGACGGCATCGCGCCGATGCTGCTCAGCCCCGCCTGGGAGGGGTTAAGCGATCCGATCGAAAAAGTGTTCGCGCTGCTGGCGCGCTATCGCCAGGCGCTGGTCGACAGCGATTGCTTCTACGGCTGCCCGATCGGCAATCTGGCGCTGGAGATTCACGAGCCCGATCCGCCGGTGCGCGATCTCATCGCGGTCAATTTTGACGGCTGGGTGAACGCGATCGAGACATGCTTCACCGAAGCCGGGACGCGCCTGCCGCGCGATCTCGACCGCCATAGCCTCGCGGTCTTCACGCTGACCACGATGGAAGGCGGCGTGATGCAGTCGCGCACGCACCGCAATCTGAACGCCTTTGATCAATCGGTCGCGATGCTGCGCGACTATGTCAGGCGGCTTGAACATGAAGCCGTCGCAGAGGGGAACAAGGTGGCATGAAAATTCTTGCAGGAATGCTTGTCGCGGCAATGCTTTTGCCGGGCACACCGGTGCAGACGGCGGTGAAGGACGATTCGTTCAAGGACGCGAACGGGGCGCGGGTGCTGAAGGAATCTGTCGTCGTCGATGCGCCGCCGGCCGCCGTCTGGATGGCGTTCACGGTGGACGACCGCTTCGTCAAATGGTCGGGCGTACCGGTGGCGCATGTCACGCCGGGCAATGACGGCTTGATCGAGTTCGGGCTCATGCCGGGCAGCAAGATCGGCGACCCAGGCAATGTGAAGAACCGTCTGCTCGTCTACCTACCGGACTCGCTGCTGGTCTGGCGCAACGAATTCGTGCCGGCGGGCGGACCGTTCGATCCGGCGACCTTCGCCACCGTGCGCACCATGATCGCCCTCGCGCCGGTCGGCGGCGACAAGACCATGGTCACCGAAACCGTCATCGGCTTCGCGGACGGCGCCAAATACGACGAACTTTACGCGCATCTGCGCGGCGGCAACGCGCAATATCTGACGTCGCTCGCCAACAGTTTTCACACGGGAAAATAGGGGACCCTCATGCTCGATACCAAAACGCTTCTCAACGCCACGATGATCGGCACCGTGCTGCAAGTCGCGATGGTCGTGGCCGGCCACTACATTCCCACCATCGCGCTGCACGTCTTCATGTTCGGCGGCATGGGAATCTCGCTGGTCGCAGGATTGCTCTATGGCCGCGTTGCGTCCGGCATGGCCGGCGCGGCGCTGGGCGGTGTCATCGCTGGCGGCGTCTGCGCAGCTATCGGCATCGCGATCTCGGTGGCGCTGGGCGACACGCTGGCCGTGATACTCGTGATCGGGACCCTCAGTTCCGCCGCGACGGGCGCCATCGGTGGCGTCATCGGCAAGCTTGTGGGCGCTGCCGCGTCGGCCTGAACGCCGCCGTTGATCCGCCATCTTCGCGCGCTAGGATCATGGGGTAGACTCTGATCCGGGTACGCATTGTTCGACGGCAAACTCTTGCAGCGCGCGGCGCTCACCGGGATCGTGCTGGAGATCGCGCTGGCGGCCATCGGACATTATGTGCCCTGGGTTCGCATCCATGCGCTGGAGTTCTGCGCCATGATGATCGCGGGGCTGGCCGGGCTGTTCTATGCCCGCGACTTCGCCAAGGGCTATGCCAAGGGCGCGTTCGGCGGCGCCATCGCCGGCGGCACCAGCGGCCTGATCGGCATCAGCCTCGCCAACGTCCTGGGCGACGTGCCGCTGATCGTGCTGCCGTTCGGCACGGCGCTCCTCGTCCTGGTCGGCGCCATCGGGGGCCTGTTCGGCCAGCTGGGCGCGAACATCCGCAAGCTGAGCGCGTAGCGCTGGTTCGGCATCGACGGTGATGGCTGAAGTTGGGTGGGCGGCTCGAGGCCGCCATGGAAAAAAGGCCGGCGGACCGATCGAAGCTGCCCTGAAGTGAGGGCTGGGGGGCTTGATTCGCTTCCAGGCGGCCCGTCAACTCAGGTCCACCGGCAAAAAAGAATATCGTATCGGAACTTGGCCGCGCCATGGTCCAATCGTGACCCTTTCATGGCGGCAGATGAGGAGAATGTCATGGGACGCTTTGTGCACGCTACGGAAAGCCTGATGGCCTATCTCAGCCAGCTGGGCGCGCGTGAGGCGCCGGCGCAGATCCGCTGCCGCGAGGAAACCGCCAAGATGCCGATGGCGATGATGCAGATCGCGCCGGAGCAGGGCGCGTTCTTGGCAGTCCTGGTCAAGCTCACGGGCGCGAAGAAATATGTCGAGATCGGCACCTTCACCGGCTACAGCGCGCTCAGCGTCGCGCTCGCCATGCCGGCGGACGGCAGGCTGGTGGCGCTCGACGTCTCCAAGGAGTTCACCGACAAGGCGCGCGGCTACTGGAAGGAAGCCGGAGTCGAGGCGAAGATCGATCTGCGCCTGGGCTCCGGCCTGGAAGCGCTCGACAAGATGATCGCGAACGGCGAGGGGCCGATCGATCTGGCCTTCATCGACGCCGACAAGTCCAACTATGACGGCTATTACGAGCGCGTGCTCAAGCTGCTGCGCCCCGGCGGCCTGGTGGCGCTCGACAACATGCTGTGGAGCGGGCGCGTCGCCGATCCCAAGGTCACCGATGCCGACACCAGCGCGCTGCGCGCCCTCAACGCCAAGATCCATGCCGATGCGCGCGTCGACATGGCGCTGGCGACGGTCGGCGACGGCGTCATGCTGGCGGTCAAGCGCTAGCGCATGACCGTCCCGACGCTGGAAACGGCGCGTCTTGTTCTGCGTCCGCTGGAGTTGAGCGACGCCGCGGCGACGCAGGCGCTGTTTCCGCATTGGGAGATCGTGCGCTATGTGCCCGACATTCCCTGGCCTTATCCCGCAGACGGTGCGGAAGGCTATTATCGCAACGTCGCGCTGCCGCAGATGGCGAAGGGCACCGCCTGGCGCTGGTCGCTGCGCCTGAAGTCCATGCCGGACGCGATGATCGGCGCGATCCATCTGATGGATGGCGACAACAACCGCTTTTTCTGGCTGGGCCTTGCCTGGCAGGGGCAAGGACTGATGACCGAGGCCTGCGAGGCCGCGACGGCGTTCTGGTTCACGGTCCTGAAGCGGCCGCTGCTGCGCACCAACAAGGCCGTCGTGAACACGGCCTCGCGGCGGATTTCGGAACGCGGCGGCATGCGGGTCGTCGCCGTCGAAACCAGGGACTATCCCGCCGGCCCGCTGCCGACGCAGATCTGCGAGCTGGCCTACGAAGAATGGCTGGCGAACCGCCCCAAAAAGTAGCGCCGGCAGGCTTGCGACGGTCCCACGACAGGCTCACACTCACTGCGATGGCGGAAGAAACCATAGCGTTTCTCCGCGCGGATTCTTCGCCGACCGCGCGGACGGCTTCCTTCGGCGGACCCGCGGCCGCGCAAGTGCGCTTCGACCGGGCGGAACTCAATCGCATTCTGATCCTGTACGGCCGCATGGTCGCCGCCGGCGCGTGGCGCGATTACGCGATCGATTTCCTGGACGAGGTCGCGGTGTTCTCGATCTTCCGCCGCGCCAGCGAAATGCCGCTGTTCCGCGTCGAGAAGCGCCCCAAGCTGCGCGGCCGCCAGGGCATGTACGCGGTGATCGCCGCGCCGGGGCACATCCTCAAGCGCGGGCATGACCTGGCGCAGGTGCTGCGCGTCTTCGACAAGGCGCTGCTGAAGGCGGCGAGCGGGTAAGCAGCAAAAAACTGTCACGACCCGGTATATTTCGGTTTCCGCTTCTCCGAAAACGCCAGCATCGCTTCCTTGGCGTCGTTGGTCGCTCTGCGGCCCATGGCCAGTCCCACCGTTTCGTATTTCATCGCCGCGTCGAGATCGGCCGCGAAATTGTGCTGCAGCACGCGCTTGGAGACGCGCAAGGCCAGCGGCGGCCATTGCGTCATCTCGTTGGCGAGCTTGACCGCTTCTTCCAGCAGCGCCTCGTGCTTGACGAGGCGGTCGAGCAGTCCCAGCCGGTAGGCCTCCTGCGCGTCGACGGTGCGACTGGTAAAGATCAGATCGGCGGCGCGGGCATAGCCGATGACGCGCGGCAGGTAATAGCTGAGGCCGGAATCCGGCGACAGGCTGCGCTCGATGAACACGGTCTTGAAACGCGCGTGCTCGGAGCCGACGCGCAGATCGGCCGCCAGCGCCGTGCTCATGCCGGCGCCGGCCGCGATGCCGTTGACGGCGGCGATGACCGGCTTGTCGAAGGCGTGCCACATCTTGGCCCAGCGCCCGACCCAGCCGTCTTCGTCGAGCCGCTCTGCTTGCGTCGTCGGCGCCGGCAGGGTGCCGCGGATGCCGGACGCGACGGCGGAGAGATCGGCGCCGGAGCAGAAGCCGCGCCCCGCGCCGGTGACGATCAGGGCGCGGATTTCATCGTCGTCGCGCGCCTCGCGCACCGCGGCGACAACGTCGCTGCGCAAGGCCGCGCCGATGGCGTTCAGCCGCTCCGGCTTGTTGAGCGTAATGATCGCGACATGCTCGCGCTTCTCGAACAGGATTGCTTCGTAGGCCATGGCGTCCTCCCGGCGTTGTTTTGGGGTGAGCGTAGAGCAGCTTCGATGCGGATGCGAATAACCTCTCCCGCTCGCGGGAGAGGTCGGAAATGCGAAGCATTTCCGGGTGAGGGGGAGTCGCGAGACTGTGCCCCTCACCGAGCAAAAGCTAAGCACTTAGCTCCGCTGCGCTTCGCTAAGTGCAAGCTTTTGCTTCCTCTCCCGCTCGCGGGAGAGGTTAAAAAAACCCCGGTGTTTCCACCGGGGCCTTTCGCATTCTGTTTGCCTTCCGTTACCGCCGGTTGCCCATCAGGCGCAGCAGCATCAGGAACAGGTTGATGAAGTCGAGATAGAGCTTGAGCGCGCCGAAGATCGCCTTGCGGCCGGCGGTCGTGCTGTCGTCGGACTCGGCATAGTTGTTCTTGATCCATTGCGTGTCATAGGCGGTCAGGCCGGTGAAGATCAGCACGCCGGCGACCGAGATGATCCATGTCAGCATCGTCGACTGCACGAAAATGCTGACCACCGAGGCGATGACGACGCCGATCAGGCCCATGAAGAGGAACGAACCGAAGCCCGTCAGGTCGGTCTTGGTCGTATAGCCCCACAGGCTCATGGCGCCGAAGGTCGCCGCGGTGATGAAGAACACCTGCGCGATGCTGGTCTGCGTATAGACGACGAACAGCGAGGCGAAGGTCAGCCCGACCATCGCGGCGTAGGCCAGAAAGCTGATCTGCGCCGTCATCACGCTCATCTTGTTGATGCGGAAGCTCAGGAACAGCACCACTCCGAGCGAGCCGAACAGCAGGATCCACAGCAGCGGGCCCGAGAACAGCGCGACGCCGAAGCTGGTCAGCATGAGGCCGCCATGCAGGCGCGCGACGGCAGCCGAGGGATCTGTCGTCACCGCGGCCATATAGCCGCCATAGGCGGCGACGCCCGTGATGCCCAGGCCCATGAGCATGTAGTTGTAGATGCGCAGCATGTAGCTGCGCAGGCCGGCGTCTATGGCGCCGGCGGCACTCGCCTGGCCACGCAACACCCGGTTGTCATAGTCAGCCATGGAATTTCCTTTTCTACCGGCGCAAAGCCGGTTGTCTGCATTATATCGTGCTTGCGCAGCAACTTATCAAGGCGCCCGCAACTGGGCCGCCGGACGGGCGGAGAGCGCGGAAAGCGCCCCGATCAGGCCGAACAGCAAGGTCGCGGCGCCGCCGCCCAGCACCGTCAGGATGGCCACGCCGGCGTCGAAGGTGAGGGGAACCTCGAGGACCTGCCGGCAGATGATTGCCGCCGCCAGGGTTCCGGCGCCCAGGGCGAGCAGGCCGGTCAGCACGCCGGTGACGCCATATTCCAGGACATAGACCAGCGCGACGCGGGCGCGCGTGGCGCCGAGCACTTTGAGCACCGTGGCGTCGTAGAGGCGGCCCCGGCTGCCGGCCGCGATGGCGCCCGCCAGCACCAGGAGGCCGGAGAGGATGGTCAAAAGGCTCGCGGCGCGCACGCCGTCGCTCAGCTGCTGCAGTAGCGTGTCGACCTGCGCAATGGCGTCCTTGACGCGCACGGTCGAGATGTTCGGGAAGGCGTCGGTCACCGCGCGGTAAAGCCGCTCCTCGTCCTTGGGGTCGACTCGCACCGTCGCCAGGAACGAATGCGGCGCCTTATCGATCAGTCCGGGCGACATCACGATGATGAAATTTTGTCCACCCGTGGTGAAGTCGACTTTGCGGAAGCTGGTGACGGTCGCCTCGATCTCGCGCCCCAAGACGTTGATCACTATCTTGTCGCCGAGGCTGAGGCCCATGCCCTTGGCGAGGCTCGCGTCGAAGGAAATCTGCGGCGGTCCGGTGTAGCCGGCCGCCCACCAGGCGCCGTCGGTGATCACCGTGCCTGGCGGCGGCGTCGCCGCATAGGTGATGCCGCGGTCGCCGCTGACCGCCCATCTGGCCTCCGGCGCAATCGCCGCATCCTTGGCCGCGACGCCCTTGAGCGAAACGATCCGTCCACGGATCATTGGGGTGCGGCGATAGTCCGCCGCCGATTTGAAGCGGTGGATGGCGGCGTCGAAGCGCGCGGTTTCGTCCGGCTGGATATCGACGAAGAAGAAACTCGGCGCGGTGCCGGGCAGGCGGTCCTTGACCTGTGCCGAGATCGTGTGGTCGAGCAGCGAAACCGTCGCCAGCAGTGTCAGGCCGAGGCCGAGCGCCGTCACCACGCCGGTCGTCGCGGCGCCGGGCCTTGTGAGATTGGCCAGCGCCAGGCGCAGCGTGGCGTTGCGCGGCCGCGGCAGGCGGCGCAGCAGGGTGCGCAGCAGGACCGCGATCAGGCGCAGCGCGACGAGCCCGGCCGCGGCGCCGCCGAGAAATCCGGCGGCGAACGGAGGCGACGGCGCCAGCCACAGCGCCAGGCCGACGACGGCGGCGCCGGCAACGGCCGCACCGGCCAGATAGGGCAGCGCGCCGCGCGTGCTGGACGGTGCCACGAGATCGCGGAACAGGCTGGCGGGCGGGATCAGCCGGGCGCGCGCCAGCGGCGGCACGGCGCAGGCGATCGCCGACAGCAGGCCGAACGCGGCGGCGAGGAGAAGCGGTTCGGCGTAAAGCTGGAAATGCGCCGGCGCCGGGATGTCGCTGCCGTAGAAATATTGGACCGCGAAAGGCAGCAAGGCGCCCAGCAGCAATCCCAGCGCGACGGCCGCCACCGCGATGGCCATCACCTGGAAGAAGAAGACCAAAAAGATCAGCGCGCCGTCGGCGCCCAGCGATTTGAAGATCGCGATCTCGGCGCGCTTGGCGTCGAGAAAGGCTGCCACCGCCTGCGCCGCGCCGACGCCGCCCACCGCCAGCGCGGTCAGGCCGACCAGCGTCAGGAACATCGTGACCTGCTCGACGAAGCGGCGGATGCCCGGCGCGGCGTCGCTGCGGTCGCGGATGTCCCAGCCGGCGTCGGGGAACGCCGCCGCCGCATCCTGCTTGAAGCCGGCGACCGATCCAGACGGCGGCAGGGCGACGCGGTAGTTGTAGTCGATCAGACTGCCCAGCGTGACCAACCCCGTTCGCGCCAGCGCGTCGTTGGAGACGATGATGTGCGGGCCGAGGCTGAAGCCTCCCGAGATCCGGTCGGGCTCGCTGTTGAGAATCGCCGAGAGGCGGAAAATCTGCGCGCCGATCTTCAGCAATCCGCCGGGCGCGATCCGCAGCCGGTCGAGCAGCGTCTGCTCCGCCACCGCGCCGCAGATGCCGGCGTCGCAGCGCAGACTCTTCTGAAAGTCCCGCGCCGGTGCCAGCGAGACCGAACCGAAGAACGGATAGGCGCTATCGACCGCTTTGAGTTCGACCAGCTGGCGTTCGGCTTCGATGTTGTTCTTCAAGGCATAGGCCATGGCGCGCATCGCGACGGTTTGCGAGACGCGGCCGTGACGGCCGAGAAAGGCGCGCTCGGTGTCGTTCACGGGCCGGTGCACCAGATGCACGACGACGTCGCCGCCGAGCAGCGTGCGGCCCTGTTCGGCGAGCCCGGTGAGGAATGCTTCCGACAGCGACTCGACGCCGGCGATGGCGGTGACGCCCAGCACCAGGCAGGCGAAGAAGATGCGAAAGCCGGCCAGCCGCGTGCGCATCTCGCGCCGCGCCAGCTTCAGGGCGAGAAACACTCTGCTCATGCGGCGCGTTCGTCGGCCACGATGCGGCCATCCTTGAGCCGCACGATGCGCCGACAACGGTTCGCCAGGCTCTCTTCATGCGTCACCAGGAACAGCGTCGAGCCGGCGCGCGCCGGCAGCGCGAACAACAGGTCGGCGACCTCCGCGCCGGTGGCGCCGTCGAGATTGCCGGTCGGCTCGTCGGCGAAGAGAACGGTCGGCCTTGGCGCGATGGCGCGGGCCAGCGCGACGCGCTGCTGCTCGCCGCCCGACAATTGTCCCGGATAATGATCGGTGCGCGCGGCCAGGCCCACCGCGCCCAACTCGTCGCGCGCGCGGTCGAAGGCGTCGGCGATTCCGGCCAGTTCGAGCGGCACGGCGACGTTCTCCAGCGCCGTCATCGTCGGGATCAGGTGAAACGACTGGAACACGATGCCGACGCGACCGCGGCGGAAGCGTGCCAAGCCGTCCTCGCCCATGCGGGTGATGTCCTGGCCGGCCACGGTGACGCGGCCCGAGGTGGCGCTCTCCAAGCCCGCCGCCACCATCAACAGGCTCGATTTGCCCGAGCCCGACGGCCCCAGCAGCGCCACGGTCTCGCCGGCCGGGATGACGAGCGAGACGCCGTTGAGGATGTTGACCGGCCCCGCGACGCTGGCCAGCGTCAGTCTCACATCTTCCAAATTGATGGCGGCTGGGGAATTGTGCATCGATGACTCGCGGGGCGACACCTACAGGCGATATGGGATGAGCACCGCCCGCTTCAAGCGCATGCTTAGCATGATCGCGCTTCTTGTCCTCGCCGGGACGGGCGCACATGCCGCACCCATCAAGATCCTCGCGCTCGGCACCAGCCTGACGCAGGGCTATGGCGTGGCGCCGGGCTTCGACTTCACGGCGGTGCTGGAAGCGCGGCTGAAGGCGTCGGGCATCGACGCCAAGCTGATCAATGCCGGTGTCTCCGGCGACACCTCGGCGGGCGGCCTGGCGCGGCTCGACTGGTCGCTGGCCGACCGGCCCGACGCGGCCATCATCGAGCTGGGCTCGAACGATGCCCTGCGCGGCCAGGCGCCGGCCGAGACCGAGAAGAACCTGGCCGCGATCCTGACGCGGCTGAAAGCAGCCCGCATTCCCGTGCTGCTGACCGGCATGCTGGCGCCGCGCAATCTGGGCCCGGAATATGCGCGTGCGTTCGATCCGATCTATCCCAGACTCGCCAAACAGTTCGGCACGCTATTCTATCCCTTCATGCTGGACGGCGTCGCGATGAATCCAAACCTCAACCAGGCGGACGGCATCCATCCCAATCCCGCCGGCGTGAAGATCATCGTCGCGCGCATTCTTCCCCTGGTGAAGCAGCTCGTGCTGCAGGTGAAGCGCTAGATGTTCCGGCGCCTGCTCTCGGTCGGCGGTTTCACGCTCCTGTCGCGGATCGCGGGCTTCGTGCAGAACATCGTCATGGCGGCGGTCCTCGGCGACGGCCTGCTGTCCGACGCCTATTTCGTGGCGCTGCGCCTGCCCAACAGTTTTCGCGGCATCTTCGCGGAAGGCGCCTTCAACGTCGCCTTCATTCCGCGCTATGCGGCCTTGCGCACGCGCGAAGGCGACGGCGCCGCGGCGGCGTTCGCCGATCGCGTCTTTTCCTGGCAGATGGCGGCGCAGCTGGCGCTGCTGGTGCTGGCGCTCGCGCTCATGCCGCAGATCGTCGCGCTGCTGGCGCCGGGTTTTGCGGCGCATCCGGGACAGGTCGCCTTCGCGATCGATTTTTCGCGCATCACCTTTCCCTATCTCATCCTCACGGTGGTCGCGGTGCAGCTGTCGGCGATGCTGAACGCGCACGAGAAATTCGCCGCCGCGGCGGCGTGGTCGATCTTCCTCAGCCTGGCCATCATCGGCACCCTTCTGGCGTCGCGCTGGTTCAGCAATGCGGGCTATGCGGCCTCCTGGGGGGTCGCGCTGGCCGGAATCCTGCAGCTCATTTTCATCGTGCTGGCCGCCGCGCGCGCGAAAATCTGGCTGCGCCTGGCCTGGCCGCGCTGGTCGTCGCAGATGAAGGAGTTCCTGCTGGCGCTCGGCGCCGCGACGCTGGGCTCGGCCAGCGTCCAGATCGGGCTGTTCATCGACACCCTGATCGCCAGCTTCCTGCCCGCCGGCGTGCTGACCGCGATCAGCTACGCCGACCGCGTCAACCAGTTGCCGTTGGGCACGCTGGGCATCGCGCTGGCGACCGTGCTGCTGCCGGAAATGTCGCGCCGCGTGGCGCTGAACGACCGCGCCGGCGCCGATGCGGCGCAGAACAACGCCGCCGCGCTGGGGCTATATCTCACCCTGCCGTTCGCCGCGGCGTTCCTCCTGGTGCCGCAGACGATCATGCGCGCGCTGTTCGCGCATGGCGCGTTCTCGATAGGCGCGGCGGACATTTCGGCCAGCGCGCTCGCCGCCTACGGCGTCGGCTTGCCGGCCTTCGTGCTGGTGCGCGTCGTGGCCGCGACGTTCTACGCCCGCGGCGACACCGCAACGCCGGTGCGGGCAACGATCCTCGCCGTCGTGGTCAATGTCGGCCTCAAATTCCTTTTGGTCTGGGGTTTCCATCTCGGCGCGGTGGGCGTGGCGCTCGGCACCTCGCTGGGGTCCTGGGCGAATGTCAGTCTCCTGCTCTGGCTCGCCCTGCGCAGCGACCTTCTGACGGTCGAGAGTCATTTCACGCGCGCCCTGCCGGCGATCCTGCTGGCCGCGGCCGCCACCGGCGCGGCCGCGCTGGGCGGCGTCTGGCTGGGCGAGAGCACGCTGCATCTGCATCGCTTCCAGCATGAAGCGCTGCTCGGCTTGGCGCTGCTGTTCGGCGGCCTCGCTTACGGCCTGGTGACGCTGCTGTTCCGCCGCGTCCTGCCGCTTGGCCGCCTGGCCGGACGGGGAGGCTAGCGTGCAGCGCCTGTTCGTCGCCCTGGCGATTCCGGACGCGTTGGCACAGCACCTGGCGCTGCTGCAGGCCGGCGTGCCCGGCGCGCACTGGCAGAGCCGCGAGCAACTGCATCTGACGCTGCGCTTTATCGGCGACGTCGACGGCCTCGCCGCGGCCGCCATCCAGGACGCCCTCAGCGCGATCCAGGCGCCGTCCTTCGAACTTGCGCCGCATGGCGTCGGCGAATTCGGCGGCAAGCATCCGCATGCGCTGTGGGTCGGCGTGCGGCCGAACGAGGCGCTCCATCATCTGCAACGCAAGGTCGAGACGGCGCTGCAGCGCGCCGGCATCGAAGCGGAGCGCCAGAAGTACACGCCGCACATCACGCTGGCGCGCCTGGCGCGCGGCGCCGCTGTCGGCCGCGTCATCGACTGGCTGACCGATCACGCGCTGTTTTCCGCCGCACCCTTCGCGGTGGCCGGCTTCATCCTCTATTCCAGTGTGCTGACCGACCACGGCAGCATCTACCGCGCCGAGCGCGCCTATCGCTTGCGCTAACCCGCCTCTTCCTCGATCGCATCCATGTCGTCGTCGGACAGACCGAAGTGATGGCCGATCTCGTGGATCAGGACGTGGCGCACGATGGCGCCCAGCGTTTCCTGGTGCTCTGCCCAATAGTCGAGGATCGGGCGGCGATAGAGGAAGATCATCGTCTGCCCGCCATGCACATGCCCCGCCTCGTGATCGGCGAGATTGGGACCCTGGAAGAGGCCGAGGATGTCGAACTCGCTTTCCAGCCCCATGTCGCGCACGACATCAGGTTGCGGAAAATCCTCGATCCGGAACAGGACCGCGCCGGTGAGGCCGCGAAACTCCGCCGGCAGCGCCGCGAACGCCGCGCGCGCCAGGGCCTCGAATTCATCGAGCGACGGAGATTCGGCTTGGGTCCAGTCCATGGCGCGCTAGGATAGGGCGAAACCGGGAGGCAGAATATGACAAAGCTGGATGCAAAAGGGCGCGCCGCCGCGCTCGCGAAGCTGCCGGACTGGAAATCGGTTGCGGGCCGCGACGCCGTCGCGCGCGGTTTCGCCTTCCAGGATTTCAGCCAGGCCTTCGCCTTCATGAGCCGCGCCGCGCTGCTGGCCGAAAAGATGGACCACCATCCGGAGTGGTTTAACGTCTACAACAAGGTGAACGTGACGCTCTCCACCCACGACGCCGGCGGCGTGACGCAGAAGGACATCGATATGGCGACGGCGATGGACGCCTATGCGAAGGACTTTGGCGCCAAGTGATCCGCCTGCTGGCGATCTCCGGCAGCCTGCGCGCGGTCTCGACCAACACCGCGCTGCTGCAAGCCGCGGCGCTGCTCGCGCCGCCGGGCCTCACGGTCACGCTCTACGACGGCATCGGCGCGCTGCCGCACTTCAATCCCGATCTCGACAGCGATCCGCTGCCGCCCGCCGTCACCGCGTGGCGCAGCCACGTCGCCGAGGCCGACGGCCTGCTGATCTCCTCGCCCGAATATGCCCGTGGCATTCCCGGCAGCCTCAAGAACGCGCTGGACTGGCTGGTCAGCGGCCCCGAGCATCCCGGTAAGCCGATTGCCTTCTTTCACGCGTCCGAGCGCGGTGTCGCCGTGCAAGCCGCGCTGCGCCTGGTGTTGGAAACCATGGGCACGCGCATCCTCGACGAAGCCTCGATCACCGTGCCGCTGCTCGGCAAGCAGACCGATGCGGCGGCTATCGCTTCGGATCGCGCCATCGCTGACCGAATACGCAGCGCGCTGGAGGCGTTTGAACTGGCTCTACGCTAGACGGCGAATTTGTAAGTCGTCCCATCCCGCTTGATGTGTCCCGCGGTCGGCGCGGCGAAGTGGGTGCCGATGATCAGGATCGGCTTGTCCGCCCAATCCTTGAGCATGGCCTTGCGCGTGACGCGCGCCGCCTCCTTGTCGCTGTCGAAGCTCGGGCACCATTCGGGATGGCCGATCTGCGCCGGATGATGCATCATGTCGCCCGTTATGATGGCGGTCTCGCCCTTGGATTCGATCACCACGCTGACATGGCCGGGCGTGTGGCCGGTGGTCGGCATCAGGCGCACTTCGTCGCTGATGCGGTGGTTCATCTCGACCATCTGCGCCACGCCGGCGTCGAAGATCGGCTTGACCGAATCCGCCATGATCGCCTTCTGCTCGGCGTCCTCGTCCTTGATCCAGTGCTCGTATTCCAGCCGCCCGATGAGATAGCGCGCGTTGGGAAAGGTCGGCTGCCATTTGCCGTCCCCGCCCAGCATGGTGTTCCAGCCGACATGATCGACATGCAGATGGGTGCAGACGACGGTGTCGATGCTCTCGCGCGGAAAACCCGCCTCGGCGATGTGCTGCAGGAAAGGGCGGTGCAGCGGCCGCTGGCGCGTCATGTTGCGCGGCTTATCGTTGCCGACGCAGGTGTCGACGATCAGCTTCAAACCCTTGGCCTCGACCAGCAGCGCATGCACCGAAAGGTTCAGCGTGCCGTCCTCGGTCGCGAAATGCGGATAGAGCCACGGCAGGGTGCGCAGCGTTTCCGGCGTCGCCTCGGCGAAGAACGGTGTTTCGGGGTTGTAAGGCACGGGCGATTCGAACTCGACCACCCGCGTCACCGTCACATCGCCGATTTGCCATTTGAGCATCTGCATCCCCGTCATCTCTTGTGCGCGTTCTTGACCAGATCGTCCACCACCGCCGGATCGGCGAGGGTCGAGATGTCGCCGAGATTGCCCATGTCGCCCTCGGCGATCTTGCGCAGGATGCGGCGCATGATCTTGCCGGAGCGCGTCTTGGGCAGGCCTGGCGCGAACTGGATGACGTCGGGCCGCGCGATGGGGCCGATCTCCTTGCCGACCCATTGCTGGAGTTCGCGGTTGAGCGCCTGCGTCGACGCCACGCCGACTTTCAGCGTGACATAGGCGTAGATGCCCTGGCCCTTGATGTCGTGCGGATAGCCGACGACGGCGGCTTCGGCGACATCGCGATGCGCCACCAGCGCGCTTTCGACCTCGGCCGTGCCCAGGCGATGGCCCGAGACGTTGATGACATCGTCGACGCGGCCGGTGATCCAGTAATAGCCATCGGCATCGCGCCGGCAGCCGTCGCCGGTGAAATACTTGCCGCGATAGGTCTTGAAGTAGGTGTCGATGAAGCGCTGGTGATCGCCATAGACGGTGCGCATCTGGCCCGGCCAGCTCGTCGTCAGGCACAGATTGCCGCTGGCCGCGCCCTCCAGCACCTTGCCGTCCGCGTCCACCAGCTGCGGCACGATGCCGAACAGCGGCTTGGTCGCCGAGCCGGGTTTGAGATCGGTGGCGCCGGGCAGGGGCGAGATCAGGATGCCGCCGGTCTCGGTCTGCCACCAGGTGTCGACGATCGGGCAGCGCCCGTCGCCGACGACGCGGTGATACCACAGCCAGGCTTCCGGATTGATCGGCTCGCCGACGCTGCCCAAGAGGCGCAGCGAGGCGCGGCTGGTCTTCTTGACGGGTGCGTCGCCCTCGCGCATCAGCGCCCGCAGCGCCGTCGGCGCGGTGTAGAAGATGTTGACCTTGTGCTTGTCGATCACCTCCCAGAAGCGCGAGGTCGTCGGATGGTTCGGCACGCCCTCGAACATCAGCGTCGTCGCGCCATTGGCCAGCGGGCCGTAGACGATGTAGCTGTGGCCGGTGACCCAGCCGACATCGGCGGTGCACCAGTAGATGTCGCCGTCGTGGTAATCGAACACGACTTGATGCGTGAAGGCGGCGTACATCGCGTAGCCGCCGCTGGTGTGCAGCACGCCCTTCGGCTTTCCGGTCGAACCGGAGGTGTAGAGGATGAACAGTGGATCTTCCGCGTTCATTTCTACCGGCGGGCAGTCGGCGGAAACCTTCGCGGCTTCCTCGTGATAATAGAAATCGCGGCCCTTGCGCTGCAGCTCGGGATGGCCGGTGCGCTTGACGACGATGACCGTTTTCACATCCGGACATTTGGTGAGCGCCAGGTCGGTGTTCATTTTCAGCGGGATTGGCTTGCCGCCGCGCAAGCCCTCGTCGGCGGTCAGCACCACGGTGCTTTCGCAATCGAGGATGCGGCCCGCCAGGCTGTCCGGCGAGAAGCCGGCGAACACCACCGAATGCACCGCGCCGATGCGGGCGCAGGCCAGCATCGCGTAGGCGGCTTCGGGGATCATCGGCAGATAGATGGTGACGCGGTCGCCTTTCTTGACGTCGTGCGCTTTCAGCACATTGGCGAAGCGGCAGACTTCGCGATGCAGCTCCTCATAGGTGATGTGACGGCTGTCTTTCGGATCGTCGCCTTCCCAGATGATCGCGGTCTGCCTGGCGCGTTTGGGCAGATGCCGGTCGATGCAGTTCGCGCTGACGTTCAGCGTGCCGTCCTCGAACCATTTGACGTGCAGATCATCCGGGTCCCAGGAGACGTCCTTCACCTTGGTGAAGGGCTTGATCCAGTCGATCCGCCCGGCCTGTTCCGCCCAGAACCCGTCCGGGTCTTTGAGCGATTGCGCGTACATCGCGTCGTATTTCGCGGCATCGATCAGCGCACGCTCGCGCCATTCGGACGGGACGGGGATCAAGGTATCGGACATGGCGGTTCCCTGGCGCTGTTTGTAGCGATAGTGCCGAGCCCAAAAGAAACTTCAACCCTTTGGCGGCCATTGTCGCGCGCCATGATAGGCGCGAAGGATTTCAATACATTCTCCCGCAATGCGATAAATTGGCATATAGGGAAGCCCAGGGACGATCAGTTCTCGCGTATTGCCCATCTTGCCCTTCCGGCCAAGCGCCGGATGCCGTGCCAACCCTTCCGCAGCTTGTCTGAGCCGATCTGCCGTTCGGTCCGCTGCATCGATGTTGTCCTCGGCGATATAGGTCCATATCTCATCGAGATCGCGGTCGGCGGGCGCGGTCCATTCGACCTTCATGCAGCCTTTTTACCCATGGCTTTTCGGCGCGCCGCCGATTTTTCCCGAATTCTTCGAAACACCTCTTCGTGCGGGATCAGGTCGCCACGGTCTGCAGCGTCGATCCCTTCCTGGACAAATTTGGCCATGGCGATTTCATTGTCGACATATCTGTCAAGAATATCCTCGATCAGCCACGAGCGCGTGCGCTTTGTCACCTTCGAATAGACCTCCAACTTCTTGGCGAGCGCGGTGGGAATGCGGGCGGTGATGGTCACGGATTTCGCGGCGGCCATTTGTGTACCTCGTATTCAGTTGTACACATAGTACACAAATGCGCCGCCCGGCGCCAGCTACTCCGCCGCCTTTGTCTTGATCTTGCCCAGCACCGCCGCGTTGCTGGCGCCCGGCTTTTGCGGGTTGAGGCGCACGCTGGCGGGCGTCTTGGCGAAGCTGATCGGCGGCTTCATCGAGCGCCATTCGCCTTCGGTTTCGTGCGGCAGGACTTCGAAGAAGCCGACGGCTTTGAGGTGCGGGTCGTCCAGGACATTGTCCATCGTGTTGGCGCGCATGATCGGGATGCGGTGCTGCTCGCCCAGCGCCATCCATTCCTCGGTGGTGTGGGTCGCCGAGGCCCGGCGCATCGCGGCATTGTACAGCGCGACCTTCTCCTTGCCGGTTTTGGCGGTGACGAACGCCTCGCTGTTGTAGAAATCCGCGATGCCGCCCAGTTTCATGAAATTGTTGGCGCCTTCCTTGCCCGACGGCATGGTGGCGATCCAGCCGTCCCTGGTCTTGAAGCAGGCGCGGTCGGGCGCCAGCGCCGGCGTCGAGCCGACATGGCTGACGGACGGCTCGAACGCCGCGCCGTAGAGATGCTCGACCATCAGAAAGTGGGTGTAGCTTTCGAGCATCGGCACTTCGACGAACTGGCCCTCGCCGGTGCGCTCGCGGTGGAACAGGGCGGCGAGCGTCGCATAGAGCGCGTGCAGGCCGGAGACCTTGTCGGCGATGTAGCTGGGAAACATCCGCATCGTGCTCTCGCCGTTGTTGTCGAGGATCATGTCGGCGCCGCCCGAAGCTGCCTGCACCAGGTCGTCGAATGCCTGGCGTCCGGCATATGGCCCGTCGGCGCCGAAGCCGACGAGATGGACATAAACCATCGACGGGTTGATCGCCGCGACCTGCTCATAGCCGAAACCGAGCTGGCTCATCGCCGAGGTCCGGACATTGTGGATGAAGACCTGCGCGGTCGGCAGCAGGGCGCGCAGCTTCTCGCGGTCCGCCTCGACTTTCAGGTCCAGCGTCACCGACTTCTTGTTGCGGTTGAGCATCATGAAGGTCGAGCCCATGTTCTTGGACTTGTTCTGCTTGAGGCCGAAGCGCTGCTTGTCGCCCTCCGGCGCCTCGACCTTGATGACCTCGGCGCCCAGATCGCCCAGCGTCTGGGTGGCATAGGGGCCGAAGATGAAACTGGTCAGGTCGATCACGGTGACGCCGTGCAACGGGCCCGTTTTCTCAGTGGACGGCATGTGCGAATTCCTCGAAAAGTCTTATGATCGGATAGCAGTCGGGGGAGATTAAGCCATGGCGGGAAAGGGGCAAGCGGCCAAGTTTGCGGCCAAGCCGATCATGACCGACGCCGGAATCACGGCGAAGACGGGCAAGGGCTGGGACACTTGGTTCGCGGCGCTGGACAAGGCGGGCGCCGCCAAGCTGGACCATAAGGGCATCACCGCGCTGCTCGACAGGAAGTTCAAGCCCGGCCCGTGGTGGGGCCAGATGATCGCCGTCTCCTATGAGCGCGCCCGCGGCATCCGCGCCATGAACCAGAAATGCGACGGCGAATTCTCGGTCAGCGTCACCAAGGTGATGCCGGTGGGGCTGTCCGAACTGTTCGAGGCGGTGACGGATGCGCGCACACGGAAGAAATGGTTTCCGCCCGGCGTCTTCGAGGAGACCTCGAAGACCAAGGACAAATATTGGCGCGGCAAATGGAAGAAGGATGCGCGTATCTCCGCGGGCTTCTATGCCAAGGGTGCCGGCAAGGCGCAGGTCGCGATGGATATCGGAAAACTCTCCAGCACGGATGCGGTGGAGAGCGAACGCACCGCGTGGAAGACCGCGCTGGCGAAGCTTGGCGCCATGCTGGAGGGCGGCTGAATGCGGCTCGTCAGTCCGGTTCTTGCGATTCTCATCGCGCTGCTCTGCGTTTTCGCCGTGCTGTTCCTCGATACCGATGCCAGCTACAAGCTTTATGGCGGCGTCATCGGCGCCGTGATGCTGGCTGCCGCTATTGCGACGCTTCTGGGCGCGAACGCGGCCTATTTGACGGCGGCGTGGGGCTTTTGGCTGGGCGTGCTGTTGGAGCCGCTGCAGACATACGTGGCCGTCGCCATCCAGTTCGGTGGCCGGGGCGAGTTCATGGTTCCGATGCTCATCGGCATCCTGGCCGCAATCGGCATTGCCGGCCTGGTCTTTTCGCTTCGGAGGGTGCCGCGCTGATGCAAAATCACGCTGCTGAAATGGTGGCTCGCCGCGAAGCCTTGCTGGCGCGGCTTGTCGAGATCGCGAAGGCGGACCGGCGCATCGCCGCCGTCTGGCTGCAGGGCAGCCTGGCGCGGGGCGATTCCGATCCCTATTCCGACATCGATGCCTATCTGGCGATCGACGAGGAGGATTTTGTGGCCGTGTGGAGCGAGCGCGCGCAACTCCTCGCCAAGATCGCGCGGCCCCTGGCCTGGTCGGATGCGACGTCGCCGGGCCTCAAGGCGGTCCATGCTTTGTTCGAGGGCGGCGTGAAGCTGGACCTGTTCTTTGAGCCGACGTCGCAGCTGGAACAGAGCAAACGTCCCGCGGTGCATGTGCTCTACGATGCCGAAGGCTGCACGCCGCGCCTGCTGACCGGCTTTGAAGCGCCGACCGAGGCCATCGCCTACATCGTCGGCGTCATCATCAAGATGACGCGGCAAGGCGCCACCTGGCCGCTGCGTCTGCTCCATCGCGGCCAGTGGTCGACGCTGGCGATGATGGAGATCGATCTCATCAATCACCAGATCGCCCAGCTCATGGCGCTGCAGCTCGATCCGGCGCATTTCTACATGAGCCCGTTTTCACTTTACCGCCTGTTGTCCGCCGAGCAGCAGGCGGAACTCGACCGCCTGACGCATCGCGCGCTTGTTGCCACTGCTCACCGCGATGCGACGCAGCTGAAAGAGGTTCACCTGGAAGTTTACGATGCTCTGGTGCGCGAAGGCCGCGCCGCCTGCCTGGCGCTGGGCGCTCACTATCCGTTGAACGAAGTGGACGAGCGCGATCTGCGCGATCTGCTTGAGCGCGAATGGGGCGGCTGACGCATAAGCGCTCGGAAGCATGGTTCACGCAGCGAAAAACCGATATGATGAGATCATGAGCGACGCATCGACCGTGCAGGATCTTCCGCTTGCCCCGCCCGGCATTGCATCCGATCCGGTATTGCGACGCGCCAAGGAGGGGCTGGGGCGAATCTATGGCGGCCGGTTGGCCGGTGTCGTGCTCTATGGCTCACGCGCCCGCGGCGACAACCGGCCCGATTCCGATTACGACATCCTTGTGTTGATCAAGGACTATGGGCGCATGCGGGAGAACAATAGCGAACTCCATGGTCTGGCTGACGCGTTGTTTCAAATGGAACCGTATGAAGTCGAGGTCAACTTCCTGCTGTTCGGCGAGAATGGATTGGCTGAACGCACGATCTTCATGCACAACGTGCGCGAGGAAGGCCTACGGCTTTGAAGCCTGAGACAGCGAACGCACTGCAATATGCAAAGGAACACCTCGCGAAGGCGCAAAAGATTGCGGATATCGGTATTGCAAGCGTCGCCGGGCGTGAAGCGTACATAGCCGCGTTGTCGGCGGCACGGGCGCTAACCTTCGAGTTGCGGGGTAAAGGTCCCAAAACCCACAAGGGCGTCCGGGCCCTGATGCATGAGATCGTCCGGGACGGCGTTGAAATTTCTCCTACGCTTTTGATGATTCTGAGTCGGGGCTTTGAGCTGAAAATTCAAGCGGATTATGGTGATCCGAGGAAGGTGACAGCCGAAGAAGCGCGACAGGCTATTGCCATGGCGTCTGACCTGATTGCTCAAATTGAGCGGCTTTTGACGGGAACATCCTAAGTCCATGCAACTCCATCTTTCCGCCTGGCCCGAAGTCGAGGCCTATCTCGCCAAGTCCAAGGCGATCCTGATTCCGATCGGCTCGACCGAGCAGCATGGGCCCAACGGCCTGCTCGGCACCGATGCGCTGTGCCCGGAGATCATCGGCAAGCGCGCCGGCGACGAAGCCGGCATCCTGATCGGTCCGACCTTCAATGTCGGCCAGGCGCAGCATCACATGGGTTTCGCCGGCACGATCACGCTGCGTCCCTCGACGATGATCGCGGCGATGACGGACTGGGCGCAGTCGCTGACGCGCCACGGCTTCGAGCGCATCTACTGGCTCAACGGCCATGGCGGCAACATCGCCACCATCACCGCCGCCTTCGCGGAAATGTATCACGGCATCACCTTCGGCGAGGCGGGCTCCAACCGCCCGCCGCTGCGCTGCATGCTGCGCAACTGGTGGGAGCTGCCCGGCGTGATGGATCTCTGCCGCCAGCTCTTTCCGGTGGGCGAGGGCAGCCACGCCACGCCGTCGGAGGTCTCGGTGACGTATTTCGGCTACCCCGAAACTGTCAAGCGCGTCGAGATGACGCCGAAGATCGCGCCCAACGGTCCGATCTACGACGCGGAAGACTACCGCCGCCGTTTCCCCGACGGCCGCATCGGCTCCGATCCGAGCCAGGCGACGGTCGAAGCCGGCGGCAAAATCGTCGCCGTCGCCGTGAAGGGCGTCATCAACGAGTTCCGCAATTTCGCGGCGAGTTAAGGCGCCGGCCAGACATAGAGCGCGTCCGGCGTCTTCTCCTCATTGTCGGCACCGTCGGTGAGCCGCACCAGGGCGCAACCATGGCGTTCGTAGAACCGCCGCGCGCCCGCATTGGCCTGAAAGGTCCAGAACTGGAAGCCGTTGGGATGGCGCCGCGCGACGTGTTCGAAGAGCTTGGTGCCGGTGCCGGTGTTGTGGCGCGACGGATGCACATACAAATGCTCCAGCCAGCCGCCATCGATGCAGGCGAGCCCCACGATGCGGCCGTTGCGCGCGGCGACCCACGTCTCCTTGTCGGCGATCAGTCCGCGCACAAAGACGCGGTCTTCGTCCTCGCCGTGCAGCTTGGGGACGAAGGTCATGCTCTTGAAGGCGGCAATGAAGACGGCCGCGGTTTCTTCGGCGTCGTCCAGCGTTGCGCGTCGGATCGATGTGGGCATGGGTCCTCTAACGTTGAATCGGTTCGTGGCGCGTCAGCCAGTCGCGCAGCGGCGCCAGGCCCGACGGCGTCGTGCGGTAGACGCGCCGCCGCCCGTCGACCGCCGCGTCCACCAGGCCGTGGCGTCTGAGAACGGTCAGGTGCTGCACGACGGCGGTCCGCGTGATGGGAAGCTCCTGCGCCAGCTCGGCCGCCGTCGACGGCTTCCTGGCGAGGCGCTGAAAGATGACGACGCGCAGCGGCACGCCGAAAATCCGAAAGAGGGGAATGGCCGGATGCCTCCGCATGCCGGGCGATCATGGCGCGGATCGCCGCATGTGTCACGCCCCACTAACACATTTGGCAACGTCAAATCGGCCCCTCACAATGGTGGCGAACAGGGGAGCCCAGCATGATCAACGGCGCGCATGTCATCGTTTATTCCAAGAATGCCGAGGCCGACCGGGCCTTCTTCAAGAACGTTCTCAAGTTCCCCTTCGTCGACGTCAACAAGGGCTGGCTGATTTTCGCCCTGCCGAGGTCCGAGGTCGCGGTGCACCCTTCCGACGAGAACGACCTGCACGAATTTTATCTGATGACGGACGACCTGGATGCCGAGATGGCCACGCTGAAAAAGGCCGGCGTCGCCTGCTCGGAGCCCGCGATGCAGGGCTGGGGCCGCATGACGCGAATCAAATTGCCCGGCGGCGGCGAAGTCGGACTTTATCAACCCCGCCACGAGCGGCCGTGAGCACGAATTGAGTTCCGCTTGAACTGGCGCGCGCGCAAGTTCATCATTACCGCATCCCAGGGGTGCCACCCGAAGCCTTGGCGTAGGGTGGCTGAGATCGCAATCCCGCGAATCCCTTTGAACCTGATCCGGCTAGCACCGGCGTAGGGAGAGGTGACGATGAACAAGCCCATTCTCAATTCCAAAGCCGTGACGTCGGTGACCCGCGGTGCTCTGCCCGGCTCGAAGAAAGTCTTCGTAAACGGCGTACCGTTCCGCGAAGTGGCGCTGTCGGGCGGCGAGGCGCCGGTGCGGCTTTACGACACATCCGGTCCGTACACGGACGATAGCGTCCAGGTCGACATCGAAAAAGGCCTCGGCGCCGCCCGCCGCGCCTGGATTCTGGCGCGCGGCGACGTCGAGGAATATGACGGCCGCACCCGCAAGCCGGAGGACGACGGCCTGAAACAGGGCGAGCTACTCTCGGTGCCGCAATTCGACCGCGCGGAGCGTAAGCCGCTGCGCGCCAAGCCGGGCAAGAATGTCAGCCAGCTGCACTACGCGCGGCAGGGCCTGATCACCGAGGAGATGAAATTCATCGCGGCGCGGGAGAATCTCGGGCGCTCGCTGCTGGCCGACGGCAATTCCTTCGGCGCCGCGATCCCCGACCAGATCACGCCCGAATTCGTGCGCAGCGAGGTCGCGCGCGGCCGCGCCATCATCCCAGCCAACATCAACCATCCCGAGACCGAGCCGATGATCATCGGCCGCAACTTCCTCACCAAGGTCAACGCCAATATCGGCAACTCCATCGTCACCTCCTCGGTCGCCGAGGAGATCGACAAGATGGTGTGGTCGACGCGCTGGGGCGCCGACACCGTGATGGACCTTTCGACGGGGCGCCACATCCACACCATCCGCGAATGGCTGGTGCGCAATTCCTCCGTGCCGATCGGCACGGTGCCGATCTACCAGGCGCTGGAGAAGGTCGGCGGCGTCGCCGAGGACCTGACGTGGGAGGTCTACCGCGACACGCTGATTGAACAGTGCGAGCAGGGCGTCGACTACTTCACCGTCCACGCCGGCGTGCTGCTGCGCTACGTGCCGATGACGGCCCGCCGCATGACGGGCATCGTCTCGCGCGGCGGCTCGATCATGGCGAAGTGGTGCCTCGCGCATCACCAGGAGAATTTCACCTACACGCACTTCCGCGAGATCTGCGAGATCATGCGGGCGTACGACGTGTCGTTCTCGCTCGGCGACGGTCTGCGCCCCGGATCGATCGCGGACGCCAACGACGAGCCGCAGTTCGCGGAGCTGAA
>DATCAT010000050.1:0-9285 GCA_036512455.1 Rhizomicrobium sp.
GATTCCGACCGCGTTGTTCATCATCGCCGTGTTGTTGATCAGAGCGGTGCCGGCGACGCCAGACACCGGATGCACCATGATGCCGGAAGCAAGGTTGTTCTGCACTTCAACGTCGCGCGTGAACAGCCTGGAGCCGGCGACTTGCGGATCGAAATCGATGCCGGCGCCCGCGACGGCCGGCGAGTTGCCCACCGCGCCGAAGCCGAAGATTCCGACATGCTCGACGATCAGGGACTGGCCGGTGTTGAAGCGAATGCCGGAAATGCCCAGACCATTGAAGCCGTTGATCGTCATGTTGCGGACCTTGACCTTGTCCGTGCCGCCGGCGAACACCGTGATGCCGTTGGACCCCGAGGCGAGGATGGAGCCGACCTGGCCGCCCATGCCGCCGCCGCAATCCAGCGTGATCGACTTGGTCACGGTCACGGCGCCATAGCCGGCCGGATCGAGGCAGTCGATCTCGCCGCCGGCAGCCGTCTTGGAGATGGCGCCTGCGAAGGTCTTGCAGGGCGCCGTGCGGCTGCACGGATTGACGTCGTCGCCGACGCCGGAGATCCATGTGCGTGACGCCTGCGCCTGCGCTGGTACGGCCCACATCAGCGCGAGAACACCCGCCGCCAGAATTCCTGTCATCTTTGTAAATCTGAGCATTCTTGCCTCCTGAGGGACACGCAACTGGGTCCCGCCTGTTGCGATTGAAATTTTCTTTGGGAGGATCGCTACAGAACGTCCCCCTGCGTCCGAACACCTAGCACAAGTTTCCAACGCTAACTACGGCTAACGCGGAAATCGGTTGCCTTAATATTAGCTACGAAAGTGGCAGTAATCAGACGACGACCACAAATATTGTTGCGCACAGCACTACCGCCCGAAAGTCCTTGAAAAAGCAGGCGCATGTACCCGATCGCCGGGCGAAATCCCCAGGGTCCGCGCCAATCCGCCGTTTATCTCGATGACGAACCGAATCGGTTCGGCCGAGACGATTTCCGCGGTCGAGAACGGCACTGCGTTCGCTGCAACTGTAGATATCGTCCCGTCCGCCCGCACAAACAGCATGTCCAGCGGCAGCGGCGTGTCCTTCATCCAGAACGCCGTCATGACCGGCTTACCGAAGTCGAACAGCATGCCGGCGTCCTTTGCCAGATGTCTGCGGTGCATCAGGCCGTTAGCGCGCGAGGCGTCGTCGGCCGCAAGTTCCATCTTGAACGCGCGCGGTCCGCCGCGCGTATCGATAACGACCTTCTCGACCGGCAGCCGATGCGGCGTGGCGGCGCTTGTCGCGGTTTGCGCGAGCAGCAAATAAACCAACGTCACACATAGCATGCGCATCACGGGTCCATTCCGGGACGTACCCAACCTCGAAGGTGTCGGATAGCCCTCGAATACGCCACAATTGCGCCATCGCGCCCGTTTGTGGCGTCTGCCTGATCGCGACCTTATAATGGGCCGCGCGGGAGTGCATAGATGCCGGCCGGCCAGGACGCAGTACTGAACCAGAACGCCGCGGACCAGTTTCATCCGGTCCGCAAGGCGCTTGCGGCCTATTTGATCGAGGGGGGAAAGCTGACTCCCACCGGTTCGCAGCGCGCCGAGCGGCTGGCGGCTGAGAGCGGCGAAAGGCTTGAACTTGTGCTTGCCCGCCTCGGCCTCGCCTCGGAGACCGACATCGCCCAAGCCCTTGCCGCGCTGCTCGGTCTGCCGCTCGCGGCGAGCGGGGACTATCCGGCCGCGCCGGTGCTCGAGGATCGCCTGAACCGCCAATTCCTGCGCGAGGCCCAGATCCTGCCGCTCAGCGACGGCGCGGACGGAATTGCCGTCGCGATGGTCGATCCCCTGAACGACTACGCCGCCGAAGCCGCGCGCTTTGCCGCCGGCCGGGCCATCCTGCGACGCGTCGCGTTGCCGGCCGATTTCGATGCCGCGTTCGAGCGCCTCTACGGCACGGGAAAGTCGGAAATTCACAAGATTGCGCACGAGACGCGCGGCAGAGCCGAGGAAAGTGCCAGCGAAGACGTCGACCGCATCAAGGACAGCGCCAGCGACGCGCCGGTTATCCGGCTGGTCAATCTGCTGATCGCGCGCGCCGTCGAAGCGCGCGCCTCCGACATCCATATCGAACCGATGGACGGCGAATTGCGCGTGCGCTATCGCATCGACGGCGTGCTGCACGAGGTGGAATCTCCGCCGCGCAACCTGGCCAGCGCGGTGCTCTCGCGCATCAAGATCATGGCCAAGCTCAACATCGCCGAGCGCCGCATCGCGCAGGATGGCCGCATCCGCCTGGCGGTACGCGGCAAGGACATCGATTTTCGCGTCTCGATGATGCCGACCATCCATGGCGAGTGCGCGGTTCTGCGCATCCTGGACCGCGGTTCGCTCAAGCTCGATTTCGTCGATCTGGGATTTGACGCCGAGACCGTCGCGGCGATCCGCCACCTGCTTGGCCAGCCGCACGGCATCCTGCTCGCGACCGGGCCGACGGGCAGCGGCAAGACGACGACGCTGTATGCCGGCCTGTCCGAACTGAACACGCGCGACCGGAAAATCCTCACCATCGAAGACCCCGTCGAGTATCAGCTTGCCGGCGTCAACCAGGTCCAGGTCAAGCCGCAGGTCGGCCTGACCTTCGCCAACGCCATGCGCGCGTTCCTGCGGCAGGACCCCGACATCATGATGGTCGGTGAAATCCGCGATCTGGAGACCGCGCAGGTCGCGGTCCAGGCCGCCCTCACCGGCCATCTGATACTTTCGACCCTGCACACCAACGACGCGCCGAGCGCCGTCACCCGCCTGCTCGATATGGGCATCGAGGACTATCTCCTGACCTCGACCATTCGCGGCGTCATCGCGCAGCGTCTGGTGCGGACGCTGTGCCCGCATTGCCGCAAGCCTTATGACGCGGACCCTGCGCTTCTGGACCGTCTTCAGATCGCGCCGCAGGCGAGCGGCAGCGCCACCGTGCTCCACGCCGCGCAGGGCTGCGAGCGCTGCAACGCCACGGGCTATGCCGGGCGCAGCTCCATCGTCGAAGTCCTCGTGATGTCGGACGCGATCCGCCATCTTGTATTGGCGCATGCCGAAGCCGGCGCGATCCGCCAGCAAGCGGCGCTCGAAGGCATGCGCTCCATGCACGCGCACGGCATGGCGAAAGCATTGGCGGGCGAGACCAGCGTGGAAGAAGTCTTGCGCGCCACGCGGGCGAGTTGAGCCATGCCGAGCTATCGCTACCGCGCCATGACAGGATCCGGCGCCATCGTCTCCGGCGTGCTGGATGCGCCCTCCGAGCCGGCGGCGATCGAGGAAATCCGCAACCGCGGCCACTATCCCATCGACGCGACAAACGGCGAGATGGGCCCGGCGCGAGTCACCTGGCGCGATCTGCTGCGCCGCGATTTGCGGCCCGGGCGCCGCTTTTCACCCCGTGCGCTGGTGGTGGCGACACAGGAACTGGCTTCGCTGTTGCGCGCCGGACTGGAACTCGACCGCGCGCTCGAAATCCTCGTCAATCTCGACGAAAGCAAGCCGATGGCCGACACCTTCGGCGTCATTCTCGAACAGGTGCGCGGCGGCTCCAGTTTTGCCGACGCCTTGAACGGGCAGCCGGCGTTTCCGAAATTCTACGTCAACATCGTGCGGGCCGGCGAACAGGGCGGCGACCTGCAGGCGGCGCTGGAGCAACTGGGCGAATATCTCGGCCGCTCGCTCGCAGTGCGCGAATCCGTCATCTCCGCGCTGATCTATCCCAGCCTGCTGCTGGCGACGACCGGCGTCTCGATCATCGTCATCCTGGTCTTCGTTCTGCCGTCGTTCGAACCGCTGTTCGCGGAAGCCGGCAAGTCGCTGCCGCCGGCGACGCGCTTCGTCATGGACACCGGCCATTTTCTGACGAACTGGTCCTGGGCGATTCTGCTCGGGCTCGCGGCCCTGGTGGTGGGACTGAAGCGGGCGCAGAAAGAAGCGGCCTTCAAGCGGCAATGGGATGGCCTGCTGCTGCGCCTGCCCCTGATCGGCGGCTTGCTGGCGAAGATCGATGTCGAGCGCTTCAGCCGCACGCTCGGCACGCTGCTCAAGAACGGCGTCTCGCTGCCGCAGGGGCTCGTGATCACGGGCGATACGATGGCCAACAGCGTCATCGCGGACGCAGTGCGCGGCGCCGCCGCCAGCCTGAAGGAAGGCGACGCATTGTCCCACTACCTGCGCGGCACCAAGGCCTTCCCCAGGCTCGCCCTGGACCTGATGCGCGTAGGAGAGGAGAGCGGGCAGCTGGACGCGATGCTGCTGCGCCAGGCCGAGTTGTACGAACGTGAGATCAAGCACACCATCGACCGCCTCGTGGCGCTGCTGGTACCCTGCCTGACGATCTTCATGGGCTTGATCGTGGCCGGCTTGATCGGTTCGATACTGGTCGCGATCCTGAGTGTGAACGACCTGGCAATTTGAGGACTCAAGCGATGTACAAGTCGATGTTCGCAATGCGCCGCGCGGACCAGGGCGGCTATACGCTGGTCGAACTTCTCGTCGTGCTGGCGATCCTGGGCCTGCTGGCCACCATCGCGACGACGCAGGTCCTGCGCTATTTCTCCAGCGCCAAGGTCAGCACAGCGCATGCGCAGATCGAAAGCTTCTCCTCGGCGCTCGACCTCTACAAGCTCGACATTGGGCGCTATCCGACCAGCCAGGAAGGCCTCGCCGCCTTGAAGACCAAGCCCGCGACGGCGGACAATTGGAACGGGCCCTACGTCAAGAACACGACCAACCTGAACGATCCCTGGGGGCATCCCTACACCTACGTGTCGCCGGGGCGGCACGGCGAATTCGACCTGTCCAGCAACGGACCCGATGGAGCGACTGGCAATGGCGCCGATCCGCCCGTGCGCAGCTGGTGACGCCCGCGAGGCGGGTTTCACGCTGACGGAACTCCTCGTCGTCCTGGCGATCATCGGCTTGCTGGTCGCGGCCGTTCCCGTCCTGCTGCAATCGGCGATGCCGGGCGCGCGCGCGCTGGCGGCGGCGCGCGGCTTGGCGCAGGACTTGCGGGCGGCACGCGGCCGGGCGGTTGCCAGCGGTTGGGGGACCGCGATCCGCTTCGATCCGGAGCGGCAGATTTATCTTCTGGAGCCCGGCGACCGCTCACGTACTCTGCCCAATGCCATCCGCTTTTCGCTGCCGCCGGCCAAGGACCGGCAAATCGGATTCTATCCGGACGGCAGTTCCAATGGCGGCACCGTGTTCGTCGGCGACGGCGCGCTGCGCCATCGCGTCTCCATCGACTGGCTGACCGGCCGGGTTGCCGTCGATGAGTGACCGACACCCGCGCGGCTTCACCCTGGTCGAATTGCTGGTGTCGCTGGCGATCCTCTCGATCGCGCTCGCCGTGCTGTTCGGCGCCATTTCGGATTCGCTCGACCGGGCGCGCAAAGGCCGGAACGAAACCCTCGCCGCGTCGCTGGTCCAATCGTTGCTGGCGCGCGCGGGCAGCGAGCGCGCGCCCGACGCCGGCGACGCCTCCGGTGTCTATTCCAACGGCTTTCGCTGGCGGATCGTTGTCAGCCCCTATGGCAGTGGCGACGATGCCAAGGCCCGCAACATCCTGGCATTTCGCATCGAGGCGACGGTCTCCTGGCGCGACGGCGCGCAGGACCATGCCCGCACCCTGACCGGCTTGCGGCTGGTGCCGCCGAAGAAACCGTCATGAAGACGCAATCCGGCTTCACGCTGCTGGAACTCCTGGTGTCGATGACGCTGCTCGGACTTTTGTTCGTGCTGCTGTTCGGCGGCCTGCGCTTCGGCATGCGCGCCTGGGAGCGCGGCACGACCACGACCGACGCGGTCGATTCGGTGCGTGTCGCCCAGGACCTGTTGCGCCGCGAGATCGAACGCGCTTGTCCGCGCCGCGGCGCGGCCAATCCGCAAGACACGCCGCGCGTCGAATTTACCGGCGCAGCGTCGCAGCTTCGCTTCCTGGCGCCGGCGCCCGGTGCGGCCGGCGGTCAGCGCTGCATGCCCATGACGCTGGCGGCGCAACCGGACGGCAAGCTGCAGCGGCTTACGCTCGCTCTTGGCGTTAACCGTGAGGGCGCCGATCTGCTGCATGGCGCCCAGTCCGTGGAACTGTCTTATCTCGCCGCCGGCGGCGTCTGGCAGAGCGGCTGGCGCGGACAGGCGGATCTGCCGGCGCTGGTGCGCTTGCGCGTCACCTTTGCCAAAGGCGACGCGCGGCAATGGCCGGAACTTTTCATCGCGCCGCGGATTTCAGCGGAAGCCGATTGCACCTATGATCCGGCCACAAAATCATGCCGAGGCGGTTGATGGACGGATTTGGTCCGCGCGTGTTGCTCGAGAGGTTGCTGGCCGGCTGGCGCTGGTGGCTGTCCGAGCTCGCGGCCATGCTGCCGCGAAGTCTGCGGCAGGCCTTTACCGGAGCAGACGACGCCATCCTGGTCGACGTCCAGGGCAATGAATTGCTCGTGGTCCGCCGCGCCGGCGACTTCGAGACCGTCGTCGCACGCGTGCCGCGCGACGACTTCGCGGCCCGGACCCTGCGCCTGTCGGCGCCGCGAGCCGAAGGCTTCGCGGCTTGGTTCGCCGATCCGGTGATCTTGCAGATGCCGGCCGAAGAGGCGCTGGACCGTTCGCTGCGCCTGCCGCGCGGCGCGCGGCGCAATCTGGACGGCATCCTGTGCCATGAAATCGTCCGCCAAAGTCCGTTGGACGCGCAAAACATCTACTACGACTACCGGATCGCCGGCGCGGACGGCGAAGCCCTCGATGTGAATTTGCGCATCATCCGCCGCGAGCCGGTCGATGCCTGTATCGAATTGTGCCGCAGCGCCGGCATTGCCTTGTCGGCCGTCGAATTTGCCGGCGACGAAACGCATGCCGACGGCGGCACCTTCCCCGCCGATGCCGTCGCCGCCCGCCACTTGCGCCTGCGGCCGAAGCTCGTGCCGGCGCTCGCCGCCCTGGTTCTGCTTCTCGCGCTCGGGTTGGTCGGCAGCGTCTTCCTGCGCGGCGCGGCGGTTGCGGCCGATCTGGACGCGCGAGTCGACGCCGCCCGCACGCGCGCCATGGTGGTGGAGCGGTTGCAACAAAGGCTCGATGCCGCCAATCGCCAGGCGGCCTTTCTGGCGCAACAAAAGAGCAGCCCCGCCGCCGTGGCCGTGCTGGCGACGGTCGCGCGCCTGCTGCCCGACGATTCCTGGCTCTACGAATTCGAACTGAACGGCGACGAGGTGCGGCTGCACGGTTTCTCCGCGCAAGCCGCTTCGCTCATCCCGCTATTCGATTCGTCACCCTTCTTCGCCGATGCGGAACTGCGCAGCCCCCTGATGCAAGGGCCGAGCCCGGCGCTGCAACGCTTCGACATCTCCTTCAAGCTGAGAAAGGGCGCGTCGTGACTGCGTCGCGGCAACGCCTTCTCGCGCTCGGGCTTCTGCTGGCGGCGATCGGCTTTGGCTGGCTGCTGGTCGTCGAGCCCGTCGCGGACGCCTTCACGGCACAGCAGGAGGACATCGCCCGGTCGCATCAATTGCTGAGCGCCTATGAACGCCGCATCGCGCTGCGTCCCGTCGTCGAGGCCCGGCTCGCCGACTTGAAGAGCCACGAATCCTCGGCCGCCGGATTGATCGGCGGCGGCAGCGCGGAACTGGCCGCCGCGAACATCCAGAACGTCGTCAAGGCGCTGATCGAAAGTGAAGCCGGACAGGTGCATAGCGCGCAGAATCTGGCGCCAGTGAGCGCGGACGGCTTTCAGCGGATCGAAATCCAGTACGACGTCTCGCTGCCGATGACGCGGCTGAAAACCATCGCCTATCGCATCGAGACCAGCACGCCGTACCTCTTTCTGGACGGCATCGACCTGCGTGCGCCGGAGAACTGGCAGAGCCCCGGCGTCCAGATCGATCCCCCGAATGTGGACGTGCGCTGGACCGTGCGCGGTTATCGCTGGACAGGTGCGCAATGAGATTGCTGGTGCCCGGCATTCTGTTCGCCGTGTCGCTGACGCTTGGCGCCGCGGTCGCCTATGAAGCCGTCGCGCCCCTCGATCCGGTCGCGGTTGAGACGCCGCGCCCGCCGGCGCGTCATGCCTTCGCGGCGAAGCCTGCTGCCTACGCGCCACCCGCCATTGCGCTCTTCGCCGACATCGACGCGCGGCCGCTGTTCAGCTCGGCGCGCAAGCCGCTGCAGGACCTGACGCAGGCAGGCGGCGGCGCCGCGGCCACCTCGGATTTCGTGCTCGTCGGCGTCATCCTGGGCGGCGAACGCGCCGTGGCGCTGTTGCGCAACAAGAGCACCTTGGCGACCGTGAGCGTCACGGTCGGCGATCTGGTCGCTGGCTGGCGCGTCGCGCGCATCGACGCCACCACCGTCACGCTGCGCGACAACAGCGGCGAGTTCGTCGTGCCGCTGGACGGACCGGCGAACCGCCCGCCAAGCGCGCCGCTGACGACGGCATCACCGCCGGAACCCGTACATGACACCGCCGCGCCCCCGCCACAGGCACCGCCCACGGCCCAGCCGCCCGCGCTGACCGCCGCGGTTACCATCCCGGCCAAACCCGTCTTGCCAGTGCGTCCGGCCGGTGGAACTATTGCCCCCGAAGCGCTCAAAGGCGCGCCGATCGATCCGACGACTGGCCAACCAACCCTTTGACACTGTGGCAAGAAAAGCGCCTATAGCCCAAAGGGACGATCTTCCGATGCTGGTGACGAAAGGGCGCTTGAGCGTAGCTGCGGCCGCCTTGGCGGCGTCGCTGGCGCTCGCCTCCTGCGCGGGAGAATTCAACAAGCCGGTCGAAATCGGACCAAGCGCCGACGAACTCGCACGTCACGCCGATGCGCCCATCGCCCCGGCACCAAGCCCTGTAGCGGCGGCGCCATCGGGCGCCGCCACGGCGAGTTCGACCATTCCCGAGCCGCCGCCGCCGGAAATCATCCGCGGCACCGGCCATCTCGTCGGCCACTCGGTGCCGCATGTCTCCGAATCCGCCGTCACCGAGGATGGCGGCATCACGCTCAACTTCATCAATGCCGATGTGCGCGACGTGGCCAAGGCGGTGTTCGGCGATTTTCTCGGCGTGAACTACGCCATCGGCGCCGGCGTGCAGGGCACCATCACGGTGCAGACCAGCAAGCCCGTGACACGCGGCGAAGTGCTGAGCGTGTTCGAGCAGATCCTGCGTTTGAACGGCCTTGTCATCGTCAAGAACAGCGGCGTCTACAAAATCGTGCTGGCCGCCGACGCGGCGCGGGAAGTTTCCGCGCCAGTCGCGGCGGGCGCCAATTC
>DATCAT010000051.1:0-104203 GCA_036512455.1 Rhizomicrobium sp.
GCAGAATTTACGCTTCGACATACGGAGTTCCCCAGGGCAAGTGAACCATAGTTCATGTTGCCGGAAGTCGCAAAGACGGCAGTTCCGTGTGTGTTAACGCGTCACCTTTCCTCCCCCGTTGTTACGGGGGAGGTGCCGAGCGGAGCGAGGCGGAGGGGGCCTAGCGTCGCAGAGCGACGCCAGCGTCCGCCCCCTCCGTCACGCCCGAAGTGGGCGTGACACCTCCCCCGTAACAACGGGGGAGGAAAGGTGACGCGTTAACACACACGGAACTGCCGTCTTTGCGACTTCCGGCAACATGAACTATGGTTCACTTGCCCTGGGGAACTCCGTATGTCGAAGCGTAAATTCTGCCTCATCCTGGTCAAGCCGTCGCATTACGACGACGACGGTTATGTCATCCAGTGGTATCGCTCGGCGATCCCGTCAAACACGCTGGCGTCGCTGCATGGCCTGGCCATGGACTGCGCCGAGCGCCAGGTGCTGGGCGACGACGTCGAGTTCGAGATCCACGCCCATGACGAATGCAACACGCTGATCAAGCCGGAGCAGATCGCGGCGCGGATCCGCAAGGCCGGCGCCGGCATGGTGATGCTGGTCGGCGTACAGTCCAACCAGTTCCCCCGGGCGCTCGATATCGCCCGGCCGCTCAAGGCGCTGGGCATTCAGGTCGGCATCGGCGGCTTTCACGTCTCCGGCACGATCAGCATGCTGGGCGGGCGGGACGACTATCTGGACCGGGCCAAGGCCATGGGCCTGTCGCTGTTCGCCGGCGAGTCCGAAGGCCGCATGGAGATGGTGCTGCGCGACGCCTTCGCCAACGACCTCAAGCCGCTCTACAATTTCATGGACGATCTGCCGACGATCGACGGCACGCCGATTCCATTCCTGCATTCGGACAAGGTGGTGCGCACCGCCGGCGGCGTCACCAGCTTCGACGCGGGCCGGGGCTGTCCCTATCAATGCTCGTTCTGCACCATCATCAACGTCCAGGGCCGCAAGTCGCGGCGCCGTTCGCCGGACGACGTCGAGAAGATCGTGCGCGCCAATGTGGCGCAAGGCGCCCGCAGCTTCTTCATCACCGACGACAATTTCGCGCGCAACAAGGATTGGGAGCCGATCCTCGACCGCCTGATCCATTTGCGCGAAGTGGAGAAGATGCCGATCGGCATCATCATCCAGGTCGACACGCTGTGCCACAAGCTGCCCAATTTCATCGAGAAGGCGGCGCGCGCCGGCGTCAAGCGCGTCTTCATCGGGCTGGAGAACATCAATCCGGCGAATTTGATGGGCGCCAAGAAGCGGCAGAACAAGATCACCGAATACCGCAAGATGCTGCTGGCCTGGAAGGCGGCGCGGGTGCTGACCTATGCCGGCTACATTATCGGCTTCCCGAACGACACGCTCGAATCGGTGATGAACGACATCGAGGTGATCAAGCGCGAGCTGCCGGTCGACCTTTTGGAGTTCTTCTTCCTGACGCCGCTGCCAGGCTCGGAGGATCACCAGAAGCTGTTCCGCGCCGGCGTGGCGATGGATCCCGATCTCAACAAATACGATCTCAACCACCTGACCACGGCGCATTCCAAGATGAGCCAGCCGGAATGGCAGGAAGCCTATGACAAGGCCTGGGAGCATTATTACACCGACGATCACATCGTCACCGTCATGAAGCGCGCTGCGGCGATGAAGGCCAATGCCAGCAACGCCCTGTTTCTCGCGACGTGGTTCTATGGCAGCATCAAGATCGAGCACATCCATCCCCTGGAGAGCGGCTTCCTGCGCCGCAAATTCCGCACCGCGCGGCGGCCGGGCTTTGCGATCGTGTCGCCGCTCGCCTTCTATCCGGGCTACTATGTCGAGACGATCGCCAAGCTGTTCAAATGGGGCTCGCTGTATCTGCGTCTGCGGCGCAAATATCTCAAGATCAAGCACGATCCGAAGAAATACGAATACAGCGACCTCGCGCTGACGCCGGTGACCGACGAGGAGGAGGAGCGCGAGCTGTTCCACACCGACGCGGCACAGGCCTACATCAAACAGGAACACCACCTCGACAAATTCCGCCACGGCGAGGCGGCGGCGTAGGGTGCCCCTCGCACAATCTCCCATCGCCTCGCCCTTCGGCCACGGCACGCAGGCGGCGGAGGTCGTCAAAGGCATCGACCTCAAAGGCAAGACCGCCATCGTCACCGGCGGATCGTCCGGGCTGGGCGTAGAGACCGCGCGGGCGCTGGCGTCGGCCGGCGCGCGCGTCATCCTGCCGGTGCGCTCGCGCGAGGCGGCGGCGGCGGATATCCGCGGCAGCACCGGCAACAAAGCCGTCGAAGTCGCCGACATGGACCTGGCCAACTGGGCCAGCGTACGCGCGTTTGCGGACGCATTCGTGAAAACAGGCTCGCCGCTGCACATCCTGATCAACAATGCCGGCATCATGGCGACGCCGGAGCGCCGCATCATGGGCGATGTCGAGTCGCAGTTCGGCACCAATCATCTGGGGCACATGCTGCTCGCTTGCCGCCTCGCGCCGGCGCTGCTGAAGGGCGCGCCGTCGCGCGTCGTATGCCTGTCGTCGGTCGGCCACCGCATCGACATGCCCAGCCTCGACGATCCCAATTTCAAGAAGACGCCCTACGACAAGTGGCAGGCTTATGGCCGCTCCAAGAGCGCCAATGTGCTGTTCGCGGTCGAACTGAACCGGCGGCTCGAAGGCCGCCTCGTCAACGCCTATGCGGTGCATCCCGGCGGCATCATGACCAACCTCCAGCGCGACATGTCGGCGGAGGAGATCAAGCGCATGGGCTGGATCGACGAGACGACCGGCAAGCCGCGCGACGGCTTCAAGACGCCGGCCGGCGGCGCGGCGACCGCCGTGTGGTGCGCGACTTCGCCGCTGCTCAGCGCCGGCGGCGGTGTTTATTGCGAGGATTGCAACATTGCCGAAGCCGTTGCGTATGACAGCCGGGCGATGAACGGCGTGCGGCCCTGGGCGATCGATGCGGACAAGGCCAGGCAGCTTTGGGCGCTGTCGGAGACGATGCTGGGCGAGACATTTGGTCTCTGAGCCGCTGCTGTTGGCGGCCCGAAAGAATGCGCTAATCTGACGCCATGCAGGTACCCGATTCAAAACTTGCCGAGATCTGGGACCGTGGCTTCACGGTCGTCGAAGGGTTCATCGATCCGCAGTCGCTGCGCGAGGCGCAAGAAGCGCTGTGGACGATCTATCCCAGGCCGGAGGAGTATTTCGCGGACCCGGCGAAATATCCGCAATTCGAGAAGTCGCAATTCGCCGGCATCCGGCTGTTTCCGTTCGACGCCTGGGCGCTCAACCGGTTGTGCGTCTATCCCGACCTGATCGACGCGGCGGAGCGCTTTTTGAAGACGGCGCAGATCGATCTCTACAAGGGCGAGTTGTGGGCGAAATATTCCGGCGCCATCAATTACGACCAGTTCCATCACCGCGACTATCGCAACCACACCATCGTGGTGCCGCGCGAAGATGGCCGCAACACGCAGATGACGACCTTTATCCTGCTGTCCGACGTGACGAGCGCCGACGGGCCAACCAAGGTCGTGCCGCTGGCCGAGACGCGGCATCTGCCGATGGGCGTGGCGCGGACCAAGTTCGGCACCTTCGCCGAGCAGGAAGTCTCGGTCGAGGCGCCCGCCGGAAGCCTGATGGTTTACAAGACCGACGTCTTTCATCGCGGCTCCAACTTCACCGCGCCGAACCGCTCGCGCTTCGCGATCCTGACGGACTTCAAAAGCCGCGAATGGCGCTGGCAGGGCAAACTCGCCTGGCCCGACCATTCGGAGAAGAAAGTCTGGGACGAGGCGATGGCGAAGATGAGCCCGCGCCAGCGCGACCTGTTCGGCTTCCCGCCCGCCGGCAGCGACTACTGGAACGAACAGACCTTGCGCGACGTGCAGACGCGCTATCCGGAGATGGATCTGTCGCCTTACCGGGCTTGACTCCCTGACCAGCATGTTCTCTATTTGTTCCGATGGAGAACGCCATGCTCGCCAAGGCCCGGGATTTCATCCTGCGCAATGCCCGCCTGCTCGAGCGGCGGCGTTTTGCCTTTCATTTTGAAGGCGGCGGCAGCGCGGACGTCGTCAACGCACTTGCCGCGTATCGCAATCGCGACGGCGGTTTCGGCGCGGCGCTGGAGCCGGACAAGCGCGATCCCGGGAGCCAGCCGGTTGACGTGCAGTTCGCCTTCGAAACGCTCGACGCCGTGAACGCCTTCGATGCGGCGCTGGTGACGGGCGCCGCCGACTGGCTCGCCAGCGTGACGACAGCGGAAGGCGGCGTGCCGTTCGCGCTGGCGTCGCTGAACGCCTATCCGCATGCACCCTGGTGGGCGGTGGACGCCAATCCGCCGGCCGATCTCAATCCGACCGCGGCGATCGCGGGGCTACTGCTGAAACACAAGGTCGAGCACCCCTGGGTCGCGCGCGCCTCGGCGTTCTGCTGGAGCGCGCTGGAAAAATCCGACAGCACGGGATTCCACACGCTGATGCCCGCGTTGGCGTTTCTCGAACATGCGCCGGAGCGGGCGCGGGCGAAAAAGGCGATGGACGCGATTTTGGAACGCATTGCGACTCCGGGCGTCGTCGCGCTCGATCCCGACGCGGGCGGCTATGTCCAGAAGCCGCTGGACTGGGCACCGTTCCCGCATAGTCCTTGCCGCAAATTGTTTTCCGATTCCGTGATCGCGCAGCACCTCGCCGCGCTCGCCGCAAAGCAGCAGGAGGAGGGCGGCTGGCCGATTTCCTGGGACACGGTCGGCCCCGGCGTGACGTTGGAATGGCGCGGCTACCGGACGCTGGAGGCGCTTCGAACGCTCAAGGCGTATGGGGCACTCGGTTAGAATTAAATCACCCAACGGTGTCACGGCCCGATCTTTCCGAGAAGAAGGACTGGGACGAGGCGATGGCGAAGATGAGCCCGCACCTCGTTGCCCCCCTATTCGGAGGGTTGTGGGCATCCGGCGACGGGTCGACGCTGGACGAGGATGCGACGGCAATGGATCGGTCTCGGTCCGGCGCAGTATCGAGGCTTCCAAAGATGGCCAGATATCGAGCAGGATTCGTGCGGCTCTTGTTGCATCGGATAGGTTGCGCCCCTGAAGCGGCAGAGAGGAGTCACGCAGGCGATCTGCCCATGGCGGTGTGTGTGATAATGGCTCTGACGGCCTTCTCTATGCCGATGGCAAATGCGCAACTTAGATCGCTTGCCTGTCCTGGTGATAGCGTCACCTTGGACAAGGGGATAGCAGCGAACACACAAGTCTGTGTTCGCATTTACAGCATGGTATCCAAGCGGCCCGGTTCCGCTGTGTTCTGGAATATCCAGCCATGGGGTAACAAAGATCTGGGCAGTCGCACCAACGGTGTCTGCTTTACTCTGAACGGCCCTACTTTCGAGCTGCGCGCTGGTTCTGTTTCGGAACGCACGCAATTTTTCACCTGGGAGAACGATCCGGGCCCCTGGAAGTCTTGGACAGTGGATGAATCGACCATCAGGGAATCAAACGACATCGATCCCTGCCGTCCGATATGCCTTCAGACACTTGCTCCGAAGCTGCCGCATGGTGCCGATCCGAAAAGATGCGCCTACGATTGCGATCACAACGCGCGGAACGGCGAATGGAAGTTGGTTTGCAACGGCGTTATGTTCGACGGGAAGGCAGGTAAGCCCAAGCCCGCGCGCTAGCCGATTGATCATTCCCACGCCTTTGGGGTGGTTACGTCGGATTCTCCAAACTGAACATCTCGCTCTCGTCGTCGTAGGAGAAGAGTTCGCCGAAGCGGGCCCAGCTGACGACGGTGCGCAGGGTTTCCTCGGCGGCGTCTTCGGTCATGTGGTCCTCCAACTCGTCGATGAAGCGCCGGCGCGGCGCGGTGTGGCTGGCGCGCTCGTCGAGGACGCGGCGGATATGGGCCGCCAGCGGCACATGGCTCATCAGGGCGCGGGAGAAGATCTCCTTGCGCTCATTCAGGCCCGCGTCGGCGAAGCGCTTGCCCATATGCGTCAGCTTGATGTCGCCAACCTCCATTTCGCCCAGGCGCAGCGATTGCAGCGCCTCGGCGACGGGGAAGAGTTCGTCGATCTCCATCTGCAGGTCCGAGGCGATGTCCGGCAGGTCGGCCTTGCCGTTATAGGGCGCCGCCGCGACGGCCTCGATCAGGCCCGAGACCAGATTGGGCGAGACGTGCGTCATCAGCGTGCCGAGCCCCGTGCCGCGATCGCTGCGGGCGCTACGCTGGCGGGCCGTCATCTCGGTGTAGATCTGGTCGACGTAGTCCTCGAAGCGTGGATCGGTGCGGTCGCGCGGGCGCGGGATGTCGATTTTGATCTCGCCGGCGATGCGGCCGGGATTGGTCGAGAACAAGCAGACGCGGTCGCACATCAGGACCGCTTCCTCGATATTGTGCGTCACTAGGATGACGCCTTTGATCGGCAGCTGGCTCTCGCCCCACAATTCGAGAAAATCTGTGCGCAGATTTTCCGCCGTCAACACGTCCAGCGCCGAGAACGGCTCGTCCATCAGCAAGATGTTGGGATGCACCACCATGGCGCGGGCGAAGCCGACACGCTGGCGCATGCCGCCGGAAAGTTCGCGCGGATAGGCGCTTTCGTAACCGTCCAGGCCGATCAGGTCGATCGCGGCCAGCGCGCGGGTGCGGATCTCGGCTTGCGGCAGATTGAGGGCTTCGAGGCCGAGCTGCACGTTCTCCAGCACGGTCAGCCAGGGAAACAGCGCGAAGCTCTGGAACACCATGGCGATGCCGTTGGCGGGGCCGGCGATGGGATGGCCGAGATAGGAGAGCGTGCCGCCCTGCGGCATGGCGAGGCCGGAGATCAGGCGCAGCAGCGTCGACTTGCCGGAGCCCGAGCGGCCGAGCAGGCCGACAATCTCGCCGCGCTTCAGCGTCAGCTCGACGCCGTCGAGCACCAGCAACTCGCCGCCGCCGGGCTTGGGGAAGGAGCGGCGCACGCCGTGCACGTCGAGGAGAATGTCGTCGTCCATAGCTACCTCATGTCAGCCTGTAGCGCCGTTCGGCGAACCAGTATAGCGGGCGCCAGAACAGCCGGTTCACCACCACGACGAAGAAACTCATCGTCGCGATGCCCAGCACGATGCGGTGGAAATCGCCCGCCGCCGTGGCGTCGGCGATGTAGGCGCCGAGGCCGTGGGCGCGCAGCGTGTGGCTGCCCCAGCTGGCGACTTCGGCCACGATGCTGGCGTTCCACGAGCCGCCCGAGGCGGTGATCGCGCCGGTGACGTAATAGGGAAAGACGCCGGGCAGGCCGACTTTCCGCCACCACAGCCAGCCCCTGAGCTGCAGGTTGCTCGCGGCGTCGCGCAGTTCGCGCGGCAGGGCGGAGGCCCCGGCGATGACGTTGAACAGGATGTACCATTGCGTGCCCAGCACCATCAGCGGCGACAGCGCGATGTCGGGATTGAGCGCGTAGCGCGCGATGACGAACACCACGACGGGGAACAGAAGGTTGGCGGGAAACGCGGCGAGGAACTGCGCCACCGGCTGGATGATGCGCGCAAGATGCGGGCGCAGGCCGACATAGACGCCGATCGGCGTCCAGATGACGCTCGCCAGCGCGATCAGCACCGTCACGCGCACCATGGTGATGGCGCCGAGCGCCAGCGCATTGGCGACATCGCGCCAGCCGAGCGCGCTGCCCAGCATGGCAAATATTTTCCACAGCGCCGCCGCGCCCAATGCCGCCATCACGACGCCCCACACGATATCGGCGGCGCGCGACGGCAGGCGCAACGCGCTGGACGCGGCCTGGCCCGGAACACGCGGCGTCAAGCGATAAGTCCAGCGCATGAAGATATGGAACGGCTCGGCGAGCCGGTCCATCAGGGTCGAGCGGCGGATGACGTCGAGCACCCAGGATTCGGGAAAGTCCTCGCTGTCCTCGTTGTCGATGCGAAATTTGTCGGCCCAGGCGACCAGCGGACGGAACAGAAGCTGGTCGAAGATCAGGATGACGATCAGCATCGCCACAATGGCCCAGCCGATGGCGGCGAGGTTCTGCCGCGCGATGGCGAGCGCGATGTAGGAGCCGATGCCGGGCAGGGCGATGGTGGTGTGGCCGACGCTGATGGCCTCGGACAAGGTGACGAAGAACCAGCCGCCCGACATCGACATCATCATGTTCCAGATCAGCGGCGGCAGGCCGAACGGCACCTCGATGCGCCAAAAACGGGCCCAGCCGTTGAGGCCGAACATCTCGCCGGCCTCCATCAGTTCGCCCGGCACGGTGCGCAGCGACTGGTAGAAGCTGAAGGCCATGTTCCAGGCCTGGCTGGTGAAGATGGCGAAGACGGCGGCGAGCTCGGCGCCGAAGATGCGCCCGGGCGCGAGCGAGAGGAAGAAGACCACCGTCACCGAGATGAAGCCGAGAATCGGCACCGATTGCAGGATGTCGAGCAGCGGCACCAGCAGCGCGCCCGCGCGCGCCGACTTGGCCGCCCAGGTCGCGTAGGTCAGCGTGAAAACCAGCGAGACGCCGAGCGCGATCAGCATGCGCAAGCCCGTGCGCAGTGCATATTCGGGCAGGTGGCTGGGGTCGAGCGACAGCGGATTTTGCGTCAGCGACGCCAGCGGCTGCACCAGCGCGCGGCTGGCATCGGCGAACAGCACGATGAAGCCGAGCACCAGCAGCGCCGCCAGCACGTCCCATTTGCTGGGCAGCAGGCGGCGTGCCTCGATCGAGACGGGCGGCAGGATTTTCATATCCGGCAGGCCTCGAAATGGTGGTCGTTACGTGGGCGGACGCGTCAGGGACGCGGACGGACACAACCACTTTGAGATGCGAGGGGAAAGCGCAAAGTGACGAGATGAAGGGCGCGAATGCCGCACCGCATTTTCCCTCTCCCCCTTTAAGGGGGAGAGGGCAGGGTGAGGGGGCCTCTATGCAGAGCGAAGAATTCAAACGTCATTAATCCGTATCGGCACCTTTCCAGAAATTCAGAATTCGGAGCTCGACATCAACACCCCCTCACCCTGCCCTCTCCCCCGGAAGGGGGGAGAGGGTTCTATTTTGGCGTAATCTTCTTCTCCAACCACCGTGCCGCCTGTTGCGGCGACAGTTTGTCGTCGGGGCGGTCGACCATCAGGTTGGCGCGCTGCATGGTGGCGAGGTCGATGGCGCCGAGCAGGGGCTTGAGCGCCATCAGCAAACCGTCATCATTGGCATGCGCCGGCGACACCAGCAGGATCGCGTCATAGGGCGGCAGCGCGCCTTTGGGATCGCCCAAGACCTTCAGGTCGTATTGCGCGATGCGGCCGTCGCTGGAGAAGGCGGAGATCACGTCGACGTCGCCGCCGCTGACGGCGTTGTACATGAGGTTGGCCTGGTACTGCCGCTGGACGCCGAATTTCAGGCCATAGGCCTTCTGCACGGCGCGCCATTCGGGCCGCGAGAAGATCTCGAAATCGCCGCCGATCTTCATCCTGGGCGCATAGGCGGCGAGGTCGGCCAGCGTCGCGATGTGCAGCGCGTCGGCCTTGGCGCGCGGCATGGCGAAGGCATAGGCGTTCTCGAAGCCCAGGGGCCCGACATAGCGGATGCCATAGGTTTTCTTCATCCAATCGGCCATCTGGGCGAGCACCGCGGCGCGGCCGGGGCTGTCGGCGCGCTTCATCTCGTTGGCCCAGATGGTGCCGGAATAATCGACATAGACGTCGAGGTCGCCGGCCGCCAGGGCGCGGAAAATCACCGTCGAGCCCAGCCCGTCGCGCCGCGTCGTGACGATGCCGGCCGATTTGAGCTTGTCGGCGAGGACATTGCCCAGGATGTATTGCTCGTCGAAGCTCTTGGTGCCGATGACGACGCTGCGCTCGGCGTGGCCGAACATCGGATACAGGCTGGCGCCGATCACGACCGCGAGGCCGGCGAGCGACGCGATCACCCGCGCGCGCGAACGCCGCGCCAGCCCGTCCTCGCTCAAGGCAAGCAGGCGGTCGATGATCAGCGTCAGGCCCGCCGCCGAGACCACGCCGAACAGCACGAAGACATAGTTCTCGGTCTGCAGGCCGGTGAAGATGTAGTTGCCCAGGCTGGTCTGGCCGATCGGCGTCGCCAGCGTCGCGGTGCCGATCACCCACACCGCCGCGGTGCGGATGCCGGCCATGATGATGGGCGCGGCCAGCGGCAGCTCGACGATGAACAGCGATTGCCAACGCGTCATGCCGACGCCGCGCGCCGCCATCTTCACCGCGGGATCGATGCCGGCCAGCGCCGTGATCGTGTTGCGCAGCACCGGCAGCATCGAATAGAGCGTCAGCGCGAGGAGCGCGGGCAAAAAGCCCAGGGCGCGGAAACCGAAGCCGAAATTGTCCTGTGTGAAATGCGAAAGAGCCAATAAAACCGGGTAGAACAGCGCCAGCAGCGCCAGGCTCGGGATGGTCTGGATCAGGCTGGCGAAGGTCAGCGCGCCGCCGCGCAAGATGCGCGAACGCGTCGCCAGCACCGCCAGCGGCAGGCTCAGGAGCAGACCCAGCGCCAGCGCGCTGACGCTGAGCAGGACATGCCAGCTCAGGAAATCGGGCAGGTTGCCCCAGGCTTCGTCGAAACTGTTCACGGCGTCACCCGCAGCACTTCGGCGAGGCGCCGGGCGCGTTTCTTCGGCGTGTCGACCAACGCCTTGACGAAGTCGTCGGCGGGGTTGCCGAGCAATTGGTTCGGCGTGCCGATCTGGATCAGGGCGCCCTCGCGCATCACCGCGATGCGGTCGCCCAGCAGCATCGCCTCGGTCATGTCGTGGGTGACGAAGATCGTAGTCAGCTTCAGGCGCTCGTGAATCTGGCGATAGTCCTCGGCGAGGTCGTCGCGGATCAGGGGGTCGAGGGCGCCGAACGGCTCGTCCATCAGCATGATCTTCGGCTTGGCGGCCAAGGCGCGCGCCAGCGCGACGCGCTGTTGCTGGCCGCCGGAAAGTTCGCGCGGAAAGCGGCCGCGATAGTCCGCCGGCGCCAGCCGCACCAGATGCAGCAATTCGTCGATGCGGGAATCGATGTCGGGCTTTGGCCAGCCGAGCAGCCTGGGCGTCACCGCGATATTCTCGGCCACCGTCATGTGCGGGAACAGGCCGGCGCCCTGGAAGACGTAGCCCATGCGCCGACGCAGGCTGACGGCGTCCAACCCGAGCACATCCTCGCCGTCGACGTTGATTCGCCCCGCGCTGGGCTCGATCAGGCGGTTGATCATATTGAGCGTGGTGGTCTTGCCGGAGCCGGATTCGCCGATCACAACGAGAAATTCACCGTCCTCGACGGTAAAGCTCAGGGCGCGTACAACCGGAACCGCGCTGCCAGGGTAAGCCTTTGAAAGTCCTTGTAATTCTATCAAGTATTCCGTCCCCCATGAAGCGCGGCCGCCCTTGCGCGCGCGGCTTCATTCAGCGTAAAACGAGCCGTCCGAGTTGGAAAATAGAGCTTTTACCAGCGCTTAACCACGATTCGGGCAAGTTATCGAACCGTAAACACGGCGGGCGGAACGGCGATCCGGCAATGAAGAAGGTGGCGCATATCGACGCAAAGGGCGGGTTTCCCGCCAGCGTCGTCGCGTGCACCTCGCTCAAGCCCCGTCCTTCCCTCGGTTCGTCGCAAGCGCTTCTGCTCCTTCTTAGCTGCCCCTGAGTACCGCTGGCGTTCGCGCGCCACAGGCTCAGGGGACGAAAAGCGAAAGGAGTGAAACAGAGGTCGCTGTTCGCGACGAACGGAAGGAAGTGTTGCCATGACTAGCCAAACACAGAAGGTTCAGATTTTCGACACGACGCTGCGCGACGGCGAGCAATCGCCCGGTGCCGCCATGACGCTCGAGGAAAAAATCCAGATCGCGGAATTCCTCGACGAGATGGGCGTCGACATCATCGAAGCGGGTTTCCCGATTTCGTCGCCCGGCGATTTCGAAGCGGTGCGCGAGATCACCAAGATCGTCAAGAACTCGACCGTCTGCGGTCTCGCCCGCGCCGGCTTCAAGGACATCGACACGGCCGGCGAGGCGCTCAAGGGCGCCAAGCGCCCGCGCATCCACACCTTCATCTCCACCAGCCCCGTTCACATGAAGCACAAGCTGCTGATGGGCGAGAACGCGGTGCTCGAAGCGGTCGGCGCCTCGGTCGTTCGTGCCCGCAACTTCACCGACGACGTGCAGTGGTCGGCGGAAGACGCGACGCGGACGGACGTCGATTTCCTCTGCAAGACGGTGGAAGTCGCGATCCACTCGGGCGCCACGGTCATCAATGTGCCCGATACCGTCGGCTATTCCACGCCGCAGGAATATTTCGACATCATCACCATGCTGCGCAACCGGGTGCCGAACGCCGACAAGGTGGTGTTCTCGACCCATTGCCACAACGATCTGGGCCTTGCCGTCGCCAATTCGCTGGCGGGCGTGCTGGCCGGCGCGCGCCAGGTCGAATGCACCATCAACGGCATCGGCGAGCGCGCCGGCAACGCCGCGCTGGAAGAGATCGTGATGGCGCTGAAAGTGCGTCGCGACATCATGCCGTATACGACGACCGTCAACACGACGATGCTGTCGCGCGCCTCCAAGCTGGTCTCCAACGTCACCGGCTTTCCGGTGCAGTACAACAAGGCGATCGTCGGCAAGAACGCCTTCAGCCACGAAAGCGGCATCCACCAGGACGGCATGCTGAAGAACGTCGAGACCTACGAGATCATGCGGCCCGAGGATGTCGGCGTGAAGGAAACCTCGCTGGTGCTGGGCAAGCTCTCCGGCCGCCATGCCTTCCGAGACAAGCTCGAAGCCATGGGCTACACGCTCGACGACGCGGCCTTCGCCGAAGCCTTCAAGCGCTTCAAGGATCTGGCCGACAAGAAGAAGCACGTCTTCGACGAGGATCTGGTGGCGCTGGTGGACGACGAGATTGTCCGCGGCCACGACCTGGTTTCGGTCAAGGGCCTCAAGGTCGAGAGCGGCATCGGCGTGCTGCCGGGCTGCGAATTGACGCTCCAGATCGAGGGCGAGGACCGCCGCGTCAAGACCACCGGCGACGGCCCGGTCGACGCCATTTTCAAGGCCATCCGCGAGCTCTATCCCCACACCGCGACGCTGCAGCTGTTCCAGATCAGCGCCGTGACCGAGGGCACCGACGCCCAGGCCACGGTGAGCGTGCGACTCGAAGAGAACGGCCGGACCGTGACCGGACGCGGTGCCGACACCGACACGCTGGTGGCCGCCGCCTACGCCTATGTGAACGCATTGAACAAGCTTTTGGTGAAACGTGAAAAGCAGGCGCCTGAGGCCTTGACCGTCGCGCGATGACACAGAAGGGGCCGGGCGGGACACCACCCGGCCTCATTCTACGGGTACAAGGCTTGCAGGGCACGTCTGCCCACAACAGGATTGGGTAGGTTAATTATGTTCGGCAGTCTTCTCGGCGCCCTTTCGAGCGATATGGCCATCGATCTCGGGACCGCGAATACGCTCGTTTACGTCAAGGGTCGCGGCATCGTCCTGAACGAGCCGTCGGTCGTCGCCACCATCAACCGCGGCGGCAAGAAGCATGTCCGGGCCGTCGGCAACGACGCCAAGATGATGCTGGGCCGCACGCCGGGCAATATCGAGGCGATCCGCCCGATGCGCGACGGCGTCATCGCCGACTTCGAAATCGCCGAGGAGATGATCAAGCACTTCATCCGCAAGGTGCATAACCGCCGCTCCTTCGCCAATCCGATGATCATCGTCTGCGTGCCGTCCGGCTCGACCGCCGTCGAGCGCCGGGCCATCCAGGAATCGGCGCTCAGCGCCGGCGCCCGCCGGGTGCATCTGATCGAGGAACCCATGGCGGCGGCGATCGGCGCCGGCCTGCCGGTCTCCGAGCCCACCGGTTCGATGGTCGTCGACATCGGCGGCGGCACCACCGAGGTCGCCGTCCTCTCGCTCGGCGGCATCGTCTATTCGCGCAGCGTGCGCGTCGGCGGCGACAAGATGGACGAGGCGATCATCGCCTATATCCGTCGCCACCAGAATCTGCTGATCGGCGAAGCGTCGTCCGAGCGCATCAAGAAGGAAATCGGCTCGGCCTGCGCCCCGGCCGACGGCAGCGGCGTGACCATGGACATCAAGGGCCGCGACCTGCTCAACGGCGTGCCAAAGGAAATCACCATCACCCAGCGGCATATCGCCGAAGCCTTGTCCGAGCCGGTCGGCGCCATCGTCGAGGCGGTCAAGGTCGCGCTCGAAGCGACGCCGCCGGAACTGGCCGCCGACATCGTCGACAAGGGCATCGTGCTGACGGGCGGCGGTTCGCTGCTGGCCAATCTGGACCAGGTGTTGCGCGAAGAGACGGGCCTGCCCGTTTCGATCGCCGACGATCCCTTGTCCTGCGTGGCGCTGGGCACCGGGCGCGTTCTGGAGAACGCCAAGAACATGCGTCACGTCCTTTCGACGGCGTTCTGATAGGTTTAGTCGGCTGGGGGGCCGCGTCGGGTAGTTATGGCGAACGGCAGCTGGAAGATCGCGCGCAACCGGGGTGGAGCCCAGCTCCCCATCGCGCTGCTTGCCGCCCTCGCCGTCGCGCTCATCCTGATCGGCAAGGCGCAGAGCAATCTGTTCGACCGCGCCCGGGCCAACGTCACCGATTTCGCGGCGCCGGTGCTGGAAAGCGTGCGCGCGCCGCTCACCGGCCTCGACCGCTGGATGGCCTCGATCGGCGAGATCTTCTCGGTCTACAAGGAAAACCTGCGCCTCAAGGACGAGAACGCGCGCCTGCGGCAATGGCAGAACGCGGCCATCGTGCTGGACGGGCGGGTCAAGCGCTACCAGTTGCTGCTGCATGCCGTGCCGGACCCATCGCTGTCCTCGGTGATGGCGCGGGTCATCGGCCGCTCCAACCGGCCGTTCCTGCAAACCATGATCCTGGACGCCGGCAAGGCGCAGGGCATCAAGCCGGGACAGGCGGTGATCGATGCCCGCGGCATGATCGGCCGCATCTTCCTGACCGGCGACCACACCGCCTGGGTGATCCTGCTCACCGATCTCAACAGCCGCATCCCGGTCAGCATCGAGCCCGGCAACGTCCAGGCGATCATGGCCGGCGACAATTCCGCCGCGCCGACCGTCGATCTGCTGTCGCAGAATGTGCGGCTGAAGGCCGGCGACCAGGTCGTCAGCTCCGGCGATGGCGGTCTGCTGCCGCCGGGCCTGGCCATCGGCACCGTGGTCGCCGATCCCAGTGGCGGATTCCGCGTCGTGCTGCTGGCCGATGCCGCCTCGAGCGAAGACGTCAATGTCGTCGATTTCAAGCTGAAGGCGGAACAGCCGCCGGCCGCCTCGCCGAACGATCTGCCCGCCACCGCCGCCGGATTGCCGCCGGCCGCGCCGCCGCCGCCGGTCGTCGCAACGCCGCCGGGTGTCCCGGCCACTGCCGGAACGCCTCTGCCGGCGCTGGGCGCGGGCGCGCATGGTCCGATCGTCGTGCCGGCCAAGCCGCTCACGACGAGCCCCAAGCCCCCCGACGCGACCGACAATGCGACCGAGTGACCATGGAGCGCGCAGGTAATTTCATGGCCGGCCGAATTTTCTCCGCCATCATTCCGGTCGCGCTCGGCATCTTGGGCGTGCTGGTCGCCAATTTTCCGGTGTCGTTGTTCGGCGGGTTGGTGCCGCCGCCGCTGCTCGCCTTCATGCCGCTCTACTTCTGGGCCATGGTGCGGCCTGACCTGATGACGCCGTTCTGGGCCTTCACGCTGGGCGTGCTGGAGGACCTGTTGTCCGGCGGGCCGCCCGGCGTCTGGGCCGCGTCCTTCCTCGCCGCCTATTTCTTGATCGATCGCCAACGCGACATGCTGGCCGGGCTTTCGGGCGTCACCGCGATCATCGGTTTTGCGGTGACGGCGCTGGTCGCCTGCGCCTCCGCCTATTGCATCGTCAGCATCTATGACTGGAAGGTCCTGCCGCTGGCGCCGGTGATGGCCGAGCTGGCGATGACCGTCATCGTCTACGTCTTCGCGGTCTTTCTTTTGGGCGGCATTCATCGTCGCCTGGTCGGTCCCTTGCGGAGCGATTTCTAGATGCCGCTGTTCGACCGCAAGGATAAGAGCCGCTATGCGAGCTTCACGCGCCGCAGCCTCGGCCTGACGGGCGGCATGGCGGCGGTGTTCGCGGTGCTGGGCGGGCGGCTCTACCAGCTGCAGATCAGCAATGGCGACCAGTACAAGACCAAGGCCGAGGACAATCGCGTCAACCAGCGGCTGATCGCGCCGCCGCGTGGCCGCATCCTGGACCGCTTCGGCGTCGAACTCGCCAACAACCGCCGCAACTACCGCGTCCTGCTCGTCTCCGAGCAGGCGACCGAGGGTGTCGCCGCCGCGCTGGACGCCATCGGCAAGGTGATCGTGCTGAGCGACGCGCAGAAGAAGCGCGTGGCACGCGACATCGCGGAGAACAAGAAATTCGTGCCGGTGCCGGTGGCGGAAAATCTTAGCTGGGAAGAATTCGCGCGCATCAACATGCATCTGCCTTATCTCTCGGGCGTCCAGCCCGATGTCGGCGAAACGCGCGACTATCCCTATGGCGCGGAGCTGGCGCACATCCTGGGCTATGTCGCCGCCGTTTCGGTCGACGACAAGAAGGACAACGAGGACCCGCTGCTCGACCTGCCGGGCTTTCGCATCGGCAAGCGCGGCATCGAGAAAGCCTATGACGCCCAGGTGCGCGGCACGGCCGGCGCATCGCGCGTCGAGGTCAACGCCTATGGCCGCGTCATCCGCGAGCTGTCGCGCGACAGCGGCACGCCGGGCCAGGACGTCTGGCTGACCATCGACCGCGAATTGCAGGCCTTCACCGACCAACGCCTGGGCACGGAGAGCGCGGCCTGCTGCGTGCTGGACGCGCAGACCGGCGATGTGCTGGCGCTGTCCTCGACGCCGGGCTACGACCCCAACCTGTTCAATGTCGGCGTCACGCCCGATCAGTGGAAAGCGATGACCACCGACGATCACAAGCCGCTGGTCAACAAGGTGCTGAGCGGTGCCTATCCGCCGGGCTCGACTTTCAAGCCGGCGATGGCGCTGGCCGCCGTGCAGAACGGGCTCGCCGACCTGAAAGTCGTCTGCACCGGCGCGATCACGATCGGCAATCACGAGTTTCACTGCTATCAGCGCGGCGGGCACGGCGGTGTCGATCTGCATCGCGGCATCCAGGTGTCCTGCGACGTGTTCTTCTACGAAGTGGCGCGGCGCCTCGGCATCGACAAGATGGAAGCCGCCGCCCGCGCCATGGGCCTGGGTTCGGCCGCGGGAATCGAAATTCCCGGCGAGAATTCCGGCTTCATTCCGGGCGCCGCCTGGAAAGAGGCACGCTACGGCGTTCCGTGGCAGATGGGCGAAACGCTCGTCACCGGCATCGGGCAGGGCTATGTTTTGACGACGCCGTTGCAGCTCGCGACCCTGGCCGCGCGGATCGCCAGCGGGCGCGCAGTGACGCCGCGCATTGTTCACGCTGTCGGCGGCGTCGCGCAGCCGCGTCCGCTTCCCGATCCGTTGCCGTTCTCGGACGACGCCTTCGCTGCGGTGCGCTCGGGCATGAACGCGGTCTGCAACGAACCGGGCGGCACCGCCCATCGCTGGCGCATCGAGGAACCGGGCATGGAAATGGCCGGCAAGACCGGCACGGCGCAGGTGCGCGTCATCACCAAGCAGGAACGTGCCACCGGCGTGAAGGGCAACATGTCCCTGCCCTGGAAGATGCGCGACCATGGCTTGTTCATCGCCTTCGCGCCGGTTTTGCAGCCCCGCTATGCGCTGGCCTGCATCGTGGAGCATGGTGCGTTCGGCCATCCCCAGGTGCAGATGGCGCACGACATCCTGCTCTTTGCGCAGACACGCAACCCACTCGCCATGCGCACCGCCTATCCGACGAGTGCCGCGCTGTCGTCGCCGCCCGCGCCGCTGGGAGGCCAGGGATGACCACCCGCCCCTACGCTGCCGCGCGCCGCACGCTCAGCATCAGCGACAAATTGTTCGAGGTGAATTGGGGCCTGGTGCTGCTGATCACCATCATCGCCTGCGTCGGCTTCGCGATGCTCTATTCGGTGGCGGGCGGCAGTTTCTCGCCCTGGGCCAGCCCGCAAATCCTGCGTTTTATGGCCGGCTTCGCGGTCCTGGTCGTCGTCGCCTGCATCGACATCCGGATCTGGATGAGCCTGGCCTATCCGGCCTACGCCCTGTCGCTGCTGCTGCTGATCGCCGTGGTGATCGCCGGCCATGTCGGCCTCGGCGCGCAGCGCTGGATCACACTGGGGCCGCTCGGCCTGCAGCCGTCGGAGCTGATGAAGATATCGTTGGTGCTGGCGCTGGCGCGCTTCCTGCACGGCCTCAGCATCGAGGACATCTCCAAACCCCTGAACCTTGGCATTGCCCTGGCCATGATCGGCGTGCCGGCGGTGTTCGTGGTGCTGCAGCCCAATCTCGGCACCACGCTGATCATCCTGGCCGACGGCGCCTCGATGCTGTTCCTGGCGGGCCTGTCCTGGTGGTGGATCGCGCCGGCCCTGGTGTCCGTCGCCGTTGCCGTGCCGACGGCCTGGCAGTTCGTGCTGCACGACTATCAGAAGCGCCGCGTGCTGACCTTCCTCAATCCGGAGTCGGACGCGCTGGGCGCGGGCTGGAACATCACCCAGGCCAAGATCGCCATCGGCTCGGGCGGCGTCACCGGTAAAGGCTTCCTGGAAGGTACGCAGAGCAAGCTGAACTTCCTGCCCGAGAAGCAGACCGATTTCATCATCACCAATTTCGGCGAGGAGTTCGGCTTTGTCGGCTGCATCGCGCTCTTGATCCTGTTCGCGGTCGTCATCGGCTACGGCATCCAGATCGCCAACAGCGCGCGCAGCCAGTTCGGCCGCCTGCTGGCGATGGGCGTGACGCTCAATTTTTTCTTCTACATCATGATCAACGCCTCGATGGTGATGGGCCTGATCCCTGTCGTCGGCATTCCTATGCCGCTGATTTCCTATGGCGGCTCGGCGATGCTGACCGTGATGTTTGGCTTCGGCCTTTTGATGAGCGTGCATGTGCACCGCCAGGTCGAGATCCCGCGCCAGGGCGGGATTATCTGAGTTCCCGGCCTGCCGAGCCGTAGCTCGCACAGCGAGCGAAGGCTGGAACTATCCCTCACGCGGCTCGTTATCTCTGCACACCGCTTCGGCGGTCCGAAATCCATTTGCATGGAGCAAACTATGCTAAATCGCACGACCCGCATTCTTGCCGCCGCCGCGATTGCACTCGGCGCCGGCTTAGGTGCCGCGCAGGCCGATTCCTGCAGCGGCCACAATCACAATACCGGCACCGTCCTGGGCGCCGTCGGCGGCGGCGCCGTCGGCAGCGCCGTCAGCCATGGCAGCCTCGGCGGCGTGCTGGCCGGCGCCGTGGTCGGCGGTCTCGCCGGCAACGCGATCTCGCGCGATTCCGATTGCCGCCACGGGCGCTACCATCAGAGCCGCTACTACTACAGCCACGGCCACCGCGTCGCGCGCTGGTAGGGCCGCAAAATACCGCCGGATTGCCTCGATTTTTCAACTGAGTGGGCAATTCGGCGTGCTTGCTGGACACGCCAAATACGCTCTGCTATTAGCCGCGCCTTCTTGGATGGGCCGGTAGCTCAGTCGGTAGAGCGTTCGACTCTTAATCGAAATGTCGTGGGTTCGATCCCCTCCCGGCCTACCATCCAAATCTCTGCGAATTGAAACAAAAAAAGAGCGGCCGCAAAGCCGCTCTTTTTCGTTGGCGTGCGCCGATGGCTACTTGCCAGACGGCGCTTTCGGCGCGGGGATGGTGACGTTCACGCTGGGGTTGTTGCTGGCTCCGACGTGCTGACCGGTGAACACGAAGAAGCCCACCACTACGAGCGCGATGATCACCGCGCCCAAAAGGAATGCGAGCCACGGCGTGGCGCCACCGGAAGAACTGGTCGTATCGGCCATGGCGAACTCCATCAGACGGACGCAACGGTAACCGCTGCTTGCCGGTTTGGTTCCAGAGGACGCGGCGTGGTGGCGTTGATCCATCGGATGCGGAACCCGACTCGAGCGCACGCGTTCTGCTTGCAAGGAGGGGTCAGGAACAGGAACGCAAGAATGTCCGCGATTGGTATTTCCGGCTCGTGCCGCTTTGCGCCGCACATCATCAGCGCCCATGCCGATCACCGGCGCGCCGACTTTGTTTTTGCCCGCACGCAATCCCCGATGCTTCGGGAAGCGCCCTGGGAGCGCCGGCTGAAGCCGCTGCGTACCTGGAGCGAGATCGGCGCCTATGGTGCGGCGGCATTGGCCGCGACCGTTCTGGTGACGGCGTTCATCTGATCCGCGTCAGGGCGTGACGATCGGAAAGTTCGGCACGATCGGTTCGATCAGCCCGACCAGCGCGTCATAAAGCGATGCATCGCCCTCGACGACGATATTTCCCGATGCGATCTGCGGCGCGACCGGCGCTCCTGCCAGCAATGTCATCAGCAACATCGGCCGCGCCATGCGCACCGTCGCGTCGGCGGCCGGATCGGCGATGCCGGCTTCATGGATCAGAACGCCGTTCGCCACCGTGATGAGATGCTTTTCGCGTCTGTCGGTCAGCTCGAGGTTGATCTTAAAGGCGCGTACCGCGGCTTTCTCCGGATTGACGCGCACCGCCGCGAAGTCGAGCAGCATGGGCGTGGTCGTGGCCGACAGGACATCGGCGCTCATGCTGGCCGGCGGCAGTTTGACGATGCCGGTGGTCAGTTCCTGCGCGCCGGTCAGATAGATATTGCGCCAGGTGCCGGCTTCGCTCTCGAAGGCCAGCCGCGCATAGACCGCCGCCAACGCATGGCGCGCCTTGGTATTGGTCCCGTCGGCGAACACCAGATGATTGAGCAGCGTCGCCGCCCAGCGCAACTCACCGCCCTTGACCGCCTTATCGGCCAGCGCCTGCACCGCTTCGGCGCCGCCCATGGCCTCGACATAGCGCTTGGCGGCGGGTTCGGGCGGCAGCGGGTTGAGGTTCGCCGGATTGGCGTCGTACCAGCCCATATAACGCTGATACACCGCCTTGGCATTGTGGCTCATCGTGCCGTAATAGCCGCGATTGAACCATTGCCTGGCGAGCACGCCGGGCAGCTTCAACACTTCGGCGATCTCGGGGCCCGTGAAGCCGGTATTCATCAGCCGCACGGTCTGGTCATGGAGGAACTTGTAGGCGTCGCGGTGGCTGGTGAGGAAGGCGACGATCTCGTCCGTGCCGAAGCGCGGAATGCCGTGCGCCGCGAACATCGTGTCGCTCTTGTCGCCGAACAGGCGGATCGATTCGGTGAGGTAATCGGCCCAGGCCTTGGCGTCGCGCACCAGCGCGCCGCGCGCCGGCAAGAGATTGTGCATCGTGAGATTGGCGTTCTCGGCCATGAAGACGGAGCGGAATTGCGGCAGGTAAAAGTTCATCTCGGCCGGCGCTTCGGTGCCGGGCGTCAGCTGGAACACCATCGTCACGTCGCCGACGGTGACCTCCTGGCCGGTCTGCCTGATCAGCAAATTGGGCGCGATCAGTGACAGCGAGCCGAGCGAAGGGCAGGGGCCGAGCCCCGAGGTCATCTCGCCTTGCGCATTGCGCGGCAGCGTCAGGCCGAACTGGAAACGCGCCCGCCGCGACATGGCGGGACCGGCGATGATATTCTCCGACACGGCATGCTCGAGGAAGCCCTCGGGCGCGATGATCTTGATCGCACCGGACGCGGCCTCCGCCGCGCTCGCCACCCCACCGACGCCGCCATAGTGATCGACATGGCTGTGCGAATAGATCACGGCAAGGACAGGCTTTTGGCCGAGGTGCTCGCCGACGAGTTCATAGGCGGCGCGCGCCACTTCCACCGAGGTCAACGGATCGACCACGATCCAGCCGGAGCCCGCATCGATGAAGGAGATAGTGGAGACGTCGAAACCGCGCACCTGGAAGATGCGGTCGGCGACCTTGAAAAGGCCGTGCTGGGTGAGGATCTGCGCCTGGCGCCACAACGACGGATTGGCGGTCTCGGGCGCCGGACCTTTGAGGAATTCGTAGGACGACAGATCGAAGGCGTTGCGCCCGTCGGAACGCTTGACGAGCGGGTCCTTGCGCGTGGCGATGAAGCCGCGGCGAGCGAAATCGAAATCCTTGCGATCGTCGGCCGCGACGAGTGCGCGGGCTTCTTCGAGCGTGGTCACCGTGGTCCTCGATCAAGGGTCGCGGACATGGTTATGCGCACCAGCGCACCGTCGCAAGGCTCTCAGTCCTTGCGTGCCGCGTATTTCTCTTCGGCGATGCGGATGAGCAATTCCCAGGACATGATCGTGGCCGCGATCAGCAGCGCTATCGCCCCGCCGGCGATCCAGTCGGTGTAATCGCCTTGCTTGAGGGTTATGCGCGCGGCGGCATAGACCAAGGCGCCGAAGCCCAGAAAGGTCGGCAGGTAGCGCCGCAGCGAGCGGGTGCGCGATTCGCCGGACAGCGGGCCGGCCACGACATGATACATGCGGTAAACGACCCATGCCCCCCACATCGTGGTCATCCACAGGATCGAGTTGCCGAGGCTGATCAGGCTCATGCCGGGAAAGATCACCAGCAGCGAGACCAGAAGCACGCAGATGTAGTTCTGGAAGGCCTGTTCGGCCAGCCGCTTGGAATGCGCGTGCGCCGGGCCGAGGATGACGTCGGCATTGAGCGACACCGAGACGAACAACAGTCCCAGGAGCGTCGCCGCGGCGGCGCCGATCATCTCGTAGAATTCGTGCCAGCCTTGCATGCTTTAGCCCGCCAACAATTGCCGCGCGATGCGCTCGCGCGTGTAGGGCAACTCGCGGATGCGGCTGCCGAGTGCGTGCGCCACGGCGTTGCCGATGGCGGCAAGCGTGGGGCCCAGCGAAATCTCGCCGGTGCCGAGCGGCGCCGCGTTCGGCTGTGCCATCAGTTCGACATCGACCAACGGCACTTCGTTGAAGCGCAGGATCGGATAATCGTCCCACATCGTCGAGGCGATGCCGGCGCCACCGAGCTTGACCTGCTCTTTCAGCGCCCAGCTCGCGGCCATGATCATGCCGCCCTCGATCTGGTTCCTGGCGCCGTCGGGATTGATGACGAGGCCGCAATCGGCGACGCACCACATGTGCTTGAGGCGAACTTCGGTATCGACGCTGAGCGCCACGGCCACCCCGACCATGGCGCCGCGGTCGCGATGACGGACATAGGCGAGGCCCAGCCCTTCGCCGCTGCCGGCCGCGCCGCGCCCGGCCCAGCCGGAGATTTCGCCCAGGCGCTCCAGCACCGCGCGGGCCCGCGGCTCGGTTGTCATGCCCAGGCGATAGGCGAGGGGATCGGCGCCGGCGATCTCCGCCAGCTCGTCGATGAAACATTCTCCGGCGTAGGTGTTCACCGGCCCGCCGAGGCCGCGCAGCGACGAGGTGCGCACCGGCGGCACGATGACGTTCTCCTTCACCCGCGTGGCGGCGATCTCGTAGGACGGCACGGCATTGAGCCGCCCGCCGCTGAACGGCATGACCGGCGGCGCCGGCGGCGCGGAGCCGGGGCTGAGCGCCGATTCCACGAGCGCGAAGCCGCGGCCGATATGCGGCGCGCTCCAGATCTCGGTCGAGAAATCGACGAGGCGGCCAGAGGCGTCGATCTCGCCCGCCAGCTCGATATGCATCGCGGTGCCGACGGGGGCGAAGCCGAACTCGTCCTCGCGCCGCCACTGCACGCGAATGGTCTCGCCCGGACGTCGCACAGCGAGCGCGGCGGCGTCGCAGGCGGCGTCGTCGGCGCCATTGTGGCCGTAGCAGCCAGCGCCCTGCGCGTGCTCGACCTGGATCTTGTCCGGCGCCAATCCCGTGATACGCGCCAGCACGCCGCGAATGGGATAGACGCCTTGGGCATGCGTCCACACGGTGAGCGTGCCATTGTCGAAGCGCGCGACGCCGCAGGCCGGCGCCATCGAGCCATGTGCGATGAAGGGCCGGCCGTAGCTCGCCTTGTGCTTGCGGCGGTTGGAGGCGTCGGACGCCGGCGCGCCGCCCTCCCAAGGCGTGGCGGGCAGGGTTTTGAGTGCGATCGGTTCGCAAAGCTCGGGCTCGGCGACGCGCGCCTCGTTCCACCGCGCATTCTGCTCGGCGGCGGCGACGGCGAGCGACACGGCGCGCTCGCTCCGGGAGAGGAATGCCACGAAGGCGCCGTCAACCACGATCTCGATGTCGGCGCCGGCGGCCTTGCGGATGGCCGCCTGGTCGAGCACGGCCAGCGTCGCCTTGTGTCCCGGCTGGCGCAGCACGCGGGCATGCGTCACGCCTTTCAGCGGCATGTCCTGGATGAAGCCGCCGCCGAAAACTTTCGACGGCAGGTCGAGACGCGGCGTGCTCGTGCCGACGAGGCGATGGCGATCGGAGGTTTTCCAGCGTGCCGTGCCGCTTGGCGCGACGGCGAGATTCACATCGGGCGAGAGCTTCCAATAGTCGAGGCCGCTGGGCGCGCCGTCCATCAGCATCGCGCCATCGACGACGTCGAGATCGCCGGCCTCGCAGCGCAGGCGTTTTGCCGCTTCGGCGAGGAACAGGGCGCGCACTTCCGCCGCCGCCGCCCGCAACGAGGCGCCGGACATCTCGATCGACATGCTGCCGACTGTCATGCCTTCGTCGGGCACCGCGCCGGTGGCGGCGTTGACGACGATCAGCCGCTCGAACGCGACATCGAGTTCCTCGGCCGCGATCTGGGCCAGTGCCGTCATCGCGCCCTGGCCGTATTCCACCTTGCCGAAGGCGACACGGACCTTGCCGGCCGACGGAAACGACAGCCAGCGGTCGAGGCTCGGATTGGCCGCCAGCGTCGCGGGGATCATGACGCGGCCCTGAGGCGCGACGCGGCCAGCGCCACGGCGTCGAGAATGCGGTTGTGCGCCCCGCAGCGGCAGAGATGCCAGGCGAGCGCGTCGGCGATTTCGGCGCGCTCCGGCGCCGGATTGCGGTCGAGCAGCGCCTTGGCGCCGATCAGGATGCCCGACAGGCAATAGCCGCATTGGCCGGCCTGTTTCTCGAGGAACGCGGTCTGCAGCGGATGCGGCTGCTCCGGCGTGCCGAGGCCTTCGACGGTGACGATCGTCTTGCCCTCGAGCGTCGCGGCTTCCACCGCGCAGGACGGCTTGTCCTCGCCGTCGATCAGCACGGCGCAGGAACCGCACTGTTCGGCGCCGCAGCCGAAGCGTGGGCCGGTGAGGCCCAGATCGCTGCGCAGCACGTCCAGCAGCGTCGCGCGCGTGTCGGCGCGGAACGTTCGCCTGGCGCCGTTGACGGTCAGTGTGATGTCGCGAACCAAGGCTTACCTCCGCGCCGTCTTTCAACAATAGCCAAAGCGTCCGCACAAGGGTACTGCGCAAACATGCCGTTCTTGACGGCATCCGGCACTCCGTTACAGGCTCCCGAACGGCATCGATGCCGCAGCCTCGCGAGGACACCATGATCCGCTTCTTGACCCGCCTTGCCGGAGCCCTGCTCCTCGCTTTGGGGGCGGCGCATGCCGCGGCGACGACGGAAGGCGATTACACCGTTCATGGCTTCAAGTTCCTGTCCGGCGAGACGCTGGCCGATCTGCGGCTGCATTACACGACGCTGGGGAAGCTGCATCGCGACGGCCGGGGCCGGGTGACCAATGCCGTGCTCATTATGCACGGCACGGGTGGTGACGGGCATCAGTTCCTCAGACCGCAATTCGCCGACGTGCTGTTCGCGCCGGGCGGCCTGCTCGATTCGGCCAAGTATTACATCATCCTTCCCGACGGCATCGGCCACGGCAAATCGTCGAAACCGAGCGACGGGTTGCACGCGCATTTTCCGCACTACGATTACGACGACATGGTCGTGGCCGACTACGCGCTGATCACCAAGGGCCTGCACGTCAACCATTTGCGTCTCGTCATGGGCACCTCGATGGGCTGCATGCATTCCTTCGTCTGGGGCGAGACCTATCCCGATTTCATGGACGCGCTGATGCCGCTGGCCTGCCTGCCGGTGCAGATCGCGGGCCGCAACCGGATGTGGCGCAAGATGACGACCGATGCGATCAGAAACGATCCGGCGTGGCTGGGCGGCGAATACAAGAGCCCGCCGCTCGCCGGCCTGCGCACCGCGGCGGATTTCCTGGTCATCGCCGGCGCGGCGCCCTTGCTGGCGCAGAAGACCTACCCCACGCGCGATGCGGTGGACGCCTATATCGACGAGACCACGGCGAAGAATCTGGCGACGCTCGACGCCAACGATTTTCTCTACCAGGTCGATTCCTCGCGCAATTACGATCCGCACGCCAAGCTGGGGCTCATCAAGGCGCCGGTGATGTGGGTGAATTCGGCGGACGATTTCATCAATCCGCCGGAACTGGGCATCGCCGAACGCGAGGTCAAGAACATCGCGCACGGCACCTTCGTGCTCATCCCGATCAGCGATCAGACGCACGGCCACGGCACGCACACCTGGGCGGCGCTGTGGAAGGACAGACTGGAAGAATTGTTGAAGGCGACGGCCGGCGGCCCGTGAGGTTCAAGCCGCGGCGAGCGCTGCGAGACGCTTGACCGAGACGGGCCGGTAGTAGTGCTCAAACCTGGACAGCGGCCAGACGCAGGCGCCGTCATCGACGGATGTGGAGTGCCAGATCAAAGCTTCGTCGGTGGGATAGTCGCCCTCGGGAAACCGTTCAAGCAGGGCGGCGGTGAACGGTCCGAGATAGATCGCCGTATGGAAATACAACACCCAGCTGTCGCGGTCGGCGAACGCTTCGCGGCCGCGGTTCATCGGCTGCTGCCGCCGGTTCACGCGGTTCTCGGCATAGAGGATGTCGGCGCGGCGCAGCCTGGCGAAATCGATGGGTTGCTCCTTGAAGACGAAGGTTCCGGTCTGATCGTAGGCGCGGGGCAGAAGGATGTCGTCGCTGCCGAGATAGAGCCCGTGGGCCTTGAACAGATAATATTGCACCGCGAGGCGGCAATTGCCGTGGGTGAACGCCTCCTGTTCAAGTTCGGTTCGGCTCAGCGGTCCGGCGCCGGCGTCGTAACGATAGCGGAAACGGCGGAGAGCTCGCGTCATGCGAAATTCCGCGCCACCCCCGCCTTGGCATAGATCGCGTCGATGGCGCTCATATTGCCCAGCGAATCCGCTGCCGTGATGAGCTGCTTTTTGTTGCGCAACAGCACGTCTCCCAATTCGGCGAGCTGCGCGACATAGGTCGGCGGTCCCGCCGTCGGCTCGTCTCGGCTCTTGCCGTCCACAGTCACGGTGAATCGGCATCCCATCTGCGGCGCGACGAAGTTCAGGATTTCCAGTGTGCCGTGCTGGCCGGTGAGCCGCAGCGCCGCGCCGAAACGTTCGGGCTTCATCGAGGTCGAGAGTTTCGCGGGCACACCGGCGAATTCGAGATCGGCCTTGGTCGTGACGTCGACTTCATGTTCCATCGTGCAAGTCGCTTTCAGCACACTGGGCTCGCTGCCCATCACCGAGCGCAGGCAATGCACCGGATAGCAGCCAAGATCCATCAGCGCGCCGCCGCCCTGTTCGCGCGTCCAGCGCAATTCGCCTTCGGAATAGGGAATCGGCACCTCGAACGAGGCCTCGACGTTCTGGATTTTCCCCAGCTCACCGGAGCGTGCGATGGCGACGGCGCGCTGCATGACGGCGTGATGTCGGTAGTGAAAGGCCTCGACCAGGATATTTCCGGTGCGCGAAGCGGCGCCGTTCATGGTCTTCACCTGCGCCGCGTTCATCGCGAAGGGTTTTTCGCACAGCACGTTCTTGCCGGCTTCGAGCGCTGCGACGGTCCAGCGGGCGTGACCGCCCGGCGGCAGCGCGTTGTAGACAAGATCGACTTCGGGGTGGCTCACCAAATCGTCATAGGTCGCGGCCACGTCTGGAATTTTGTGCTGCTTGGCATAGGCGCGCGCGCGTCCCGGATCGCGCGCGGCGACCGCGACGACCTCGAAATCGGGATGGTCATGCGACGGATTGATCACCACGGCCGGCGCGATCTTCGCGGCGCCCAGAATACCGATTCGGATGGTCATTTGTCTTCTCCTCCCAGCAGATGCGCCTGGCGCGCCAGCTTGCCCATCAAGGCGTCGAACTGGCGGCGTTCCTCCGCGTCAAGGGCGGAGAGAAACACATTTTCCAGATGCAGGGCCAGCGGCACGACCTCGTCATAGATGGCGCGGCCCTTCGAGGTCAGCGACAGCCGCATGATCCGCCCATCGTCGCGGTCGGGGCTGCGCGCCACGCGCCGCGCCCGCATCAGGCTTTCGACGGCTCTGGAGACCTGTACCTTGTCCATCGCGGTGCGCTCGGCGACGTCGCGCGCCGACAGGTCCGCCGTGCCGCCCAGCACCGCCATGACGCGCCATTCGGGAATGGAAAGGCCGAAGCGGTCGGAATATTGCCGCGCGATGGCGGAGGAGACGCGATTCGACAGCACCGACAGCCGGTAGGGCAGGAAGCGGTCGAGATCGAGCCGCGCTGCTTGTGCGGCGCTACTCCGCATCGGGCTGGTTCTTGGGCAGTGCCGCGTCGAAGGCCGGATGCGTCAGGGCATGCGCCTCGATGCGCGCCAGCGTCGGGAAGGGGGCAAAGTCCAGATTGACCCGCCGCGCATTGGCCATCTGCGGAACGAGGCAGATGTCGGCGATGGTCGGCGCATCGCCGTGACAGTAGAGACCGGTGTGTTTCGACGTCGCCAGCATCGTCTCGAGCGCCGTGAACCCGACGGTGATCCAGTGCCGCTGCCAGTCCGCCTGCGCCTCCGGCGCGGCGTTGAAGGTGCTCCTGAGATACTGGTTGACGCGCAGATTGTTCACCGGGTGAATGTCGCAGGCGATGGCATAGGCGATCTCGCGCACCCGGGCGCGGCCGTAGGCGTCCTTCGGCAGCAGCGGCGGGGCGGGGACCAGCTCGTCGAGATATTCGATGATGGCGAGCGATTGGGTGATCAGATGACCGTCATGCGCTAGTGCCGGGATCAGTTCCTGCGGATTGAGCGCCTTGTATTCGGGCGTGTGCTGGGCGCCGCCGTCCTTCAGCAGGTGGATGAAGCGCAGCTCCGGCTTGATGCCCTTGAGATTCAGCGCGATGCGGGCACGGAACGCCGCGGAGGAGCGGAAATAGCCGTAGAGCGTGAAGTCACTTTTGGTATTGGACGACATGCTGGTCTATCGCTCCGAAAATGGAATGGCCCCTGGCGTCGCGCATCTCGATGCGGACGCGGTCGCCGAATTTCAGGAACGGCGTCGCCGGCTTGCCGCTCGCGATGGTCTCCAGCGTGCGCCGCTCGGCGATGCAGCACGAGCCGACATCGCCGCTCTTGTTCGACACGGTGCCGGAACCGACGATGGATCCGGCGACGAGCGTGCGCGTCTTGGCGGCATGGGCGATCAGCTGCGCGAAGCTGAACGTCATGTCGACGCCGGCGTCGGGTGCGCCGAAGGTCTCGCCGTTCAGCCAGACATGCAGCGGCAGATGCGCCTTGGAGTCCGCCCAGGCCTCGCCGAGTTCGTCCGGCGTCACCGCGACGGGCGAAAACGCGGATGCCGGCTTGGACTGGAAGAAGCCGAAATTCTTGGCGAGCTCGTTCGGTATCAGGTTACGCAGCGAGACATCGTTGACCAGCATCAGCAGCTTGATGTGCCGGCCGGCGCCGTCCGCATCGGTGCCCATCGGCACGTCGTCGGTGATCACCGCGACTTCGGCCTCGAAATCGATGCCCCAGGCTTCGTCAGCGGCGAGTATGGGATCGGTCGGGCCGATGAAGGAGTCCGAGCCGCCCTGATACATCAACGGATCGGTCCAGAACGACGGCGGCATCTCGGCGCCGCGTGCCTTGCGCACCAGTTCGACATGGGTGACATAGGCCGAGCCGTCGGCCCATTGATAGGCGCGCGGCAGCGGCGACAGGCAGTCCTGCGAATCGAACGGCAGCGCGTCGTTGACGGCGCCGGTGCTGAGACGCTCATAAACCTCGGTCAATTTCGGCGCGGTGCGGGCCCAATCGTCCAGCGCCTTTTGCAGCGTCGCGGCGATCTCCGGCACGGCGACATAGGTCTTCAGGTCCTTGGCGACGACGGCCAGCCGCCCGTCGCGGCCGTGGCGCAGCGAGGCGAGCTTCATGTCGCGATCCAGCTTTCGGCATAGGTCTTCACTTCGGTCGCTTCGGCTTGCGCGCTCATGTCCAGCGGATCGCGCGCGTCGATCATCACCGCGACTTCGTCGGTCATGGTCTTGGCCGCCTTGGCGCCGGCCGCGAAGGCCTTGGGATGCGGGCCGTGCGTGAAGCCGTTGGGATGGAAGGTCACCATGCCGGGCTTGATGTTGTCGCGGCTGAAGAATTCGCCGGCGTGGTAGAAGATCACTTCGTCGTAATCGTCGTTGGAATGGAAGAACGGCACTTTCAGCGCGCCGGGATCGCTCTCGATCGGCCGCGGCACGAAGGTGCAGACCACGAAGCGGTCGGCGACGAAAGTCGAATGGACGCTCGGGGGGATGTGATAGCGGTGGCTCATGATCGGGCGGATGTCGCGCCAGTTGAGCTTGACGGCCGTCAGATTGCCCTTCCAGCCGACGGCATCGAGCGGATTGAACGGATAGGTGATGGTCGACAGCTGCCCGCGCCGCTTGACGCTGACCTTCCACTCGCCGTCGCGCTGCGCCCTGAAGGCATCGTCGAGCTTGGGCGTGTCGAGCGCCGCCGGATCGAAAAAGGCGTGCGGCCCCAGGATGCCGCGTTCGGGCAGCTTATAGCTGCCGTTCGTCGCCTCGATGCGCAGGATCGTCGTCGGCGAGGATGGCTCCAGCCGCCACATCGTGCCGCGCGGCAGCATGATGTAGTCGCCGTCGCGGTAGGAGAGATGGCCGAAATCGCAGAACAGATCGCCGGCGCCGGCATGGATGAAGAACAGCAGGTCGCCGTCGGCGTTGCGCGCCAGCATCGGCATCGCCAGCGGGCAGTGCCAGATCTCGATTTTGCAGCTCGCATTGCTGAGCAGCGGCACGAATTTGTAGGGCTCGCCATTGGCCAGCGTGCCGACCGCGTCGAAGGCGCGCGGCCGCATCGGGCCTTCGAAGGCGCTCCAGCCCGTCGGCGGATGCTTGTGATAGAGATGCGTCGCCGGCCCGAAGAAACCGTCGCGGCCGATCTCGCGCTCGAAAGTGCCGGACGGCAGGTCGGCATGGGCCTGGCGTGAGGTCTCGCCCTCGACGCGGGGAAATTCGATCCAGTTCTTGCTGCTCATGTCACGCTCGTGTCCTTAAGCACCCCGCGCTTGATCTGGTCGGCTTCGATGCTCTCGAACAGGGCGCGGAAATTGCCTTCGCCGAAGCCCTGATTGCCCTTGCGCTGGATGATCTCGAAGAAGATCGGCCCGATGGCGTTCTGCGTGAAGATTTGCAGCAAGAGGCCGATCTCGCTGTTGCGTTCGCCGTCCATCAGGATGCGGTCGCGCTTGAGGCGCGCCACGTCCTCGCCATGGCCCTTGATGCGGTTGTCGAGGCGCTCGTAATAGGTGTCGGGCGAGTCCTGGAACTGCGCGCCACGCTCCTTCAGCGTTTCCACCGAGGCATAGATGTCGCTCGAGCCCAGCGCGATGTGCTGGATGCCTTCGCCGTGATAGGCGTGCAGATATTCCTCGATCTGCGATTTGTCGTCCGAGCTTTCGTTGATCGGGATGCGGATGGCGCCGTCCGGGCTGGTCATGGCGCGGCTCTTGAGCCCCGTCAGCTTGCCTTCGATGTCGAAATAGCGCACCTCGCGGAAGTTGAAGAATTTCTCGTAGAAGCCGGCCCATTTGTCCATGTTGCCGCGAAAGACGTTGTGCGTGACGTGGTCGATCTCGGTCAGGCCCGCGCCTTCATGCTCCCAGCCGAGCTTCGCGTCGGTGGCCAGAAAGTCGACATCGTAGATCGTGCGGTCGCCATAGCGGTCGACGAGATAAATCACGCTGCCGCCGATGCCCTCGATGGCGGGAATGTTCAGCTCCATCGGTCCCACCTGGTTGTGGAACGGCTTGGCGCCGAGTTCGAGCAGCTTGGCATAGGCCTTGGCCGCGTCCGCGACGCGGAACGCCATGGCGCAGGCGCTCGGGCCATGCGCCTTGGCGAAGCGCGAGCCGTGGCTGTCGGGCTCGGCATTGACGATGAAGTTCACCTGTCCCTGGCGGAACAGGGTGACGTCCTTGGAACGATGTTTGGCGACGGCGCGAAAGCCCATGCGCTCGAACAGCTTTCTGAGTTCGGTCACGTCGGGCGCGGTATATTCGACGAACTCGAAGCCGTCCGTCCCCATCGGGTTGTCCCAAAGCGCCATGATTGAGTCCTCGCGATTCTGCGGGCGGGAATATAGTTTCAAATGAAACTAATTGCGAGTCACATCTCCATGGGGGCCGTCAGCCCCAGGAACCCCACGGCCAGCAGAATCAGCGCCGCGCATGACAGTTCCGCGATAACGGTCAGGGGAATGGTTTCCGCCGCCTCCTTCTCGCCGCGCACCAGGCCCGGTAAAATGCCGAAGCGGTTGGTCAGCGCCAGCGCGACCATCACGCCCGCCAGCACCAGCTTGACGGCCAACCATGTGAGGTAGCTGTCGGACCACTGCATGCCGGTCAGAAACAGAATCAGATAACCGTTCAGCGTTCCGGAGACGATCAGGATCGCGACCGCCGCCATGCCGAAGCTGGAAAACAGCCGCAGCACTGCGATCAGCTTGGGAGTCTCGCGCCGCGCGGCCCGGGCAAACGGCAGCAGTGCTGCAAGCCCGCCGACCCAGAAGCCCGCCGCCAGCAGATGCACGGCATCGTTTCCGGCGCGCGTGAACTCATATTGCGACGGTCCTGCCGCCGCCGCGTGACTGGACAGGCCGAGCAGGGCGAGCGCGTATCCCCCAAGCACGGCCGCCGCGACATCGCGTTGTTCCGGCCAAACCCATGTGCTGGACAGGCAGAGGACGAGAAAGGCGAGCCGCAGCAGCGCGACCCGGCCATAGAGCGTGTCGGACGCCACGGCCCAGAGCGACGCCGGATCGAACATCGCGCCAGGTTCGCCGGTCATCTCGGCGGCAACGAAGCCGAGGCAGGCCATGGCGCTGACGAACGCGACGATCGCCGCGCCTGCGAAGACGCGCCGGCTCAGCCGCGCGTCGATGCCGCGCCGCGCCCGCGCGATCCAGGCGAAAGCGCCGGCGCCGAACAGCAGCGTGAGGCTGGCGAACTGCATCGCCCGGAAGATGGCGAAGGCAAATGTCAAGGCAGGACCAGGAAATTGTACTTGCCCTCTGTCCGATGGGTGTCGATCGACACGGCATGCCAGGTGACGCGGTAGCGGCCGGGCGCCAGCGGCTTCAGCGGCAAGTCCAGTTCGCTGCTTTTGGCCGCGGCCGGACCGGCGCTCATGTCGGCGCCGGCCATATTCTTCACCGCGATACCGCTGAACGCCGGCTCCAGCGCTTCGCTGAAGTGCAGTTCCACCCGTGGGGGAGGGGCGCGGAGATTCTCACCCGCGGCGGGACTCGCCTTCTGGAGGAAGGCATGCGCCAGCGCCGGAAGCGCGGTCCCGGCGATGGCGGCGGCGAGCAGAACCAGGCGTTTCATCGATTGCCTCCCATGATCGGCGTTCCCAGCGAATGCGGGAAGATGTCGTCGACATAGAAATGAAGCTGCATCAGCAGGCCGACATTGTCACCACTGGCGCGGTTGAGCGGAAGGGTCGCCTCGATGGCGAACTGGGTGTACTGGCCCGACCAGATCAGCCCGGGATTGATCGTGCCGGTCGTGCCGCCGGCGTCCGTCGGGGTCTCCAAATTGAACTCGACCACCGGCGTCAGATGCGCGACGAAGTTGGAAAAGCCCTGGTCGCGCACGTTGTTCTGCAGGTAGAGCAGGCTGTATTCCAGCGCGCCACCCCATTCGAGGACCTTGGACTCGGTGCTGGTGCCCGGAATGGCATAGCCGATCACACCGGTGACCGCGAAGGGGCGCAGCAGCGCCATCGAGTCCGGAAGCTGGCCGAAACCCTTGCCGAACAGGATTTTCGGCGTGTAGGTCGTGAATTTGTCGGCCACCGCGGTCGAACCGCTGCCGCCGATCTCAACGCCAAAAGCGGCCGCCGCGACGAACTCACCGGCCGCATCGGTGAGGAACTGCCAGGTGGGCGTGATCTCGAGATTGTCGAAGCCGGACGTGTTCGGCCCGCCCGGCGGATGGGCGCTGACGTAGCCGCCCTCGAAGGAAACCGAGAAACCCTTGACGATCGTTTTCGACCATTCGAAGTCGTAGTCCTCCTCGTGATTGCCGAGGGCGATGGTCGGCAAGGCCAGTTCGTCGGCCGCGAATGGGTCGTCGGTGGCCATGGTGGCGGGAAAAAAGCGGTCGCCGACAATACCGTGCGCCAGCGCGCATTGGGGAACCAGCAGCGCAGCCGCCAGCAGCGCGCATTTATGTAATTTCGATAAGAACATGAGGTGCTCTCCTGATGAGTGGAAAAGCGCCCGCCAAACGCGCGGACGGATTTACGCAGCACTCAGGAGAAGATGGGCGGCGCTCGCGCGGCGTTGGGCCGATGACTTGTCGCGGTGCGGAGATCGTAATTCGTGCCGGTCGGCACAATGCCTGTCGCTTCGTCCGACCGCGCGATGACGCTGGCTGGCGCGGCCGGCGGCGCCAGCGGCGCGGCGGCGGCGAAGGCGCACGGCGCGTGGCTGCGTTCCTGGCCCGGCGGCGCCTTGCCGTCATACCGCGCGTTGTCCACGGAGCAGATGACAAAGGGCGAGACCGCGGCTTTGGCGCCCGGCATCCAGCCGTCCGGCAACAGCGCGCGCAGCAGCATCGCGCAAAGCGCAACACTGACGGCGGCGGAGCGTGAATGGCGCATCTTGTCCCCTGTGGCCGGTTTTGCGCGCGCCGGCTTTTGCGGTCAAGTCGCCCAGCCGAACCGATTGTCGCGCTGTTCTATTCCCTGGACGCGCGGCTGAACGGAGAATGAACGGGCCCTTCAGGACCTGTTCCACTGGGACGGTTCATCCTCCGACCATCGTTCAGAGGGAAACCGCCATGCTGCGTCAACAGAAACTGGCCCGCAAATTCGCTGCCCGCGCCGTCCACCGCGCCGGCCCCGACATGGCGCTGGCCAGCACCATCGTGTTCTTCGGCGTCTTTCCGGCCGTCCTGGCGGCGGGATTGGTCGTGGTTCAGGTCGTCACCGAGATGGCGCACTGAGCGTTCCGTAACGGGACGTTGAGCGGGCGAGGGCGGCTGCTACAGTCGCCCGATGGCTTACGAACCCGACCTGCAATCGCTCAACGCCCATCCGGTACCGTCGTGGTACGAGGACGCCAAGTTCGGCATCTTCATCCATTGGGGGTTGTTTTCGATCCCCGGTTTCGCGGCCAAGTCCGGCTCGATCTCCGATGCCTTCAAGAGCAATTACGACATCGCCGTGGCGCAGACGCCCTACTGCGAATGGTACTGGAACGCGATCAAGGTGCCCGAGAGCGACAGCGCCAAGCATCATGCGCGGGCCTACGGCAACGCGCCTTACGAGCATTTCCGTGAATCGTTTCTCGACGGCCTCGCGCAGTGGAAACCGGACGCATGGGCGCAGGTCTTCACCGATGCCGGCGCCAGATATGTCGTGCTGGTCACCAAGCATCATGACGGTTTCTGCCTGTGGCCGAGCGCGGTGGAGAATGCGCATCAGGAGGATTGGACATCGCCGCGCGACATCGTCGGCGAACTCGCCGCCGCGGTGCGCGCCCGCGGCCTGAAATTCGGCGTCTATTATTCCGGCGGCATCGACTGGACGTTCAACCGCGAGCCGTTGCGCACGCTGGCCGATTTCATGGGCTCGACGCCGGGCGGCGACTATCCCGCCTATGCCGCGGCGCAGACGCGCGAGTTGATCGACCGCTACCAGCCGTCGCTGCTATGGAACGACATTTCGTGGCCGACACCGCTTGACGACGAGCTGAAGCTGTTCGCCGATTACTACAACACGGTGCCGGATGGCGTTGTGAATGACCGCTGGTTGCCGATGACGCCGGAGCGCGCGGCGCTGCGTGCGCCCGAGGCGCGCCGCGCGATGGACGCGGCGCTCAAGCCGCGCATGCAGAAGGGTCCGAGCAAGGGCATCATCCCGCAACTGCCGCCCCATTGCGATTTCCGCACGCCCGAATACGCCGCCTTCGAGACCATCCAGGACAAGAAGTGGGAAGCGACGCGCGGCATGAGCCACTCCTTCGGCTTCAACCGCCGCGACACCGAGGCCGATTATGAGAGTGTCGAGTCGCTGGTGCACAGCTTCATCGACGCGGTGTCGAAGAACGGCAATCTGCTGCTCAATGTCGGCCCGCGCGGCGAGGATGCGCAGATTCCCTCCGAACAACTGGCGCGGCTGAAAGGCTTCGGCGCCTGGCTGAAAGCGAATGGCGAGGGCATCTACGGTACGCGGCCGTGGACCCGCTTCGAAGGCATCACCCAATGCGGCGTACCGGTGCGCTTCACGCAGAAGGCCGACGCGCTGTACGTGCATCTGCTCGGGACACCGGCCAGCTTCGAGATCGTGCTCGAAGGCGACGACCTGCCGGACGTGAACCGCGTGGAGCTTCTACAGACGGGCGCGCCGGTCTCCGCATTGCGCGTTCCGGGCGGACTGCGCCTGACATTGGATGCGCCGCTTTCCGCCGCTCCGGCGCATGGATTCAAATTGCCAAGGCCCTGACAACTCGTCAGGATTGGGCCAACCAATATCAAAACACCGGGAGGCGTACGATGAAATTCACCTGGTTCAACCTGATGCCGTGGCCCTATCTGCCGGACGATTTCCGGGAGAAGAACCGCTCGGTCTGGGTCGATATCGACCAGCGCCTGTTCGATCCGGTGAAGAGCCATGAGGTCTACAACACCTATCTCGACCTGCTCGAATACGCCGCCGATGTCGGCTTCGACGCCATCGGCGTCAACGAGCATCACCAGAACGGCTACGGCATCATGCCGAGCCCCAACATCATCGCCGCCGCGCTGTCGCGCCGCACCAAGGACGTCGGCCTCGTCGTGCTGGGCAATTCCATCGCGCTGTACAATCCGCCGGTGCGCGTCGCCGAGGAATTCGCGATGCTCGACTGCATCTCGGGCGGCCGCCTGATCGCGGGCTTTCCCGTCGGCACCTCGATGGACACCAATTTCTGCTACGGCCAGATTCCGGCCCTGACCCGCGAGAAATACCAGGAAGCGCACGATCTGATCATCAAGGCGTGGACGACGCGCGATCCCTTTGCCTTCAACGGCCGCTACAACAAGCTGCGCCATGTGAACATCTGGCCGCGGCCGATCCAGCAGCCGCATCCGCCGATCCACATTCCCGGCGGCGGCAGCGTGGAGACCTATGATTTCTGCATCGACAACACCTATTCCTATTCCTACCTGTCGTTCAGCGGTTACATTCGCGCCAAGGCGCTGATGGACGGCTATTGGAAGCGCGTCGCCGAGCGGGGCGCGCCGGACGCCTCGCCCTATCGCGCCGGCTTCGCCCAGACGATCTGCGTCGCCGACACCGACGAAGAGGCCGAGCGTCTCTACAAGCCGCATGTCGATTATTTCTACAATCGCTGCCTGCACGTCTATCCGGGCTTCGCGGACGCGCCGGGCTATCGCACCATCAAGACGATCCAGACCGGCGCGCTGTCGCAATACGCCCCGCCGGTCGGCGGCTACACCACGCTGACCTGGAAGGATTTGACCGAGCAGGGCCATGTCATCGCCGGCTCGCCGGAGACGGTGCGCCAGCGCCTCGAAGAGCTCGCCAAGACGCTCAATGTCGGCAATCTCTTCTGCCTCATGCATGTCGGCGACATGCCCAAGGAGAAGTGCATGTACTCGACCAAGCTGTTCGCCGAGAAGGTGATGCCCAAGCTGCGCAACGTCTTCCCCGAATACAAGGACGACGAGCGCTTCTGGTGCCACCCGATCAAGCAGGTCAAGCCAGGCAGCCTGCCGACGGAAAGCAAGGCCCGCGAAATCGTCGGCGCGGCGCGCTAGGGAAACGGCAACATGGCTCTCGAACTCAAAACCATCGCCACGCCGCATGTCCCGGTCCGCTATATCGAAGGCGCCCCTTCCGACAAGAAAGATGGGGGTCCGGCGCTCGTCTTCCTGCACGGCGCCGGCGGCGCGACGCTCGCCGATCCATTCCTCAACAAGCTGGCCGAGAAATATCACGTCTATGCCCCGTTGCTGCCGGGTTATGGCGACAGCGAGGAGTGCGGCGAGATCCGCGACATGCTCGACTTCACGCTCCACAGCTGGGACGTGGTCGAGGCACTGAGCCTGAAGAACCCGATCCTGGTTGGCCATTCGATGGGCGGCATGATCGCGGCCGAGATGGCGGCCATCGCGCCGCATGACGTGACGCGGCTGGGCCTGATCTGCCCGGCGGGTCTGTGGCTGGACGCCTATCCGATCCCGGATCTGTTCGCGACGCTGCCCTTCGAGATGCCCAAGCTGCTGTTCCACGATGTCGAAGCCGGCACCAAGCTGCTCACCGCCGGCATGACGCTCAGCGATCCGAAATTCCTGCAGACCTATCTCGTCACCAATGCGCGGCAGATGGGCATGGCGGGAAAGATTCTCTTTCCGATTCCCGAACGCGGTCTCTCCCAGCGCCTCTATCGCATCAAGGCCAAGACGGTGCTGATCTGGGGTGACAGCGACAAGCTGATCCCGCCGGCCTATGCGCACGGCTTCAAGAAGGGCATCGCGGGCAGCGAGCTCGTCTCGATCCCCGAAGCCGGCCATATGGTGACGCTGGAAAAGACTGATTCTGTGGTGCAGGCAATCGGACGGCTGGGCTAGGGCCTCAGTCTATCGCGTAGCGATAATGCCCGGTGATCTTGAACAGGAAGAGCAGGTCTTGGAAAACCTGGCCGCCACCGGCGTTGTGCATCATGAGCGGTCGCGCTCCATCGGCCGTCCGTCTGTCCGTGACGATTCCGATGTGCGGCAGTGAACCTCGCGTGACCAGATTCCAGGTAACGAGATCGCCGGGCTTGTAGTCCTTCGGATCATCGGTGATCTTCAACACCTTGCCGTGGCGCGCGAAAAAGACGCGCAGGTTGAGCACGCGGCGGTGATCGATGTTGGCGTCGGGCCGGCTCAAGCCCCATCGTTTCGGATAGACGAAAAAGCTGCGTTCCATGTCTTCATGGACGAGCCTCTGCAGATCGATGCCGATGGCGCGATAGGCCCGCACCACCACGTCCGCGCACACGCCCACATTCGCCGGAACGTCGCCAAGCGGATAAGCGATTCTGCGATAGCTGCTGTCGAAGCCGACGCCCCCGTTCTCGAGCGCGTCCGCGGCATGAACGAATTTGCCCGCCAGCGGCGCGTCGGCAAGACAGGGGGTGGCTCCAAGCAGCTGCCAAGCAAGAACAAGACACGCCAATCTGACGGCCGTCATGGGATGGTCTTTCGCATATCCACGTGCGGCAGAGTGTTCGTTACGGAGATGGCAGAGTTAAGGCGGCCGCGGACTTGGCCGGATCATCCCGGCGCTGGGTCGGTCTACTCCGCCTCCAGCGTCTTCACGCGCGGCTTGACCGGCTTGGTGAAGGTGATTTTGCAGGCGTAGCCTTCGGGCGCGTAGCTGAACGCGACGGCGCCGGCGCGCTCGCGCGACGGGATGAATTTGATGACGCGCGTGCCATAGCCTTCCTTCTGGGGCATTTTGGGCGCCGGACCTCCGCTCTCACGCCATTCCATGGCGACCTGTTCGCCGTCCGCACTCGGCGTCACGCTCCAGGTGAACGTTGCACGCCCCTCCGGCACGGACAGCGCGCCGTGCTTGATCGAGTTGGTCACCATCTCGTTGAGCCCGAGCGCCAGTCCGCCACCGGTCGCTTCACTCAGCTCCAGCTTCGGCCCGCCGAAGGTGAGGCGGCTGGAACCGGTTTCCAGAAACGGCGCCAGGATCGCACGCGCCACGTCTTCGGCCTGCATGGTCGAGTAGTTGCTGGCCAGCGCGAGGTCGCTCGCGGCGCTCAGGGCATGCAGGCGGCCGAGAAACTTCGCCAGGAACGCATCGACCGCCAGGTCCTTGTCGACCGGGCGCGAACTCTTGGCCAGCGAGTCGATGATGGTCATCAAATTCTTCAAGCGGTGCCGCGCCTCGCCAACCATGATCTCGCGCTGCTCGCCGGCCAGCTTGCGCTCATGCACATCGGTGAGAACGGATATCCATTCCTCGACCTCGCCATCTTCGCCGAGCAGCGGCACGGCGCGCATCAAGTGCCAGCGCCAGTCCCCGCCATTGGGATTCTTGATGCGGATCTCGGCGCGCTGCACCGTCACGTCCTTGAAGGGTTGCGGCGGCAGCAGCTTTTTCTGGTCGTCGGGATGAATGGAAGCTAGCCAGCGCGGCCCGCGATAGGACGGCCAGGCCATGCCGATCAGCTTTCCGAGCTCGGGATGCGGCCGTCCGATGCGTCCCTCCGCGTCGGACACCGTCACCGCCGACGACATGGCGCTGAGCAGGCGGCGGTAGCGAACGCCCCAGCGCCGGCTCTCGCGGAACAGGCCGCGCAGCCCGAGCGCCAGGAAGGTCTGCACTGCCGCCGCGCCGCCGAACAGCCACAGATCGAGCGCCGGAAAGAGCGCCCGCCCGAGAACCACGCTCAGCAAGAGTGCCGGTAGCGCCAGCTCCGCGCCGCCGAAAATCCCGGCGATCATCAAGGCGGGGAAAAAGAACAGGGCGCCCGGGAGGCTTCCCACCAGCAGAGCGGCGAGGGCGGCGAGAGCCAGGCTCAAGGCCGTGATCGTCAAACGCGAGGGGCGCGACAACCCGCCGTCTAGGCCCGGCATGCCGGGCGAGGTGACGCCGAGCACGCTGGACGAATAGCGGTCGCGCAGCCAGTTCCAGGCGCGGGTCGGCGTCGTTCGCACTTGCAAAAATCCTCGGTCGTGACGGCATTTGAAACTGGCTAAGCGCCACGAATCCGGAGATGGCGCCCCAAAGCCGCCTTCACCGTGAGATCATAGCCTAAAGTCTAGGCAGGCAAGAACTCCCGCCACTTTTGCTCAATGATTCCTGAACGGCAGATGAACGGCCAACTTGACTTTATGTCAGCGTAGGCAAACCGTTCGCGAAACAAGCCAATTCGCCGGGGAACCGCCATGACAGCTGAGTACGATCTGGTCATTCGCAATGGCTTGCTGGCGGATGGCCGTGGCGGGCCGGCTGTCCTGGCGGATGTCGCCGTCAAGAACGGCAAGATCGCGGCCGTCGGCACATTCGAAGGCAAGGGCGCCGAGGAGATCGACGCGCGCGGCAAGCTGGTGACGCCCGGCTTCGTCGATATCCACACGCACTATGACGGCCAGGCGACCTGGGACACGCGGCTCAATCCGTCGAGCTGGCATGGCGTGACCACGATCGTCATGGGCAATTGCGGCGTCGGCTTCGCGCCGGTGCGCAAGGCCGACCACAATCGCCTCATCGAGCTGATGGAAGGCGTCGAGGACATACCGGGCGCGGCCCTGCATGAGGGCCTGAAGTGGAATTGGGAAAGCTTCGGCGAATATCTCGACGCGGTCGAGAGCACGCCGCACGACATCGATATCGGCGCCCAGCTGCCGCATGGCGCGCTACGCGTCTATGTCATGGGCGAACGCGGCGCCAATCTCGAACCGGCGACCGATGACGATATCGCGCAGATGCGCAAGCTGGCGGCGGACGCCATGCGCGCCGGGGCTCTCGGCTTTTCCACCTCGCGCACCTTGAATCACAAGACGGTCAAGGGCGATCCGACGCCGTCGCTGAAGGCGACCGAGGCCGAACTGCACGGCATCGCCATGGGGCTGAAGGACGCCGGCTCGGGTGTCATCGAGTTGATTTCCGATTGGCCCGACTTGAATCAGGAATTCTCCATGGTGCGGCGCCTGGTCGAGGATTCCGGCCGGCCGCTGACGCTGTCGCTGGCGCAAGGCCATTCGTCGGCCAATGGCTGGCGCAAGATCATGGCGCTGATCGAAAAATCGTCCGACGACGGCCTGCCGATCAAGGCCCAGGTGGCGCCGCGGCCCATCGGCGTGCTGCTTGGCCTGCAGGGCTCGATCAATCCCTTCGTCACCCATGCCGCGTTCCAGGAGATCAAAGACAAGCCGCTGGCCCAGAAGGTCGCCGCGCTGCGCGATCCGGCGTTCCGCGCCCGCATCCTGGAAGAAAGCGCCGAGCGCCAGAAGGCGCATCCGCTGGCGCGCGGCATCATGGCGTTCGAGCGCATGTTCGCGCTCGGCGATCCGCCGAACTACGAGCCGCCGAAAGAGAGCTCCATCGCCGCCATGGCGGCGCGCTCCAACCGCACGCCGTCCGAGATCGCCTACGACCTGATCCTGGAAAACGACGGCAAAGCGTTCCTGTTCTCGCCCTTCGCCAATTACGCCGAATACAATCTCGACCATTGCGGCGAGATGATCGCGCACAAGGATTGCGTCATGGGTCTGGGCGACGGCGGCGCGCATGTCGGCATCATCTCCGACGCCAGTTTCGTGACCTATCTCTTCACCCATTGGGGCCGCGACCGCGCCACGGGACGCTTCGACATCGGCTTCCTGGTCAAGCGCCACACGGCGGACACGGCGCGCGCCGTCGGCCTGCTTGATCGCGGCGTCATCGCGCCGGGCATGAAGGCCGATCTCAATGTGATCGATCTGGCCAAGCTCGAAGTCGAGGCGCCTACCATGGCTTACGATCTTCCGGCCGGCGGCAAGCGCCTGCTGCAGGGCGCCAAGGGTTATGACGCGACCATCGTGTCGGGCCAGGTGATCTACCGCAACGGCCGGCCGACCGGCGCGCTGCCGGGCAAGCTGGTGCGCGGCCCGCAAGCCGCGCCGGCGAACTGAGAGAGGACATCATGAACGCCCAGCCCCGCCCGCTCGAGACGCATGTCAACTGGCATCATGAAGACGTGCAGGACGAGAGCGCCTGGACCGTCGAGCTCTCGGACGCCGACAAGCGCGAACTCGATCACGCGCTCGCCGTCGCCAAGTCGCATTCCGACAATCTGCTCGATATCGGGCTGGCGCAATTTCCGCTCGATAGCCTGAAGAAGAAGATCGCCGGCATCGAACGCGATTTGATCGATGGGCCGCGCGGCTTCGTGCGCATCCGCACCCTCGACCACCAAAAATACTCCGACGACGATCTGACGATGCTCTATTGGGGCATCGGCATCCATCTGGGCGATCCCTGGCCGCAAAACCATTACGGCCATGTGATGGGCGACGTCACGGACCAGGGCAAGCGGCTCGACGATCCGACCTTGCGCGGCAACGAGATCGGCGGAGTGGGCCTCGACTACCACACCGACGGTGCCGACATCATCGGCCTGATGTGTCTGCGCAAGGCCAAGGTCGGCGGCCTCTCCTGCGTCGCCAATGTCGTGTCGATCTATAACGAGTTGGTCAAGACGCGGCCCGAACTGGTCGCGGCGCTCTATGAAGCGCTGCCGTTCGATGCGCGGCAGGAGCAGGCCAAGGGCCAGAAGCCCTATTACCTGGTGCCGATATTCACCGAGCACGGCGGAAGGCTGTTCACCCGCTTCATCCCGCAATACGTGCTGGCCTCGCAGAAGCATCCCGAGGCGCCGCGCCTGTCGCCGACGGCGCACGAAGCGCTCAAGACGGTGACCGAGATGGCGCGCGATCCGCGCAACAATGTCTACATGGATTTGGCGCCGGGGGAGATGCAGTTCATCAACAACTACCACGTCCTGCACGGCCGCCAGGAATACCAGGACGACGTCGCGGCCGGCTTCAAGCGGCATTTCAAGCGGCTGTGGCTGTCGACACGCCATCTCAAGGACCGCCCCGATCACTTCCGCCGCCGCGAGCATTCGCATTGGGAAAAAAACATCTCGGTCAGCAGGATCAAGGCGGTCGAGAAGGCGAACTGATTCAACCACCGTCGCTGTCGCTATGAACTCGCGGCCATGACAATGGGAGCAGGGTATGAGTTTGCGTGAACTTTCAGAGAAACTGCCGCCGGCGCCGCAGGCGTTTAATTTCGGCGATATCGTCGAGGCGGTTTCGGCGATCGTTCCGCCGTCCGCGCCCGCCTTCGTACATGGCGACCGCACGATCGACTGGAGCACGGCGACCAGGCGGATGAACAACATCGCGCGCAATCTGCACGCGCGCGGCGTCGAGCCCGGCGACAAGGTCGCCTTCTACATGCGCAACGGCATCGAGTATGGCGAGACGACCGGCGCCTGTTTCCTCGGCCGCCTTACCCATGTCAACGTCAACTACCGCTACAAGCCGGAGGAAGTGCGCTACATCGTCGACAATTCCGACGCCACGGTGGTGGTCTACGCCCGCGAATTCCGCGATGCCGTGGCGCAGATCCACAACCAGCTCAACCAGGTGAAGGTCTTCGTCGAGGTCGGCTCGCCGGACGTCGCCTCGTTCGCCACGGGCTACGAAAAGCTCGCCACCACCGGCAACGGCGCCAGGCTCGATATCGAACGGTCGCCGCAGGACCTGGTGATGGTCTATACCGGCGGCACCACCGGCATGCCCAAGGGCGTGATGTATGCCCAGGGCGATCTCACCGCCACGCTGCTGGCGCGCATCTTCATCGCCACCGGCAAGCTGCCCGAGCAGATGAGCGAGATCCTCGCCTTCGTGAAAGCGTCCGGCGATATGAACGCCCGCTATCTGCCGGCCTGCCCGCAGATGCACGGCACCGGCTTCTTCGGCACGATGTCGACCCTGCTGATGGGCGGCTGCGTCGTCACCGTGGACAACGCCTCGCTCGACGCCGAAGCGATCTGGGCCGCGGTCGAGAAGAACCGCGTCACCAACATGGCCATCGTCGGCGATCCCTTCGCCAAGCCGCTGCTGCGCGTGCTGGACGAGAATCCGGGCAAATACGACGTGTCCTCGGTCATCGGCATCGGTTCGTCCGGCGCGATGTGGAGCGCGGAGGTCAAGGAGGGCCTGCTCAACCATCTTGGGCCTGGCGCGGCGCTGACCGACAGCTTCTCCTCGACCGAGGCGCTGGGCATGGGCGTGTCGGTGGCGCAGAAGGGCGTTCCGACCAAGACGGCCGGCTTCATGATGGGGCCGAACGCGATCGTCATCGACGACGACGACCAGCAGATCGCGCCCGGCAGCGGCAAGACCGGCCGGCTCGCGGTCGGGGGCGTCCTGCCGGTCGGCTATTACAAGGACGAAGAGAAGACCAACCGCCTGTTCAAGACGATCAACGGCAAGCGCTTCTCCATTCCCGGCGACTACGCCATCGTCGAGGACGACGGCCGCATCATCCTGCTCGGGCGCGGCAGCAACTGCATCAACACCGCCGGCGAGAAGGTCTTTCCCGAAGAGGTCGAGGAGAGGCTGAAGACCCATCCGTCGATCGAGGACGCGCTGGTGCTGGGCGTGCCGGATGAGAAGTGGGGCCAGGCGATCACCGGCCTCGTCAAACTCGCGCCCGGCGCCGCGTTCGACGAGGCCGCGCTGCGCGCCCATGTCCGCGAAAGCCTTGCCGGCTACAAGACGCCCAAGCGCGTGCTGGTCTCGGGCGTGAACCTGCGCGCGCCCAACGGCAAGGCGGATTACAAATCGGCGAGCGAGTTCGCACGGCGAGAGTTGGGGATCATCTAACATCTCCCGCGAGCGGGTTAAGAGTCTCGCACGATCAGCACCGCCAGAGCCTTCGGACCATGCGCGCCGAGTTCCATGGTTTGCTCGATGTCGCCAGTGCGGGAGGGGCCGCTGACGAGATTCAGAGTGGACGGCAGGCCGACGGGGAGGGCGGCGAGAACGTCTTCCAACTCTGCGACGATCGAACTGGCACGCAGGATCGCGATCTCCAGCACGGGCCGGAAGTGCCACGAGGCCGGCGCGCCTTTGCCGGCGGGGTAGGCGAGCGTGCCGGTCTCGGCGATGGCGAACGGCGCTGTCGTCACCGCGGCATCGAAAGCGCCGGGCGGCTCGCGGCGGATCTCGACATTGGCAAGCTCAAGCGACGCGAGTTCGGAGTCCGGCGGAATGTGGATGCGCGCCGCCATGTTGAGGCCGCGCAGGATGTCGGCGATGGCGGCGGGCACATCGGCCATCGAGTCGAGCATCCGCACATCGGCATATTGCGCCGACAGTTTTTTGGCGAAAATTTGGGGCAGGTCGCCCGTCGTCGGTGGCGCGCGATAGGGCGTGGGCCTGGGTGTCTGCGCCAGCCGCCGCGCGCGGATCGAAGCGAGGATCGTTTCGCGGCCGTTCATCGCCTGGCCCGCCACTGCGCTTGAAAAGTTTTGCCTTGCGGCGCCGGAAAATCGCGCACCGCGAACCAGCCGTGCATCACGGGCAGCGCGTGCACCGTGCCGCCGCGCCCGATCATTTTCAGAATCCGCGCCAGAAGGGACGCGCCGAAGCGATAGAGCGCCGGCCTTTTTGCCGCGAAGGCCCAGATGCCGAGGCCCCGCACGATCGTTTTCGGCGCCAGACCGCCGGCATATTCCACCGCGCGCCAGTGGCGCATGATCTTGGGCAGCGGGATCAGCACCGGACAGACTTCGGCGCAGCGGCCGCAGAAGGTCGAGGCATTGGCGTGATGGCCGGCCTCCGCCACGCTCATCATGCCGGGATTGAGCGCCGCCCCGATGGGTCCCATATAGGTTGCACCGTAAGCATGGCCGCCGATGGCGCCGTAGACCGGGCAGTGATTGATGCAGGCGCTGCAGCGGATGCAGCGCAGCACATCCTGCGCCTCGGTGCCGATCAGTTTCGAGCGGCCGTTGTCGACCAGCACGACGTGGAAATCTTCCGGTCCGTCGGCCTCGCCGCAGCCGCGCGGGCCGGCCATGACGCTGACATAGGTCGAGATCGGCTGTCCCGTCGCCGAGCGCGGCAACAGGCGCAGCAGCACCGCGACGTCGTCCATGTCGGCGACGACCTTCTCGATGCCGGTGACGACGATGTGGGTCTTGGGCAAGAGGCGCGTCAGGTCGCCATTGCCCTCATTGGTGACGATGATCGCCGCGCCTTCTGCCGCGCTGAGGAAATTGGCGCCGGTGATGCCGGCATCGGCGGATTCGAATTGCCGGCGCAGCATGGCGCGCGCCTCCTGGACCAGCGCGTTGCGCTCGGTCAGCGGGCGCGCAGGGTCCAGTTCGGTGTGCGCCTCGCGGAAGGTGTCGGCGACCTGTTCCTTGGAAAGATGAAAGGCCGGCGCGATGATGTGGCTCGGCGGCTCCTTGCGCAGCTGGATGATGTATTCGCCCAGATCGGTCTCCACCGGCACGATGCCGTTGGCTTCGAGGAAAGGGTTGAGCGCGATCTCCTCGGTGACCATGGATTTGCCTTTGGTCACGGTCCTGGCGCCCGCATCCTGCAGGATCGAAAGGATCAGGCGCCGCGCCTCGGCCGCGTCGCGCGCCCAATGCACCGTGCCGCCGCGCGCGTTGACGGAGGCTTCGAAGGCGATGAGGAGTTCGTCCAGATGCGTTACCGCATAGTCGCGGATGTCGCGGCCGGCTTCGCGCAGGGCTTCGAAATCGCCATAGCGCGCCACGGCGGCGGCGCGGCCGGCGCCGAAATGCGTCTTGAGACGGCCGAGCGCTGGGCGCAGCAGCGGATCGTTCAGCGCCGCGCGCGCGTTTTGCGGAAACTCGCGCGGGTCCTGGTTCATTGGCCGGTCTCGCCCAGCGCCGGCTCGCCGCCCATGTCCGCCAGCACTTCGGCGGCGTGGCGGACCGCAAGCGTCTTGCCCTGCCGCTTCATGCGGCCGGCGAGGTGGAGAAGACAGCCAAGATCGCCACCGATCAGCGTGTCGGCGCCGGTCGCGCCGGCATCGGCGATCTTGTCGTCGGCCATGCGTTCGGAGATTTCCGGATATTTGACGCTGAACAGGCCGCCGAAGCCGCAACAGGTCTGCGGATCGGCGAGTTCGACAATGCTGAGGCCGCCCACGGAGGCGAGCAGGGCGCGAGGCTCGGCCTTGACGCCCATCTCGCGCAGCGAGGAGCAGCTGTCGTGATAGCAGACTTTTTGCGCGAATTGCGCCGGCACGCCGGTCACGCCGCGTACCTTGACCAGGAACGACATCAGCTCATGGGTTTTCTGCGCCAGCGCGCGCGCGCGCGCCAGCCAGGCGGCATCGTTCGCGAAGACTTCGGGATAATGCCGTTTGATCATTCCGGCGCAGGAGCCGGACGGCGCCACGACATGATCGAAGCCCTCGAACGCCGCGATGACGGCGCGCGCGATGTCGCCCGCATGGCCGTCGGCGCCGGCGTTCCAGGCCGGCTGGCCGCAACAGGTTTGCACCGCCGGTATTTCGACGTCGCAGCCGGCCTGCTCGAGCAATTTCACCGCCGCGAAGCCGATCTGCGGCCGGACCAGATCGACGAGGCAGGTGACGAACAGGCCGACGCGCGGTCTGGCGCTCACGGATAGGCTCGCGAGTTCGGCGCCCGGCGCGGCCGTTTGATGCGCGTCTTGGGCAGTTTGTCCGGCACCGTGTCGCCCAGCGCGTAGGTCATGTCCTTGAGCAGGTCCATGAAGGATTGGCGGTCGTTGATGCCGGCGAGACGCTCATAGGGCACAAGCTCGCCGATGCGCAATTGGACCTCGCTGCCGATCTTGTCGTGCACTTCCTTGAACAGCAGCGACAGGCGCAAGGTCATGGAAATATGGCTGGCGAGCTGGAACAGGCGGCTGTTCTGGCCGGCGAAATAGACCGGCGCCACCGGCGCCTTGGCCTGGCCGATCAGCCTTGCGGTGAAATTCTTCCATTCGGTGTCGATGGCGCGCTTGTGCCAGATGGTCGGCGTGGTCGAGACGCCGCCGGCCGGAAACACCACGAGGCAGCCGCCCTTGAGCAGAAAGGACTTCGCCTCGGCGCGGGTGCGCAGATTGGTCTTGAGCGCCTCCTCGGTCTCGGCGAAATCCACCGGCAGCAGGAACGACTTGACCTCTTCGGCGCGCAGCAGCACGGCGTTGGTCAGGACACGGAAATCCGGTCGCACTTTGGTGACGATCTCGCAGATGATCAGGCCGTCGAGCACGCCGAAGGGATGATTGGCGACCACGACCAGCGGCCCGGTCCTGGGCCATTTGGCGAGTTCCGCCTCGTTGTAGATCAGCTTCAGCTCCAGCCTGCGGATCGCCGCCGACCAGAAGCTCTCGCCTTCCACCGGATGGGCGCGGTTGTCCTCGTAGATCCATTTCAGATAGGGCTGCCCGGTCAGCCGCTCGACGACGCGGATGAAGAACTTCTTCAGCCGCGGATCGGCCGGATCGGCATAGGAAAAGGTGTCGATTTCTTCGGCGGACGATTCTGCCATGGGCGGAGTTTGTCACGTGCGGGGAGGGCAGGCCAGACGGGGGCTTTTCGCGGGAAAGATGGCGGCTGTGCGATGCTCTCGCCAATCCTGCCAGTGCAAGCTTCGGCTTTTCCCGGTCCATTTGCGCCAGCGCCGCACGCAAGCGCAGTTCGAGCCGGGCCAGCGCCAGGACTTTGACGTTCTCCTTGCGCCAGGCCCAGATCCGCGCCCGCATTTGGCGCATGAACGCCGTGTCGCGGCCGTGCTTGCGGGCGTTGCGGTTGCCGGGTTGTCCCCCGCGGCGGCGCTTGGGCGGGGCGAGTTTTTCAGTCATGGGCTGGCTTTATTCGTTTTCGACTTTTCACGGACCCCTCCCCTCGCCAGTTTCATCCCTGCGTCTGCCGCGATCAAAGCAGCCTCCCTTTTTGCGGAGCGTGCAGCATACGGCCGGTCTTGGGGGTGCGGGATAAGGAAAATGAAAAAGGCAGGGTTTGCGCGGGAAGAACGGGGCCGCGCTGGGTCGCTATCCAATGGGAGTTTTGGAAAAGCTTGGTAGCGAAGCCTCAAAGAATTTCCCTCTCCCCCACTTTTGGGGGAGAGGGCAGGGTGAGGGGGCCTCTCCGGAGAAGGCACTGAATTTGATGAAGCGTTGTGGCGGCGGTTTTCGATATGGCCGCGCCGTCGTTGCCGACATCGGCGCCCCCTCACCCCGCCCTCTCCCCCGCTTCGCGGGGGCGAGGGAGAACAACTCAGCCAAACCGTCTCTTCAGCCAATCCACCATGATCGTGTTGACCTGGTCGGGATGTTCCTGCTGGGTCCAGTGGCCGCAATCCTTGATCAGGGCTTTCTCCAGGTCGGGCACATATTGCTCCATGCCGTCGGCCATGGCGGGCGAGAGCACGATGTCGTCCTCGGCCATGATCATCAGGCCGGGGACGTTCACTTTCTGCTCGACGCCGGCGCTCTTTTCCCAGTTGCGCGTGAAGTTGCGGTACCAGTTGATGCCGCCGGTGAAACCGGTGCGCGTGAAGGCGTCGACGAAATATTTCAATTCCTCGGCGTTGAGCAGGGCCGAGCCCTGGCCGCCCCAGCTGGTCTCGTCGGCCTCCAGCGCCTTGACCAGCGCGAGGTTGCGCTGCTCGGCCGGCAACTTGGCGTAGTCCGCCGCCTTCATGCCGGACTTGCGCATGAAGAAGCGCATCGACTTGCCGACGTCTTTCGCCAGCGCGGCGTCGGCCAGGCCGGCTTGCTGGAAATAGACGATGTACATGTCCTCGCCGAACACGGCGCGCATCATGGCGATGGGATCCATCGGACCGCGCGCCAGGAACGGCGTGTTGACGCCAATGTTGCCGCGCACGCGCGACGGGTGGAACAGCGGCATCTGCCACGACACGATGCCGCCCCAGTCATGGCCGCAGAAGATTGCGTCCTTCAGGCCCAGCGCGTCCAGCATGCCGGCGAGGTCGCCGGTGAGATGCTCGACATCGTAATCGGCAACCGCCTCGGGGCGCGAGGTGTGTCCGTAGCCGCGCTGGTCCGGCGCGATGGCGCGAAAGCCGGCCGCAGCGAGCGCTGGCAATTGATGCCGCCAGGAATAGGCCAGTTCCGGAAAGCCATGGCACAGCACCACGGGCACGCCGTCCTTCGGCCCCGCTTCGTAGACGGCCATGTCGATGCCGTTGGTCTTGATCATCGTCGGTTCGGGGAAGGCCATGGTTTGCTCCTCAGGCGGCGATGTTCAGAAGGGCCAGCATCTCGGCGCGGTCGGGCCCGGATTTGGGCGGGTAGAGGCCGCGCTTTTTCTTGTCGGCGGTCGAGGTCGCCCACATGGCGACGATGCGCGCCACGATGGCGGGGCGCTTCAGGAAGGCGGTCGGTTCGTCCAGCATGTGGAAGACGCGGGAGAGCGCGCGGCTGACTTCGACATCGCCGCGCTGCGCCGGCATCAAGCCGTCTTCGGTGAAGCTCCTGGTCAGGCGCGCGCGCAGGCTCGGCTTGTAATGCGGATTGCGCTCGTGCTCGGCGCGCTTGATGGCGTTGAGGTCGAGCGCCACCATCGAATCGTAATAGGGCCGGATCTGGCTCCTGAGTTCGCGTTCGTAGATTTTTGCCCGCTCGACCGGATCGCCGGTCGCGTCCAGCGCGCCGCGCAGCAGATGCGCCTCCACCACGCCCGAAGAACAGCCGCGGCCATAGAGCGGATTGGTGCGGATCGCGGCGTCGCCGAGAGCGAAGAAATTCAGCACCTGCGGCTCGCCGTCTTTCATGTAATGCCGCCAGACATTCTGCAGATTGCCCATGGCGAAGACCTGGCTCACCGGTTCGGCCCGCTCGGTGTTCATCCAGCGAGCCGCGCCGGGCAGGGACATGCAGATCGTGTCGAAATTCTCCGGCTTCATGACGGCCATGCGCATCTCGGTCTCGATCTCCGGCGTCGCCAGCGTGACGGAGAAATGCCGATTGTCGGCGATGAAGACGCCGAATTTGATGTAGCCCAGATCGGCGCCGCCGGCCGCCGCCTTGGCGTCGCGCGGCGGCTCGTTCTGGCCGTCCTTGAGCTTGTAGTGGCGCGTGTAATAGAGAATGCCGCACGGGCTCGACTCCTCGCGCACCGTCACGCCTTCGCCGCGCAGCCATTCGGGAAACGAGGTGGCGCGGCCCGAGGCATCGACGACGACATCGGCGCGCATCTCTTCGATCACGCCGTTACACTCGACCTTGAGCCCTTCGACGATCACCTTGCCGCCTTCGCGCCGGGTCGCAATCCCGCGCACGCCGGCGTCGTTGACGAAGGTGATGCCGGGCAGCCGCGCCGCGTAGCGCCGCATGACGAGCTCCAGCGTCGTGCGCCGGCTGAACAGCAGCTTGAGATCCTCGTCGCCTATCGCCGGCGCATATCGGCTCATCTGCGGCGGCGTCAACCCGTCCTCGAAGCCGAACAGGCGCGTGCCTTCGGCGAGCAGTTCGGCCATCAGGTCGGGATAGCGGTCGCGGATCAGCGAGGTGAGACGGCCGAGAAAGGCGTGGCTGTGGCGCAGCTGCGTCGCACCGCGCCGTTCCCAATTGTAGAACGCTTCCTCCGGCGAGCCCGAGGGCGGCGGCGGATCGCGGTCCAGGATGGTGATGCGGCGCGCCCCGCCGCCGAACGCCAGCGCGGCGCCGAGGCCGGCGATGCCGCTGCCCGCGACCAGAATGTGTTCGTCGTTGCGCATCATACCTTCAATCACTTTGGCAATCGCATTGCCGCCAGGCCAAGCGCCACCCAGCCAATAAGAAAACAAATGCCGCCCACCGGCGTCACGAAGGCGAAGCCCCTCTGCCCCGTCAACGCCAGAAGATAGAGCGAACCGCAGAAGAGCAATATGCCCGCGAGGAAAAATGCGCCGGCTGTTGCAGCGGCGCCTGCCGCAGCGTCACGAACAGCAAAGGCGGCAAGGCCGATTCCGAGCGCGTGATACATGTGATAGCGCGCGCCCGTTTCGAATATCTGCAGCGCATGCGCGTCCAGCCGGCCGGAGAGGCCATGTGCCGCGAAGGCGCCTGACGCGACGGCAAGAAATCCGTTGAGCGCCGCGATCAGCAGCCAGGCTTTCATGCGCAGCCGCAGCCGCCGGCGTGGTGGTCATGCGCCAGCGGCTCGCGCGATTTGGCGATGGCGGCGGCTGAGATTTCGGCCGTCGCCGCGAAGTCCGCCCGCACCGCCGCCATCAGGCGCGCATCCGCCATCAGGTCGAGCGCCGTCATCGCCATGGATTTGGCGCCGTCGATCACGGCGGCGTCGGCCTTGTCCAATGCGGCATGACGGGCGAATTCGGGATTGTGGATGACCACGCCGGCCGGCGCGATGCCCAGCATCGGATGGATCGACGGCACGCGGTGGCTGACATTGCCCATGTCGGTCGAGCCGGCATAGCCGGGCGGCAGATCCTTCACCGGGAAGAACTCGCGGCCCAGCTTGATGGCGTTGGCCTCATACAATTCCGCCATCGGCCAGTTGGTCTTCATGTCGAGATAGTCGGTGTCGCCCCAATGGACCTCGAGGCGGCAGCCCGTCGCCAGCGCGCCGGCCTCGAAACATTTCTGCACCCGCATTTTCAGCGGCGCCAGTTCGTGCGCGTCGGCGGCGCGGACATAGAAGCGGCAGGCGGCGCGCTCCGGCACGATGTTGGGCGCCAGCCCGCCCTCGGTGATGATGCCGTGGATGCGGTCGGTGTTGCGGATGTGCTGGCGCAATTGCGCGATCGACTGATAGGCCGTGACGACGGCGTCGAGCGCATTCAGCCCGCGATACGGCATCGCCGAAGCGTGCGCCGAGCGGCCATGATAGATCGCCTCCACTTCGGCGATGGCGATGCACGGCATGGTGACGAGATTCTCGTTCGACGGATGGATCATCATCGCCGCGTCGCAGCCGTCGAAGGCGCCGACGCGCGCCATGATCTCCTTGCCGCCATAGCGCTCCTCGGCCGGCGTGCCGAGATAGCGCACGCGGCCGGGCAGGCGGCCGTTCAGCTTCGACAGCGCGACGGCCGCGCCATAGCCGCTGGTGGCGATGACGTTGTGGCCGCAGGCATGGCCGATGCCGGGCAGGGCGTCGTATTCCGACAGGATCGCGATGTTGGGTCCGCCGGCCTTGCCGAACTCGGCGGCATAGCCCGTCGGCAGGCCGAAGGCTTCGCGCTGCACCTTGATGCCATGGCTTTCGATGCCGTCCGTCAAGCGTTGCGCGGCCCTGAATTCCTCCAGCGCCAGCTCGGGCTCGCCATGGATGGCGTGGCTCAGCGCGAGCAGTTCGTCGCGCATCGCATCGACCGCGGCGCAAACGTCTTTCTTCAGCAGTTCCAATGACATAGGAAAGTCTTTCGAGGCGGCCCCGCATCATAGACAGTCTCGTTCCGCTTTGCGAAGGTCCACGCTCCTGCAAGGTTCGATCGACCCGATGACGCAATTCGCAACGGCAAAAGACGGCACGCGCATCGCCTATGACATGGCGGGCGAAGGCAAGCCCATCGTCCTGGCGCATGGCTTCGCGTCCGACCGGGCGCAGAACTGGAAGAACGTCGGCTGGTACGAGACGCTGAGCGGCGCCGGCTTTCGCGTCGTGGCGCTGGATTTCCGCGGCCATGGCATGAGCGACAAGCCGCATGACGATGCCGCCTATGGCGACACGATGCTGGGCGACGTGCTGAGCGTGATGGACGCGGCCGGCATCGATAAGGCCGACCTGATGGGCTATTCGATGGGCGGCATTTTGAGCGTCGGTTTGCTCATGACCCGTCCTCAGAGATTTCGCCGCGCGATCCTGGCCGGGATCGGCGAAACCTACTTCGCGTCGAAGTCGCACCGCAGCGGCATCGCGGATGCTTTGCGCGCTTCCGATCCGTCCACGATCACCGATCCGCAACAAAAGGCCTTCCGCGCCTTCGCCTCGCAGGGCGGCAAGGACCTGCTGGCCTTGGCCGCCTGCATGAGCGCCGTCCGAAATATGTACACAAGAGAACAGCTCAAGATCTGCAAGACGCCGGTTCTGGTCGTCGACGGCGAGAAGGACACGCAGTCCGGCCCACCCGAACCGCTGGCGCAGGCCTTTGCCAACGGCCGCGCCGTCGTGGTTCCCGGCCGCGATCACATGACGACAGTTGGCGACAAACTCTACAAGCAAGCCGTTCTCGCCTTTTTACAGGGTTAGCGGCGCCCGCCGCCGGCGGCTTCTCCTGGAGCGGCAGGCGCGATAACATCGCCCGACGACAAAGGATCACAATGCCAATGGCGACAAAACACGCGGCTATGGCCGCCTTTTCCTTCGCGGTTATCTTGAGCGGACCGGCCTGGGCGGACTGCCAGCCGCTGTCGCGGATCGCGTCTCTCGATCTGGTGCCGGGCGAGAACAAGCTGTCCGAATTCGTGCCGGTGACGCTGCAGGGCGTACCCAAGCTCATGCTGCTCGACACGGGCAGCGGCGTCTCGGAACTGACCCAGGAAGTGGTGGCCGAACTGTCGCTGCACAAACATAGCGGACAGAACCAGTACGACACGGCCGGTCAACATTCGAATGTCGTCGCCGATGCTTCATTGGCGCTCGGAGGACTGAGAGCCGACGACCTCACGCTGGCCGTCTCGCCGGGCGCGAACCTGTTCGCCGACAAGAAGCAGGTGGGTGTGCTGGCGCCGGACGTCCTCAATCACTACGACCTGGACATCGATTTCCCGGCCGACAAGCTCGGCATCATGTCGCCGGATCATTGCGAAGGCAAAGTCATCTACTGGAACGCGGCGACCGTCGCGGTCGTACCGATCCAGGTGATCGACGCCGGCCACATCATCTTGCCGGTGCTGGTGGACGGAAAAACCGTCAATGCGTTGCTCGACACGGGCGCGAGCGGCACGACTGTCTCGGCGGCCGAGTTCGATTTTGGCCACAGCTTCCAGTCGCTCGGCTTCGACGGTCTTGCCGTGAACAACCCGCGGGTGGAAGTCGTTACCGGCGTGCTGCAGGACTTCCTGAGCCGGGCGCCCGCCGCGCCGGCCGGCAATCCCATCCATTCCGAAGCGCGTCCGGACGTGCAGTGGACGATGGTTCTGGGGATGAACATCCTGCGGCACTTCCATCTCTACATCGCCTACAAGGAGAAGAAGATCTACATCACGCCCGCCGAACAGCCGGCGGCGCCCGTCGCGGCTTCGGCGCACTAGCCAGGGCGCCGGAATAAGAAGGTCTTTTGGGGGGGAAGTATCATGCGTATGACCTTCGTGAGCGCGCTGGCGCTCGCGGCGTTCGCCGCCGCTCCCGCCTGGGCGGATTGCAAGCCGCTGGCGCTCGTCACCTCGCTCGACTTCAAGACCACCGATGATGGGCTCCAGATTATCGTTCCGATCACGATCGCGGGCCATGACGGCAACATGCTCGTCGATAGCGGCGCCTGGGTGTCACAGATCACGAACGACGCCGTCGACAAGTTCGGCCTCGAACGCCTGCACGGCGTGTTCGGTTCGATGAACGTCTCGGGACAGGAAACGACCGCGCATGTCATGGTGCCCGCGAAATTGGGCCGCCTGCAAGGCAGCAATTATGCTCTGCAAGTCTGGCCCGGTGGTCCGTTCAGCCCGGACCCTTCGGTCATCGGCCTGATCGGCAGCGACATCCTCAAGAAGTTCGACGTCGACGTCGATATGACCAACAAGAAGTTCAACTTGCTGAGCCAGGACCATTGCGAGGGCAAAGTGATCTATTGGCCGACGAGTGCGGTCGCCATCGTGCCCTTCACGCTGATGTACGACGGCAAGATTCAACTGACAGTGAAGCTAGACGGCCGCCCGGTCGTCGCGGTTCTAGACACCGGTGCCGACACCACGACGTTGGCGCAGAACGTCGCCGAGGGAAATTTCGGGCTGAAGCTCGGCTCGGCCGACGCGCCCGAAACCGGCTCACTGCCGGGCCGTTCCGGCGCGAAGACCTATGAACACACCTTCACGACACTGGATTTCGAGGGCGTCGCCGTCGCCAATCCGCATATCAGCATCATTCCGGACCTGTTTCGCTCCGCCAACGAGGTGGATTCGAGCGCGCATATCGGCACGCACTTCGCCGATCCGCGAATGGATTCCTCGCGCCGCGCGATGCTGCTCGGCATGAACATCATGCGACATTTCCATTTCTACATCGCCTACAAGGAAGAGAAGGTCTACATCACGCCGGCGGCGGCGCCCGCACCGGCGCCGGCCGAGGCGCCCGCGCACTAGCGGACATGTGTGCTGCGTGGAACAATGCGATTCTGGGAGCGGTGCATGCGATTCACTTTGCCGAGGGCGTTCGCGCTAGCTTGCGCAATGGGCCTGATCGCGCCGGCCCGCGCCGCGCCGCCAGTGGAAGCGTTTGGCGACCTGCCGCGCGCCGAGTTCGCACGACTCTCTCCCGATGGAAAACATCTCGCCGTCATCCGGCCCTATGATGGACGCGAGAAAGTGGAAATCATCGATCTGAGCAAGCCGGATTCGACGCCCGTCGTGGTCGGTATGGAAGGCGGACTGGCGGGCGATGTCCTGTGGAAGTCCGACGACCGGGCGATTGCCATCTTCCACGCGACGCTCAGGGGCAAGTGGTACAAGAAATACCTCAGCGATTTTAGTCGCGCCCTCAGCCTCACGCTGTCGACACGGAGGGAAATGCTGCTGATGTGGGACGCGCCGCGCTTCATGACGACCCGTAACGAAGGCACCATCACCGACATGGTCGAGGGCGATCCGGACCATGTCTACATGTCCCAGTTCGATCTTTGGGATCACGAATACATGCTCGACCTTTATCTCGTTGACTTGGCGTCCGGCAGCGCCGCGCTGAAGCTTCATGGCGGCGCGAATACGATTGGGTTCATTACCGACGGACACGGGGGCGTTCTAGGCTCGATCGAGCAGGATTCCAACCTGACGGATCATATCCGAATGGGTGGCAAGGAGACTTTCAGCTATGCCGTCAAAGGTGGCGCGCAATTCGGACTCGAAGGGCTGATGGAAGGTCCGGAGGCGAAATTCGCCATGCAGATGCCGACTCCGTTCGGGACGGAAGGTCTCTATGCGTGGGACGGAAAATCGCAGTTCGGGCCCGCGCTCTTCGAAAATCCCACTTACGATCTCTCCGGCGTCATCGGCGACGAAAGAAATGGCCGGGTCGTCGGCGTCACCTACACCGACGACACTCTGCATGCGAAGTATTTCGATCCGGCCCTGCAGCGCATTCAGGACTCGCTCGAACTGGCCTATCCGGGTCAATCGGTGAGCATTCTCTCCAAGGACGACGCCGGCGCCTCATTCGTCATCGCGACGCAGGGGCCGCGCAATCCTCCGGTCCTTTCGCTGTTCACGAGGACGGACCATCAAGTCAAGATCATCGAAGAGGCCTATCCCGATCTCAAACCTTCCGATCTTGGCGAGGTGAAGCCTTATCCCTACAAGGCGCCCGACGGGCTGGACATTCACGCCTATTTGACCCTGCCGCCCGGCCGCGATCCCCATAACCTGCCGGCGGTGATTTTTCCGCATGGCGGACCGGAAGCGCGCGACTCCATGGCGTTCGACTGGTGGGCGCAATTCATGGCGTCGCGCGGTTATGCCGTGCTGCAGCCGAATTTCCGCGGTTCGTCGGGATATGGCGGCAAATTCCTTCTGGCCGGCGACGGCGAGTGGGGCGGCAAGGTGCAGGACGACGTGCAGGCCGGCGTCCGAAAGCTGATCGCGGACGGCATCGCCGATCCCAAGCGCATCTGCATCGTGGGCGCCAGCTATGGCGGGTATATGGCGCTCGCCGGCGCCACATTCTCTCCCGATCTTTATGCCTGTGCGATCAGCTATGCAGGTCTTTCCGACCTCGACAGGGCTCTCTATACGGGCACCACCTTCGAATCGGAGGGCATCACGATCTGGAAGCGCCGCATCGGCGCGGACGTCGACCGCCACAAGGCGGCGGCACAATCCCCCGCAAACTTCGCCGACAAGGTGAAGATTCCGATTCTGCTCATCCACGGCGACAAGGATACCACGGTCACGATCGAACAAAGCCGGATCGAGGAAAAGGCGCTCAAGGCCGCCGGCCGGCCGGTCGAATTTGTCACGCTCGAGGGCGACGATCACTACCTCGAATTTCCCCAGACCCGAATTCAATTGCTGAAAGAGGTCGAGCGTTTTCTGGCGGCGCATATCGGCACGTGAAGGCGGCGCCTTTGATCGTTTGCGAACGGGCTGGTAGAACGCCTGCGTGCCAGCGAGGTTTTTCATGAACGCCCCACACGCGACCCATGACGCTCCGGCCAGGCTCGACCGCAATGCGTTCGACTGGGCCGATCCGCTGCTGCTCGAGCAGGAGTTGAGCGCCGAGGAGCGCATGGTGCGCGACAGCGCGCGCGACTATTGCCAGGACAGGCTGGCCGGCCGCGTCAAGCTGGCGTTTCGCCATGAGAGCTTCGACCGCGCCATCATGACCGAGATGGGCGCGCTGGGCCTGCTGGGGCTCACGCTGCCCGAGGACTATGGCTGCGCCGGCTTGAGTTACGTCTGCTACGGCCTGGTGGCGCGCGAGGTCGAGCGCGTGGATTCGGGCTATCGCTCGGCGATGAGCGTGCAATCCTCGCTCGTCATGCATCCGATCCATGCCTACGGATCGGAGGAAACGCGGCGCAAATATCTGCCCAAGCTGGCGAGCGGCGAATTCGTCGGCTGCTTCGGGCTCACCGAGCCCGATCATGGCTCCGATCCCGGCGGCATGACGACACGGGCGGTGAAGGATGCGGGCTTCTACCGTCTCAACGGCGCCAAGATGTGGATCACCAATTCGCCGATCGCCGACGTCGCTGTGGTGTGGGCCAAGCTCGACAACGTCATCCGCGGCTTCGTGGTCGAACGCGGCATGAAGGGCTTCTCGACGCCCAAGATCGAGGGCAAGTTTTCCCTGCGCGCCAGCGTCACCGGCGAGATCGTGCTCGACGACGTGCTGGTGCCGGAGGCGAATTTGTTGCCGAACGCGCACGGCCTGGGCGGACCGTTCGGCTGTCTCAATCGGGCGCGCTACGGCATCGCCTGGGGTGCGATGGGGGCAGCGGAAGCCTGCTGGCACGCCGCAAGGCAATACACGCTGGAGCGCAAGCAGTTCGGCCGTCCGCTGGCCGCGACGCAACTTGTGCAGAAAAAGCTCGCCGACATGCAGACCGAGATCACGCTCGGCCTGCACGGCGCGCTGCGTCTGGGCCGGCTGATCGATTCGGGCGACGCGGCGGCGCCGGCGATCTCGCTGATGAAGCGCAACAATTGCGGCAAGGCGCTGGCCATCGCGCGCGAGGCGCGCGACATACATGGCGGCAACGGCGTCTCCGACGAATATCCCGTCATCCGCCATGTGCTGAACCTGGAGGCGGTCAACACTTATGAGGGCACACACGACGTGCACGCGCTGATCCTCGGGCGGGCGCAGACGGGGATACAGGCGTTCAGCTGATCTTCTTTCCTCCCCCATTGTTATGGGGGAGGTGGCACGCCCACTTCGGGCGTGACGGAGGGGGCGGGCGTAGAGCGCCGCTCTGCGGGGCTGGGCCCCCTCCGCCTCGCTGCGCTCGGCACCTCCCCCGCAACAACGGGGGAGGAAAAGAATGCGCTCACCCCTTCTCCGCGTCCTTCTCGACCTTCAAGATATCCTTGTCGGTGAACAGATACGTTTTCAGCTGCTTGGCGAAGTGCGGATTGTTGCGCCGCAGCCATTCGATCAGCATCGAGGCGTGCTCGATCTCCTCGCGCATGTTGTGCAGCAGGATTTCCTTCAGCTTGGCGTCGTCGCAATCGTCGGCGCGCTGGCGGTACCAGTCGGCGGCCTCCAGCTCCTCCATCAGGGAGACGATGGCCTGGTGCATGGAGATCGTCTCCTTCGTGAGACGCTCTCGGGGGGCGTGAAGATTTTCGGATGACATGGTTTCGCCTTCAAAGGGGGAGTTCTGCTATATCCGATGCGCGGGGAAATTTGAACTCGAAGCGGTGCGGCGATGAAGCTTGAAGGCGTCAAAGTCCTGGACCTGTCGCAATTCCTCCCGGGGCCGCACCTGACCATGACCATGGCCGATCACGGCGCCGACGTCATCATGGTGGAGCCGAAGAACGGCATCGGCGAGCCGGTGCGCGCCATGGGCACGCGCGCCGCCGACGGAAGTTCCGTCTGGTTCCGCAATATCGCGCGCGGCAAGCGCAGCATCGCGCTCGACCTGAAGGACAAGGACGATCTGGACGCTTTCCTGGCGCTGGCCCGCGAGGCGGACGTCATCGTCGAGGCCTTCCGTCCCGGCGTCGTCAAGCGCCTCGACATCGGTTACGACGCCATCGCGGCGCGCAATCCGCGCGTCGTCTATTGTTCGATCAGCGCCTTCGGCCAGACGGGGCCCTGGGCGCTCAAGCCGTCCCACGATCTGGGCGTCCAGGCCCTGGCCGGCACGCTTGCCCTGTCGCGCGGCTTGGAGGGCGGCAAGCCGAACATGCCCAACCTGGTCGCCGCCGACATGGCCTCGTCGCTGACCGCGCTGTCGGCGATCCTGATGGCGCTGCTGGCGCGCGAAAAGACGGGTAAGGGCGACTACATCGACATCGCGATGTACGACGCGCTGATCGCCTGGACGCCGAACGTCACGGGCAGCGTGCTCGGCGAGGGCAAGGCGCCCGAGCCGCTGAACATGCGCAATTATGGCGGCCAGGCGATGAACCGCATCTATGAGACCAAGGACGGCCAGTTCGTCGTGCTCGCCGGATCCGAAGCGAAGTTCAGCGAAAACCTGCTGGGCGCGCTCGGCCGCCTCGATTTCCTCAATGTCGCGAGAGGCGAGCCGGGGCCTTCGCAGCAGCCGCTGATCGATTTCTTCGCCGCGACGTTCAAGACCAAGACCCGTGCCGAATGGGAAACGTTCCTGGAACCGATCGACCTGTGCTGGGCGCCGGTGCGCACGCTGAAAGACGGCCTCGGCGACGCCAACGCGGCGGCGCGCGGCATCCTGCTGCGCGACGCGCAAGGTCATCCGCATATCGGCCCGGCGATCAAATACTTGAACGAACCGGCGCGGCCGGCGTTCGACTTGCCCGCCTATGTGCCCGGCGAGCGCATTGCCTGGCGCTGAAAATCGAAAAGCCCCGGCGCGTGTCCGGGGCTTTTCCATTCCCGCAAGAGCGGGCTTTGTCAGGCGAGCCTAAGCTCGCGAAGTCCTATTCGATTTTGCTGGCGGCCGGCATTTGTCGTGACCGGTCGTGGCCCCGCTCGAAGGCGGGGCCCCGGTTCTATGCCCGGTGGAGTAGCTTCCATGCGGAACCTCCTTTTGGTTCGTTGCACAAGCCGCTCGCGGGTTCCGCCGTGTCGCGCCGGCCCTTGCCGTTGCGCCGCGTCCGCGTTGCGAGCGGCGAAATCCTCCGCCCGCGGCAGGCGCGAGTCAATAAGGGCACTAATGTTCCGTATACGGATGGAACTCTTCAGATGCTGCGCTGCGCCTTGTCCTTGTCGTTGGCGGAGCGGATCTGGCCGCGGATCGCTTCCCATTCGCTGTCGCCCAGCGCCGCCAGCCGCGCGAAATTGCCGCCCGCCGCCAGATGCATGCCGCCGTCGATGGCGATGGTCTGGCCGGTGAGATATTCGCAGCCGTCCGCCATCATGAAGGTGGCGAGATTGGCCAGTTCCACCATCTCGCCATTGCGCGCCATGCCGGCGGTCTGGCGGGCTTCGGTCGTGCCGCCGCCGCTCGCGGTCGGATTGAGCCGTTCCCAGGCGCCCTTGGTCGGGAACGGTCCGGGCGCGATGGCGTTCAGGCGGATGCCGTGCGGCCCCCATTCGGTCGCCAGCGACTTGGTCATGATGTTGAGGCCGGCCTTGGACATCGCCGACGGCACCGTGAACGGCCCACCGTTCCAGATCCAGGTGGTCAGGATCGAGATCACCGATCCCTTGTTGCCGCCCTCGATCCAGCGCTTGCCGCAGGCCAGCGTGACGTAGAACGAGCCGCGGAAGACGATGTCGGCGATCGCATTGAAGCCGCGCGGCGAGAGGTCCTTGGTCCGGCTGATGAAATTGCCGGCCGCGTTGTTGACGAGGCCGGTCAGCGCCCCACCATCGGCCCAGATCTGCGCGACCATGTCCTCGACGGCCTCGGCGACGCGGATGTCGCAGGCGATGCCTTTGACCGCCGAACCTGTCTTGTCGCTGAGCGCCTTGGCGGTCTCGTCCAGCACCGCCTTGCGCCGGCCGCAGATATAGACCGTGGCGCCAAGCTGGGCATAAGCCTCGCTCATGACTTCGCCCAGGCCGGTTCCGCCGCCGGTCACCAGGATGCGCTTGCCCTTTAAGATGCCGTCCTTGAACATGAGGTCGTACATGATCTGTTCCTCCCGGTTTCTTTGAGGCACAGTAGGGGGATGCCGAGCAAGAGCGCAACGAAGAGAACTCCAGTTCTTTCCTCCCCCGTTGTTACGGGGGGTCGGCTTGACGGCGCTCGGACCGATGGCGCGCCGTCGCCGACGGACCGCGAAGCGGTGGAGGGGGCGGACGCTAGGCTCGTTCTCGAGCGAGCCGGCCCCCTCCGTCTCGCCCGAAATGGGCGAGCCACCTCCCCCGTAACAACGGGGGAGGAAAGTGGAAGTGCGCTTCCGTCGCGATTCGAAGATTGGTTCGCCTCGCGCGGCTGGGCCATCCGGCCGCACCAGTCCGAACTCATCGCCCATGCGGCGCGCGGCGAGTCGGTGCTGCTCGTCGCGCCGACCGGGGGCGGCAAGACGCTGGCGGGGTTCCTGCCCAGCCTGATCGATCTGGCGAAGCTGCCGGCGCGGCGGCCCAGCGCCCTGCACACGCTTTACATCTCGCCGCTGAAGGCGCTGGCCGTCGACGTGGCGCGCAACCTCGAAGCGCCGGTCGCCGAGATGGGCTTGGGCGTGAAGGTCGAGACCCGCACCGGCGACACGCCGGCTTCGCGCCGCATGCGCCAGCGCTATTCGCCGCCCGACATCCTGCTGACGACGCCCGAGCAACTGGCGCTGCTTCTGTCGAACCCCGGCGCCGGCCTGATGTTCGCGAATTTGAAAACCGTCGTGCTCGACGAACTGCATGCCATGCACAATTCCAAGCGCGGCGATCTGCTGGCGCTCGGCCTGGCGCGATTGCAGACGCTCAGCCCGCGCCACCGCCGCGTCGGACTGTCGGCGACCGTCGCCGATCCGGCGCCGCTGCAACGCTATCTGGTGCCGCAGCCGGTGGACGGCGAAGCGCGTTCTCAGCTGGTGCTGGGCCAGGCGGGCGCCCGGCCGCAGATCAGCATCAGCGCGTCCGACGCCTTTGTCCCCTGGGCCGGCCATCTGGCGCGCCACGCCATGGGCGACGTTCTGGAGGCGATCCGCACCGCGAAGACCGCGCTGGTCTTTGTCAACACCCGCAGCCAGGCCGAGCGCACCTTCCAGGAACTATGGCGCATCAATTCGGAGAACCTCTCCATCGCGCTGCATCACGGCAGCCTGGCGCCGGCGCAGCGCCGCAAGGTCGAAGCGGCGATGACGCGCGGCGATCTGCGCGCCGTCGTCTGCACCTCGACGCTCGATCTGGGCATCGACTGGGGCGCGGTCGACAAGGTGATCTGCATCGGCGCGCCCAAGGGCGCGGCAAGGCTGGTGCAGCGCATCGGCCGCGCCAACCATCGGCTCGACGAGCCGAGCCAGGCGCTGCTGGTGCCGTCCAACCGGTTCGAGGTCCTGGAATGCAACGCCGCCAAGGACGCCGTGCTGGCCGGCGAGCTGGACGGCGAGCGGCTGAAGCGCGGCGGCCTCGACGTGCTGGCGCAGCACGTGCTCGGCATGGCCTGTTGCAGGCCGTTCGACGCCGGCGAGCTCTATGCCGAAGTACATTCGGCTTCGCCCTACACGCATCTGACGCGGGAGGATTTCGACAGAATCGTCGATTTCGTCGCCACCGGCGGCTATGCGCTCAAGCGCTACGACCGCTACGCGCGCCTGCGGCAGACGCCGGAGGGCCCCTCTTCCGATAAAAAAATGTGGCGGCTCTCGCATCCGCGGCTGGCGCAGCAATACCGCATGAATGTCGGCGTCATCGTCGAGGAGCCGATGATCGAGATCCGCCTGCAGGCCAAGGGCAGGCCCACCGGGGCAGGCGGCCGCGTGCTCGGCCAGCTCGAGGAATATTTCGTCGAACAGCTGACGTCCGGCGACACCTTTATCTTTTCCGGCCATGTCCTGCGCTTCGAGGGCATGCGCGAGGACGGCGCCTATGTCTCGCGCACCAACGACGCGGAGGCGCAGATCCCGTCCTACAATGGCGGCAAGTTTCCGCTCTCGACGTTCCTCGCCATGCGCGTGCGCGAGATGGTGTCCAAGCCGGAGAGCTGGGACGCGTTGCCCGATCCGGTCGGCGAATGGCTGCGCATGCAACAGCTGCGTTCGGTCATTCCGCTGCCCGGCCAGTTGCTGGTCGAGACCTTTCCGCGCGGTTCGAAGGAATACCTCGTCTGCTATCCGTTCGAGGGACGCCTCGCGCATCAGACGCTCGGTATGCTGCTGACGCGGCGGCTCGAGCGCCTGCACCTGCGCCCGCTCGGCTTCGTCGCCAACGAGTACGCGCTCGCCATCTGGGGTCTGCGCGACATGGGCGGCGCCGACATGGACAGGTTGTTCGCGGTCGACATGCTGGGCGACGATCTCGACGCCTGGCTGGCGGAATCCAGCCTCTACAAGCGCACGTTCCGCAATTGCGCGATCATTTCGGGCCTGATCGAGCGGCGCCATCCACGCGGCGAGAAGACCGGGCGGCAGGTGACGTTCTCCTCCGACCTGATCTACGACGTGCTGCGCGAGCACGAGCCGGATCACATCCTGTTGCGTGCGACCTATGAGGATGCCGGCTCCGGCCTGCTCGACATCGCCCGGCTCGGCGATATGCTCAAGCGCATCCAGAATCGCATCGTGACGCGGCGGCTCGATCGGGTGTCGCCGCTGGCGGTGCCAGCCCTCTTGGAGATCGCCAAGGAGATGGTGGCCGGCGAAGCGCACGAGGATATTCTGCTGCAAGCCGAAGAATCCCTGATCGAGGAAGCGATGCGAATGTAGTTAAACCCTCCCGTTCACGGGAGGGTCGAAATTTGCGGCGCGCAGCGGCACAAATTTCGGGGAGGGGACAGCCTATCAGGATGAGAACAGACGGCGCCGCTGTCCCCTCCCCGAAAAATCTTCGCTGCGCTCAGATTTGTCGACCCTCCCGTGAACGGGAGGGTTAAGAATGGAGCACATGACCGACGATCTCCATACCGAGGTGAACGGCGAGCGGCTGGTGCTCGATTGCGCCGGCGCGGCCTGGTGGCCGGCGGAGCGCACGCTGGTGTTCTCCGATATTCATTTCGAGAAGGGTTCCTCGCTGGCGCGTTGGGGCGCCCTGCTGCCGCCTTACGACACGCGCACGACCTTGCGCCGCATGACGGCGCTGATCGACGCTTACGCGCCCGCGCGCGTCATCGCGCTGGGCGATTCCTTTCACGACCGCGAAGCAGCCGAGCGGCTCGATCTCGACGACCGCGCCGTGCTGCTGGCGCAAGTGCGGCGCGCCGACTGGATCTGGATCGAAGGCAACCACGATCCGCAGCCGCCGGCCTGGCTCGGCGGCATCGTCCGCCAAGAGATCGCCGTTGGCGGCCTCGTCTTCCGTCACGAGCCTTCGGCCACGCCCCAGCCCGGCGAGATCGCGGGACATCTGCACCCTTGCGCCACCGTGGCGCTGCGCGGCCGCAGCCTGCGCCGCAAATGCTTCGCCTCCGACGGCACGCGCCTCGTGATGCCGGCGTTCGGCGCCTACACCGGCGGTCTCGATGTCGGCGATGAAGCGATAGCGGGCCTGTTCGCCGAGGCCTTTGCCGCCTACATGCTGGGCGGACGGCGCGTCTACGCCGTGGCGGCGCGGGGTGTGCCGCGGCTCGCCGTGAGAGCTTAGGGTTTATTCGTTTTGCCGCGATGGCGGGCTTCGCGAGCCCGAACGATCGGCGCGACGCGGTCTCGAAGCTCGTCCAGAGCAGCAAGCTTCTGGGCAAAGCTGGCCGCCGCGCGAAGTCTTCGGCCCTCGGCTTTGCGAGCGTGGATTTCGGAATTGTCCGGATAGTCCTTGGGCGCTTCGGGCATCGTTTCGAAAACTCTAGAAGGGGTTTTTGAGCGCCGCTTTGACGCAAAACTCTCGCCAGGCAGCCATCAGATTGTGTTTCTCCAAAACACGCTTCAACCGGCTCAAGTCTACAGCATCTTGCTCGAGAAATGCTTGGATTCTCGCCAAGTCCTTGAGGCGGCCCAGTTTCAGGGCAATTGCGACAACATGTTCCGCGCTCAGACAGCGTGCCTTCAAGGAGGCTTCGCCGGCCTCGGCGATTTCCAATTCTACCGCCTGTTCCAGAGCTTCTTCGTCGAGCGGCGACGCCACCGGCAGAAATTGAACCGGCCAGCCTTCTACTTTGTAGCCGAGATCCGTCCGTTCGGTGTAACCCATTTGCGCCAGAGCTTTCTCAATGGGCCCCAGCAGCAGCAACCCCGAAGCTCTTTTCTCGAATCCATCGATTGAAATGAGAATGTCCAGATCTTCCGTCAGCATTGGCTGAATGTAGTTGAGCGCGGCGACCGCGCCGGCGATGGCGTAGCTGCCGATGACGTTCGTTGCGGCAAGTTTGGTCACGACCTCGATGGTTTTGCGCAAAGTCATGGCGCCAGTCTAGTCAGGATCACGAGCGTTTGTCAGCCGGACGCCCTAATCGTTCCTTCTGAACACCACCGACGACAGCCAGCCCAGAAGCGTCGCCATCAGCACGGTCGACAGGCCGTAGGACAGCGGCGATTCGTGCGCGAAATTGTAGAGGCGGCGCTCCAAGCCGGTCTGGTCGATGAACAGCGGTGTCGATTGCGCGCTGATCACCGTCCCGTCGCGGAACAGATAGACGTCCACCTTGTAGGGTCCGCGCGGCACCGTCGCCGGCACCGGGATCCGGGCGCGGAAGAGAGTCGGGCTCAAAAGCTCGACGCCGCTCTGCGTCTCGCCATAGAGCCCGTCATGCTGCTTATGCGCGATCAGCGCCAGGCGGAAGGGCTCCGGATCGTGATGGCTGCGGAAGCTTTCCGGCATGATGTTGCTCAGCCCGATGGCGTAGCGCTGCAGCGTGTAGCTGGCGGCGATCTTGTCGACGGGGCGCGTGCTGGCGATGAAATAGTAGGACGGCATGCCCTGCAGCCTGGCCTGGTCGCGGTTGAGGAAGATGCCGGCGATGCGGTCCTTCTTGCGCACGATCATGTCGGCGTCGGGGCCGCGCACGACCACGACGACATCGTTGACGCCGGTATCCTCGAGATGCTCGATGGCGCCGAACACCACGATGTCGGTGCCGGTGTAGTTCGAGGTGATCTCCACGGTGTCCTGCGACAGGCCGGAGACGAGGTCTTCCGACGCCAGCGCGGGGCCCGCGCACAGCGCCAGCGCGCCGGCCAACGCCGTCCACCACCTCATGGCAGCACCGTGGTGACGGAGAACGGATCGTCCGGCCGCACGACGAGGCCGATCAACAGGCGCAAGCCCACCGCCAGCACCAGCAGCGCCAGCAGCAGGCGCAGCTGCTCGCCGCGCAGCCTGGCGCCGATGCGCACGCCGAACTGCGCGCCCACCACGCCGCCCAGGATCAGGAACAGCGCCAGCATGATGTCGACCGAGAAATTGGTCGTCGCCTGCAGCACCGTTACCGCCGATGTCACGATGATGATCTGGAACAGCGAGGTGCCCATGACCACATTGGTGGGCATGCGCAGCAAGTAGATCATCGCCGGCACGATGACGAAGCCGCCGCCGACGCCCATGATCGCGGACAGCACGCCGACGAAGAAGCCGATCAGCAGCGGCGGAATGACGCTGATATAGAGCCGCGATTCGCGAAAGCGCATCTTGAACGGCAGGCCGTGCATCCACAGATGCGGCGCCCGGCGGCGCGCCGGCGCGCCGCTGCGCGAAGCCCTCAGGGCGGCGAGGCTCTCGTTCAGCATCAGGCCGCCGACCGTGCCCAGAAGGATGACGTAGCTGGCCGAGACCAGCAGATCCATCTGGCCGTAGCGGCGCATCACGGTGAACAGCCAGACGCCGAACACCGTGCCGGCGAGGCCGCCGGCCGCCATCACGCCGCCCATCTTCAGATCGACGGCGCGCTTGCGCCACTGGGTGATGGCGCCCGACATCGACGAGGCGGTGATGTGGCTGGAGGTCGTGGCGACGGCGACTTCGGCCGGGACGCCGTAGAAGATGAGCAGCGGCGTCAGCAGGAAGCCGCCGCCGACGCCGAACATGCCGGAGAGAAAGCCGATGCCGCCGCCCATGCCCAGCACGATCAGCCAATGGACCGACATCTCGGCGATGGGCAGATAGATTTCCATCGAACGCTGATCGCAGGCAGGAGATGAAGGAGCTGGCGAATCCGACAACCCCACGCTGCGCGCGAATGTGCGCGCGACGGACTCGGCGGTCAACCTTTTAGGCTTGCGTAATCAGCCCGCCACGTCGTTCATTGACGGCGCCACGTTCGACTTCGGGTCGAGGGGGACGGCGCGGAAGGCTGCCGCGGCGTGTTCGGCGGCGGCCTTGTCGTCGGCGGAGAGCTGCGTTGCCAGCGCGTCGATGCGCGACTTGGATTCGAGGTCGCCGCCGGCCGCCGCGATGGCGTACCACTTATAGGCGTCGAGCAGGCTTTGCGGCACGCCGAGCCCGCGCTCATAAAGCACGGCGAGATTGAACTGCGAGTCCGAGAAGCCCAGCGCCGCGGCCTTGGAGAACCAGCGCGCCGCTTCGGCGAGATTCTTGGCCGTGCCGACGCCGTTGGCATAAGCGACGGCGAGATTGTACATCGCCTTGCGGTTCCCGGCCTGGGCGGCGAGCTGATACCAGTGGACCGCTTTGGCGGGGTCGGCCGGAACGCCGAGGCCGCTGGCGTACATAAAGCCGAGGCGATACTGCGCCACGGGCAGACCCTGCTCGGCGGCGCGCTCCAGCCATTTGGCGGCGTCGGTTGCGCTCACCGCGACGCCATCGCCGTCGAGATATTTCAGACCGACCACGAGCTCGGCCTTGGCGTTGCCGGCATTGGCCAGCGCGGTGAGCTTGTCGAGCGGCGTCATGGCCTGCTGCGGCGGCGTAACCGTCGTGGGTGCGGCGCCGGGTACGGCGTGAACCGGCGCGGGCTTGACGTCATGGCTTTGCAACGGCCGCACGCCGCTGGGCTTGAGCGTTGCCGGCGCGGCAATGTGCGCCGGCGGCGTCGCGACCTCGGGGGCGGGCGGCGGCAGATCGGTCGCGGGACGCGTCGGCGTCACCGGGACCGGCTTGTTGAACAGGGCGCTGACTGTGTGGGTCGAGGTGGACGACAGGTTCTGGCTGAGGAAGGCGCCCACCGCGAAGACGGCGATGATGATCAGCACGGCCACCACGATCCACAACGTGGTCTTCTTGGCTCCGGCTTTGTCCGGTGCGGCCGGGCCGGCCGCGGCGGTGGCCGCGCCCCACGAGAAGCCGCCCATGCGGGTGCCGCGTTCGGCGTCTGCCTGTGCGGCGGCGGCGCGCGCCGAGCGGCGCGCGGCGGAAAGATAGGAATCCGGTTCGACCGGCGGCGGTGGCGGCGGCGTGGCGGCGAACGGATCGGCGCCGAACGCGCCGTTGCCGAACGCGGACTCCGCGCCGAAGGGCGGGGCGGCGGCGTCGAAGGCGGGCGCGAAGGGATCGGCGCTGACCTGGAAAGGCTGCTGCTCGCCATGCGCCATGTCGGGGAAGGGCGGCGCTTCGAACGTCTGCGCGAAGGGCGGGGCCTGGCCGCCGGTCAGGGCGTGGACGTCGATAGGGCGCGTGTCGTTCATCGCGGCGCGCAATTCGGCGACCTGGTCGCGCTGGCGGGTTTCCGCCGCTTCGATGCGCTGCGCCAGGCGCCTGATATTGTCGTCGATGCCGTCGCGCGCGACGGGCGCCTCGAAGCGGCCGGCGATGTCGGAGAGGCTGCGTTCGATGCCCGACAGGCGCCGGTCGATCGCCGGATCGGCGCCGCGCTGTTCGAATTTGGCGAAATTGTCTTCCAGCCTGGCGATGGCGCCGGCGGTTTCGGCATCGCGGCGCAGGGCGGCGGCTTCGTCGTCCTTGCGCTGCTCGATGGCGGACAGCGCGTGGCTCAGCGTGTCGTTGCTCGACTGCGCGGCGCGTTCGACGCTTTTGAGGCGATCGTCGATCAGCGAGACGTGGCTCATGCGCTGGTCGATCTGCGCGACCTTGTTGTCGATCTGGGAGATCTGCGCCGTGCGCTGGTCGATCTGGGTGATGCGTTGATCCAGCGCCCGGGCCGTCGTTTCGGTGTCGCTGCGCGCCTGCGCCAGGCGGCCGGCGAGGGATTCCAGGTTGGTCGCCAGCGCTGAGATCTGCGAGGCCGATTGATTGGCGGTGTTGGTAATCTGTTCGGCCAGGCGCGACAGGCCCTGATGCAGGCCCTTGATCGCATCGCGCGTGCCGTCGGTCGTGGTCGAGCGTTCGACGCGCTCCAGCCGGTCGGCCAGGCTCATGACGCTGCCGCCGAGTTGGTCGAAGGACTGCGCCTGTTCGCGCGCCGCGACGTTGATCTCGCTCGCGGCCTTGCTCATGGCGCGATTGTTTTCGCTTTGATTGCGCTCGGTCGACTCCAGGCGGCGCGCGACGTTGCGCAGCTGTTCCTCGATACGGCGGTAGACGTCGTTGCTCTCGCTTTCGCTGCGCGCGACATGGGCGAGCATGTCCTCGGTGTCGCGGCGCGTCGCGGCGGCGGGCGCGGCGTAGCTGCCGCCGTTGCTTGAGGTCCACTGTTCACGGGCTGGGGTCATATCGTCCGGCGTATCGGAAAAGCTGCGGAGGATTCTCCGGGTCATCCATTCGCCGACCGACAGACCTTCCCGACGCGCTGCCGCTCTCGCTGCTTCGCGGGCCTCGGGCGGGATACCCGCCACGTTCCAAGGAATGTCAGGCCGCATTTCGACTCACTTAGCACCGCACCCGCTACAATAAGTACTGGTGTCAAGATGTAGTGTAAAGAATGGTTTAGCACCCGATTTGCAGCGGTCACTCCGAGGGGCCACTGCAAGGTGTAACTTCGCCGATCAGCGTTAATAGGCAGTTAGCGCCCGTCAGGCGCCGACCCCCGCCTTGCGCAACTCGTCGCCCAGCCGGCCGGTGGCCCAGAACCAGGCAATGCGGAAGTCCGAAACCAGCGACCACAGCGGGTAGGTGAAGGTCCCTGGGCGATTATGTTCGACGAAGAAATGCGCCACCCAGGCGGGTCCGTACCCGGCCACGAAGGCGGCCGGCACGAACCAGACGATGCCGGTGACGGCCGCGGCCAGCGTGCTCAACACCGCCATGCTGGTGCCGAAAAAATGCAGGTTTCGCGTCGCCGGCTTGGCGTGCTCCTGCAGATAGTAGGGCCAGAACTCGGCATAGGTCGTGACGGCGCGATTGCCGGACATCAATGCGTGCCCTGGCTGCCACGCAAGCGGACGTCCGGCTTGGGCGCCGGCATCGCGTCCTTGGCTTCGCGGGCGCTCGGCATCGGCGTGATCACCGGCGGCAAGGGATCGTCGGGATGGGGCCCGAGCCCGAGGTCGGTCGAGAACAGCTGCGTCACATACACCGTGTCGCCGTTCACCGCGGCGCCGACGCCGGTGTGATTGTAGTCGGCGAAGGACAGGTTCTCCTTGTGCGGCGCGCTCTTCAGCCACTCGTCCACGAAGCGCCGCGCGAAGCCTTCGACGTCGACGCCGATCGCCGCCGTGTAGTGCTGGGCGGCGATGTTCTCGCCCAAAAGCCCCTGAAAATGGGCGTCTTCCGCCATCAGCAGCGTCGCGGAGGTGTCGCCGTTCGGCGCGGTATGGGCGATGTAGTTCTTCGCCGCCATGTCGATCGCGCGCTTGCGCGCGACATCGGACAATTCCGGATCGATCATCAGCGAACGCGCCTTGGGATCGATGCGAGAGCGTTCGTCGGCGATGAGGACGGCGATGCGCAGCTCCAGCGCCGGCATCAGCGTGTGCGGGTCCGGCGGCGGCGGACGCACCGCGTCCTCCACCGTCGAACAGCCGGCGCAGAGCAGAAGAACGAAGACGGCGGCAAGCGCGCGCATGCCTATTGCAGGATCTCGAACAGGCCGGCCGCGCCCATGCCGCCGCCGATGCACATGGTCACGACGCCGAACTTGGCCTTGCGGCGGCGACCTTCCAGCAGCAGGTGCCCCGTCATCCGCGCGCCCGACATGCCATAGGGATGGCCGATGGAAATCGCGCCCCCGTCGACATTGCACTTGTCGTGCGCAATTCCGAGCGTATCCATGCAATAGAGCGTCTGGCTGGCGAAGGCCTCGTTGAGTTCCCACAGATCGATGTCGGCGACGGTCAGGCCGTGGCGCTTGAGCAGGCGCGGCACGGCATAGACCGGACCGACGCCCATCTCGTCGGGCTCGCAGCCGGCGACCGCGAACCCCCGGAATATACCTAGCGGCCGGATGCCGCGCCTGGACGCCTCGGCACCCTCCATGACCACGACCGCCGCCGCGCCGTCGGCGAATTGCGAGGCGTTGCCGGCGGTAATGTACTTGCCGGTCTGGACCTGCTGGCCGCCGCTGAAGACGGGCTTGAGCGCTTTGAGGCCCTCCAGCGTGGTGTCGGGGCGGTTGCCTTCGTCGCGGTCGACGGTGACGTCGACGATGCTTTCCTGGCCGGTGGCCCTGTCGAGCTTCTTCATTTTGGTCTTGAGCGGAACAATCTCGTCCTTGAACTTGCCCGCCTGTTGGGCGGCGGCGGTGCGGCGCTGGCTTTCCAGCGAATATTCGTCCTGGCGGTCGCGGCTGACGTGATAGCGCTCGGCGACGATCTCGGCGGTCTCGATCATCGCCATCCACAGTGCCGGCTTGACCTGCATCAGATGCTCTTCGGTGAAGTGGCCCAGATTCATCGTGCCGCCCATCTGCACCAGGCTGATGGATTCGACGCCAGAACCGATTGCGACCGGCGTGCCCTCGGTCATGATCTGCTGCGAGGCCATGGCGATGGCCTGCAGGCCGGAGGAGCAGAAGCGGTTGACCGTGGTGCCGGCCGTGGTGACGGGGCAGCCCGCCCAGATCGCGGAGGCGCGCGCGATGTTGTTGCCGGTGGCGCCTTCGGGCAGGGCGCAGCCCATGAAGACGTCCTCGACCTCGGCCGCATCGATGCCGGCATTGGCGATGGCGGATTTGACGGCGTGCCCGCCCATCGTCGCGCCATGGGTCATGTTGAAGCCGCCGCGAACCGATTTGGCCAGCCCGGTGCGCGCGGTGGAAACGATGACGGCGTCTTTCATGGCAGGCTCCGCTTGGGGAAGGGTCCGGCGAAATTAGCCCTTCGCGCGGCGCGGAGCAAAGGCGCCTAATCCTGCGTCAGATCGCCCGTCTGCCGGTTCGGATCGCGCCGCCAGTAGACGTAGGACATCACCACGCTCAACACCAAGGTCAGCGCCATCGCGTACAGGAATATGTGCGTCGCCGGCTTCGACGGCAGGGTGAGCGCCGCCGCGAAGCCCAACGCGCCGGCCGAGATGAACAGCTTCCCAGCCAGGCTGTGCGTGCGCTGCCAGGAGTATTCGCTGGAAAGCGTCCACGGCGTGCGCACGCCCCCCAGGAACATCGAGCGCGTCTTGCCGAGATAGTTGCCGAACACGATCATGAGCAGGCAGACACAGGCGACGACGATGCTGCCGACCTCCACGCCCCGATGCAGGGCCGCATAGAGGGTCACGCCGTGCGTCGCGGCGAGCAGCAGGATCAGGCCGATCCAGGTCGCGCGATAGAATTTCGCGCTGCTCGCAAGGTTCAACCTGCGCGGCTCCAACCAGGGAAGGGCGGTGAAGAGCGCTGTCATGAGCGCCGCAATCGCCGGCGCCATGAACAGCGCGAACGGTCCCCGCGCAAAGCCGTTCGGCCGTCCGTCGATGTCCCAATGGATCGGAATCGGCGTGCCGGGCGCCAGGTGAAACCACGCCCAGGTGCTGGCTCCGAACATGGCGGCGACGGCTGCCACGCTGACGATCAAGGGAATGCGGTTGTTCATGATTTCGACTCCTTGGCGCCGCGCAGGCCGGCCAGGTCCATCAGGCCCGCGGCCGCTTCTTCCAGCACGCTCATGTTGACGCGATAGATGATGGTCGTGCCCTGGCGGTCGCTGGTGACCAGGTCGGCCGCCTTGAGCACCGCGAAATGGCCCGACAGCGTCGGCTTGGCGATCTCGAACCGGTCGGCGATCGCGCCGGCGCTCATCGGCTTCTTGCGCAGCAGCTTGAGAATTTTACGCCGGACCGGATGGGCCAATGCGTCGAACACGTCGCTCATATTTCGTTATTTAGGGAAATAACGAAATATAGTCAAGCGCGAGCGTTCTCCGGTACGATCGGCCGGTGAAAATGAAAAGGATTGCGCCATGTCCGACGCGAAACCGCAGGCGACGACGAACGCACCGTTCCTGAAGACGGTGCTTGTTCTCTGGGTCCTGGCGCTGTGCGGCATGTTGCTGGTCCTGCCCTATGTGGCGACGCTGGAGAGCAAGGCGCTGGCCGCGGCGGCGGCGCGCACGCATTTCGGCGTGAGCAAATTGCTGGCGCTTTCCGTCGTCCAATCGGCGGTGCTTCTGGCGGTCGCGGTGCTTGCCGGTCTTTGGGCCGCGCGGAAACTCGGCCTGGGAACGCCGCTCATCGCAGCCTTCCTCACCGGCGGGCCCGCGCCGCCAAGAACGCGCGCGACGCTTCTGATCGCGCTTGCCGCCGGCATCGGGGTAGCGCTTGCGTTGCTGCTGCTGGATCGCTGGCTCTTCGCGCCCATTCCTTCCGTCGCCGAACTCATCCGCAACGCCGGCAGCGGCAGCGCCCGGCCGAGCGCCTGGCAAGGCCTCCTGGCGTCTTTCTACGGCGCGCTCGACGAGGAAATCCTCATGCGCCTTGGCCTTTTGTCGTTGCTCGCACTGGCATTGCGCAGTGTTGCGAGGTGGCGTGGCGGCCGCCACGACGTGGCCCTGCCGGCCGGCGTGTTTTGGCTGGCGAATATTCTGACTGCAGTGCTGTTCGGCCTCGGCCATTTGCCGGCGACCGCGGCGCTCGCGCCCTTGTCGGCGGCGCTCGTCGCCCGGGCGATTGTGCTGAACGGGGCGGCGGGCCTGGTCTTCGGCGTCCTGTACAAGCGCTATGGCCTGGAGTGGGCGATGGCGTCGCATTTCGGCGTCGACATCGTCGCCCATGTCGCCTTGGGTTGATCTTCAGGCAGCGGTCCCTTCAGTCCGAAAGCTGTCCGCTGCGGCCGCGCAGATAGGCCGGATATCGCAGGCTGAAGGTCAGCGCCGCGGCCAGCGCGACAAGGCCCCCGGCCGCGGCCGCGGTCACGGAAATCACCGTGGCCAGGGTCGCCGCCGCGTCGGCGGCTGTCATGATCGCGAGCGCCGCCAGCCAGACGCCGGTCACGACATAGTTGGCGCGCAGGAACATTTGGGAGTTCCATTGCTCCGGCGCCACCTGCTCGCGGGCATATTGCAGCGTGAAGGGCTCGTGCAGCAGCAGCGAGGCGATGATGATGGCGAGCAGGCCGCCGTCCACCGCCAGCAGCACGGCGCCGTAGGACAGGCCGGGCTGCACGAAGCCCTTGTAGAGCGCCAGCAGGCCGAACAGCGCCGTGTTGCCGGCGTCCAGCGTCTTGAGCACGCGGGTGTCGAGGAACGAGCGCATGCCGAGCGCGAACGCCGCCGCGAACGCGATCCATAGCGCCATGTCGGGCGACAGGCCCACCAGCACGGCAAACAGGATGAACGGCACGAAGCCGAGCACCAGGTTCATGGCCGACCTATCGTGAAACGAAAACGCCGGAGCGAAAGGTCCTTCGCTCCGGCGCGGGATCGTCTAGTGGGCCGGCGCCGGAGCCGCGGCGTCGCCATATTTGCGGTTGGCGTAGAGCAGCCAGATATGCTGCGCCCGCGCCATGCCCGGCGTAGGATTGCTGAGGGCGTTGAAGGCGGCGACGGCCTCTGCGGTCTTGCCGTCCCGCAGCAGAGATTCGGCCAGCACCATATTGGCTTCGTTGTGATCGTTCTTGGCGCCGCCCTTGGTCAGCGCCCGGCGCGCCGCTTCCGCGGAATCGGCAAAGCGGCCATAGGCGTAATAGGTCTCGGCCAGCCTCAGATCGAGTTCGCCATCGGCGGATTTGCGCGCGACGCCGTCGAAACCGGCGATCGTCGAACGATCCTTGGCGGCGCGGGCGCGCGTATCGGCGATCTGCGCATTGTTTTTCGCATTGTGGTCGACTTTGCCGGCGGCCAGGCCGGCATTCAGGGTGTTTTCGGCTTCGACCGGATAGCCGACCGAAAGCGCCATCGCCGCGGCGATGGTGTAATCGTCGGAGGTTCCCGTCGCCTTGGTCAGCATGCGCAAGCGATACATATGCATCGCGTCGACGGCCTTGATGCCGTTGACGCCGAGCGACAAGTCGATCAGCTGGGCCCACTCATCGGGATCGTCGTAGTATGTCAGGATCGTCTCGAGCGTCGCCTCGGCGTCGGCTTTCTTCTTGGCGCCGACCTGGGCGCCAAATTTGATTTCCAGCGCGCCGCGGGTCGGCGCCTGGCCGGCCGGCGTTGCGTCGATCGCTTTTTGCGCGAACACCGCCGCATTGTCGAAATCTTTGCTGTAGTAGTAGGACTGCGCCATGGTGGACAGAACGGACATATTCGGCGGCCCGCCCAGCGCGATGAACGCCTGGCCATGGCTGATCGCGGTATCGTAGTGTTTGAGCTGGGCCGAGAGCAGGGTCGCGTTGTGCAGCGTCCCCGCCTTGTCGCCGTCGGGCATCGCCGGCGATGCCGTCATGGCCTCGTAGGCGATGTAGGCGTTGTCGTAATCCTTCAAGCCGAGATAGGCGCTCGCCAGAAAATTGTTGATCGTATAGATGTCGTAGGGCGGCAGGTCGGGCAGCGCTTGCGCCGTCTTGATCAACGGCAGCGCATCGGCGTAGTCCAGCGCCGCGAGCAGCTTCTGCGCCGGCACCAGGATTTTTCCGACCGGCGCTGTCACTTTGGGGCCGGTGTCGGCGGCGGGTTTGTCGGCGGCAAAGGCGGGCGAGAGCGGTGCGCCGACCAAAAGGATGGCGGCAGTGCCCAACAGGCAAGCCACAAAGGCGGCCCGAACGATACGCTTGTTCATGAAAGTCCTCATCTGGCAGGATTGCGTGTGCGCTAAAGCGACCCCTCGCATGGCGCATCTTCTTTGTCTTTGCAACTTTAGTGTGGCGCAGCGGCGAATCCAATGTGCCCGGAGCCGATATTGCAGTGCAGCGTGAAACCGCCTATCCAGTTTTTCGCATGAGCGACGTTTTGGACACGCTTCCGCCCGAGGCTGAGAACATCTCGCTGGGTGGTTTCAACCGGCACGCGGGTCCGGTCTGGCGGCTGCCCGTGGAGGGCGAGGTGCGCCGCTTCGCGCTGGTCGTGGCGGACAAGCACATGAACGGCTCGGGCAGCATCCATGGCGGCATGCTGATGATGCTCGCCGATGTCTCGATGAGCCAGACCAGCCGCGCCGCCACCGGCGCCAAGACCTGCAGCACGGTGTCGCTGACCTGCGACTTCGTCGGCCCGGGGAAATTGGGCGAGATCCTGGTGAGCCGCGTCCGCGTCACGAAGAAGACCCGCACGCTGGTTTTCATGTCCGCCGACATCGTCTGCGGCGACCGCCCCGTCGCCGTCGCGACCGGACTGTGGAAGATCGGCTAGCGATGAGCGCGCCTCCCGGCTTCACCAAGACGCATCTGGTCGATCCGTTCGAGATCCATGTCGGCCCGGTGTTCGAGCAGGGCGAGAAGGGCGCACGCCGTTTCGGCTTTCGCGTCGATGCCCGCCACGTCAACATGCGCGGCGTCATCCATGGCGGCATGCTGATGACCTTCGCCGACGCCGCCTTCGGCCAGGCCGCCTGGGACGCGACCGATCACGCCGACGTCGTGACGCTCAACATGCAGAGCCAGTTCTTGGCCGGCGCCAAGGAAGGCGACTGGGTCGAAGTCGTGCCGGTCCTGACCCGCCGCACGCGCTCGCTGATCTTTCTCCGCGGAGATTTTACCGTCGATGCCGCCCCGATCTACTCGGTGTCGAGCGTGTGGAAGATACTGGGCGCGGACTAACCTCTCCCGCTGCGCGGGCGAGGATAGAGTGCACTTGAACCCCCGATTAACGTCTCATTCACGCTAACGCCACGTTTACCGGTCTATGCCTAAGTTCCGTGCATCAGGGGACGGAGGCTTTCATCCATGGGTCGGCAGGACGCCACCCAATTCCACGCGGCGACCGGGTCGGAAGCGATGTTTCGCCTCGACGGGCGCGTCGCGTTCGTCTCCGCCGCGCCCGGACATCTGGGCAGCGCCATGACCCGCGCCCTGGCAAACGCCGGCGCCCATGTCATCGTCAATGCGCGCGACGACGCCAGGCTGATGGATTTCGAAGCGACGCTGCTCGGCGAAGGGCTTTCGGTTGAGCGCGCCGCGTTCGATGTCGCCGACGCCGATGCGTCGCGCGCCTTCTTCGCCTCGCGCCCGCGCCTCGACATTCTGGTCAACAACGCCATCAGCATGACATCCAAGCCGTTCTCAGGCCTGGAGCCGTCGGATTTCGCCGCCACCTATGCCAGCAGCGTGACCGCCGCCTTCGAAGCCGTGCGCGCCGCGCGTCCCGCCTTGCGCGCCGCCGTCGCCGCGACCGGCCAGGCGAGCGTCGTCAACATCGCGTCGATGTACGCCCTGGTTTCGCCCGACGCCCGGCTTTACGCCCAGCCCGGCCAGCAGAGCCCCTTCCACTACGGCCCCGCCAAGGCGGCCCTGTTGCAGCTCACCCGCCATCTCGCGGCCGAACTCGGCTCCGAGCACATTCGCGTCAACGCACTGGTGCCCGGACCCTTTCCGCGCCCCGACATCCAGTCCAAGGACCCGGATTTCGCTGCACGCCTCGCCGGCCGCACCATGCTGGGCCGCCTCGGCGCCGCCGACGAGATCGCCGGCCCCCTGCTGTTCCTGGCCTCACAGGCCTCGTCCTTCATGACCGGACAGTCCCTGACCGTCGATGGCGGTTGGACCCAATGGTGAGATAGAAGGAAGGGGCAGCTTGATCCGATGAACATGGCGTTTCTCTCTTCCTTCAAGATCGGGCCGGACACGGTCTATCCGGAATCGCTGCGCCAGCGCCTGCGCAGCTTTCCGCTGCTGGAAGACGTCAGCGACGCCGCCATCAAGAAACTGCTGTCGGAAGCCAACTGGTTCGGCCTGCCCGGCGGCATGCTGCTCAAGCGCGACGGCGAGAACGACCAGGCGGTCTTCCTCGTCATCACCGGCAGCCTCGGCGTCTTCGCCGAAGACGAGCGCGGCAAGCGCCGCCACGTCGCTCACATTCCGGCCGGCGAGACGGTCGGCGAAATGTCGATGATCTCCGGCAGTTCGGAGCATTCCGCCCAGCTCATCGCCATGCGCGACAGCGAGCTGCTGCGCGTGCCGCCGGCCGCCTTCGACGCGCTGATCGGCCGCCATCCGCGCGTCATGCTCAACATGATGCGCATCCTGGTCAAACGCCTGCAGGACACCACCAAGAGCTCAACTGACACGGCGCGGCCCAAGACCTTCGCCATCGTGCCGCTGCAGCCGGGCCTGGAGCAGTCGCCGATCGCCCACCGCCTGGCCGGCGCGCTGGTCAATATGGGTTCGAAGGCGGCGGTGCTCGACGCATCCTGCGCCGACCAGACCGGCGAATGGTTCAACAATTTCGAAGCCGGCCACGACATCGTGTTCTATCGCGGCGACGCGCCCGACAGCGCCTGGACGCATCAGTGCCTGCGCCAGGCCGACCGCATCTTCCTGCTCGCCCGCGTCGACCAGCCGCTGCCGTCGCAATCGCTCGATCTGCCGGCACTGAAGGAACGCGCCAGCGGCTTGCCGCAATTGCTGCTGCTGCATCCCACCGACAAGAACGAAAACCTGCCTGAGCATTTCGCGGTGCGCAGCGGACTCTACGAGTCGCACCATCACGTCCGCACCGGCCGGCCCGACGACATCAAGCGCCTGGCGCGCTTCATTTCGGGCCGCGCGGTCGGCATCGTGCTGGCCGGCGGCGGCGCCCGCGGCTTCGCCCATATCGGCATCGTCAAAGCACTTATGGAAGCCGGCGTGCCGTTCGACAATATTGGCGGCACCTCCATGGGCGCCATCATCGCGGCCGGCCTCGCCAGCGAATGGACGATCGAGGAACTCACCGAGCGCATGCGGGACGCCTTCGTCAACGGCAATCCGCTCAACGACTACACGCTGCCGCTGATCGCGCTGGTGCGCGGCAAGAAGGTCTCGCAGCTGCTGCAGCACAGCTTCGGCGACATGCGCATCGAGGAAATGCCCAAGCCGTTCTTCTGCGTCTCCTCCGATCTGACGACCGGCCGGGTGCATGTGCACCGCGCCGGCGCGTTGTGGCGCGCGCTGCGGGCCAGCGTCGCGCTGCCGGGCATCCTGCCGCCGGTCACCCATAACGGCCATCTGCTGGTCGACGGCGGGTTGATGAACAACCTGCCTGTCGACATCATGGCGGAGCGCTCCAGCGGCCCGATCATCGCCTCAGATGTCACCGGTGAAATCGATCTCAAGGCGCGCGACGACAAATATGGCGAGCGGCCGTGGTGGTGGCTGATCGGCCAGCGCATGGCCGGCACGCCGTCGATCGTCTCGATCCTGATGCGTTCGGGCACGGTGGGCTCCGAAGTACAGCGCCGGCTGGCGCGCGAGCAGGCCAATTACATGTTCGAGCCGCCGCTCTCGGGCGTCGGCCTGCGCGACTGGCGCGCTTTCGACCGCTGCATCGCCGAAGGCTACGAACACGCCCTGCGTATGATCGAACAGCACGGCGTGCCGCTCACCGAAGTGTGGAGCGAAGGCCCGGCGGTCTCGATCGAACACCACGTCCATGCGGCGGCGCAGTAGACGCCGCGATCGCAACACATACCGCTGTCATGGCCCGCGAATGCGGGCCACCCAGTTTGGTTCTGCACAATCGCTACAGGTTTTGAGTAGGTTTCTAACGGGAATCTGCAAGACATGCTTCGCGTCACCTGGGTGGCCCGCATTCGCGGGCCATGACACCGAGGTTTATTCTTGGGAAAGCGACCTCCGCTGCACCGGCAGCATCTCGTCGAACTTGCCTGGGCGCTTCTCGGCTTTCGCCTTGAACGCTTCCATCATGTCGGCTTCGGGGTGGTACATGCCGGCTTGCCAGGTCGCGATGTAGTCGAGGCCGTCCGCCACCGTGTGGTCGCGGGCGTAGTTGATCATCACTTTCGAGCCGTAGACCGCGAGCGGCGATTTCTCGGCGATGTCCTTGGCCAGGCCCATGACATGCGCCAGCATCGCCTCCTGCGTCGCGAAGACCTCGTTGACGAGGCCCAGCTGCATCGCCTTCTTCGCCGGCAGGCGGCGTCCGGAGTAGGCGAGTTCACGCACCATGCCGGTCGGCATCAGGTTGCACAGGCGCGGGAAGGTTCCGACATCGGCCGTCATGCCGATATTGATTTCCTGGATGACGAAGAACGCGTCCTCGGTCGCATAGCGGCAGTCGCAGGCGCTTGCCATGTCGACCGCGCCGCCGACGCAGCCGCCCTGGATCGCGATCAGCACCGGCACGCGCGCCTTCTCCAGCACGTTGAACGATTCCTGGATGTCGAGAACGCTGAGCCGCAGATTGGCGCGCACGCGCCCTTTTTCCTGCGGCGCGCGAGACGCCGCGGTGCCGGCCGAATTGCCCCCTGTGAACACCGCCAGATCCATGCCGCCGGAAAAATGCTTGCCGGTCGAGGAGATCACGATCACCCGCGCCTTGGCGTTGTCGTCGATGTCCTTCACGATCGCCGGCAGTTCGGTCCAGAATTCCGGCACCATCGTGTTGAGCTCGTCGCCGCGCTTGAGCTGGATATGGGCGATGGAATCGGCGATTCCGACGTTGAAGCAGCGATAGGTCATGCAATTTCTCCTGGGCAGACGGCGTCAGATCGCGCCCGGACTGCCGGTGGTGTGCAATATGTCCAAGGTTTGCCCGCCGGCACTCAAGCTGAGCTTGTCGAAGTGCAGCGAGCCGCCCTTGGGCGTATCGGCATCGATGGTGAGTTCTCCTTCGCCTTTCGATCCCTTGACATGCAGGACATAGGATTCCTTGGAGCCCGTGGCCAGGTCCGAGGAAGCATTGAAGCTGGTGGCGCCCGTGACCTCGATATTGTCGCCGAGCATGGCGCGCGCGCCTTGGTCGTTGTCGACCTGCACGATCGCCGCCTTGACCGTCGGCGCGTCCTTCACGGCGTGATTGAGATAGTAATAGATATACGCGCCACCGCCGAAGCCGACCAACAGGAAGATGCCGATAGCGATCAGGCAGCCGTAGAGGCAGCCATGGTGCCGCGGTGGCGGCGGCGGAATCGGGCCGGGCGTCGCGTGCGCGGTGTCTGCCATGGTGTCCCCTCGGAAAACCGGTGTCGCGGCAGGAGCAAACCACAGGTCCCACTTGGCGCAAAGCACCGTCCTAACCTAAGCTCGCGCCAGACATAAAAGGGATGAGGGAAACGCCATGCCCATCAATTACGAACAGATGATGCAGTCGAAATCCGAAGGGCTCGAGGCGAGCTATGGCGACCGCGAGGTGATGCTCTACGCGCTCGGCATCGGCTTCCAGCGCGATCCGATGAACGAGGCGGAGCTGCCTTTCACCTATGAGAACAACCTTCAGGTCGTTCCGACCTTCGCGACCGTGATCCCGACGGGCCGCCCGCGCCGCGGCAGCGAGCCCGGCTCCAATCCGATGGCCGGCATCAACTATCTGATGGTCGTGCATGGCGAGCAGCGCGTGCAGATCCACAAGCCGCTGCCGCCAGCCTGTGAGGTGGTGTCCGACACGCGCGTGATCGGCGTCTGGGACAAGGGCAAGGACAAGGGCGCCATCATCGTCAACGAGCGCGTCATCAAGGAAAAGGCGACGGGCGACAAGCTGGCGACGCTGATCGGCACCACCTTCGCGCGCGGCGATGGCGGCTTCGGCGGACCCAAGGACGGCGCGCCCGAGCCGCACCAGCTGCCGACGCGCGCGCCCGACCTCGTGCATGCCTGCGATACGCGTTCCGACCAGGCCTTCATCTACGCGCTGTCCGGCGACCGCAATCCGCTGCACCGCGATCCTAAGGTCGCCAAGATGGCCGGCTTCCCGCGCCCGATCCTGCACGGGCTGTGCTCCTACGGCACGGCCTGCCGCGCCGTGATCTCGACGCTGGCGAAATACGATCCCAAGCGCATCACCAGCTTCGACGTGCGCTTCTCCTCGCCCGTGTTCCCCGGCGAGACCATCGTCACCGAGATGTGGATCGACGGCGCCGTCGTCTCCTTCCGCTCCAGGCTGAAGGAACGCGACGTGGTCGTGCTCAACAACGGCAAGTGCACGCTTGCCGCATGACGGCGATCCGCTGGAGCACGCGGCGGCGCTGATCGCGGAAGGGCGGGCGAGCGAGGCCGCGCGCTTCCTGCAGGCGAGACTGGATGCCAATCGCGGCGGCTTGCTGGCGCGGCTGGAACTGGTGCGCGCCTGGCTCGCCGCCGGCGACAGCCAAGCGGCACTGGCGGCGGCGCGCGAAGCCGCCGCGCTCAACCCGAATGTGGGCCTCGCCATCGTCGCGCTGGGCGACGCGCTGCTGGCTGCCGGCCACCTGCCGACCGCCATCGCCGAATTCCAGCGCGCCCTGCGCCTCGATCCGGCTTCGAGCGACGCGAGGCTGAAGCTCGGCCGCGCCTGGCTGGAGGCGGGCGAGGCGGACAAGGCGTTGGAACAATTCGGCCAGATCGATGGCGCCGAGGTGCCGGACATCGCGGCGCATGTCGCGCGGGCGCAGGCCGTTCGCGGCCAGCAGCGCTCCGATGCCGGTTATGTCCGTCACCTCTTCGACCAGTTCTCCGCCGACTACGATTCGCGCATGCGGGCGCAACTGTCCTATCAGGCGCCGGAAATCCTGCGCGAGCTCGCGAGCTTGGTGATGCCGGGCGCGAAGGGACTGACGGTCCTCGACCTTGGCTGCGGCACCGGTCTCGCGGCGGCGGCGTTCGCGGCCATCGCCTCGGCCATGGACGGCATCGACCTCAGCCCGGCGATGATCGGCAAGGCGCGCGCCCGCGGCCTCTATCGCAACCTCGCCGTCGCCGACATCGAGACGGCTTTGGCGCAAGACGGCGCCGGCTACGATCTGGTGCTGGCCGCCGATACGCTGGTCTATCTGGGCGATCTGGCGGGAACGTTTGGCGGCGTCGCGCATCGATTGAAACCTGGCGGCTTCTTTCTCTTCACCGTCGAGTTGAGCGCCGGCGCGGATTTCGAACTGGGGCCGAAGCGGCGTTGGCGGCATTCCGAATCGTATTTGCGTAAAATTTCCGCGAACCTTGGACTGGAACTCGCCGGCATCGTGGCCTGCGTGCCACGCACCGAAGCCAATATCCCGGTCGACGGGCTTGCCGTCGCGTTAAGCAAGCCTTTCTAGGCACCAATTCCCCGCCCCCGCGTTGTGTTTCTGAACCGCAAGCGGGAACTCCACGAATGGTCGCCATAGACAGCGCGCAAGACATGCCGGCAACCCGCGCGGCGGAGACATCCCACACCGGCCAGATCGTGCTGCTCGGCTTTCTCGCCGCCTCCCTGCTCGTCGCCGCCTCGCTGGTTCTCAACACGGCAAATGGAAGCGACAGCGGCTGGCACGTCGCGGCCGAGATGGTTTCGCGTTTTTCGCTTCTGCTGTTCGCCGCCGCCATGAGCGTCGAGCCCCTGGCGCGGCTCATCCCGTTGCAGGTCATGCAGGCGGCCGGGCGCGAGCGCGGCAGCCTGACGCTCGCCTTCGCCGCCGCCGCCGCGGTCGCGCTCTTCTGCGTCGCGGCGCCTTCGCAATTGAACGGCGAAAGCATGTCCGCGCCGGCCATCGCCTATTGCTTCATGACCGCGATCATCCTCGTCGTGATGCTGTTCAGCGCTCATCCCACGACCATCCGTTTGCTGGGAGCGCCGGCCTGGCGCGCGCTGCATCGCATCGCCACCGCTTATTTCTGGATCGCCTTCACCATCACAGGCTTGGAGCATCTGATCGGCCCGCACCGCCCCGATGTCTGGTACGGCTTCTCGCTGCTCCTGCTGGTCGGCACGCTGCTGCTGCGCTTCACCGATTCCTTCGTCGCCCATTGGCGCTATCGCGACATGGCGGAAAAAGTGGCCTGATTGTCATTTCCGCCAGGCCCGCCGGCAGCTAATCTGCCGCCATGCCCAAATCGGCCGCAGCCCGCAAAATCGTCATGCTCGCCTTCGAGGATGCACAAATCCTCGACATCGTCGGTCCGCTGCAGATTCTGGCCGCCGCCAATCACGGCCGAACCCGGCCGGTCTATGACATCGTCCTTGCCGCGCGGGCGCCCGGACCGTTCCGCACCAATGGCGGATTGAGCCTCGTCGCCGCTGCGGGATACGCGGCCGGCCACGCTTCGCTGATCCGCAATGTCGACACGCTGATGGTCGCGGGCGGCGACGGCGTCGAGCGCGCGCGCCGCGACAAATCGCTGGTCCGGCTGATCCGGACCGCCCGGGCGCGCCGCGTCGTTTCGGTCTGCTCCGGCGCGTTCCTGCTGGCCGAGGCGGGCTTGCTCGAGAACCGGCGCGCGACCACGCATTGGAGCCGCGTCGAGCAATTTGCCAGCGAATTTCCCGGCGTCACGCTGGAGCCCGACGCGATCTTCGTGCGCGACGGCCATGTCTGGACGTCGGCCGGCGTCACGGCGGGCATGGACCTGGCCCTGGCGCTGGTGCGCGAGGATCTCGGCGACGACGTCGCGCTCGCCATCGCGCGCCAGCATGTGATCTTCCTCATGCGGCCCGGCGGCCAATCGCAATTCAGCGCCCATCTCGCGCCCGAGGCGTATCCCAGAGGCCGGCTCGGCGGTCTGCTGCGCTGGATTCCCGAGCATGCCGGCGAGGGTCTCGACGTCGCCGCGCTCGCCGCCAAGGCGGGCATGTCCGAGCGCAGCTTCGCGCGCAATTTCGTGCGCGAGACCGGCGAGACGCCGGCGCGCTATCTCGAGCGTACCCGCATCGACGCGGCGCGCCGGCTGCTCACCGCCTCGGACCTGCCGGTCGGCACCATCGCGCAGCGCGCCGGCTTCGGCAGCGAGGAGCGCATGCGGCGCGCCTTTCAGCGTCAGCTCAAGACAAGTCCGGGCGCCTTCCGCGCCCGCTTTCAGCCAGCCGGAGCGACACGATGAGTTTGCGGATCGGGATCTTGATTTTCGACGGCGCCGAGGAGCTCGACTTCGTCGGGCCCTATGAAGTCTTCACGATGGCCAAGGCCCTCAAGCCGGACGCCAGCGAGGTCCTGCTGATTGCCGAGACGCTGGCACCGGTCGAATGCGCCAAGGGCATGCGCGTCCTGCCGCATGCGACAACCGCGAATTGCGGCGCGCTCGATGTCATTCTGGTGCCGGGCGGGCAGGGCACGCGCCGCGAATTGGACAACAAGCCCCTGCTCGAATGGATCGCGGCCAAGGCCGAATCCGCCCGCTGGGTCACCAGCGTCTGCACCGGCGCCCTGTTGCTGACGGCCGCCGGGCCGGCGCGGGGCAAGCGCGTCACCACCCATTGGGCCTTCATCGGAACCCTGCGCGAACGGGGCGAAGCCGCGCAAGTTCTGGAAAATTATCGTTACGTGCAGGATGGCAACATCGTCACGGCGGCGGGTGTTTCGGCCGGTATCGACATGGCTTTGTGGCTGGTCGGCCAATTGCACGACATCCCGTTCGCCCGGACCGTCCAGCGCCGGATGGAGTATGAGCCGCTGCCGCCCTATGGCGGCCTCACGGCATAGCAAGCCGGGCAGGGTAACCCCCCGGCCTTTCTTCTGCCCCATAGGATGTGCTTGTATCGCCCCAGCTTTGCGAGGGGTCGCAAATCCAAGGGGAGTAGGACGTCAATGATGTTGAAGACAATAGGATTGGTTGCCGCGTTGGTGTTGGGCTCGGCCGTGCCGGCCATGGCCCAGAGCATGTGCTCGTCGCCGATCGCGCCGGCCGCCGTCGACGGCGGCACCGCCACGACCGCGCAGATGAGCGCGGCACATGACGACGTGACGACGTTCCTGAAACAGTCGGACGATTATCAGACCTGCGTGCTGAAGGAATTCAACGATGCCAAGACGGCCGCGTTGGCGGCCAAGAAGGACGTGGATCCGGCGCTTGTGGCGGCGACCGACTCGAAGATCAAGGCCAATCAAAGCCTGAAGGAAAAAGTCGGCGCCGAGTTCAACGCCTCGGTCCTGGCCTACAAGGCCAAGCATCCCAGTTGATTGCCGGGAAATATTTCGGGGAAAAGGCCGCGCCGCCAGCGCGGCCTTTTTCTTTTCCGTGCCGCCGCTTTGGCCGCGAATCGCCTATCATCGCGCCATGGCAAAAGTGGCGGTCGCGGAACAAAGGACGCTTCGGCGCGCCCAGGCGCATGCCGCGACGCGCGGCAGCATCCTGGAGGCGGCGCGCCGTGTCGCCGCCCGCGACGGCGCCCGCGATCTGTCGCTGCGTGGCGTCGCCGCCGAAGCCGGTTTCGCGCCGGCCGCTCTGTACGGCTATTTCGCCGGCAAGGACGATCTGCTGCTGGCCCTGGCCGCCGACGATCTGACCGCGCTGGCCCGTGCCATGCGCGAGGCTGGCGTGCAGCATCCGGGCGCGGGGCGCTTGTCGGCCGCCGCCTCCGCCGCGTTGTCGACCTTGCGCGAGACGGAGTCGTTGGCGGCGGCGCTTGCCGCGATGCCTGCCACGGCCGGCGCCAGCGACGCGGAGCGTCTCTTCAACGGCCGCATGATCGCGGCGCTCAAAGTACTGTCCGACGCCAGCGGCCAGCCGGTCGCCAGCCGCGATGGCCAGTGCGATGTCGTGCTGGTGGCCGCCGCCGTCGCCGGCCTCGCGCTGCTGGCCCGCTCGGGCCGCCTGGATGCATTGGGATTCTCGCCGGAAGAAATCTTGGCGCGTCTGGACGCGAAGTTTTCGGGTTAGGTGCTCCGCAACATCCGCTCCATCTCGTCCTGCACGACATCGGGCCGTTCCATGGGGAGGAAATGCGTCGTGCCGGGGACCTGCACCAGCCGTGCCTTGCCGTGGCGGCGCGCCACGATTCGCACTTCGCGCTCCTGTGCCGTGCCATTGCCCGAATAGATCAGCGTCAGCGGACAGCGCACGCCCGATGCCAGGCGCGCGATGCCGGGCGGCGCGTGCTGAAAGATCGCCGACTCCCAGAGGGGCTCGCAAGCCAGCCGCATCTCGGTGCCGTTGCCCGTCTCGAGCAGGCCGCCGCGCAGATAGTCGCTGAGCGTCTCTTCCGGCCAGCTCTTGAAGGCGCCGCGGCCGCGATAGGCCGACAGCGCCATCTCGAAGGAGGGAAAGATCGCGCGCCGCTTGGCGGCCAGCACCGCGAGATTGGAATTGGGCGGCGGCTTGCGGCCGAAGAGCCGCATCAGCCGCGTGACAGCCCGCGAATGATGCGGCACCAGCACCGGCTCGACCAGCACCAGTCCGCGCACGCGCTCAGGGTATTTGGCGGCCACCATCATGCTGGTGATGGCGCCCATGGAATGGCCGGCCAGCACGACCGGCGCCGTGTCCAGACCATCCAGTATCTTGGGCAGATCGTCGGCGAACGTCGTCCAATTGGCCTGCGGTCCAGGTACTGCGGGCAGCGTGCTGAAGCCATGGCCGCGCATGTCGGCCGCGGTGACGCGAAACCGGCCCTGCAGCGGCGTCAACAAGGCGCGATAGGTCTGCGCATTGAAACCGGTGGCGTGTGTGAAATGAAGCAGCGGCGCCGCAGCCTCCCATTCCAGATAGGAAACGTCGCCATCGGGCAGCGTCATTTTCTTGCGTGAGGGTTCGGCCATGCAACGGATGTGGCGGGCGGAGCGGATACTGTCAACCGGACCGGAACGGCATTCCGCCTACGCGATTGTCATGCGTTCCCACGTCGTGCGCGGACGGCGAACGCCGCACGGTGTGACGTCAATGGTGGCCGGGTTGTTTGGACTGGTCGTCGTTGCGGCCGCCCGGTTTGGTATCGCGCCCCTGTTCCTGCTGGCGCTGCTCTTCCTGGCGCTCGTGCTCGGCGCCCTTTTGGCCGGCTTGGTCCTTCTGCTGCTTTTTGTCTTGATGGGTCATGGCGCCTTCTCAGCGTGTGCGGCGCCGAGGCGCGCAGCTTGATAACGGGCGCGCAGGGCGAAAGTTGCCTGACCGGGCGGCGTGCTTTACGCACCCCCCTCGCGCGCCGTACAAAATCGGCAAGCGAAATTCGAAAAAAGACCGGGAAGAACGCCCATGCACCCCTCCATCATCGCGCAGAAGACCCCGGACAAGCCCGCCATCATCATGGCGGCGAGCGGCGAGTCCGTCAGCTTCGCCGAACTCGAAGCGCGCACCAACCGCTGCGCGCAGCTGTTCCGCGAACTCGGGCTCAAAGCCGGCGACGGCATTACGATTTTTATGGAAAACAACATCCGCTTCCTGGAGATCTGCTGGGCGGCGCAGCGGGCCGGGCTCTATTTCACGGCCGTCTCGTCGCGCCTGACGGCGGGCGAGGTCGAGTACATCGTCAAGGACGCCAACGCCAAGGCGTTCATCGCCGGACACACGCTGGCCAAGGTCGCCGCCGAAGTGGCGCCGCTCATCGCGGGCGTCAAGCTCTTGATGGTCGGCGGCACGATTGCCGGTTTCGCGTCCTACGAAGACGAAACGGCCAGGATGCCGAGCCTGCCGATCGCCGACCAGACCCAGGGCGCGGCGATGCTCTATTCTTCCGGCACCACCGGACGGCCCAAAGGCGTGCGCCAGCCGCTCAGCGGCCTGCCGATCGATGCCCCGGCGCCGCTGCTCGGCCTCGTCACCATGCTCTACGGCATCACGCCGGACTCGATCTATCTGTCGCCGGCGCCGCTCTATCATGCCGCGCCGCTGCACTATTCGATGACGACGCAGCGCCTGGGCTGCACGGTCGTCGTCATGGAGCATTTCGACGCGGAAGCGGCGCTGGCGGCGATCGAAAAATACCAGGCCTCGGCGAGCCAATGGGTGCCGACCATGTTCGTCCGTATGCTGAAGATGCCCGAGGAGACGCGGCTGAAATACGACGTCTCGTCGATGAAGTCGGCGATCCATGCCGCAGCCCCCATCCCGATCGAGATCAAGCGCCGCATGATCGACTGGTGGGGGCCGGTGCTGCACGAATACTATGCCGGCACCGAAGGCAACGGCATGTGCTACGTCAATTCCGCCGATTGGCTGGCGCATCCCGGCACGGTGGGAAAGTCGCTGCTCTCGCCCGTTCACATCTGCGGCGAGGACGGCAGCGAAGTGCCGGTCGGCGAGGAAGGCACGATCTATTTCGCCTCCGCCGCGCAGTTCACCTATCACAACGACCCCAAGAAGACCGCGGAATCGCGCCACCCGCAGCACCCCGAATGGTCGACGCTGGGCGATGTCGGCAAGCTGGACGCCGAAGGCTATCTGTATCTGACCGACCGCAAGGCCTTCATGATCATTTCCGGCGGCGTTAACATCTATCCGCAGGAGGCCGAGAACCTCCTGATCTCCCACCCGCGCGTGGCAGACGTGGCCGTCATCGGCGTGCCGAACGAGGATTTCGGCGAGGAAGTGAAGGCCGTGGTCCAGCCGCTCGACTGGAAGGACGCGACCTCCGAATTCGCCGCCGAGCTCATCGCCTATTGCCGGGAGCGGCTTTCGCCGATCAAATGCCCCCGCACGATCGATTTCGACCCGGAACTGCCGCGCCATCCGACCGGCAAGCTCTACAAGAGGTTGATCCGGGATCGTTACTGGGGAAAACGCGAGTCGCGCATTGTCTGACGAAGAACGCAAAGTCGAGGAACAGCCGCCGGTCCAGACCTTGGGCCGCGATCTTCGCCGTGAGGACTTCACGCCCGAACGCATCCGCCGCATCGCCGACGCGGCCGCCGCGCGCGGCGCCATTCCGCTGATGTCGGAAGAAGCGCGCCGCGCCTCGCTGAAAGCCATCCGCGAGAGCGTGCCCGCCGGCGCCGACGCCTGGGTGTTCGGCTACGGCTCGCTGATGTGGAATCCGGCGATCAACGTGGTGGAGAGCCGCAAGGCGCATGTCCGCGGCTATCACCGCATGTTCTGCCTGACGCTGCAGGTCGGCCGCGCCGCGCCGGACAAGCCCGGCCTGATGCTGGGGCTCGACCGCGGCGGCTCCTGCACCGGCGTGGCGCACCGCATCGCGCATGCCGAGGTCGAGAGCGAGCTCTCGATCCTGTGGATGCGCGAGATGCTGTCGGGCGCCTACGAACCGCGCTGGGTCAATGCCGACATCGAGGGCCCAGGGAAAGACAAGCACCGCACCCGCGTGCTGACCTTCGTCATCAACCGCTACCATCCGCGCTACGAGGGCGCGCTCGACGAACAGCAGGCGGCGCTGCGCATCGCGCGGGCCCACGGCATGCTCGGCACCAATCGCGACTATCTCTACCGCACCGTGAAACATCTGGCCGAACTCGGCATCGAGGACGGCCCGATGCACAGCCTTGAGGTTCGCGTGCGCGCCCTCGCGGGCGAACCCCATCCAACAGGAGAATAAATAAAATGCAGACCGCTACCTTCGACACCGTCGCGTCGCTCGCCGGCCAGGAAATCGGCGTCTCGGACTGGCTTGAGATCACCCAGGACCGCATCAACCAGTTCGCCGACGCGACCGGCGACCATCAATGGATCCACGTCAACGTCGAAATGGCCAAGACGATGATGCCCGGCGGCAAGACCATCGCGCACGGCTATCTCACCCTGTCGTTGATTCCGGGCCTGACCGGCGGCATGCTGCGCATCGACGGCGTCACGCGCGGCATCAATTACGGCTCGAACAAGGTGCGCTTCACCAATATGGTGCCGGTGGGCTCCAAGGTGCGCGCCCGCCAGAAGCTGCTCAGCGCCGAGGCCCGCAAGGATGGCGGCATGCAGCTGACCAACGAAGTGACCATCGAGATCGAAGGCCAGACCCGCGCCGCCTGCATCGCCGAGACGATCAGCTTGATTTACAAATAGCTTCATGTAGGTACTTGATACGTATCAGGTACTAGCGTAGCGTGCCGTCATGATCCGGTCTTTCCGTTGCCGCGAGACCGAACGGATTTGGTCGGGTTTTTCGAGCGGAAAGTTTCCGGGCGATATCCAGCAACGCGCCTTGAGCAAATTGCGCCTGCTCGATGCGGCATCGATTGTCGCCGACCTGCGCAGTCCGCCTGGCAACAAGCTGGAGGCGTTGAAAGGCAATCGCAAAGGACAGTTCAGCATTCGCATCAATCAGCAATGGCGCATCTGCTTTCGCTGGAACGACGGCGATGCCGACAACGTGGAAATCGTGGACTACCATTGAGGCCGAATATGAAATTGCTGCGCAATCCGCATCCCGGCGAAATCCTTCGCACCGAGTTTCTCGATGAGATCGGCCTCAGCCAGAACGCCCTTGCCGACGCCATCGCGGTGCCGCCCAATCGCATTCATGCCATCGTCAAGGGAATGCGCGCCATCACGGCGGACACGGATTTGCGGCTGTGCCGGTACTTCGGTCTTTCGGACGGCTATTTCCTGCGGTTGCAGAACGCGTTCGATACGATGCAAGCCAGGCGGCGCATCGCCGATCAGGTCGCGCGCATCAAGCCGCGTCGCGTCGCCGAGGCAGCCGAATAATCTCACGCTCCGCGAAAATGCGCCGCCACGGTCCACAGGCCGATGGCGATGAAGCCGAGGCCGGCGATCAGTTTCAGCGGGATCATCGTCAGGTAACGTTCCGCCGTCGTGCCGAGCGCGACCGCGATCGCCGTCGACAATACCAATGCCGCCGCCGCCGCGAAGAACACCGGCCAGGCCGAGTTCTTCTGATCGCTGGCGAACAGCAGCGTCGCCAGCTGCGTCTTGTCGCCGAGTTCGGCGAGGAAGACCGTCGTGAAGATCACCAACAATTCGCGCATGACGTGCCGCCGCAGCTTTGGGTCCAAGCGCTCTATAGCGCAATCTCGCGCCGCGCGAGCCGGTCCGGCGCTTGACGGCGGAGCGCCGTGGCGCTCGAATTGCCGCAGATAGACAAGGGGAAACGCCGTCATGTCGCAGATCCAGGCCAATGGCATCGCCATCGAATATCTCTCGTACGGCCCCGAAAGCGGCGAGACGGTCCTCCTGATCATGGGCCTGGGCGCGCAGATGACGCGCTGGCCGTTGCCGCTGATCCAGCAATATGTCGCCAAGGGTTACCGCGTCGTCACTTTCGACAATCGCGATACCGGCCTCAGCCAGAAATTCGAGGCGGCGGGTCCGGGCGACGTGGGCGCCATCCTGGCGGCGCGCGCGGCCGGCCGGACGCCGCCCGCCGCCTACACGCTGGACGACATGGCCGCCGATGCCGCCGGCCTGCTCGACGCGCTCAAGATCGCACGTGCGCACATCGTCGGCGCCTCGATGGGCGGCATGATCGCGCAGATGGTGGCGGCCAACCATCCGCAGAAGGTTCTGTCGCTGACCTCCATCATGTCGTCGACCGGCAATCCGGCGCTGCCGCCGGCCAGGCCGGAAGCGATGGCGATTCTCACCGCGCCGCCGCCGCCGGCCGACGATTTCAAGGCGCTCGTCGTCCGCGCGGTGAAATCGCAGCAGGTCGTCGGCAGCCCCGCCTATCCGCCCAACGAAGCGATGCTGAAAGCCAACGCCATCGCGGACCTCAACCGCTGCAACTATCCGGTCGGCTTCACGCGCCAGCTGGCGGCGATCATGGCCAGCGGCGACCGGCGCGAGGCGCTCAAGACCATCAAGGCGCCGGTGATGGTGGTGCACGGCATCGACGATCCGCTGGTTCCGGTCGAAGCCGGACGCGATACGGCCGCCGTCATTCCCGGCGCCGAGCTGCGCGAGATTCCCGGCATGGGCCACGACCTGCCGGCGCCGTTGTTCGCCCAATTCGTCGACGCGGTGGACACGGTGGCGAAGAAGGCCCGCGTCGCCGCCTGAATTCGCGCCGGGCACAACAGGATGAGGCAATAGATGCGCGTATTGAAATGGCTGGCGATCCTGGTGGGGGTCGTGCTGGCAATCGGCGCCGTCGCGCTGGGCGTGGGTGCCGCCTTGTGGTTTACCGGCGGCGATACCGCCACGCTCCCCGCCTCGGCCGGCATCGGTCCCAGGCCGACGCTGCCGGTGCCCAACGCCACGCTGATCCCGACGATCAACCAAGCCGACGGCATCGGCTGGCCCAGCGGCGGCAAGCCGATCCCTGCGCCGGGCCTGAAAGTCGCGGCCTTCGCGGCCGATCTCAACCATCCGCGCTGGCTCTATGTCCTGCCCAACGGCGACGTGCTGGTGGCCGAGACCAATTCGCCGCCGCATCCCGACGACATGAAGGGCCTGCGCGGCTTCGTCGCCGGCATCATCATGGGCGGCGCCGGCGCCGGCACGGCCAGCCCCAACCGCATCATCCTGCTGCGCGACACGGACGGCGACGGCGTCGCCGACAAGCGCTTCACGCTGTTGTCCGGCCTGCACTCGCCGTTCGGCATGACGCTGGTGGCCGGCACGCTCTATGTCGCCGACACCGACGCGGTCCTGAGCTTCCCCTATCACGACGGCGACACGCAGATAACGGACAAGGGCGCCAAGCTCCTCGATCTGCCGGCCGGCACGATCAACCATCACTGGACCAAGAACATCATCGCCAGCCGCGACGGTTCCAAGCTGTTCGTCTCCATCGGCTCCAACAGCAATGTCGGCGAGAACGGCATGGCGGCCGAGGCGGGCCGCGCCGACATCTGGCAAGTCGATCCCAAGACCGGCGCGCACAGCGTCTTCGCGAGCGGCATCCGCAACGGCAACGGCATGGGTTGGGCGCCCGGCACCGATACGCTGTGGGTGACGGTCAACGAGCGCGACGAGATCGGCAGCGATCTCGTCCCCGACTATATGACCTCGGTGCAACAAGGCGGCTTCTACGGTTGGCCCTACAGCTATTACGGCCGGCATGTCGACGACCGCATCCAGCCGCAGCGCCCCGATCTCGTCGCCAGGGCGATTGCGCCGGACTACGCGCTGGGCGCGCACACCGCCTCGCTGGGCCTCGCCTTCTCCGACGGCGCCAGGCTCGGCGATGCCTTCGCGCACGGCGTCTTCATCGGCCAGCACGGTTCGTGGAACCGAAATCCGCGCTCGGGCTACAAGGTCATCTTCGTGCCGTTCGCCGGCGACAAGCCCGACGGCGCGCCCGTCGACGTGCTGACCGGCTTCCTCAACGACGGCGGCAAAGCCCAGGGCCGCCCCGTCGGCGTCGTCATCGACAAGACCGGCGCGCTGCTGGTGGCGGACGATGTCGGGAATACGGTTTGGCGGGTGACGAAGCAGTAGCGCGCCAAAGCCAAACAGCAGAATATCGAATTGCGCGCGCTCCATGGTTGGAGGCACAATTATGTCCTAAGCAGCTGATTCGAGGAGATCCGCGATGTTCATTCGACGTGTCGATGAGACTGGATCGACCCTATTGCCAAGAGTCTATGATAGCCGGGCACAAACGGAAGAGGCAATTCAAAGAATTGTTCGTGAGTTTGAGAAGTATGGCCCGAATGACGAGCACGGCTATTGGTGGGCACGTGATGGCCAAGGCCCCGTCATTAAGTTTTTCCCAGCCTAACTTAGGCTGGCTGGGGCGGAAGGGATCGAACCTTCGAATGCTGGAATCAAAATCCAGTGCCTTACCGCTTGGCGACGCCCCAGTATGCTGCCCGTCGTAGAAGGCCGCGGACCTTAATGCCAGTCACCTGAGCTTTCAACGCGTGGTTTGGCCCCGGATTTGAGCCGTTTTGTTCTCACGCGGAGGCGCGGAGTTCGCGGAGGTGCGGCGCAATCCTCCGCGAACTCCGCGCCTCCGCGTGAACATATTTCTAGTCTGCGCGCGGCACCTTGTATTCGGTGAACGCCGTCGCCTGGAAGGCCGCCATCGGCTCGCAGCGGGCGAGCAGCGCGTCGAGCGCCGTGTAGCGGCCCGGCGGAACGAACTCCGGCGCGTTGACGCGCAGATAGAACAGCAGACAGGCCGTGGTGATCTGGGATTGATCCAGCCGTTCGGCCGCCGGCCAGTCTGCCGCATCGAGCGCCGCGATGGCCGCCGCTGCCTGGGTGCCGCAGCGTTCCATCCACTCCGGCCAGCGGTATTGCGACGGCCGCACCAGCCGCTCATACACCAGCCCGCCGCCCGCTTTGTCGATGGCGCCCGTCGCCAGCGCGATGCGGCGCAGGCACATCCGCCGCGCCGTGCCCGACGGCGGGATCAGCGCCCGCTGCGGTCCCACCATCTCGTCGATATGGTCGAGGATCGCTGCGGAATCGATCAGCACCTCGCCGCCATCCAGGATCAGCGAGGGAATGCGTCCCAAGGGGTTGGTCGTCCGCATGGAGTCGAAGTCGCCGAACACCGAACGCGTGTCGTGCGCATACGGTAAACCGAGCAGGCGCAGCGACACCGCGACGCGGCGGACATAGGGCGAATCGTACTGGCCGACCAGGATCATAGGGCGATCCTGGGGGCCGCCGGGCCCCGGCGCAACGCCCGTTGCGGCGCCCATTGCGCCTCTATATAAGGTCGCCTCCCGTGAAATTCGGAGAGTAGCTCAGCCTGGTAGAGCACCACGTTCGGGACGTGGGGGCCGGAGGTTCGAATCCTCTCTCTCCGACCATTTGTTCGCTGCGCGAACAAATGGTCGCCCTCCGAAGCTTTAGCGTAGGAGGGCAGCAGACCGGCTCGCGCCACAGCGACACCTACCCCAGAAACCCGTTCGCCATGGCGGCGGCGAATTCCTCTCCGGCGGCCTCGCCCCAGAGGCTGAGGCTCTCGCCGGCTTCGGCGCGCGCGATCAGGCCCGGTTTGCCGCTCGCCGCTCCGGACGCATCGTCGTCGCGCTTCATTCCGATCTCCCGGGCCACGACATGGCCGTCCGGCGCGATCAGCAGGTTGCAGGGTATCGCCAGGCCGGCGCCTTTCCGGGCCATCGCGCGCAGCAATTTGTCGCCCCTGTTGTATTCGATCAGCGGTTCGAAAACGCCGGCATGCAGAAAATTCAGGATCTCGCCGATCAGCTCCGGCGTCAGCATTTTTTTGGTGCCGCTCAGCACCGGCACGATGGCGAATTTGTCGTTGCCGTATTTGCTCTGCAGCCGGGCGAAATCGGGAATTTCGCCCATGCACGGCGCGCACCATTCCGCCCATAGGGGCATGAGAAGCGTGCGGCCCTTCAGCTCGTCGATGCTGCGCTCGCCCTTGGGGCCGAGCAGCGTGACGCCCGGTAGTTGCCCGGGCGCAGCTTGGAAGGCCAGCGCCAAGGGGTTCTGCGCCAATATGCCATGCGCGACCAGCGATGGCGCCTCGTCCGCGACGGCCGGCCCGGCCGCCGCAAGCGCCGCCAGTCCCGCCAACACCGTTCGCCGGCTGGAGCCGCCGTCTCCCCGCGTCATTTCACCCCCGCTTTGGTGACGCAGCGTATCACCCTTTTTGTCCCGCGCCCGTTTCACCTACAGTTGTGCCGCAACGAAAGGCTCCGATCATGACCAAGGACGAACTCACCGCCTGGGCGCTGAAGAACGGCTGGCAGGAGATCGGCGGCCATCTCAGCTTGACCAAACCGTCCAAGCCCTCAGAAGCCATCGTGCGCCTGATCCTCAAGGGCACGGTCGTGCAGCTCGAAATCAAGAAGCCCGCCGGCAAATGGGACAAGATCAAGAGTGTCGGCTACGCCGAGATCGAGCCCGATCCCGACACCGGCCTGCCGCGCGGCCTCGGCTTCGATACCATCTCGGGCTTCTCGTCGCTGATCGCCGACAACAAGCTGCGCGCCGTGTTCGCCAAGAAGCCGGGGACGTGAAGCTCACCAAGCTGCTAAGCTAACGGAATGATTGGATGGGACGCCTGCACGCTTGAGCCGAACGGATGGCTTCGATGGATGGCCTGCCACGCTGGGCTCGCGGGCTATCTGCAGTTTGCCGGTGCCATGCTTGCCCTCATCGTGGCGATCGCGCTTCCAACAGTCCTGGAACGTCGGAAGGCGCGGGCGCATGACAAGCGAGTCGTAGCTAGCTTAGCCGCGATTGTTGCGAATGCTTTTGAGGTGTTGGACGAGGCATTCCAATCGAGCAAGGATGCCGAGGCTGCTATCCACTACATCGATCAATACAAGACTGACCGTTGGCAATCGGCGATTGACGCATTGGAATCAGTGCCTTTAATGGAACTGCCAGATGCCGCGCTGGTTCAGGCCACCATTGCTCTGCGAGCCAGCATGATCGAAAGTTTCGGCCAATTGAAGCACAGCTTTAAGTTGATGCTCACACCACCTCCTGGCCAGCGATCGGATGTGCTCTGGAAGTTGGGGCTACAAATGCTCGACGCACGGCATGCAGTCGCAAAGGCCGCCGCTGACCGAATAGCGGTGTTCGCAAAAAAATCTAATCCCTGAAAGGGTCGCGGTATTAGCCTGCCAACGGTGCCTTCTTGCTAGCTCAATTGCCATTCGTAATTGACCAGCATCGAACGGTGGATCCGCTCACCCCGCCGCCGCGCCGATCAGTTCGGCGAACTTCGCCAGGTCGATGTTGCCGCCGGAGACGATGGCGACGATCGGGCCCTGGCCGGCCTTGCCGGTGAGCGCGGCGGCGAGCGGCAGCGCGCCGGCGCCTTCGGAGATGATCCGCGCCTTCTCCGCCATCAGCCGCATCGCGGCCTTGGTCTCTTCCAGGCTGACCACGATGTAATCGTCCACCACCGGCCGCATCCGCTCCCACATGCGCGGGAAGACGCTCTGGCCGCCGGCGCCGTCGACGAACGAAGCCTTCCAGTCCTTGAACGGTTGCGGCGAGCCCATCCGATGCGACAGCGCCGCCGGCGCCGCGGTCTCCGGCTCGGCGCCGAAGACCTTGATCTTCGGGTTCAGCGCCTTGAGCGCGCTGCCGACGCCGACCACCAGTCCGCCGCCGCCGATGCCCGCGATGACGGCGGCCGTGTCAGGCGCGTCCTCGAGAATCTCCAGGCCCATGGTCGCGTGCCCGGCGATGAAATTGTGATCGTCGAACGGATGCACGAAGGTGCCCTCGACGCCGGGATAGGCGCGATCCTCGAGCGCCTTCCAGGCGCCGTCATAGGACACCAGCACGAGTTTGGCGCCCAGCGCCCGCATGCGCTCGAGTTTCGAGGCCGGCGCGGTTTCGATGGCGACGACCGTGCACGGCACGCCCGCCGCGCGCGCCGCATAGGCGACGCCCTGGCCGGCATTGCCCGCGCTGATCGTCCACACGCCTTTGCCGCGTTCGGCATCGCACAGCATGGCGACGGCGTTGGCGGCGCCGCGCAGCTTGTAGGCGTTGATCGGCTGCAGGTTTTCCAGCTTGAGCCGGATGTCTGGAAAACCCGGCCCCAGCTGCAGCTTCACCAAGGGCGTACGCAGGATCGTCCCAGCGATGCGCCGCCGCGCCGCTTCGATCTCGGCGAGCAAAATGGGGCGTATCGTTTCAAGCGCCGAAGACATATCTGGGTCGTCCTTTGAGCTGCGGCCGAATACACCGCTATTCTGTCACGCGCCAGCCGTCAGCGCATTCCTTTTCGCCACCGTGCCTAGCCAATGCGCGCTCGGCTTCGGCGTCCGCGTCTGCGTCGCGCGATCCACCGCGATCAGGCCGAATTTCGGCCGATAGCCTTGCGTCCATTCGTAATTGTCCAGCATCGACCAATGAATGTAGCCGCGCACGTCGATGCCGTCGGCGAGACAGCGCAGCACGCCTTGCAGCGCGCGCTCGGTATAGGCGATGCGGCGCGTGTCGTCCTCGGTGCCGATGCCGTTCTCCGTGACGATGATCGGACAGCCGCTCACCTTGGCGGCGTTGCGGATCGTGGCTTCGAGCCCTTCGGGATAGAATTCGTAACCCATCTGCGTGACTTCGGCGTCCGGCGGCACGGGCAGGGGGCCGTGTGCGCCGATCCGGGTGCGCGAATAGGTCTGCACGCCGACGAAATCGTCGCCGCGCATGGCTTCGAGGAATTGCCCGTTGATATCGCGGTCGAGCTTTGCGGTCAGCGCTTCGCCGCCGGACTCGGCGTGGAGATCCTGCGTCGCCAGCGTGATGCCGACGGGCGCCTTGGCGCCCGTGCCCTTGATCGCGTCCACCGCTTTTCGGTGCGCCGCGATGAAATTCGGCGAGGTCTTGTTGGCGTCGCTGAACAGAAAGGGCGCGAAGCGCGCCGGGTCGGCGCCAAGGCTCTTGGCCACTTCTCCGACGCGCCTGGACATCGCGAACGGCTTGCCGCGCGCCAGTTCGCTGTAGCGCGTGATCATCATCGGCAGATTGGCTTCGTTGATGGTGCAGATATAGGCGATGAGATCGCCCAGCGCCCGTGCGCTGCGCTCGCAATAGCGCGCGAAGCGGTCGACCGACGACGCCTCCGCCCAGCCGCCGTCGCGCGTGAACCACAAGGGCGAGGTGAAATGGTGGAAGGTGACGATCGGCACGATGCCGTGTTCCAGGCACGATCCCAGGACGCGGCGATAGTGATCGAGCGCGCCTTGCGAAAAGAATTTCTCCTCCGGCTGGATGCGCGCCCATTCGATGGAGAAGCGATAGGCGCCAAAGCCCAGCTGCTTGAGCAGGGCGATATCGCGCTCATAGAGGTGATAGTGGTCGCAGGCGTCGCCGGACGGCTCGGCGAAGATGCTGTTATCCGCCATCTCCAGCGGCCAGAAATCGCAACCGACATTGCCGCCCTCGACCTGGTGCGCCGCCGTCGCCGTGCCCCAGATGAAACCGGAGGGGAATTGTCCCGCCATGCGCCGCTCTCCTGCCTGGCGGGCAGGGTTTCACGGCTCCGGCCAAACAAAAAGCCCGCGCACCGTGTCGTGCGCGGGCTTTTTGCCGTTTGAAGTGCCTAGTTGAGAAGGTCGGGGATGTTGTAGGTCAGCGTGGCGACGACGCCCGTCGTGCAGGCATTGTTCGTGACCATGTAGAAACCGCAATGGGCGGTGTTCAGGTCGGTGCCGTTGGCGCGGACGTCAAGCACCCAGTTGTGATAGGTGGCGCTGAGGCCGATGTCGAAATGCGTGTAGTCGCTCGGCGCCGCGTCGACCCATTGATGACCGACGGTACCGCTGATCGACAGCCAGTCGTTCAGCGGATAGCTCGCATTGAGCGCGAGATAACCGCCCGTGCCGCCACCGAAGCTCCATTCCGGAGACACCGCGCCGGTCGCCACCAAGGCGAGCGAGCCGAACGAATGCGACAGCTGGAAGATGCCCTCGAAATAGCTGGCCTTGACGGTCGGCGGCACGCCGATGATGACGCTGGCGACCGTCGGATTGTAGTCGGGATAGGAGTAGTAATAGGCCTCGACATTGAGGTCCGTGCCGCCAAGGTCGAAATGCTTGCCGCCATAGATGTCCAGTTCGAAGGACGGTTGGCCGCCGATGAACGAGCCGCCGGTCCAGTTTGTCTTGGAGGCCCAGACGCCGGCATAGAAGCCGCCGGTGATGCTCAAATTGAGCGACGCCTGGGGCGCCGGCTCGCGGTTGTTCTGGCTGATGCCGCGAAAGCGATAGTCGCTTTGCAGATCGACATAGCCCGAAAGCGTTCCCCAGTCGGCCGCGAACGCGGTGCCGGTCGTCGCCATCAGGCCGGCCAAAGTCGCGGCACCCAGCATCAGCTTCAGTCCAAGGTTCTTCATCGTCAGCCCTTTCGTTAGCGGCAAAACTCGTACGCTGTGTCACACGCCACGCCGCGTCCGACTTTTGTGACCAGGGCATATAAATTCAATACGAAAAGACGCGAAAACCGTGCGTTTCGCGTGCCGGAATCGCGGATTGCTGTGGACGTTGTTGCATTGCAACACGTGTTTGCCCGCGCCTTAGGCAAACCGCTGCCTCATTGGGCGACTCGATTCGATGTGTCAGCGCCGCGCACCGGACATCGAAAGGTGCATGCCGCCGTCGCTGAGCAGGGTCTCGCCGGTGATGTTCCCCGATTCGGGACCGGCGAAGAACATCACCGTCTTGGCGATCTCGGCGCCGTCGGCAACGCGCTGCAGGAGGTTACGCTTGCCTTCGGCCTCGGAAATCTTCTCGGCCATCTCGGCACCGAACTGCTTGACGAACCAGTTGGTGTCGACATAGCCGGGGCACACCGCGTTGACGCGCACGTCCGGCGCCAGGGCGCGCGCCAGCGAATAGGTCATCGTGTTGAGCGCGCCTTTCGACGCCGCATAGGCCACCGACGAGCCGATGCCGGCGACGCCGGCGATCGACGAGACGTTCACCACCGAGCCGCTCTTGTGCGCGCGCAACGGTTCGATGCAGGCGCGGATCATCTGGAACGGGCCGATGACGTTGACGGCATAGATGCGCGTGAAATCCTCCGCGCTCAGCGAATCCAGATCGGCATGGTTGGTGACGAATTTGGTCGTGCCGGCATTGTTGATCAGCATGTCGATGCGGCCCCAAGCCGACATCGCTTCGGCGGCCATGCGCCGGCAATCCTCGTCCCGCGCGACGTCGCCCTGCACGATGCGAAATTGCCCGCCGGCCGCCTTGACCGCGGCGGCCGTGGCATGCGCCTCGGTCTCGCTCTTGGTGTAGTTGACCACGATGTTGGCGCCGCGCCGGGCCAGGCCTTCGGCCACCGCCGCCCCGATGCCCGTCGCCGAGCCTGTGACAATTGCCACCTTGCCGCCCAGATCGTCTTGTCCCATCTGCCGCTTCCCGTCCGGTTCTGTTACTGCTGCTTTGGATCGTACAGGCCCGGCAGGGTGCCAGCCAAGGAGCCGCCATTTCCACGTCCCTGGACGTTTCGCCCCAGATGTCGCGCCGCGTGCGCAGCCATACGGCCGCGCCCATGCGAATCGTGCTCATCCGCCACGGCCGGCCGGCGATCCACACCAACCCGCGCACCTCGCATGGCGGCTTCAAAAGCTATATCGACGATTACGAAGCGGCGGGGCTGGATCCCTCCAGCGTGCCGCCGGAGGAACTGGCCGACCTGGTCGGCGAACTGACCGCCGTCTACACCTCGGACCGGCCGCGCTCGACCGGCAGCGCCAAGGCGCTGGCGCCGAACGCCG
>DATCAT010000052.1:0-86185 GCA_036512455.1 Rhizomicrobium sp.
CCGCCGATCTTCGACCTGCTCGAGCATGAGGGCCTGTGCATGGGCGGCTCGACCGGCATCAACATCGCCGGCGCCGTGCGCATGGCGATGGAGATGGGCAAGGGTCACACCATCGTCACGATCCTGGCCGACTACGGCACGCGCTATCAGAGCAAGCTGTTCAATCCGGAGTTCTTGCGCTCCAAAGGCCTGCCGGTGCCGCGCTGGCTGACGGGGCCGCGCAAACTCATCGCCGTGCCGTACGAGACATGACCGTGCCATCGCCGCTCGTCTCCACCGAATGGCTGGCCAGCCGGATCAACGCGCCGGATGTGCGCGTGGCGGATGCGTCGTGGTACCTGCCGCAGGCGAACCGCGATCCCCGCGCCGAATACGCCGCGGCGCACATCCCGCGCGCCATCTTCTTCGACATCGACGATCTGTCGGACGAGAACAATCCCCTGCCCCACATGCTGGCGCCGGCGGCGAAATTCGCCAGCCGCATGCGCAAGCTGGGGCTCGGCGACGGCAATCTGATCGTGGTCTATGACAGCGCCGGGGTCTATTCGGCGGCCCGCGCCTGGTGGATGCTGCGCGCCATGGGGCACGAGGATGTCGTGGTGCTGGACGGCGGGCTGCCCAAATGGCGCAGCGAGGGCCGCACCCTGGAAGACATGACGGCGCTGCCCTTCGCGCGGCACTTCACGGCGCGCCCCAACCATGCGCTGATCCGCGACTTCCGCCAGATGCAGGCCAATCTCAAGAGCAAGATCGCCCAGGTGATCGATGCGCGCGGCATCGCGCGCTTCAAGGCCATCGAGCCCGAACCGCGCGCCGGCGTGCGCGGCGGACACATTCCGGGGAGCCTCAATGTTCCGTACACGGAGCTGACCCATCCCAACGGCACGCTGAAATCGAAAGCCGATCTTCTCAAGGTGTTCGAGGCGCATGGCGTCGATGTGCGAAAGCCGACGGTGACGACTTGCGGTTCGGGCGTCACGGCGGCGATCGTCATGCTGGCGCTGACCGTGGCGGGCGCGCCGGACATCGCGCTCTATGATGGCTCCTGGGCCGAATGGGGCGCCAGCGACGCGCCGGTGGAAACCGGATGAGCAAGAGCCCCCAATCCGGCCGTCGCATCCCGATGGTGGTCACCTTTCTGGAGATGACGGCCAAGCCTTCTGCCCTGCCGCCGCCGATGCCGCGCGGCAGGATAGCGATCATGCGCGCCGTTCACCCGCCGGTGCATTTCTACCGCTATCTCTACGACACGATCGGCGACGCCTATTTCTGGGTCGACCGGCGCAAATTGAGCGACGCGGCGCTCGGCGCGCTGGTCCAGGACCCGGAGGTCGAACTCCATGTCCTCTATCTCGACGGCAACCCGATGGGCATGGCGGAACTGGACATGCGCGACCCGGCGACCGGCCAGCTGGCCTATTTCGGATTGATGCCGGAAGCGGTCGGCAAACGACTCGGTTATTTCTTCCTCTATCATGCGGTCGCCAATGCCTGGGCGCGGCCGATCTCCAAGCTGCTGGTGAACACCTGCACGCTGGACCATCCGCGCGCCCTGCCGCTCTACCAGCGGCTCGGTTTCACGGCCTACTCCCGCGAAGACCGCTACATCGAATTGCCGTAAGGCCAAACCTTCGGCATGCTCCGCCCCGCAACAGGGGGACTTAGGCCAGCATGGCGATCATCGATACCGCTCCGAAGGAAAAAACGCTGTTCGGGCATCCGCGCGGCCTGACCTTCCTGTTCACGACCGAGATGTGGGAGCGCTTCTCCTATTACGGCATGCGCGCGATCCTGGTGCTCTACCTGACCAAGATGCTGTTCGTGACCGGCCATTTCGAGTCCGTCATCGGCTATGAGTCGCTGCATCATTTCGGGCAATGGCTGCTCGGCTCACTCGACACCGGTCCGGTGCAGAAGGCGACCTATCAGCCGCAATTCGCCTCGCTGATCTATGGCGGCTACACCGGCTTGGTCTATCTCACGCCGTTCTTCGGCGGCATCATCGCCGACCGCTGGCTCGGCCAGCGCTTCAGCGTGATCGTCGGCGGCATCACGATGGCGGTCGCCGAGTTCGTGCTGATGGAGCCGAATCTGCTTTTCATCGGCCTGCTGCTGCTGATCGTCGGCAACGGCTTCTTCAAGCCGAACATCTCCACCCAGGTCGGCGGCCTCTACAAGCCGGGCGACAGCCGCATCGACAGGGCGTTTTCGATCTTCTATGTCGGCATCAATGTCGGCGCCTTCTTCTCGCCGTTGATCTGCGGCTCGCTCGCCGAGGATCCGGCCTACGGCTTCAAATGGGGCTTTTTCGCCGCCGGCGTCGGCATGGTGATCGGCCAGCTGATCTACATCTTCGCGCTTCGCACCCTGCCGAAAGACAGAGTGGCGCGCGCCACGACCGCGCCGAAGAAGAAGCTGACCTCCAAGGACTGGAAGGCCGTCGTCGCGCTGATCCTGCTGTGCATCCCGACCACGTTCTTCTGGGCGATCTACGAGCAGCAGGGCAACACCATCAACCTGTTCGCGGCCAACCTCACCGACCGCCGGCTCATCCCGGGGGTGATCAACTGGGAAATCCCCGCGACTTGGTTCCAGTCGTTCAATCCGTTCATGATCTTCGCCTTTACGCCGCTGATCGTCATGCTGTGGAGCTGGCAGGCCAAGCGCGGCAAGGAACAATCGACCGTCACCAAGATGGCGATGGGCGATATGCTGCTGGCGCTTTCCTACGTCATCATGGCCGTGGCGGTGTACATCAATCCGCCGGGCGCGCAGGTCAGCTGGCTATGGCTGGGCGCGTTCTTTGTGGTGATTACGCTGGGCGAACTCTACCTATCGCCGCTCGGCCTGGCGCTGGTGGCGCGCGTGGCGCCGCCACAGATCCTGTCGATGATGATGGGGCTGTGGTTCATCACCAGCTTCACCGGCAATTTCCTAGAGGGCTACATCGGCACCTACTTCACGACGATGAGCAAGCCGAATTTCTTCCTGATGTGCGCGGCCATCGCCGCCGCTGCGGGCGTCGTGACCTGGCTGTTCGACCGGCCGCTGCGCCCGATCCTGGACGCACGCAGCGAGCCGAACACGGTGGTGGAGCCGCAGTGACGCGGCTCAATGATCCAATATCTGGCTGAGGAACAGCTTGGTCCGCTCGCGCTTCGGGGACGTGAAGAACGTCTCGGGATCGGCTTCCTCGATGATTTCGCCGGCGTCCATGAAGCAGACGCGGTCGGCGACTTCGCGCGCGAAGCCCATCTCGTGCGTGACGCAGATCATCGTCATGCCCTGCTTGGCGAGGTCGACCATGACCTCGAGCACCTCGCCGATCATTTCGGGATCGAGCGCCGAGGTCGGCTCGTCGAACAGCATGATCTTGGGGTTCATGCACAAGGCGCGGGCGATGGCGGCGCGCTGCTGCTGGCCGCCGGAGAGCTGGGCGGGATGCTTGAGCGCCTGATCGGCGATGCGCATCTGGGTGAGATGCTCCATCGCGGCTTCCTCGGCCTGCTTCTTGGGAATCTTGCGCACCCAGATCGGCGCCAGGGTGCAATTGTGCAGGATCGACAGATGCGGAAAGAGGTTGAACTGCTGGAACACCATGCCGACTTCGCGGCGCACGGTGTCGATGTTGCGCACGTCGCGCGTCAGCTCGGTGCCGTTGACCACAATTCTGCCCTCGTCATGCTCCTCGAGGCGGTTGATGCAGCGCACCAGCGTCGATTTGCCGGAGCCCGACGGCCCGCAGACGACGATGCGCTCGCCCGGCTTGACGCTGAGGTTGATGTTCCGCAGCACGGCGAACTGGCCGAACCATTTGCAGACGCCGTCCAGCGTGATGATGTCGTTCATCTTCGGTCACCTGCCGCCAGATCGTTTTCGAGTTTCGCGCTGTAGCGCGACATGGAAAAACAGAACGCCCAGTAGATCGCCGCGGCGAAGAGATAGCCCGTCACCGCCGTGTTCGGACTGGACCAGTCCAGGTCGGTCGAGCCCGACTGGATCACGCCGAGCAGATCGAAGAAACCGATGATGGAGACCAGCGAGGTGTCCTTGAACATCGAGATCATGTTGTTGACGATGCCCGGCAGCACGATCTTCAGCGCCTGCGGCAGGACGATCAGCGCCATGGCGCGCCAATAGCCGAGGCCGAGCGCGCTGGCGCCCTCGAGCTGGCCGCGCGGCAGCGATTGCAGCCCGGCGCGCACAACTTCGGCCATATAGGCGGCGTTGAACAGCGCAATGGCGATCAGGGCGCGGAACAGCTTGTCGATCTGCATGCCCTCGGGCAGGAACAGCGGCAGCATCGAGCTGGCGATGAACAGCACCGTGATCATCGGCACGCCGCGCCACACTTCGATGAAAGTGACGCTCAGGATTCGCACCACCGGCAGATGCGAGCGCCGCCCCAGCGCCAGGATCACGCCCAGCGGCAGCGAGGCGACGATGCCGATCGCGGCGACAACCAGCGTCAGCAGCAGGCCGCCCCAGCGCTCGGTCGAGACCACGGCCAAGCCGAACTCGCCGCCGGCCAGCAACAGGAAGGAGACGAACGGATAGAGCGTCAGCATGGCGATGCCCACCCAGCCCTTGCGGGGCAGCCTGGGGATCATCAGCCAGGCCAGGCCGAAGGCGCCGGCTGCGAAGACGATGTCAGGCCGCCAGCGTTCGTCGAAATCGTAGAAGCCGTAGACGATCTGGCCCATGCGTTGCCAGATGTAGGGCCAGCAGGCGCCGGCAGCGTCAGTGCAGGCCGCGCGCGTCGTGCCGCTCCACACCGCCGAGACGAAGGCCCAGTTGAGCAGCGGCGGCACGCTCCACATCAGCAGCGCGACGATGAGGATCGTCAGCGCCGAATTGGCGATGCTGGAAAACAGATTGGCGCGCAACCAGCCCAGAACGCCGACATGATGCACGGGTGGCGCGCGGAAAGCGGTCGCGGTCATGCGAAGCCTTCCAGCGCATGGGCGCGGTTGTAGAGGTTCATCAGCGCCGAGGTGATCAGGCTGAGCGTCAGATAGATCGCCATGGTCAGCGTCAGGATCTCGATCGCCTGGCCGGTCTGATTCAAGACGGTCCCTGCGAACACGGCGACGAGGTCGGGATACCCGATGGCGATGGCGAGCGAGGAGTTCTTGGTCAGGCTGAGATATTCGCTCGCCAGCGGCGGAATGATCACGCGCATGGCCTGCGGCACCAGCACCAGGCGCAGCGACAGGCCGCGCTTGAGGCCGAGCGCCTCGGCCGCCTCGCGCTGGCCGCGCGCCACCGAGAGCAGCCCTGCCCGCACGATCTCGGCGATGTAGGCCGCCGTGTAGATCGACAGCGCCATGGTCAGGCCGGCGAGTTCGGGATTGATCTGCAGGCCGCCTTCATAGCTGAAGCCGGCAAGCTGCGGCCAGCTCAGCGCGAACGGCACCTGCGTCGCGTACAAGGCGATCGTCGGAAGCCCGACGACCAGTAGCGGTATCGCCCACCAGACCGGCGGACGGTGACCGGTGCGCAATTGCACCGAATGCGCCCAGCGGTTCAGGCCGTAGGACAGCGTGAGTGCCACCACCAGTGCGGCGACGACGAACCACGAACCGGGCTGGAAGATCACTTCGGGCACATAGACGCCACGATTGTTGAGGACGATCCATTCACCCAGATGCAGGCTGTCGCGCGGGCCGGGCAGCGTCTGCAGCACGCCGAAATACCAGAACACGACCTGCAGCAGCAGCGGGATGTTGCGTAGCGTCTCGACATAAACCGTGCACAGCTTGGCGACCAGCCAGTTGCTCGACAGCCGTCCGATGCCCACGATGAAGCCGATCAGCGTCGACAAGACGATGGAGACGGCCGATACCAGGAGCGTGTTGACCAGGCCAACCCACATGGCCTGGCCGTAGCTCGACTCCTCGGTGTAGGCGATCAGCGTCTGGGAGATGCCGAAGCCGGCGGTCTTTTCGAGGAAGGCGAAGCCCGAGGCGACGTGGCGGCGCGCCAGCGCTTCGACCGCGTTGTGGCCGAGCCAGACGAAAACCGCCGCCAGCGCCAGCAGCACCAGCGCTTGATAGAAAACGGCCTGCCATTTTGTGTCGCGCCACCAGGCGTGGCGTGCACGCTGCTGAACCATGCTTATCGGATCGGCGGCGCGTACATGATCCCGCCCTTGTTCCAGAGCGCGTTCAGGCCGCGCGGCAGTTTCAGCGGTGTGTTAACGCCGACGCCGCGTTCGTAAATCTCGCCGTAATTGCCCAGCCGCTTGATGATGCGATAGGCCCAGTCGTTGGTCAGGCCGAGTTCGGCGCCGAAGCCGCCTTCCTTGCCGAGCAGGCGACGCACCTCCGGCGATGTAGAGTTCAGCATCGCGTCGGCGGTCTTGGAGCTGACGCCGAGCTCCTCGGCGTTGACCAGCGCGAACAGGGTCCAGCGGCACAGATCGCCCCATTGCTGGTCGCCTTGGCGGATGGCGGGGCCCAGCGGCTCCTTGGAAATCGTGTCGGGCAAGAGGATGTGGTCGGCCGGGTTCTTCAGCTTCAGCCGATCACCGGCGAGGCCCGAGCGGTCGGTCGTCGCCGCGTCGCAGCGCCCCGCGTCATAGGCCGCGATGTACTCGGATTCCTTTTGATAGACGAGGATCTTGTATTTCAGCTTGTGGGCGCGGAAAAAATCGGCGGCGTTGAGTTCGCTGGTGGTACCGGTCTGCGTGCACAAGGTCGCGCCGTCCAGCTTCAGGGCGCTGTTGACGCCCAGCGACTTGCGCACCATGAAGCCCTGGCCGTCGTAGAAAATCGTGCCGATGAATTCCAGGCCCTGCGCCACGTCGCGGTCCATGGTCCAGGTCGTGTTGTGCGACAGGATGTCGAACTGCCCGGCCTGCAGCGCGGTGAAGCGCTCGGCGAAGGACACCGGCACGAAACGCACCTTGTTCGGATCGTTGAAGATCGCCACCGCCACGGCACGGCAATAATCGACGTCGATGCCGGTCCAGTTGCCGCGGGCGTCGGGGTTGGAGAAGCCGGGCTGGCCCTCGCTGACGCCGCAGCGGATGAAGCCGTTCTTGCGCACGCTATCCAGCGTGTTCGCCGAAGCCGCACTTCCCAGCGCCAGGACGGCCGCCAGAGACAGAAAAATCGCTCGCATTTTCAAGTGAATACCCCCATTGACGCACCGGATTCGCCGCATTGCGGCGAGGGCCCAAGCGGTTTAGTGGAATCAGCCTAGCAGGCGGATCGAAGGTTGGGGAGCGTCCCGTGACGGCGGACGGCAAGGAAAAAAAGGAAACGACGCTTGCCAGCGCCGGGCGCGAGAGCAAGGCGCATTTCGGCGTCGTCAATACGCCCGTTTACCGGGCATCGACCATCCTCTACCCCGACATCGCCCGGCTGGAAGCGCGCGACATGCCGTTCACCTATGGCCGCCGCGGCAATCCGACGGTCAAGAGCCTGGAAGACGCCGTCACGGCGCTCGAGGGCGCGGCCCGGACCGTGCTGCTGCCCTCCGGCCTCAACGCCGCCGCCAGCGCCATCCTGGTCGCCTGCTCGGCCGGCGACCACCTGCTGATGGCCGACACCTGCTACGCTCCGACGCGCAGCTTCTGCGACAAGACTCTCAAGCGATTCGGCGTCGAGACGACCTATTACGACCCGACGATCGGGGCCGGCATCGCGGCGCTGTTCCAGCCGAACACGCGGGCGGTGTTTTGCGAGAGTCCGGGTTCGCTGACCTTCGAGGTCCAGGATGTGCCGGCCATCGCGGGTGTCGCGCGGGCGCGCGGCGCGGCGCTGCTGCTGGACAACACCTGGGCGACGCCGCTGCACTATCCGGCGCTGGCGCGCGGCGCCGATCTGTCGATCCAGGCGGTGACGAAATATATCGGCGGCCACTCCGATCTGATGATGGGATATGTCGCGGCGAACGAACGCTACGCTGCCCGGCTGCTCGAATATCACGACAATGCGGGCCTCTATGTCAGCGGCGACGATTGCTTTTTGGCATTGCGGGGCTTGCGGACACTTGCGGTGCGCCTGAAGCGCCACCAGGAGACGGCGCTGACGCTGGCGCGCTGGCTGCAAGGCCGGCCGGAGGTTTCGCGCGTGCTCTATCCGGCGCTGGAAGGCGATCCCGGCCACGACTTGTGGCGGCGCGATTTCACGGGCGCCTGCGGTTTGTTCGGCGTGGTGCTCAAGCCGGCCAGCAAAGCGGCCGTGACGGCGATGATCGACGGGCTCGCCCATTTCGGCCTCGGCTTTTCCTGGGGCGGCTATGAGAGCCTGCTGGTGCCGGCCGATATCAAACGCAGCGCGACGCGCTTCGCCGCCGAGGGCCCCGTCATCCGCATCCATGCGGGACTGGAAGCGCCGGAAGACCTGATCGCCGACTTGACCTTGGGTTTCGAACGGCTAAAAGCCGCGTCATGAGCGATACGCTTACGCATGCGCAATTCATCGCTGAAGTGCAGTTCGGCGAAAACGGCCTCGTACCGGTGATCGCGCAACGCGCATCCACCGGCGAAGTCCTGATGTTCGCCTGGATGAATCGTCAGACGCTGGAGACGACGCTCAAGACCGGCGAGGTCACCTACTGGTCGCGGGCGCGCCAGAAGGTCTGGCGCAAAGGCGAAGAGTCCGGTCACACCCAACGCCTGGTCGAGGCATGGATCGATTGCGATGCTGACGTCCTGTTGCTGAAGGTCGATCAGACCGGCGCGGCCTGCCACACCGGCGCGCCGACTTGCTTCTTCCGTCAAGCCGAAATCAAACCCTGACGCCCTTGCGCCGCTGGGTCGCTTCGTGGCGGCGGTCAGCGGGCGGCGCGATGTCGTGCGGATAGCTGTGCGCCACCAGCGCTATCGTCAGGCCAATCACCGCGCCCATGATCGCTGCCAGCAGCCAGTCCGATTCGACCGCCGCGACCAAAGCGACGGCGCCAAGGAAGGCGCAGATCGTATACCAAACCCTCTTGCGCATATGTTCGGCTCCTTCGAAGCCTCACTCACCAAATATGCTTCGCAGGTGCGAATTCAAGAACTTCATGGCCGGATCGGCCTTTTCGCGCAGGCCGCGGAAAGCCTCGAATTTCGGATAGAGTTCCGCGAATTCCTCGCAGCTGCGGCTGTGGCGCTTGCCCCAGTGCGGCCGGCCTTCGACGCCGCGGAAGATGCTCTCGCACATGTCGAACAGCCGCCCCGTATTCACCCGGTGATACTGGTGCACGGCGATTGTGGCGCTTTTGCGCTGATAGAAGGGGCTGAGCCAGACATCGTCGGCATGGACGGTACGGTATTCGATGGGAAAGCCCGTGTTGATGCGGCGCTTGCGGATTTCGGCGACGATCTTGCGGATGGTCTCGGGGCCCTTGTCGTAAGGCACCGCATATTCCATCTCATTGAAGCGCGTGGTGCGCGGGCTGGGCAGGATCTCGTGGCTCCAGCGCACGCGCTCAGCCCCGCCCATCGAGCCGGAGAACAGTTTGTGCGCCTGGCGCAGCATGAACGGCGCGTAAGGCAGCGCTTCGTTGATCCATTCGAAGGTGCGCGCGTCGGCGCCGCCCTTCTCGCCGCGCGCCCGCAGGTATTCGGCCGGGCGCGGTTCGGGCGCAGGTTTGTCGGTTTCGTTGAGCGATTTGCACACCGCGACATCGGCGTAGGGAAACCAGAAGAATTCGAAGTGGCGGTTCTCGGCAACGAGGCTGTCGAGCCGCGACCACAATTCGTCGATCGGCAGCAGAAAATTCTTCTCCAGCAGCTTGTAGGCCGGGCGCAGCTTCATGGAAATTTCGGTCATCACCCCGAGCGTGCCCATCGCGGTGCGGCCGGCGGCGAAGATATCTTGGTTCTCGCTCGCCGAGCAGCGCAGGAGTTCGCCGCTGGCCAGCAGCAGCCGGAAACTGTCGACCTCCGCCGAGAAGCTGGAGAGCGTCGGGCCGGTGCCGTGCGTGCCGGTACCGACGACGCCACCCAGCGTCTGGCGGTCGATGTCGCCCATGTTCTTGAGGCCAAGGCCGAGCGGATGGAGCAGCGGACCGATCTCCCACAGCGGCGTCGCCGCCCCGAAGGTCGCGACCTGCGCCGCCGGATCGAAGCCCTTGAGGCCGGTGAAGGCCGCAAGATCGATCAGCGTGCCGTCCGTGGCGTTCAGCGGCGTGAAGGAATGGCCGGTGCCCGGCACGCGCACGGGGCCGGCGCCCGTGCGCACCGCGGCGGCGAGATCGACCTCGTTCTTGGGCGCCACGATCTGGCGCGGCTTGCACACCACCCCGCCCGACCAGTTCGACCACTTCCCGCCGACGATTTTCATGGGTGACCACTAACACCAACTGTCATGGCCCGCGAATGCGGGCCACCCAGGTGATAACAGATTCCGGCATTGCAAGATTGGGCCGCAACCAACTCTTTCGTGTCCTGCGCATGTCCCCAACTGGGTGGCCCGCGTCCGTACGCTGTCGCTACGGACCGGACCATGACAGCGAGGAGGTGATCAAATGTCCGCGAACTTCGGGGCGCGTTTCTGGATGAAGTGGTCGACGCCTTCCTTGAAGTCAGGCCATTTGAAGCTGGGCGGCATTTCGGCGTCGGCGACTTTCAGCGCCTCGCCGAAATCCTGGAAGTAGGACTTCCAGACCTGTGCCTTCATCACCGCCATCGAACGCGGACTAACCGTGTCGGCGAGCAGCCGTGCATAGGCCATGACATTGTCCATGAAGGTGTCGGCGGCGAAGACCTTGTTGACCAGACCCATCTCCCTGGCTTCCTGCGGCGAGAATTTGCGCGCCGAGAGCAGGATGTCGAGCGTGTTGGCCGGACCGATCAGGCGCGGCAGCAGCCAGGAGATGCCGTGCTCGGCGATCAGGCCGCGCTGCGCGAAGGAGGTCGTCAGCACCGCCTTGTCGCTGACGAAGCGCATGTCGGCGTAGAGCGTCATGATCAGGCCGATGCCGGCGCAGGGGCCGTTGATCGCCGCCACGATCGGCTTCTTGGTGCGCATGAAATAGGCGAAGCGGCGCATATCGGCGAATTCCTCGTCGAGCTTGGGGCCGAATTTGGAGTCGAAGGCGTCGCCGACATCGCCGCCGGCGCGCGAGGCCTGGCGCTCCTCGCCGGTCGCCTGGATGCCTTGCAGCAGGTCCATGTCGGCGCCGGCGCAGAAGCCGCGTCCCGCACCCGTCAGCACGATGACGCGCACCGCGCTGTCGCGCGCCGCGTCGGCCATGGCCGCGCGGATGCTCGCCGCCATGCGGTCGGTATAGGCGTTCAGCCGGTCTGGCCGGTTCAGCGTGATGGTCGCGATGCGGTCCTTCACGTCATAGAGAATGTCGGGGTAGCTGGTCATCTGGTCCTCCACCGGTGCGGCTCTGTTACGGCCGGCCTTATTGCCTCAAGTCCGGGTCCATGATCCCATATTCCCGCATGCAACGGGAGCCTTCCATGACGGAAACTTATCGCACCATCCTGTTCGAGACCGTCGAGCCGGGCATCGCCCAGATCACGCTCAACCGGCCCGACCACATGAACGCCTACACCAACCCGTTATGCGACGAGGTCGTCGACGCGCTGCGCCATTACATGGAAGACGATGCCCTGCGTTGTCTCATCCTGACCGGCGCCGGGCGCGGCTTCTGCGCCGGCGGCGACGTCAGCGGCACGCCGCGCGAGGGCGAGATCAAGTCCATCTCCTACCGGAGCAAGCAGATGGGCCACGGCCAGGAGATGCGCGTCGGCATGCACCGGCTGATCGCCACGCTGCACCGCATGGACAAGCCGGTGATCGCGGCGATCAACGGCGCCGCGGTGGCCGGCGGACTGACGCTGGCGCTGGCCTGCGATTTCCGCATTGCCGCCGATACCGCCAGGCTCGGCGACACGTCCGGCAAGTTCGCGCTCTTGCCCGACGAAGGCGGCGCCTGGTTCTTTCCGCGCTTCATGGGGCTGGACCGCGCGCTGAAAATGTCGCTGCTGCATGAAGTCTACACGGCCGCGCAAGCCGAGAAGCTCGGCCTCGTCACCGAAGTGGTACCGGCGGCGGAGTTGAAGGCGCGCGCGCTGGCCTTTGCGCGCGAGATCGCCAAGCGCGCACCGCTGGCGGTGCGCCTGGCCAAGAACATGATGCGCAAGGGCCTCGACTCGTCGCTGGAGAATTCGCTCGACGATGCGGCGCTGTCGGTGATGATCGCCAACCCGGCGCAGGATGTGCGTGAAGGCTCCGCCGCCTTCTTCGCCAAGCGCGAGCCGAAATTCGAGGGGCGGTAGTCCTGCCCGCATAGGGAGGGCCTTTGGGACTGTGCTATCCTAGGACTCGGCGGGCGTGTAAAAGCGCGGCAACGGACCCGTAGCTCAGCCGGATAGAGCAGCTGCCTTCTAAGCAGCAGGTCGGAGGTTCGAGTCCTCCCGGGTTCGCCAGCCATCAATTTCCGAGATGCGAGCGAGGATGTCAGTCCCGAACGACGCGTGTCGTTGCCGGCCTGGGCTGCGGGCTCAAGCGGCCGCGAAACAGCGGCATCCGTCCCGGCGCCGCGCGCGGAGCCGGCTCGCTGTTGGCAGTCGCATTGCCCGGCTGCGGCATCTGACCGGCCAGCTTGAGCGGTTCAAAACGGTCGTCCGCGTCGTGCCGTATCTTGTCGTCTGCCATCGTACCTCCTGTTGTTGGCCGCAACCGTAGGTGCCCGGCGGGCACTCGGCGGCGGTGTTGCAGCATCGACGCAGCGGGCAGCCGCAGTACCCCGTCCACCGGACTCCTTGCTTCCAGCAAACGCACAGAACGGCATTTCGGCGCCGCGCATTGTTGTCGCATTCGGCGAAAGATACCGCGCGATAACGCCGCTTGCTTGAGCTGTCGCAAAGCAGGTGTCCGACGGGCGGTTTTTCCGTTTCCTAAGGCAAATGCACGGGCGTATAGACTTGTGGATGCGACCGACGATCCGAAGAGAAGGGCCGATCCTGCCGCGCGCAGTCCGCCGCGACGTCGTCATCCTGATCGGCATCAAGCTCATCGCATTGTTCGCGATCTATCAGGTTTTCTTCAAGCCGAACGAGCATGCGCCCTTTCATCCGGCGGAAGTCGCGCAACACATCTTCGGGCCAAGCGATGCGCATTGAGAGGGCGAGATGGACATCGTAGAGCTTTCGCGGCTGCAATTCGCCGTCACCGCCCTTTATCATTTCATCTTCGTGCCGCTGACGCTCGGGCTGTCGATCCTGCTGGGGATCATGGAGACGGTCTATGTGATGACCGGCCGGCAAATCTGGAAGGACATGGTGCGGTTCTGGGGCGTGCTGTTCGGCATCAACTTTGCCATGGGCGTGGCGACGGGGATCACGATGGAATTCCAGTTCGGCACGAACTGGGCCTATTTCTCGCACTATGTCGGCGACGTTTTCGGCGCGCCGCTGGCGATCGAAGGCTTGATGGCGTTTTTCCTCGAAGCGACCTTCGTCGGCCTGTTCTTCTTCGCCTGGGACAAGCTCTCGAGAGTCCAGCACCTGGCCGCGACCTGGGCGCTCGCCATCGGCACGAACCTCTCGGCCCTGTGGATCCTGATCGCCAATGGCTGGATGCAATATCCCGTCGGGGCGCATTTCAATGCCGACAGCATGCGCATGGAAGTCACCGACTTCATGGCGGTGCTGTTCAATCCGGTGGCGCAGTCCAAATTCGTGCACACGATCAGCGCCGGCTATGTGGCCGGTTCGATGTTCGTGCTGGCGATCAGCGCCTATTACCTTCTGCGCGGCCGCCATATCGAGATCGCCAAGCGCTCCATGACGGTGGCCGCCAGTTTCGGCCTGGCCTCGGCGCTCTCCGTCGTCGTGCTGGGCGACGAGTCCGGCTACACCGCCGGGCAAAACCAGAAGATGAAGATCGCGGCGATCGAGGCGATGTGGGACACCGAGCCGGCGCCGGCCTCTTTCACGGTCTTCGGCCTGCCCGATCTGGCCAAGCACAAGACCTATTTCGAGGTGAAGGTGCCTTGGGTGCTGGGCCTGATCGCAACGAGGTCGGCCGACAAACCCGTGCCGGGCATCGGCGAACTCGTCGGCGACGCCCACAAACGCATCGAAAACGGGTTGATCGCCTACAAGGCGCTGGTCGGCGTGCGGCAGCATCCGCAGGATGCCGGCCCGCGCGCGACGCTGGAAAGCCATGTCGCGGATCTGGGCTATGCACTGCTTCTCAAACGCTACCGGCCGGACATCGAAAACGCGACGCAAGCAGAGATCGATCAGGCCGCGTCGAGCACGATCCCCAACGTGCCCGTTCTCTTCTGGTCGTTCCGCATCATGGTCGGGCTCGGCTTGTGGTTCATCGCGCTGTTCGCCGCGGCCTTCTGGATTGCCTCGAAGCGGCAGCTGACGCGGTACCGGCCGTTCCTGTGGCTGTCGCTCCTCAGCCTGCCCTTGCCGTGGCTGGCGATCGAACTGGGTTGGATCGTGGCCGAATACGGCCGCCAGCCCTGGGCGATCGAAGGCGTTCTGCCGACCTTCCTGGGCGTGTCGTCGACCGACGCCGGCAATGTCGCGTTCAGCCTGATCGGCTTCGTCGTCTTCTATTCGGCCCTTCTGGTCGTCGATCTGTTTCTGCTGATCAAATACATCCGGCTCGGTCCCGGCGGCGATCCGTTGTCGGCGCGGGCCAGCGCGGGAGCCGCAGCATGAGCTACGAAATTCTCCGGCTGATCTGGTGGGCGCTGCTCGGCATCCTGCTGATCGGCTTTGCGGTAATGGACGGGTTCGATCTGGGCACCGCAGTGCTGCTGCCCTTCGTCGCCCGCAGCGACATCGAACGGCGGATCGCGATCAACACGGTCGGCCCGGTGTGGGAGGGAAACCAGGTCTGGTTCATCCTCAGCGGCGGCGCGATCTTCGCCGCCTGGCCGGCGCTCTACGCCGCGAGTTTTTCCGGCTTCTACCTTGCGATGTTCCTGGTCCTGGCGGCGCTGATCCTGCGGCCGGTCGGATTCAAATATCGCAGCAAGCTGGCGGACGCCCGCTGGCGTTCGACCTGGGACTGGCTGCTCTTTGCCGGCGGCGTGGTGCCGTCGCTGGTGTTCGGCGTCGCCTTCGGCAATCTGTTCCTGGGCGTGCCGTTCACTTTCGACAGCGACCTTCGCTTTCACAGCACCATCACGCTGTTCGCGCTGCTCAATCCGTTCGCCTTGCTGTTCGGTCTCGTCAGCCTGTCCATGATCGTCCTGCATGGCGCGGCGTGGCTGAATTTGAAGGCGAGCGGCGCGGTCAAGGAGCGGGCGCGGGCAGCGCTTCCCGTCCTGGCCGGCGTCTTCATCGCCTTGTTCGTGCTGGCCGGAGCATGGGTCGCGCGGATCGGCGCGTTCCATTTCGTGTCGGCGATCTTGCCCGAAGCGTCCTCCAATCCGCTGATGAAGACGGTCGCGATGGGCGGCAGCTGGTTCGTCAATTTCAACGGCCATCCCGCGCTCTGGCTGTTTCCGCTGACGGCGATCCTCGGCGCGGGCCTGGCCATCGTGTTCAGGCGCCTGCCGCTACTGGCCTTCGTCGCCTCGGCGCTGGTGCCGCTCGCGACCATCGCGACGGCGGGCGTGGCGCTGTTTCCGTTCCTGTTGCCCTCGTCGGCCAATCCGGGCGCCAGCCTGACCGTCTGGGATGCCTCGTCCAGCAAGCTCACCTTGGAGGTCATGCTCGGTGTGGTCGCCCTCCTCCTGCCGATCGTGCTCGCCTATACGTCCTGGGTGTATCGCGTGCTTCGCGGCCCGGTCACCGAAGAACAGATTCGCGCCGACTCCAAAACCGCCTATTAGGGATAGCGCCATGTGGTATTTTGCCTGGATTCTCGGACTGGGCTTTGCCTGCGCCTTCGCCGTGCTCAACGCCATGTGGCTGGAGCTGGACAGCGATGCGCGAGAAGCCGAGGACCGAATTTCGACGGAGCGTTGAATCGACAGCGGGCGGCGGCGCGGTTCAGTCTTCGCTGAGCAGCATGCGATCCGGTAATGGCACGACGGGACGCCAGACGCGTCCGCCATCGCGCGCCAGAAGCTCGTCGGCCGCTTCGGGGCCGTCGCTGCCGGACGCGTAGTCGGAAAATTCCGGTTTCTTCGCGGCCCAGGATTCGAGCACCGGCTGAACGATGCGCCAGGCTTCCTCCACCATGTCGGCGCGCATGAACAGCGTCTGGTCGCCGACCATGACGTCGTGAAGCAGCGTCTCGTAGCCGACATTGAGCTCGTTGGGGAACCAGTCGTCGTAGCGGAAGTCCATTTTCACGGCGGCGAGATCGACGACCGGCCCGGGGCGCTTGACCTCGAACTGCAGCGAGATGCCCTCGTCGGGCGCAATGCGCAGCACCAGCCAGTTGGGCCGCAAGGTCTCGACCGGCGTGTGCTGGAAGGCGGCATAGGGCGCCTGCTTGAAGCGGATGGCGATCTCGGTATTGCGCGCCGACATGTGCTTGCCGGTGCGGAAATAGAACGGCACGCCGGCCCAACGCCAATTGTCGATCTCGAGCTTCAGCGCGACATAGGTCTCGACGTCCGAGTCCGCCGCCACGTCGGGCTCGTCGCGATAGGCCTTTGCGGGCTTGCCCTCGGCCGTGCCGGCGCCGTACTGGCCGCGTACCGCCTGCGCCGGCTCGACGGCGGGCATCGCGGCGAACACTTCGGCCTTCTTGGTGCGGATCGAAGCGGCGTCGAAGCCGACCGGCGGCTCCATCGCGACCATCGAGAGCAGCGTGAACGCGTGGTTGGGCACCATGTCGCGCAAGGCGCCGGTGGTCTCGTAGAACTTGCCGCGCTGCTCGACGCCGACCGTTTCGGCGACGGTGATCTGCACATGATCGATCCGGTCGCGGTTCCAGATCGGCTCGAACAGGCCGTTGGCGAAACGAAACGCCATGATGCTCTGGACCGTGTTCTTTCCCAGGAAGTGGTCGATCCGGAAGATCTGATCCTCGTGCAGCGAGCGCAGGATGCTGGCATTCAGCTTGCGCGCCGAGTCGAGGTCGTGGCCGAAGGGTTTCTCGATCACCACGCGGCGCCAGAAACGGTGGCTTCCGTCCTCGCCTTCTTTTTGATCCGTGAGCTTCGCCTTGGCGAGTTGCTCCACCACCGTGCCGAAGAACCGGCCGGCCACCGCGAGATGGAAGATGACGTTGCCTTGCGTGCCGTAAGCCTTTTCGGCGCCGTCGAGCGCTGTGTGAAGCGCGCCATAGAGTTCGGGCGTGGTGATGTCGCCCTGGATGTACGACATCTTCTGCGCCAGAAGCTGCCACGCGGCCTCGTCGATGCGGTCGATGTGGAATCCGGAAGCCGACTTTCCCACGAAGCTCTTCAACATGTCGTAGAGATGGGCGCGCCAGCTCTCAGCGGTTTCGTGCGCCAGGTCGACGCCGATCAGCGCGAATTTCTCCGGCAGCACCTTGGTGCGCGCGAGGTTGTAAAGCGCCGGGATCAGCAGGCGCCGCGTCATGTCGCCGTTGGCGCCGAAGATCACCATGGCGCAGGGATCGGCGGGGCGGGGCTGGTGGTCCGCCACCGCGTCAGCGCTCGCCATCGCGCGCCGGCTTTGTCTGGGGGTCGATGGGCTCGCTGCCTTCGACATGGCCGCCGAACCCGAAACGCATCGCCGACAGCATCTTTTCTCCGAACGTATGCTCGCGCCGCGAGCGGAAGCGGGCAAAGAGCGCCGTCGAGAGGACATCCGCCGGGACCGCTTCCTCGATCGCCGCCTCGATCGTCCAGCGGCCTTCGCCCGAATCCTGGACGAAGCCGGAGAATTTCTCCAGCAACGGATCCTTGGCGAGCGCCGTCGCGCCCAGATCGAGCAGCCAGGACGAGATAACGCTGCCGCGCCGCCAGACTTCGGCGATGTCCGGCATGTTCAGCGTGAAGCGTTCATCCTGCGGAAGATCGGCCGAGTCCTTGTTGCGCAGGATGTCGAAGCCCTCGGCATAGGCCTGCATCAGGCCGTATTCGATGCCGTTGTGCACCATCTTGACGAAGTGGCCGGCGCCGGAGGGACCGGCATGGATGTAGCCGCGCTCGGCGCGCGGGTCGCTGTTCTCGCGGCCCGGCGTGCGCGGGATGTCGCCGAGCCCGGGCGCGAGCGCGGCGAATATCGGATCGAGATGCTCGACGGCGTCCTTGGGGCCGCCGATCATCATGCAATAGCCGCGATCGATGCCCCAGACGCCGCCCGAGGTGCCGCAATCGATGTAGCGAATGTTCTTCTGCGCCAGCTTTTTCGCGCGCCGGATGTCGTCCTTGTAGAAGGAATTACCGCCGTCGATGACGATGTCGCCCGCTTCCAGCAGGCCGCCGAGCAACTCGACGGTCTCTTCGGTGATCGGCCCGGCCGGCAGCATCACCCATAGGGTGCGCGGCTTTGTCTCGAGGACCTTCACCATTTCCACCAGCGACGCGGCGGCCGTGGCGCCGTCCTGGGCCAAGGCTTCGCGCGGCTTGGCGTTGGTGTCGAACACGACGCAGTGGTGCCCGGCTTTCATCAGGCGCCGGGAAATGTTGCCGCCCATGCGGCCCAGTCCAATGATGCCGATCTGCACGTGTCGCACTCCTTGCAAGAATTGCCGCCAGACTCGCCGATATAGGGGTCACCGCGGTAGCCCCTGTAAACACGGCGCAGGACACCCCTCCCGGAACGACTGGCAGTATGGCGAGTTCCCAAAGCGCGGGAAGTATCCGACACTAGCGCGCTCGAAAGGACGATGTGACCCAGACCGTGGACGAACGCGCCGGCAAACCCGTCACGCCGGCCATGCTGGTGGATGTGCCCCGCCTGCTGGCGGCGTATTTTTCCCAAAAGCCCGATCCGTCGGTCGCCGCGCAGCGTGTCGCCTTCGGCACGTCCGGCCATCGCGGCGCGGCCTTGGGCACATCGTTCAACGAGGATCACATCCTCGCCATCACCCAGGCGATTTGCCGCTATCGCCAGGGTCAGGGCATCGACGGCCCCCTGTTCATCGGCAAGGACACGCACGCGCTGTCCGAGCCGGCGTTGACCAGCGCGCTCGAAGTGCTGGTGGCGAACGGCGTGACCGTAAAAATCGATGCGGCGGACGGCTACACGCCGACGCCGGTCATTTCCCACGCCATTCTTACCTACAACAAAAATCGGGACAAAGGCTTCGCCGACGGGATCGTCATCACGCCGTCGCACAATCCGCCCGATGAAGGCGGCTTCAAATACAATCCACCGCATGGCGGCCCGGCCGGCAGCGACGCGACGAGCTGGATCGAAAATACGGCCAACGAGCTTCTCGAGCGCAAGCTGTCCGGCGTGCAGCGCGTCCCTTATGAGCGGGCGCGGGCCTCGTCGCTGGTGCAGCGTCACGACTATGTCGGCGCCTACGTCGCCGATCTCGAAAACATCGTGGACATGGACATCATCCGTGCCTCGGGCGTGCGCATCGGAATCGATCCCTTGGGCGGCGCCGCGGTTCATTTCTGGGCGCCCATCATCGAACGCTACCGCATCGCGGGGGCGGTCGTGAACGATACCGTCGATCCCACCTTCGGTTTCATGACCGCCGATTGGGACGGAAAGATCCGCATGGATTGCTCGTCGCCCTACGCGATGGCGCGGCTGATCGGCCTCAAGGACAAATTCGACATCGCCTTCGCCAACGACACGGATGCCGACCGGCACGGAATCGTCTGCCGCTCGAGCGGGCTCATGGAGCCCAACCAGTACCTGGCGGCGGGCCTGTCCCATCTGTTCGCCCATCGGCCGCAATGGAACGCCAAGGCTGCGGTCGGCAAGACGGTCGTGAGCAGCGGCATGATCGACCGCGTCGCCGCGAGGCTGGGCCGCAAACTGATCGAGGTGCCGGTCGGCTTCAAATGGTTCGTGGCCGGCTTCGGCGACGGCTCGCTGGGCTTTGCCGGCGAGGAAAGCGCGGGCGCCACCTTCCTGCGCCGTGACGGCACGGTGTGGACCACCGACAAGGACGGACTGATCCTGGGCCTGCTCGCCGCGGAAATCACGGCGCGCGGACGCGATCCGGCCCAGCTTTACGGGACGCTGACCAAAAGCCTCGGCAGATCCTTCTACAAGCGCGTCGACGCACCCGCCACACCGGCGCAAAAGGAAATCCTCAAGAAACTAGCGCCGGACCTGATCCGCACGAAATTGCTAGCAGGTGATCCGATCACGGCGAAGTTGAGCGCGGCGCCGGGAAACGGCGAGCCGATCGGCGGCATCAAGATCGGCAGCGACAATGGCTGGTTCGCGGCGCGGCCATCCGGCACCGAAGACGTCTACAAGATTTACGCGGAAAGCTTCCAAAGCGAAGATCATTTGCGCCAGATCCAGCTGGAAGCGGAACAAATGATTTCGCAAACATTGCGGGGCGCCGACGCCAGCAAACCCTGAGCGAGCCTCTGAACGACCTATCCTGGCGGCTCCGAGATGCGGGCGGCGAATTCGGTTTCCAGCGCCCGCGTGACCGGGATTTTTGCGGCGGCGCAGCTTTCGGTCCAGCGCCGCATCATGCGTTCGCGTACTTTGGCCTCGTCGACGCGCGACAGCGCCACCAGCCAGCGCCCGGCCGTCTCAAGCTCTTCGATCGTCTCGAACGGAAGGGTCCAGGCGACCGCGTGCACGGCGCGAAAATCGGCCAGCGTCGCCTGCGGGTACAGGCGGAAAAAATACTTGAAGCGCAACTGCCAGCGCGAGCGTGCTTTCTGCGGCTCCAGCACGCGCGTGGTGTTGCCCCCATGCCAGCGGAAGCGATGCACCAGTTCGGGCGAATTGCCCAATTTGGCGAGGAAGAACATACGCGTCTGGAACTCATATTCCTCGAACGCATCTTCCTCGCCATAGCGCGCCTGGCGCATGAGATCGCCGCGCACAAGCAGCGTGGGATTGAGCATGCCTGAGCGGAAGAACAGTTCGCAGCGGATGCCTTCCTGGCTCTCGGGATACCACATCGGCTTGTTCTCCTCGCCGAACATGAACGCCTGGCCGCCGCAGATATCGAGCCCATGCTCCTTCATGTGCGCGAGTTCGACCGCCAGCCGGTCAGGCAGCGCGATGTCGTCGGAATCCATTCGGGCGATATAGTCGCCGCGCGCCGCCGCGATGCCGGCATTGGCTGCTTGCGCGCCGCTGAGCAACGCCGGATTGCGCGGCCGCACGATCGTGCGCGCGCGAGAATCGCGCTTTGCGTAGTCGGCCGCGATATCGGGGCCGGCATCGCTCGAGCCGTCATCGACGACGATCAGCTCGAGGTCGGCGAAACTCTGGTTGAGGATGGATTCGATCGCGTCCGGCAGATAGGCCGCGTTGTTGAACACGGGCATCACCACAGAGATCGCGGGCGTCATGACAACGCGGCGCCGCGCCGGCGCGTCTTTCGCGCAACGGCCCTAGGAATGGCCGCTGCCATCAGCTCCGAGAGTGACATGATTTTCCGATGCCGCCAGCGGAATGACCTTGATCGCCGGGCGCTGCCAGACATTGACTTTGGGCTCATCGGCCTTGGCTTCTGGCGCCCGAGTGTCCGGTTGGTCTTTTTTCATTTTGGTCCCCCCATCACCGTCGGCCTGAAAGCCGCGCTTTGCACAATAACTATATTGAGTTGCGCCAATTGCACAACGAACTCCAGCGTCGCGGCACCCGCTTCGTCCGGAGAAACCTGAAATTCCACAGCAATTTCATCGCGGATCTGGCGCAGGCGGACCGGCGTTTCCAGTTTCGCCCAGATCGCCGCCGCCGTGGCGTTGAGGACGAAATACTTTCCTTCGCGGACGCTGAGCAGAACCGTGCCGTCGGCACTCGAAGCCATAACGGGTTCGCTGGAGCGAACCGCCCAGTCCTCAAGGCTCGGAGACTGCTGCGGCACCGATGCGCCTAATGCGACCACGGTTCCTTGCGGTCGGCGCGGAAGTTGTCGGCATAGGCTTTCGCCTTGGGCACGGGCCGGTGCGGCTCGAACACCTGGTAGGGGATGGCGTGCTTCTGCGCATAGGCGACCGCTTCCTCGGCACTGTCGAACTCGATCTGGAGCTGCTGGCGCATGTCGCGCGAACTGGTCCAGCCCATCAGGGGATCGATGCCGCGGGCCGTCTCCGGCTCGTATTCCAGCAGCCACTGCGCGGTGCGGGCCTTGCCCGATTGCATGGCGTTCTTCGCCGGCTGGTAGATACGCGCGCGCATGCGACTCTCTCCATCGTGTTTCGACGCGAGGGTTGGCTTGCCAACCGAAGCTCGCGGGACGCTCCACCGGTCCTCCTTCGCTAAAGCTACGGAGGACCAACCTCCGCTCGCTCCGCGAGCGTAGGTTGGTCGGGGCGGCGGGATTCGAACTCGCGACCCTTAGCTCCCAAAGCTAATGCTCTACCAGGCTGAGCTACGCCCCGGACCGGACGGGGGTCAGATAGCGCAAGGGCCCTGGGCGGGCAAGCGGCGGCGCCCCTCAGCCCGGTTTGTGGAAGATGACCGAATGCACCCGGTCGCCGGGCTGGATCCCGAGCGCGCGCGCCTCGCCGCCGTTGATTTCCAGCACCGCCTGGACCGGCTCGGTGGCGTAGATGAAATCGGACGAGTACGGCACGGCGTTCGGCGCCACCGACGACACCGTGCCGTCGGCGCGGATGAACAACATGTCGAGCGGCAGCGGCGTGTTCTTCATCCAGAACGAGACCCGCTCTTGCTGATGGAAGTCGAACAGCATTCCTTGATCGCGCGGCAGGTCGCGGCGGTACATCAGGCCGCGTTCCTGCGACGCCGAGTCGGCCGCGATCTCCACGGTAAAGGATTTCGGGCCGCTCGCCGTGTCGATGCGGATTGTCTCTACCGGCAACCCTTCCGCGTGCTTCTCCTGGAACAGGGAGCACGAGCCGAACAGAACCGGCACGATCAAACTCAAGACCGCCAAGCGCATTTCAACTCCCCCGAGCTGATGTTTATTTTGCGAAATTCTGCCGCATCGCGCGCTGAAGCGCAAAGATGCCGAATTGCGGCACCCAATGGCCGACGGAGCGGTAGTCGCCGCGCCACCAGCTGGGGCGATGCAGGTTGGTTTCAATGTGATCGAGCGCGCCGGCCAGCAGGGCCTCGTTGCCGCTCGCTTGCGCCAGCGCCAGAAGCGCCCAGCCGCGGCTGAAATTGAGCGCGTAATGATGCGCCTTCCTGGGTTCGGTGACGGGCTTCAAGGCCAGCAGGCGCGCGCCCGCTCTGTCCATCACTTCGGACGCGGTCGCGGCGCCCGAACGCACCAGCAGTTCGCAGAACATCGGCGTCACCGCCATGAAATCGGGCCAGCTGTCCTCTTCGCTCTGCGTCGGCAGCCGGTCGAGGAAGCTTGCCATTCCCTGCGCCGCATCGCGCACGATATCGGCGATGTCGCCGCGCCCCTCGACGCCCGCGTAGTCCATCAGATTGATCAGCGCCCAGCACGGATTGGCGTATTCGCGCGCGAAGGGATCGGTCATGCGGGAGCGGTATTGCGTCGTGAGCGACGCCGCGATGTCGCGCGCCATGAAGGTCAGGCGCGTCGAGCCGGTGACGAGACGGTCTTCCAGCGCCAGGCGCAGGAACCAGGCGCGGCCATAGGGCATCTCGAATTGCGGCCGCGCCGCGAGATCGGCCGCTTCCGCCGTCAGCTTGGATGGCATCAGGATGCCGTCGATGATGCCATCATATTGCGCATCGCCGCTCTGGCCGCGATAGGCGAGCAAGGCCCACACCGCGTGACAGGCCGAATGCCAGTCGATGCAGCCATGGAAAGCGGGATGGTTGGTGTCATGGCGCAGCACGTGCCGCGCCGGCACCTGCGCCAGCAAGGCAAGCCAATGCGGCACTTCGCTCTGGAACGCGCGGAACCGCGCCGCGACGTCGGACATGAACTCACCTGGACTAAAGACCCGGCCTCAAGGATCGATGAGCACGACCTCGGCTGCAAGCTCGCCCTTGGGCCCCTCGCCGGTGCGCACCCGCACGCGCTGGCCCTGGCGCAGTTCGCGGATGCCCGAGCGGCGCAGAGTCTCCATATGGACGAAGACGTCCGGCGTGCCGGCGCCGCGCGACACGAAGCCGTAGCCCTTGCCGCGGTTGAACCATTTGACCACCGCCTCGAACGGCTCGCCGGCCGGCTCGGCAACATAGCGCAGATTGCGCGGATTGGTCTGCGGCACCACCTGGGCGGTGGAATTGTCCAGCGAAATCAAGCGCCGCGCTTGCAGGCCGCGCGGACCCTGAACGGCCTCGCACACCACCTTTGCGCCCTCATAGGCCGCCTTGAAGCCGGATTGCCGGACACAGGTCTGATGCAGGAGAATATCGCCTTCGATCCCGCCGGACGGCCGGATGAAGCCATAGCCCTTGTTCAGGTCGAACCATTTGACCAGACCCATGACCTCCAGACCCGCGCCTTCTGGAGAAGCCGTCGCCGCCATAACCATGTAATGCCCCATGACAAAACGAAAAAAGCGGGCGTCGGACTCTTGCGCCCAGCCTGAATCTGTCACGATAGCGAGAATGCCGCCTATCCCCCATTTGAGGGGGTAAATACGGCGATCTACAACCGCCCAAACGGGAGCCTCGCCAATGGACTTTACCGGGCGCTATGCCATTGCCGCGCCGCCACAAACGGTTTGGGAGGGAATTAACGATCCCGCGATCCTGAAGGCCTGTATTCCGGGCTGCGAGCAGCTCGACAAGACCAGCCCTACCGAATTTGTGGCTACCGCCCGGCTGAAGATCGGCCCGCTCAGCGCCACGTTCAAGGGTAGGGTCTCGCTGACCGACCTTGATCCGCCGCACGGCTTGCGGCTGTCCGGCGAGGGCCAGGGCGGCGTCGCCGGCTTCGCCAAAGGCGGCGCGGAGGTCGTGCTGACGCCCGAGGGCGACGGCACCGTTCTCACCTACACCGCCACGGCTTCGGTGGGCGGCAAGCTGGCGCAGATCGGCCAGCGCCTGATCGACGGCGCCGCCAAACAGATCGCCGACGATTTCTTCAAGCGCTTCACCGCGGCGCTCGACAAGCCCCAACTGGCCGCCGACCCCAGCACGGCCGATCTCGACGGTGTGGCGCGCCTGCATCCGCCGCATGCCAGCGCCGAAGTGGTGGCGGCCGAACCGGGGCGGCGCAGCGGCCTGTCGCCGCTGTTCTGGGTGGTCGGGCTTATCGCCGTGGTCGTGGTTTTGCTGCTGGCTTTCGGGGTGCGGCTTTAGCCGGCGCCGCCTTCTCCGGGCTTTGCGACGGCTTCGCAACTGGCTTCTTGAACAGCGAATCGAGGTCGGGCAAGCCGCTGGCCTGCGCCGACTGCCGCTCGCTGAGCAATTCGCCGCCGATCGCCCAGCTGTCGCGATCGTGCTCCTGGATCAGCACCTGGGTCGCGCTGCGCTCCAATTCGAAGATTTCGCTGATCGCATCGGTGATGGCGACCGCCAGCCGGCGGCGTTTCTCCAAGGGGCGTCCCCTGGCGATATGGACGATGGCAAAAGGCATGTGGCGTTCTCCTGTCTGTTGCCAGTATAGCAGCGCTTGACGCCGCCGCCCGCTACGCCGAAACTTTCCGTTCACAATTCATATCCGAGGGAATGCCAATGGCCGTTGTCTCCATGACGGTGAACGGGAAGAAGGTATCGGCCGATACCGAAGACCGCACGCTGCTCGTCTATTTTCTGCGCGAACAGCTGCGCCTGACCGGCACCCATATCGGCTGCGACACCAGCCAGTGCGGCGCCTGCGTCGTGCATGTCGACGGCAAGGCGGTCAAATCGTGCTCCATGTTCGCGGTGCAGGCCGAAGGCGCACAGGTTCTGACCATCGAGGGCCTGGCCCAGGACGGCAAGCTGCATCCCGTCCAGGAAGCGTTCCGCGACAATCACGGCCTGCAATGCGGTTTCTGCACGCCGGGCATGATCATGACCGCGGTCGACATGATCCGGCGCAAAGGCGTGATGGACCGCGAGACCATCCGCCACGAACTGGAAGGCAATATCTGCCGCTGCACCGGCTATCACAACATCGTCTCGGCGATCGAGGATGCTTCCAAGCGGATGACGGCCGGGGAGAAAGCGGCATGATCACCTATCCCTTCAACTACAAGCGCGCCAAGTCGGTCGCCGATGCCGAGGAACTGCTGAAAAGCTCGCCGGAGGGCAAATTGCTGGCCGGCGGCCAGACCCTGATCGCGGCGATGAAGATGCGCCTGGCCAATCCGTCGGACCTGATCGACATTTCCGGCATCAAGGAACTCAACTACATCCGCGTCGCGAACGGCGCGGTCGCCATCGGCGCGGCGACGACGCATTTTGACGTGGCGAATTCCGCCGACGTGCAGAAGGCCATCCCGGCCCTCGCCCACACCGCAGCGATCATCGGCGATCCGGCGGTGCGCCACAAAGGCACGCTCGGCGGCTCGGTCGCCAACAACGATCCGGCGGCGGATTATCCGGCCGCCGTGCTGGGGCTGGACGCGACGATCAAGACCAACAAGCGCAGCATCGGCGCCGACGATTTCTTCACCGGCATGTTCTCCACGGCGCTGGAAGAGGGCGAGATCGTCACCGAGATCTCGTTCCCGATTCCGCAGAAGGCGTCGTACAAGAAATTCCCCAATCCGGCGTCGCGCTATGCCATGGCCGGCGCGTTTGTCGCCAAGCTCAAGGACGGCAGCATCCGGGTGGCGATCACGGGCGCCGGGCCTTGCGTCTTCCGCGTACCGGACATGGAAGCAGCGCTAGCGAAAAACTTCACGCCCGAAGCGGTGGCGAAGATCGCTGTCGATGCGTCGGGGCTCAACTCCGACATTCACGGCTCGGCGGAATACCGCGCCAATCTGGTCACCGTAATGGCCAAGCGCGCGGTGGCCGAAGCGGCATGAGCGCCCCCGTCTTCTCAAAAGAATGGGCGGACAACGACGTGCTGCAGACCGCCGAAGACTGGCTCGGCGCGGGCCGCAAGGTGGCGCTCGGGACCGTGGTCAAGACCTGGGGCTCGGCTCCGCGCCAGGCCGGCAGCCAGATCGCGGTGCGCGACGACGGCGCCTTCGTCGGTTCGGTGTCCGGCGGCTGCATCGAAGGCGCGGTGATCGAAGCCGCGGTCGCGGCGATGGCCGACGGCAAGGTGCGCAGCCTCGAATTCGGCGTCAGCGACGAGACTGCCTGGTCAGTCGGGCTGGCCTGCGGCGGCCGCATCGAAATTTTCGTCGAACCGGTCCATTGAAGCGGGATGTTCTCGAGGCGCTGAACACGGCCCGCCGAGCGGGTCGCGCCATCGTGCGCGCGAGCGATCTTCAGACCGGCGAAGAATTGCTGATCGATCCGGCGCTGGACACCTCACCGCTCGGCGAAGCTGCCGCCGGCGCGGCGCGCGCCGACACATCGGGACCGGCGCATATCGAGGGCCGCAACTGGTTCCTCTCGGTGTTCAATCCGCCGCTGGATCTGGCCATTGTCGGCGCCGTTCATGTGGCGCAGCCCCTGAGCATCATGGCGCAGCAGGCCGGCTACCGCGTGCGCATCGTCGATCCGCGCACGGCGTTCGCCACAGCGGCACGTTTTCCCGGCATCCGCTTGAGCCACGAATGGGCCGACGAAGCCTTTGCAAAGGAACCGCTCGGCCCGCGCAGCGCCGTGATCTTTCTCACGCACGATCCCAAGCTGGACGATCCGGGATTGATCGCAGCGCTGAAATCGAACTGCTTCTACATCGGCGCGCTGGGCTCGAAGAAGACGCAAGCGGCGCGGCAGGCGCGCATGAAGGCCGAAGGCTTCGGCGACAGCGAACTTGCGCGCATCCACGGCCCCGTCGGCCTCGACATCGGCGCGCGCTCGCCGGCCGAGATCGCGATATCGATCCTGGCGGAGATGACGCTGGTATTGAGGGGAAGTAAGCGGGCTTCCCTATCCTAACTACTCCTCACCACCCGGCGGCGGACGATCGCCACCTCGGTCGCCGCCATGGTCTCCGCCGCGGCCATGGCCCCAGCCGCCACGATCATGTCCGTGAAACCGCGGCTTCATTTCGTCGGCCATGATGACGCCGTCGTTGTTGCGGTCCAAGCGCGCGAACATCTTGAGCGGCGGGGCGGCGAATTCGGCGAGCGTCAGCTTGCCGTCGCCGTCCTTGTCGAGGCGCTTGAACATCTTGTCGTTCATGTCGCGGTAGCGCACCGCCTGGTCGGCGGTGAACGCGGCCAGCGTCATGAACGGCGCGCCGCCGGAGGCGGTCTGGAAGTGCTTGTTCATGATGGAATCGAATTCGGCGCGCGTGACATTGCCGTCGCGGCTGATGTCGCTGTCGCCGCAGAAGCGCGCCCGGCCAAAGCCGCCACGCCCGCCAAAGCCCCCGCCGCCATGCCAGCCGGCATGTGCGCCGCCAGCGTGACCGCGCCAACCGCCATGCTCGCTACCGGGAGGCGGTGCGTCCGGCGGCGGTGGCGGACCCGGCCGGAAGTCGGCATGCATCACCGGACTGCAGGACACGGTGCCGGTGCCGTCATGATCCATCATCTGAAAATGCGCCCGCTGCGGCGCGGCGAATTCGTCCAGCGACAGCCTGCCGTCGCCATTCCAATCGACGCGCCGGAACATCTCGGCGGTGTGCCGCTGAAAATCGTCCTGATGGATGGCGACGAATTGGTCTTCGGTCATGCCCGACGCATGATGCGTCGCCGCGGCGAAGCGCGCGCCCAGGACATTGTTGAATTCGGCGCGGGTGATCTTGCCGTCCTTGTTGGCATCGAATTCGGCGAGCAGCCGCTCACTCAACTTGCCGCGATGCAGCAGGCCCTGCATCGGCCCATCGGGCGGCATCGGACCGTCCATATGCGCATAAGCAAGGGTCGAGCCGCCGACGATGACGGCGGCGCCGAGCAGAAGGGCGATTTTGGTGTTCTTGGTCATTGAGGGAGTCTCCAAATCCGGCCCACGCATAAAACGCCTGAGGAATCGCGAAATTGTGCCAGAACAAAACGTGACCGTATCAAAGTATGGCGCGATGATACCGGCGCAAACTTTGTCGCAAAGACGGTTTGCAGACTTAAGGCCGAAAGACCAAATTGCTGTCGACATGATCAAAGACGACACCAAGCCGCACATTTTGCTGGTGGAAGATGCCCGCGACATCCGCGAGCCCCTTGCCCGCTATCTGCGCGAGCAGGGCTACCGCGCCACGACGGCGGCGGACGCCATCGCCGCGCGCAAGGTGATGAAGGGCTCGGCCATCGACCTCGTCGTGCTCGACATCATGATGCCGGGCGAGGACGGGCTGTCGCTGTGCCGCAACATCCGCGAGACCTCGCAGATTCCGGTGATCCTGCTGACCGCGCGCGGCGAGGAAGTCGACCGCATCATCGGCCTGGAGATGGGCGCCGACGACTACATCCCAAAGCCCTTCAGCCCGCGCGAGCTGATCGCGCGCGTCGCCGCGGTCCTGCGCCGTACGCACGCGCTGCCGCCGCGCCAGAAACCGCCCACCGCCGAGCATATCCGCTTCGGCGACTGGATCCTCGACACCGGCCAGCGCGAGCTGGTCGGCGCCGACGGCGTGGCGCTGCCGCTGTCGAGCGGCGAGTTCCGCCTGCTCAGCGCCCTCTTGGAACGGCCCAAGATCGCGTTGACCCGCAACCAATTGCTCGATCTCACCAAGGGGCGCGACGCCGACCTGTTTGATCGCTCGATCGACAACCATGTCAGCCGTCTGCGCAAGAAGATCGAGCCCGACCCGAAGAATCCGCGCTACATCAAAACCGTGTGGGGCGGCGGCTACATTTTTGCGATGGATCCGGAAGTGCAATGAAATTATGGCCGCGCACGCTTGGCGTACAGCTCATCGTCGTCACCGCGGCGGCGGTGCTGATTTCCAATCTGGCCGTCGCGGCCTGGTTCCAGCTCGGCAACCAGCGCATGAGCGAAAGCGACCAGAACGAGCGTTTGCTGGATCGCGCCGCCTCGATGTCGACCCTGCTCGCTGCCATTCCGGCCAAGGCCCGCGAAGGCGCCGCGATCGCGATGAGCTCGGGCGCCTGGCATTACGTCCTGTTGCACGGCAAGCCATCGCAATTGTCGATGAGCGAGGAAGAAACCCGGCTGGCGGCGCGCGTCAAGGATCTGCTGCCCGACGACAAGTCCACGCAGCCCGTGACGGTAAAACTCGTCGTCGCCACGCCGCCGAATGACGGGCGGGCGCGGCGCCGTGAGCCGGGGCCCGCGGTTCAGATCACCATGCCGGTCGTGCGCGGCACGCAGCTCATGGCGACGTTCTTCCGGCCGCCCTCGCCGCCTTGGCCGGACGAGATCATCATCGCCGCCGGCATGGCCATCGTCGTGGCTTCGGCCGCCGCCGCCTATATCTCGCGCCGCGTGGTGCGGCCGTTGACGGCGCTCGCCATGGCCGCCGGCGTCGCCGCGCGCGGCGGCACCGCGCCGCCCGTTCCCGAGGAAGGCCCGGACGATGTGCGCAACGCCGCCATCGCCTTCAACGCCATGACCGCGCGCGTCACGCGCACAATGGAAAGCCAGCGCCAGCTTCTGTCCGCCGTCGGCCACGACCTGCGCACGCCGCTGACCGCGATGCGCATCAACCTGGAATTCGTCGCCGACGAAGAGCTGCGCGAACGCCTCGCCGCCAATCTCAATGAGCTGCAGGCTCTGACCGAATCGGTGCTGTCGGCGGCGCGCGGCACCGGCGGCGAGTCCAAGCGCAACATCGACCTGTCGGCGCTGGTTGAAAGCCTCTGCGCCGATCTGGACGATCTGGGCGAACCGGTGACCTGGCGGGCGCACGGCCCGGCGCCGCTGGCCTGCCGCCCGGACGAGATCCGCCGCGCGGTCAGAAACCTCGTCGAGAACGCGGTTGCCTATGGCAGCAGGGCCGATGTCCAGATCAGCGAAACGCCGGGTTCTTACGAAATCCTGGTCGAGGACGAAGGTCCCGGCATACCCGACAGCGATCGCGGGCGCGTCTTCGAGCCCTTCGTGCGGCTGGAAAGTTCGCGCAATGCCGATACCGGCGGCACCGGCCTGGGACTGACGCTGGTCAAGGCCATCGCCCAGAGCCATGGCGGCGGCGTAACGCTGGAGAACCGGGCCGAAGGCGGCTTGCGCGCCCGCCTCAGTTTGCCGCGCGAGGCGGTAGCCGCCTAAACTGCCGCGATGGAATTTGACACTGTCGCGATTGCCCAAGCGCTGGGCGCAATCCTGGCGCATGGCGTGCGCGCCGGCGAGAAGCGCTTCAAGAAGGGCCGGGTCCTTTCGCAAGGCGATCTCGCCGACATCGCCGGCGCCGGCATCGCCACACTTGCGGTCGCGCGACTCGAAAGCACCGACGTCGGCGAGGACGAGGCCGCGATGCGCATCGCGGCGCGCTGCGGCGGCGCCGGCGTGCGCACGGGCGCGGCGTTCACCGGCCGGGTCAACCTCTATGCGCTGAGCAACGGCCTGGCGCAGATCGACGCAGCGGCGGTCGCGGCGCTGAACGTCATCCACGAGGCGATCACCATCGCCACCGTTGCGCCCTTCGCGCGCGTCGGCAAGGGCCAGATGCTGGCGACGATCAAGATCATCCCGTTCGCCGCGCCGCGCGCCGCGGTCGAAGCGGCCGAGCGCCTGCACGTGCGACCCGTCGTGAACGTGCAGCCGTTCGAGCCGCACCGTGCCGCCCTGATCTCGACCTTCCTGCCCGATACCAAGCCGTCGCTGCTCGACAAGAACCGCACGGCGCTGGAAGAGCGGCTGACCAGCCTCGGTTCATCCCTCGTCTTCGAACGCCGGGTCGAACACCGCACCCAAACCCTGGCCGCCGCCATCGCCGAAGCGGCAGCAGCCGGCGCCGATCCGATCCTGATCTTCGGCGCCAGCGCCATCACCGACCGGCGCGATGTCATTCCCGCCGCCATCGTGGCAGCCGGCGGCGCCATCGTGCATTTCGGCATGCCGGTCGATCCGGGCAATTTGCTGCTGCTGGGAGGGTTGCACGGCCGGACGGTCGTGGGCCTGCCGAGCTGCGCGCGCTCGCCTAAGCTGAACGGCTTCGACTTCGTGCTCTGGCGCCTGCTGGCCGGTCTCGAGGTCGGGCCGGCGGAGATCGCGGCGATGGGCGTCGGGGGTCTTCTGACCGAGATTCCGTCGCGGCCGCAGCCCCGCGACGAACGCCCGGTTGAGGTGCCGCGCATGCCCAAAGTGGCGGCCGTCGTGCTGGCGGCCGGGCTGTCGTCGCGCATGGGCTCCAACAAGCTGCTGGCGCCGGTCGGCGGCAAGCCGCTGGTGCGCCATGCGGTCGAAGCGGCGCTGGGAAGCGCGGCTTCGAGAGTCATTGTTGTCACCGGTAACGGCGGCGAGGAAGTCAAGCGCGCGCTCGCTCCCCTCTCTCCCCTCTTCGCGAACAATCCTGATTTTTCAAGAGGTTTGAGCACATCGCTCAAGTGCGGTCTCAGCGTGTTGCCGGAGGATTGCGACGGCGCGCTCATCCTGCTCGGCGACATGCCCGACGTGACGCCGGCCCTGCTCGACAAGCTGATCGCGGCCTTCGATCCGGGCGAGGACCGCGCCATCTGCGTCGCCACCCGCCATGGCAAACGCGGCAATCCCGTGCTCTGGGCCCGCCGTTTCTTCCCCGAGATGCTGGCCCTTGAGGGCGATGTTGGCGCCCGTCATCTCATCGCCCAATATGGCGAACTGGTCTGCGAAGTGGAGGCGGCCGACGACGGCCCGCTGACGGATATCGATACGCCCGATGCGCTGCGGGCGTACCAGACGCGTCCGGCCTCAAACAGCGACCTGTCCACCGAAGCCTCGGCGAAGGTGGAAGCGGAAGGCCAAAAGACATGAGCGATCCCCTCTACAAAAAGGAACTCCTGCGCCTCGCCGCCGACGCCACCGGCTCGGGGCGGCTGACCGTGCCTTGCGGCACCGGCACCGCACACAATCCGACCTGCGGCGACAAGGTCGTCATGGACGTCGCCATCGCGGACGGCCGCATCGTGGGCATCGCGCACCACACCCAGGCTTGCGTCCTGACTCAGGCCTCGGCCGCGATCGTCTGCGGCGAGATCACCGGCATGAATCGCGAGGACGTGTCCCTGTTGCATGCCAAGGTCGGCGCCATGCTGGCGGGCGGCAAAGCGCCGGCGGCGCCGTTCGACGTTTATGCGGTGTTCGACGGCGTCGCCGATCACAAGAACCGGCACAAATGCGTACTGCTGCCGATCGAGGCGGTGCTGGCCGCGTTCGACGCTTCAGAGTTCGGCGAACCGGGCGGCAAGGGGTCCTAGGGTCAAGGCCGCGCCGCTGTCGCTGGAATTGCCGCAGCCGAGGCCCAGCACCTTACTTCGCGCCAGGAGCGGATGCGTAAACACCGCCTCGCCGTGGCTCATATTGAAGACGCAAAGTATTTTTTCCGCGCCCTGCTCCCGCGTGAAAGCCAGCACCGGCTTGTCGGCGTCGAGGAATTTCAATTCTCCGAGCCGCAGCGCCGCGCTCTTTTTTCGCACCGCCAGGAAGTGCCGCGCGAATTCCAGCGGCGAGTCCGCGTTGCCGTCCTGCTCCGAAACGCTGAGCGCCTTGTGCGCCGGACCCATCGGCAACCACGGCGTGCCAGTTGAGAAACCGAGATGGGGCGCCTTGGCGTTCCACGGCATCGGCGTGCGGCAGCCGTCGCGGCCCTTGGCGATGGGATAGTAGAGATCGCCGACCGGGTCCTTGAGCTGGTCCCGGCGCAGATCCACGTCCGGCAAGCCAAGCTCCTCGCCCTGATAGATCAGCGTCGTGCCGCGCAGCGAACAGAGCAGCGCGAACATCAGCTTGGCCAGCGCCGGATCGCCTTCGGCGGGAGCGCCGAAGCGCGTCACGGTGCGCGGCACGTCGTGATTGGAAAACGAGATGCAGGGCCAGTGCTTTGGGTGTTCGTTCAAGCCTTCGAAATGCTTGCGGATGTAATTGGGCGCCAGGCGGCTCGCGACCAGGAGCGCGAACGTGTAGCCGGCATGCAGGCCTTCGTCGGGCGCCAGATAGGCGCCGGAGCGCTCGAACTCTTCGGAGAATTCGCCGAACACGAAACGCTCGTCGAATTTCTCGACTGTACGGCGGATGGTGTCGAGCTCGGCGCGATTCTCGAACAGGTTGGAGTCGTGCAGGTGGCGCTGCATGTTCGCGGCATGCGACCATTCATAGCCGCCACGCTCGGCCGGCGGGATCGCCGGATTGTCCATCAGCGTCGCGTCGTGCAGATAGGCGTTGGCGACGTCGAGCCGAAAACCGTCGACGCCGCGCTTCAGCCACAGCTCCAGCACGTCCAGTGCCGCCTGCTTGGCCTCCGCGTTGGTCCAGTTCAGCTTGGGCTGCTGGCGCAGGAATTTGTGGTGATAGTATTGCCGCCGCGCCGGCTGGTAGGCCCAGGCCGGTCCGCCGAACACCGCCAGCCAATTGTTCGGCACCGTGCCGTCGTCCTTCGGGTCCGCCCAGACGAACCAGTCGCGCTTGGGGCCGGCCGCATTCATGCTTTCGCGGAACCAGGCATGCTCGTCCGAGGTGTGGCACAAGACTTCGTCGAGGATGATCTTGAGGCCGCGGGCGTGCGCCGCGTTCAATAGCGCGTCGAATTCGGCCAGCGTGCCGTAATCAGGATGCACGCCGTCATAGTCGGCGACGTCATAGCCCCAGTCGCGGTTCGGCGAGGGATGCACCGGCGACAGCCAGATCGCATCGACGCCGAGTTTTTGAATGTAGTCGAGCTTGGAGATCAGCCCGGCGAAATCGCCCTGCCCGTCGCCATTGCCGTCGCAAAAGCTGCGGATATAGACCTGATAAACGACGGCGCCACGCCACCAAGGAGTCATCTTTCCTCCCCCGTTATTACGGGGGAGGTGCCGAGCGAGCACTTGCGAGCGAAGCGAAAGGGGAGCCGGTGCGGGGCGTCACCCCCTCCGTCTTGCGCGCGAAGGGCGCGCAATCCACCTCCCCCGTAACAACGGGGGAGGAAAGTAGGATCAAACCTCACTCGCGCTCTGGATCACCTTGCTCACCAAGCCGTAGGCCTTGGCGTCTTCGGCGCCGATCCAGAAATTGCGTTCGGTGTCGCGCACGACCTTTTCGTAAGGCTGGCCGGTCTCCAATGCGATCTCGCGGATCAGGCGCTCGCGCATCTTGAGGATTTCCTCGGCCTCGATGGTGATGTCGGATGCCTGGCCGCGCACGCCGCCGAGCGGCTGGTGCAGCAGGAAGCGGGTGAACGGCAGGCAGTAGCGGTTCTCTTTCTTGGCGCCCAGGAAGATGTGCGCCCCGGCGCTCGCCACCCAGCCGGTGCCAATCATCTTCACGCGCGGACCGACGAAGCGGATCATGTCGTGGATCGTGTCGCCCGACTCGACATGGCCGCCCGGCGAGTTCACCACCACGCGGATGTCGCCGTCGCCTTCGGATGCGTAGGCCAGGAGCTGCGCCGTGACGCGCTCGGCCATCTTCATGTCGACTTCACCGAAGATCAGAACCGTGCGCGACTTGAACAGCGCGTTCTGCACCGGCGAGGATTGCGGGTCGGGGGCCTTCTTGTCGGACTTTTCGTCTTCATCTTCTTCGTCGAGGCGGCGCAAAGCGGTACTCCTGAAAATTGTTCGAATCCGGCCTGCATACTAGCCGCGCGGACGCTAGCGTCCATGTCCTTTTGGGACGTTAACGGCGACGGGAAAGGCCTTATTGCTCAAGAGGATATTGCGCCGAATCCGATCCAGCGCCGGCACAAAATCCAGGCGCCGTGAACCACAGACGCTTGCGATCAGGAATAGATATCGGCGTCGAGGCTGCCGGCGGCACCCGTCTCGGTTTCCTGTATGGGCATGCTGCGAAGGTGCGGCGTCTGCCACGACTGGCGAGCCAGGCGATCGTCCAACTTGTCGGCTACCCGCTCCGCTACTCGAACCTCTAGCGCCATTTGCGTCCCCCCGGGTTGCATGGCTCTCATGATATGTCGGAGAAATAGCACGCCGAAGCGCTGCGAGCTACGCGGAGTGAGCGAAGAAAACGCCGTTAGCAATTGATATCAATGTAAATTTTACCGATGTGGCATTTGGGAACCGACAAACGCGTCAAGACGCTAGGCCAATGCCGCCATCGCTGCGGTCATCGTGGGACCGATTTCCGAGTGCAAGACGAGATCGGCGTAGGGGTCATGGTCCGTCCCCTCGCGGTTGAGGATGACCAGCTTGGCGCCGTTGCGTTTTGCCACAAGGGGGAACGCGGCGGCCGGATAGACCACCAGCGACGAACCGATGACGAGGAACAGGTCGCAGTCCAGCGTGGCGCGTTCGGCCCGCTCCATCTCCAGTTCCGGCATCGCCTGGCCGAAAGAGATGGTCGCGGTTTTCACGATGCCGTCGCATTTGGGGCAATCGGGTGGCTCGCCGGTCTGGTCGAAAACGCCACGGATGTAGGGGATTTCCAGCCGCTCGCCACAGTCGAGACACTTGGCATAGCGCGTGTTGCCGTGCAGTTCGATCACCTGGGCCTCGGGGACGCCCGAATCCTGGTGCAGATTGTCGATGTTCTGGGTGACGACATGGCTGACGATGCCGTGCCGAACCAGTTCGGCGACCGCGTTGTGCCCGGCATTCGGCTTGACCGCGGCCCAGGTGCCCTCCATCTCGAAGCGCCTTCGCCAGCTTTCACGCCGCGTCTCGGCCGAGGCGACGAACTGGTCGAAATTGATCGGCATCATCTTGGTCCAGATGCCGCCCGGCGAGCGGAAATCCGGGATACCGGATTCGGTCGAGATGCCGGCCCCGGTGAAGACGACGGCGCGACGCGCCTGGCGCAGCAGGTGCGCAAGTTCGTCCGCGCCCTGATCCGGCGGGTGCTGACTCATGCTCGCATTCCAGCCGGCATCATTGTGCTAGTGCGCCGCCCCCGCGCAATCGGCCTTCAACCACTTGCCCTCGATCTGGTTGGTCAAGTTGAAACCCTGGCCGGCGATGGTCACAGTGGCGGTGTAATGCGTGTCGCTGTCATAGGTCGAACGGAAATGGCCAGTGGCCTTGAACGAAAAGGTGCAGATCATGTCGGCGGTGTAGGTGTGGCCTTGCACCGCGACGTTGCTGTAGCTGCAGCCGGAATTGTTGTCGGCGACCGGCGCATCGGAGATCACCTGAGCGGCCGTCATGCAATAGGTCGCGGTATGGGTCTGCGGCGGCCCGTTCGGCATGGTCGTGCTCGTCGTGCTCGACCACAGGCCCACCTTGCCATGCGCGGCCAGCGCCGCAGCAGGCGCGAGCAGGACGGCGATCGCCAGGAATGCGGCAGGTTTCAGCGACATCGGCGGCTCCAATTCCGAAACGGCTGTTTCGGACGGGAATCTGCCACAGAGCAACGGCCGGTTGGAAGCGCTAGAGGTTTGACATTATCGCAGACGAGATTTGTGAGATGATGAGCGAATGACAGCAATGGCGCCTTCGCCCGACCTCCAGGCCCTTTTCCGCCAGTCTGAATCCGCTCTGCGCGCCTCGGATTTCGCGGGCTCCGCGCAGCTGCTGCAGCAATGCCTCGCCCAAGCGCCAGACTTCACCGCCGCGCGCCGAAACTATGCCTCGCTGCTCCTGAAGCAGCTCGGCGACCCGGCCGGGGCAATCGCCCAGATCGACATCTTGCTGCAGGACGAACCGGGCAACGCCCGCTTCCACGCCTTCCGGGCCGGCGCGCTCGGGCTCACCGGGGACTACGATGGCGCACTTGGCGCCTATGACGTGGCGTTGACGCTCAGTCCGGCCGACGCAGGCCTTTGGCTGCGTTACGGCCATGCCCTGAAGACATCCGGCCGCGCCGGCGATGCCCAGATCGCCTACGCCAAAAGCAACGCGCTTCAACCAAGCGGTGAAGCGTGGTGGAGCCTAGCCGATCTGAAAACCCACCGTTTCACCACCAACGATCTGTCGGACATGCGCAGTCTGATGCAGCGCAGCAACCTGCAGCATGCCGATCGCGCCATGCTGCATTTTGCCATCGCAAAGGCATTGGAAGATGCGGGCGACTATCGGACGGCTTTCCAGCACTACAATTCCGGCAACACGCTCAAACGCGTGCTGCAAGGATACAATCCCTCCGAACTGACGGCGTATGTCGATCGTGCCGCGGCTCTGTTCACGCCGGCTTTCTTCGCGGAGCACGCCGGCGGCGGCGATCCCGCGCCCGATCCGATCTTCGTCGTCGGCCTGCCGCGTTCCGGTTCGACCTTGGTCGAGCAAATTCTCGCGAGCCATTCGGCCATCGAAGGCACGATGGAGTTGAGCGACATGATCGCCGTCGCACGGGCGGCAATGGGCCCGGGTCCGTTCGACTTCAATTCCTATCCCGGCGCGCTGACGAATTTGGACCCCGAGGCGTTGCGGGCATTGGGCGCGGACTACCTCGCCCGCACCCGCGTCTATCGACGCGCCGGCAAACCGCTGTTCATCGACAAAATGCCGAACAATTTCGTGCATACCGGGCTGATCCATCTCATCCTGCCGAACGCGAAGATCATCGATGTGCGCCGGCATCCGCTGGCCTGCTGCCTGTCCGCCTTCAAGCAGCATTTCGCGGTCGGCCAGAACTTCAGCTACGATTTGAGCCATCTGGGCCATTACTACGCCGACTATGTGAGGTTGATGGCGCATGTCGACGACGCCCTGCCCGGCCGCGTGCATCGCGTGTTCTACGAAGACCTCGTGGCCGATCCGGAAAACGAGGTCCATCGCCTGCTCGCCTATTGCGGCGTGCCGTTCGAGGCACAAGCCTTGCGCTTTCACGAAAACCGCCGCGCCGTGCGCACCGCGAGCGCCGAGCAGGTGCGCCGGCCGATCTTCACCGACGGCCTGGAAAGCTGGCGCAATTTCGAGCCTTGGCTCAATCCTTTGAAGGCCACGCTCGGTCCGGTGTTGGAGGCCTATCCCGACGTTCCGGTGACGCCCGTCACAAAAATCCGCTAAGTTTAATGCCGTACAGCGCAACAAGGAGCTCCCGGTGAAGAAATTTCTCTATCTCTATTTCGGCGGCAACCCGCCAAAGTCGGCCGAAGAAGGCAAGGCCGTGATGGCCGACTGGATGGCCTATTTCGGCAAGATGGGCGACAAAATCGCCGACGGCGGCGCACCTATCGGTCCGCAGAAGTCGGTGGCCGGAAAGCACGATGTCCGGGTGAGCGGCTATTCCATCGTCAACGCCGCCAGCCTCGATGAAGCCGTCAAGCTCACCGACGGGCATCCGCACATCAAGGCCGGCGGCTCCATCGAAGTGTGCGAGACGATGCCGATCGCGATGTAGGTCGCTTTGTCGTTTCGTCTGCCTTTGATTTTCTGTCTTTGCGCGATCGTGCTGGCTTGCGGCACCGCGGCCGCCGTCATCGGAACCAACCAGCCGGCGCAGGCGATCACCGCCGAGCGCATCGCGGCCCTGCCGGCCGCCCAGCTCGCGGCATGGCAGGCCTATCTGGACGGCTCAGAGGCACAACGGCAGGCCGATCAGGCGGCGCTCGCCGCCGAACGCAAGCCGGGCCAAGCCGTGCCGCCGCCGCCGGAGGAAGACGCGCACAGCAACAGCATGCCCTTGGATCAAAATTCCGAATTCTATGCCGGGCCGGCGGCGCGCCACGTTGCCGACGTGATCATCGGTTTCCAGACACCGGCCGGCGGCTGGGGCAAGAACCAGAGCCGCAGCGGCGCGCCTCGCCTGCCCGGTCAGGCTTATGTGCCCAACAACATCTCGCACTATCTGGCGCCGGGCGATTTCGACACGCCGCGCGATCCGAACTGGAATTATGTCGGCACGCTCGACAACGACGCGACGACCACCGAACTGCATTTCCTCGCCCTGGTCGCCAGGCAGGCGCCGGGAGCCGAGGGCGACTCTTACCGCGCCAGTTTCCTGCGCGGCGTGCGCTATCTGCTCAGCGCGCAGTTTCCCAATGGCGGCTGGCCGCAGGTGTGGCCGCTGGAAGGCGGCTATCACGACGCGATCACCTACAACGACGATGCCGTGACCAAGGCCGCCGAACTGCTGACGCAAGTCGGGACCAATGCGAGCGGCGAATTCAGCTTTGTGCCGCAAGACGTTCGCGGCCAGGCGGCCGCCGCCGCGCGCCGCGCGCTGGACTGCATTCTGGCGACGCAAGTGATGGTCAACGGCCGCCGCACGATCTGGGGCCAGCAGCACGACGCCTTCACCCTGGCGCCGGTATCGGCGCGCAATTTCGAGCCGCCGGATCTGGCGACCGGCGAGAGCGCGGACCTGTTGCTCTATCTGATGTCGTTGCCGGAGCCCTCACCGGCGCTGCGAACCGCCATCCGCGCCGCCGCCCGATGGTTCGAGGAGGCCACAATCACCGGCTATGCCTGGACCGGACGCGATACGCCGCAAGGTCGCCGACTCGTGCCGCAGCCGGGAGCCGGGCCGCTCTGGGCGCGCTTCTATTCAGCCGATCCCATGCGGCCGGTGTTCGGCGACCGCGACAAGACGATACACGATGACGTCAACGAACTGACGCTCGAGCGGCGCAACGGCTACAACTGGTACGTGGCCGATCCGCAAAAGGCGCTGACGGTCTACGAGAGGTGGGCCAAGGCGCAGCCTGAGCCTTGACGACCACCAAATCCTTTGGGGGGATTTTCAGACATGCGCAGCCGCCATTCCACCTTGACCGCCATCGTTCTTGGCGGTGCCGTCGCCGGCACCATCGATATCGGTGCGGCCTGCCTGATCAATATGCTGAGCCCGATCGTTATCCTGCACGCCGTCGCCAGCGGCGCGCTGGGTCGAACCGCGGCGATGGCCGGCGGCTTGCAATCGGCGGCGATCGGCGCGGCGTTGCAGATCGCCATGTCGCTGCTCATCGCCGCGATCTACGTCCTCGCGAGCAACGCCCTGCCCGTGCTGAAGCGCCACTGGCTGCCCGCGGGCCTCGCCTTCGGGGTCGGCGTGTTCTTCGTCATGGAGTATGTCGTGGTGCCGCTGTCGGCCGTCGGCCACGTGCCGCATTTCACGGCGCAGAGCTTCGCGCTCAACATGATGGCCATGCTGCTGTTCGGCGCGATCGTCGCATATTACGCGCGGGCGAAGTGAGCATCACTCCGCCCGCCCGGTTCGCGATTCCGGCTTAGCCGAACGGCCCGCGCGACGGTGGCGGTGGGGGCGGCGGCTCCCACGCACCGTTCGCGATCTTGCCGCCCTTGGCCGAGACCGCGAGATCGATGATCCTGTCGGTGATGTTCGGCTCGTAACCTTCGGTGTGGCCCTTCTGCTGCTTGACGATGTCGGCGACGACGCGCCCGTCCCTGCAATGCGGGAATTGATAGACCAGCGCGCGGCCGGACTTGGGATAGTGGCCCCAGCCGTCGGTGCCCGGATCCTGGCGCGTCGCATCCCAGACATAGCCCGGCTTGGGATCGATCACATCCGCAAGTTGCACGCGCGGACCGCAGGCGAACTTGTCGGCCAGCGGCGAGGTCGCGGCCGGAATGGTCTCGTATTCGCCATTCGAGAAGATGAAGGAGTAGTCGCAGGCGCCACCCGGCGGGCCGCCGGCGGCGGGCGGGAAGCGGAACGGGGGCGGTGGCGTATAGGGCTCGCCGCTCTTGTAGACCATCGGCCCGCCGGCGCCGAAGCCGCGATTGGCCCATGTCACGTCGCCGATGCGTCCGCCCGACAGGCTGATGCGGACGTCGACCTTGTCCTTGAAATAATCCGAACAGATGATGCGGTTGGAGGTCATGCCGCCCTGGCTGTGGCCGGCGAGAATGAAGCGTTCGACGTTCTTCTTGCCGACCGTGCCGACCACCAGATCGACGAGGTTGTGCAGATATTCGTCGTCGGCTTCGGTCCAGAAGCGCGTCGGCGCGTTGGGCGTAATGATGACGAGCTTGTACTTGTCCTTCACATCCATGGCGGGAAAGTAATTGCGCTGCCAGTTGCCGTAGGAGCCGGCGCCGTGAAGGCTGAGCACGATGTTGACCTTGTCGCCGGGCTTGTAGCCCGATGGACAATCCAGGAAGAACGGCCGCCGCGTCTTCATCTCGACGACCGTGCCCTGCTGCGTCACGACCGAGCCGAGGCATTCGCTGTCGGGACAATGCCAGACCGGCGGCGCCGCGCAATTGACGCCCAGGAGCACGTGGGCTTCCTGCGGCATGGCCGAACTCACGCCCAAGGCGCCGAGTGCGATGGCGACCATGGCCGCCTGCCGCAAGATTTGTCCGAAACGCGTCATAGGCAACATCCCCCGTTTTGGCGCCCGTCTGCCGGGGCGCACCGTCCTCAAACTACATACCATATCGTTGAAGATTCCAAAAGTGGCTATGTTCTTTAGGCAGAGCAAGCCAAATCGAAGCATACCGGATAGTGGAGCCACCGGCTCGCGAGAGGTCATCCGGACGGCGGCGCGTGGCGGCGACGTTCGATCATTCTCTGAACGAAGGGGTGAAAATGTCCCCGGTATCGCTGCTGAACTGCGGATAGCTGCCAGTCGTTTTCTGTGAGATTGCTGCGGCAGCCGCCGGCGCCACAGGAGCACAGTTCCTGGTCCCAGGCATAGTTGCTCTCGTCGAAATTCCAGGTGCCGTGGTCCAAGGTGATTTCTTCGCCGGCTTGGATGTCTTTCCGCGCCAGGAGGTTGACCTCGTCCGCCAGCCAGGCATTGGCATCGCAGGAATGGTTCAGGTTCTCGTCCAGGCTCGGCTCGCTGTCGCTCTCCAACAAGCCCAAATATTTGTCCTCGTCCAACATCCAAATGGAGCGGACGCGATAGATTTCCGACTCCGCTTCGGTGCCCGATATCGTCAAGCCACCGAATTCCATCAGTTTTTCGCCGCGCGCGATGGGCGCAGCGGCGAAGACGCCATCGCCGTGAATTTTGGATTTTCCGGGGACCAGTTTGGGACTGACCCAGGTGCGGGGAAGATAGGTTTTCATGCGGGCGAGACTCGGAGTTCGGCAGATTCGATATCACGCAACCGACGCGTCAGCGATAGGCTCTTGGCTGTGCACAAGACGGGTTCGGCACGATGGAGACCACGCTCATGAACCATCCGATGCCGGAATCGTACGAACCCGGCGTCGCCGTAGCGGCCATGTTGAAAGCGGCCTAGGTCACCGAGCAACCCCCGCCCCCTATGTCACCGCGGATGAATCGCAATTTTGACGGCCAGATCGAATATTCGCTCACACCTTTGTCTATTCGAACAGACTTCCCGGTGTTGACCAAAAGGCGAGACCGGCGATGATTCCGCAGGATTGTCGGTCTCACCTTTGACATTCTTGCGTGGCCGCGTCCGGGCCGGAGTTGTCGACATGTGCTGCTCAAAGAGGCGCGGGCGTGGGCAAGTCAAGCAACGAACGGCAATGCGATCCCGTCGACATGATCGGCGAATCCGCAGCCTTTCTCGCAGCGCATAAGCTGATTTCGCGGATCGCGCGCTGCGACGCCAACGTCCTGATCGAAGGCGAGACCGGCACCGGCAAAGAACTGGCGGCGCGGTCCATTCACTACCAGAGCAATCGACGCGCCGGCCCGTTCATTCCGGTGAACTGCGGGGCGATCCCCGAGGCTTTGGTCGAGAGCGAACTGTTCGGCCATCGGCAAGGCGCCTTCACCGACGCCAAGAAGGAGTCACTCGGCATCCTGTTTCTCGCCGACGGCGGAACGCTGTTCCTCGATGAGGTCGATTCTCTGACATTGCGGGCGCAAGTGGCGCTGCTGCGTTTTCTGCAGGAACGCACCATTCGGCGCGTCGGCGAAGGCTTTGAGCGCAGCATCGACGTGCGCGTCGTCGCGGCCTCAAGCCGCAACCTCGAAAAGCTGAGCGCGATGGAAGTGTTTCGTTCCGACCTCTTCTACCGGCTCAACGTGATGTATGTCCGGGTGCCGCCGCTGAAGGAACGCGGCGGCGACATCGAACTGCTGGCATCGCATTTCCTCGAAGGCTTCAGCAGGCGTCACGGCTTGCCCCGGATCGATCTCGATCGCGAGTCCGCCGGCTGGCTGAGGGCACAATCCTGGCCCGGCAACATCCGTCAGCTTGAGAATTTCCTCGAGCGCGAATTCCTGATGGCGGAAGGTGGGCCCTTGCGGGTTTCGACCCTTGCTCCGCAGACCGGTACCCCGCCCAGCGATGTCAGGTGGAACTATCGCCGCGCGAAGGCGCGCGTCCTCGAGTGTTTCGATCGGCAATATCTCGACGAACTGATGTCGTTTGTCGGCGGAAACGTATCGTTGGCCGCGCGCACCGCTGGCAAGGAACGGCGCGACCTGGGCCGCTTGCTGCGAAAATACCAGATTCGTCCGCAAGAGTTTCGCGGCGAGCTTCACCGCTAGTCCCGAATTCCAACGCTCACTTCGCGCCTGCATCGGCGTGCGCCTGTCGCGTCTGCGCCGTGAGGCACGCGTTCCCCACCATGGGTCGAAAGTCCCCCACGGTCACCAGCGCACATGGCGCCGCGCGGCGCGAAGACCGGTGTCCAACGTCGGGTGTGTTTTACCCCACCGCCAAAATTTCGCCCTGCAAACGCCCGGAAAATCTTCGCCGCAAACCTGGCACGCACGATGCAACCGAGCACGCGGCACGGGGAAGATTGATGCTGATCGACAGCGAAAATGAGAAACGTTCGCGGCGATATTCTCGATTACCTCTGCGCGCATTCGCTGGCAGCCGAGACGGCAAAGGGCATCAATTGCGTTTGGCTCGGGCGTTCGGCCGACCCGCAAACCATTCGGGAAGTCGAGCTCGTGCTCGAGGAACTCGTCCGGGACAATCTCATCGAGAAGCACGGCCTGCCGGGAGGCATGGCCGTCTACCGCAGGCACCATCGCGGCAGCGTTCCATGACTCCCGCAAGGCGCCCCCATGTTCACCGCGCTGCTTAGCACCAGCACCGCACTGAGCGGATATTTGCGCGCGCGACTCGAAGCCGTGCCCGGCCTCGGCTTCGGGAGCGGCGGTACGCGGGTCGTATCGTTGAACTCGCCGCATGAAATGCGCCACGACATGAACCTGGAAGGGCTGTCCGTCTGGCTCTACCGGATCGTGCGCGACGAGATGCGCCTGAACCGTCCGGATGAATGGTTGTCCTCGGGCTTGTTGCGGACACCACCGCTGCCTCTGCGGCTGCACTATCTGATGACCCCCGTCACCTTCAACAGCGCCGCGGGCAGTTCCGCCGACATCGAGCAGCGGATCATGGGCCGGGTGCTGCAGGCACTGCACACAAAGCCGATTCTACAGGGACTCGATCTGCGCGATACCGATCTCGAAGGCTCGGGCTGCGAGTTGCACGTACGCCTGGAAGCCTTGGCCCTCGACGAACTCTCGCGCCTCTGGGAAGGCCTCGAGGGTTCGTTCCAGCTGGCGGTGTCCTACGAGGTGGCGGTCATCAACGTCGATGCCGATCAGGAGCCGGCGCGCGTCACCCCCGTAGAGATCGTATTGCCGGAATTTTCGCTGACGGTGGAGACGGCATGACGCTGCACCGCGATATCGACGTCGACGGACAGCGGGTGACGATCGCCCCGCTCAAAAGTCCGCGCGCCGGTGAACGCCATTGCGCGCTGATGCGCGTCGCGGTGATCGACGAAACGACCGGCCATGCGCCGCTTTCGAACCTGGAGGCGCGGCTGACGCAGCCCGTGCCCGGCGCGAGCGTGCGCGTCCTGGAGGGCGGCCTGATCGGAGTCGAGGGGAAAGCCACGCGTGCCTTCACACCGTCGCTCGCCGCCACCGGCAGTGTCGCGCTGCAAATACGTGCGCGCGGCTTCGCCGAGCGGGATGTCGCCGTGACGTTCGCCTGCGCGCAACGCGCGCTGGTGGCTGCCTCCGCCGGCGCGATTCTCACTTTGGATTCGAACGCCGGGCTCTCCGTGAGCCAACGCATTCTGGTCGGCAGCGCGGACGGTACGAAAGCGGAAATCGCGACAATCGTCGCGATCGGACCCGGCGCGGGCCAAGTCACGCTCGCCGCCGCTCTCAGCGTCGCCTTCGCGGCAGGCTCCGACGCCCTGCCGCTGCCGCCGGACCAGGCGATTGTCCTGCATCGCGATCCGATCGCGATCCGCGGCCGCGTGTCGAAGAGGACCGGAACCTCCATCGCGCCGCTCGCCAACGCGGACATCAGCCTCAGCAAATTGTGGCGCCAGGCGCCCGCGGCCGGAACGATGCCGCCGCCGGAACCGCCGGTCCGGACCGCTCCCCCACCGCCGCCGCCTTGGCCGGCGCCCATCGGCGCGATCTGGCCGCCGCTCTACGTCGACATGCCCGACACCGCGCAGCTGGAAGTCGAGGATCGTCCGATCGATCCCGCGATGCCGGCAAAATCGCTGCTCGACGACACGGCCGCCGGCGCAACGCGCGTTCGGCTGTCCGATGCGATCGCGCTGGCTGTCGGCGACGTGATCATGGTCGACGCGGACGACGACGGGCGATGCGAGATCGTGGAAGTCGCGGTCATCTCGCTTTCGGCGACGCCGAACGATTGGGCGATTGCGACACTGAGCAATCCGCTCGCGCTTTCGCATCGCCACGGCCGGATCGTGCGGCGTCTGCAGGCCACGATTCCGGCGCCCATGCGGCAATTGAATTATGCCGGCGCCAAGGGCGACACAGCGCTTCTCATCGACATGACGGCGATCGCCGGCACGCATCAGGTGCGCATCGTGGATTCCGGGCCGCCGGTGGCGCGCAGCTATCATCGCCTTTCTGCCATGACCGCCAAGAGCGATGCCGAAGGCTTCTTCCGCCTGCCGCCGCTGTCGCGCGCCGGCAAGATCGAGATCTTCGCCAAGGATTCCCTGTCAGCCGCATCGGTCGCGGCTGAACTCGTGCCCGACTACACCGTGCCCGAAACGCAAATCGATTTGATCGTGAGCTAGCTCGCCGCAAGGAGACCGTCATGCCCGAATATCTGGCGCCAAGCGTCTATGTTGAGGAAGTCGATACCGGCTCGAAACCGATCGAAGGCGTTTCGACCAGCACCGCCGGCATGATCGGCGTCACCGAGCGGGGTCCCGTCGACGTTCCGATCCTTGTGACGAGCGCCGGCGAATATCAGCGCTGGTTCGGTCAATATCTCGACCTCGACGATTTCGGCGACCATTGCTATCTGCCGCATGCGGTGGACGGCTTTTTCACCAACGGCGGCAAGCGCCTTTACGTCGCGCGCATCCTCGACACCGACGCCGCCGCCTTCGCCACCACGACCTTGTTCCGCGAAGAGCCAGCCACCGACGCGGCGATTCTGCTGGCGCCGGCCGCGCCCGGGCAGATGGTCGTGACGACGGCGTTTACCGGCACCGCGCCCGCTGTCAACGACTGGGTGAGAATCGGTTCAGGCGGCAACTGCCAGTATCGTCGCGTCGCCGCGGCCGCCATCGCCGCGACCAATTTCGTCGCCCTGCGCCAGCCGCTGAGGTTTGGCCACAGCACCGGCGTCACGATCAACCAGTATTCCGCCGCAAGTCCGACCGCGACGGTCCTTTCGACTGCTGCCCCGGTGGGGGCGAGTTCGATCACCTGCGTTGGAGCCGGTCCGATCGCCGCCACCGATCTTCTGGCAATCGGCACGGGCGCCAGCGAGGAGCTTGCCCAAATTGTCGGCGCTGGCAGCACCGGATCCGGCAACGCCACGGTATGGACCCTGACGCTGCAGTCGCCACTGCATACGGCGCATGCGAGCGGAGGCCTCGTCCGATCCTATTCGTCAGGAACCCCGGGCACGACAACGGCCGCCACCGCGCTTCAGCCTGGCGCCACGGTTCTGCTTGTGGTGAGCAACGCCACCTTCATGACGGCCGACGACATTGTCGTCATTGCCGATTCCGATCCCACGCGCATCGAAATGGCCCGCATCGGTCAGCTCACATCCGTCTCGCTGGGTGCTCCGGCCTATCAGGACTATGGCGCGAACAGCCGATTTGATCACGTCACCTTTACGCCGGCGGCATCCTCCCTATCGCTTACCGCGCCAGTATCGTCCGGCGCGGTCTCGCTGACCGTCACCAGCCGAACCGGACTCGCGGTGGGTGACCTGCTGGGAATTGGCGGACCCGCCGATCCGACCGTCGAATACATCGTCATTCGCGATCTTCCGAACTCTGGCGTATCGCCGGATCCCGGACGCATCATCCTGGAAGCTCCGTTGCGCTTCGCGCACGGCGGCGCCACCGCCGCGAGTCTGCTGATCCTGGCCGCGCAACCTGCACCTGCCATCTCCAACAGTGGAATCGTCACACTGGCAGCGGCCGAAGGCGCCGGCTCGCTCATCGTCAGCGGTGCGTGGACAGGCACCGATTTCATCGGTGTGTCGACGGCGGATGGTGGGCAATTCTACCACCGCGTGACGCTGGCCACCGCGCTCACCGGCTCGCAAAACCCCGTCATGTTCGACTTCACCTCGCCGCTGGCCCGCCCTGCCGATGCCGGCGCGCCGGTCGTAACGCGCAATCCGCTGATCGAAGTGCGCGCGCTCGATCAAGGTAGCTGGGGCAATCGGCTGCGCATCGCCGCAGCCGCGGAATCGTCGCCGCTTGCGCGCACCCGCATTCGTAGCGGTACCGGCATCGTCGATTCGACGCACATCCGTCTCGATTCTCCCGCCGGCATCGAGCCTGGGACCATCCTCAGCCTCGCCGACGCACAAGGCATTCCCTTCGACAATCCATTCAAGGTTCTGTCGATGGACCGGCAAAACGATTATCTGATCACACTCGCCGCGGCACTGCCGAACGCGGCGGCGAACGGCACCGCGGTCGTGTCGTTGGAATTTCGCCTCGACGTCTATCTGCTCCGGCAACCGGACCCGGCGCTTCCCAGCCGCAATGCACAGGTGCTGAATTCGGAAACGTTCCGCTCACTTTCGCTCGATCCACGTCACAGCCGCTACATCCACCATGTGATAGGCACGACGTGGACGCCGTCGCCGGCATTCACGGATGACGACGGCACTCCGCTGCGCCTGGTCGACAATCGTTCGGAAGGCGGTTCGCAATATATCCGCGTTCATGATGACGGGGATTCCACCGCGCAGCAAAGCATCCGTCTCGGACCGGAATTCCTCATCGACGTCCTGCCGGACGGGCGGCGCTTGCCGGCCCGCCTGCCCCTGACCGATGGCGACGACCAGATCGGCGCGATCGGCGACGATACCTATATCGGCGACGACGCGGTGGAACCGCGCGACCGCACCGGACTCAACACGCTGCGCAACGTCGAGACGATCAGCATCGTCGCGGTGCCGGGCCGGACCAGCGCCGCGATGCAGGGCGCACTCGTCAATCACTGCGAATTGATGCGCTATCGCTTCGCCGTGCTCGATGCGCAGCGCCCGCCGGCCGACTCCCTGGTCGACGTTCAGACGCAGCGCCAGCAATTCGACACGAAATACGCGGCGCTCTACCATCCATGGCTGTTCATTCCCGATCCCTATCCGCTCAATCACGCGGCGCCCGCGGATTTCGCGGTGCCGCCGTCGGGCCACGTGATTGGCGTCTATGCCCGCACGGACGTCGAGCGCGGCGTCCACAAGGCGCCGGCCAACGAAGTGGTCCGCGGCATAACCGGACTGGCGCGGCTTCTCAACAAGGAGCAGCAGGACATCCTCAATCCCTATCCGGTCAACATCAACGTCATTCGCGATTTCCGCACCAACAATCGCGGCATCAGGCTCTTTGGCGGACGCGTCATCACCAGCGATTCCGACTGGAAATACGTCAACGTCAGGCGCTTGCTGATCTTCATCGAGGCGTCCATCGACCAGGGCCTGCAATGGGTGGTGTTCGAACCGAACGCCGAGCCGCTATGGGCGCGGGTGCGGCGCTCGGTCAGCAATTTCCTCACCCAGACCTGGCGCAACGGCGCGCTCGAGGGCACCAAGCCCGAGGAAGCGTTCTTCGTGAAATGCGACCGCACCACGATGACACAGACCGATATCGATCAGGGCCGGCTGATCTGTCTGGTTGGCGTGGCACCCGTGAAACCCGCCGAATTCGTGATCATGCGCATCGGTCTGTGGACCGCGTTCGACGGTCAATAGAAGCGGAACAGGAGGACAAAAATGGCAACAGACCAACGCAACGATCCCTACCGCGGCTTCAACTTCTCCGTCGAGATCGACGGCATATCGCGGGCGGCGTTTTCCGAGGTGAGCGGCTTGACGGTGGACGGCGACGCCGTCGACTACCGCGAAGGCACCGACATGCAAAACAGCGTTCGCAAGCTCGTCGGGCTGCGCAAGAACTCCAACATCACGCTCAAACGCGGCTACACGCTCGACGACGCCATGTGGAAGTGGAACGCCAACATCCTCAACGGTGTGGCGGACCGGCGCAACGTCACGATCGTCCTCATGGACGAGGCGCGCAAGCCGGTGATGCGCTGGCACGCCGAGAACGCCTGGCTCAACAAGGTCGAAGGCCCCTCGCTCAAGGCCAGCGGCAACGAGGTCGCGATCGAGTCGGTCGAGCTGGTCCATGAAGGCCTGACGCTCGAAATCTAAGCTGGAAATCCGTACGGCGATGCCCCTCTACGACACACCGGGAACCTATATAGAGCGCGAGGATCGCGCGCAGGGCGGCATCAACCGCCTGCGCACCGACGTCGCCGCCTTTGTGGGCATCGCCGAACGCGGGCCGTCGCGGCGCGCGGTTGCGATCGATTCCTGGAAGCAGTTCGTCGCGATCTTCGGCAGCTTCATCGTTCACGGCTACCTCGCCTATGCCGTTCGGGCCTATTTCGAGAACGGTGGGCGCCGCTGCTGGGTGGTGCGGGTCGAGAGCGAGGCGGCACATATCGCCTCGGCACGACTGAACCTCGACGGTTCGGGATTGCTCGCCTGGGAAATCCAGGCGAATTCCGCCGGTGCCTGGGGCAACGCGCTTTCGGCGCGGCTCGTCGAGTCCCGGCGCGTCATGCGGCGCGCGATGACGGCGAGTGCGGATTGGGGGCAACTCGATTCGATCGCCGGCTTCTCGCGCGCCGACACGATCGAGCTCATTCAGGATATCGGCGGCGTGGTGCAGCGCGAGCAGCGCGTCATTTCCCTGACCGATCCCGTAACGCGGCGCCTGATCTGGAACCATCCCGATCCGGAAATCGCCCTCGGCAGCGACGCCCCGCTTGCGTTGCTCGATCCTTCGCGGCCGCTGCGGATCGAACGGCTCACCTACCAATTGCAGGTCTCGAACGGCGGCAAGCCCTGGCGCATCTATGACGAGCTGGCGCTGTCGCCGATGCACACGCGCTACGGTCCCAACATCGTGAACGGCGTGGCGGGCCTTTTCGCGCCGGACCGCTCGCGCGGCGTGAACATCGCCGGCCTGGAGCCGGGATCGACTCGCCAGCTCGTAACCTTCGGCAAGCGCGGATCGGGCAGCGTCGTGCCGGAACCGGTACGCATCATCGATTTGCGTCCATCGCCCGAGACAGGTCGCTCGAAACTCTCGGTGCCGAATGCGGCGCTGGTGCTGGGAGGCGGGGCCGACGGCCTGAGTTCTCTTGATGCCGACTGTTTCATCGGCTTGGAGGACGATACCAGCGATTCGGATTCCGCGGTGCTCGCGAACCGCTACGGGATCGCGGCGCTGGGCGAGATCGACGAGATCTCCATCGTCGCGGTGCCGGACATCCACATCCAGCCCCGTTCGCTGGAGTATGCGCCATTCGTTCCGTGTTCGCCCGACCCTTGCCTGCCTTCTCCGGGCCTGCCCGCGACGCCGATCGTTCCCCAGCCGGACGACGCCGCGCCCCAATTCAGTCAATCCGACATCGACAGGGTAGCGGCGGCCCTCGTCATTCATTGCGAGCGCCACCGCGACCGTGTCGCTCTCATCGACCCACCCTTCGTCGCGAACCAGGAAAATCTGGGTATCGCGACGATCCAGAATTTCCGCACGCTGTTCGATTCCAGCTATGCCGCGATGTATTTCCCCTGGATCGAGATGCTGGACGCCCTGGGCGGCTCGCGTTCCGACACGATCATAGTGCCGCCCAGCGGCCATGTCGCCGGATTGATCGCGGCCACCGATTTGCGTATCGGCGTGCACAAGGCACCGGCCAACATCCCGCTGCTGATGGCCGAAGGCGCCGCCTTCGCGCTCGACGACGCCAAGCACGGTCTGCTCAATCTCGACGGCATCAATGTGATCCGTTCGGTCAGCGGCCGCGGCCTGAGAGTCGCGGGCGCGCGCACCCTGTCGAGCAATTCCGACTTCCGCTTCCTCAACGTGCGCCGCCTGATGCTGACGATCGAGCGTTCGCTCGAATCGTCGCTGCAATGGGCGGTGTTCGAAGGCAATGACTGGCTGACGCGCGCCAAGATCAAGCTGATGATCGAGGGCTATCTGCGGGCGTTGTGGAGCAGCGGAGCGTTGATGGGCGCGGTGCCCGACGAGGCCTATTCTGTACGCTGCGATGAGATCAACAACACCGCGGATTCGCGCGCCCGCGGCGAACTGCTGATCGAAATCACGATCGCGCCGTCGGTGCCGTTCGAGTTCGTCGTGTTGCGGATCGGCCGCGGCGCCAACGGCTTCGAGATCTCCGAGAACGCGCAGGACGGGTCATGAGATGAGCCTTCTGCGCACCAATCCCGTCTTGAACCACAATTTCGTGGTCAGCCTGCTCGACACCAGCAGCGTCGCCTCGACGATCGCCAGCGCCGCCCTGTCCGCGGGCCTCGACGTCGCGGTCGGCGGCTTCTCGGAATGCCAGGGCATCGAAGCGTCGATGGTGGCCGAGGAATACAAGGAAGGCGGCAACAATGCCGCGGTGCTCAAATTCGCCAGCCGCGTGGCATGGACGAACATCACACTGAAGCGCGGCATGCTCGGAAACACCTCCCTGTGGGACTGGTTCGACGGCTACGTCCAGGGCCGCGGCAAGCGGCGCGACGGCCTTATCGTGCTCCTGAACGAGTTGAAGCTTCCCAACACGATTTGGTTTTTCCGCCGCGGGTTGCCGGTCAAGTACAGCGGGCCGCAGATGAGGGCGACGGAGAACAATGTGGCCATCGAATCCATCGAGATCGCCCATGAGGGTGTCTATCAGGTTCCGGGAGTCGGCCTCGTCAGCGGATTGGGCAGCGCGCTCGCCGGCGGTGGCGCCGGCAATCTCGCAAACGCCGCTCTCTCCGGCATCGGAGGCTGAGCGATGGACGTGCAGATCCAAAACGTCATCGGCACCGTCAGAGTGGTGAGCGGGGATTCGCTGCTTTCGCCGCAAACCTTGCAGCGCGTCGTCTCGCTGGTGATCGCCGCCCTCGACGACCGCGAGCGCATGACGCGCCGGGCCAGAGCGGATACGCGGATCCTTGGCACGCGCGGCGCCGGGGAGCCCGGCGAATGACCCAGATCCGGAAAGCGATGATCTATGTCGAATGGCAGGATCGTCAGCGCGGTCCCAAGCAGATCGAGGTGCAGTACAACCCGACCGAGTTCACACTGGATAAACAGGTGACGCTGGGCGAGGTCAACATCCCCGGTCTCGATGCCCCCATTCAGCAATATGTCCGTGGCAGCGCGGAAAAACTCACCTTGGACCTGTTCTTCGATACGACCGATCTCGGCATGGGCCAGGGCGCGGTCAGCGTCACGACGGAAACCGACAAGATCTACCAGCTCATCAAGATCGAGCCGGAGCGCCACGCACCGCCGCTCCTGACCTTTATCTGGAACGATCAATTTCCTGGCAGTTCCATCGGCGGCGCGCCTGGGGCTGCGGCCGGCGCCGGTGAGCGCGCGATCGGAGCATCCGTGGCGGGCGCCGCAATGGCGGCGGTGGACAGCGCCGTCTCGGCCACGGGCAGCGCCGCGGCATCCGCGCTCGCCGCCACGGCCGCATCCCTGGGCAATCAGCGGCGCAATGGCTTTCGCTGCGTCCTGGAGCAGGTCCGCCAGAAGTTCACGCTGTTTTCGTCCGACGGCGTGCCGCTGCGCGCGACGCTCTCGGTAACGCTGCGCGAGTACCGGACGCTGAACGATCAACTTGAGGAATTGAACCTCAGCTCGCCCGATCGCACGCATGCCCATGTGACGACGCAATCGGATTCGCTGGCGAGCATCGCCGACCGCTATTACGAACGTCCCGGCGATTGGCGCGCCATCGCGGACCAAAACCAGATCGACGATCCGCGGCGGCTTAGGGCCGGCCGCGTGCTGACGATCCCTCGGACGACGTGAGGGAGACCATGCCAACCACAACGATCGCACAACAGGCCGAGGAATACGGCGGATTCTACGTGCCGCGCTTCGAAGTGCGGGCCCAGGGCGCCGCGCTCGGCGAAAGCGTCATCCGCGACGTTACGCAAGTCACCTACAAGGACGACATAAAGGCGATCGACAGCTTCACGCTGACGGTCGGCAATTGGGATAGCCATTCCCGCCGCTTCAAATATATCGGTTCGGAAGATGCGTCTTCGCTGTCCGCCGCCTCGCCGGAGGCGCAGCGCTACAAATTGTTCGAGCCGGGCGCCCGCAATTTCACGCTGTCCATGGGATATGGCAGCCAGATGACGCAGATGACCGTCGCCGGCGTCACGACGATGGAGCCGACCTTTCCGGCGAGCGGCGCGTCGACGCTGTCGGTGCGGGCGCTGAACGTCTTGCACCTCCTGCGCGACAAGCCGAACACCAAAAACTGGATCGGCAAGCGCGAGAGCGACATCGCCAAAGATCTGAAATCGTTCGCCGGATCGTCCGCGCCGAAAGTGCGGATCAGTCCGTCCGCCCTCGCCGCCGAGTTGCCTATCGACTACGTGGCGCAGGACGGCCAGTACGATATCGATTTTCTATTCGGGCGCGCGCGGATTGCCGGATATGTCGTCTATGTCGGAACCGACACCGTGGGCGGGAAAAGCACGGAATACATCTATTTTGGGCCCTCCAACGATCAACATCCGGGCCCGCGCGACGTCACCTATGAATTGAAATGGGGCATCTCGCTGGTCGATTTCAAACCCACGCTCAACACCGCCAACCAGGTGAAAGCCGTCCAGATCAACGGCGGCAACCGGCAGACCAACAAGACGTTCGTCGGCGAGGCAAACGCAAGCGACGCGCGCATCAACGAGGACCTGATTGCCCTGCTGTCGCGAACGGAAATCATCACCGACGAACCGCATTTCACGAAAGAGGAGGCTGATCGGCGGGCACGGGCCGTCCTGTCGGACCGCCTCAAGGAGATGGTGACCGCGCAGGGCACCTGCATTGGATTGCCGTTTCTGCGTGCCGGACGGCGCGTCATGATCAAGGGCGTTGGCTCGCGCTTCTCGGGCACCTATTTCGTCACCGAAACCACGCACACGATCGACGATTCCGGCTACAGCACGAAGTTCACCGCGCGCCGCGAGCAGCCGGTCGGAGGGTCATGACGATGTCGCGCAGAACGGGCGTCGTGACGGCTTTCGTCAAGAGCGTGGACGCGCAGCAGGGGCGCGTGAAAGTCGAATATCGCAATATCGCCGACGATCTGTCGAGCAGTTGGGCACCGGTGGCGAGCGCGATGTCCGGCAAGAGCCGCGGCGCGCTGTTCATGCCCGAGGAAGGCGACGAAGTTCTCGTCGCCTTCGAGAACGGCGATTTCGACCATCCCTTCGTGCTGGGGTTTCTCTGGAACGGCGAGCAGGTCTCGCCGGAGGACTCGCCCAAGAACCGGGTGATCGTGACGCCCGGCGGCCATCAACTGCGTTTCGAGGACAAGTCCGGCGATGCGCGGGTGGTGCTCAAATCCAAGGGCGGCCACAGCATCACGCTCGACGACAAGGATCCCAAGAAGCTCGAGATCAAGTCGACACAGAGCAGCATCCTGCTCGACGACACGTCCGGCGCGGAAAAGATCTCGATCAAGGCCGGATCGGGCGGCATGGTATCGATCGAGATGAGTGCGACGCCGCAGTCGATCACGATTTCGACCGGCGCCGGTTCGATCAGCATCGACAGTTCGGGGGTCACCGTGACCTCGCCCGCGTCGCTCACCATCAACGCGCCGGCCGCCGCGACGATCAATTGCGCCAGCGCCACGATCACCGCGAGCGGCACCGCGTCGATCACCGCCCCGGCCCTGAGCGTCAACGCCGCGATGGCGACGTTCAGCGGCGTCCTGCAATGCACGACGCTGATCACCAATTCCGTGGTCAGTCCGACATACACCCCAGGCATAGGGAACATGATCTAGCCATGCTCCTCGTCCCTCCCCCTCCGATCGCGGCCGCCAGCGTGGCGCTCGACAAGCTTTTGGAATTCAAGGTGCTGGGCCTGAAGGCCGCCGATGGAAGCGTGCTTGCGGTGGCGGACGCGTCCAGCGTCGGCCTGTTCGTGTTTCGCGGGCCGCCGTCATCGCCGGAATTCTGGGACGATGCGCAAAAAAAGTGGCGGCCGCCACCCCAGGACGCCCAGCTGATGCAACTGAAGCCGCTGGTGGCGAACGGCAAGACGGGAACGCCGCCGTCATGGACGGCGACTTTGGTTGCGACCGGACAAAAGGACGGCCAGGGCAACGACGTCTATGCCGGCGCGCAAGGCGGACAGCCCGCCTATTTCCTGCGCGCCTTCGCGCAGATGCGCAAGGATGGCGTCGAGGACAGCGGCCTCAGCGTGCCGTCGAGCAGCTTTGTCTTCACCGACAGCGCGGCGAACGCGCGTTTCTCGATGCAGTTCGATACGCCCAAGACGCTCCCGGACTCGGCGCACAGGGTGCGCATGCAACTCAAAGGGGACGCGCTGCAGCCCGCCGGCTACGTCGAAATTCGCGCCCAGCCCGCATTCGAGGTGGAGATCGCCAATTGCGACGCGTCCGGGAACACGCTGGGGCGAATCCTGCTGCGGGGCGACGGAGCCATCGTGTTGACGCCCGCGGGCGGAAACCTCGTGACGATCGACGGCGACGCCGAATTCGGCCGCGTCCTGTACGCGCCGGCCGGTGGCGGCGCCAAGCAATGGCTGGCGTGAGGATGACCATGGACCCGCAAAGCCAGGATCGCCCGTTCCTCGGAATAGGATGGAAATTCCCGCTTCAGGTGACGCCCAACGGCAAGATCGCCCGGGCCCGCGGTGAAGAGAAGATAGAAGAATCCATTCTGTTGATCCTGGCGACCGCGCCCGGCGAGCGGCCCATGCTGCCGCTGTTCGGCTGCGGCATTCACGATCTGGTCTTCTCGGAGAACAACGCGCGCACGATCACTCTGGTGGTGCATCTCGTGCGCCAGGCGCTGGTCAAATACGAGCCGCGCATCGACGTGCTGGATGTTCATGCCGAGAGCACGGCCGACAGTCCCAACCGGCTGCTGATCCGCGTCAACTACCGGATCCGCTCGACCAACGCGATCGGAAACTTCGTCTATCCCTTCTACATCACGGAGGGGGTCTAGATGCCGCTGAGCGAGGCTGTCCCGGTCATCGACGACCGCCGCTTCGACGACATCGTCGAGGAGATCAAGGCGCGCGTCGCCCGCTATACGCCCGAATGGCAGCCGGCATGGAACGACTACAACGACAGCGATCCCGGCATGACCCTGGCGCATGTCTTCGCTTGGCTGTCGGAAATGATGCTCTACCGGATGCAGAAGGTTCCGGACCTCAACTATCTGAAATTCCTCGAAATGCTGGGCATCGAGCTGGGCGCCGCCTTGCCCGCCAGCGTCGACATCACCTTTCCGGTGAAGAACGGCACGCTCGTGCCCTTCGTCGACGTGCCTATGCGCACGCAGGTCTCGGCACCGGCCGACGACGGCGGCGCCGCACTGATATTCGAAACCGAGAAGGCGTTGCGCGCGCTGACCGCGGGTCTTCTGTCGCTGCAGGCTTACGACAGCGCGTCGTATCGCGACGTCACGGCGGACAGTGCCGCCCAGAGCGGCTTCGTGCCGTTCGGTGATCTGGCTCCGGTCGATTCGGCACTCGTGCTGGGGTTCGGATTTCCGGCGGGCTATCCAAAACCCAACGAATTTCCGGCGACGGTCTTCGATATCGCCATCTATGTGGCGCCCGGTTCATCGACCCAGCCCATGGTGAGTTGCGGGCTGACGTCTTCGCCCGTCTTCCCCCCGGCAAAGGTGCAATGGGAATGCTGGAACGGCACGCAATGGCAACGCATCGACATGTTGAAGGACGAAACGCGCGCCTTCACGCGCTCGGGGTACGTCACCTTGCGGGCGCCCGCGCCGGGCATCATGACCCGCGGCTATATCGGGACCTATTTGAACCTGAGCGACGGATCTAATCCGCCGCTGTTCTGGTTCCGCGCGCATCTAACCCAGGCGCAATACGAAAATCCTCCTCAGCTGGTCGCCGTGCGCACCAACACGGTTTCGGCGCTACAGGCCCAGACCGTGAAGGGCGAAGTGCTGGGCGGTACCAACGGAACGCGCAACCAGAGTTGGACGCTCGCCAGCACCCCGCTGATCGCGGGCAGCGTGCAGATCCAGATCGACGAAGGCACGGACATCGCGCTGTGGACGATCCGCGACGATCTTCTCGACTCCGGCAAGGACGATCTTGATCTGTCGATCGATCTGGGCGGCGGCACGATCGCGGCGGGAGATGGCGTTCACGGCGCCATCCCGATCGCCAACCCGGTCAATCCCGACGGCAACGTGATCGCGCTTGAGTACCGCTATGGCGGCGGCGCACGCGGCAACGTCGCCGCCGGCGCGATCAAGAGCATGCTCAGCGGCGTCGATGGCATCGACGGCGGCAACGTCACGAACATGTTCGCGGCGGTGGGCGGCCGCGACGAAGAGCGCATCGATGACGCCAAGGACCGTGCCCGCCGCACGATACGCGCGCAATCGCGCGCGGTCACGGTCGAGGATTTCGAATATCTCGCGAAGCAGGCTGGAGATATCGCGCGCGCCAAGGCGTTGCCACTCACCAATCCGCAGTTCGACGGCGTGCGGGTTCCAGGCGCCGTGACGGTGATCGTCGTGCCGAACGCCAAGCGCGACCCAGCTCTGCCGTTCAAGCCGGTTCCTTCCGAAGGCCTGCTGAAGACGGTCTGCGCCTATCTCGACGCCCGGCGCCTGCTGACGACGGAGGTGTTTGTCGTCGGACCAAGCTATCAGCAGGTGACGATCACTGCGCAGGTCATCGCCGAGAACAACGTCGATACCGCGGTTGTCCAGCAGCAGATCGATTCTGCGCTGACGACCTATTTCGATGCGATCACCGGCGGCGACGACATGAACGGCTGGGGCTTCGGCGACACGATACGCTACTCGAAGCTCTACCAGCGCATCTTCTCGGTGGACGGCGTCGATTCCGTCGAGTCGCTGACGATAAATCTTGAAGGCGACGACTATCCGCAATGCAAGGATGTCGCGATCGACGCGAACGGCCTTCTGTATTCTGGCGCACACCAGATCGAAGTGCTGCAAGCGGACGACGCGCCATGAACGCGATGACGCCGCCCGGTTCCGGCTTGACGCCCGCGCAGCAGGCGTTGCTGCATGTCGGGACGAACAGCGCCTTGCCCTTCGATCCCGCGGCCCTGGTTCTCTATGCGCGGGCCGGCCACGATGCCGATGACGGCTTTGCCGTGGGGACGGGCGATCACATCGACATTGCGGACGGCCAGCCGGCCCTCGTGCTGGCGCAAACGCCGGGCACGCGCCGCCAGCTAACCGAGCCGAGCGGCAGCTTCGGCGGACTGAAAACGCCGACCAATGTGGCGATCGACACGGACGGCAACATCTTTCTGACCGATCGCGGCAACGGGCTGGTCAAATATTTCGACCCCTGCGACTGCGCCTTCAAACCGCTGCCGTGCTTTTCCGCGCAGCGGCCGGCGCCGGATGCCTTCGTTCCGCTCAACCGGCTGAGCGATCCGGCCGGACTTGCGATCTGGGGAAACAATCTTCTTGTCGCCGACCCCGGAAACCATCGCATCGTCGCGATCGGCCTCGCCGGCATGGTGCCGCGCTCGGCGCTGCGCCTGCCGGCCTCGTCCGGCTTGCAGCGGCAATGGCGGCCCTATGGCATTGCCGTGGACTCGCAGCATCGCATCTACATCAGCGATCCCGACTTGGCGCGCCTCGATGTTTTCGGGCGCGACGGACGATGGATCACGTGCTGGTCCGGGCTCGGAGCGGTGCGTCATCTCGCGGTCGACTGCGATGACAGGCTTTTCGCCGTCGCGGACGATGCTTCGTTGGATTCGTCGGGGGCGCCCGCTCCGGGTGCGATGGAAGTGGTCGACGGGCGCTCGGTTCCGCTTGATTCTTCCGCCGCCAAGCTGCGCGCCTGCTTTGCGCGCCGCCGGATCGCGGTCGATCCTTTGGGAAACCTGCATCTGGGAGCGCACTGCAACGACCGCTCCGATGCGGTGTTCGATCTGCAGGGCTACCCGGTTCTGGACCAGAACAAGATCGCGCCTCTCGAATTTGCGACAGCGGGAACATACCAAAGCCGCGCGCTCGATTCGCGGCGGCACGGCTGCGTCTGGCATCGCGTGGTGCTCGCCGGGTCTCTGCCCGAGCGGACGCGCGTCGACATCCGCACGATGACCTCCGACGTCGAATTGAGCCTGGCCGAACTCGCCGATCTGCCGGACAGCGCCTGGAGCGACAACGTCTCGATCCGCGACATGCCCGACGGCGCGTCCGATGCCCTGGTTCGCAGCCCGCCGGGACGCTATCTGTGGCTGCGTCTTGCCCTTGCCGGCGACGGCAATTCGACGCCGGCCATCGCGCGCATCGTGATCGAGTTTCCGCGCGTTTCGCTCAGGCGCTACCTGCCGGCCGTTTTCGGCATGGATCCGATTGCGGCCGATTTCACCGATCGCTTCACGGCGCTGTTCGACACCACCTTGCGCTCCATCGAGTCGCGCATCGATACGCTAAGTGAGTTGTTCGATCCCCGTTCGGCGCCCGCCGAGCGGCCCGTGCCCGATCCCGGCGGTGCGCCGACCATCGACTTTCTCAGCTGGCTGGCGACCTGGATCGGCGTGACGATCGACAGTCACTGGCCCGAGGCCACGCGCCGGGCGATGCTGCGGGCAGCCACACAACTCTATACGTTGCGCGGCACCTATGTGGGCGTGCGGCAGTTGCTGCTGACGTTCCTCGGTTTCGACCGGCGATCCTGCGACTCCGCTTGCGGCTCCGCCACCTGCTCGCCGGTGCCGCTCAATTGCCGCGCCGAACCCAAGCCCTGCCAGTGGAAGATGCCGCCTTTGATATTGGAGCATTTCCGGCTGCGGCGCTGGCTGTTCGTCGGCCATGGCCGCCTGGGTGAGGACGCCAAGCTCTGGGGCAGCCGCATCGTCAATCGCAGTCGGTTGTCCGGTAACGGCTTCGAGGGCACCGCGCGGCTCGGGCCGCTCGCCTGCCCGCCGGATGGGCGGCCCGCGACGCAACTCGTCTCGACGCCCGATCCGCTGCGCGATCCGCTGCTGGTCGATGCGAACATCTTCAGCGTCTTCGTGCCGGCGAGCGTGCGACAGCGCAACTGGCAGCGCCGCGGGCTCGAGCGGCTGCTAGCGCAGGAAGCGCCGGCATTCGTGAAATACCAGATCGAGTATGTCGAACCGCGTTTTCGCGTCGGCGTGCAGGCGATGGTGGGATTGGACAGCGTCATCGCGCGCATACCCGATGGCATGAGGCTGAACGACAACCAACTCGGACAGGGCAGCGTGCTTCCACCGCGGCCGCGACGGCCTTCGGCAATCGGTATCAATGCGCGCGTCGGCGAAACGATGCGGCTGGCGTGACGGAAAAGAGGGCGACATGAGCGGCAAACCCGGCAAGGACATGCAGGCAACGGCGTGCGGCACCTGCGATTTCGAACCTTTCGTGAAGAACAACTACTTCACGGGAAAGATGATGGGCGCGGCGGAGTTCATCGCCGAGACGCATTACCATCAGGAAAAGCTGCGCCTGCATCAGGCGCGGCTGCACGGCTGGGGCGTGGTGTGCGGTCTCGATGTACTCCAGCACCCTCAGATCGACTGCCGCTCGCGCTATGTGGTGGTCAAGGCCGGATTGGCCATCGATTGTTGCGGCCGCGACATTCTGGTGCCATGCGACGAGATGCTCGACCTGCTCGCGTTTCGCGGCATCGCCGACCTGTCGAAGGAGAATCCGGCGCGCCTGCATTCGGTGCAGGTCTGCGCGCGCTTCGCCGAATGTCCGACCGAGAACGTTCCGGTCCTTTATGACGATTGCGGCTGCGACGACGACGGCTGCGCGCCCAATCGCATTCTCGAATCCTATTCCTTCGACGTCACCGTCGATCCGCCGGTGGCGCGAGCCCCGCGCATCCGCGCCACAGATATCGCCGGCGCCGTCTATCTGGGGCCGGTCGAAGCCGGGCTGCCGCCGTCTCCGCCGCGTCTTGGTCTGGCGCCGCTCGCCGGCACAGCGGTTTTCGCGCTGGACGCAAGAAGGCCGACGCAAACGATCGTCTTCGATCTCGCCACCCGGCACGCCCGCGCCATCGAGCTCGGCGGCACCGCTCAGGCGCTGGCGGCGCGTGGCGACTTCGCTTTCGTCGCGACCGCTGGCGCCGCCACCGCGCCTCCCGGAACGCCGGCGTCCATCAATGTGTACAAAGCCGATAGCGCGACCGCGATTGCCAATATCCAGGTTCCCGGCACCAGCGCACAAACGCTTTCCATCGTGACCAACGCCGACGTCAATCGCGCCGCAATCGTCTATGTCCGCGAGTCCGGCAGGTTTGTCTCCTTCGCTCAGGACCCCGCCAATGGGCTCGGCACGACCGCCACCGAACTGGGTGTGGTCGCCAATCTGACGGCGCTCACCGCGACGCCGGACGGCGTGCTCGCCATCGACACGTCCACCAACGTCGTGAAGGCCATCACCTTCAATCCGTTGAAGATCATCGATCTCAATGTGCTGCCGGCGGGCACCGTGCCGTCGGCGCTGGCCTGGCTTAGTTCGTGGGGGATGCCGATCGCCGCCGTCGCGAGCGCCAGCAACAAAACCCTCTACCTGGTCAGTATGGTGCCGAATTCGCTTTCGCTGCTCGCCACCATACCGCTCGATCGCACGCCGGCCTTCCTGGCCACCGGTCCCGACACCGTGCATGTGATCGAAGAAGACGCAGGCAATTTCCATTGGCAAGCCGTCGATCTGACGCCGCTCACGCGCGCCCTGGCGTTCGGAATGCCGGGCTTGCCGCCGCTGGTGTCGGCGCCGCGCCTGATCGGCGGAACCGATTGGCGGGTGATCGCCTTCCGGCCGAACGCGACGGCGGGCGTGATCGCCGCGGCCGGCGATATCGACGCCGAATGCGGCGATCTGGTCTGGAACCAGCCTTGCGAATGCTGCGACGCCGGAAATTGCGTGACGCTCGCGACGATCGAGCGCTGCCAAGCCGGCGCCTCCGTGCTCGATGCAGACCCGGCCGCGCTGCACTACGACGACGTCGCGAACAAGAGGGCGCGGATCGACAACCGCGAAGGCCGCAAGCCGCTCGCCAGCACGCAGACATTGCAGGCCTGGCTCGAATGCCTAGAAGCAAAAGGACTGCGCGGCGCGCCAGGACCGCAGGGCTTGCCGGGGCCTCAGGGACCGCAAGGACAACAAGGCCCAACCGGACCACAGGGCCCTCAAGGACTGCAAGGCGTTCCGGGGCCGCTGGGACCGCCGGGACATGTAGGCCCCACCGGACCGCAAGGCCCGCAAGGCATTCCGGGGCCGGTGGGACCGCAGGGACATATAGGCGTAACCGGACCGCAAGGCCCGCAAGGCATGCCGGGTCCCACCGGCAAGGACGGCATCGGCCTCTATACGGACTTGCCCAAGATTCTCGATATCGGCTGGCGCTTCCAGCAAGGTATCGGCGTCAACGCCTTCGCCGATCAGTACGCCGAACTGACACCGGCGCAAGCCGAGGAATTGATCCTCAAGAAGAGGCCGCCGCTCTTCACCATCTACTTCAACGCCAACATGACCGGGGTCACGCGGCAGACCTTCGGCGTGTCGATGAACGCGCCGCTGATCGCGACGGTCGATGACGGCGTGGCGCCGGCGACGGTGCAGGGCATCTACCTGCCGATCGACCTGAAACTCTATGGCGACATCGTGGTCGTGCAGAAATCCGTGACCACGCCGCATACCGGCGAGACCGCTCAGTGCGCCGTATCGTTCGTGCCGCGGCGCAATTTCTTCGGTTGGCCCTTTCTGATCGTCTGCTATTTGGCCGACGCCGCCCTCAGAACCAAGGAGGACATGCCCAGCGTTCTCGTCTCGCTGAAGGGCGACTTCATTTTCGCGCCGGCCGGCGACAAATACAACGAGATGGGCGTCCTGGACGCCGACAATATCGGCGGCCGGGTCGGCGAAATACCGCCGCCGGGACGATTGCCGCCATTGAGCGGCGGCAAAAATCCATCCGGCAACATGACGCAAGGCGGTTTGTTCGAGAGCTGGTTCCAGTTGATTCCGGGCGCCGACCCGAACTGGGAACCGCTCTACCGCAGGGCGCCCTCTGCGCCGCTGTTCGCCTCACCCCTGTTCGTCGGGCAAGCGCCGCCTGTCGCCAACTACAGCACCGCCGCGGAAATGACGGCCGCCGGAATTCCAGCGGCGGTCGCTGCCGAAATCGTTGCCGCGCGAAAGATCGGTGCGTTCACGGGCGTGACGGATTTGCGCAAACGCTGTCCGTCCGCGAACAAGGCCTGGCAGACCTTGCAAGATTTACTCGTCGTCCTCTAGCCGGACCCTCGGAGAACGCCCATGCAGATGACCTCCACCACCACGATGCGCTCCACCCAGGTTCCGTCGCCGGCGCCGAAATGCGATTGCCCAACACCGTGCCCGTCCTGCGGCGGCCTCAATTGCTTGTGCCGGCCGCGTTTCTTCGCCGGGCAGGTTCTGACCGAGGATGACCTCAATCGACTCGAAAACTACGTCATCGAGAAGAACAAGCTGCACAACCGCTATTTCTATGGCGCCGGCGTGGTCTGCGGGCTGGAAGTGGTTTGCGACATCTGCAACACCGCGAATGTGACGGTGAAGACCGGCTATGCGCTGTCGCCTTGCGGCGAGGACATCGTCGTGTGCAAGGACGCATCGGTCAATGTTTGCGACCTGATCAACCGCTGCAAGCCGGTGCAGAACAATTGCGATCCCTACGGCTTCCAACAGCCGGGCAATTGCACGCAGGGTGTGCAGAAATGGGTGCTGTCCATTTGCTACAACGAGACGCCGTCGCGCGGAGTCCAGCCGTTGACGAGCGGCGCCTCCTCCTGCGGCTGTGGCGGCGGATGCGGCTGCAGCGGCAAGACCGGTGCTTCGTCGAAGCCCGCCAAGACATCGAGCTCGGCGCAAGGCGCGTACAACGCATTGTGCGAGCCAACGCTGATCTGCGAAGGCTTCAGCTTCACGGCCACGAAATACGTCGATCCCAACGCGCGGAAGACGGCAGACCTGAAGAACGGCGTCTGGGGCATGCTGGCCGCGAAAGCGGATCAGTTCGGGCCGCTCCTGACGCGCTTGCTGGCGTGCCACACCCAGGCGGGCGCGATCCGTCCGGCCGCGCCGCACCCCGGCACGGCGGGAACCGCCCCGGCGGTCGCCTATAGCGATTATCTTACAGCCTTGCGCGACTTCGCGGCCGAGCACGCGCCGCATCGCTGCGACCTCGCCCGCAAGCTTGCCTGCCTCGACCAGCCAGGCGCCACGGCGGCCGGCGCGAACGGACAGACGGACACGACCATGGTTGGAGCTATCGCCGGAACGCCGGCCGCCGCGGCCGCCTATGTCGACCAGTTTCGTGCACTCGACGCGATCCTGGATGAGCTTCAGCGCGATTGCCTATGTTCGGCATTGCTGCCGCCCTGTCCCGACCCGCAGCCCGGCGATTGCGTGCCGCTCGCCGTCGTCACCATCGATGCCGACAAGTGCCAGGTTCTCGAGATCTGCAATTGGAGCGCGCGCGAATTCGCGCTGACGCCGCAGGCCTTCGCCTACTGGACCTCGTTCATCAATTGGGGGGCTCTCAAGGACGTCGTGGCGGGCATCTGCTGCGACACGGCGCGCGCGCCGCTGGTGAACCGGACCTTCGCGATGTTCGACGACGTGATGACGGCGAACACGCAACCGCTCGACAATGTGACGATGGCGCAATATGTGGCCGCCGGCGGCACAGCTGAAAACTATGATGCGATGATAAAACGCGCGACCGTCGCGGGCACGAACCCCTTTGGTTCGACCTACCAGGCAGCGCTCAATTTCGTCGGCCGCGCCGCGCTGCCGGACGGAACCGCGCGCATCCTGGCAACCGGATCGAACGCCGACTCGGTCGCCGAACTGCAATTAACCGTCACGCAGCTGCAGGCAGCGGTCGCCGATCTCAATCTCAGAATGGCGAGCCGCTAAGGCGCGGCGGCGGAGGACGGTCATGGACGCACAGGATCAACGGCCGACTTTCTACGAAGGCCAATATCTCGCCGCCGACGACATGGGCGCCGTCGTCGACTACGGCCACGTCCAGTCCGCGCGGCACGAGATAGGCGGACATAGCTGGGGCATCGTGAGCGGGCTCACGCTGGTGGAACGTCCGACGACGGGCGCGCCGCAACGCTGCGACGTCATCCTCACACCCGGGATGGCCGAAGACGGCTTCGGCCGCAAGCTCCTCGCACTCGCGCCGGCGCGGCTGTCGGAGACGCTGTTCGCCGGCATCGCCTACGATGCCGGTCTCGACGATCCGGCGAGCAACGGCGGAAGCCCGAAGGGCCGCCTGGTCAAGGTTTGGCTGACCTATGATGAGCAATCCGGCCAGGCACCTGCGGCCGGCTTCGGGCGCTGCGATGCCGACGGAGCGACCGCGCGCGTCAAGGAGACCTACCGCATCGTCGTCGGCGATCAGACGAACGCCCGCAGTTCGATTTCGATCGCGGCGCAAGCGATGGACGCCGCCGATGCGCTGACGCGTTTCAATCCCTCGGCCGCGACGCTTTATGACGCAAGCGTGCCGCATCAGCAATTTCCCGGCGAAAGCGACCACGCGTTCTGGTTCGTTCCCATCGGCTATGTGCGCTGGGTGGCGGCGCAGTCGGGCACGGGCTATTTTGCCGACCGCAATGTTCCGCCCAAGCAAGGCGATACCGCCATCCGACAATTCCGCGTCTATCAGGGCGCGGTCGCAGAACGGCTCTACGCGCCGGACCGCGCGATCGTCTTGTGCGATCGCGCCATCTCGCCGACGCAACCGGGCTTCTTCCAATCCAGGCTGAATTCCGGCGACCAGGCCGCTACGTTGCTCGATCTGGCCTGGGTGGAAGGAAATCTTCGCGTGGTCGGCGACGGGCGCCTCGCCGGCGGCGCGCTGCGCTTTGCCACGAAAGACGGCGTTGACGAAGGCGTTCCGATGTCGATCGAACGGCGCGGCGACGTCGGCACGGTTACCGCGCCGCGCTCGCTGAACGCCGTCATCGGCCTGGTCACTCAGACGAACAACCGCTTCGCCGTGGCGACCGCGAACGGCACCAATCCCACCAATCTCGTCGAAAAGCTGACGGTGATGTCGGGCGGCAATGTCGGGGTCGGCAACGACACGCCCGCGGAAGCCTTGCACGTGAAGGGCGATGCGATCCGGCTCGACAGTACCGATGGCGCCCGCACCGTGGCAATACGCACTGACACGCCCCTTCGCGTCAGTCTGGAAACGGCGACCAGCGATCTTCATCTGCGCACCACAGGCACAACCGGCAATGTCGTCATCAATCCGGATGCGACCAACGGCAATGTCGGCATTGGGACCGCGACGCCCGCCTACAAGCTCGACGTGAAATCGAAGGGCATCAAATTGGGTTTGGAGGACAATGGCGGCGGCCAGCTCATCTTGGTGAACAATCCCAACGACAACAAGGTATGGCTCGAAGGCTACAATACCGCCGGCACCGGATCGGCGAACGCCATGCTTCTGACGGGCTGGCATGGCAACAACCTTCCCCGCCTGGTGTTGGGCGCGGATATCACCCAAATCGACGGCAAGGTCGGAATCGGCGTGCCCAATCCCGCCGTTCCGCTGCACGTAGCCGGTCCGACGGCTCTGTTCGACGGCAATGTCGGGATCGGGACGACCGCGCCGCTGGCGAAGCTGCATGTCGTGGGAAGCCAGGTGCTGCTCGACGGCAACGTCGCCATCGGCTCGGCGCCTCCCACGCAAAAACTCCATGTTCAGGGCGAATTCGCGCTTGTGGAAGGTCTGGCCAGCGAACGCGCCTATATCGGCGGAGACGGCATCGCCGGCGACGTCCAATTGGGAAGCCTCAATCCCAGCATCACATACATCACATGCTGGAATGCCGCGAGCAACTCGACGATGAGCATTCATGCGTCGAGTTTCCCGGTGACATCGGATGCGGAGCTGAAGGAAAACGTCCAGCCCCTGTCGAACGCGCTCGACCTCGTTCAAAGGCTGCGGGGTGTCCGTTTCGACTGGAAGGGAAAGTCGCGCGGCAAGGAACCGGCGGCGCTGGGCGTGATCGCCCAGGAAGTCGCGCTGGTGCTGCCCGAGGTCGTGGGCAGCGTGCGCGGCCACGCCACGGTCGACTATTCGGCGATCGTGCCGGTGCTGATCGAGGCGATCAAGGAACTCAAGCAGGAGAACCAGACCGTCAAATCGGAGTTGCGCCAATTGACGACTTTGCTCGGCGAACTTGCCCAACATGTCGGCGAAGGTGCTCCAGGCGCGCCGGCGCGGACCGAAGAGTGATGTGCGGTTGTGAATCTGGTCATTGAACATATCGCGTTGGAATGCCTGTTGCCTGGTGGACCGGACCTGGATAGCGCTTCGACGGCAGCGATCCGCGACAAGATCACGGCGGCGGCGTGTAACGAATTGCCACGCGCGCTCGCCCAGGTCTTCACGCGCGGTGCGGGCGGCGAAGGGATGAGTTTCGTCGACACGCTGCGCTTCGACGCCCATGTCGACGCGGGCTGGACGCCGCAGCAGATCGCCGATGCGATCGCCTCCCAAATTGCCGATAGCTTGCGTTCGGCGCTCGAAGAATCCGACAGCGTGCGGTTTCTCGACCGTCCGGACCTGCTGGCGCGATTCATCGCCCATCTGGCCTACGGAAAGGCGTTTCGGCATCATTGGCATCGCGAATTCGAGGGCCTGAAACACCTTCCGGTCTCGGCCGCGCTTCGAACCCTGGTCGAGCGCGATCCGCTCGAAGCGCTTGCCGCGCTGGCACGCCTGGCCGACGCTGATTTGCCGCGGATTATCGCGTTACTTAGCCGAACCGACGCTCTGCGCGCGGCTCAGGCATTCTTGCGCCACAGCGGCCCAGCCTGCCGTGACGGCCGCGCAATATCGCGTGTTCTGATCGAAGGCGGTTTCATCGCCCTGTCCGAATCCCGGGACAGGATCCTCTTCGCCGTGAAGCTGTGGCAACGCGCGGCGGCGTATGCCGACGGCGAAACAATTCTCGTCGCGCAAGTTCTCTGCCGGGCCATGGCCGGCGCGGTCTCGCCGCGGGACGGCCCGGCAGCATCGGGCGGCAGAGCCGGCTTGTCGATCGAAGTCGCCCATATCGAAGCCGCCGACATTGAAGCCGTCCTGGCCGGACTCGCCATCGACACGTCGCCGCAGGAGCTTGCCGCCTGCCGATCGTTCGACCCGCACATCTTGCGCGAGATCCTTTCGCTGGCGACCCACAGGGCCCCTGCGATGGCCGGCGACGCCTCGCTCTGGTGCGCCCATTGCGGTTTGTGGTTGCTGCTGGCGCATGTGCTCGAGCAGCTTCCGAAATCGATGTCCATCGAGGATCGCGAAATGCTCGCCTTCGGCGCGCTGACCTGCATGCTGGGCGGCGGCGCCGGCGCGGTCTGGAGCGACCCTGTCTTACGCGCCCAATTGCGCATTCCACGCGAGGACGGCGATGTCGCCGCTCGCCTCGCTTCCAGCTCGGCTACGCTCCGGGACTTGACGGACGACACGTTGGGCGAGCCCAGGCGCTCCTTCGCGCAGCGGCGAACGGACATGCGCTTTGTGTCCGCGGCTGGGACCGCGGTCGGCCTGCCCCGCCGGCTCCTTCGCCTTGCGATGCGCGTCGCCTACCGCGCCTTGCGGGCTTATGCGCACCGCTTGCCGGGTTTCTCGACATCGAGTTGCAGCTATCTGGTCGACAACTTCGTCGCGATTCCGGGCCGCGTATCGGCCCAGGAGCATGTGGACGTCGTGCTGATGCCGCCGCCGCTCGACGTGATCTGGCGCATGACCGGCGCCGGGCAGGCCCAATACGCACTGCCGAGCGGCAGTCGCGTCCGCGCCGGTGTGCAGAGATGACCGTGGGCATTTCAGCCGCCGGATGGGCGATCGACGCGGCGCTCGCGGAGTTGGACGCGGCGCTGCGGCGCGAAATTCTGCGGCTGCGCGCGCGTTATCAATTGTCGTTGGACGAATTCCACGGATTGTGCATCACCGACGCGCAAGTGGACGTACTTGTCGGCCAGAACAGAGACCGGAATATCTCCGAACCCTGCGATTTCTGCATCGCGCTGTCGGGCTTGGCGACGCCTGGCGGGACACTCGGCCGGTTAGCCGCCGCATTCGAATTGAACGCCGTGGAACTGGCGCTGCTGTTCGTCGCGGCAGCACCGGAGTTCGATGCGAAATACGAAGCGCTCTACGCCTATCTCAACAACGACGTGGCGCGCAAATTGCCGACCACGGACCTGGCCCTGCGGCTGCTCGCCAACGACGAAGCCGGCAGGTTGGCTGTCCGCGCGGCGCTCGCGCCGTCCTCGGCGCTCGTGTCGCAGGGCTTATTGCATCATCAGACGCGCCGCAGCGACGGCGAAGCATTCCAAGTTCAACAGCCGTTCCGCAGCCACGAGGCGATCGCGCCCTATTTGCTCGGTGTTCCGCTTCCGGCTTCATATTTCGCGGGTGGCCTGGCGAAGCGCACGCCGACCGCGCTTTACGAGGCTCTCTCTTCGGACGCGAGCCTGCGCCGGACGTCGGTATTGGCGTGCCAGGCAGCGGCGTCCGCCAGGATCGTCTTCCTGGAAGCGGCGCCGTCGCTGAGTGCGCGCGGATTCGCGTTGGCCACGAGTCTGTTGTGGAAGCGCCCGCTTTGGGAACTGAACTTCCGCCGCATCCCCCGCGAACGCTGGCCCGAGGCGGTCGGGACGGCCAATCTCGTCTCGCGGCTGAGCGGCGCCATTCTTTTGGTCGCTGGCACCGACGCGCTGCACGATCCCGATGGCCGAATGTCGTCCGACACATCCCTGCTTCGCGCCTTCACGCGCGCGGCGGAGAGGCCGTTGCTCGTTGAGGCTTCCACCGCGTCCACGATCGCCGAATTGTTCGACGCGACCGACTGCTTGCGCCTCAGACTGACGCCGCTGGAGCAGGCGTGCCGGCGCGCGCTATGGGACGCAGTCCTCGCGGGTCACGGCGCGCACGCCGAGCCGGCCGATCTGGACGACGTGTCGTCGCGCTTTCAATTGCCGCCCGAAGGCATCGAAGCCGCGGCACTGGGCGCCGCCGACGCCGCCTCCGGCCTGAAGGCGAGTAGAACGACGCTGTTCGCGGCCGCGCGCGCGCAGTCGGAATCCACCCTCGCGCGCCTTGCGCAGCGGATACCGCATCGTCATGGCTGGAGCGATCTGATCCTTCCGGCGCAGACCAAGTCGCGCGTGCGGGCGTTGATCGAAGCGCTGGCGTCGCGCGACCTGGTGCTGGGCGAGTGGAAAATGGGCGCCGCGCTCGGCACGGCCGGCCTTCGCGCGCTCTTCGCGGGGCCATCGGGCACCGGCAAAACGATGGCGGCCGGCATCGTCGCCGCCGAACTCGGCGTCGACGCCTATCGCATCGACCTGTCGCAGGTCGTCAGCAAATATATCGGCGAGACGGAAAAGAATCTCGAACGGATATTCCAGGGCGCGGCGAGCGCGAACGCGATCCTGTTTTTCGACGAGGCCGACGCGCTGTTCGGAAAGCGCTCGGAGGTCAAGGACGCCCACGACCGCCACGCCAATGTGGAGGTCGCCTACCTGCTGCAGAGGATCGAGGATTTCGACGGCATCGTGATCCTGGCGACGAACATCAGCCGCAACATCGACTCCGCCTTCGCCCGCCGCATGCACTTCGCCCTGGAATTCCCCCTGCCTGGTCCCAGCGAGCGCGAACGGCTTTGGCGCAACATTTTTCCGGCGACCGCGCCTCTCGCCGGCGACATCGACTATGCGTTCCTGGCGCGGCGTTTCGAACTCGCGGGCGGCGACATTCGCAATGTCGCCCTCGACGCGGCCTTCCTCGCGGCGCGCGGCGACCGGCGGATCGCGATGCGGCATATCGTGCAGGGGCTGGCGCGTGAACTGGTGAAACAAGGACGTTCGCCATCGGTGGCGGACTTCAAACAGCACTATACTCTCCTCGATTCGGCGGAGGGTTGAGTTCGTGGCAAGCTCGGCTGCCCAGATGCGCAGTGTCACGACCCGGATATCGCCGGCGCGGCGTACGTCTTCCGGTCCGTCTCGCGACGACTCACCATCGCGATCGCGGCCTTTGGTGAACAATCAAACAATGCAGACTCTGCTGCGCAGCGGCGCGTTGCGCGCGAAGCTTGAGGTCGGATCGGTAGACGATCCGGCCGAGCGCGAAGCCGACGCGGTTGCCGACCAGGTGATGCGCTCGGCGAATGGTTCGCCCTGTTCAGCCTGCGCCGGCAAGGACGACGAAGAGACCGTGCGCCGGAAGGCCGATGCGCCGGCGTCGCCGGCCGGCGGCGGCATGTCGTCGTCCGGCGAAGCGCGTATCCGCGGCCTGGCCAGCGGCGGCGAAAATCTCTCGCCCCATCTGCGATCGTTCTTCGAGCCGCGCATGAACCGCGATCTATCGCACGTGCGCGTACATACCGATGGCGGCGCGGCCGAGGCCGCCAGCTCGATCGGCGCGCGCGCCTATACGCTGGGCTCGCATATCGGCTTCGGCGCCGGCCACTGGCAGCCCGACACCAGCGACGGCCGCCGCCTCATCGCGCACGAATTGGCGCATACGGGACAGCACAATGCCGCGCCCTCGACCGTCCGGCGCGAAGGGCCCGATCCCGGCAGTGGCGACGTGGCGCAATCTGTGGACATCATCGTCAACGCTCTGGAAGGAATCACCACCGGAGCCGCCAGTCACACTATTTTGGAGCAATTCACCGCGGCCGGCGCGGCCGGAATTCCCGCCATCATGCAGGAACTCAAGACTCGTGGCGCCTCGCATTCCATGAGCGGCGACGAGATGGTCGATTGGTTGCTGGGCGACATGACGGCCGAGGATCGTAGAACGCTGACTCAACTCCTGATCGGCAGCGCCAGCCCCGACATCGTCCGGATCGTCGCGGCGCAGATCGCGGGCGCACTCGGCTGGACCACCAGCGAGGAAGACAGCGCGGAAGTCTACCGGCTGTGCGCCGGTTTTTCCGGCGGGGCGCTCGACGATCTGCTCGCCGCGGTCGAGCGCGCCATGGGCGCGGATCGCGACGCCACGCGTGACGCACTCTTCGGCGATCTCGACCGCGTCAACGCCGAGCGCCTGCGCCAATTGTTCTTTCAGCAGGGCACCAAGGTGGCGGTCGACTATGCTGCGAGCTGGACGGCCAGCAAGATCATGGCGCTCATCGGGTACTATACGAGCCACTCCGACAGCACCGACATCGCTTGGAATTTCGAGACGACGCCGGGAGAGTTCCGCGGCTTCGTCCAGTTCCGGCTCGATGCGCTGTGTATGGCGGACGGCAGCGACAGCGCCCAGGCCGTGCTCATGCAAAAAATGGATATGAACGACTATAATCGGCTGCGCACGATGGGCGGCCTGAAGCTCGACAGTTATGTTGACACGCGTTCGACCGTCGGCGCCGTCTTCGACGACGTCGTGTCGGGCGCCGAATGGGTCGAGGTCGTCGCCGAGTGGATCCTGTGCGGCGTCGGCGGCATCGTCACCGGACTGTTTTCCGTGGTCGGACAGCTGGTCGGCGGGCTCGGGAGCGCCGTGATCGGCGTCTACGACGTGCTAATGTCGCTCGTTTATCTGCTTTCGGCCGGCGCGGCGGGCAGCGGAAACTGGCTCGCGGTCAAGAGTTTCTTTACCGGAATCGGAACGCTCTTCACCGATCCGGGCAAAGTTTGGGATCAGTATTGGGAACAGCAGGCGCTCGAGTTTCACACCATCGAAGGCGCGTTCTCGGATTGCCGCCGCGCCGAGTTCTGGGTGCGCAAGATCGTCAGCGCCATCATCAATATCGTGCTCATCTTTGTCGGCGGCGCAGGCATAGCCAAGGGCGTGGCATCCGGCGCGAAGGCACTGACCGAGGCTGCTTTCGCAGCCGAGACCGGAAGCGAAATTGCTCAGAGCAGCGCATTTGTAGGAGGAGCGGAGACCGCGACCTCGCCAGGCCTACGGGTGGTGTATTCCTCCAACGCAGGAGCGGAGACCGGCGTTGGCGCCGCTGAGTACGGTTTCCAGCAAGGCCCATCCGCGGGCCTGACCTCGCCCTACACGGCAAGCGATGCCTACAAGCTTGAACCGATCTATGAACCGATCTATGAACCGATCGTCGAACGTCCACCGCTCAGAGTCGTGCGCGCCGACGAAGTGCCGGAACTTTCGACATCGCCATCGCCTACGAGCCGAACTGTCCCGGTCCCATGGCCATATGCGATACCGCTGCCTGGGCTGATGCCCCCTGCGGAACGGTATGCGAAACGCGTATGTCCGCGGTTACCGCCGGGCGAACAGGTCAAGCTTGTTCTTCCCGGCGTCAAGGCCGTTCACGAAGGCACCTACGATACCTTTGTCGCCGCGGGCGCTCTCCAGCACAGGATCGGCCGCAGCCGCTCGACGAACCAGAGCGCCAACTGGAACGCGGCGATGCGAGGCGGTTACATGGATCTGAGCGTCATGCAGAAGGGACGCCAGATGGGCTTGTGCACGGATCAGATTCTCCAGCCAAACTGGACCCGCCGGGGGCTGGAGAAAACAAACGTCGACCACATCGTCGAAATGCAGGTGACGCCGATCGGAAACGAGGCCGCGTTCGATCAACTGCCCAACTACGAAGTCCTCGACGAAAGCGACAACAAGAGCGCCGGGTCTCTGCTGCGGTGGAACATCGTGTACGAGCGCGGCCGCCTCGCGACTCTAACCGGCGATCCCGGCTGGTATACCTGCGATCTCACTTTCACGGCCGTGGAACCGCAGGCCGCCGTGCCGGCAGGCCGGTGGAATAAGGACGAGATCGGAATACAGGGCGCTCATTTGCAAGAATTCACCAAACAGGGTTTGAGCGTCGACGATGTTTGCCCTTGAACGGCGGACCCTCGTGGCCGCCGCATCCCTGGTGCGGAGCCGTTGCAAATCCCGAAAGACGCTTGGAAGCCTCGGCGCAGGTCACAAGCTTTTCATCGAAGCGATCCACCGGACCTATCAATAAGAGTTTGATTCCATCGGTGCGCCGGACTGGATGAAAGCGGGAACAAGGCGGCCTGCCAACCGAAGCGGCGCGAACCGATCAGCCCTCCTGCGCCCGTCGATTGGCGGCCGCCATCGACGGCTTCGGAGGGCAACGGCCGCTGCTGCGCGGCGTGGGATGGCGCGCTCTAGGAGCGTGACGCAAGTTAGCGGAATCAACCACTTGGGTAGAAGTGGGGCAGAAGATTCTTCCAATGACTTCCAATGCTTTCTAGACGATTGCCCCACCAAACTTGGTAGAGACATGGACTATTCGTTCACTTCGGCGCCAGATCGCCATACCAATACGCGGCGGTGACTCCACCATCCATAAGGAAGTCGCTACCGGTAATGAACCCGCCGTCCGCGCCCATGAGCAATGCTCCAACAGTTCCAACCTCGTCCGGCGTGCCCGCGCATCCAGCCGCCGACAACGCGATCATATTCCGGTATCCCGCACCGCGCGGCCCGGTGAGTTCGTCCTTGGCGAGCGGCGTCATAATGATGCCGGGACTTATCGTGTTCACTCTCGCACCCCGCTTCGCCCAACGCACCGCCTCAGCCATTACACGGAGGGAATTTCCGCGCTTCGAGATTTGGTAGGCATGAAGGGAGTCGCTGACTTGATCGGGCTGGAGAAACGGAAGGCCAAGGAGTTCTTCCACGGGCGTTGTTGCCAGCACCTTGTTCTGTTCGACGCTCAAGGCTGGAAGGCGGTGCCCGGACTGCAAAGCGATCACGACGCCAGCACCACCTTTGGCGATAACATCGCCGAAGGCTTTCAACACCAGCGCCGTCCCATAGAGATCGACTTTGAGAATCAGCGCCGGGGGCGCTTGGGAGGGAGAGACGCCAGCAGCATGAATGAGTCCGGTGACGTCGCCTAACCCGGCGGCTGTCTCGACCAAAGCATGAACAGCGGCGCGTGAAGACACATCGACCGTCGCAACACTTACATCATAGCCCGCGTTCCCCAGCACCTCTGCTGCCGCTTTGGCGTTGCCCTCGTACATGTCGGCGAGGAGAACGTGCTTGCCAACGCCAATCCGCCTCGCGATGGCTTGGCCGATCTGGCCGGGTCCGATCATAACTACCACGTTCTTTTTCACGCCAATTTTTTTCGAGAGACCGCTTTGCGAGCCTCAATTTGTACCGTACACGGACGATTCGGTTCGGCGTTGCTTCCGAGAATTTCAGTTCATCCGGATACGCCGGATGGCAACGCCCGTGCCAAGTCGTCATTCAATGCGTCGGCGATAGCGCGCGACGGACCGGGGCACATCATGCTTCCCGTCACCATGATAGCGCGTGGATGCGACTCCCGAAATCGGCTGGCGGGGCAGCTACGCCAATTTTCTCAGCGAAATCAACGAATGCAACTGGACTTTGGCGCACCGGACGGGATGAAACTGCGAACTGGAAATTGGTAGTGGAGCGGGCCTAGCCGGATCGCGAATTAAATCTCACCCACACATGCACTCCAGTAATACCAACGGCCCTAGTTTCTGACTCGCAGGGATTCATTGTTGCGCTGGTCTGTGATTCGCTTTGCGCTGTGATTCGCGAAGGGAATTGCAGCAATGGCGATCAAGATTTTGCGTTCGGAACATAGTGCTGCGGATTTGCGTCGGGAAGCGGCCAAGACGCGGCATGCGGATCAGGCCCGCCGGCTGTTGGCGCTGGCACTGGTGATGGACGGCGCCACTCGGACGGACGCGGCAACGGCGTGCGGGATGGACCGACAGACGCTGCGTGACTGGGTTCATCGCTACAACGCGCTGGGCATCGACGGACTTGTCGACCGCAAGGCTCCGGGGCCTGCGCCTCGACTGACGGCGGAGCAGGAAGTCGAACTCGCCCAAATCGTGGAGCGCGGTCCCGATATCGCAGACGATGGCATCGTGCGCTGGCGCCGGATCGATCTTCGCGACGTGATCGCGGCGCGCTTTGGCGTTGCGCTTCACGAGCGCACCGTGGGCAAGGTGCTGGACCGGCTCAGCTTCAGCCACATGTCGGTTCGGCCGCGTCATCCCAAAGCCGATGCCCTCGCCCAGGAGGCGTTTAAAAAAACTTCGCCGAACTCGTCGATCGCGCCTTGCCCCACGCCGCCAAGGCCAAACCGATCGAGATCTGGTTCCAGGACGAAGCAAGGATCGGTCAGAAAGGAAGCTTGACCAGGATATGGGCCAGACGCGGCACACGGCCAGCCGCGCCACGCGATCAGCGCTACAAATGGGCCTATCTCTTTGGCGCGGTCTGTCCCGAGCGCGCCTGCGCCGCCGGTCTGGTTCTACCTTGCGCCAATACCAAGGCGATGACCGCGCATCTCGATGCGATCAGCCGTGCCGTCGCGCCGGGCGCCCATGCCGTCCTGGTCATGGATGGCGCCGGCTATCACGAGAAGGCCATCGTCAATCTGCCTCCCAACATCTCGCTGCTGACGCTGCCGCCCTACTCGCCCGAACTCAATCCCGTCGAGAACGTCTGGCAGTTCCTGCGCCAGAACCACCTCGCAAACCGTGTCTTCAAAGACTACGACGCCATCCTCGATGCATGCTGCGATGCTTGGCGAGCCTTCCTCAGTCGGCCAGACGATATCGAATCGATCACTCAGCGGGCCTGGGCCAAATGTGTCAGCGCTTAGGGCCGTTGGTATAAGTCCTCCCGACCCGATAGACAGGACCGGAGTACCATTGAGCGGTACATGTCCTACGCCACCCCCGAGGTAAAGGAAGAGAGCAATACGGCTATCCCATTGTGCCAAAAGTTAACATTCGCGTCCGAGCGGATTTCCGTCCGCCACAGATGGAACTCAGAAACCCGCTACAGACGCTAAGCATAACTGCGTATGAAAGCTCATTTGCCGTCGATGCAAATGCGCGCTTAATCCCGATTTAATGCCGATAGCCAAGTATCGCCTGGATATGACCGTCAGGTTAGATTCGACCGGCTTAGAAATTGGGGGGCTCGGCAACGAAGTTGCCGACGCCACCCCGTATCAGATCACTGCGGCCGGAATGGTTCTCCCACTGCAGTCGCACATCATTTTCAATGTCATAGCCGCCCTCTCCGCTTTTCTTCTTGGTCATCCGATTATAGCGGTCTCGGGATTCCTTTTGTGTTGCATCGCCGACGCTCTTTTTCAGAACCAGTTGGCTCGATCTCGACATGACGGCGTCGAATCCAACGCCGACCGAGCATTCAGTAAGTTGGCGATTGTCTGTGGAATCCGAAATTCGGTTCTCATGCTGCCTGCTGTCGCCATGGCGCTGACTAGGGCTGGACCAGAGATTGCGTATATGGGCGTAATCTGCGCCATCGGAACGCTGCTGGCATTCACACATGGGTCGCTCTCGCGCAAGATCTTTTGGGCGCACGCAACCCCTCCGCTTGCAGCGAGCATACTCATAACGCTTGTGGTCTACCCGTTCGTAGAAGCATCGGCGGTGCTGATCGGTTTTGGCACTCTGGTCGTTCTTCTCATTCTTACCTCAAATGGGGCCACAAAGGCCATCATGTCCTGGCAGGCTGCGTTCAGAGCCAATAGCGAGATGATCGCTGATCTGAGAATTGCGCGAGATCATGCCATAGAGGAACGCATTGCTGCCGATGCGGCACGCGAAGATGCAAAACAGGCAAACAAAGCGAAATCGAATTTCCTTGCCAACATGAGCCACGAACTTCGCACTCCGCTCAATGCCATACTTGGATTTTCCGAGATGCTTGGAACCGAGAGCTTTGCCGCCAAGCGTGTTGAATATTCAACTCTCATTCATCAATCGGGCAATCATTTGCTTGCGCTGGTCAATGACATTCTCGACTTGTCTAAGATGGAAGTTGGCCAAATTGTGCTGCACGAAGAGATTGTAAATTTCCTTCTTCTTGCCAAGAGTTGTGTTGATCTGGTGCGGGCCAAAGCGAAAGAGGGTCGCGTCGAACTGACCATGCGTATCGCTGGCGAACCGGCGATCTGGGCAGATGAACGAGCGATGCGTCAGATACTGCTCAATTTGCTCTCCAACGCCGTCAAGTTCACACGACCCGCTGGACAGATTACGATCTCTGCTGCTGTCGAGGCCAACGGAATGTTCGTTTTCGCCGTCGAAGATACCGGAGTAGGAATCGCCGAGGCAGACTTGGAGCGCGTGTTTGAAAGCTTCGGACAGGGCCGTCACGACGCTGTAACCCATGAGAAGGGCACTGGTCTTGGGTTGCCAATTGTAAGAGGATTGGTCGCCGCCCATGACGGTTTGATCAAGCTGCACAGTCGCATCGGTGAGGGAACGACTGTTACAGTCGTCCTACCTGCGTCGCGCATTCGAGATGCGCGAGCTTTCACGCAGTATGGATAGGCATGTCTCGCGCGATGGGCCACAGGAACGTGCGACCGTATCCTCGGCAATTTGGTCTTATAAAATAGCTCTGTTTCGATCTGCTCTTTCGCAGGTCAGTGCGGGACAGGCTATTTGGGCGGTTTGGCGAACCGGACGCCCTCGCCCATCGTGCCGTTTGACAGGAAAACGATGCCCGCCTTTTCGAGCGCTTGCCGCACCGCCGTAATCGAATCGGGCTTGAGGCTGGGATAAGACCGGTCTGCCTCAATCGCGCGAACGGTATTGATCGCCACCAACGCCCGATCCGCCAGCGTCTGCTGCGTCCAGCCGAGAAGCGCGCGACCGGCGCGGAATTGGCGTGAGGTGACCATCGCTAGCTACCTTGGACGCCTACCGGGTGACCGCTATCGATCTGGTTATAATCACCAAATCTGTTAATACGCCAAATCTAGGCTTCCCAGGACGGCGTGAGGTTCATCGCGGATATCGCGAATCAGAAGCTGACGGCGCTGGAAGAATTGTGGGAGCGCAGGCGTGGACCGGGTCCCATGCCGTCCAGGGCCGATCTCGACGTTTCGGAGCTAAGGCCCTGGCTCGGAAACTTGGCATTGATCGACTTGAACGGAGTCGGAGACGGCACCTTTCGGTTATGCGGCACGAACCTCTCCACTCGATTCGGCATCGATGCCACGGGCTGTCGCGTGGCCGCTCTATCCGACGATCTAGTCACGACGGTCCTTTCGTTTATCTCGCGTGTCCGCGAGGCGAAAGCCCCTGTGCGAAACGTCTATGCTCGAAGGGTGCATGGCATCCACGTCACGTTTGACGACCTCGCTCTGCCGCTATCCAACGACGGCACCGTCATCGCAACGCTTCTCTTTGCCAGCTACCCGCGAAATTGAAATCCGATGGCAGTTCGATCAGTCAACAATTCTGGTCTGGAGGTCCCATTGTCGAACGCTGACGGAAGGCAACTATGAGGTGCGAAAGAACACGATGGTGGAATTTCCCTTGTGAACCGAGCGGGCAGCTTCGCGGTAACCGCACTTTTCGGCAATGCGGATCGACGCAAGATTCGCTGGGTGTATTGTGCAAGCTGTGCGCACGCGTCCAAATCGCATCTCGCCCCACTGAACTGCCGCGCGAGCTGCTTCGATAGCGTAGCCGTTGCCTTGGGCGTGCATCGCGAGCGCCCAGCCAATTTCAGGAATGCCTTTTAGAGACGGCTCTATCTCGCGCTGGTGCTCAGCAAAGCCGACATCACCAATAAAGCGACCGCTCTTTTTTTCTTCAATAGCCCAAAAGCCAAATCCCAAAAGGTACCAGTGCCCAAGTGGTCGCAGGAATCTTGCCCATGCATCTTCTTCCGATAGCGGAGTACCACCGGAGAATTGTACGAATGCAGGATCAGCCCACATCGCGGCGTAGGCTGCGAAGTCCTCTCTTGTGTGTCCGCGCAAGATCAGGCGCTCGGTTTCAAGAATAGGAATGTCGGGCGTGAAAGGCATGGTCAAATCTATTGCCACACGCGCAGCGCAGTTGCCAGTTAATCGTCGCCAAGCGACTTATCGTCCCTTCTTAGCTGCGGGGATCCGTGACTTGCCTGCGGGCATGACTCAGAACCTGTGAGGACGAGGGGCATGCGACACGTCACGGCAGCGTGGCCGGTATATGGAGTCGACGCGTTCATCCATTGGCGGGCGTATTGCGTACTCTCCGGTGCTGGTTCATAAAATTATGGTGCGTGAAATGCGAGGCAACCGCCGCGCAATGGTTTCCAATCTTCTTGCTGAATGCATTCGCCAGGCGCATGAACGCGCACATGAGCGAAGTCGCCATCTCAAAACTGAGGAAGGCCGTCGAGACCCAGCACGGCGGCAAAGCGACGCTTGTCCAATCGGTTCCAGTTGACGAGCCGTTCCGTGACCGACCGGTTTGGCGCGGGACTGTCCATGTCTTTGCGCTGGCAGGCCACGCTACCGCCAAGAGGGCTTATGCGTGGTCATCCCCTATCGAGGGAAGCAAGAAGTGGCGGTTATTTGCGGTCCTGCATGTCCCGCCAATCATCTCGCCAGCGTTGGCTGTACGGGCCGCTATGATGGCGGAAAGTGGAAAGTGATGACAGGTGTGGTCACGGCTGCTTCGATCGTGCGATATTTGAAGTTGAACGCAAAAAGACGCATCTGTTTCTTTCATCGCGGATCAGCGCGCAAGTGCGCTACGCAGCCAAAGGCTCCGCACCCCCCGTTGGGACTAGGAGTAAGGGAAGTCGTATTTTAATAGTCGTGCCAGTTCCCTCCGATCCGGAGGCGGTGATCGTGCCGCCGAGCTGGCGCACGAAGATAGCCACATAGTCGGAACCACGTTTCTCGAGAATCTTGGGCGAAGCCTTGTCCTTCATGCCCACGCCGTTATCCGCGACGCTCAACTCGATTTGGTCCCCGACCCGTTGCACGCTTAGCACGACGCGCCCTGTTCCATCAGGAAAAGCATGCTTGATGGCATTCGTCGCCAACTCATTGACCAAAAGGCCAAACGGTACGGCGCGATTAGGATCGATTTCCAACGCCTCGGCCCTAACTTCTATTTCGATGCCAGACGTAGGCCCTAGTAGGCTCGCGGACATGGTCTTGGCGATTTCCCGGAGATAGGAATCCACGGCGATGGTTTGGCCGCGACTGGTTTGCGATATCAGGTCGTAGAGCTGAGCAATTGCTCCGATGCGGGCCTGCATGGCTTTATAGCCTTGAACATAGGGGGCTGGTGTCGATCTTGCTTCAAAGGCGATCAAGCCAACGATGATCTGCAAGTTATTTTTGATCCGGTGTGAAATTTCGTTTGTCAGCATCTGGGCGTCACGCTCGCGCTGCTTGCGGTCGGTGATGTCCTCGAAGACGAGAAGCATCCTATGGGAATGGTTCTCCGGCTGGGAAATTTTCCGAGCATTCAAGTTGAAGACACGGCGCCCGAGCCCCGGAAAATCATCTTCGATCTCGAAATTCTCAATCGGTTTGTTTTCCGGGAGTACCTTCTCCATCAAGTGGCGAAGCGCCGGTACATCCCATTGACGTTGTCCTAGTTCAGAAATGCGCCGCCCGTGTGTCTCCGCTTCGGTAATCCCGAACATCGTCAAGAACGCCTTGCTCGCCGTCACGATGGTCATGTCTTCTTCGAGCACGACCAGGGGATCGCGGATCGTGTCGACGATGCATTGAGTCAGCTGCCAGTGGTGCTTGCTCTCGGCTTCGGCAGCTTCTTTTGCACGACGTAACACCACCGCTTCGAAGGCTATATCAATGGCGCGCTGCAGAAGTACCAGGAACTCGCCCTGCACATCCTTGGCGACGTAATCGGCCGCACCGGCCTTCAATGCTGCCACCGCCACCCGACCTTCTTGCATCGCGGTCACATAGATCACCGGCGGCGGTTCCGCCAACTTGCGAATGCCCGCCAGGGTCTCCAACCCGTCCTGGTTCGGCATGTAGTGGTCGAGGGCGATGACGTCGATGCCACCCTGTGCAATCCGCGCAACGCCGCTTGCACCGTCGGTCGCGATCTCGACGATATGGCCCTGACGTTCCAGGTCCTTTTGGACGAGCCGACACAGGCCGGGATCGTCATCGATGTAAAGAACGCGAGCGCGGGATGTGGACATCAGATCGCCTCGGGAACCTGCATGACAGATACAAACAATCCAAGCTGCTGGATTGCATTGGCGAATTTCTCATAGTCGACCGGCTTGGTGATATAGACGTTGCAGCCAAGGTCGTAGCAGCGCTGGATTTCGGACTTATCATCGGTCGTTGTCAGAACCACGACGGGCGACACTCTGAGGTACGCGTTCTCCTTGAGGCGTTTCAAGATATCTATGCCGGACATATCCGGTAGATTGAGGTCCAGCAGGACCAGCAGAGGGCGGCCTTTGTTGACGAGACCGGTACCATCAGGACCGAACAGGAACGAGATCGCGAGCGCACCGTTCGCAAGCGGCACGATCTCGTTCTGAACTCCCGCTCGACGGAGGTTCTTCTCGATGAGGCGAGCGTGACCTTCATCGTCTTCGACCATGGCGATAGTAGCTGGTTGGCTCATGCCGCCAACTCACTTACTGGCAAATGCCACCTTTTGGGCAACGTCACTTTGAACACGGTGCCGCGGTCAGGCTCACTTTCGACGTTGATCGAGCCCCCGAGGCGCCGCACAAGCGTACGCGCATGGGCGAGGCCGATGCCGTCGCCCGGCCGGTCCTGAATGCCCGATCGCCGGAACAGATCGAAGATACGATCGCGATCCTTTGCATCGATGCCGCGACCGTTGTCGCAAACTTCGTAGGTGATCGCCGCGTCAGATTCAGTTGCTCGGACCTCGATGCTCCCAGGCACGCCGGCCCGCAAATACTTGACCGCGTTGTCCATGAGGTTCGAGAACACCTGCTCGAGGGCGAGGCGGTCGCTGGTGATCGTCGGAAGTTCTCCAATGCTGATCTTGGCGTTAGCGTCCCGCGTTTGATGAGCCAAAGCCTCCAAAGTAGATCGCAACAATTGCGACATGTCGATGAATTGCGGCTGAAACTCGCGCTGCCCCTCGCGCGATAGCTTGAGAAGGGCGCCGATGAGCCGATCCATTTTCGCAACCGATGATTTGATGAAGCTGAGTGCTTCTTCGACGTCGCCGCGCATTGCCTCATCGCTTTCGCCATCTTGCTCGGCACCGACTTGAGCACGTAGCGCCCCCAGCCGTTCAAAGATCTTCTTGCGCCAAGCGTCGAGTTCGCTGGCGAAACCCATGATATTGACGAGAGGCGAGCGCAGGTCGTGACTGACGATATATACAAAGCGCTGAATTTCCTCATTCGCCTCGCTCAGAAGAGCAGTCTGATCGCGCAGGCGCTGATCGAGCTTTTTTTGCTCGGCTTCGACCAGCTTGCGCGCGGTGTTATCGGTGCCAATCAACAGATAGCCGATGATGGCATCCTGCGCGTCGCGCAGCGCCGTGACGGACACCACTGCCGGAAACCGGCTTCCGTCCTTGCGGATGTAGGTCAGCTCGTAGATGTCCTCGATCCCGCGCGAGGCCTTGAAGACCAGGGCCTCGAAGCCCGGCGTGATCGGCGTTCCAAGTTCGGCGCTAAGCGCTTCGGCGCGTGCGATCACTTCCTGGGGGTCGGAGATGTCGGCCGGCGTAATCTTATTCATCACGTCGGCAGCGGCATACCCAAGCATCCGCTCGGCGCCGACGTTGAAAATTTGAATGACGCCCTTCGCGTCGGTGGCAATGCTCGAGAAATTGGCGCTGTTAAAGATCGCGCTCTGCAGAGCCCCCGCCTTAATCTCGGTGCCAATGAGCAGATAGCCGATGATCGCTTCCTGCGCGTCGCGCAGCGCGGTGACGGACACCACCGCCGGGAACCGGCTGCCATCCTTGCGTATATAGGTCAGTTCATAAATGTCTTCGATCCCGCGCGAGGCCTTGAAGACCAATGCTTCGAAGCCCGGTGTGATCGTGGTTTCGAGTTCGGTGCTTAGCGCCTTGGCGCGCGCGACCACTTCCTGCGGATCGGAGATATCGGCCGGGGTGATCTTGTTCATCACTTCGGCGGCCGTGTAACCCAGCATCCGCTCGGCGCCGACGTTGAAGATTTGAATGACGCCCTTGGCGTCGGTGGCGATACTCGAGAAATTGGCGCTGTTGAAGATCGCGCGTTGCAGCGCGCCCGCCTGGAGCAGCGCCTCTTCCGCCAGCTTACGCGCGGTGTTGTCGGTGCCGATCAACAGATAGCCGATGATGGCCTCCTGCGCGTCGCGCAGGGCCGTGACGGACACCACGGCCGGAAACCGGCTTCCATCCTTGCGGAAGTAGGTCAGCTCGTAGATGTCCTCGATCCCGCGCGAGGCCTTGAACACCAGGGCCTCGAAGCCCGGCGTGATCGGGGTTCCGATCTCGATGCTCAGCGCATTGGCGCGGGCGATCAGCTCCTGCGGATCAGAAATGTCGGCCGGCGTGATCTTGTTCATCACGTCGGCGGCCGCGTATCCAAGCATCCGCTCGGCGCCGACATTGAAAATCTGAATGACGCCCTTGGCGTCGGTGGCGATGCTGGAGAAGTTGGCGCTGTTAAAGATAGCGCTCTGCAGGGCGCCCGCCTTAAGCTCGGTGCCAATGAGCAGATAGCCGATGATGGCATCCTGCGCGTCGCGCAGTGCCGTGACGGACACCACCGCTGGGAATCGGGTGCCATCCTTGCGGATGTAGGTCAGCTCGTAGATGTCCTCGATGCCGCGCGTGGCCTTGAACACCAGGGCCTCGAAGCCCGGCGTGATCGGGGTTCCGATCTCGATGCTCAGCGCTTTGGCGCGCGCGATCAGCTCCTGCGGATCAGAAATGTCGGCCGGCGTAATCTTGTTCATCACGTCGGCGGCCGCGTAGCCCAGCATCCGCTCGGCGCCGACGTTGAAGATCTGAATGACGCCCTTCGCGTCGGTGGCGATACTCGAGAAATTGGCGCTGTTGAAGATCGCGCTCTGCA
>DATCAT010000053.1:0-58856 GCA_036512455.1 Rhizomicrobium sp.
GAGAGGGCAGGGTGAGGGGGCCTCTCCACCGCATAAGCGTTCAACGCCGTAGGCGCGTCACCACCCCCTCACCCTGCCCTCTCTCCCTTTTCGGGGGCGAGGGAGCAAAGTTGAACGATGCCCCGTATCCCCGCCATCGAGCAGAACAACGCCACCGGCGGCATCTCCTATTGGCAGGACAACGCCAACCAGAGCGAAGCCGACGCGGACGGCGTCAGCCTCGCCGACTACATCCATGCGATGTACTTCTTTTTACGACAGGCCAAGGCCAAGGACGTGCTGATGATCGGCTGCGGCGGCGGCACGCTGGCGACCATGCTGCGCCGCGCCGGCGTCAAGGTTACGATCGTCGACATCGACGCCGCGTCGTTCGACATCGCGCGGCGCTATTTCCACATGCCTGCCGACGTCGAAGCCCATGTCGCCGACGGCAAGGCGTTCCTGCGCCGCACGTCCAGGCGCTTCGACGCCATCGTGCTGGACGCCTATGACGGCGGGGCGATCCCCAGGCAGTTTCTCAAACCCGCCTTCTTCGCCCTGGCGAAATCGCGGCTCAGGCCGCGCGGCAGCCTCTTCCTCGTCAACATCATCGTCGCCGACGACGATGATCCGACACCAGACCGCATCGCGCGCCTGATGAAAAAGACCTGGGCACGCGTCCGCCTGCTCGATTCCGACGGCTGGCTCGACCGCAACGCCGTCGCCGCCGCCGGCGCGGTCGGCAGGCTCACGCGTCCCAAGCTCCTGATGCCGCCCAGGCGCGGCGCCAGGAAATTCGCCAGAGACCTCAGGACATTGAAATTCCGCAAGCTGCGGGCCTAGATCGGCGACGATGCTCAAGAAACGCTCCTTCTCCCTCTCCGGCCACCGCACCTCCGTCGCGCTGGAGCAGGAGTTCTGGGCCGTGCTGGAAGCCGAAGCCGCCAGGGCTGGGACAAGCTTCGCCGCCTTCATCGCCCGCATCGACCGCGCCCGCGGCGGCCGCCCACTGGCCAGCGCCCTGCGCCTCCACGCGCTTGCGGCGGCGAAAGCGCAAAGCTGACAGCTTCAAGTACCCCACTGTCATGGCCTGCGAAGCAGCGTAGGGGGATCGCGGGTCATGACAACCGAGATATAAATCGCGCCAGCGCCGCTCCTGACACGCCCTTGCCGGCAGATGCGCCAAAAAGCCCTGTCATGCGCTTGTCGCAAAACTGCAATCATCCTAGCCTCCGCATCCGAAGGGTCACACCATGATCACGCTCTATCACGCGCCGCGTTCGCGCTCCTCGCGCATCATCTGGCTGTTGGAGGAACTCGGCTGCGACTACAGGATCGAACTCGTGCCGATCGTGCGCGGCGACGGCACCGGCGCGCCGGCGCCTGATTCCTATCTCGCCATCAATCCCTTGCGCAAAGTGCCGGCGGTCAGGATTTTCGACGAGATCGTCACCGAATCCGGCGCCATCTGCCTCTACCTCACCGACTCCCATCCGAAGAAAGACATCGGTCCGCTGCCCGGCCACAACAATCGCGCCGAATATGTCCGCTGGCTGTTCTTCTATGCCGGCGCGCTGGAGCCGGCGGCGACCGCCCGTTTCCAGGGCTGGGACAAGGACAAATCGACCGGCTTCGGCAAGTTCGAGGACATGGAGGGCGCGATCTCCCGGCAGCTCGAAGCCACGCCCTATATCTGCGGCGATGCCTTCACCGCCGCCGATATCCTGATCGGCTCCGGCGTGCAGTTCTTCAAGGGCACGCTGTTCCCGGCGCGCAAGCACTACGACGACTATCTCGCGCGCCTGACGAGCCGCCCCGCCTACATCCGCGCCCAGGCGAAAGACAATGGTTGACGAAGATGGCGGCTGAGATCGTCAACCTGCGCCGGCTGCGCAAGGCCAAGGCCCGCGACGCCAAAGCCGCCGAGGCCGACGCCAACCGCACGAAGCACGGCGTGGCGAAACCGGTGCGGAAGCTGGCGAAAGCGCGGAAGGAGAAAGACGAACAGACCGTCGACGCGCACAAACTCGACAGCGGAAAATAAAAACAACACTGTCATCCCCGGCGAGCGTAGCGAAGCGGAGCGAGGGAAGGGGACCCAGGCTTGCAAGCGCCTGAGGCGCTGCTAATCCTGGGTCCCCTTCCCTCGCCGCGCGAAGTGCGCGGCTCGCCGGGGATGACAGCGGAGTTTGATTTTGGCTAGCGAACCCACCGGCCCCCTCCGCGGCATCCTCGTCGTCGACCTCACCCGCGTGCTCGCCGGGCCTTATGCCGCGCTGATGCTGAACGAGCTCGGCGCCCGCATCATAAAGGTCGAGCCGCCGCGCACCGGCGACGACAGCCGCCATGTCGGACCCTTCGTCAAGACGCCGTCCGGCAAGGTCAAGTCCGGCTATTTCATGAGCGTCAACCGGGCCAAGGAATCCATCGCCCTCGATCTCAAATCGACAAGCGACCGCAAGATCTTCGAGGCCCTGCTGGCCCGCGCCGACGTGCTGATCGAGAACTATCGCGGCGGCACGATGGAAAAACTCGGCTACGGCTACGAGCAGCTGAAAGACAAATACCCCAGGCTGATCTATTGCGGCGTCTCCGGCTTCGGCCACACCGGGCCGTATGCGAAACGCCCCGCCTACGACATGGTCGTCCAGGCGATGGGCGGCGTGATGAGCCTGACCGGCCATCCGGATTCGCCGCCGACCCGCGTCGGCACCTCGACCGGCGATCTTTCCGCCGGCCTCTTCGCCACCATCGGCATGCTCGCCGCGCTCTACGACCGCAAGACCACCGGCAAGGGCCAGAAGGTCGACATCTCGATGCTCGATTCCCAGGTCGCGCTGCTGGAGAACGCGATCTCGCGCTATGTCGCGACCGGCGAGGTGCCTGGGCGGCTCGGCAGCCGCCATCCCTCCATCGCGCCCTTCGCCGCCTTCGCGACCAAGGACGGCCACATCGCCATCGCGGCCGGCAATGACGATCTCTTCGCCCGTGTCGCGCGCGTGCTCGGCCGCGACGACCTCATCGCCGATGAGCGGTTCACCTCCAATCCCAAACGCGTTGTCAACGTCGACGACCTCGCCGCCGAGATGGAACTCGCGCTTTCCGCCAAGACCTCGCAGGAATGGCTGGCGGCGCTGGAGGCGGCTGCCATCCCCAGCGGCCCGCTCAACAATGTCGCGCAGGTGATGGCCGATCCACAGGTGCTTTTTCGAAACATGATCGTCGAGACGCTGGACCCCGACCTCGGCCCCATCCGCATGCAGGGCAACCCGGTGAAACTCTCGGCGCACGAGGATCCCAGGACCCGCGAACACGCGCCGGAACTCGACGAACACAGAGCGGCGATCTTAAGAGAACTGGGGCTGGATTGAATGACCCGCACCATCGCGCTCATCGCCTTTGTCGCGGCCATGGCCGCACCGGCCGCTCTCGCTTCGAACGCCGCAAGGGCTGAAACGCAAGGCGCCCCTGCCGCAAGCGTCGCGCCGAGCCGGGCGGTCGGCCGCACGCACAATTGCGATGGTTTCTATCCCGACCTCGCGCGGCGGCGCAACGAAACCGGCGACGTCATGGTCAGCTACGACGTGATGGCCGACGGCACCGTCGCCAACGTCAAGCTGCTCAAGTCGAGCGGTTACGACGATCTTGATATCGCCGCGCTCGATTGCGTGTCGACGCAATGGCGCAACACGCCGGCCACGCTCGGCACAGTTCCGGTCGCCTCGCCCGGACACCGGGCCATCATCCGATTTTCGCTGCACGGCAGCCCTGGTGAGTCGGGCTGGCAAGCGCTGAATCCGCTGGGTATCGCGAACCTGCTGTTTTGGTTTCTGGGCCTCCTGACCGCGATCGCCCTGGCCGCGCTTGCGTTCCGGCGCTGGTTTTTCGGCACGCGGACTTGCCCCAATTGCGGAACCTTCAACCGCAGCGTGGTGCCGTTCACGGCGCCGACCTATTGCAGCCGCTGCGGCACGAAATTCGCGCCGCCCTCCTGACGCTAGGCGGGCAGGCAGCCTTTGACCGCGGCGTCGATGCTGTCGTTGATCTGCGTACAGCCGATCAGGAAGATATGGGCCGTGCACTGGATCGACAATGTCTTGGCCGCCGGAACGTAGGTCCAGCGCACCGTCAGGCCGTGCGACGATGCCTCGCCGCTGTCCTGGCCGATGACGACATAAGCCGACACCGCATTCTTGCAGCATTGCCAAGCACTCGCCGAGACGTTGGTATAATTCAATTCGGGACAAGCGGACATCTGGATTACCTCAGGACTGTGGACCGAAGTAACCGGCAGCCGCTTTGGAAAGTCAAGTGACCGGCGGCAATTGCGCGGCGACCGTCCTTCGGCGCCGATTGTGCCGGAATTCGACGGACGTCAGGCGGCAATTCTCAAGGAACTAGGTTTCTAGTGTGGCCTTCAAATTTGAATGAATACTAGAGTTCGAAACTTGGCTATCTCACCATCGCCTCCTAATCAATTGATATTCTTGTGCTTTTTTTGAAGGCATCACGCTCTTCGTTTTCCGATGCTCGCATCACATCCTCCCTGTGAGATTGATGCAGGAGATTCGAATGCCCGGCCAAAGAAAGTTTTTCGACATTCAGCGCTCCGCCAGAGATTGGAAGGAAGCGTTAGAAGCAATTGAGAACGCAGCCTCTGCGAAAATTAAGATGCTGCTTCCTGCCCTAATCGTTGGCGAATTAGTGCGCACCGCGCGAGTTCGACGTAATTTGAAGCAAAGCGCCCTTTCCTCGCTCACTGGCGTTTCGCTATCGACAATTCAGCGCATTGAAAGGGGACAAGGTATCGGCAGCCCTTCCCTGCAACGAGTCGAATTAGCGCTTGAATTGCAACCGGGTCATTTTACTGATCCTCAAGTGCCGCCCTCGTTCGTGGCTATGAAAAGAGAACTAGATAGTCGCGCCACCGACATGACCGACGTTCATTTCAAACGTATAGAAAAACAGACGCAAGTTGCGACGTTGCTGGATTGCGACATGCAATTTGTATGGCGTGAGAAGCTCGATGCGGAGTCAGAGAGCGATCTGGAGCGTCTCAAGCGCTGGTTAGAAATGGCTACACAAATCATTTCGACAGAGCGGAGCAATCGGCAGTCATTTCTTTCCAAGGTACTCTTGAAGAAACGCAGGTTTTATTCTTTTTTCCTGGATGAAGTGCGCAAGGTTGAGCGCAGTCGTAAAATTACTGTGCTGGCTGGAATATATGAACCGAAAATAGCTGGAGCGCCGAAGCTGACCACCAGTGCCGGCATAATTTTAGCTCGGAGGAAGTGGCCAAATCTTTCTGGCGCGCCTGTAAAATTGCCGTTTCCTCGCTCGCTTCGCAAAGATACGCCCCCTCAGGCCCACTCGAGTGTTCCGCAGAGATAAAATCACACGCGCTGGCGGAGAAAGTTGTCTCAAAGTCCTTCGCGCCTATGGTGTTCCCGCATATCCTTAGTTTGGCCAGGGGAATGAGGACACCGCCATGCTCGAACTGCGTCCCAATTGCGAATGCTGCGACAAGGACCTAGCCCCCGACTCGCAAGACGCGCGCATCTGCACTTACGAATGCACCTTCTGCGCCGTGTGCGCCGACATCACGCTGAAGGGCGTCTGCCCGAACTGCGGCGGCAATCTCGTGCACCGCCCGATCCGCCCGCCGGCGATGCTGGCCAAGCACCCGGCTTCCACCAAGCGCGTCGTCAAGGCACAAGGCTGCGTCAAGGCGGCTTAGGCGTCCAAGGAGTCAGGCGCGGCAGCCAGCGCGGCACATGCGCACGATAAGTCTGGTATTGCGCACCGAACAGGTGGCCCAGCACCGGCTCCTCATACGCCAGCACGAACATGTGAAAGCCTAGCGCCAGCGCGGCTGCTTCCCAGAGTAACGCGCGCGATCCGAACAGCAGCGCCTCGCCGAACACAACCGCGATGAGGCCGACATACATCGGATTGCGCGTGTGGCGATAAAAACCGGTCACTACCAGCCTGCTCGGCGGCGCGATCGGCGCCGGCGTCCCCAGTCCTTTCAGCGCGAAGCGCAGGAACGACTCCACCAGCGGCACCAATCCAACCAGTGCCAGGCCGGTACCGGCGAAGCGCAGCGCCTCCAATCCGAAGAATGGTGAGCCGGGCACAAAACCTGTGTACAGCCAAGGCAGCAGAACGATGAATGTGCCTGGCGCAACGACGAAAAAAATCGCCGAACCGATGAGAGCCCAGACCTTGCGCATTTGCAGCCTCCGGCAACAAACGACGCGCACGATGTGCCATCCCGAGGGGCGCCGTGCCAAGCAGAATCTCTGAACGGCGGCCGACATAAGCCAGCGCCTCGACGGCGACGCCGCGATCTGCTAGACATCCGTCATGTGCCAGATGCACCACACGATGCTTATCGTAACCGCCCGGTTCGGGATGGTGAGAGAGGTCGTGCGCTAAAGCCTTACGCAAACCATCTTTTCCCAGCCCCGCCGGATCCGGACGGGGCTTTTTTGTTGGCCTCTCCGCACCGGCATCAGGAGAACGCCATGACCGACGACATACAGATACGCGCCGTGGAGCCGGAGGACCTGCCGGCCCTGACCGAGGTCTACAGCCAGCCGCGCTTCATCTGGGGCACGCTGCAATTGCCGCACACCAGCCTTGACGAGCGCCGCAGGCGCTTTTCGACCCGGCCGGCGGGCGTGCTGCAACTCGTGGCGCTGATCGACGGCAAGCCGATCGGCTCGGCCGGTTTGCACCCGGTCGAGAATCGCCGCCGCGCCCACGCCGCCACCGTCGGCATGGGCGTGCACGACGCCTATGCCGGACGCGGCGCCGGCCGCGCGCTGCTCGCCGCCCTGCTCGAACAGGCCGACCGCTGGCTCAATCTCACCCGGATCGAACTCACCGTCTGGGCCGACAACGCCCGCGCCATCGCGCTCTACGAGCACGCCGGCTTCGCGCGCGAGGGCCTGCACAAGGCCTATGCCTACCGCGACGGCGCCTATGTCGATGCGCTGGCGATGGCGCGGCTGAGGCCGGGGTGAGAGCCTGTCTGGAGTGACCTAGTTCGGACAGAACCAATCTAATTTCCGTCATTGCCCGGCTTGTCCGGGCAACCCATTTTCCTTTTCGGCGGCCAACAAAATGGGTCGCCCGCATGAAGCGGGCGATGACGGTCCCTTGGTGATTTCACTCAATCTCGGTCGACTCTATGAACAACAAACTTATTCTGGCAGCGTGGGCGCATGTCCACCGCGCTGAACATCGCCATGCTGCTCGTCATCGCCTCCGCGGTGATGGGCGGCACCGCGCTGTTCTGGATCGCCCGCCAGGACGACAGCCGCGCCGGCCGCCTGCTGGGTCTGCTCATCGTCGCGCTAGGCGCGGCGGCGGTGCTCTGGCTCGGCGCCGGTGGCCACTGGTTTTGATCCCATCTTCTATTGTCATGGCCCGCGACTGCGGGCCACCCAGGTGACGTCTTCTCCGCAACGTGCAGGTTCGCGACGCTCAAATTGAGAGTTTCTGCCGTTTTCAACTGGATCGCCCGCAGTCGCGGGCGATGACATTTGAGGGGGCAAGTTCTACATTGGTTCCATGCCCCGTGAATCGCGTATTTGCATATGAGCGGCCGCTACTCGGACCCTCTGGATGATGCGTTTGGCGATGAGCCCACGCCGCGCGCGGACGTGCCGTCCGCTCCCCGCGATCCGCCCTATCTCGCCGGGCTGAACGCCGAGCAGCGCGAGGCGGTGCTCGCGACCGACGGTCCCGTCCTCGTCCTCGCCGGCGCGGGCACCGGCAAGACGCGCGTGCTGACCACCCGCCTCGCCCACATCCTGCACAGCCGCAAGGCCTGGCCGGGCCAGATCCTCTCCGTCACCTTCACCAACAAGGCGGCGCGCGAGATGAAGGAGCGCATCGGCGCCCTGATCGGCGGCGTGGTCGAGGGCATGCAGTGGCTCGGCACCTTCCATTCCATCGGCGCCCGGATGCTGCGCCGCCACGCCGAGCTCGTCGGCCTGAAATCCAACTTCACCATTCTCGACACCGACGACCAGCTGCGCCTAATGAAGCAGCTGATCGAGGCCGCCAATATCGACGAGAAGCGCTGGCCGGCGCGGACTCTCGCCTCCGCCATCGACGGTTGGAAAAATCGCGGCCTCTCTCCGCAAGACGTGCCGAGCGGCGAAGGCCATGGCTACGCGTTCGGCAAGGGCGTCGAGCTCTACGCCGCCTATCAGCAGCGCCTGAAGGATCTCAACGCCGCCGATTTCGGCGACCTCCTGCTCCACGTCCTCAACATCCTGAAAGCCCATCCCGACATCCTCGCCGACTACCGCGAGCGCTTCCGCTACATGCTGGTCGACGAATACCAGGACACCAATGTCGTCCAGTATCTCTGGCTGAAACTGCTCGCGACGTCGTCGGGAAACGTCTGCGTCGTCGGCGACGACGACCAGTCGATCTATGGCTGGCGCGGCGCCGAAGTCGAAAACATCCTGCGCTTCGAGCGCGACTTCCCCGGCGCCAAGGTCATCCGCCTCGAACGGAACTACCGCTCCACCCCCGCCATTCTCGGCGCCGCCTCCGGCCTGATCAACGCCAACAAAGGGCGCCTGGGCAAGACGCTGTGGACCGAAGGCGATCCGGGCGAGAAGATCAAGGTCCAGGGCGTCTGGGACGCCGAGGAAGAAGCCCGCAACATCGCCTCCGACGCCGAAGACCTGCACCGCCGCGAGCAGCCCTTCAGCCAGATGGCCATTCTCGTGCGCGCCTCGTTCCAGATGCGCGAATTCGAAGACCGCTTCATCGCGCTCGGCCTGCCCTATCGCGTCATCGGCGGCCCGCGCTTCTACGAGCGCGCCGAAGTGCGCGACGCCATGGCCTATCTGCGCCTGATCGCGCAAGGCGACGACGACCTCGCCTTCGAGCGCATCGTCAACAAGCCCAAGCGCGGCATCGGTGATGCCTCCGTGCAATCGCTGCACCAATTCGCCCGCGCCCGGCAGATCCCGCTGCTCAGCGCCGCGCGCGAGATCGCGCAAACCGACGAGCTGCCGCCCAAGGCGCGCAAGGCCCTGAGCGAACTCGCGGCGAACTTCGCGCGCTGGACGCAAACCGCGCAGGTTATTCCGCATACGGAGCTTGCCGAGATGGTGCTGGACGAGAGCGGCTACACCGACATGCTCAAGGCCGACAAATCGGCCGAGGCGCCGGGCCGGCTGGAGAACCTCAAGGAATTCGTCCGCTCGATGGAGACATTCGAATCCCTCGCCGCCTTCCTCGAACACGTCTCCCTGGTGATGGAGATCGCGCAGGACGAGAGCGGCGACCGCATCAATCTGATGACGCTGCACGCGGCGAAAGGCCTCGAATTCAACACCGTCTTCCTGCCCGGCTGGGAAGAAGGCCTGTTCCCGTCGCAGCGCACGATGGACGAGAACGGCCTCGCCGGCCTGGAGGAAGAGCGCCGCCTCGCCTATGTCGGCCTCACCCGCGCCAAACAGCGCATCCGCGTCTCCTTTGCCGCCAATCGCCGCGTCCATGGCAGCTGGCAGAGCGCCCTGCCCTCGCGCTTCATCACCGAGCTGCCCGAAGAACACACCGACACCGTGGTCGACGAAGGCTTCTACGGCGGCAGCGTCGGCTTCCGCGACAACGCGAACGCCGGCGGCTTCGCCTCGACCTACGATTCACCCGGCTGGAAACGCGCCCAGGCCAACCGCGCCGCCAGCGGCGGCGTCCGCGCCCGCCCGCCGCTGATCGAAGCGCAGGCCCACACCATCCAGACCTCCGACCCGCAGTCCTCGCAATACGCAAGCGGCGAGCGCATCTTCCACCAGAAATTCGGCTACGGCATCGTCAACCACGTCGAAGGCAACAAACTCACCGTGGCGTTCGACAAGGCCGGCGAGAAAAAAGTGATCGACACGTTTGTGACGAGGGCTTGAGCGCAAAATATTTCTCCCTCTCCCCCACGAAGTGGGGGAGAGGGCGGGGTGAGGGGGTGGTCCAATGAGCGACGACGCTGAAAGGCACTATGAATTGGCCGTTGCGCTATCGCGAGATGTTCTTAAAGGGATATTGCTAATCAATGGTGGCGCGGCGAGCGCGCTTATCGCGCTAACTGACAAGACATCCAAGGACTATTCGCTAGCAGTGCTTTGGTTTGGTTGCGGGGCCATCGCAGCTATCGTTAGCACCGCCTTTGGTTATTTCTCTCAACTCTACTACGCAAATCATCGGCTCAATGTGGGACAAGGTGACAGCGGCACGCGATCTCACCAGTTTCATCAATTGTATCAGGCGCTGGCAATTTTATCCGTGATTGCCTCGCTTGCTCTGTCGGTGTTGGGAATGATGGTTGCTGTGAACGTCGCACGAGGTCACTGAACTCCTCAACCAATCCCATCGCGGGGATTGTTTTTTGCAAGGTCTTCGCTACAAGCTGCGACCTCTAAAAGACAGGAGGCCGCCATGGCCTGCAACAAGACCGACTTCAGCTTTTGAATCGATGAGCAAGCGCCGGAGGGGCTTTCAACAGCGAGACCTCCGTCAAGCGCGGCGATCGCATCGTCCACGGTGACAAGGAACTGATCGAAAAGCTCGGCCGCAACGACCCGTGCCCCTGCGGCTCCGGCAAGCGCTACAAGCGCTGCTGCCTGACAGGCGAAAGCTTTTGTCGAGCGGGATTATTACGTGCGGGATTGAACGCACACTTTCACCTCCCCAGCATGGGGAGGGTTCGTAGCGTCAGCGTGCGAACGGCGAGCGAAGCGAGAACGTCGGGTGGGGAAGCCGACCTCCCCACCCGGAATGCTTCGCATTCCGACCTCCCCACGCTGGGGAGGTGAAAGAAACCGCCATACCCCTCGCCTTGTACCCACCCCCGTTTTGCGCAACCCTCACGCCATGCGCTCTGCCGCTCTCCTCGCAGCCGTCCTCGCCTGCGCCGCGCCCGCGGCAGCCGCCGACCTGCCCGCGACGACGACGTCCACCTACAGCATCGTCCGCGCCCGCTTCGTGCCGCAGGAGACTCTCGTCACGCCGGACGGCCCCGACCCCTATATCGGCGTCAAGGTGCGGGGCGCGGTGCAAATCCGCCGCGTCCTCTCCGGCAAGCCGGAGCACAAGGCCTTCAGCGCCGAACTCTGGCTGCCGAAAATGTCCGGCCCGCTCGACGTCTATCTGTTGCTGGAAACCGAACCCGAAGGCGCCCCTCAGATCGCCGCCTGGAGCCTGGCCCGCAGCGGCTTCTGCATCGACCCCGAAACCGCCCTCGACGGCCCCACGGAAGACATCATCCGTCTACGGAAGGAATATCCGTGTAAGCGGCGTTCGCAGTGAGAAGCGCAGCGCTACCCCAAACCCCAACTGTCATGGCCCGCGAATGCGGGCCACCCAGGTGACAAGGGTTCAAATGGTGGAGAGCGAAACAGTACGCAATCTGATTCATGAGGTTGTCAAAGACCTTCCGACGGAATTGACCGCAGGAAAGTGCGGCCAGAAGGTCCTCCAACCCAAGCTGGCCACCGCGCTGAACAATGCCGGATACAACGTCGACAAAGAAGACATGGGAGTATTCCTTCGTCGCGAGATGCCGGTGTGGCGCAACAAAAATACTGGCGAGATCGAAGATACCAAGGCTCGTCGCTTAATCGATATCGTTGTACGACGAAACGGTCGACCGGTCGCACTGATTGAAGTCGAGTCGGACCTAAATAATCTTCAACGGCAAGACACAGGCCGCCAAGATCATCGATATAATGTCCTGAGCATTGCTCGTTCCGCAGATGGGCTACATTTCAATTCATATAGATCGCTCGAACGAATGGCTGCAGCGGCATTTTATTTTCATTTGATGGAGCATGATGAAGTTCATCAACGTACAATCCTAATTGAGAAACTGGTGTCCATAAGATCGAACAGACCGGAGGACCACAATCCGGCAGCATTGCCAATGTTTTTGGCTTGTGGATCGTGTCGAAAGTCCGACATGGACACGTTAGGTCCGAGACTCAAATCGCTGGGTGCGCAACTTCTGCCTTGTGTGGTTCGAAATCGCTAATGGCGTCACCTGGGTCGCCCGCATTCGCGGGCGATGACATGGAGGTTACAACGTCTCCGCCAGATCCCGCCACGCGACGTTGCGTTCCTGGATCAGATTGATCTTCCACTCGCGCTTGTATTTCTTCAGCCGCTTCTCGCGCCGGATCGCCAGATCGACATCGCCGAACATCTCGAAATGGACGAGCATTTTCACGCCATGTTTCTTGGTGAACCCATCGACCAGGCCCTCGCGGTGCTCCCACGCGCGCCGCGCCATGTCGTTCGTCACGCCGATATAGAGCGTGCCGTTGCGCTTGCTGGCCATGATGTAGGTGAAATAGGTCTTCGACATCGGTACCGCGTCACCTGGGTGGCCCGCATTCGCGGGCCATGACAGTCTGTAGCTTATTCGTCGAATGACTTTCCCGATTTTGTAACAAAGGTTCTGACGTGACGTTTCCGGCTGCTCCCACCCTCGCCCTCGTCGCCGCTGCGGCGCTCATCGCCGGGCTCGCGCGCGGGTTTTCCGGTTTCGGCGGAGCCTTGATCTTCACGCCGCTGGCAGCCGCGCTCGTCGGGCCGCGCGTCGCGGCGCCGGTGCTGTTCCTGATCGACGCGGTGGCGGCGGCGCCGCTCATTCCCAAGGCGTGGAAAGCCGCGCAGCGCGGCGCGGTGGCGACGATGACGCTGGGGGCGCTGGCCGGCGCGCCGCTCGGCGCCTGGGTCCTCTTGCATGCCGATCCGACCGCGATCCGCTGGGGCCTCAGCGCCGTCGTGCTGGCGATGCTGGCGCTGCTGATCTCGGGCTGGCGCTATGCCGGGGCACCGACCGCGCCCGTCACCATCGGCGTCGGCGCGCTGGCGGGTTTCCTCAGCGGCTTGGCGCAGGTCGGCGGTCCGCCGGTCGTCGCCTATTGGCTCGGCGGCACGATTCCCGCCGCCACCGTGCGCGCCAACATCATCCTGTTCTTCGCCGCCACGACCGTGGTGACGGCGGTCACCTACTCCATCGGCGGCGTGCTGACGCGGAACGTCCTCGTCATCGGCCTCGTCGTCGGACCGTTCTACGGCGCCGGCCTGTGGCTCGGCACCCACATGTTCGCCAAAGCCAACGAGGAGACCTTTCGCCGCGCCTGCTACGCGCTCATCGCCGTCGCCGCCCTGCTCAGCCTGCCGCTGTGGGACAGACTGAGGTGACCCCTCACCAGTTCTGGCAATACAGCTTCCCGATCGCGCCGCCCGGCGTCTGCATGTTGATCGCTTCCGGCTTGGGATCGGGCACCACCGAGCGCACCAGCGTGCCGCCGGCGTCGTAGAATTCCACGCCGATGCTGCTGATCGTCCGCGCCATGCAATCGATGTCGTAATGCGTGCGCAGCTCGGCCGCCTCCCCGCCGCCGCTGAGCGGCTGGGCCTTGGGATAGACGATCCGGGCCCAGGCATCGACCTCGGCTTCCTTGTAGGTCGCCGAATCGCGATCGTAGTAGACGGTCACGCCGGTCGGCGAGCCGCCGATCTTGACCCAGTCGGTCGCGTAGGCCGCCGCTGGCAGCAGCGCCAACACCACGGACAGGCAAAGAACCTTGCGCACCCAATTCTCCCCAGACACAGCGCAGGGCAGGATATGCGAATCCCGACGCTTGGCAAACCGCGCCCCGCGACGAGGTGCCGGAAATTATTTTCGGCGACCTTATCCCGGACGCGCCGCGGCGATTTCCAGGCAAGGTCCGCGCCGCGCGCGGATGGACATGGGATAGCGAAGAGCCACGCGCGCCGAGCGCACTTGCAGCCCTCCGGAACACTGCGGCACAACGCTCGGCCATGACGAACGCCTGCGCCTCCTTCGCCTTTGCCGATTCCGCGATCCTCGCGGCGGCCCGTCTGCGCCTGCCGCGCAAAAGGCCGGCAAAGGGGGGACCCCCCTCAAAATTTCCAGCGAACAATTATGTTGCCGAATGCGTCCGCCGAGCCGGTGCGCCGGCCGGCAACCGCCGCGCCTTTCGTCATGGCCACCGCGGCCGCCAAGCCGTCGCAATGAAGGCCCGCCATCGCGCCTGGGCGCGCGTGCTAAACGCCATCGTCGATCGCCTCATCGCGCTTGCCTTCGTCGTCCACCGCAATCCACACGACGCGGCAGCGGCGGCGGCCTTGAGTGCCCAAGAGGCGCTGTTCGGCGCATTCCTGCTCCGCTATACGGGCCGCCATGACGACCAATCCTCCGCTGTGGAAAGCCACGATAACGCTGGCGAAGGAACTCGCCCCGAACGTGGCGGCGGTGTTCGAACTGGCGCCGCCGACGCCGCAGGCGGTGCTGATCCACGAGGAACCGTTCAAGCCGGACGCGACGGTGGAGGCGCTCTACACCGCGCCGCCGGACGCGGACCTGCTCTCGCGCCTTATCGGCCAGACCGTCAGCTGTGCGCCGCTGCCCGATCAGGACTGGATCCGCCTCAGCCAGGAGGGCTTGGCCCCGGTGCGCGCCGGGCGCTTCTTCGTCTATGGCGCGCACGACGCGGGCGAGGTGCCCGGCGGCGTCATTCCGCTGAAGATCGAGGCCGGCATGGCCTTCGGCACCGGCCATCACGAGACCACATCGCTGTGCCTGCTCGCCCTCAGCGATCTGGCAAAAAGCCGGCGTTTTTCGCGCGTGCTGGACCTCGGCTGCGGCACCGGCCTGCTCGCCATCGCCGCCGCCAAGCTGTGGCGCAGGCGCGTGATCGCCTCGGACATCGACGCCGTCGCCATCGAAGTGACGAACGACAACGCGCGCGCCAACGCCATCGCGCCGCTGATCCGCGCGCTTACCGCCGACGGTCTCACCCATCCGGCGATCGCCGCCGGCGCGCCCTACGACCTGATCGTGGCCAATATTCTGGCGAGCCCCTTGACCCGGCTCGCGCCCGCCATCGCCGCCAAGCTGGCCCGGGGCGGCCTGCTGGTGCTCTCGGGCCTTCTGACCTGGCAGGAGAACATGGTCGTCAGCTTCTACACGCCCCACGGCCTGACCCTGCGCGCCCGCCGCCGAGACGGGCCATGGACGGCGCTGGTTTTGGAGAAGCCGGGCGCCTAAGCTCCAACCCCGACACCGTCATGGGCGGGCTTGACCCGCCCACCCAACTTCGCAACCGGGCAAGACCGCAAGTTGGATGGCCGCTTCAAGGGCGGCCGTGACGGATGAAAGAACAGGCGTGAGAACCATGGATAAAACCGGCCCCTTCCAGACCTACGAAAACGAAACCCACGCAACGACCTGCGCGCCGCGTCTTACAGCCCTGCGCGCCGAACTCGCGAAGCGCGGCCTCGACGGTTTCGTCGTGCCCCGCTCCGACGCGCATCAGGGCGAATATGTGCCCAAGCGTGACGAGCGCTTGGCCTGGCTCACCGCCTTTACCGGCTCGGCCGGCGCGGCGGTGGCGCTGACCGCCAAAGCCGCGATTTTCGTCGACGGCCGTTACACGCTGCAGGTCCGCCAGCAGACCGACACGTCGCTGTTCGAACCGCGCGACCTGGTCGAGGAAGGCCCCGCCGGCTGGATCGCGACGGCGCTGCCGAAAGGCGCCAAGCTCGGCTACGACCCCTGGCTGCACACCGCCACCGCCGTCGACGGCCTGCGCGCCGCCGCCGAGAAAGCCGGCGGCACGCTCGTCGCCTGCGACAGCAATCCGATCGACGCGGTGTGGACCGATCAGCCCGAGGCGCCATCCGCCAAGGCGATCATCCAGGACATGAACCTCGCCGGCGAGAGCGCGCAGGCCAAGCGCATGCGCATCGCCGAGGACGTCAAGGCGCAAGGCGCCGACGCGGCCGTCATCACCATGCCCGATTCGATCTGCTGGCTGCTCAACATCCGCGGCGGCGACGTGCCCCACACGCCCTTCGCGCTCTCCTTCGCGATCCAGCACGCCGACGGCTCGACCGACCTGTTCATGGACGAGCGCAAATCCTCTGCTGAGCTCCTCCAGCATCTGGGCAACGCCGTGCGCCTGAAGAAGCCGGAGGATTTCTCGCCGTCGCTCGACGCGCTGGAAGGCAAGACCGTCGTCGCCGATCCGATGACGGCCTCTTCCGCCATCTTCGACCGCCTCACCAAGGCCGACGCCAGGATCAAGCGCGCCGCCGATCCGGTGCAACTGCCCAAGGCCTGCAAGAATCCGATCGAGATCGAAGGCGCGCGCAAGGCCCATATCCGCGATGGCGCGGCGCTCTCCAAATTCCTCTGCTGGCTGGCGCGCGAGGCGCCGAACGGCCACCTGACCGAGATCGACGCGGCCAAGACGCTGGAAGGCTTCCGCGCCCAGACCGGCTCCTTGCGCGACCTCTCCTTCGATTCGATTTCCGGCGCCGGCTCGAACGGCGCCGTGGTGCACTATCGCGTCACCAAATCGACCAACCGGCCGATCGCCAACAACGAGATCTTCCTGATCGACTCCGGCGGCCAGTATCCCGACGGCACCACCGACGTGACGCGCACCGTGATCGTCGGCAAGGCGACCGACGAGATGAAGGACCGCTTCACCCGCGTGCTCAAGGGCCACATCGCGCTCGCCACCGTGCGCTTCCCCGAAGGCACCACCGGCGCCGCGCTCGACGCCTTCGCGCGGCGCCCCTTGTGGGAAGCCGGTCTCGACTACGACCACGGCACCGGCCACGGCGTCGGCAGCTATCTGTCGGTCCATGAAGGCCCGCAGAACATCTCCAAGCGCCACGTCACGCAGGTCCTGAAAGCCGGCATGATCTGCTCAAACGAGCCCGGCTACTACAAGACCGGCGAATATGGCATCCGCATCGAGAACCTCGTGGTCGTCACCGAGGCCAAGCCCGTCCCGGGCGGCGACGCGCAGCGCAAGTTCATGGCATTCGAGACCATCACGCTGGCGCCGATCGAGCTCGGCCTGGTCGAACCCAAGCTCCTGTCACCGGACGAACGCGCCTGGCTCAACGCCTATCACGCCAGGGTCCGCGAGACGATTCTGCCGCTGGTCGACGAGGAAACGCGGCCGTGGCTGGAGAATGCCACCCGGGCGATTTAACTTTTTCACCTCCCTTATGGGGCGGTGAAACGAGAACAAATGCACAAAGATCCCAACACCCCACGCGGCACCATCCATCGCCTCATCCTCGACAGCACGGTTCTCAAGTCGAACATGCTCGGCGACCCGACCACGCGCGAGATCGTCGTCTACGTGCCGCACGGCCATGACGGACGCGGCCTGCCGCTGCTGGTCGATCTGGTCGGCTTCACCGCCGGCGGGCCGATCCACGTCAACTGGAAGAATTTCGGCGAGAACGTGCCCGAGCGCCTCGACCGCCTGATCGCTTCGGGCGCGATGCCGCCCTGCGTCGCCGCCTTTCCCGACTGCTTTACGAAACTCGGCGGCAACCAGTATGTGAACTCGCTCGCGATGGGCCGCTGGGACGATTTCCTGCTGACCGAAGCGGTGCCGTTCGTCGAGAAGACCTTCGGCTGCGGTGGCTTCGGCAAGCGCGGCGTCTTCGGCAAGTCGAGCGGCGGCTACGGCGCCATGGTGCACGCCCTGCTGCATCCCGACTTCTGGAGCGCCGCCGCGGTGCATTCCGGCGACATGGGTTTCGAGCTGCTCTACCGCCACGAATTCGTGCCCGTGCTGCGCGCCCTGACCAAATGCAACTTTAACTTCGGCGAATGGGTCGACAAATTCTGGGAGGCGCAGAAGACCAAGGACAGCGACGTGCACCTCATCATGATCCTGGCCCAGGCCGCGAGCTTCGATCCTGATCCCACCGCGCCCTACGGCCTGCGCCTGCCGGTGACGCACGACACCTGCGAGCTGATCGCCGAGCGCTGGGCCAACTGGCTCGCCTGGGACCCGCTGACGCTGGTCGAGAGCCACGGTCCCGGCCTCGCCAAACTCAAGGCTCTCTACATCGATTGCGGCGACGTCGACCAGTACAACCTCGTCTACGGCGCCCGCCGCATGCACAAGCGCCTCGATGCCTTCGCCGTGAAACACACCTACGAAGAATTCCCCGACAACCATTCCTCGGTGGATTACCGGATGGACATCAGCCTGCCGATATTGGGGAAGGCGTTGTCATAACAAGCACAACTGTCATGGCCCGCAAATGCGGGCCACCTAGGTGACACCGAACTGCTGTTTGACATTGTGATTGTTTTACCTGGGTCGCCCGGTCCGTAGCGACAGCGTACGGACGCGGGCGATGACAGCGAAGGTGCGTTTACAGCCCCTCGATCATCTTCAACCACGCATCTTCGTCGATCACTTTGACCCCGTGTTTCTGGGCTTCCGTGAGTTTCGAGCCCGCGCCTGGCCCGGCGACGACGAGATCGGTCTTGGCCGACACCGAGCCGGAAACCTTGGCGCCGAGCGACTCCGCGCGTGCCTTGGCCTCCTGCCGCGTCATCTTCTCGAGGCTGCCGGTGAACACCACCGTCTTGCCCGCGACCGGCGAACCCTCGACCTTGCGCGCCGCCATCGGTTCGATCTCTTCCAGAACTTTCTGCAGATTGCGAACCACTTTGCGGTTATGCGGCTCGTCGAAGAAGTCCTTGATCGCCTCGGCGACGACGTCGCCGATGCCGCCAATCGATTTGAGGTCCTCGATGGCGTCCTTGCTCTCCATCTTCTCCAGAAAAGCATCGAGCGTGACGTAGTGCCGGGCGATCAGCCGCGCATTGGTTTCGCCGACATGGCGGATGCCCAGGGCGTTGATGAAGCGGTCAAAGGCAATCTTCCGCCGCGCATCAATCGCACCGATCAGGTTCTCGACCAGCTTGCTGTCTTCGTCGTCCGGCTTCTTGCCCAGCTTCGCCTCGCCCTTGCCTTCCTTCGCCCGGCGTTCGGCGCTCAGTTCGGCGCGGTGCTCGGCCAACGCGCGGTTGAGGTCGTCGGGCTTCTTCGCCAGGCGGAAGATGTCGGCCGGCTCCTTGAGCAAGCCCTTCTCGTGCAGCGTCTCGATATAGACGCCGCCGAAACCGTCGATGTCGAAGGCCAGGCGCGAGACGAAATGCCGAAGCCGCTCCACCGCCTGCGCCGGGCAGATCAAACCGCCGGTGCAGCGCCGGTCGACGTCTTCCTTGCCGGTCTTCTCATCGACTTCGCGCACTGCATGGCTGCCGCAGGCCGGACAGAGATGCGGAAATTCGAACGGCTTGCCGCGGCGCTTGCCCTTCTGCTCGACGACGCGGACGATCTGCGGGATGACGTCGCCGGCGCGCTGGATCAGGACGGTATCGCCTTCGCGCACATCCTTGCGCGCGATCTCGTCTTCGTTGTGCAAGGTCGCGTTCTCGACCACGACGCCGCCGACCGTGACAGGCGCGAGCCGCGCCACCGGTGCCAGCTTGCCGGTGCGCCCGACCTGGATGTCAATCTTGAGCAGTTTCGTCTCGGCCTGCTCGGCTGGAAACTTGTGCGCGACGGCCCAGCGCGGACTGCGCGACACGAAGCCGAGCCGGTCCTGCAGATCCAGCCGGTCGACCTTGTAGACGACGCCGTCGATGTCGTAGCCGAGGCCGCTGCGCTTCTTCTCCATCTCGGAATAGAATTTCAGCACCGCCTCGACCGTCTCCACGCGCCGGGTCAGCGGGTTGACCTTGAAGCCGTAGCTCTTGAACGCCTCCAGCATGCCCGACTGCGTCGTCGCCGGACGCTCGCTGATTTCGCCCCAGGTATAGGCGAAGAAATGCAGCGGCCGCTGCTTGGTGATGGCCGGATCGAGCTGGCGCACCGCGCCCGCCGCCGTGTTGCGCGGGTTGACGAACAGCGGCTTGCCGGCCTTCTCCTGGCGCTTGTTGAGCGCGGCGAAATCCTTGTGCGTCATGTAGACCTCGCCGCGCACTTCCAGCACTTTGGGCGGCTTGCCCGACAGGCGCAGAGGAATGTCGCCGATGGTCCTGAGGTTGGCGGTGATGTCCTCGCCCTCGGCGCCGTCGCCGCGCGTCGCGCCCTGCACGAAGACGCCGTTCTCGTAGCGCAGCGAGGCCGACAGTCCGTCGATCTTCGGCTCGGCCGTGATCGCCAGAGCGTCGTCTTCCTTCAGGCCCAGGAAGCGGCGCACCCGCACCGCGAAGTCGTGCACGTCCTCGTCGCTGAAGGCGTTGTCCAGGGACAGCATCGCCTTGGCGTGCACGACCTTCTTGAACTTCTCCGATGCCGCCGCGCCGACGCGATGCGACGGGCTGTCGGCGCGCACCAGCAGCGGGAAGCGCTGCTCGATCTCGTCGTTGCGCCGGCGTAGCGCGTCGTATTCGGCATCGTCGATGCTCGGCGCGTCCTCGGCATGGTAGCGCCGGTCGTGCTCGGCGATCTCGGCGGCGAGGCGATCAAGCTCTTTTGCGGCCTCGACGGAGGTCAACTTGTCGACGGGTTTCTTGCTCATGCCCGTTTACGTTTCTTCAGTTGCGGCGTCCGGGCTTCGGCCAGCAGCCGGCGCGCCGCGGCGCGCGCTTCTTCCGTGACCGTGGCGCCCGACAGCATGCGCGCGACTTCCTCCAGCCGCGCCGCGTCGTCCAGCAGCGTGACCTTGGTCCTGTCGCCGGAGCGGCTGATGCGGAAATGGCGTTCGGCCCGCGCCGCGACTTGCGGCGAATGGGTAACCAAAAGAACCTGCGTCGTCTGCGCCAGACGTTGCAGCCGCTCGCCGACCGCATCGGCGACCGCGCCGCCGACGCCGCGATCGACCTCGTCGAACACCAGCGCGGCCGGCGGAGTCGCTTCCGCCAGCGCCACCTTCAACGCCAGCGAGAACCGCGCCAGTTCGCCGCCGGAGGCGATCTTGGTGAGGGCGCCGAAGGCCGCGCCGTCGACGGTGGCGACTTCCAGCGCGACGCGCTCCAGACCGTTGCCGTTCGCCGCATCGTCTTCCAGCGGCTCCAGCGCGACGCGGAATTTGGCATGACCCAGCTTCAAGGGCGCCAACTCGCCGGCAACCGCGCCTTCAAGCTTGCGCGCCGCGGCGCTACGCGACCTGGAAAGTTTGCGGGCGGCTTCGAGGAAAGCCGTGCGGGCCGCCGCCAGCAGCGCCTCGGCCTCCTTCAAACGCCCGCTCCCGAGGCTCAGCGTGTCGCGCTTGAAACGGTAGTCGGCCATGACCTTCGGCAGCGCGTCGGCCGTCACGCCGTATTTGCGCGCCGCGGCCCGCAGATCGTGGATGCGGTCGTCGACCTTCTCCAGCTGGCCGGGTTCGATGTCGAGCCGGGACTGCAGGACTTCCAGTTCGCGCCGCGCTTCCTCGATGGCGTTGTAAGCCTGGTCCAGCGCGGTCTCCGCCGACGCGGCAGCCTGCCGCGCGTCCTGGTTCATCCGCGACAGGCGCTTCAGCGCGCCGGAGATCGCGCTCGCCGCGCCGCGGTCACCGGCCAAAAGATCGGCGGCGGCATTCACGTCCTCGGCAATCCGCGTCGCGTTGCTCAGCAGAGCCCGCTCGGCGGCCAGCTTGCTCTCCTCGCCCTCCTCCGGCGCCAGCGCCGTCAGTTCGTCGGCGGCGTGCTTGACGAAATCGGCGTCGGCCGCCGCCGCCGTGGCTTCGGTCTTCAGATCCGCCAGCGCCTTGCGCGCGCCGTCGAAGGCGGCGAAGGCCAGCGCCGTCTCGCGCACCAGCGTCTCATGGCCGGCGAAGGTGTCGAGCAGGCCGCGATGGGTCGAAACGTCGAACAGGCCGCGGTCGTCGGCCTGGCCGTGGACTTCGAGCAGCGCCGCGCCGACGTCGCGCAGCAGCGCCACGCCGATCGGCTCGTCATTGACGAAGGCGCGGGTGCGGCCGTCCTGCGCCAGCGTCCGGCGCAGCACGATCTCGCCCTCGGCGGGGATCGCCTGTTCGGCCAGCAATGCGAAGGCGGGATTGTGCCGGGACGGCTCGAACATCGCCGTGGCGGAACCTTGCGCCGCGCCCGGCCGCACCGCCGCGCGGCCGCCGCCGCGTCCGCCGGCGGCCAACCCTAAGGCATCCAGCAGGATCGACTTGCCCGCGCCGGTCTCGCCGGTCAGCACGTTGAGGCCCGCCGCGAACTCCAGCGTGGCGGCTTCGATCAATACGATGTCCCGGACCGTAAGCGTCGCGAGCATCGAACCTGCCTTTTAGAGAATCCGCCCGAAAGTCTTGCTCAGCCAGGAGCGCTCGTCCATCTCGGGCTTCATATTATGTGACTGCAGCAGCTTGTAGGCGTCCTCGTACCAGGGGCTGCCGGGATAGTTGGCGCCCAGCACCGCGGCGGCCGATTTGGCCTCGTTGTAAAGGCCGAGCGAATAATACGCCTCGGTCAGCCGCTCCAGCGCCTCGGCGATCTGCGAGGTCTTCTGATACTGCTCCACCACCACCCGGAAGCGGTTGATGGCGCCGATGAAATCGCCCTGGTTCAGATAGTAGCGCCCGATCGCCATCTCCTTGCCCGCCAGGTGATCGAGCGTGAGGTCGATCTTCAGCGTGGCGTCGCGCGCGTATTCGGTGTCGGGGAAACGCTGCACCACGTCCTGCAGGGCCGTCAGCGCGTCTTCGGTATTGCTCTGGTCGCGGCCGACGTCGACGATCTGCTCATAGAGCGAAACCGCCTTCAAATAGAAAGCGTAGGCGACTTCCTTGCTGCCGGGATGCAACGAGATGTAGGAGTCGGCGGCGCTGATCGTCTCGGTATAGTGATTGGCCCGGTAGTAGCAGTAGGCCGACATCAGCATCGCGCGGCGGGCCCAGATCGAATAGGGATGCTGGCGTTCGACCTCGTCGAACTGCTTGGCGGCGTTGACCCAATCGGCGTTGCGGATTTTCTTCCAGGCATCGCCATAGATCTGGTCGACGGGCCGCTCGACATATTCCAGCGGCTTGTTGGCGTCGTCGCCGCGACCGGTCAGGCCGTTGATCGTATCGCAGCCGGCCAGGCTGAGGCCGGCGGCAAGCGCCAGCAGGCCCAGGCGCAGCGTGCGGGCGGAGAGGTGTAAGCGAAGCGACATCAATGCTGTTCCGTCCGGCTGATTGTCTCGTTTTTCGTTCTGGACCAAGCCCTTATGCCATTGCCGGAAACGAAAGGTCCAGTGCAATTGCGGCCACGGTTAAGGCCTATAGGCGGCGGCTTATAGCACGGGATCGGCCAAGTCAGCCGAAATCGCCATCAGCCTAAATTGATTGTCACATAGTTGGCCGGGTCGGCGAACAGGGCGTGGAGCACGGCATTGTTGGTGCCGTGGCCGGATTTGACGCCCTCGAAGCGGGCGATCAGCGGGCCGCCCGCCAGCGCCATGTCGCCGATCGCATCCAGGATCTTGTGGCGCACGAACTCGTCGGCAAAGCGCATCATGTCCTTGTTGAGGACCTCGTCGCCCTGGATCGCCAGCGTGTTCGCAAGCGAGGCGCCGTGGCCCCGGTCGATGCTCTTGAGATAGTCGAGTTCATGGACGAAGCCGAAGGTGCGGGCCGGCGCGATGTCGCGCGCGAAGCTCTCGCGCGACAGGGTCATCGCATAGCTCTGCTTGCCGATGGCCTTGGTGTTGGAATAGTCAAGGTCGAAGGCATATTCGGACGCCTCGGAGGGCAACAGGCGGACGCGGGCGTCCTTGATCGCGACCTCTACTGGTCTCGTCACCTTGATGGCTTGCCGGACGCCGGGCTGCTGCCGGCTGCCCGCCGCGTCCAGCAGCTTGAGATAGCATAGCGCGTCGCCGTCGAGGATCGGCGGTTCAGCGCCATCGAGGGTCACCAGCAGGTCGTCGATGCCGGCACCGGCGATGGCGGCCATCAGATGCTCGATGACGCCGATCTTTACTTCGCCGCTGCCGATGACGGTGCCGAGGTTGGTCTCCGTCACCGCGTCATAGCGCGCGGCAATTTCGGCATTCGCCTTGTCGCTGCGCCGAAAGACGATGCCCGAGCCTGATGCCGCCGGCGACAGAGTCATATGGGCCATGACGCCGGAATGCAGCGCGGTGCCCTGGGTCTTGATCTCGCTTGCGAGCGTCGAACGGGTCATGGCGACTATCTAGCACAATCAGCAGTGCGGGCCGTAAGCTTTGTCGATATCGCGTTGTGCATCCTCCAGCGAGCCCAATCCAACCGATTTGCGCGCCGCATTCACCGCGTCGGCGCCGGCGATGCCCTTCGGCTGGCGGCGGCCGCCGATGCAATAGAACTGCGTGCCGTAGATCTGGGTGCCGTAGAGCTTGATCGTCACACGGTCGGACAGATAGGCATAATGCTTTGGCGAGACTTCCCCCTTGGCGACCAGCGGCGTCATCGCCTGCAAGGCCTGGAACTGGAACGCCGGATTGTCGTCGGCGTGCTGCACCAGGAGCCAGGCGTCTTCGGCCGCCTCCTCGCCCACGACGGAAATCCTTGGCCAGCCGCTGGTGGCCAGGATGTCCTGCATCATCGCGGTATTGGCGTGGTCGCGCTTGGCGATTTCGGTCCACAGCAAGATGCCGAGCACGCGTTCGCCGTCGCCGGAGATCGGCTGCGGCGCCCCGTTCTCGCCTGTGTTCCAGGCGAGGCCAAGGCGCAATATCTGCTCGCCCACGATGGCGTTGCGCAGGCGTTCGGCAAGCGGCGCCTTGTCCGCTGTCCGCACGATCTTTTCCGCGAGGACAGTCGCGTGCAGGAATCCCTGGAAAACGGGCCGAGCCTCATGCAGGCCCGCGTCGAACGCCGCCCAGGACTTGATGGACGACAGGGCAAACTTCGCATTGAAGATCAGCGCGCAAGCCGGGTCGTCGCCGTAGGGCTGCGACGCGAGCGCGGAAGGCTTGGCGCCCAACGCCTCGATTTCCTTGCGCGCCGTTTCACTATGCGATGCGACGCAGGCATCTCCCCAGGTTTTGATCGCCGCCCAGCGCGCTTGCTCCGCCGCGGAAGAATCTGGAAATGCGCCGCGCAGCCACAAGAAATCGTCCGCGTCGATCTTGGCCGGCGGCGGCACCGAGGCCTGCGAAAGAGCGACGACCGAAAGCAGCGCGGCAACCAGGACCGTCATGCGAGTGCTCATGGCCGCAATATAGAGAGTCGGCGGGCGATGGAAATGTCCGGCAAACCGGCATCGCCATGGTCAACAAAAGGTTGAGAGGAACGAGTGCGCGTCGCCGCACGTTCTAACTGCATGGGACGCTTGGATACGTCGAAGGCGGGTGAGTTGCGCATGCTGGCGGAGAAATTCCGCCGCCGCGCAAAGGAGATGACATTGCTCAACTACGTCAATCTCATGCGCAAGGCCGCCAGCGACCTGGATGCCGAGGCGCGCGCCCTGGAGCGAGACATACCCGCCAAGCCTGGCCGCCACCTCGACATCCGGATCTAGCAAACGCAAAGAGTCCCGTCCGTTCGCCGGACGAGGCTCTCTCTTTCTCTTCAATTCTTCGAAGCGTCAGTTCGACTGCCGTCTCAGGAAAGCCGGGATTTCGAACTGTTCGTCGCGCTTGTGCTCGGGGAACAGATCGTCGGCCAGGTTGGTCGCGGCCGGACGGGGCGCTTCGGCCGGCGGGCGGGCCATGGGCTGGGCGGTGGCGCGCGGCGCCGGGCGTTGCTGGATCGGCTCCATGCGCGGCTCGTCCTTCTTCTTGCGGCCGAACAGGCCGAGGAAGCGCCGCTCCGGTTCGGGTTGCGGCGCAGGGACGCGGAGCGGTTCGCTGCGCTGGACCGGCGCGGCGCGGATGACGGGGCTGAGAACCGAGACGTCTTCATAGATCGCCGGCGCGTCCTCGCCGCCCAGGATCATGGCCTCCGCCGGCGACTCGGTCCGGGCCGGCATCTGCGCCCCCAACTCGTCTGCGATGGTTTCATGCTGGCGGTGCACGGCGTTGGTGTAGCCGCTGGCGCGCTGGGGCTCGGGGCGCGGTTCGGGCTTGGGCGGTTCCACTTTCAAGGCAAGCGGCTTGATATGCTGCCGCAGCGGCTGGACCTTGTCCGGCATCCGCAATTGTTCGGCATCGATGCCCGTGGCGACGACGGAGACGCGGATGCGGCCCTCCATATCGTCCAGGATAGTATTGCCGAAGATGATGTTGGCGTCGGGATCGACCTCGGCGCGGATGCGGTTGGCGGCCTGTTCGACCTCGAACAGCATGAGGTCCGGACCGCCGGTGATGTTGATGAGCACGCCGCGAGCGCCCTTCATCGAGACGTCGTCGAGCAGCGGGTTGGAGATCGCCATGTCGGCGGCCTTGGCGGCGCGATCCTCGCCCTCGGCTTCGCCGGTGCCCATCATCGCCTTGCCCATCTCGGAGATCACCGACTTGATATCGGCGAAGTCGAGGTTGATCAGGCCGGGCATGACGATCAGGTCGGTGACGCCGCGCACGCCCGCGTGCAGCACTTCGTCGGCCATGGCGAAGGCCTGGGCGAAGGTGGTGCGATCATTGGCGACGCGGAACAGGTTCTGGTTGGGGATGACGATCAGGGTATGGACGAACTGCTGCAGCTCCAGAATGCCGCGTTCGGCGGCGCGCATGCGCTTGTCGCCCTCGAAGGCGAAGGGCTTGGTGACGACGCCGACGACCAGGATGCCCATCTCGCGCACCGCGCGGGCGATGACGGGCGCGGCTCCGGTGCCGGTGCCGCCCCCCATGCCGGCGGTGATGAACACCATGTGCGAGCCGGCCAGCTGTTCCATGATCTCGTCGAGCGATTCCTCCGCACCGGCCTTGCCGACATCGGGCGAGGCGCCGGCGCCGAGGCCTTCGGTGGTCTTGTGGCCGAGCTGGATCTTGCGTTCGGCCTTGGACTGGGCCAGCGCCTGGGCATCGGTGTTCGCCACCACGAATTCGACGCCTTCGAGCCTGGCGGCGATCATGTTGTTGACCGCGTTGCCGCCGGCGCCGCCGACGCCCAGCACGGTGATTCGCGGACGCAACTCCGTCAGTTCGGGGGCCTTAAGGTTGATCGCCATATCCGTCTCCTTGGCTACTTATTGTCATGACCTCGTCACCCAACTGATTCGTGTTGTTATTGTTGAATCACCGGAAGAGCCCACCGGTCAACCGGCCAAGCCATCCTGTGCCTTGCGTTTCACGCGGCCTGGCCGCGAGTTCGGGGTTCAAAGCCTCCGGCGGCAGCGTCGCGCCGGCCATCAGAAGACCGACCGCCGTCGCATAGTCCGGACCGGCCGACGCGGCCGGCAGGCCGGGGAAACTCTGCGGCCGGCCGATGCGCACCTGCTTGTTCAGGACGCGGCCGGCCAGTTCGCGCACGCCGGCCAACTGGCAGGCGCCGCCCGTCAGCACCGCCCGGCGGCCGGCCGCGACGTCGAAGCCGCTGGCGCGCAGGCGCGTCTGAACCTGACCGAAAATCTCCTCAAGCCTTGCCTGAATGATCCTGGTGAGCATCGAGCGCGGCACGCGCATGGCGCTATCCTCGCCGTCCTCGCCCATCTGGGCGAGCGGGATGACGTCGGCGCCGGCTTCCATGTCGCCCAGCGCCGCGCCGTAGAGCGTCTTGGCGCGCTCGGCGGCCGAGATCGGCGCCGCCAGCATGCGGGCAAGGTCCGATGTCACCTGCTGGCCGCCCATGGGCACGACTTCGGCATGCACCAGATGGCCCTCGAGGAAGACCGCGATGGAGGTGACGCCGCCGCCCATGTCGATGACCGTGGCGCCGAGCTGTTTCTCGTCCTCGGTCAGCGTCGCCAGGCCGCTGGCATAGGGCGCGAACTGGGTGCCGACAACGTTCAGGTGACAGCGCTCGACCGCCAGCTTGAGGTTGTTGAGCGGCGACGGCTTGACCGCCACGGCATGCATGGCGACGCCGAGGCGCTGGCAGAACATGCCAAGCGGATGGCGCACGCCGCGCGCTTCGTCGACGACATAGGTCGTCGGCGCGCTCTGGATCAGGTCATGGTCTTCGAGGGAGCAGCGCGAGCGGCCGTCCTGCAGCAGGGCGCGCAGATGGGCGTCGGTCACCAGCTCGCCGTCCAGCGACATGGCGGCGCGCGAGGTGACGCTGGTGGGTTGGCCGCAATTGACCGAAATGATGACGTTCTGGATGCGGACATCGGCATGGTTCTCGGCCGCCGCGACGGCGTCGCGGATGGATTCCTCGGCATGTTCCATGTTGATGACCGTGCCGGCCTTGATGCCCTGGCTCTCGCGCAGGGCGGCGCCGACGACGCGCAAGGAGCCGGGCTCGGCGCGGCCGATCAGGCACACTGTCTTCGACGATCCGACGTCGAGGACGGCGACCAGGCCGGCGCGGTAGGCCGGCGACTCCCCTGCCGTGCGCAATCTGATGGTCTCTCCCATTAGGCGGCATTCCCCCTCGGTTCGTTCTTCTTCTCGCCGCTCTTCAGCACGAAGAAGTATTGTGCGGGCGAGCGCAGATCGATCTCGATCACGTCGCGCTCCAGGATTCCCTTGTCGATGATGAGACGCTCCAGCGCGTCCAGTTCCTTCTGCCAGTTCAGCTCCGGCAGCTTGACGACCACGCCATCGTCGAGGATCAGGTTCCAGCGGCGTTCCGAAACGCGCTGATACGCCTTGACGCGCGCGAAGACCGCGCGATGCTGCGCCACCGCATCGACGATGTCGGCGGCGCTGGCGCCGCCGGCACCGGCCAGCAGCGGCAAGCGGCGGAACTGGTCGACGCCTTGGGTGGTGATCAGGCCGCCGTCGCGCTCGACGACCCAGAGCTTGTCGTCCGGCGCCTGCCACACCGCGAAAGGCAGTTTTTCGACGATGCGGACGGAGATGTCGTCGGGATAGCGGCGGCGGACATCGGCGTCGGCGACCCAGTCGAGTTGCATCAGCTTCTTGCGCGCGGTCTGGATGTCGGCGCCGAAGATCGGCTGGCCGAGTTCAAAGCCGAGCGCCGCGAGGATGGATTCGGTCGGCGTGCGGCTGTTGCCGGCGAGGTGAACTTTCGAAATGCCGAAGCCGGCGTCGTCGAACACGGCGGCGGTGGCGGTGTTGACCGTGTGCACCGTGCGTCCGACAGTGCCGCCGACGAACAGCGCGGCGATGAGCGCGAGCAGCATGAGCGCCGCGGTCAGCGTCAGCATCGGCCGGCGGAAGGCGATCCAGGCGCCGGTGGCGCGGAAGGCGCGCGCGAAGATGTTGTTCGACGGCGGCTTGCGGCGCCCGAAAGGCTTTTGCGCCGAGGATGTGCGGCTGGCGCGCGCCGAACCGCGTCCGGGCTTGGCGCGGGAGCGCGACGACTTGCGGTCGATCTTCAGCGATCGCATGAGGCGTCCTCCACCATCCAGCGGCAGAGCTTGCTGTACGACATGCCGTTATAAGCCGCCTGTTCCGGCACCAGCGAGGTCGGCGTCATGCCGGGCTGGGTGTTGGTCTCCAGCAGCACCAGGCGGTGCCTGCCTTTGGTGTCGTCGTAGCGGAAATCGGTGCGCGACACGCCGCGGCAGCCCAGTACGGCGTGGGCGCGCACGGCGAAGTCCAGCGCCTGCTTCGTCACCGCGTCGGGTATTTTCGCGGGGAGGACATGGATCGAACCACCCTGGGCGTATTTGGCTTCGTAGTCATAGAATTCGAGACTGGTCGTGATTTCGGTGACGCCGAGGCCCTTGTCGCCCATGACGGCAACGGTGAGTTCGCGGCCGGGCACGAATTCCTCGACCATCATCGCGTCGCTGAGGTTCCAGGTGTCGCTGCCCAGCGCCTCGGGCGGGCGGTTGTCGCCAACGCGGATGATGAAGACGCCGACCGAGGAGCCTTCGTTCACCGGCTTGACGACATAGGGCGGCTCCATCAGGTGGCGCGCCGCGGCCTCGCGGCGGTCGACGACGATGGAGTTCACAACCGGCAGGCCGGCGGCGCGATAGACGTCCTTGGTGCGTTGCTTGTGCATGGCCAGCGCCGAGGCCAGCACGCCGGAATGCGTGTAGGGGATGCGCAGCAGTTCGAGCAGGCCCTGGACGCAGCCATCCTCGCCCCAGCGGCCGTGCAAGGCATTGAAGACGACATCGGGCCTAGCGGCGAGAAGTTGCGCGGAAAGGTCCTCGCCGGGATCGACTTCGACGACCTCGAAACCTTCGGCGCGCAGGGCAGCGGCGCAGCCCTTGCCGGAGGACAGGCTGACATCGCGTTCCGCCGAACGGCCGCCGAGCAGGACCGCCACTCTCTTATATTTACTCACGGCACGCCCACCCGCTTGATTTCCCATTCCAGCGTCACGCCGGATTTTTCCCTGACGCGGTCGCGGACTTCTTCACCCAGCGCTTCGATGTCGGCCGCCGTCGCGTCGCCGACATTGATGAGGAAGTTGCAGTGCATCGGCGAGACCTGCGCTTGCCCTCGCAGCAGGCCGCGGCAGCCGGCATCGTCGATGAGAGCCCAAGCCTTGTGACCCGGCGGGTTCTTGAAGGTCGAGCCGCCGGTGCGCGTCTTCACGGGCTGCGAAGCTTCGCGGTCTGCGACCAGCTTGTCCATGCGGGCGCGGACGGCAGCCGGATCGTCGCGCCTGCCGTCGAAGACGGCGCTGACGAAGATCAGATCGTCGCCGGCCTGCGTCTTGCGGTAGGCGAAGCCCATGTCGGAAGCGGTAAGCTTGACGATATTGCCATTGCCGTCGATGGCGGTGGCTTCGACGAAGACATCCTTGATCTCGCTGCCGTAACAGCCGGCGTTCATGCGCAGCGCGCCACCGACCGTGCCGGGAATGCCGCGGAGGAACTCGAGACCGGCGATACCGGCATCGGCGGCCAGTTTGGCGACATTGGCATCGAGCGCAGCAGCACCAGCCGTGACTCGCGCACCATCGATGGCGACCCTGCCCATCGAGCCCGGCAGGCGGACGACGACGCCGGGGATACCGCCGTCGCGGATCAACAGGTTGGAGCCCACGCCGACGATGCTGACGCGGATGTCGGCCGGCTTGGCGAAGAGAAATGTCGCGAGGTCTTCGGCATCGGCGGGACGGAACAGGATTTCCGCGGGGCCGCCGACTCGGAACCAGACGAGGTCCTTGAGCGGTGCATCCGATGTGTAGGTGCCGCGCACGGGCGGGAGGGCATCGCAGGGCCGGGTCATCATCACTTTCGACCCTCCGTCGCCTGCATCACGACTTCGAGGCCGTTGGCCCATTGCGTGATCGAACCCGCGCCCAGAAACACGATCGCGCCGTTCGCGAGCGTGTTCTCCAGAGACCTGATGAGCGCCGGCAGGTCTTCGGCGCTGTCGATCACCCGCACGTCGCGGTGACCATGGGCGCGCAGCGCCTCAGCAAAGGTGTCGCGGTTGATGCCGTCGATGGGCTTCTCGCCCGCCGCATAGACCGGCGCGATGATCGCGACGTCGGCGTCGTTCAGGCATTTGGCGAACTGCTCGAACGTGTCGTGCAGGCGGGTGTAGCGGTGTGGCTGCACGATGGCGATCACCGGACCCGCATAGGCCTGGCGCGCGGCCTTCAGCGCGGCGGCGATCTTGAAGGGATTATGGGCGTAATCGTCGATGATGGCGGCGCCCTTCCATTCACCGACACGGGTGAAGCGGCGGCCGACACCGGCGAATTTCGCCAGCGCCATGCGGATGGTGTCGTCGGCGATGCCGAGCTCGCGCGCCACGGTGATCGCGGCCAGCGAATTCTGCACATTGTGCTCGCCCGGCATGGGCAGGCATATGTTCTCAAGCCGGATCTGCGTGTTCTTGCGGCGGTCGGTGATGACGACCTCGAAATGCGACACGCCTTCGGCGAATCGGACGTTGAGCGCGCGGACATCGGCCTGCGGACTGAAGCCATAGGTGATCAGGCGGCGATCCTCGATGCGGCCGACCATGGCCTGCACTTCGGGGTGGTCCAGGCACAGCACGGCGAAACCGTAGAACGGGATGTTCTCGACGAAGCGCTGGAAGGCGTCGCGCATCTTGTCGAAGGTGCCGTAGAAATCCAGATGATCGGGGTCGGCGTTGGTGACCACGGCGACGGTGGCCGGCAGCTTGAGGAAGGTGCCGTCGCTCTCGTCGGCTTCCACGACGACCCATTCGCCGGCACCCAGCCGCGCATTGGTGCCATAGGCATTGATGACGCCGCCATTGACGACGGTGGGGTCGAGCCCGCCGGCGTCCAGCAGCGCCGCGATCATGGTCGTCGTCGTCGTCTTGCCGTTGGTGCCGGCGACGGCGACGCAGGAACGCAGGCGCATGATCTCGGCCAGCATCTCGGCGCGGCGCACCAGCGGCAGGCTCTGGGCGCGGGCGGCGTCGAACTCGGGAATGCCGGGCTTGACCGCCGAGGAATAGACCACGGCGGAGACGTCCTTGAGATTGGACGGATCGTGGCCGAGCACGACGGGAATGCCCATCTTGCGCAGGCGCTTGACGTTGGCGTTGTCGGCGACGTCCGAACCCTGAACCTTATAGCCGAGGTTGTGCATGATCTCGGCGATGCCGCTCATGCCGATGCCGCCGATGCCGATGAAATGGATGGTGCCGACGTCGAGCGGCACGCGGGTTTTGGCGGGGGCGGTCATGCGGCCCTCGCGATCTGCTCGACGGCATCGGCGAAGCGAGCGGTGCCATCGGGTTTGGCGATTCTGCGGGCCGCCGCGGCGCGCGTTGCCAGATCGGCCGGCGCGGCCAATATCTCGCCGAGCATCTGCGCCAGTTTTGCGGGCGTCAGTTCGGCCTGGCGCACGCGCCAGCCGCCGCCGGCATCGGCCAGTGCGTCGGCATTGGGGGTCTGGTTGTCGTCGAGGGCATGCGGCAGCGGCACCAGGATGGCGGGACGGCCGATCAGCGCCAGTTCACTGACCGTGCCGGCGCCCGATCTGGCGATCACAAGCTGCGCCGCCGCCATGCGGGCCGGCAGATCGTTGAAAAAGGGCGCGAGATCCGCCTTCACGCCGAGCGCTGCATAGGACGCCTTCGTCGTCTCGAGGTCTTCGGGACGGCATTGCTGGACGATATCGAGACGCGCGCGCGCGGCTTCGGGCAGCAGCTTGACGGCGGCGGGGATGAGGTCGCTGAAGACGTGGGCGCCCTGGCTGCCTCCGAAGGCGAGCAATCTGAGGACCCCACCGTCCTTCGGCGTGTCATAAGGCGCGCCGGCCAGTGCGATCACTTCGGGGCGCATCGGATTGCCGGTGTAGACGACTTTCGACATGTCGTTGGGCAGCTTGCGCACCAGCGGAAAGTTGGCCGCGATCAGGTTCACATTGTTCATCACCAGGCGATTGGCGCGGCCGAGCAGCGCGTCCGGGGTGACGATGGCGGTGGGGATGCCGGAGAAGATGGCCGCAAGCATGACAGGCACGGAAGGATAGCCACCGAAGCCGATGACGACCGCAGGCTTGAGGCGCGCCAGCTTGATCAGCGACATGACGAGGCCGGCCGCGATCTCGAACGGCGAGGCCAGCAAGCCCAGGACCGAGCGATCCGAAAAGGCCGCCGACGGCACCGTTTCGATGGTCACGTTGGGAAACACAGTCGCGTAATTCTTGAACCGCGCATCGGTCATGACGACGACCGTCCGGCCGCGGCGCTGCAACTCGCCGGCCAGCGCCTGCGCCGGGAAGAGATGGCCGCCGCTGCCGCCGGCCGAGAGCACGATCACGCTCATGCGCGCGCTCCCAGCAATTGGAACAGCGACTGCTCGCGGCTGGCGAGTTGCGGGCGCTGACGCGTGACGGCGAGCGCGAAGCCCATGGTCAGCGCGACGGCGAACAGCGACGAGCCGCCATAGGAGATGAAGGGCAATGTCATGCCCTTGGCCGGCAACAGGGCGACCGCGACGCCCATATTGATGAAGGCCTGCAACGCGGTGACGGTGGCGAGGCCGGCGCCGGCCAGCTGCGAGAAACGGTCGCGCTGTTCGGCGGCGCGCAGCAGCAGGCGCACTGTCAGCAGGCAGAACAGGATCGCGATGACGCCGCACAGGATGAGACCGAACTCCTCGCCCGCCACGGCGAAGACGAAGTCGGAATTGGCTTCCGGAATGCGGTACTTGATCGTGCCGACTCCGGGACCGACGCCGGTCAGTCCGCCATGGGCGAAGGCTTTGAGCGCCAGCGTCGCCTGGCCGCCGACATCGGTCGGGTTGAGATACTGATCGATGCGGTGATGCACGTGCGGGAACAGCGCGTAGGCCGCGACGCCCAGCGCCATCATGCCGCCGCTCAAGGCGCCCATCCAGAACAGCGGCGCGCCGGAGAAGAACAGCAGCGCGGCCCACAGCGCCAGCAGCAGCGTCGTCTGGCCGACATCGGGCTGCCGCAGCAGGATGGCGATGGCGGGAAGGATCAGCAGCAGCGTGATGACCGGCTTGGGCAGCGGCATGGCATGGCGGTCGGCGATGATGGCGGCGGCGAGGACGGCAAAGCCGGGCTTGAGGAACTCCGACGGCTGCAGCGAGAACAGGCCCAGATCGATCGAGCGCGTGGCGCCGAGGACTTCATTGCCGATGATCAGCACCAGGCCGGAGCCGATCAGCGCGGCGGCGAAGGTGAAGGCGGCGGCGATCTTGAGCTGCTGCAACGACAGCACCGAGGCGCCACCCAGGATGCCGGCGGCGACGGCGGCGAACAGAATCTGCTTCACCGTGTAGCGGAAATCGCCGGCGATCAGGGCGCTACCCGTCGCGGCGGGGCTGGCGGCAAAGGCGAGCATCAGGCCGATGGTGATGAGCGCCAGCATCAGCAGCAGCGCGACGCGGTCGATGGTCCACCACCAGCTGGCATAGGTGCTGCGGTCGGCGCGACTGTTCATGACGCCTCCCGCACGGGATGGGCGCGCAGATCAGCGACGGCGGCGCGGAAGGCGTCGCCGCGCTGTTCGAAATCCTTGAACTGGTCGAACGAGGCGCAGGCCGGCGAGAGCAGCACGACGGCAGCCGGCAGACCCGACTGCGCCGCGTCGGCGGCGGCGGCGCGGACGGCGGCGTCCAGCGTACGCGAGACCGTGAACGGCGCCTTGCCGCCCAGCGTGTTGGCGAATTCGGTGGCGGCTTCGCCGATCAGATAGGCTTTGCGGATGCGCGGGAAGAATTGCGCGAGGCTCTCGATGCCGCCTTCCTTCGCCTGGCCGCCGGCGATCCAGAAGATGTCGGGATAGCAGGCGAGTGCGCGCGCCGCGGCGTCGGCGTTGGTCGCCTTGGAGTCGTTGACGAAGCGGACCGGACCGATGCGCGCCACATCTTCCATGCGGTGCGCCAGGCCCGGGAAATCGGCGATGGCCTCGGCGACCGCGCGGGCGTCCCGGGCGAAGGACTTGGTCGCGGCGTAGGCGAGCGCGGCGTTCTGCTGATTGTGCGCGCCGGGCAGGTGCGCCGCGGCGACGAGGTCCATGACCTTGGTGGCGCGCTGGCCCTGGGCGTCATAGAGCGCGCCGTCGACCACGAAGACGCCGCGGCCGAGAACCTTGCCGACGGACACCGGCACGGCGCCGGGGCCGCCATTGGAAGCGTGGCGCGTGAAGATCGACGCGGTTTGCGGATCGTCGACGCCGATGACGATCGAACCGGATTTCGAGGTCTGTTTCAACAGGCGCGCCTTGACGGCGGCGTAGTTCTCGAGGGAGCCGTGACGGTCGATATGGTCGGGCGTGATGTTGGTCAGCACCGACACGTCCGGCACCAGGCCGGGCGCCAGATCGATCTGATAGGAGGACAGTTCGAGCACATAGATCGTCTTGGGGCCGGGCGGCTCGAGCTCCAGCACGGCCTTGCCGATATTGCCGCCGACCTGCGCGTCGAACCCGCCGGCGGCAAGGATGTGTCCGATCAGCGCGGTCGTGGTGGATTTGCCGTTGGTGCCGGTGACGGCGATGACCGGGGCACGGCCGGGCACGGCGGGATCGGCGCCGATCTCCCGCGCGAACACCTCCATGTCGCCGATGACGTCGACGCCGGCAGCGCGGGCGCGCGCGACGATGGCGTGCGGCTCGGGATGGGTCAGCGGCACGCCGGGCGAGAGCACGAGGGCCTTCAGTCTGTCCCAGGGCCAGTCGGCAAAGGGCACGACCGCCGCGCCCTCCGCGCTCGCCTGGCGTTGCGCCTCAGGCCTGTCGTCCCAGGCGTAAACGCGCACGCCGCCGGCTTTCAGCGAACGGATCGACGCCATGCCGGTCCGCGCCAGCCCGAAGACGCCGACGTCCAACCTCTCGAAGGAGCGGGCTGCGATCATGTCTATCTGAGCTTCAGCGTGGCGAGGCCGACCAGCGCCAGCACCACCGCGACGATCCAGAAGCGGATGACGATGGTGGGCTCCTTCCAGCCGAGTTGCTCGTAATGGTGATGGATCGGCGCCATGCGGAAGACGCGCTTGCCGGTGGTCTTGAAGGAGATCACCTGCACGATCACGGAAATGGTCTCGAACACGAAAAGGCCGCCGACGATGGCCAGCACGATCTCGTGCTTGACGGCGACGGCGACGGCGCCGAGCGCGCCGCCCAGCGGCAGCGAACCGGTGTCGCCCATGAACACCATGGCGGGCGGCGCGTTGTACCACAGGAAGCCGAGGCCGGCGCCGATCAGGGCCGCGAGGAACACCGCCATCTCGCCGGTGCCCGCGATGTAGACCAGTTCGAGATATTTGGAGAAATTCACATTGCCGACGAGATAGGCGATCAACAGGAAGGTCGCGGCGGCGATGATCACCGGCACGATGGCGAGCCCGTCGAGACCGTCGGTGAAGTTCACCGCGTTGGCGAAGCCGGCGATGACGATGCCGCCGACGACGATGAAGGCGATGCCGAAGGGAATCGCGAAAGACTTGAAGAACGGCACGGTGAGCATGCCGTAGAACGAGGTATCGTCCAGCCGCATCACGGCCCAGGTCGCGACGAAGGCCACGCCGAATTCGACGGCCAGCCGGACATAGCCGCTGACGCCGTCGGACGAGCGCCGGCTGACTTTCAGATAGTCGTCGGCGAAGCCGAGCGCGCCATAGGCGACCGTGACGAACAGGACGATCCAGACATATGGATTCGACAGGTTTGCCCAGAGCAGGGTCGAGACGATCCAGGGCAGGAGGATGAGCAGGCCGCCCATGGTGGGCGTGCCCGCTTTCTCGACGATATGGCGCTGCGGCCCGTCGCTGCGGATCGGCTGGCCCTTGCCCTGCTTGACCTTCAGCCACTGGATCAGCGAGCCGTTGACGATGAAGGCGAAGATCAGCGCCGTGATCACCGCGCCGCCGGAGCGGAAGGTGAGATATTTGAACAGCCGGAAGAAGGCGAGTTGATCGGTGTGGGTCAGGAGCGAGAGGTAATAGAGCATCGGTTACGCACCCCGCGCTTTCAGCGCATCGATAATCACGGCCATCTTGCTGCCGAGCGAGCCTTTGACCAGAACCGTGTCGCCGGATTTCAGCGCGGCGGTCAGTTGCGGCGCGAGTTCGGCCGAGGTCTGCGCCCAGGCGCCGCGGCGGGAGGACGGCAGCGCGTCCCACAGGCCGCGCATCGCCGCGCCGCACAGGAAGACGAGATCGGCGCGCGCGGCTTCGATCGGTTTGGCGAGCCCAGTGTGATGCGTCGTGCCGTCCGGCCCCATCTCGAGCATGTCGCCGAGCACGGCAATGCGCCGGCCGCCGGCGGCGCCGAGCAATGCCAACGCCGCCGTCATCGAGGCCGGATTGGCGTTGTAGCTGTCGTCGATCACCGCCACGCCGCCGGCGCTGAACCGCGCGCCGCGGCCCTTGAGGGCGGCGAAATCCTTGAGCGCCGCCGCGGCGTTGAGAACGTCGCCGTCCAGCACGGCAACGGCCAGGAGCGCGCCGATGGCGTTGCCGGCGATATGCCTGCCGGGCGCGCCGATGCGGAACTCGACCGGCAGGCCGCAGATGTCCGCTTTCACATGGCAACCGTCAGCGGTTTCCTCGTAGGCGGTGAGCCGGGCGTCGCTGCCCGGTCTCTCGCCGAATTTGAGAATGCGCGCGACATGCGCCTGGCGGGCGCGGGCGATGAGGCGGTCGGCGTAGGGGCTGTCGGACGGGATCAGCGCGGCGCCGCCGGGCACGATGCCCTCGAAGATTTCCGACTTGGCGTCGGCGATCGCTTCGCAGGAGCCGAAGAACTCCAGATGCGCCGGCGCGATGGTGGTGACCAGCGCCACATGCGGGCGGACGAAACTCACCAAATTTCGCAACTCGCCGAAATGGTTCATGCCGACTTCGAAGACGCCGAATTTGGCTTCGCGCGGCAGCGAGGCCAGGCTGAGCGGCACGCCCCAATGGTTGTTGTAGGACGCGGCGGAGCAATGCGTCGTGCCCAAGGCGCCGAGCGCGAGACGCAGCAGTTCCTTGGTCGTCGTCTTGCCGGCACTGCCGGTGACGGCGACGATTTTGGCGGACGAGCGGGCGCGAGCGGCTCGGCCAAGGTCTTCGAGGCCGCGCTGGGTGTTGGCGACGGTCAGCAGTGCCGCATCGCGGCCGATGCCGGACGGCTCGTGCGCGACCAGCGCGGCGCCGGCCTTGGCGTCGAAAGCCGACTTGACGAAGTCGTGGCCGTCGCGGTTGTCGCCTTTCAGCGCGACGAACAGGTCGCCGGGCTTCAGCGTGCGCGTGTCGATGGAGAGGCCGTTCACTTCGAAGGCGCGGCCGGGAATGCCCAGCGTGGCGCCCTGCGCTTCCTCGGAGGTCCATAGCGCGGTCATGCGGCGCGCCCTCCCAGGGAGATCGCGGCCTTCACGGCTTCGTCGCGGTCGGAGAAGGGACGGATTTCGCTGCCGACGATCTGGCCGGTTTCGTGGCCCTTGCCGGCGATGATGAGAATGTCGCCCGGCTTCAGCGCGGCGATGCCGGCATGGATGGCTTGAGCGCGGTCGCCGATCTCGCGCGCGCCGGGCGCGCCGGCGAGCGCTTGCCTGCGGATGGTGGCGGCGTCTTCGCCGCGCGGATTGTCGTCGGTGACGATCACCACATCGGCGTTGTTCGCCGCGGCCTCGCCCATCAGCGGGCGCTTGCCTTTGTCGCGGTCGCCGCCGCAGCCGAAGATGACATGCAGCCTGCCCGCGACATGCGGGCGGATCGCGGTGAGGACCTTCTCCAGCGAGTCCGGCGTGTGGGCGTAGTCGACATAGATCGGCGCGCCACTGGCCGCATACGCAACTTTTTCCAGACGGCCCGGCGCGCCCTTCAGATGTTCCAGCGCCGCGAAGACCTTGGCCGCGTCGCCACCGAGACCGATGACGAGGCCCGCCGCGACCAAGACGTTCGATGCCTGGAAGCTGCCTGCCAGTGGCAGCGAGACGGTGTAATCACGGTTCGCGTGGCGCAGCTTGAGCGTCTGGCCGTCGATGCGGCCCTCGCGAGAGATCAGTTTGATGGCGTCGCCGGCTTCGCCGACGGTCATGACCTGAAGACCGTGCTGGACGGCGGCGGCGATGAAGCGATCAGCATGAGCGGCGTCGGCGTTGACCACGGCGATGCCGCCCTGGCGCACGACTTCGCCGAACAGGCGCAGCTTGGCACGCAGGTAGTGCTCGAAATCCGCGTGATAGTCCATGTGGTCGCGGGTGATGTTGGTGAAACCGCAAGCGGCGATCTCGACGCCGTCGAGGCGGAACTGGTCGAGGCCGTGGCTGGAGGCTTCCAGCGCCAAATGGTCGATCCCGTTCCTCTTCAGCTGCGCCAGCAGACGGTGGATTTCGATCGGATCGGGCGTGGTGTGCCGAAGCGGGAATTCGCCCGACGGCGTGACGACGCCGACGGTGCCCAGACTGGCGGCGGGAAGGCCCAGCGCCGTCCAGATCTCGCGCACGAAAGCGACGATGGAGGACTTGCCCTTGGTGCCGGTGACGGCGGCGACGGTCCTGGGCTGCGCGCCGAAGAAGCGGGCGGCGTGGCGCGCGAGGCCAAGGCGCGGATTGTCGTCGGCGATGAAGCGCACGCCGAGCGCACTGGCAGTCGGCGCGACTTCGGGGCGGCCGAGCACCGCGACCGCGCCGCGCGCGACAGCTTCCTTCACAAACTCCGCGCCGTTGGCCTTGCTTCCCGGCAAGGCCGCGAACAGATAGCCAGGCCTGACCTCGCGGCTATCGCTCGCGAGCCCGGTGAATTCGACAGAGTGATTGTTGGGGGGCGCCTGCATGGCGTTCTTGCCCATCTTACCCGATGTGCCCATTTTCTTAGACGTAATTCTGGCTCCCGATTGTGGTCCCATTATGGGTTGTCGCGCGATGCTACGGTGACGGGCTTCTGCGGCACGCCCAGGATCGGCGCAATGCGCGAAATCACGCGGCCGGCCAGCGGCGCGGCAGTGGAGCCGGCCAGCGCGATGCCGCCGGTTTCCCTGGTGCCGTGCGGCTCGTCCAGCAGGACGAAGACGGCGTAGCGCGGATTTTCGATCGGGAAGGCGGCGAAGAACGAGGTTACCAGGAGGTGGGAGTAGCTGTGTCCGTTCGGCTTCTGGGCCGAGCCGGTCTTGCCGCCGACGTCGTAGCCGGGAATGTCGGCCTTGCGGCCGGTGCCATTGGTCACGACGTAGCGCAGCAATTGCCGCATCTGGACGCTGGTCTCGGGTTTGAGAATCTGTTCGCCGCGGGCGTCGGCGGGATGCTTGAGGAAGGTCGGCACGATGCGCCGGCCGCCATTCACCACGACGGAAGCGGCGGCAAGATAGGAGAGCGGCGTGACCGAGATGCCGTGGCCGAAGCCGATGGTGGCGGTCTCGATCGTGCCCCAATGGGACGGATAGATCGGCGGCGCGCGTTCCGGCAATTCGGTGTTCAGGATGTCGAGCAGCCCGAGCCGCATGAGGAATTGGCGCTGACGCTCCGCGCCGGAGCGCAACGCGATCTGCACCGTGCCGATGTTCGAGGAATGGGCCAGCACGTCGCGCGCCGTGTAGCTGGCCGGCATGTGTTCGGCTTCGTGAATCGTGTACTTGCCGATTCTGTAGCCGTTGCCGATGCGGAAGACCTCGTCGGGATTGGTGGTGTGGTCTTCCGTGGCCAACGCGAAGGTCAGGACCTTGAACACCGAGCCGAGCTCATAACGGTCGGCGGCCATGATGTTGTGGTCGGAGTCGTCGGACGTCAGGTGGCGGTAGTTGGGGTCGAAATCCGGCATCGAGACCATGCCGAGAATCTCGCCGGTGTCGACGTCCATCACGATGCCGCCGGCCTTGACGGCGTGGAAGGTCTGGCGCGCTGCTTCGACCTCGTTCGCCAGGATGTATTGCACGCGCATGTCGATGGAGAGTGCGACCGGCTGGCTGGTGCCGGTGCGCACGGGGACTTCCAGGCCGAGCTCGAGACCGGACTGGCCGTTGCCGTCCGGATCGGTGACGCCCAGGAGCTGCGCAGTGGCGCGGCCGTCGGGATAGTAGCGCTTGCTGCCGGGCTCGAATTCGAGGCCCGGCAGGCCCAGATGCATGATCTTGTCCTGCACATCGGGCGTCAGCTGGCGCGCCACCAGGACGTAGGGATGCCTGGTGTTCGCGAAGCCGGCCTTCAGGCGCGCTGCGCTGGTGCCGGTGACGCGCGCCAGATCGCGCGCGGCGCCGTCCCTGTCGGACAGCACCTCGGGACGGGCGTAGAGATCCATCACCGGCAGGTCGCGGGCGAGCAGCTCGCCATTGCGGTCGGTGAGATCGCTGCGCGCGGCGGCGGCGGTGTCGAGCGCCAGTCCGGCATGGAACGATTTGAGCAGCGTGACGTCGACGAGGCGCACGCCAACCAGCGCGAAGGCCGCAACGCACAGGGCCGCACCGATCACGATACGCCGCTGATAGATCGTCGGGCCTTGTGGCATGCGGTTCAGAGTCCGGCTGGAGCAGCGGTCGGTTCGGGGTTCGGCGCCTGCGCGTTGGCTTGGCGGATCGGCGCGGTGGTGAGCGGCATCGGATCTTCGCCGCGGCGCGGCAAGAGCTCGAAGGACGACAATTGCACGGCCGGGGTGCCGTTCAGGCCCAGACGGTTGGCGGCGAGGGCCTGGATCTGGCCGGGACCGGCGACGCGTTCCCATTCGGTTTCGAGCACGCTCATATTCGCCTGTTCGCGGACGATCTCGCCGCTCACCTGGCGCAGCGCGACGCTCGCCACCCGCGTTCGCTCCGAGACGTGATAGAGCGCCAGGATGGAGAGGCCCATCAGGGCGACGCAGAGCGTGTTGAGAACTCGAACCATGAGAGGCTCCTAGGCTGCGAGACGTTGCGCCGCGCGCAGACGGGCGGACCGCGCGCGGGGATTGGCATGAACTTCGCCGTCGCCGGGCTTCAGCGAAGCGAGCAGGCGGAACGAGGTTTGGTGAACGCGGCGCGTGACCGGCGCGTGCCGCGAGGCGTTGGGCGCGGCGCTGCTGCGGCCGAGGAGGAAGCGCTTGACGATGCGGTCCTCCAGCGAATGGAAGGCGACGACGACGAGGCGGCCGTTCGGCGCCAGCGCGTTCGCGGCGGCATCGAGGCCGCGCTCGAGTTCGCCCAGCTCGTCGTTCACGTGGATGCGCAGCGCCTGGAAGGTGCGCGTGGCGGGATGGATGGCGAAGCGCGCGGCGGCCGGCCCCTGCGCCTGCTTGACGATCTCGGCGAGCTGCGCCGTCTCGGTCACCGGGCGCGCGGCGATGATGGCGCGGGCGATGCGGCGGGCGTTGCGCTCCTCGCCGAGGCGGAAGAGCACGTCGCTGAGCGCTTTCTCGTCGGCGCCGTTGACGAAATCGGCGGCGGATTCACCTTGCCGGCTCATGCGCATGTCGAGCGGACCGTTGCCCTGGAAGGAGAACCCGCGATGCGGCTCGTCGAACTGGAAGGACGAGACGCCGAGATCGAGCACGACGCCGTCGGTACGTTCGCCGCCGAGATAGGATTCCAGATTGGAGAACTCGCCCTGCACCAGAGTGAGGCGGCCCGCGAAATGCTTGACCAGGGCTTCGCCGCGCGCGATGGCGTCGGGATCGCGGTCGATGCCGAGCACGCGGCAATCGGCGGCTTCGAGGATGGCGCGCGTATAGCCGCCGCCGCCGAACGTGCCATCGACATAATGCTCACCGTCCTTGGGGCTGAGCAGCTTCAGCACTTCGGCGAGCATCACGGGAACATGCGCGCTCATGCGCCACCTGCCAGGAGCTTTTCGCGCTGCGCCCTGAGGCGCGCGATGCTTTGCGCTTCGGCGGCGGCGAAGGCGTCGGCGTCCCAGATCTGGAATTTCTGCGACAGGCCGACGAAGGCGACGCGATCCTTCAGCTGTGCGTGCGCGATCATGGCGTCGGGCAGACGGACGCGGCCGCCATCGTCGAGCGGCAGCAGCTGCGTGCGCGCGACGATGGCGCGCGCGGTGTCGTCATGCGCCGGCGAGAGAAAGGGATCGAGCGCGGCGAGGCGCTCGTTGAGATTGTCGACCGCGATCTGGCCGAAGCCTTCGAGCACGTTCTCGAAGAACGACGGATAGACGTAGACACCGGCCGTGTTCTGCGCGACCAGAACCTGGCGGAAGGACGCAGGGATGCAGACGCGCCCCTTGCTATCGAGCGAGCCCAGTACCGTCGACATGAACGGCAGGCTGGTCATAAAACGGGCATCCCCCAGTGTCCGAGAGGGGGCTGTGGGTGCGACGGCCGCTATGGCGTCAGATCAAACCCCTGGGACAGTCTGGGATAGCATGGGAAATAGTCGCAGGTCAACAAATAACGTAGATATTTGAGGGACTTGGGGACACTACCACTGGAATCGACTCGTCTAGCTGTGGTGGTCGTGGAACAAATCCGCAACACGTAAAGATTGCAGTTACCGGGGTAAACAAAGGCTTAACACCCTAGCCCTGATTTCCGTCCTATCCTTCGGTGCTGGGAATATTAGCACACACCGGGCGGCTGCACCGGGAACGATGCATGCGTTAGACGCCGTCACGCCATGCCGAGAAAGCGTTGGCGATGGGCGGCGCGCGGGCGCATGCAGCCCGCGAACCAGCGACGGACGGACTCATGCGCGAAGCGATTGTCCTCAAGCCGATCGGATTTGTCCGCGGCGGGCGCGCCGAACCGATCGACGATGCCTGGGACGGCGTCGAAGCGGCGATCGAACTGGACGCCGGCCAGTTCAAGCCGGATGCGACGGCGAGCCTCGGCGACTTCTCGCATATCGAAGTCGTGTTCCATTTCAACCTTGTGCCGGGCGACGAGATCAACAGCGGCGCGCGCCATCCGCGCGGCCGCAGCGATTGGCCGCTGGTCGGCATCTTCGCGCAGCGCGGCAAGGGGCGGCCGAACCGCATCGGCGTGACGGTGTGCGCGCTGGTCGCCGTCGACGGATTGAAGCTCGCCGTGCGCGGGCTGGACGCCATCGCCGGCACGCCGGTGCTGGACATCAAGCCGGTGATGACAGGCTTTTTGCCGCGCGGCAGGGTCCGCGAGCCGGACTGGGCGCGCGAGTTGATGGCCGGGTACTGGTAAGCCTTCCGGCGCTCGGCGATTTCGTTTTGGACCCGTAACAGCAGGCTTCTTGCGCCCCGCCGGTACGCGGCGATGCGGGCGCGCAGCCGGCGCGCCTCGCGATCCTCGCGCCCATGCTTGAGGGCGTTGCGGTTGCCGCGCGGCGCCCCAAGCTTTGGCTGCCAGATCTGGTCGGGACGCAACATCTTGATCATTGTTTTCAGGATTCTGACTTTTTTTCCTGCTTCACGCGACTCCACTTGGAGATGATCTTGGCGACCATGGCTTCCTCATCAGGCGGCGCGTGGCGCAGTTTGGCGACCGCCCTGGCGACATTGGCGCCGGTCTCGGCGATACTCGTGGCGCTGCGTATGAAAGCCAGGCGGTCTTCGACGTTCGGCGACTGGACGATGCAACGGACGGCGACTTCGCTCATGAGGAAGTGACACTCGCCGATGATGGCGTTCAGCAACTTCTCGGTGTCTTGGGCGGGCGCCTCGGTGCGGCGGATCAGCCGGGGATTGTCCTCCGGCAGACGACCGGGCAGGTCGAGATCGGGCAGCTCTTCACTGGAGGACGGACCGATGGCCAGCGGCACGATGACGTCGGGCTTGGCCAGGCCGACGCCGGGCAGGATCGCGTGCCGGCCGGTCTTGGGAGTCGGGCGAATGGCGGGGTCGTCGGATGCGGATTCGGGGCGCTTGATATCGCGGGTTTGGGACATGGATTGGGCCTTTCTCGTGGGACAATCCAGCTGAAATGGGTACCAAAACCTAGTTGTCAAGGGGTCAGGTTGAAATTATTTTCTGAAATATTCTTGCGGTTGTATGGCGCCAGGTTCCCCGGCCATTCCCGCGCCGGTGAAAGCCATTTGGTTTGGGTGGGCGCCATGACAGTTTGGCTGCGCGAGTGCATGGAATTGCATAGAAGGCGCCGCCGCGCGACAGAGGAACATCGATGACGGACGTTCGGCTCGGCCTGCGCGACGGGATCGTGAAATTCGGCAGGGACGATTTCATCGCGCAGCTGCACGACGAGGCGCCGCTGTACAAGGACGCCAGCGGCTTGTGGGTGGCGAGCCGGTTCGAGGATGTGCGGGCGATCCTGCTGGATCACGCGCGGTTTTCGTCCTCGGCCATGGCGGGCGGCGGCGGGCAACTCGGCGTCGGCTTTCCGCTGCTGACCGACGATCCGCCGCGCCACACGGTGCTGCGCGGGCTTCTGGCGAAAGCCTTCACGCCCGCGGCGATGGAAGCGATGCGTCCCGCCATCGAGACGCTGGCGCGCGACCTGGCGGACGCGATTCCCAAAGGCGAGGAGATCGACATCGTCGCGGCGATGACGACGCCGCTGCCGGTGGCGGTGATCGCCGGCATGATGGGCGTGCCCAACGAGCGCGCGACGGATTTCAAGCGCTGGTCGAACGCGGTGGTCGGCATCCAGGACAATCCGTTCCAGCCCGAGCGCCTCAAACTGCTGATGGAGTTGCGGAGCTATTTCAGCGAACTGGCGGCGGCGCGCCGCGCGGCGCCGGGCGAGGATCTGGTCAGCGCCCTGATCAGGGCCGCCGACCTGGGCGAGACGCTGAGCGACGACCAGGTGGTGGGGTTCTGCATCCTGCTGATGATCGCGGGCAACGAGACGACGACCAACCTGCTCGGCAACCTGCTCAACCGCCTGGCGCGGGCACCCGAGAACTGGGCCGCGCTGCGCGCCGACCCCAGCGGCATCGAGCGCGCGATCGAGGAATCCCTGCGCATCGATTCGCCGGCGCAGATGGTGATCCGCCGCGCCCAGCAGGACGTCGCGCTCGGCGGCGCGACCATTCCGGCCGGCGAGATGGTGATGGTCTATCTCGCCTCGGCCAACCGCGATCCGGCCAAGTGGGACGAACCGGCGAATTTCGAACTGCGGCGCGCGCGGGAGCGCCATGTCGCGTTCGGCCACGGCGTCCACAGCTGCATCGGCGCGCCGCTGGCGCGGATGGAGGCCAAGGCCGCGATGTCCGCGCTGGTGGCGCGCTTTGCGACCATCGCGCACGGCGCCGAACGCGGCAAAAGACTGCCGGGCGGCTTGCTGTATGGCTTTCACGCGCTGCCGGTGGTGTTCGGCTAAGGCGCGCGGACGTGACGGCGGACGATCCCTACGATCTGCAGCGCTTCGTGGCGGCGCAGGCGCCCGTGATCGCGCAAGTGCTGGCGGAGCTGCGCGCCGGCGCCAAGCGGACGCATTGGATGTGGTTCGTGTTTCCGCAAGTTTCGGGCCTCGGCGCCAGCGCGATGGCGCGGCGCTATGCGATTTCGTCGCTGGACGAAGCGAAGGCGTATCTGGCACATCCGGTGCTGGGCCAGCGGCTGCGCGACGGCACGCAGCTGGTGCTGGACGTGAAGGGGCGCACGGCACGCGAGATTTTCGGCGCGCCGGACGATCTGAAGTTCCGTTCGTCGATGACGCTGTTCGCGCGGGCGGCGCCCGGCGGCGGGCCGTTCGAGGCCGCGCTCGAGACCTATTTCGCCGGCCGCGACGATCCTTTGACGCTGGAACGGCTGACCTGACGCGCGTCTAAGTGGTTTTGCGTAGCCGTCCACGCCGTCCGGGCAAGGGACGGTTAGGGTTGCGCGCCTAGAAATGTCCGTGCAGCGGGCAAAGGACGGGCCGGCCTTGAAAAAGAGCATCGCGATCGACGCCATCGCCGGGTTGCACCTGGAAGAAGCCAACGCCGCGCTGGCGAGCCATTGGCTTTCGCTGTGGCAGGGCGATGCGCTGCCGCCGCGCTCCGCCTTCCATCCCGCGAAGCTGAAACCCTATCTGTCCAACCTCATCCTGTTCAACGTCGTTCCCGACGCGAGCGTCACCGTGCGGCTGGCCGGCACGAGCTACCGCCACATATTGGGCAAGGAACTGACGGGCATGGACTGGCTGGCGGACGCGCCGCAGAGCCATCGCGCCACGCGGCTGGCGATATTCTCGGCCGTCGCGCGCGGCGCGGTCATCGCGGCACACCGGCGGATCGCCATGACCACCGGTGACGATTATCTCAGCGAGGAGATCCTGCTGCCGTTCGCGCGCGAGGCCAGCGGCCTGCATCCGGTGATGGTCCACGTCAACTTCAAGCCCGAGCAGTTCCTGAAGATCAAATCGCTGGCGCAGGTGACGGGCGATCCGCTGGATTGGACGCTGATGGAGTTGGGAATTTGATCTTCCCGGAGGGCATTTTACGGACAAAACGCGAATGTGCTATGCTAGGCGCATGAGCGTTGACGAGATCGAAAAGGCAATCACGAAACTGTCCACAAAGGACCGTGCGCAGCTTCGCGCCCGGCTGGACGAGATCGACGCCGCGGAATTCGATGCGAAGATCGAGCGCGATGCGAAGAGCGGAAAGATAGACAAGCTCATCGAACAGTCCGAAGCGGATTTCCGGGCCGGCCGCTATCGCGAGTTATAGCAGTTCACGAAAGCTTGTGATCATAGTCGTTGTGCTTGCCGATCCAGTGCCACCGCATGTCACCGTCCACTTCTGTCGCGATCGCGCGATATTGTAAGCCGATCCGAATGCTCCAAATGCGTCCGACTTTCTTGAAGTGAAGGGATGGATGCTTGGGATTTTCTTTCAGCAGCGCGAAATTCTTGTCCGCCAGATCTCGGACACTTGACGGCAGCTTGCCGTACCCGTCCCAAAACGATCGGCTGGCAAGGTGCTTCATCCCCACAGGAAATAACCAGGACCGCGAGCCGTCAACGGCTTGTCGGAGAACAAGCCGTTTCTCCGGCGCTGCAATGTTCACCGCAAATATAGTCGGTTGGTTCCATAAGCAGCGATCAAATGCGTCAGATGGCCTGTAAGCCGGGTTCTGTTCACCGCTTGCGCGGATCGATGACCATTCCTCTGGGACGACAGTTGCCTGCCGCCTCTCGCGACCTACCCGGACGGCTATCCGGAAACGGATTACGTGCCGTCCCTATTTGGTCTTGCTCCCGGTGGGGCTTGCCTTGCCGCGTCTGTTGCCAGACGCGCGGTGCGCTCTTACCGCACCATTTCAACCTTGCCGCGGCTTTAGGCCGGTAGGCGGTGTCATTTCTGTGGCGCTGTCCCTGGGGTCGCCCCCGCCGGTCGTTATCCGACACCGTGTCTCCGTGGAGCCCGGACTTTCCTCGACACCCTGTTTTCACAGAATGCCGCGGCCATCCGGCCATCTGACGCGTGGCGAGGTATAATGCAGGATTGAGTCAAATGACAGTGCGGACCGGATGCTGCCGCTGCTGGAATACGATCTCACCGCATAGCGTTTTAGCGATCCGGTTTGCCGGGCGTTAACGCGATTCGAGAAGCCTCAAAGTTCCGGGAACGCATCACCACCGCAACGACTCTCTCATCGCAACCAGCGACGAGGCAGATCATGGGACGTGACGGCAGGGTTCCCGACAATACAGCCCAGGCGGCGGAATTGCCGCCGCCCGGAACCGTGCGCTGGGTGCCGCGGCGCAAGGCGCAGGTGGTGGCGGCGGTGCGCGGCGGCGGGCTCAGCCTCGACGAGGCCTGCCGGCGCTATGCGCTGACGGTGGAGGAATATCTGTCGTGGCAGCGCGCCATCGACAAGTTCGGCCTGCCCGGCCTGTGCGTCTCGCATGCCCAGGAACATCGCGCCGACGTCTAGCTCAGCGCGTAATCCACCGCGGCGAGCGCGTGCAGCGTCGTCGTGTCGAACAGCGGCACGGCGGAGTCTTCGGGCTTCACCAGCAGCGGCAGTTCGGTGCAGCCCAGGACGATGCCTTGCGCGCCCCGGGCGATCAGGCGCGCGATGATCCCGGCGTAGGCGGCGCGGGAGCTTTCCAGGAATTTGCCGCGCACCAGTTCTTCGTAGATGACGCGGCTGACTTCGGCGGCGTCATCGCCGTCCGGCGTGATGACGTCGACGCCGTAGCGCGCCTGGAGCCGGCCGCGGATGATGCCGTCCTGCTCCATGGTGTAGCGCGAGCCGAGCAAGCCGACGCGGCGCAGGCCGGCCCTGTCGATGGCCTTGCCGAGCGGATCGGCGATGTGCAGCAGCGGCAGGCGCACGGCCTTTTCCATCTCTTGCGTGGCGCAGTGCATGGTGTTGCAGGCGATGAGCAGGAAATCGGCACCGGCTTTCGCGAGGTCAGACGCGACGCGCGCCATCAGGGCGTTGGCCTCGTCCCACCTGCCGGCCTGTTGCAGCGCCGACATCTCGTCGAAGTCGAACGAATACAGGAGCAGCCTGGCCGAGTGCACGCCGCCGAGGCGCTTCTGCACCTCGCGGTTGAGGAGCTGGTAGTAGATGGCGGAGGACTCCCAACTCATGCCGCCCAGGATGCCGATGGTCTTCATGGCAAAGAGGCTAGCAGGCGCCGAGTGGCGCGGAAGCATCACATTTGCATGACGGCTCTGCCCGCAGTTGACAGGATCGCAGATACACGGCCATGGTCCGCCACCGATCAGGGATCGATCACGATGGGTAAGACACTTTCATAGCGGCCTAGCCGCATCGCCCGCCGGTCCGCAACGGGCCGGCTTCCCATCGCTATAAGAATCCATCGGTGTCCGCATGGCATTTCTGCGCAACGACGCGATCAATCGCGTCAATCTGCATACCGGCGTTCAAGCTCTCGCCCAAAGCGGCGGCGGCGTTTTCTTCCTGGTGTTCCTGGTGCGCTATGGCGTGCCGATTGCGTTCGTGCTGCTGGCGCTGGCGGGAATCATGACGGCGCGCCTGGCGCTCAGGCCGCTGATCCTGCCGCTGGCAAGGCGCTGGGGCATGAAGCCGTTGCTGATCGCCGGAACGATCATCCTTGCGGCGCAGTATCCGATCCTGCCGGAGATTCACGGCGTGGGCAGCGCGCTGGCGGCGCTGTGCGCGGTGTCGGCGGTCGGCGAGATTTTCTACTACCCCGCCTACAACGCCTATTTCGCCTCGCTCGGCGACGCCGAACATCGCGGCCATCAGATCGGCGCGCGCGAGGCGCTGGTCTCGATCGTGGGGATCGTGGCGCCGCTGCTGGGCGCGTGGGGACTGGTGACCTTGGGTCCGCGCGCGATGTTCGCCTGCGTGGCGGCGATCCAATTGCTGGCCGTCGTGCCGCTGATCGGCGCGCCCAATGTCGCGGTCAAGGCCGCGGCGCCGGGCGCCTTTGCCGCCGCGCGGCTGGGCGCGATCCTGCAAGCGGCGGACGGCTGGTTCGATTGCTATTTCATCTTCGTCTGGCAGATCGCGCTGTTCGTCGCGCTGGGCGAAAGCTTCGCGGTCTATGGCGGCGCCATGGCCCTGGCGGGTCTGGTCGGGGCTGTGTCCGGCCTGCTGCTCGGACGCCATGTCGACGCCGGCCATGGCGTGCGCGCCGTCACCATCGCCTATGGCGGGATGGCCGCTATCGTGCTGCTGCGCGCGGCGAGCCTGGACTGGCCGCTGTTGGCCGTCGCCGCCAACGCGTTGGGCGCCCTGCTCGGCACGCTGATGCTGCCGGCGGGCACGGCGATCTACAATCTCGCCAAGGCCTCGCCCTGTCCGATGCGCTTTCACATCGCGACCGAAGGCGGCTGGGATGTGGGGTGCGTCTGCGCCTGCCTGATCGCGGCGGCGCTGTGCGCCTGCGGCGTTTCGTTCTGGGCGACGATCCTGGTGGCGCTGCCGCCGCTCGGCCTCGCGTCGACGCTGCTACGCCGGCATTACGCGGCGCAGCTTCCATGAGCGCGCCCAGGATGCACGCCGACGAAGTGGAGACCGACACAGCGCTGGTGCGCCGGCTGCTGGCGGCGCAGTTTCCGCAATGGGCCGGGCTTGCCGTCGCGCCGGCCCTTTCGTCCGGCACGGACAATGCGATGTACCGGCTCGGCGAGAGCATGGCCGTCCGGCTGCCGCGCCGGCCCAGCGCCACGGCGTCGCTGGCGAAGGAACTGGCGTGGCTGCCCGCACTGGCGCCGCACCTGCCGCTGGCGATCCCGGTCCCGCTCGCCAGGGGCGCGCCCGGCGAAGGTTATCCGTGGGCGTGGTCCGTTTGCCGCTGGCTCGCCGGCGAAAATCCGCTGCGCGGGCACATCGCCGATCCCAGCCGGATGGCCGCCGATCTGGCGGACTTCATCCTCGCCCTGCGGCGGATCGATCCCGAGGGCGGCCCTAAGCCGGGGACGCACAATTTCTGGCGCGGCGTGACGCTGGCGCGGCGCGACGGTTACACGCGCGAGGCGATCGAGGCGCTGCACGGCGCAATCGATGCGCGCGCCGTGACGGCGGCGTGGGAGAAAGACTCGCGCGCACCGCCCTGGCCGAGTGCGCCGGTGTGGATCCACGGCGATCTCAGCGCCGGCAATCTGCTGGCGGTCGACGGACGGCTGAGCGCGGTGATCGATTTCGGCGGCCTGGGCGTGGGCGATCCGGCCTGCGACCTGATCGTGGCGTGGAGCCTGTTCGAAGGCGAGGCGCGGGACGCATTGCGCGCCGCGCTGGCGGCCGACGACGCGACCTGGGCGCGCGGCCGCGGCTGGGCGCTGTCCACGGCGCTGGTCGCGCTTGCGTATTACGAGGCGACGAGCACGATGATCGCGGAAGGCGCGCGGCGCACGATCGGTGCGGTGCTGGATGATCTCTCCCGCACTTAGCGGGAGAGGGCGACCTGAGCGAAGCGAAGGTGAGGTGAGGGGGTGTCGGATAGTCGCCAAGTCTGTACCCCTCACCCAGCAAAATCTAACGCTTAGCTTCGCTGCGCTAAACGTAAGATTTTGCGTCCCTCTCCCGCTCGCGGGAGAGGTTAGCTCACGGCCTTCAGCGCCAGGAGCGCGGCGAGCGCGCTGGCGCATTCGCCGTCCCATTGGCCGTTGATTTGGGTCGGGCGGAAGTGGCGCTGGAAGGCGGTGATGACGGCGGTCACGGAAACGTCCGTGTGCGGAGGAAGGCCGTAGCCATAGCTGGAGAGGCATCGCCCAGCGTCCGCCCCCTCCACCGCTGCGCGGTCCCCCTCCCCCGTAACAACGGGGGAGGAAAAGTTCGGCCACACGCCGATGCCGAATTCGGCGAGCTGTTGCCAGGGGAAGAGTTCGCCGGGGTCTTCCTTGCGCGCGGGCGCGACGTCACTGTGGCCGAGGACGCGGGCGGGCGGAATCGGATGGCGTTTGAGGATGGCCCCCGCCAGATCGATCAGCGCGGCGATCTGCTCCGCCGCGAAGGCGATGTAGCCGAATTCGTGGCCGGGATTGACCAGCTCGATGCCGATGGAGCGGCCGTTGACGTTGCTCTCGCCGGCCCACCAGGAGACGCCGGCATGCCAGGCGCGGCGCTCCTCCGCGACATGGGCGAAGACTCGGCCGTCGCGGCCGATGGTGTAGTGCGCCGAGACCTTCGCGGCCGGATCGGTGAGCCGCGCCAGCGCCTCGTCCGCCGTCCGCATGCCGGTGTAGTGCAGCACCAGCATGTCGATCGCCGCGCCATCGGGACGCGCGTCGTGATTGGGCGAGAGGCAGGAGACGATTTTCAGCGTCATCAAGAATCCAAGGACGACTTACGCGTGATCGTGGCCGCCGATGCGGCCGGGGCGCCAATAACCTTCTGCGCAAGTCTGCTCCTTGCCAAGACCGCGTTCGAGCAGGCGCTGGCGGATAGCGCGGACATTGCTGGTCTCGCCGATAACATAAGCATGGCCGTGGCGGGGCGGGAAAGCGAAGGCTTCGACGGCATCGAACAGGATACGGCTGGGACCGGCGGGCGCGCCACCCCGCGGCAGCCAGACGATCTTCGCGTCACCGGAAACCGCCTGGCGCTCGCCGTCGTCGGCGATCTCGATGAAGGCGAAGGCTTTGGCGCCGGGCGCCAGACCCTCAAGCATCGCGAAAATGGCCGGGATGCAGGTCTCGTCGCCGGTGAAGAGATGCCAGTCGGCGTCGCGGATATAAGTGTGGCCGCGCGGGCCGGCGGCGGCGATGGAGTCGCCCGGCCTGGCGGCGCGCGCCCAATCGCCCGCCGGGCTTGAGCCGTGCAAGACAAAGTCGATGGCGAGCGTGCGCGCCACCGGATCGTGGTCGCGGATCGTGTAGTGGCGGCGCACGATGGCGCCGTCGCCGATGGGAAGCTCAAGCACCAGGTCCTGGCCGCGCTTCCAGACCAGCTCGTTGAGGTCGGCGCCCTTGAATTCGACGCGCAGCATGTGCGGCGTGAGCTGCGTCTTGCCCGTGACGTGCAGGCGCCAGACGCGGCGGCCCTTGCGGCCCAGGAAAAGCGCGAGCTGCGAGATCGCGTTCGGCGATTTGGTTTCGGCCAGACTCATCGGCGCCTCGTCACATGAAGATCTTGTAGGCGACGGTATCGCCGTTCGCCCGTTTCAGGGAAAATTCCGCGCCGGCTTCATGCTCCTGCACCAGGGCCTCGAAGACGCGCAGTGCGTTGCGGATGACCTCGGCATAGGACGCGGCCTCGGTCTTTTCCTTCAGGCGCTGCAATCGCTCCATGGCCTGGGGCGGCATTTCAAGCTGGACGCGCGTGGTGGTGCGCTCGCCGGTCTCCATGGCGTCGGCGGCGGCGCGCATGGCCTCCGCGGCGGCGCCGTGAAAACGGCCGTGACGATGTCTCATGCGCTTGTTCCTTAAGCCGCGGGATCTTGCGGCGTTGTCGCGGGCGGGCTGGCCGGCGGTTGGTTCGCCCGCGGCTGCGCCGGCGGCGGCGGACGCTGGGAATAGTCGTGCGGCCCGAAATCGAAGGGATCGATGCCGTGGTGCCGGCTGGCGGCGAACAGCGCCACCACGGCCAGGATGCCGACCACGACATAGAGATGCGAGAAGGCGAAGACGATCAGCGCGATCACCGCGAAGAAGGCCAGCAGCCGAAAGAGGCCGAAGCCGAAAAAGTGCGGATACCAGCCGCGGCCGTAGTCGTAGGAGCCGCCGCCGTAATACTCGCCGCGGCGCTGGTCGCGATACGCGCGGCGGCGGGCGCGCCATTCGTCGCGCTGGCGGCGCCAGTTCTCGGCTTGGCTTTTCCAGGCTTCGCGCTGGGCGCGCCATTCGTCGCGGCGGCGTTTCCAGTCTTCGAATTCGGCGCGATCGTCGCGCGGAGCGTCGCCGCCTGCGGCGCTCGAACTGCCTGCGGCGCTGGAGTTGCCTGCGGCGCCGGGGCCGCGTCCGTCATCGAGCGGAAAGTCATCGCCGATGCCGACACCGTATTTGCTCATGGTTATCTCCTCATTTGAGCGGAGCCTGTGATACGGCTCTTACACTCATCATAAAGTCATCAAAGGCTCGCTCGTCAAGGGGAGTCATCAAATAATCATCATATTATTTTTAGCGTAGCAAAATCAGTATGTTACTTGTCCGGCCGGGTCGTGAGTTCGTGCAGCACGCAGAGCGGATCGACCATCACGGTGTTCGCTGCGCTGCCGAGCGAGCGGCCGACAGTCTTGGTGAGACTGGTGCAGGGCACCGCCAGCGGCGCGTTGCGGGCGGCGATGGCAGCGGACCAGCGCGCCGATTGCACCGCGTGGATCGTGACCGCCCCGGGGATGGCGCCTTGCAGCGAGGCGATGCTGAGCGCGCCACTGCAATGGGCGCGCTGATCGCGCGTCAGGTTGGCGAGGTTCTCCGGCGCGCAGCCGAACAGCGACAGACCCAGGCCCGTCACCATCGGCGGCGACAGCGCGTTGCTCGCACGCGGCGGCGGCGTGTAGCGAAAGAGCGGCGGCGAGATGCTCCGCGCCGGCGGGATGGCGATCATCCGGCTTTGCGGCTGCGTCGGTTTCTGCGCCGGATGGAAGAACAGGAATATCTCGCGCTGCGCCGGCAGCAGGAGCGAACGCGTCGGCAGTGAAATCGCGATGAAGCCGATCAGCAGCCCGTGCAGGAGCGCGACGAGCGCGGCAGCGGCCCCGTTGCGCTGCCACGGGCGCGGCTCCGGTGCCTGAGACGGCAATTCCAGCAGCGGCAAACAAGCCTCCAGCCCCCGCCGGAACGCCCATTATGGCCGTACTTTCAGCAGGTTGCCAAGGGTGCGTAAAATTCCTGAAGGCCGGCGGCGGAACCGAGCCTGCGGCGCACCGTTGTCTGTTCAGGAGAACATGATGGCCCACTTTTATCTCAACATCCGCGACGGCGAGGATCTGATCCGCGATCCCAACGCCTATGTCTTCCCCACCGCGCAGGACGCGCGCGAAGCGGCGGTGCAATCGGTGCGCGATCTGATTCGCGAGAATCCCGAGGAGCACGACTTCGATCACAAACAGATCGAAATCGCCGACGCGACCGGTCACCCGATCTCGATCGTGAATTTCTACGATATTTTGGGCAGATAAGGCTTCAACAAGCCACCATATCACCATGGCCGGGCTCGACCCGGCCACCCAGCCGGCGCGCAGCGCCGCCAGCAAAGAGTCATTGGCGCGCAGACGCGCGCCTACTGGGTGGCCGCCTCAAGGGCGGCCATGGTGAGTTGGGGATGGGCGGTCAGGCATTCCACTTTTCGAGCAGATCGTCCCAGTTGGGATTGTTCTTTTCGATCAGCGCAATCTTCCACGCACGCTTCCAACGCTTGATGTTGGTTTCGCGCTGAATGGCGCTTGCATAAAGCGGGTGTTCTTCGAACCAGACCAATCTAAACACACGATACTTCCAAACGAATTTGGAACCACGGCCTTCGCGATGCGCCTTGATGCGCCCATGCATGTCCGAAGATATGCCGGTGTACAGCGTACCGTTCCGCTTGCTCGCAAGCATGTAGACGAAACCGCTCGGCATACGAAATTGTTTGAGCGCTGGGTGGCGTCCGAACGCTGTCGCTACGGACCAAGCCCGGCCATGGTGAGTGGGGGTGGTTGATCGCTCCAACTACTTAAAGTTGGTTTGCCCTCTAATTCCTACTTCTTCCACCCTCGCTCTTTTTCAATCCTGTCATACGCCGCGTTGATCACCGCGAGTTTGTCGGTGGCGAGGCGGATGAATTCTTCCGGCACGCCGCGGGCGATCAGCTTGTCGGGGTGGTTCTCGCGCACCAGCATGCGCCAGGTCGCCTTGACCTCGTCGTCGCCGGCGTCGAAGGCGACGCCCATGATGACGTAAGGATCGCCCTTGTCCGGCCCGATATGGGCGGCACGGATGCGGCGGTATTCGTTTTGCGTAAAGCCGAAGATGTCGGCGACGCGCTCGAGGAACGCGGCCTCGCCGGGATGGAAAACGCCATCGGCCTTCGCGATCTCGAACAGCCCGTCCATGATGTCTTCGAGCAGCGCCGGATTGCCGCGCAGCATCTGGGCGATCTGCGAGGCGTAGGCCTCGTAGCCGGCAGTGTCGTGCTGCGCCAGGCGGAAGATGCGGTCGACGCTGGCTTGCTCGTGCGGCGGCACGCGGAAGAGACGGTGGAAGGTCTCGACCTCGTCGTCGGTGACGGTGCCGTCGGCCTTAGCCATCTTGGCGGCGAGCGCGATCATGGCGATGGTGAAGACCACGCCGGGCGCTTCGCCGGGGGAGAGCGACGGCATCTCGCGGTCGATCAGGAAATGACCCGCCAGCGCGCCGATCAGCGCGCCGACCGGCCCGCCGCCCAGCATAAATCCGGCCGCAGCGCCGCCTAGCTTTCCCAAGATGGACATGGGGGAGTGATAGGGGAAATGGCGGCAAATTGCGATGCGGCTTCGACGCCAAAACAACGCTGTCATTCCCGGCGCCCTCCTACGCTAAAGCTTCGGAGGGTCGGAATTTGTATTTTGTCCGCCGTAGCCTCGGCGAAGGCGGAAGCGATGCGCTAGCATCGCGAGGGGAAGGGAACCCAGGCGGATAGATCATGCCCGGTCCAACCGCCTGGGTCCCCTTCCCCTCGTATCGCTTCGCGATACTCGGCCGGGGATGACAATGGGTGCTTGGAATTTCTACATCGATCGCGGCGGCACGTTCACGGACATCGTGGCGCAGGCGCCGGATGGGGCGCTGTCGACAAGCAAACTCCTGTCGGAAAGTTCACGCTATGACGACGCGGCGCTGGAGGGCATCAGGCGCGCGCTGGGATTGGCATCCGGAACGGCCATTCCGCCGGGCGCGGTGGGCGAGGTGCGCATGGGCACCACCGTTGCAACCAACGCGCTGCTGACCCGCACGGGCGAGCGCGTGGCGCTGATCGTGACGAGGGGCTTCAGGGACCAGCTGCGCATCGGCTATCAGAACCGGCCCAAGCTGTTCGCGCTGAAGATCGAGCTGCCGGACATGCTGTACGAGAGCGTGGTCGAAGCGGACGAGCGCGTCATGGCCGGCGGCGCGGTGCTGCGCGCGCTGGATGAAGAGAGCCTGGCGCGCGATCTGGCGGCGGCGCGGGCGCAAGGGATAACCGCTTGCGCCATCGTCTTCCTGCACGGCTATCGCTTTCCGGCGCATGAGGCACGGGCGGCACAAATCGCAGCTGCCGCTGGCTTCACGCAGATCTCGACCAGTCACGAAGCCGTGCCGCTGATGAAATTCGTCTCGCGCGGTGACACGACGGTGGCGGACGCCTATCTGTCGCCGATGCTGTCGCGCTACACGCGCAAGATCGCCGGCGCCCTGGCGGGTTCGAAGCTCAGCTTCATGACGTCGAATGGCGGCCTCGCGGCGCCCGCGTTCTTCCGCGGCAAGGACGCCATCGTCTCGGGCCCGGCCGGCGGCGTCGTCGGGATGGCTGAGACGGCGCGGGCGGCGGGTTTCGAACACGTCATCGGCTTCGACATGGGCGGCACCTCGACCGACGTGGCACGCTGGGGCGGCGATTACGAGCGGGTCTACGAGACCGAGGTCGCCGGCGTGAGGCTGCGCACGCCGATGCTGGCGATCCACACCGTGGCGGCGGGCGGCGGCTCGATCCTGCATTACGACGGCGCGCGCTTCCGCGCCGGGCCGGACTCGGCGGGCGCCAATCCGGGACCGAAGAGCTACCGACGCGGCGGGCCGCTGACGGTGACCGACGCCAATGTGATGGTCGGCAAGCTGCAGGCGGCGTTCTTTCCGAAGATTTTCGGCGCCGGCGGCGACGAGCCGCTCGATGAGGCGGCGGTGCGCGAGGCCTTCGCGAAACTCGCGGTCATCATCGGGCGCGCGCCGGAGGATGTCGCGGACGGCTTCATCCGCATCGCGGTCGAGAACATGGCCAATGCGATCAAGCGCATCTCGGTCGCCAAGGGGTACGATGCGCGCGAATACGCGCTCGCCTGTTTCGGCGGTGCCGGCGGGCAGCATGCCTGCCTGGTCGCCGACGCGCTCGGCATGACGACGGTGTTCATCCATCCCTTGTCGAGCCTGCTGTCGGCTTACGGCATGAAACTGGCGACACTGCGCGCCGTGCGCCAGCGCGCGGTCGGCAAACCGCTGGCGGGCAGCGCAGCGGCGCTGGCGGCGCTGGAAAAAGAACTGCGCATAGCGGCGGAAGACGAGTTGATCGCGCAAGGCGCGAGCCTGATCGCCAGCACCGTGCGCGTGCATGTCCGCTATGACGGCAGCGATACGACGCTGCCGGTGGCGCTGGGATCGGTCGCGGAGATGGCGCAGACCTTCACCGCCGATCACGCGCGGCGGTTCGGCTTCGGGTTCGAGGGACGCCGGCTGATCGCGGAGTCTATGGAGGTGGAAGCTAGAGATTCTCCCTCTCCCCCATCTTTGGGGGAGAGGGCCGGGGTGAGG
>DATCAT010000054.1:0-168246 GCA_036512455.1 Rhizomicrobium sp.
GGAGATTGTATTCGCGCGTGCCGCGCTCGTCGCAATCGCCCTCGACGGTGACGCGAATGCTCGGGTATTTGCTCAGCCAGGTCGCCTGGCGCTGCAACGTGCCCTTGTCGTTGTCCTCGATGTTGTAGGCGTTGTAGGCGAAGTGAACCGTATCGCCGACATTGACGCGGAGGTCTTCGGCGCTGCCGGGCACGATGCTGGACATCGCCGCGGGCGGCGCGCTGCTGCCACCGGTCTGGGGAGGGGGCGTGTTCTCGGCCTGCTTGGGCGTGGTGCAACCCGCCAGCAGAAGCGCCGCTGTCAACGCAGCGAAACTCATCACCGTTGAAAATTTCGTCATCGAATTCAAACCCTCCATCAATCCGGCCCGGCATCGCTCAGAGCCGATGCATTGCCGCGGGAACTCTACGATCTAACGCGTTCGTGGCGAAAAAGAGCCAGAAAACAGATTACCGGGAGTTTAGGGACAGGAACCCTATTGGATCAAGGGCGACCAGGCGGGATCCGATGCGTCGCCGGGCGTCGGCACGCGCCGTTCGTTGCGGCCGGTGACGTCGATCGACCAGATTTGCGAACCGCGCCCGCCCTGCACCGTGCGGCCGAACATGATGACACGGCCGTTCGGCGCCCAGGTCGGTCCCTCGTCTTCCCAGCCATTGGTGATGATGCGCGCGCCCGAGCCGTCGGTCTTCATGACTCCGACATGGAATCCGCCGCTTTGATTGGTAAACGCGATGAGATCGCCGCGCGGGCTCCACACCGGCGTGCCGTTGCGCCCGGCGCCGAAGCTGATGCGGCGCTGCCCGGAGCCGTCGGCATTCATGAGGTAGATCTGCTGGCTGCCGCCGCGGTCGGATTCGAAGGCGATCTGGGTGCCGTCGGGCGAAAAAGAGGGTGCGGTGTCGATCGACGGATCGGACGTTAACCTTGTCATCGCCCGGGTTCGCAAATCCATCACATAGATGTCCGAATTGCCGCCGGATTCCAGCGTCAGCGCCACCTTGTTGCCGTCGGGAGAAAACCGCGGGCTGAAGGTCATGTTGGGGAAATTGCCGAGCATTTCCTGGCGGCCGCTTTCCAGGTCGAACAGATAGACGCGCGGCTTGGCGCCGATATAGGACATGTAGGCGATCATCTGCGCCGTCGGATTGAAGCGCGGCGTCAGCACCAGATAGTCGCCGCGCGTCAGGAAGATCGGATTGGCGCCGTCCTGATCCATCACCGCCAGGCGCTTCTTGCGCGACAGCGCCGGACCCGACTCCGAGATGAAGACGACGCGGGTGTCGAAATAGCCCTCTTCGCCGGTGATGCGCTTGTAGATCGCGTCGGCGATGATGTGCGCGATGCGGCGCCAATTGTCCGGCGTGGTGAAATATTGCTGGCCGATCATCTGGCTCTCGCCGAACACGTCCCACAGACGGAAGTCGACGCGCAGGCGGCCGTCGGGCTGCGCCTGGATCTGGCCGGCGACCAGCGCCTGCGCCTGGATCGTGCGCCAGCTGCCGAACTGCGGCGGCACGTTGATGTTGCTGATCTTCTCGATGAAGGACTTGGGATCCAGGGGCCGGAACAGGCCCGAGCGGTCGAGATCGGCGCGGATGACCTTGGCGAGGTTCTGCGCGATGGCGGTATCGCCGGCGATCGGCGCGGCGAAATCGGGAATGGCGATCGGCAGGGGCTGCGGATTGGCCTGATCGACCGTGACGTGCAGCTCGGCGCGCGCCGGGACGGCGGCCAGCGCCATGACGATGCCGAGGGCGGCGGCCCAATGCCGGAGGCGGTTCGCATTCATTCTGGTGTCTCCCGTTACTGGACCATCTTGCGCGGATCGAAGTCGATCGTGATGTCGCGCCAGGTATTGTATTTGTCGGCCGGCAATTTGTAGGGGCCGCAGGTCGAGATCGCACGACGCGCGGCTTCCGCGGCGGCCCGCACGAACGGATCGCCCGCCGCGCGAGCCGCCGATTCTGCAGCCAATTGTGGCGTCTGTGCGACGCTGCCGTCCGGATTGAGGAACAGTTCGAAGGTCACGACCAGCCGTTCGGGATGCGGCGCGCCGACCGGCGGGCTCCAGCACGGCGAAATCGCGTTGCGCAGCGCATCGACCAGATCCATGGTCATGGCGTTCATCGCGCCGACGCCCTTGAGAGTGCGGTCGGTGACGCGGGCGTTGGGCGGCGCGGCGGCCGGCGCGGTCAGCTTGTTCAACAAGGCGCTGAAATCGTCGGTCTTGGGCTTCTTCTTCTCGTCGGGCGGCGCCGGCTGCGTCTGCGGCTTGGCCGCGGGCTTGGGCAGCGGCGCGGGCTTGATCTCCAGCGGCTTGGCCAGCGGCAGATCGGGCGCCGCTTCGGCGGCCGGCGGCGGCGTCGGCGCGGGCGTTGGCAGCGGCATCTCGGTCGGTGGCGGCTTGACGTCTTGCTGCGGCAGCGGCTTGGGCATGCGCTCGACGGTCGGCGCGATGTTGGTCTTGGCGCCGATGGTGACGAGATCGACCGGCACGACCGGCGGCGACTCGTCGGCGATCTCCAGGCTGTGCTGCCAGCTGATCAGAGTCGTCGCCACGATCGCCGCGTGCAACAGCACAGCGACGATCAGACCCCCGACGCGCGAACCGCGCGCGGTGGTCGGCGTCAGGTCAAGGCGTGCCGGGCTTAGGCTTTGCGACATCGGTCACGAGCCCGATATGGGTGAAGCCAGCGGCGGAGAGCAGACCCATCACTTCCATGACGCGGCCATAGTCGACCGCCTTGTCGCCGCGCACGAAGATGCGCTGGTCATAGCCGTTGGCGGCGATGGCGCTGAGCTTGGGCACCAGTTCGTCTTCGGGTATGGGCGTGTTCTGCAGATAGACCTTGCCGTCGCGCTTGACGGTGACCGAGAGCGGTTCGCGGTCCTGGCCGAGCGTCTGCGCCCTTGTCTTGGGCAGATCGACCGGCACGCCGACGGTGAGCAACGGCGCCGTCACCATGAAGACGATGAGCAGCACCAGCATCACGTCGACGAAGGGCGTGACGTTGATTTCCGCCATGGCCCGGCGGCGGCCGCCGCGATGGCCACGTTCGTTGCGGTGCAGCGTCGCCGCCATCAGCGCGCCTTCTCGTCCAGCTGGCGTGACAGGATGGCGGAGAATTCATCGGCGAAGGCGTCGAGCCGCGTGGTGTAGCGCGCGATCTCGTTGACGAAGCGGTTGTAGAAGATGACGGCGGGAATGGCGGCGAGCAGCCCCATCGCGGTGGCGAACAGCGCCTCGGCGATGCCGGGCGCCACGACGGCGAGCGTCGTGTTGTGCTGGGCGGCGATGGCGGTGAAGGAATTCATGATGCCCCACACCGTGCCGAACAGGCCGATGAACGGCGCCGTCGAGCCGACCGTGGCGAGGAAGCCGAGCTGGCGCTCGAGCCCATCGGTCTCGCGCAGGATGGTGACGCTCATCGCCTTCTCGATGCGGTCCTTGACGCCGGGCACCAGCGCTTCGCGCGGGGGCCCGCCTTCGAAGGCCCGGCGCCATTCGCGCAGCGCGGCGACGAAGGTCGCGGCCATGGGATGATCGGCCTTGGCGGCGAATTGCTGATAGAGCTCGTCCAGCGACTGGCCGGACCAGAAGACCTTCTCGAACTTGCTCGCGCGCCGCTTCAGCGTGCCGAAGGCGAGCCATTTGTTGATGATGATGGTCCACGACCATAGCGAGGCGATCAGCAGGAGCACCATCACGGCCTTGACGATCGGATCGGCGCGCAGGAAGACCGAGATCACCGACATGCCGCCGGCGCTGGTGGCCTCCGGCGTGCCGCCGCTGGGCGCAACGTCGATCGACGTCGTCGGCGCGGCGGAGGGCGCGTCGAGATCGTGCGTCTCGGTGGCGCCGCCGCCCGCCGGCGCGGCCGTCGGTTGCGCCAGCGCAGGCGTTCCCAAAAGGCTCACGAATGCGGCCACGGCCAGCATGCGGATCAGCGTCATTACGGTACCTCATGCAACGAGAAGCGAAGCTCTGGCGCGCAGCATCTCCTGCTCCCGCGCAAAAGTCATTCAATGGTGGCCGAATTTGGGCGCTAAAGGTTAAACGCTTGTTTCCAAAAGATAAGGGAGGAGTTTATCGCGCACGGCCTGCGGAATTCTACGCGGTTTGCCGCTCAGCGTCATAATGCACGCCTCGACCTTGCCATGCACCAGCAACACACCATTGGCGTAAATTTTCTGGTCGGCCCGCATGCGCGCGCCGGTCAGCAGCGGACAGGTGGTATGGACCTCGAGCTGGTCCTCCACCCGGGCCGGGCGGTGGAAATCGAGGCTGGCATTGCGCAGGGTCCAGGCGGTCGGCTCGGCGTCGTCGAGCATCGCCAATCTGGAGATACCCGAGAGGCGAAAGAATTCCATCCGGCCGCGCTCCATGTAGCGCAGGTAATTGGCGTGATAGACGACGCCGGAGAGATCGGTGTCCTCGTAATAGACGCGGATGGGCAGGATGTGGGTCTTGCCCTCGAAGCGTCCAAGGCCACCCACTGCCAAATTATCCGGCTCAGACATCGTCGTCGCTTATCGGCAAATTCATCTGCGCCGGATCGCGCGGCGGCACGGTCAGGCCCAGATGACCATAGGCCGCCCCGCTGAGCAGGCGGCCGCGCGGCGTGCGCTGCACGAAGCCTTGCTGCAGCAGGAAGGGCTCGACCACGTCCTCGATGGCGTCGCGCGATTCGCCCAGCGCCGCGGCGATGGTCTCGATGCCGACGGGTCCGCCGCCGAAGCTTTCCGCGATCAGTTTGAGATAGCGCTTGTCGAAGGCGTCGAGACCGCGGGCGTCGACTTCCAGCCGCGTCAGCGCGGCGTCGGCGGTTTTTGCATCGACCTGCTGGTGGCCGGCCACGGAGGCGAAATCGCGCACGCGCTTGAGCAGGCGCCCGGCGATGCGCGGCGTGCCGCGGGCGCGTCCGGCGATCTCGCGCGCGCCGTCGGCGGTCAGCGCCAGGCCCAGCACGCGCGCGCCGCGCTCGACGATCGAAAGCAATTCTTCCGCCGAATAGAAGTTGAGCCGGATCGGAATGCCGAAGCGGTCACGCAGCGGCGTGGTGATGAGGCCCGAGCGCGTCGTGGCGCCGACCAGCGTGAAGGGATTGAGCGTGATCTTGACCGAGCGCGCCGATGGCCCCTCGCCGATCACCAGATCGAGCTCATAATCCTCCATCGCGGGATAAAGGATTTCCTCGACCGCCGGATTGAGGCGGTGGATCTCGTCGATGAACAGCACGTCGCGCGGTTCGAGATTGGTCAGGATGGCGGCGAGATCGCCGGCCTTGGCCAGCACCGGGCCGGAGGTCGAGCGGAAATTGACGCCCAGCTCGCGCGCCACGATCTGCGCCAGCGTGGTCTTGCCGAGGCCCGGCGGGCCGGAGAACAGGACATGGTCCAGCGCCTCGGAACGCGCCTTCGCCGCCTGGATGAAGATGGACAGATTCTCGCGCGCCTGCTGCTGCCCGACGAAATCGGCCAGCCGCTTGGGGCGCAGCGAGGCCTCGAGCGAGTCCTCTTCGCTGCGCTCGGGGGTGACGAGGCGGTCGGTTTCGGGTTTGGGGTTGGCAGCCATCGTTGGTCCTATGTCCGCCAGGGGTTGAAAACAGCCAGCCCGTTATACGCAAAGTCGGTCACGTTGCGCGTGACGATCGTGAGGTCATGCACGACCGCCGTTGCTGCGATCTGTGAGTCGATGATTTTGGCGTCGGGCATTTCGACTCGCAGCCCGCCCCAGCGATACGCCACGTCGAAATCAAAAGGCAGAATGCGGCCCATGAAACCATCGACAACGGTGTCGGAAAACCACTTCTCCAGTTTCAGGCGTTGTCGCCCGGTTGCCAATTGATCGATGCCGAACCAAACCTCGCCGACGGTCAGCGCACTAATATACAGCCGTTCGCTGGACTGCGCCTTAAACCAGGCATCGACAGCGGCGTCGGGCCTCGGACGCATGTGTTCCGACAGGACACAAGTATCGAGCAGGAACATCAGAACACTTTGCGCATGGGCTCGTACTTGCGCTCGGGCAATTTGAACTCAGGAACCTTTGGAGCGGAACGCCAAAGTTCGTACAGGGATTTGGTCTGTTTGCGTTTGGGCGCGCCCTTCATGCGGTGAAAATCCTCGGCGGAGACCACATAGGCTTTTTCCTCACCGTGCAGCGTGATGCGTTGCGGGCCGTTCGCGGTCTCGCGAACAACTTCTGAAAATCGTGCCTTGGCGTCCTGCAAAGCCCAGCTCTTTTCCATCGCATCCTCCTGACTAGTCTGACTAGTCAGATTGTAGTTCACCGCCCCATCGCCCGCAAGCTTTCGCGGATCAGGACATCGACCGGCGCGGCCGCGCCCAGATCGTTGGCGGCGCGGGCGACGGATTCGGACGCCTGGCTGGGTGAGTAGCCGAGCTTCACCAGCGCCGCGACGGCGTCGGCCTCGGGGCCGCGCGGGGCCAGTGCGACGACGCCGCCGTCTTCGCCATGGCCGCGCAGCATCATGGCGGGGGCCTTGTCCTTGAGTTCGGTGACGATGCGCAGGGCGAGCTTGGGGCCGACGCCCTGGGCGCGGCCGATGACGGCCTTGTCGGACAGGGCGAGCGCCCGTTCGAGTTCGCGCGACGACAGCGCGGAGAGCACGTTGAGGGCGACACGGCTGCCGACATTCTGCACCGTCTGCAGCAGGCGGAACCATTCGCGCTCTTCCGCCGAATGGAAGCCGTAAAGCCGGATGGCGTCGTCGGACACCTTGGTCTCGATCATCAGCGAGACAGGCGCGCCGGCCGACAGCTTCGCCAGCGTCGAGGACGGGCACTGCACCAGATAGCCGACGCCACCGACATCGAGGATGGCATGATCTTCGGCGATGGAATCGACGATGCCCTTGAGTTTGCCGATCATGCGATGCTCATCATCATGCGGGCGCGTGTTCCCGCGAGATGCGCATGGGCGATGGCGCAGGCGAGTGCGTCGGCGGCGTCGGCCTGCTCGACGCGGCAGGTGGGCAGGAGCCGCCGCACCATCGCCTGGACCTGCTCCTTCTGCGCATGGCCGACGCCGACGACCGATTTCTTGATGTGGTTGGGCGCATATTCGGCGATCTCCAATCCGGCTTGCGCGGCGGCCAGCAGCGCGACGGCGCGGGCATGGCCGAGCTTGAGCGCGGCGGAGGGATCCTTGGCGACGAAGGCCATCTCGACCGCGATGGCGCACGGGCGTTCGCGCGCGATGACCTCTTCCAAGGCGCGGTGCAGCGCCAGGAGCCGCAAACCCAGTCCATCTGCGGCGCGCGTGGCGAAGACGCCATGCGCGACGTGGCTGAGGCGGCTGCCTTCGACCGCGATCACGCCCCAGCCCATCCGGGCGAGGCCCGGATCGAGGCCGAGGATGCGAATCGGAGCGGTCATCGCAGCTTTGTACCCTTTATGTTCGAGGCTTTCCTAGTCGGGAGGCGTCATTCGCCATCGCCTTTGCCGGACGCCGCCGGCGCAAAGCACCCAAAAATCTCCAACTATTCGTGCGCAAGGGATGGTGGGAGCTTGGCTTTCGCGGCGGCATGGGACCGGCGCGGCGATGGAGGCGAGCAATGACGACAGAAGCACCGTGGGAAGGGCTGCGGCAGGTCCGCAAGATCCACGCGATCAACCATCCCGAACGCGGGGTGCTGCTGAGCGCCCTGACGAGAGATTATACGATCGTGTTCAACAGCCAGTTGGCGGCCAACGGCACGACCTGGGGCGGCTGGGGTGATCCGGCCCTTGGACGGACCGACATCCACAAGATCGCGGGCGCGCAGCATGCTTTGGGCCTCGGCCAAATCTGGGCGCTCAACATGGCGGGCAAGCTCATGGGCAAGATTCCCGAGCGCGGCGGCGATTGGGAAGAGGTCGGCGGTCCGGCCTTGATGGCGCTCGCGACCGTGCCGGAGCAGGTTTACGCCGATCCGAAGGACCCGCGCTTTGCCAGAAGCCGGCTTGTCGCGTCGTTACAGCAGCTCTGGGGCATCACGCGCGACCGCCGGCTGATCTCGGCGCGGGTGGTGGGCCAGCCCTTGGACCAGGATTTGCCGACCTGGAACGATGCCCCACCGGTCTTCGCCGTCGCCGCGACGGTGAAGAATGACGGGCTGGGCCAGGTATGGGTGCTGAACATGCAGCAGCAATTGCGCTCGTCGACGAGAAATGCCGCCAATTCGGAGTCACCTTACGACTGGTCGCCATGGTCGAAGGAAAACTGGAACGGCGCGCCCCAGCTACGCGCCATCGCCGCCTCGCAGCATCGCGGCGCCATCGCGTCGCGCGACGCGGTGCATGAAGGCCCGGCGCCGGATCATATCGTGCTCGGCATCACCCAAAAATATGAACTTATCGCCAGCATACTGCGCAGCCCGAATCCGGTCTGGGGGCCATGGTCGCCGCCGTATTGGAACGGCTGCGCCGGGGCGGTCCTGGATGTCACCGCCGTGCAGCAATCCGATGGCTGTCTGCAGGTCTGGGCGGTGACCTATGGCGGCTATCTGGCGATGTGCCGCCAGACCAAGCGGGGCGGCGATTGGACCGCGTGGCAGACCGCCGACTTTGGTTGGAGTAGGGCTAACGAGCCGGTTTTCGTGCAGTAGTCTGGCGCCGGCACCGGGAATCTGTATTTGTCGCCGTTCAAACGGAGGGCGCGGGACATGCGAAGCGCAGGTCTGGGATTGCTGGCGGTTCTGGCGATGACGGCGCCGGCCGCGGCCGTGTCCGTGATGGATTGCAATGACGATCAGTCGACCGCGAGCGCGGCGAACATCGCCGGGCCGTGGGAGAAGAACACCAAGGTCTTCTACAACGGCCAAGTCCGCGTCGCGCTGATGGATACCGGCGGCGAACCGGTGTGCTGCTCCATCCACCTCCTGGTGCTGAGCCCCGCCGGCGGACAGGACGAGCCGGAGTATACCGCCTGCCACCTGATCAACGATCACGAAGGCTCGGGCTTCGTCAGCATCGACTTCGCCAGGATCGCCGCCAGCTATGATGCCAAGAAGGGATTGCTGATCACGTTTCCTTACGGGCTGTACGTCGACGGCATGAAGCCGAACAAGCCCGGCACCGCGAAAATCCGGCTGAACATCGCCAAGGGAACGCTGGCGGTGGAAAAATAATCAGCCGCCGAGCTTCTCCATCAACGCCTGGGACAATTCGTAATTGCCGTAGACGTTCTGCACGTCGTCATGGTCATCGAGGGTTTCGATCAGCTTGATGAGCTGTTCGCCGGCGCCGTCGGGCACCGCCACGGTGTTCGACGGGCGCCAGACAAAGGCGGCCGACACCGGTGCGCCGAGCTTGGCCTCCAGCGCGTCGCGCACGGCGATGAAATCGTCGAGGGAAGTCAAAAATTCGTGGCCGTCCTCGGTGGAGACGCACTCGTCGGCGCCGACCTCGATGGCGAGTTCGAGCATGGCGTCGTCGCTGCCCTTGTCGTGTGCGTAAACGATCTGGCCGACATGGGCGAACATGAAGGCGACCGAATTGGCCGCGCCCATCTCGCCGCCATATTTGGCGAAGGTCGAGCGCACGTCGGCGCTGGTGCGGTTGCGGTTGTCGGTCAGCGCCTCGACGATCAGCGCCGCGCCGCCGGGGCCGCGGCCCTCATAGCGCACCTCGTCGTAGTTCTCGGCGTCGCCGCCCTGGCCCTTCTTGATGGCGCGGTCGATCGTGTCCTTCGACATCGAAACCTGTTTGGCGGCGATGATGGCGGTGCGCAGGCGCGGATTGTGCGCCGGGTCCGGCAGGCCGGATTTGGAAGCGACGGTGATCTCGCGGCCGAGCTTGGAGAAGAGCTTGGAGCGCTCCTTATCCTGCTTGCCCTTGCGAAACATAATGTTCTTGAACTGACTATGGCCGGCCATGGGGCGTGGGTCTCTTCAGTGCGGGGCGGTGAGATAGCCGGGAGAGGGAGGGGGATTCAAGTGCATCGCGATTGACCGTATCGGACCTCCTTGCTAAGTTACATGTAACCGAGAAAGTGCTCCATGCCAGCGCCTTTGTCTTCCGCTAAGAAAGTCCGCGCCCACCGCGCGAAGCTGCGCCGCCAAGGGCTGCGGCCGATCCAGATCTGGGTGCCGGACGTCAACGATCCCAAGATCATCGAGCAAATCCGCCACGAGGCGCGCGCCATCGCGCAAAGTCCGCAAGAGAAGGACAACTTGGCCTTCATCGCTTCGCTCTGGGATGACGCGTCCTTCGAGAAATGAGGCGCGGCGAGGTTTGGACAGTTTCCGGCGGAAGCGATTATGCCGGCAAACCGCGCCCGGCCGTGATCGTCCAGGAAAGCGGATATGAAGTTCTCGACTCCATCACCGTGTGTCTTCTGACCAGCGACTCGGCGACCGTTCCTCTCACGCGACCGGAAATAACACCGAGCGCTTTGAATGGTCTGCGCGGCCAATCGTTTCTCATGGTCGACAAGATCAGCACGCTTCCCAAATCCAAACTCGGCCATCGCATTGGACGACTGGCCGACGAGGACATCCTCCGCCTTAACCGCGCCATGCTGGTGTTTTTGGGGATGACGGGCGGGAGGCGGCGGTAGCGATGGTGCGTCTAAACCATGGTCTTGCCGCGCTCTTCGTATAAAATGCGCTCCAGGCGACGGCACGGGCGAACAACGATGAGCGAACTCGACAACCTCTCCGTCACCGGCCCTTCCGCCACCGGCTGGTGCGCGGCGACGCCGGCCAACGAGACCACGGACGAGCATGGGCGGCCGTTTGTGCCGGACGCCAGCTCGCGCTCGGTCGATCCCAGGGTGCCGCGCAACCGGGTTTATGACGATCCGGACGTCGTACGGCTGCGCGCCGAGCTGAAAGCCAGGAACGGCATCGTCGGGCTGGAGATGGTCGAGCCGCACGAGGTCGAGCGCGCGGCGCGGATTTTCTTTCGCGATGGGTTCGTCGTCGTCAAGAATCTGCTCGATGCCGAGCGGCTGGCGACCTGGCGGGCGGCGTCGGCGCGGGTGCTGAAGCAGATCCTGGAAATCCCCGGGCCGCAGGGGCGCAAATACATCACCGAGACGGGGCGGCTGCCGCATCGCTATTCCTACGGCACGGCATCGGCCAGCCGCGAGCTGCTGCACGATCCGGTGTGGGCGGCGATGATCGACCTTCCGACCACGACGCCGATCCTGACGCGGATTTTCGGCGGCGACGACTATCACGTGCGCGGGGCGGGCGGCGATCTCTGCCTGCCGGGCGCCATCGAATACCAGGCGCTGCACGCCGACGTGAAGGAGACGTTCCAGTTTCCCGCCGCGCGGCTCGCCGCGGCCGAGCGGCTCGGCATCGAGTTGCGCAAGCGCGCGGGTTCGGAGGAGCTCACCTTCCAGACGCAGCAACTGATCGTCGAGAAGACGCCGCCGCATGTGACGATCAATTTTTTGATGAGCGATCTGCATTGGGAGAATGGGCCGATCCGCCAGATTCCCGGCACGCAGGCCCATGTCGCCAGTCCGCCGACGCCGGCGGAGGAGCCTGAGTGGATGCGGCTGTCGACCCTGGTCGGCGCGCCGGCCGGCGCCGGCGTCTTCCGCGACAACCGCGCCTGGCACGGCGCGACGCCGAACCTGTCCCGCGAAATCCGCGCCATGCCCAATGTCGAGTATCACGGGCCGTGGCTGGAGCCGGGTGCGTTCTGGAAATCCATGCCGTACGACATCTGGGAAACACTTTCGCCGCACGCGCAGAAGATCTCGCGCATGGTGCGATGCGAGCCCGGCGTCTGGCCCGCCGGCGCCGGCGTCATGCACCCGGTGGCGGGCAAGCGGATGGAAGCGAAGGCGGGCGCGAAGTAGTCGCTCGCGGAGGGAGATCTCCTTAGTTCGCTATGGCCGGCTGGACCACCACTTCGCCTCCGTCGCATGATGGACCCCAGGGGGATCGCTCCATGACATGGCTCAGAAGCGCGGGCGCGCTGATCGCGGGATTCGTGGCGGTGGTCGTGCTGTCCATCGCGAGCGATATCGCGTTGCAGGGATCGGGCATTTTCAAAGGGCTCGACAGCGGGCCGCTGGCGACACCGTTTCTGCTCGCCGCGACGGCGCATCGCTCCCTCTGGGCGGTACTGGGCAGTTTCATCGCCGCGCGCCTGGCGCCGGACCGGCCCATGGCGCATGCGCTGATCCTGGGCGGCGTCGGCGTGGTGCTGAACATCGCAGGCATGATCGTGATGTGGCGGCTCGGCGCGCATTGGTATCCGATTGCGCTGACGCTGCTGGCGCTGCCCTGTGCGTGGGCCGGCGGACTGTTGGCGACACGGAGGACGGCATGATCACGATCCACAATTTCGCGCGCGGCGCGCGCGGCGTGCGCGTATTCTGGGTCGCTGAGGAGATGGGCCTGGCCTATCGCACCGTGACGGTGACGTATCCGCCGAGCACTGCGTATCTGGCGCTCAATCCCTTGGGCACCGTGCCGTTTCTCGAGGACGATGGCGGCGCCGCGATCAACGAATCCGTCGCGATGATGCTGTATCTGGCCGAGCGCTACGGGCCGACGCCGCTGCTGCCGGCGAAGAGCGCGCCGAATTTCGCGCGCGTGCTGCAGCTGACCCTGTTCGGCGAGACGGCGCTGGGCGCTTACATGAATCCGCTGATGATGGCGAAGTTCGCCGCGCCCGACGCCGACAAGATCAACTGGTCGGTGCGCACGCTGGAGGAGCGCGTCGAGACCGCGCTCGCCTTCGTGAGCGGCGCGCTGGGCGCCGGGCCGTATCTCGCGGGCGAGACGTTCACGCTGGCCGACATCTCGGTCAGCACCGCGCTCGACATGTGGAAGGGCGCGCTCGGCAAGCCGGTGCCGCAGGCGCTTGGCGCCTGGCGCGAGAGGCTGGCGGCGCGGCCCGCCTATCAGCGGGCGCAGAAGGCGCAGAGCTAAACCGCGGCGATCGCCGCCTTGAGCTCCACCGTATTGCCGTCGGGATCGCGGATGTAGACCGACGGGCCGGTGCCCTGGGCGCCGTAGCGCTGGCCGGATTCGATGACGACGATGCCGTGTGCGGCGAGATGGACGCGGATTTTCTCTTCCTCGAACGGTGCGACCTGGATCGCGAAGTGATCGAGATTGCGCCCCTCGGTGCCGGGCGCGGCGCCGCCACGCGCGCCGAGCAACCCCGATAGCGGCACCAGATCGATCAGCGACGACCCGGCGCGCACCTGCCACAACCCGATCGTCTCCTGCACCTTGTCGAGCGCGCAGCCGAGGACGTCGCAGTAGAAATGCAAGCTGGCGTCGAGATCGGCGACGCGCAGGACGACATGGTCGATCTGGCGCAGGGTGAAGGGGATCATTTCTCCAGCGTTCCCAGTTCGGCCAGCACGACACTTTCGAGCGGGCCGAGATGTTGGACGGCTGTATCCCAGATGCGCTGTTCCGTCACCAAATCATAGCTGTGCCGGTAGATGTTGCCCGCATCCCGCACCGACATCCAATCAATCTGGGAGTGCCGCTCTTTTGTGGAATCGTCCAAATGACGCGAAGCCTCCGAGATGATCTCCAAAGCGCGCGTCACGGCATAAAAGGTCTTTACATCGGCCGCGAACGCCGCGAAATCCATCGATCCGATGAATTGGCGCGCCAGAACGATATTGTCGCGGATGTCTTCAAGAGGCTGACGCGACCGCTCAGAAGACATCCACCGCGTCCTCTATCGCCTGACCGCGCACCCGCCGCTTGAGCCCTTCGCGTTCCACGACATCGACCTTGCAGCCGAACAGATCGGCGATGTCGCGCTGCAGGCGGGCATATTCGAACATACCGGACGGCTTGTGCGGCTCGAGGTCGACCAGAATATCCACATCGCTGTCCGCCCGCGCCTCGCCGCGCGCGAGCGAGCCGAAGACGGCCGCGTGCACGACGCCGCGTTCGCGAAGCATCGCTTCGTTGGCGCGGAGGATTTTCAGGGCTTTTTCGAGCGTCATCGTCATGACGCAGATATAGCACGAATCGGCGTCGAACGTCAGAGACCTGGCATCGCCGGCTTCAAGCGTCCCCCCACCCGCACCGGATCGATCCGTGCGGCCAACCCGCGCGGGCCGGTCTCCACGAAGACGCCGCACAGAGTCGCCGGGCCCGTCGCCGGGGTGAAGCGGCCGGTGTTCATCTTGGTGACGAAGCGCTGCACCGGCTGGAACTTGTCCATGCCGATGACGCTGTCGTAATCGGCGCAGGCGCCGGCGTCGGTCTGGTAGGCGGTGCCGCCCGGAAAGATCTGCGCGTCGGCGGATGGCACGTGCTGATGCGTGCCGACGACGAAGCTGACGCGGCCGTCGCAGAAATGGCCCATCGCCATTTTTTCCGAAGTGGCTTCGGCGTGCATGTCGACGACGATCGCGTCGGCGGCTTCGCCGAGCGGACAGGCGGCGAGTTCGGCTTCGACGGCGGCGAAGGGATCGTCGAGCGCGTCCATGAAGACGCGGCCCATGACGTTGATCACCAGGACTCGTTCGCCCTTGCGCGTCTGATACAGATTGGCGCCGCGGCCCGGCGTGCCCCTGGGATAGTTGGCGGGGCGCAGGACACGATCCTCGTCGCCGATGAAGGAGAGGATTTCCTTCTGGTCGGCCCAGTGGTTGCCGGTCGTGATCACGTCGATGCCGACGGCGAAGAAATCGCGCGCGATGGCCTGGGTCAGGCCGAAACCGTGCGCCGCGTTCTCGCCATTGGCGATGACGAGGTCGAGATCGAGACTGTCCTTGAGACGCGGCAGTTCGGCGGCCACCACGTCGCGGCCCGGCCTGCCGATGATGTCGCCGAGGAAAAGGATGCGCATCGGCGCTTCTATCACATCTGGGCGGGCCGCTGGAACGCGAAGAAATCGACCAGTTCGATGACCGGCTGGCCGGGCGGGGCCTTGTGGGCGCGGAGCGCGGCCAGGCCTTGCCCGAATTCTTCGTCGCTGAGCTGGATCAGGACGGAGTCGGCACGGTGGGCCACGCGGGCGGCGTATTCGTTCCAATCCTTCGCGGTCGGGCTGGGCACAAGGTCGTAGCCGGCGGCGGCGAAACCGGCGCGGGCGAATACCGCCTCGATCGCGGCGCGCGGCGTCAGCACGCGGCGCAGGATCGCATCGCTGGAGGGAAAGAACGGCAGGTAGGGATAGGTGTGGATCTGCTCGACCGTGCCGGCGCGCAGCAGCAGGCGGCCGCCGGGACGCAAGGCGCGGAAGCATTCGCGCGCCACGCGCTCCGGATCGGCGAAGTGGTGGAACACCATCGACATGAAGACCAGGTCGATCGACGCATCGGCCAGCGGCAGCGCCTCACCGGACGCCTGCTCGTAGCGCACGCGCGGCGCGGCCTTGCGGCGCGCCTCGGCCAGCATGTTCGCCGAGGGATCGACCGCGATCACGTCGGCGTCGAAGCGCTGCGCCAGCCCGGCAGAGAAACGCCCGGTGCCGCAGCCCAGATCCAGAATGCGCGCCACGCCGTCCGGCGGCGCTTTGGCGGCGATGACATCGAGCCAATAGGCCAGCGTCGCGGGATCGTAGCCGCGCCCCGAATCGTAGGCCGCGGGCATGGCGGTCTTGTCGTAGTCCATGCGCGCGGCGTCCTTCAGCTACGGTGAAAACGGCGCACGCCGTTCTCCGTGACGATCATGTCCAGCGGGTGATCGTAGTGCTCTTTCGGCAGCAACGGCACTTCCTGGCCGGCATAGGCGACACCGATGGCGCGCAAAGGCGTACGCGCAGACGGGTTGGCGGGCGGCGTCTGCGCGCGCGCCAACAAAGCCAGCGTGCGGTCGTAATAGCCGCCGCCATAGCCCAGCCGCGTGCCGGCGGCATCGAAGGCGAGCAGCGGCAGCAGAACGATGTCGGGAACGAGCGGAGCCGCCGACGCCAGCGGCTCGGCGATGCCGAAGGCCTGCGCATTGGAACGCATCGCATCGCCCATCTTCCAGCTGCGGAAGATAAGCGGCCGGCCGCTTTCGACGCAAGGCAGCGCCAGGTGGCAACCGCGCTGCGACAGCGCCGCCATCAGGGCGCGCGGATCGGCTTCGTCGCGGAAGGGAAAATAGCCCGCGACGATCGCGCCGGCCGCGGCCGCGATCTCGTCCGCGAAACGCGCGATCGCCTCGGCGAAATCGGCGCGCGTCAGCGTCGCGCGGTGGGCGCGGGCGGCGGCGCGAAGAGCGGATTTGCTATTTTCCACGCTCGGTTCGACCCCACAGGTCAGTTGTTGCCCGCTCCCTGGAGGGAGGAAAAATGATCGTCATTCCCATCGCGCGATGAAAGTGGACGGACCGCCGTCGCCGTTGGTGTTTGGATCCTCACGGGCCTGCAGTGCAGGTGGGCGCCATATAGCCAAGACCACGATCCTGGCCAGGGACAGCTCCCGGTGAGTACATTAAGGCCCCTGGGCATCGCTAACCTGACGCGCGGGGCAGTACCGTCCGCCTTCAGCCTAGGCTTGTGCAAGCCGTCCGGCAATGTCTTCCAGGCGCTTTGTCGCCGCTTCGAAGGCGTCGGCGGCGGCGCTTTCGGATTGCGCCAGTTTGCCGCTGACATCGTCATGCGTACCGCTGAGCGCGCCGAGTTCCTGGGTGCGTAGATGCAATTGCTGGCTGACTTCGTGGTGTTCGTCGGCGATCAGCAGTGCCGCCATCAGAAGCAGGCGCTGGTCGCCGACCTGGCCGACGGAGGACAGCAGTTCCTTCACCTTGCCGTCGACATGGGTGGCGAGCTCGCGCAAATGATCTTCCTCGCCCTCGTCGCAGGCGATGGTGTAGGCGCGGGCATTCACCATGACGTTGACGAGCGGCATCTGAAAGTCTCCTAGCGGCCGAGTGCGGCGCGGATTTCGCCGATGGCGCCGTCGAGCCGGTCCTCGACTTCCTCGCTGAGGCCGGCCAGCGCGCGGTTTTCTTCTTCCAGTTCGGCGACGCGCGCCAGCAGACGGTCGCGTTCCTCGCCGAGTTCGGCGACCTTGGCGCGCGAATCGGCGGCGGCGGCGCGCAGGCCGGCTAGCGGGGCGGATTCTCCTTCAAGCGCACAAAGCGCGGCATCAAAGCGCTGCACAGCGATATCCAGCCGGCTCATGCGCGCCTCATTGTTGCGTTGCGTCAGGACCTTAGGCCCGCGGGGGAAGCAGGGTCAACGGAGCGGCGGCGCTGCGGCGCGGGCACTTTCGCCGCCGCGATTCGTTGCTGGGAATGTAAGTCTTGGGAGCCGGTCGGCGGGCGTCATTCCGCGCCCTTGACGGCTCCCAAGCAGGATCGCTAAGGCCACTGTCCCGCGCGGAGACAAACACATGGATTCGACGAGCCCTCCGCCGGAGCAGGCAGCGACCAGACGGCTCGCCAATGCCATCCGCGCCCTCTCCATGGACGCGGTGCAGCAGGCCAAATCGGGGCATCCCGGCCTGCCGCTCGGCATGGCGGATGTCGCCACGGTGCTGTTTTCGCGCTTCCTGAAATTCGATCCGGCCGATCCCGCCTGGCCCGACCGCGACCGCTTCGTGTTGTCGGCCGGACACGGCTCGATGCTGCTTTATTCCCTGCTCTACCTCACCGGCTATGCCGGGCCGACGCTCGATCAGATCAAGAAGTTCCGCCAGATCGACAGCCCCTGCGCCGGCCATCCCGAATACGGCCACCTGCCGGGGATCGAGACCACGACCGGGCCGCTGGGCCAGGGCCTCAGCAATGCCGTCGGCATGGCGCTGGCCGAGCGCCACCTGAACGCGCGCTTCGGCGACGAACTGGTGAACCACAAGACCTATGTCATCGCCAGCGACGGCGACCTGATGGAAGGCATCAGCCACGAAGCGATCTCGCTGGCCGGACACCTGAAGCTCTCGAATCTCATCGTGCTGTGGGACGACAACCAGATCACCATCGACGGCGCGATCGGGCTGTCGGATTCGTCGAACATGATCGAGCGCTTCGAAGCGGCGGGCTGGCGCACGGATCTGTGCGACGGGCACAACGCCGCCGAGGTCTACCGCGCCCTCCATGCCGCGCAGGCCAGCGACAAGCCGGTGCTGATCGCCTGCAAGACGATCATCGGTTTCGGCTTTCCGACCAAGGCGGGGACGCAGAAGGCGCACAGCGACGCGCCGGGCGTCGAGGAAATCGCCGGCGCCAAGAAGGTGCTCGACCTGCCGGCGGACGCATTCACGCTGGGCGACGGCGTGCTGGCGGACTGGCGCGCGCTCGGCACGCGCAACCGGGACGCCAACGCGGCGTGGCGGGCGCGCAAGGCTGCTTCCGATCAGGCCAAGGATTTCGACGCGGCGATGGCGGGCGAGATTCCGGCGGCGCTGACGGCCGCGCTGGCGGAACTCAAGACCAAGCTCAGCGCCGAGAAGCCCAATGCCGGCACCCGCCGCTCTTCGGAGCGCGTGCTGGAGGTCGTCAACGGGACGCTGGCCACGACGATCGGCGGCTCGGCCGACCTGACGCCGTCCAACAACACCAAGACCAAGAACATCGACGACATCAAGCCCGGCGCCTATGGCGGCCGCTATGTCCATTACGGCATCCGCGAGCACGCCATGGCGGCGGCGATGAACGGCATGGCGCTGCATGGCGGCGTCATCCCCTATGGCGGCACGTTCCTGGTGTTCTCCGACTATATGCGCCCGGCGATAAGGCTGGCGGCGCTGATGGGCATCCGCACGATCTTCGTCATGACGCACGACTCCATCGGCGTCGGCGAAGACGGCCCGACGCATCAGCCGGTGGAACAGCTGGCGGCGTTGCGCGCCATTCCCAATCTGCTGGTGATCCGTCCCGCCGACGCGGTGGAGACGGTGGAGGCCTGGGAAATCGCGCTGGCGCATCGCAGCGGTCCCAGCCTGCTGGCGTTCTCGCGCCAGGACGTGCCGACGGTGCGCGACGTGCCGATCGCGCAGAACATGACGGCCAAGGGCGCCTATGTGGTGGCGGACACGGAAAACGCCAAGGTGACCTTCATCGCCACGGGATCGGAGATCGGCCTGGCGATGGAGGCGCGCGAGCTTCTGAAAGCCGATGGCATCGCGGCGCGCGTCGTTTCGATGCCGTGCTGGAGCCTGTTCGACGAACAGCCGCCGGCCTATCGCATCCAGGTGCTGGGACCCGGCACCGTCGCCGTGGCGATCGAGGCCGGCGTGCGCCAGGGCTGGGGCCGCTACACCGGCCTGCATGGCCGTTTTGTCGGAATGCATAGCTTCGGCGCCAGCGGCCCCTATAAAGATGTGTACAAGCATTTCGGCATCACGCCTGAGGCCGCCGCCGACGCGGCGAAAGCGGCGCTGAAGGAAAAAAACTAGTTGGGTGGTCCGGGGTTCGTAGCGACAGCGTGCAAACGCCCGGCCATGACGAGGAGATAAAGAATGGCGATCCGCGTGGCAATCAACGGCTTTGGCCGCATCGGGCGGCTGGTGCTGCGCGCCATCGTGGAGAGTGGGCGGCGCGACATCGAAGTGGTGGCGGCCAACGACCTCGGCCCGATCGAGACCAACGCGCATCTGTTGCGCTACGATTCGGTGCATGGGCGCTTTCCGGCCAACGTCACGGTCGATGGCGATTACATCGTCGCGGCCGGTCACAAAATCCGCGTCACCGCGGTCCGCGACCCCGCCGAACTGCCGCACAAGGAGCTCGACGTCGACGTGGCGCTGGAATGCACCGGACTGTTCACCGCCAAGGACAAGGCCTCGGCGCATCTCAAGGCCGGCGCCAAGCGCGTGCTGATTTCCGCGCCGGCGGACGGCGTCGACATGACGGTCGTCTACGGCGTCAACCACGACAAGCTGACCAGGGAGCACATCATCGTCTCCAACGCGTCGTGCACGACCAACTGCCTGGTGCCGGTGGCCAAGGTGCTGAACGATGCGATCGGCATCACGCACGGCTTCATGACCACGATCCATTCCTACACCGGCGACCAGCCGACGCTGGACACGATGCACAAGGATCTCTATCGCGCCCGCGCCGCGGCGCTGTCGATGATCCCGACCTCGACCGGCGCGGCCAAGGCCGTCGGGCTGGTGCTGCCGGAATTGAAGGGCAAGCTGGACGGCGTCTCGGTGCGCGTGCCGACGCCGAACGTCTCGCTGGTCGATCTCAAATTCGTCGCCAGGCGGCCGACCACGGTCGAGGAAGTCAACGGCGCGATCAAGGCGGCGGCGGCGGGATCGCTCAAGGGCATTCTCGATGTCGTCGACGCACCGCTGGTCTCCAGCGACTTCAACCACAATCCGGCCTCGTCGTCCTTCGCGCTCGACCAGACCAAGGTGATGGACGGCAGCTTCGTCAGCGTGATGAGCTGGTACGACAACGAATGGGGCTTCTCCAACCGCATGGCGGACACCGCGGTGGCGCTGGGCAAGCTTATTTGATGGCCTTTAGGACGCTCGACGATCTCGATGTCCGCGACAAGCGCGTGCTGGTGCGCGCGGATTTGAATGTGCCGATGCAGGATGGGGCCGTCAGCGATGCGCTTCGCATCCAGAGACAGGCGCCAACTATTCGCGAACTCTCCGACAAAGGCGCGAAAGTGATCGTGCTGTCCCACTTCGACCGGCCCAAGGGCAAGGTCGTGCCTTCGATGTCGCTCAAGCCCATCGCAGCAGCCCTCAGCAAAGAATTGGGCAAGCGAGTCGCGTTCGCAGGTGACTGCATCGGAGAGGTCGCCAAGGCGGCGGTGGCGAAGCTGAAGGACGGCGACGTCCTGCTGCTGGAGAACACCCGCTTCCATACCGGCGAAGAGACGAACGATCCCGCCTTCGCCAAAGACGTCGCCGCGCTGGGCGATATTTTCGTCAACGACGCCTTTTCCGCGGCGCATCGCGCGCATGCGACGACCGAAGGCATCGCCCATTTGCTGCCGTCGGCGGCAGGGCGCTCGATGGAACTGGAACTCAGGCACCTGAACAAGGCGCTGGGCGACCCCGAGCGGCCGGTGATGGCGGTGATCGGCGGCGCCAAGGTCTCGACCAAGATCGCGCTGCTGGAAAACCTCGTAAAGCGCGTCGAGACGCTGGTGATCGGCGGCGCCATGGCCAACACCTTCCTGGCGGCGGAAGGCATCGCGGTCGGAAAATCGCTCCATGAGCCGGATCATCTGGAAACCGCGCGGCGGGTGATCCACCTCTCCACCGAGAGCGGCGCCGCGATCCTCTTGCCGGTGGACGGGGTCGTGGCGCGCGAATTCAAGGCCAACGCGGCGCACCGCACCGCGGACATCCGCGCCGTCGCCAGCGACGAAATGATCCTGGATGTCGGCCCCAAGACCATTGAGGCCTTCGCCAATCGCCTGCACACTACGCGGACTTTGGTGTGGAACGGGCCGTTCGGCGCCTTCGAGACACCGCCCTTCGACGCCGGCACGGTCGCTGCGGCAAAGTTGGTGGCGGATGCGACGAAAGCAGGGCGCCTGCTCTCGGTCGCCGGCGGCGGCGACACGGTGGCGGCGCTCAATCACGCGGGCGTCGCGGACGCGTTCAGCTACGTCTCGACGGCGGGCGGCGCGTTTTTGGAATGGCTGGAAGGGCAAGAACTGCCGGGCGTCGCGGCGCTGACGGGCCGTTAGGGAGTGGGAATGAACATCGCGGAATTGAATTCGATCGCCATCAAGATGACGGCCAAGGGCAAGGGCATCCTGGCGGCGGATGAGAGCACGAGCACGATCCAGAAGCGTTTCGACAAGATCGGCGTTCAGAATACCGAGGACAACCGTCGCGACTATCGCGAGCTTCTGTTCCGCACCGACGCGGCGATGAAGAACTACGTCTCCGGCGTGATCCTGTTCGACGAGACGATCCGGCAGAAATCGGCCGACGGCAACGGCACGCCGCTGGTCAAGCTGATCGAGATGGCGGGCGCGGTGCCGGGCATCAAGGTCGACGCCGGCGCCAAGACCTTGGCCGGCAGCGATGGCGACACGATCACCGAAGGGCTCGACGGCCTGCGCGAGCGCTTCGTGGAATATCACAAGCTCGGCGCGCGCTTCGCCAAATGGCGCGCGACCTACGATCCCACCGGCGGGTGGCCCTCCTACAACGCGATCAATTCCAACGCGCATGCGCTGGCCAGGTATGCAGCGCTCGCCCAGGAAAATGGCATCGTTCCGATCGTCGAGCCCGAAGTGCTGATGGACGGCGACAACGACATCGACACCTGCGCCGCGGTGACCGAATGGGTGCTGAAGGAAGTGTTCCAGCAGCTCTACTACGCCAACGTCCAGCTCGAAGGCATCGTGCTGAAGCCCAACATGATCGTGCCGGGCATCAAATGCGCCAAGCAGGTCAGCGTGGAAGACGTCGCTGACCGCACAGTGCAGATCTTGAAACGCTGCGTGCCGACGGCGGTGCCGGGTATCGCCTTCCTCTCGGGCGGCCAGTCGGACGAGCAGGCCACCGCGCATCTCTCCGCCATGAACGCGCGCCATGCCCTGCCCTGGTCGCTGACCTTCTCCTACGGCCGCGCCCTGCAGGCGGCGCCGCAGAAGGCGTGGAGCGGCAAAAAGGAGAACGTCGCGGCGGCGCAGAAAGCCTTCCTGCACCGCGCCCGGATGAACAGCCTCGCGGCGCTGGGCAAGTGGTCGGCGGAAGAGGAAAAATCTGCGGTATGATCCGCGAAAAGTGATATATTGCAGCTTGGGTGAATGACATGCTGACACACAAAGCCGTTCGTGAACTTGTCAAGGACGTTCTGACGCGCGTCTTACCTAAGACCGAAGTCAGCAAAATTGATGTCCGTGACTATGCGGATGCGATAGGCGAAGATTCGCTAGAGATCACGATCATTCTCGCCAAGGGTAAAGTGGTTGGCTTAAGCGGTCGAGATTTGACGAAGGCCCTGGGGGAAATTCAGACCTCGCTTTCCCGACAAGGCGACGACAGATTTCCCAATCTTCGGTATTTGACGGCGCACGAAGCCAAACAATTGGCTTCCTGAAATATGAACCCGGCGGATTTAATTTCGCATGGGCGCGAGCTAATTCCAGTCCACCGAGGCGCGCCAAAGCAAGTCGCGCTCAGGCGGGCGGTCTCGGCGGCGTATTACGCTCTGTTTCACGCGTTTCTGAGAGCGGCGGCAGACGATCTTGTGGGAAAGACAACCAGGGCGAGGCGATCTCCCGCATATCGCCTGCTCTATCGCGCATTTGAACATTCCGCTGTGAGGCGCGCTTGCACCGAAGTAACTAAGGCGAAGCTTTCGGCAAAGTATGCCGAAGCATCAGGCCTGCAGCATTTTCCCGAAATGATTCAGGTCGCAGCTCGCGGGCTACTGCTGCTTCAAAACAAACGCCACAGCGCCGACTACGACCCATACTTACGCCTGAGCAAATCCGACGCCAGAGTCGCGTTGCTCATTGCGGAGTTCGCTATTGGCGCCCTCGAAACTGCAGATTCTTCAGCGCGCCGTATATTCCTGATGTTGTCACTAATTTCACCTCGATGACCGACCCCTGCCGCCTCTATCTCATCACGCCGCCGAAGCTGGAGGCGAAGACTTTCGCCGAGACGCTCAAGCGTGCGCTGGGCGCAGGCGACGTGGCGTCGCTGCAGCTGCGCCTCAAAGACGTGAGCGACGATGAGGTCCGGCGTGCGACCGAGATTCTGATGCCGATCGCACAGCGCGCCGATGTCGCCTTCATCCTCAACGACCGGCCCGACCTGGCGGCGGAATTGGGCTGCGACGGCGTGCATGTCGGCCAGGAGGATGCCGGCGTGGCCGAGGCGCGCGCCGCGCTGGGCAAAGGCGGCATCGTCGGCGCGACCTGTCACGACTCGCGCCATCTCGCCATCGAGGCGGCGGAGGCCGGCGCCGACTATGTCGCCTTCGGCGCCTTCTATCCGACCACGACCAAGGACGCCGCGACGCCGGCCGACATCGAGACGCTGCGCTGGTGGGCTGAAATGATGGTGGTGCCCTGCGTCGCCATCGGCGGCATCACGACCGACAACGCCGCGCCGCTGATCGCGGCGGGCGCGGATTTCCTCGCCGTCTCGTCCGGCGTGTGGAGCTATCGCGATGGGCCCGCCGCCGCGGTCAAGGCGTTCAACGCGCTGTTCTGAACCATGCGCGCGCGATGGTGTCGCGCGGGCGCTTTCGTGGCAGGATGAACGATCATGTCTTGGCAAACTCGCAGGCGATTGGGATGGGCTTTGGTCTTGGCCGGCCTGTCGTGCAGCCTCGCCGCGGCCCAAACGCCCGCCGACGAGCAAATGATGGCGTGGCAACGCGGGATCAACGCCTCGCGCGATGTCCGCCTGCGCGCGCTCGCGCCGCAGCTGATGCCCGATTGCGCGATCAAGGCCTCGGCGGCGGACATGACCGCCTTCTTTGTCTATTGGCGCGGCCTGGTCGAACGGGAAAGAACCCTGCGCCGCGAGTCCGCAAGACCCGAGGAAGATACCAGCCCCACGGCGCTGCCACCGGGCATGACGATCGTTCCAAGCGTTCCGCTCGCCGAAATGGCGACGGTGAGCGAGAAGACCCCCGGCGCCGAGGACGTCGCGCGCAGGGAAATCGAGATCTGGCACATCTACCGCTGCGCCGTGCAGCGTTTTGGAAGTCAGAAATATTTCGCGCATTACGGCTTCGACGGACCTCGCTGGCCCGATGGCGTCAATGCGACGTTTGCGTTCGACCCGAGCCGCCGCCGCAGCATGATGGCGCCGGACACCGAGATTCTCGAACCGCTCGACGCCCTGGGCCGGTTTTTCCGCGCCGCGCAGGCCAGCGGCGCCTTGTCGTTCGTCAACGTCGCCGAGGAGCAATATTTCTTCGAGCGTTACGAAAGCGCCTATTTCGTCAATGTGACGCGCTCGGGCAAGACCGATGCCTGGTTCGACACGCCGCCCTGGCTGGCGGGCAGCGCGCCATGAAAGCGCGCAAGCGATCCGCCGAGGGAACCGTCGTGATCGACGGCTACGATTTGCGCTGGTCCTTGCTGCGCGAGGCGCAATTCACCTCCAGCGACGGCTACAAGGGCATGACGTTTTCGGTGCGGGCCGAAGGCGGCAAGACCTTCAAGGAATTGCTGCTGGAATATCCCTTTCCGAAAAAGAAGTTCCGCTTCGCGCACCAGGAGAAGGAGCGCATCCTGCCGCAGAACATCGAGGCCGGCATCCGCCTGGCCATGGCGGCGGGCTGGAATCCGGTCTCCCGCGGCCGCGTCTTCGCGTTCCAGGTGCCGGAGAGTCCGGCCTGAACAGCGCGGCGGAAATCGTCTGCGAATTTTTCCTATCCCCATCCCGCCAACCGGGTGCATAATGGGCTCCGGCGCACCGACCGATCTCCGCAGCCGCAGGGGGAGGGGGTCGGCAAAAGTCGAAAACGAATAAACCCAGGCAATGCCTGAGAAATTCCCGCCGGTGGGACGGCTTGGCGAGGGATAAGCCGGCTGTTTTCGCGCCGGTTTGACGCTCCTGCCGCCGCAGGCTGGAAGTCGCCCTCCCCCTCTGCTACATCCCGCGCGCTCTTTCTTAAGTCGAACCTCGATCCCGCGCCCAAGGAGGCGCTTTCCCGCCCATGGCCAAAATCGCCGGCAATGAAATCCGCCCCGGATCGATGATCGAGCATCAGGGCCAGCTGTGGGTCGCGGTCAAGACGCAGGCCGTCAAGCCCGGCAAGGGCGGCGCCTATGCCCAGGTCGAGCTCAAGGACATCGTCAACGGCACCAAGCTGAACGAACGCTTCCGCTCCAGCGAGTCGGTGGAGGAGATTTATCTCGACAAGAAGGACTTCACCTTCCTGTTCGCCAGCGGCGACATGCTGACCTTCATGGACGCGGAGACCTACGACCAGATCGAGCTGCAGAGCGATTGGGTCGGCGACCAGGCGCAATATCTCGTCGACGGCATGAAGGTGCTGGTGCAGCTTTATGAGGGCAAGCCCATCAGCATCAAGCTGCCGGCCTATGTCACGCTGGAAGTGGTCGAGGCCGACGCGGTGATGCGCGGCGGCACGGCGGCGCCGTCCTACAAGGGCGCCAGACTCGAGAACGGCATGACCATCCAGGTGCCGCCCTTCGTCAACGCCGGCACCAAAGTCGTGGTCTCGACCGAAGACGGCACCTACATGAAGCGCGCCGAATAATGAGGTACCTGTCCCCTGCCCTGAATGTCATGGCCGCCGCCGCCCGCAAGGCGGGGCGCGGGCTGATCCGCGATTTCGGCGAGCTGGAGAATCTCCAGGTCTCGCTGAAGGGTCCGGCCGATTTCGTCTCCACCGCCGACAAGCGTACCGAGAACCAGCTGGTCGAGGAGTTGCAGCGGGTGCGGCCCGGCTACACCTTCCTGGTCGAGGAAGCCGGCATCGTCGAAGGGCCGGACAAGTCGCACCGTTTCATCATCGATCCGATCGACGGCACCACGAACTTCCTGCACGGCATTCCGCATTTCGCCATTTCCATCGCGCTGGAGCGCGAGGGCCAGCTGGTCTCGGCCGTGATCTTCAATCCGGTGACCGACGAGATGTATATCGCCGAAAAGGGCCAGGGTGCCTATCTCAACGACAAGCGGCTACGCGTCGCGGCGCGCAAGAAATTGCACGAGAGCCTGCTGGCCACCGGCATCCCGTTCCTGGGGCATGGCGATCATGACGGCTTTTCGGCCGAGCTGGCGGCGGCGATGGCGGTGACCAGCGGCGTGCGGCGCTTCGGCGCGGCGAGCCTGGACCTGGCCTACGTCGCGGCCGGACGCTTCGACGGCTATTGGGAACGCAATCTCTCGGCCTGGGATGTGGCGGCGGGCATCCTGCTGGTGCGCGAGGCCGGCGGCGTCATCACCGACCTGGACGGCGGCGGCAAAGTGCTCGGTGGCCAGATCCTGGCATCGAACGAGCATTTGCACCCGCAAATCCTGAAACTCTTGAAAGACGCGGCGAAGGCGGCAAAGAGTTGAGGGATGCGGCGCGGACCAGTATGGTCCGCACCTCTGGGTTATTGGATTGGCGCGCCGGCTTCGCCGGATTGCGCTTATGGGCTGAACCGGCGAATGAAACTTAGCTGCGCCCTTGGCGCTTCACTCCTGCTGCTCGCGGCACAGCCCGCCGCCGCCGCGTCCTATCCGGGCGAGGAAGTGACGGTCAATCCGGGCGCCTTCGGCAACGGCTACCTGCTCTATCCCGGCGGCAGATACGGCCGTCATGTCGGCAGGCTGTTGCAGCCGGGCGATCGCGGCGGACCGATCCATCTGCATATGCCGGCCAGGCATGTGGCGACGCATGTGAAGCCGCACGCTCCCCGCGTCGCCGCCGCGCCGGACGACACGATCATGGCTCCCGCCGAGACCGCGCCGCTTGCGCCACCACGCCACACCGCGCGCACGGCGCCGCCGCCGCGTCAGACCGCCGCCGCAACGCCGCGCCAGACGCCGGCCGCCACGCCGCCGCCGGATCAGCCGGTCGATCCCAGCATGCTGCCGGACAGCGCCTCCGGATTGTTCGTCGGCCCGGCCACGCCACCGCCGCCGGCGCCCGTAAAACCTGCCAAGCCGGCCCGCGCCGCGAGCACGCCGCCAGCCGGCGGGACCGCCATTCCCTTCACCTTCGGCGGTTCGTCGACGCCGCCGCCGGCCGCCAGGCGCACCGCCAGCGCCACGCCGCCGCCGGCCGCGACGACGACACCGCCGGCCGCCGCGGCAGGGTTGCGGCGGCAGACCGTCATCCCGTTCGCCGAAGGCGCCAGCAGCCCGGCCGCCGCCGACGTCAACGCGATCCATTCGCTGGCGACGACGCTGAATGCGGCGCTGAGCGCCGGCGCGGCGCGGGTGCAGCTGGAGGCCTATGGCGGGCCGCGCGGCGACAAGTCTTCCGACTCGCGGCGGCTCTCGCTCAAGCGCGCACTGGTGGTGCGCGAGCTCCTGATCGAGGACGGCGTGCCGTCGGAAAAGATCGACGTGCGCGCCATGGGCGGCGCCGACGATAGCGGCGCGGCCGACCGCGTCGATGTGTTCGTGCGGGCCTAGAGCGCAATCCGGAAAAGTGGCAGCCGGTTTTCCGTCAGATTGCGCGCCAATCAAAGAGTCTAGAGCCGCATTCCGATTCAAATAATGTGAATGCGGCTCTAGATTTTCTTCGGCCCGGTCATGTCGACCTCGCGGGCTTCCGGCCCGAAATTGATCAGCGCCGCGATCAGCACCGCCGCCGCGCCCGTCATCACCGCCAGCGCCTGCGCGAAGGTCCAGTGATAATCGTCGATCAGCACGCCCTGCCCCAGGACGATGCCGGCCGCGAACAGATTGCCGAGCTGATAGACAAAACCGGGAAAGGTCGCGCGCGCGTCGTGCGGCGACAGCTCGTTCAGATGCGCCGGGACCACGCCCCAGGCGCCCTGCACCGCGAATTGCAGCATGAAGGCGGTGACCGCGAGCACGCTGGGATTGACCGTGAAGAACACCCAGAAATAGATCATCGGCAGGACGAGGAGCGCGCCGATCGTGATGGCCCGCCGCCGCCCGATCCGCTGCGACAGCATCCCGAAGGTCAGGCCGCCGAGGATGGCGCCGAGCGGCCCGACGGAGCCGATGAAGCTGGCCAGCGCCGGCGCCAAACCGATCTGATCGCGCAGGAATTTCGGATAGAGATCCTGGCTGCCGTGGCTGAGCGTGTTGAAGCCGGTCATCAGGACAATCGCGAACAGCGCGATGCCCCAATGCGAACGCAGCACGGCGAAGGTGTTGTCGCGCGGCGCGCGGCTCTGCGCGAAGGTCGGCGATTCGGGCACGTTGCGGCGGATGTACAGCACCAGCAGCGCCGGGATGACACTGACCATGACGCAGGCGCGCCAGCCGAAATGCGGCAGCAGCAGGCCGGTGACCAGACCGGCGATCAACCCGCCGGTCGGATAGCCCGTCTGCAGCAGACCGGAGACGAAGCCGCGCGACTCCGGCCGCACGTGCTCCATGGTGAGCGAGGCGCCGATTCCCCACTCGCCGCCCATCGCGATGCCGAACAGGCAGCGCAGCGCGATGAAGACGTAGAGATTGGGCGCGAAGGCGGATGCGAAGGCGATGATGGAATAAAGGCCGACATCGGCCATGAGAACCGGGCGGCGGCCGAAGCGGTCGGCCAGGCGGCCGAAGACGAAGGCGCCGAGCGGACGCATGATCAGCGTGGCGGTGATGATGACGCCGATGCCCTTGGTGTTCGTGCCGAAGGTCTTGGCGATGTCGGATGCGACATAGGTGATGAGGAGAAAATCGAAGGCATCGAGCGTCCAGCCCAGATAGCTCGCCGCGACGACATGTTTCTGCGTCGAGCTCCAGCCTTTCAATGCCTCGAATGCCATGCCGTCCCCATCGCTTGCGACTGCGAATGTTTAGCATGGCGGCACGCCGCGTCGAGGGCGCCGCTTGACCGTTCGCCGCTGGCGGCCTTTAAAGGGCCGTGGCTTGGGCAGGCGGCCGACGATGATGCGAAACTGGATTTGCGCCTTCACGATCGCGGCGGGATTGTATGTCAGTCCGGCGGCGGCGAGCGGCATCGAAAGCGCGGGCACCGCGGTCGCCATCGCGCTGCCGCTGGTTGCGGGCGGCATCTCGCTCGCCCACGACCAGGATTGGACTGGCGTGGCGCAGATGGGCGTGGTGACGCTGGCCACCGTCGGCACGGCCTATGGCCTCAAGCACGTCATCCATGAGGAGCGGCCCGATCTGTCGGACGACCAGTCGATGCCGTCGGACACGGCGGCACTGGCCTTCGCGCCGGCGCAATTCCTGTGGGACCGCTACGGTTGGGAATACGGCGTGCCGGCCTATGCGGCGGCCGCCTTCGTCGGCTACAGCCGCGTCGATGCCAAGAAACATCACTGGTACGACGTCGTGGCGAGCGCCGGCCTCGCCTGGGGCTACAGCCGGATCTTCACGACGGAGTATCACCGGCGCTACCAGGTCTATTCGAACATCTACGCGACGCCGGACGGGGCGTTCGTGAAGGTGAGCATGAATTTCTAGGATCGCCGTTACGGATCATGAGCAGCGACTCCGAACGCATCGTCGGACTGTATCAGCGCCACGCGCAGGCCTGGGCGGCGGACCGCGGCAATCGGCTCGTCGAGCGCGCCTGGCTCGACCGCTTCGCCGGCCTTGTGCCGGCCGGCGCCGCCGTTCTCGACATCGGATGCGGCTGCGGCGAGCCGATCGCCCGCTATCTGATCGAACGGGGCCATGCCGTCAGCGGCGTGGATTCGTCCCCGGAAATGATTGCCATGTGCAGGAGCCGTTTTCCCAGCGGGGACTGGCAGGTCGCCGACATGCGGATGTTATCTTTGGAACATGTCTTCGGCGGCATCGTCGCCTGGGACAGTTTTTTCCACCTCTGCCATGACGACCAGCGCCGGATGTTCCCCGTCTTCCGCAAGCACGCCGCCAAGGACGCCGCCCTGATGTTCACCAGCGGCCCGGCGCACGGCGAGGCCATCGGCCGGCTCAAAGGCGAGCCGCTCTATCACGCCAGCCTGGATGCCGAGGAATACCGCGCCCTGCTGGAGGCGCACGGCTTCGATGTCGCGGCACACGTCGCCGAAGACCCCGATTGCGACCGTCACACCATTTGGCTTGCGAAGCTCAGATAGGTTTGCTCGCACCGACCGATCAGGACGCGAACAGCGCCAGCGTGCGCGCGCGGGCGAGTTCTGCACTGGCCTTGTCATGCCGCGCCGGGTCCTCGTTGTTGAAGCCGTGGCCGGCGTCATCGTAGATGTAGACGGATATATCTGGATTTGCGGCTTGCACCGCCGCCTTTGCATCGTCGCAAGGGATGTCGCCATCGAGGCGTCCGAGATGGACGATGGTCGGGCATTTCGGCCTCAGTTCGGCGTACATCTTCACGTGCCCGCCATAATAGCTGGAGGCGCCGGACAAACCGTCCAGCGATCCCGCCGCCAGCCAGGCGAACGAGCCGCCATAGCAATAACCGACCACGAACACCTTGCCGCGGGGTGCGAGATGGTCGCGACAGGCCGCGATGTCGGCCAGCACCTGCTCGCGCGGCGAAACCACGGCATGGGCGATGCCGGCCTGAATGCCGTCCGGCGTGTGGGGCTGAACGAAGCCGGGTTCGCAGCGGTCGTACAACGATGGCGCAAGGGCCTCGTAACCCAGCTGCGCCCAGCGCTCGACGTCGCTGCGGATGTGTTCGTCGATGCCGAATATCTCCTGCAGGACGATTACGCCGCCTTTGCGCGCGCCGGCCGGAACGGCGTGGAAGGCGGAAAACGCGAAACCGTCGGCCGCCGTCGACTGCAACTGGATCATCTCACCCATGTCGCCTCTCCTCGCCGGTCCATTTCGAATGCCTCAATGTTGCGCCGTCACGGCGCGGTCAGCGCAGCGCCCGCCGCCAGGAAATCACCTCGCCCATCTGCGGATGGACGCCGCGCCCGGCCTCGACGAAGCCGTTGCGGTCCAGCTCGCCTTGCGTCGCGCCGTCCGCGATGGCGGTGACCGCAACGACGGCGTTGGCCTTGGGATCTTCGGCGGCCATGGCCAGCATCGCGGCCATGATGCCGGTGGGATGTCCGTCGCCGCGCCGGCTCGGCGCGATCCCGTAACCGAAGGTGACCTCGCCCTTGGCGTTCGGCGGCCGCAGATAGCAGCACAGGCCGACCACCTCGCCGTCCTCGACCATCATCCAAGCGCCGCGGCCGTGGACGGCGCGCAAGGCGGCCGCCATGCGGCGCACGACGGCCAGCATGGACGGCGCATCGACCCCGCCCGGCGGAAGCCTCAGACCCCGCGTGTGAGGCTCGCCGCCGAGCAGCCAGAGAAAATCGCGATCGCCGGCTTCGATGAGTTCGATCATGCGGGCGCTCACGCGTTTCGACTGGGGCGCGACACGTCCGAAAGGTGCTTGATGGCCGCCTCGGGCAGTTCGAGCGCGAAGCCGGGCAGATAGTCCTGCAATTGCTGCAGCGTGCGCGTCCCCATGATGACGCAGGTGACGCCGCGGCGCGTCAGGCACCAGGCGGTGGCCACCGCGCTCGGCGTCGTGCCGAGTTCGGCGGCGATGTCCACCACCGCTTCGGCGATCTCGAGATTGCGCGGCGAAAGTGCCCACGCCGCCGCAGCAGCCATGCCGGCGTCGCCGGCCGCGCCCATGCGCCCACCGTAGCGGCTGTCGCCGGCGGCCGGTTCACCGTGTTTGTACTTGCCGCTCAGAACCCCGCCGGCCAGCGGGCCGTAGATCAGCGTCCCCAGGCCGTGCCGCTCGGCGGTGGGCAGGATTTCGGCCTCGATCTCGCGCGCGATCAGCGAGTAGCGCGGCTGCAGGCTGGTCAGCGGCACGCCGTGATGGCGCGCAGCGGCCCATTGTGCCTCGACGATCTGGCTGCCGCTGAAATTGGAGCAGCCGATGTAGCGCACCTTGCCGGCGCGCACGAAGCCGCCGAGCGTGTCCATCGTCTCCTCGATCGGCGTGTCCTTGTCGAAGGAATGCATTTGGTAGAGGTCGATGTGGTCGACGCCGAGCCGGCGCAGGCTGGCGTCCAGCGCGCGGGTCAGATGCAGGCGCGAGAGGCCCGCATCGTTGGGACCAGGACCCTGGGCGGCGCGCGCCTTGGTGGCGATCACGACCTTGTCGCGCTTGCCGGCCACGGCGCGGCCGATCACCTCCTCGGACTGGCCGCCGGTGTAATTGTTGGCGGTGTCGATGAAGTTGTTCCCGGCGTCGAGGAACGCGTCGACGATGCGACGCGCCTCGGCCTCATCGCACCACGGCGCGGTGTGCGAAACTCCGAAATTCATGGCGCCCAGACAGGCGCGGCTGACTTTGAGGCCTGAGCGGCCCAGATTGACGTAGTTCATGGCGCGTTCGGTCCTTCGCGCGCAAGCGCGTTTGCACAGAGCCTTGCGGCTCAGGGAAAGTCGGACCGAGGTGGCGAATGCCCGATTACGCGGCCGACCGGCGAGGAGTGGAAATGAACATGAGACCCTCCTTTGTTGCGGCGGCCCGATAGCGAGCGGGGCGACACTATCCTCGCGCGGACGATGCGGTCAACCCGCGGCTGTCGCCGAGCGATTGCCGCCGCGATGGCGTGGAAAATTTCTGCTCGATCGATTTCAATCCTGGATGCGCGCGTCGCGCGCGGATCGGATCCGGTTCTGCGCTGGAAGGCGTTGCCGAACGCGCATGGGTCGAAGAAGCCGACCTCATAGCGCGCTGTCAGCCATCGCGGGATTGCGCGAGATTCGGTTTTCGTTTTTCGCGTGCCGGCCCGCTTTTCTGGCGTCCGCGACGCTTTTGCGGTCGGCAGCGACGGCGGCCCGAAAAATTCAAAAATGGGGGCTTGCCAAACTTAGTGTACTAGTTATATATAACACCAGATCAGCAAGAACGCTGACTACGAATTTGACGCAGAGAATGGAAGGCAACCCCATGCAAACGCTGGGAAATCTCTTAGTCGGCGCGATTTTGGCCGGTATCTCGCTGGGGCCGGTTCCCTGGGCGGACGCCCGCCTGCTGCTGGACACCCCGCTCTCGCGGGCCGCGGCAACGATCGGCGGCACGGGCGAGATCGATCATGCGGTGGCGACGGCACGGACCGCATTGGCGCATCTGCCGGACAGCGCCCAGCTGCGCCACTGATGGCCGCCGCCTGAACCTAAAGGTCCAACTGGAACGCGCAATGGATCATGAGTGGAACGACAATCAGCCGATCTACCGGCAGCTGCTCGACCGGGTCATCGCCATGATCCTCGACGGCGTCCTCAATGAAGGCGATCCGCTGCCATCGGTGCGCAACGTCGCCGCCGAATTTCGCGTCAATCCCTTGACCGTGCTGAAGGCCTATCAGCAGCTCGTCGACGACCAACTCGTCGAGAAAAGACGGGGCCTGGGCATGTACATCAACAATGGCGCGCGCCAGCGCCTGCTCGCCGCCGAGCGGCAACGATTCCTCACGGAGCAATGGCCGGTCATCGACGCGACCATTCAACGCCTCGGCCTGACGCCGCAGGACCTCCTCCTCTCCAGCGCCGCGAAGGAGCGTTAAGAGCATGGCATGCATCGAGGCGCGTGGCCTTCGCAAATCGTTCGGCGCGACCGTCGCGCTCGACGGGCTCGACCTCAAGGTCGAGGAAGGGCGCATCCTGGGACTCATCGGCCCCAACGGCGCCGGCAAGAGCACGTTGCTCAACGCCGTGCTCGGCCTGATCCCCTACCAGGGCGATCTGACCGTGCTGGGGCTCGATCCCTGGGCGGCGCGCGACCAGCTCATGCGCGAGGTCTGCTTCGTCGCCGACGTCGCCGTGCTGCCGCGCTGGATGCGCGTCGGCCAGGTTCTCGACTATGTCGGCGGCGTGCACCCGCGCTTTGATCGCGCCAAGGCCGACAGCTTCCTAGCGCGGACGCAGATCAAGAAAACCAGCAGGATCGGCGAACTGTCCAAGGGCATGGTGACACAGCTTCACCTCGCCATCGTCATGGCGATCGACGCCAAACTGCTCGTGCTCGACGAGCCGACCATCGGTCTGGACCTGCTCTATCGCAAGCAATTCTACGACACCCTGCTGAACGACTATTTCGACCGCCGCCGCACCATCATCGTGACGACCCATCAGGTCGAGGAAATCCAGCAGATCCTCACCGATGTGATGTTCATCCATCATGGCCGGATCGTGCTCGACAGCAGCATGGAGGAGTTCGAGGCGCGCTATGTCGAAGTCACGCCGCGCCCGGAGCGTCTCGCCGAAGCGCGCGCGCTGGGGCCGATCCACGAACGCAAGGTCCTGGGTCGCAGCATCCTGCTGTTCGATCGCGTCGATCGCGAGCGGCTCGCCGCGCTCGGCGAGGTCCGCACGCCGAGCATTGCCGACCTGTTCGTGGCGGTGATGGGCGAAGGCCCGGCACAGGGAGCACGCGCATGAGCAGCCCAGCCAACGTTGAATCGCTCGGCGAGCCGCAGGTGGATCGCCCGGCGGCACTGCCGGCGACGCAGCCGTTCTATTGGTCGGTGCGGCGCGAATTGTGGGAGCACCGGGCCGTCTATATCGCGCCCCTGGTGGTCGCCGGCGTCGTCGTCGTCGGCTTTGTGATCCGCCTGGCGAGCCTGCCGCAAACCGAACTCGCCGTGGCGTCGCTTCCGACGGCGCCGCAGGCGAGCAATCTCGAGCGGCCTTACGCCATCGCCGCGGCCGCGATCATCTTCTGTGCCTTGATCGTCGGCGTTTTCTATTGCCTCGGCGCGTTGAACAACGAGAGGCGCGACCGCACCATCCTGTTCTGGAAATCGCTGCCGGTGTCCGACCTGACGACGGTGCTTTCCAAGGCCTTCATTCCGCTTATCACCCTGCCGGTGGTCGTCTTCGCGATCACCGTCGTCACCCAGCTCGTCATGCTGATCCTGGGCAGCGCGGTTCTGCTGGTGAACGGGCTCGATCCGGCGACGATCTGGACGCATTGGCCGATGCTCAGGATGTCGGTGGGCTTGCTGTATTGCCTGGCGATCCTCACGCTGTGGTACGCGCCGATCTATGGCTGGCTGCTGCTGGTCTCCGGCTGGGCGCGCCGCATGCCCATTCTGTGGGCCACACTGCCGCTGCTCGGTCTGTGCCTCGTGGAGAGGATTGGTTTCAACACGTCGCATATCGTCGCGCTTCTGGTCTATCGGCTGCAAGGCTTCGTGAGCGAAGGCTTTGGCACCGAGGTGCACGGCAAGGTGATCGACCACCTCGCATTCCTCACGCCGGGGCGATTCTTCGGCAGTCCGGGCCTGTGGCTGGGGCTCGTCGCCGCCGTGGCGTTTCTCGGCGCGGCGGTCTGGCTTCGCCGCTACCGCGAGCCGGGCTGATCCGCATCTGACGATCATGGCGACAACAGGCAATCGAGGAAACACGTGTGCAGATCTTGAGCCGCATCTTTCCCAGGCAGTTCGACAACACCTATCGCGGCCACTGGCTGGCGATCCTGCTGTTCGTCCCGGCGATGGCCCTGACCGCGGCGCAAGGCGCGTTCGTGATGCTGATGGCCCGCCAGACTCTGCCGACCGCGGACGGGATAGCGCTCGATGGCCTGGGCGCCAACGGCGCGAGCCTGGTGGTTTCGATCACAGCCGTCCTTGGACTATTCACGCTGATACTGCCGGTGCAGAGCATTGTGGTGCTGCTGCGCTATCGCGCGATGATTTCGTTCATGTATCTCTGCCTGCTGGTCCTGGAGATCGGCAACAGGGTCGTCCTGAAGCTCAATCCCATCGTCAGGACGGCTTCGTGTTCCGGGCCGCACACCTATATGTGCAGCAGTGCCGGCGGCACGGTGCACCACAGCGGCTATTACGTCAGCTGGGCCATCTTCGCGATGGTGATCGTGGGTTTCGTTCTGTCACTGGTTCCCAGATCCGGCGAAACACCAGCGCTCGCGAGAGGAACGCCGCCATGACCCCGGCCGAACATCGTCCGCGCGCGCGGGCGGCGATACAGACCTGGGCGCGGGTTGCCGGTTTCCTGTTCCTGCTCTCCTTCGTCGCGGGCGGCTTCGGCGAGGCCTATGTTCCCTCCCTGCTCATCGTGGCGACCGACGCCGCGGCCACGGCGCACAACATCAAGGCTTTCGATTTCCTGTTCCGCCTCAGCTTCGCCGGCTATCTCGTGGAAGCCGTGTGCGATATCGCCCTGGCCCTGATCTTTTACGAGTTGCTGAAGCCCGCCGGCCGGACACTTGCCCTTCTCGCGGCGTTCTTCGGACTCTTGAGCACCGCCCTGTTCGCCGTCACCGAGATTTTCTATTTCGCGGCGCCGAAGCTCATCCTGGGCGGCGCGGGCTATCTGAAGACTTTCTCGCCCGAGCAACTCGACACGCTCGCGCTGCTGTCGCTCAAGCTGTTCGTCTACGGCAGCGCGATGTTCACGGTGTTCTACGGCATCGGCTGGATTCTCCGCGGCTACCTGATCTTTCGCTCAGGCTACCTTCCCAGGCTTCTCGGCCTTCTGATGATGCTAGGCGGTCTGGCCTTCGTCGCGCGAAATTTCGCGCTGGTCCTGGCGCCGCAATATCCCTCGGCGAACCTGCTTCTGGCGCTGTTTCCGGGCGGGCTGCTGCTGGCCTTCTGGCTGCTCGTCCGAGGGGTCAACGTCGCGAAATGGGAAGCGCTCGCGCTGTCCCTGGCGAAGACAAACGAGGGTCCACGTTAATGCATGCATTTCCCCCGGTCGTCACGCCGTACCTGCCGCTGATCTACGTGCACATCTCGGCGGGTGTCGTTGCCATCTTCGCCGGCGCGGTGGCCGTCACCGTCAAGAAGGGCGGGCGCGTGCATCGCCTATTTGGGATCGTGTTTGTCCTTGCCATGGTGGTCCTGGCGGTGATGGCCACATATCTGGCGATCTCGTTGTTGGGCAAACTGCACGGGCAATCGGGCAATATTGCCGCGGGCGCGCTGGTTCCCTATCTCGTGGCTACCGCTTGGATGACGGTGAGGCGCAGGCCAGGAACCATCGGCCTTTTCGAAAAAGTCGCTCCTGTGGTCGTGCTGGGCGTCGCCGCGACATTCCTGTTCTGGGGCGTGCGGGCGACGATGAGCCCGAGGGGTTCGTTCGACGGCTATGGGGCGGTGTTCTACTACGTCTTCAGCGGCCTCGCGCTGTTCTTCGCGGCACTCGACCTCAAAGTGATTCTTCAGGGCGGGATTTCCGGTGCGCCGCGCATCCTGCGGCATTTGTGGCGCATGTGTTTTGCGTTTTTCTTCGCCACGGGATCGTTCTTCATCGGACAGCAGAAGGTGATGCCCGTGTGGATGCAGGGCGCCTGGTACCTCTTTGTCCTGGGGCTTGCGCCTCTGGCGCTGATGATTTTCTGGCTGATCCGCGTCCGTTTCACGAACTGGCTCAAGAGGGACGCCGTAGCAACTTAAAAAAGCAGATTCGCAATCCTCACAGGAGAGACCATGAGAAAATTTTTGATCGCAGTATCCCTGACCGCCCTTTGCGCCGCGCCGACACTCGCCGCCGACGACGTCATGGCGGGCTTCTATGGCAACACCGCAATCTCCACCGGCGGCCCGGCGGAGATCCGCACCCACTACCGCGCGGATCACACGTTCGACTTCACCGGCACGATGATGCTGATGAGCCGCACGTTCAAAGGCACCTGGGCTTTGGATGGCAAGGGCAATGTCTGCCGCACCTATGTCGGCGACGTGCCGCCGGGCTCGACCAATCCGAGTTGCGCGCCGATCGTGGCGCACAAGGTCGGCGACACCTGGAAGTCGAAGGACGGCACGCGCACCATCACCTTGCAAGCCGGAGTTCTGTAGCCGCAAGGCGGCATTCGGGAGACAAACATGTCGTCAGCAACGATCTGGTCGCTGCCATTGTATGTGCACGTCATCGGCGGAACCGTCGGCCTGCTTTCGGGTATCGTGGCGGTGAGCGCCGCCAAGGGCGAGCGCCTGCACCGCATCGCAGGAACGGCATTCTTCGTTGGCATGCTGTTCATGGCAGGTTTCGGCGCCTATCTGGCCGTCCCGCTGCAACAATGGAACAACGTGATCGGCGGCGTCTTCGCCTTCTACCTGGTATCCACCGCCTGGATGACCGTGCGGCGCAGGCCCGGGACCACCGGCACCTTCGAGATCGTCGCCATGCTCGTCGCCTTCGCCGGCGCCGTCGGCATCCTGATCCTTGGATTTCAGGCCTTGGCCAATCCGAAAGCCGTGCCCGCCAACGCGCCGATACCGGCCTTTTTCGTCCTGGCGGGCATCGCCGGCCTCGCCGCCGCCCTGGATTTCAAGGTGATCCTGCAAGGCGGCATTTCCGGCGTTGCACGCACCGCGCGGCATCTTTGGCGCATGTGCGTCGCGCTGTTCGCCGCCTCGAGTTCGTTCTACGTCCAGGTCTTCCTGCGCAAGGTCCATATGCCGGCCTTCCTGCACCATTCGCCGCTGCTCTACATCCCGATCTTCGCGCCGCTATTGCTGCTCCCGTTCTGGCTGATCCGCGTCCGCTTCACCAACTGGTACAAGAACGGCGCGCCCGCAATGGGCGTTGCACCATGAGCCCGACGAGAACAGACCCATGCTGACCCGTATCTTCCCCAAGCAGATCGACAATCGCTTTCGCGGCAACACGCTGGCGCTGTGGCTCTTCGTTCCGATCGTGTTCGTGAAGCTGGCGATCTCCCTGGCCGCCATTTTCACCGCCGATGGCGGGACGCAATCGGCCGACGGCATCCCGCTCGACACCTTTCCGGCCGCCGCGGCGCAGGCGGTGATCGGGGTCGGTGCGTTTCTCGGCCTCGCCGATCTGTGGCTGGCCTTGCTGTTCGTGCTGGCGCTGGTGCGCTATCGCGCGCTGATTCCGCTGATGTACGCCGTGATCGTGGCGGACTTCATCGCGCACAAGGGAATAGGCTTTATGAAACCCATCGTCCGCATGGCGGGGACGGCGTCCGGCAGCTACGTGACCTGGACGCTGTTCGCGCTGAGCGTCATCGGCCTTGTCCTGGCGCTGCGCGGCGAGGGCTATCGGGCGTCGTCGGCGCGGCCTTAATGAGCCGCCGGCCTTAGTCCTGCCCGCGCCTGGAATTCGTCCGTCGTATTCATCTTCGGATAGGGCGCATCGGGCACTTTGAGCCCTAGGAATTTGCACAGCGGCTCCCAGCCGTCGGCGGCCTCGAACACCAGCAGGCGGTCGGCGGCAACGGTGCGCTTGACCTGTGCATTGTGGCGCTCATAGACGCCGATCATGTGCGCTTCGCTGAAATCGTTGCCGAAGGTCTTCTCGCCGATCAGCAGTGGTCCGAATATCCCGGGCAGGCCGGGTCCGATCGGTTTGCCGTCCGGTCCCGTCTGGCGCTTGCGCATGGCCGGCATGATCGTATTGGAGACGCTTTTGAACCAAGACTGGGAATCGCGCAGCGACAGGATGACCTTCGCATTGGGATATTGCGCCATCAGCTCGGTATAAAAGCTGCAGCTCGGCCAGTCGCAGGCCGATTTGTAGGATGAGAACATCTCATCCCAGTTCATCTTCTCACCCTGCGCCGCGCGGTCCCAGAACGCCGCCTGTTCGGGGTGCAGAAAGACCTCCATCATGTGATGGCAAGGCGTCAGGCCCAGCATCTCGAGCGCTTCCTTGAGCGAACGCGTGCCCGTGCGGCCGAAGCCGGCGCCGATGACCTGCAATGACATGGCTGCTCCTTAAGGCGGATATTGTTGTTGCGCAGTGTCGCGAAGAACCGCTCAGGCCGCAAGGTTGGGCACGGCGACATCGGTGAGGCGGTCGACTTTCCGCAAGGGCGGAAACAGCGCCATCCAGCCGCCGACCACCGCCAGCGTGCCCAAGCCGCCGAGCACGACGGCGGCAATCGTGCCGAACCAGGCCGCGGTGATGCCGGATTCGAATTCGCCGAGCTCGTTCGAGGCTCCGATGAACAGCATGCTGACGGCGCTGACGCGGCCGCGCATGTCGTCGGGCGTGGCGTATTGGATGAGGGTGGAGCGCACGAAGACGCTGATCATGTCCGAGGCGCCCAGGATGCCGAGCGCGACGAGGGAGACGTAGAAATTCGTCGAAATGCCGAACACGATGGTGGCGGCGCCGAACACAGCGACGGCGGCGAACATGACGATGCCGGTGTGGCGGGTCAGCGGCCAGCGCGCCAAGCTGAAGGCCATCAGCGCCGCGCCAACCGCCGGCCCGCTGCGCAGCACGCCGAGCCCTTGCGGTCCGGCATGGAGGATGTCGCGGGCATAGACCGGCAGCAGCGCTGTGGCGCCGCCCAGCAGCACGGCGAAGAGATCCAGCGAGATGGCGCCGAGCACCACGGGGCGGTGGCGCACGAAGCGAACGCCCTCGGCGACGCGCTCCGCCCTCGAGGCGCCGGTGTCGACATGGGCGGGACGGCGGCGGCCACCCAACGACGCGGTGCACAGCGAGGCGCCGACAAAGCCCGCGACGCAGACGCTGTAGGTCGCCACCGGGCCGAGCGCGTAGAGAAAGCCGCCGAGCGCGGGGCCGGCGATCACCGCGGTGGTGAACACCGACGAACTCATGGCGATGGATCGGGGCAGTTTCTCCGGCGGCACCAGGAACGGCAGCAGCGATTGCGACGACGGGCCGTAGAAACCGCGGGCGCAGCCGAACAGGACCAGGATCGCGTAATACGGCCAGACATTGTGCGGCTGGAACAGGGACAGCAGAAGAAACAGCACGCCGCAAGCGCCTTCCATTGCCTGCGTCAGGCTCAATATCTTGCGCTGATCGAAGCGGTCGGAAATGTCGCCGGCCGGCAGCGTCAGCAGGAACATCGGGCCGAACTGGCAAAGCCCGACCAGGCCGAGCGCCAGGGTCGAATGGGTCAGCGCATAAATCTGCCAGCCGATGGCGACCGACTGCACCTGCATGGCAACGGTGGCGAGGAAGCGTCCGGACACGAAGGCGTAAAAGTCGCGGTCGCGATAGACCGTGGGCGAAGCGTCCGTCATGGCGCCAAGGAGCGCGATTGGCCTGATTCCGTCAAGCGGCTTGTCAAATTGTCGCGCAATTTACGGGTGAACCGAAGTGGTTCACCCGATTGCGCTGGCGACCCGCCGCTGCCATTCGCCGCGCGTGATGCTCCAGATGTCGACGGGATAGTCCTTGCCGCCGGTGCGGATGTGGCTGAGCTCACCCCTGGTTTCGCCGATGCGCCGGGCGACCGCCTGCGACGCGGTGTTGTCGGGATCGATGCAGGAGATCATGCGCTCCACCGGCTGCGTCAAGAAGGCGTAGCGGAGCGCCGCCTCCGCCGCCTCGCTGGCATAGCCCTGGCCCCAATAGGGCTTGTGCAGCGTCCAGCCGACTTCGAGTCCCGGCCAGCCATGCGGGTTGATCAGGCCGACACGGCCGACCAGCGCGGCATCGGCTTTGCGTTCCACCGCCCAACTGCCATAGCCGCGCAAATGCCAGTGCCCGATCGCGCCGGCCAGGCTACGCCAGGCGTCGTTCGGTTCCATCACGCCGCCGAGGAATTTCATCACCTCGGCGTCGGCGTAGGCGGCGGCGAGAAAGTCGAAATCGGCGGCGCGCCATTCGCGCAAAATCAGCCGTTCGGTTTCGAGACGCGGGATCATGCGTTCATTCTCTATTCATCGCGGTCGTGCGGTTTGGCGCGCTGCCCAGGCGCGACAGTTCGGGACAAAGATCACGGAAACTGTACCGCGTTTCGAACCGTTCATCCTTGTGAAAGGTGGGGGACAGACCCGATCTCTCGTATGGGCCAACGAGGCTCGGAAATCTGAAGGAGAAGACGATGACGATCAAATCAACAAGACTTGCTCTGACGCTTCTGGGCACCTTGGCGTTCGCGGCGCCGCTGGCGCTGGGCGCGACGCCGGCCGAGGCGGCCCCCGTCCACAATGGCGGCGGCATGATGCAGGGCGGATTCCACAACGACATGGGCCATGTCGACGTCTTTCACGACCAGCGCCATCAGCCGCCCGCCCGCCACGAAGCGCGCACGCGCATGCCGCATCGCGGCTATCACTGGCATGACGGTCAGTGGAAGTGGCAGCGCAACCAGTGGCAGTGGATCGCCGGGTTCTGGAACAATCGCTAGGCGCTGACCGATGACGCACAATTCGCCTCCGCGAGCCGCGCTCGCGGAGGCTTTTGCTTGCGCGCGATCTATCGTCGGCGCGTGGCGCGGAACAACGCAACCCAGGCAATGAGCGCCACCACCGCCAGACCTCCACCGATGGCGGCGAAGGTGTGCGGCGCGGCGAGCGATTCCAGGAACGCCAGCGGCGCGATCTTGGGCTGCAGGATTCCCGCCGCGACGAAATAGCTGGCGTCGAAGCCGGCATGGACGACCATGCCGGGCAGCACCGAATTGGTGCGCTGGGCGATGGTGCCGAGCATCGCCGAGACAGTCAGGAAGATGCCGAACCAGATCGCGACATTGCGCGCCGTGGTGTCGAAATAGGAATGGTTGGTGTGGAACAGGCCCCAGACCAGGCCGCCGACCGCGATCGCCGGCACCACGCCGAAGGCCTTCTCCAATCGCCCCTGGATGAAACCGCGGACGGAGATTTCCTCGATCGCGCCGGCGACGATGGCGGCCATGGCGAGCCCGGCGACGATGGCGGATTTCGGCCCGGGTGGTAGCGTCATCGGCACTTCGCCGCCAAGTCCGCTCTGCATGCGATAGGCGATGTAAGCGCCGGCGCCGGCGAAGAAGGTCGACCAGCCGGCGATCAGAGCGAGCAAGAAGCTGCGCAGCGGCACGGCGTTGAGGCGCGCATAAGCGCTCCAATGCCGTCCATCGCTTCGCGACCGCCATGTCAGCCAGCTTGCGGCGAGGCCGAGAAACAGCGCCATCGCCGGCACGAACCAGGGGAAGGGCGTGGGATGTCGGCTGTAGGCGGCGATCAGGCCGAGCCAAACCGCTTCGCCAACCAGCAGCACGGTAACGCCCGAGCCGATGGCGGTGCCGAGCGTGCGGATGACGCCAGGCTTCGACGCGGTTTGGGATAGAGCAAGCGACATGGCGGACCCTTCTCGTTGAATGACGGACGAAGGATCGTTGGAGACATCGCCAATGTGTTTGCGCCGGGCTTACTTCGAGCTTGGGAAAAGCTTGGGGGGTGCGCATTCCCTTTCCCCCATTGGGGAGAGGGAAAGTATTCGCTGTGCTACGCTCTGCTGCCACGTCGAGCGCCGGAGTTCTCCATGTTCCGCAAACAGTTGATTGCGTTTTCCGGCGCGGTGCCGGCGTTGGTCGTGGTGTTGCTGGTGTGGCGATACAGGCCGCAGCTCTTCGCGCATGTGACGCTGCCGGCCGACACAGCCGCCGACCGGCTCGCCTTCGCGGTGCATTGGCTGCTGCTGCCAGGGCTGACCTTGCTCGCCGGCATCGTCGTCGCCGGGCGGCGCGGATTTGTCAAAGGCGCCATCGAAGGCACCCGCACGCCGGACAATTACAATCTGGAGATCAACCTGCGCTACAACACCAACACGCTGGAGCAGGCGGTGCTGGCGGCCTTTGCCTGGCTGGGCCTGGCGCTGGCGCTGCCGGTCGGCGAATTGATCGTCATTCCGGCGATGGCGGTCCTGTTCGCGGTCGGGCGCGTCACCTTCTGGATCGGCTATATGCTGCATCCGCTGGCGCGGACCTTCGGCATGGTCATGACCGTGCTGCCGACGCTGGCCGCCTACGGCTGGCTCACCTGGCGAATGTTCGGCAAGACTTGAATCAGCGTACCGGCCGTGCCCGCGCCTGAACCGACGCGAAGCGCGGGTCGTTGCGCAGGCGGTCGAGATGCGGCAGGTAAGCCAGAAACAGAAGCGCCGGATCGTCGCGGCGCAGGGCCTCTTCCAGCGCGGCGAAGGCGGCGTCGGCTTCGCCGGCATTGGCATGCAGCATGGCCAGATCCATCGGTCGCGGCACGAACATCACGCGCTGCTGTTCGAACAGTTTCGCCCCGGCGGAGCACAACGCATCGAAGCCGTCCGCGTCGAACGCCGATTTGAGGCGCGCCACGGTCGCGGCATCGGTGCCGAGCAGGCGCATGCTCTCGAGCAGCGCGTCGGCGGCATCGCGGTGCAGCCCGAGAAAAGCCTGCGCCCAGCCGAGCGCGCTCCAGGCGTCGGCGGAGCCGGCGCTGAGCTGGATCGCTTTCTTCGCTTCGGCGGCGGCGTGCGGCAGGCGCCGCGCCGCGAACAGGACCTGTATGACGTCGATGCGGGCGGCGAGCGACAAGGGCTCGATCTGCATCGCGCGGCGTGCCTCACGCTCGGCCTCGACGAAGCGGCCGATCGCGGCGAGCGCGAAGGCGCGGGCGCGATGGGCGCGGGCGAGATCGGGATCTAGCGCCAGCGCTTTGAGCAACGCCGCGTCAGCGCCTGCGAAGTCGCGGTCGGCGAGCAGCGTCGCGGCGCCGAGCAGCGCCCAGCCTTCGGCGGAAGCCGGATCGAGCGCGGTGGCGGCCTGCGCCGCGGCCTTGGCGGAGGCGGCGAAACCGGCGCCCTGCCCGACCGCGTGCTGCGTCAGCATCGCTTCGGCGAGGCCGGCATGGGCGGCGGCGGATCTGGGATCGGCGGCGGCGGCGGCCTCGAAATAGACGCGGGCCTGGGCCAGGCTTTGCGGCAGCGGCACGCTCAAGGCGGCGCGGCCCTTGCGCAGCAGCGCGGCGATCTCGCCGCCGCCGGTCGCGGCGGGCGGGCCCGACCCATCGGGGGCGACAGCCAAGCGATAGCCGCGCTTGGGCAGCGTTTCGATGAAGCGCGTGCCCGCGCCCTTAGTCTCCCCGAGTGCCGAGCGCAGCCGGCTGATCGCGGCGGCCAGCGTGTCGTCGCCGATGGCGCGGCCGCTCCACACCGCGGCGACGATCTCATCCTTCGAAACCACCCGTCCCGGCGAGGCGGCGAACAGCAGGAGCAAGTCCATCAGCTTGGGTTCGAGCCGCGTCTCGGCGCCGTCCCTGGCCAGCACGCCGCGCGCAGGGTCGACGCGCCAGCCGCCGAGATCGAAAGGGCGCTGGCCGGTCATGAGTCCCCACTCTTCCTCTAATTGACCGGAGCTATTGCAGGTGGATGGTAATCGTGTTCGCACCGGGCCGCACTTCGAATCTTGTGGCTTCGAAGGGCGGCTCGCTGAAGGTCGGATGGGCATCGTTGGAGAAGCCGTACTTTTCCGCCGGCAGGCCGTACCAGGTCATGTCGAATTCGCCGTTGCGGTTGAAATCCTGGAACAGCTTGACGGCGTAGATGCCCGGCTTGATGCCGGTCAGCGTGACGATCGTCTCACCGGCCCGCGCCGGCACGACGGCATCGTTGATGTTCTTGGCGTTGCCGTCGCTGTAATTCGCTTCGGTGTAGAGCGCCACCCGCACGTCGCCGCCGCGCGGGCTGACCTTCTCGACCTTGACGGTGAGCGTGGCCAGTTGCGGGGTGGCGAGAGCCGGGCTCAGCGCGAGCGCGAAAACGCCCGCGAGCACAGTGCGAAACACCTGTTCGTCCTTTTCCGCCCCCGCCGCTTATCTCAAGCGAGCTTGGGGTCCAGCTTCTTGCAGGCGTCGATCAGGCCCTTCACCGAGTCGGCGGATTTGGCGAGCTGCTCCTTTTCGGAAGCCGTGAGCTCGAGCTCGACGATGCGCTCGATGCCCTTCTCGCCGATCACCGCCGGAACCCCGACATAGAGATCCTTGATACCGTAGGCACCGTTGACATAGGCGGCGCAGGGCAGCACGCGCTTTTTGTCTTTAAGGTAACTCTCGGCCATGGCGACGGCGGACGTCGCCGGCGCGTAATAGGCCGAGCCGGTCTTGAGCAGGCCGACGATCTCGGCGCCGCCGTCGCGGGTGCGCTGGGTGATGGCGTCGAGCCTGTCCTGCTTGATCCAGCCCATCTTGACCAGTTCGGGCAGCGGCACGCCGGCCACGGTGGAGAAGCGCGGCATCGGCACCATGGTGTCGCCATGGCCGCCGAGCACGAAGGCGGTGACGTCCTCGACCGAGACATTCATCTCCTCGGCCAGGAAATGGCGGAAGCGGGCGCTGTCGAGCACGCCGGCCATGCCGACCACCATGTGGTGCGGCAGGCCGCTGAACTGGCGCAGCGCCCAGACCATGGCGTCCAGCGGATTGGTGATGCAGACCACGAAGGCGCCCGGGGCGTTGGTCTTGATGCCCTCGCCGACCGCGGCCATGACCTTCAGATTGATGCCGAGCAGATCGTCGCGGCTCATGCCCGGCTTGCGCGCCACGCCCGCGGTGACGATGACGACGTCGGCACCGGCGATGTCGGCATAGGAGTTGGTGCCCTTGACGTGCGTGTCGAAGCCCTCGACCGGGCCGGCCTGGGAAATGTCCAGTGACTTGCCCTGCGGCAGGCCTTCGACGACGTCGAACAGGACGACGTCGCCCAGCTCCTTCAGGCCGATGAGATGGGCGAGCGTGCCGCCGATTTGTCCGCCGCCGATAAGCGCGATTTTCTTGCGGGCCATGCAGGGTGTCCTCTTTGCCGGAAAAGCCGGGCGCTAAGTAGCGCGCGGCGGCCTTGCGGGCAAGGAAGCAATAAGCCCATCGCCAGTTACGTAGTTTGCGGGCATATTTCAAGGATCTTTCTTGGGGGGCGGGTGCCCCTTAGAAGTTTCGCTGCGAGGCGACCGGCGAGAACGAAGGTGTCGCCATGTTGATGGGCAGAACGCTGACTTTAGCCGCTGCAATCTGCGCAGCCGTCCTGTTGCAAACGCTGCCAAGCCTCGCCGGCGCTGACGACGCCATCGTCGTCTACGGGCCGGTGGTGCCGCCCAAAGGCTGTTCGGTGCACCGCGCGCATCCAGTCCGCCTGATGTCTTTCGCATCTCACTCTGAGCGTTATCTGGGAAAATGCTTGCGTCTGTCTGGCCTCCTAATCGGGCGGACGCTATTCACAGGCATCGACGGGTATTACCGCCGAGGCTCATATGAGAGCGACTCATTCCTCAAGGGCGAAGAGCGGTTCCATATTGGTCTATATGCAAGCAGCGTTTTGCTCGAGAAATTTCAGAATTCGCAGGCGTTTCGCGCCACGGTGATTGGTATCGCCAGTACTTGTGAACAACTGAACGGGCCCACGGTCATCATGGTACTTGGAGCCTGTCACTTCACCAGCGGCGCAATCCTGGCTGTCGCGACTGCCAGAACAAGGCCGACGGTCCTGGTCCGTCTAACCGGTGAGCGCGCGAGGCAAAGGGTCGGCAACATGCAAGCGGCGCCAACCGACTGGCCGGAGCGCGCAACTATCGCGGCCTTCGCGAGCAGGTGGTTGAACGACATCCAGAGTGGAAATGTCGCCGACTATAAGGTCGTGAACGGCGGCGCATCGTATCTTGACACGTCGTCCTACGTCTTCACCGACATCCCTTCCGCGTTCGAGAGTTTTCGGGGCAAGCACAGTCAGCCGCAATTGGAAATCTTCCTCACGCGTGAGAATCCGCCGTTCTATCCAGACGAATTGCATCGTGTGGCCATTTCCTGTTTCTGTCGCAAGGCAGATTGCACTGGTCTATGGCCAATTAGTACGATGGACGCGGCAAATGCGCCGCAGCGCCCTTATGTTTGCATGTCGGTCTATCGCGAGAAGGGTAGAGACACCGCTGAAACTGACGCCGATGAGCGGCAAATCGAAGAGTCTTCAACGCATTGATCAAGCATCGACCGCTTCGACCCAATTGGAATTGAGGACGAAATAGATCACCGCAATCAGCCCGCCTGCGCGGCCAAAAGCGGGCGTTTGGGGGCCGCGAAGCGGGCGAACAGCGCTTGTCCCGGACGCTCGACGAAGCGATAGGTCAGCGAGGATAGACCGATGACGGCGCACAGGAAGGCGAGCGTCAGCATGTCGTTGGCGAACGGCGAACCCAGATCGAGCACCGCCCAGCCGTCGGGCTGGTGGATCAGCCAGACCCGGTGAACGAGAACTTCGACGACATGCGCGCCGGAGAACAGCGACGCCAGGACGAAGGTATGGACCATGTAGATGGAATAGGACCAGCGGCCGAGCGCGGCGGCGGGGCGCAGCGTCAGGAGGCGCGAGATGAGGCCCTTGTCGCCCGCGAACACCAGCACGACGAGACCAAAGAGCGGCGTCGCCAGATATTCCAGCGCGCGATTTCCCGGCACCACGACGATGAAGGCCGCCACGAGGACCAGCGCCAGGATTTCGGCCGGCGTGCCGCGGACCGCGCGCGTGGCGCCGGCGCGCCAGGCCTCATAGGCCAGGACACCGACGAAGAAGCCGTAGAGGCAGCGGAAGATCGCCCAATGGAAAGTCTCGCGCATGCCGTAGTCCGAGAAGCGCGCCAGAATGATGGCGCCGGCGATCGCCAGCAGCGCCGAAACGGCGAGCCGCGACTTGCGGCCCAGCGTGAAGAAGCAGACCGCGGCGAAAACCAGATAGGTGTAGAATTCGCAACTGATCGACCAGGCCGGACCATTCCAGGTTTCGCTGGCGTGCATGCCCATCGCCTGCACCAGAAAGAGATTGGTCAGAATGGCGAAGGGCGAGCGGTCGGCCACGAAGGACGCGTGCTCGCCCGCGATGGGATGGATCTGTCCGAGCAGAAGACGCGCCAGCTCGAGCGCGACCAGACCGGAGAGCACCACGATGTGCAGGGGATAGAGCCGTCCGAAGCGACGGATCACGAAGTCCTTGATGCCGCGCGCGTCGCCAAGCTTGACGCCATAGGCGTGCGCGATCACGAAGCCCGACAGCACGAAGAAGAAATCGACGAACAGCCAGGCGTTGCGCACCAGCGGCTGCCAGTAAATCCAGCCGTGAACCTCGATGTGATGCAGCGCGACCAGCAGCGCGCAGATGCCGCGCCAACCGTCCAGCGCGCGAAAGCGCGGGCTGAGACTCTGCTGGCTGGCGGTGAACATGGCGTTGGTCGTTCCTCGGGTCCTGCCCGGCAACGCGACTTAAGCGCCGAATAAAGGCCAACGCCATTGCTTAGTCAAAGAAGCGTTAACTGTGTTTCATATTGGGACAACGGCCTTATTCTGCAATCAGGCGGACAAATAGCATCGCGCCATGCGGGGCGCCGCCATAGCTGGGCAAGCGGGCGCCGGGCACCACGTCGAAGGCGTAGAGGCCGCCGATGCCGAATTTGGCATGATCGGCGAGGCGCCAATCGTGGATGGCGCCAAGCGTGAGCTGGCCCGCGGTCGCCAGACCCGGCCCTGCGAACAATTCGGTGCTCTCGATCGATTCGGCGCGCGCGAAGATCGTCCAGGGATCGGCCGGCTTGTACTCCGCTTCGGCGAGGAAGCCGTTCTCGCCGGCGCCGCCGCTCAACTGTTTGCGGCCGAAGGCGAGCGTGGCGGCGAAAGACCCGTCGCCAGCGAGCGGCGTGAAGTAGGTCGCGCTGGCGGTGTAGCGGGTTTCGTTCACGGCGGGCGTCAGCTGCTCCGGACTTTTCAGGAAGCCTCCTGAAACCTGCAGCGACCAGTTGGCGTTGGGATTCCAGCTGAGGCGCGCCGAGGTGCTGTCGAAACGGGCGGGATCGAAGTTGAAGCGGAAGGCATCGGGCTCGCGCCCCGTGAAGCGCGACACTTCCAGCTTCCAGTCTTGCCAGACGGCGCCCAGCGTCGCGACGCCGAAGGCAATATGCGTGGAATCCAGCCAGTGATGCGTGATCGGCGCATCGGGGATGTCCTCGCCCGAGACGCGGTGCATGAAAGCGGTCGGGCCGAGCGCCGGCTCGCCCGGATAGCCAGCATAGACAAAGATGCTACCCGCATCCGAAAGCCGGTGGCTGTAGGAGGCCGACAATTCCATCAGCAGATCGTGGGGATGCTGGCGGTCGACCAGCGGCGTCAAGCCATCTGCGGTTTCGCCGCTCGCCAGTAGAAGCGGATAGCCGCGCCGGCCCATGAGGGGCTCGAGACTCAGCATGCCGCGCAATTGCAGCGTGTCGCCACCCGCGAAATCGCGGCGCGCCATGGCCATGACCATGCCCGTCGCGAAGACCTGTTCGTCGCCGCGCGGTCCGCTTTGTGTGTCGTAGATGCCGGTGAGCCGCGCGTGCAGCATGAACATCCAGTCGCCGTCCGTAATAGGAATGCCGCCATGCGTCGCGGCGTCGGGCTGCCAGCTGGTGCCGGAGGCGTCGCGCGTCAGCGGGTAGTTGCCCAGAACGCCGCTCGCCGCCATGGCCGGCTTGGCATCCGTCCCTGGCATTTTCATGCCCGGCATGCCAGGCATGTCTTCTGCCAGCACCGGCGACGCCAGCAACGCAATGAAGCACGCGAGCGCCACGCGCATGTCAGTGCGCCATACCCATGTGATCCTGTTCGTGATGCCCGGCGGCGCTGGCGACGATTGCGCGATATTGCGACGGCGACAGCGCCGGCAACTTCTGCAGGAAGGCGACGATGTTCCAGATTTCGGTATCGGAATGCGTGACGCCCCAGGCCGGCATGCCCGACATCTTGAGCCCATGCTTGACGATCCAGAACTGCTCGGCCGGATCGTCCGCCTCCGCCTGGTAGAGGATCGGTGGCTTAGGATAGAGACCGGGGCGCATCTCGTTCTCGGCCAGACCCGGCGCGAGATGGCAGCTGGTGCACATTTCATCGTAGTCGGATGCGCCATTGCCGATCATCTTCGCATCGGTGAGCTTGGGCACCATGAGGCCGCTGCTGCGAACCTCGACCGAGCGGTCGCGCATATATTCGATGGCGTCGCTGGTAACATCGAAGTGCGGCGCGTCGGCGGCGAAATTGTACGCGCCGGACACCGCGACAATCGCCGCCACCGCCACGCCGAATGCGAACAGGCCTGCCGCGCCGAGGATGGCGCCTCTATAAGATGGCTGCATGGGTGGCACCGGTTTGCTTTGGCGTCGCCGTTCTATTATACCCTAGGGGGGTATGCAAGCATGACCAAACCGGATCGCAAGCTCGTCGCGCGGCTGTCGCGCATCGAAGGCCAGGTGCGCGGCATCGCGCGCATGGTGGCGGACGAGCGCTACTGCATCGACATCCTCAACCAGATGCAGGCCATCAAATCGGGCTTGCGCAAGGTCGAGGAAGAAATATTGAAAAGCCATGCCGCGCACTGCGTCGCGCATGCCATCAAGAGCGGCGATGCCAAGGACCAGACACAAAAATTCTCCGAGCTGGTCGAGTTGTTCGGCCGCTATGGAAAATAGCGAGACGACTCAGCGCGACCCGGTCTGCGGCATGGGCGTGAATGCCGCGACGGTGAAGAATCATACCGAGTTCGCGGGCCGAACCTTTTATTTTTGTGGCGCGGTTTGTCATGCGAAGTTTGCAGCCGCGCCCGCCAAGTACGCGGCGCACGAGCCGCGGCGTGGCGACGAGCACACGCACGCTTCTCCAAAGGGCGCCGCTGCCGGCCCGGACACGATCTACACCTGTCCGATGCATCTCCAGATCCGGCAGAAGGGCCCGGGACACTGCCCGATCTGCGGCATGGCACTGGAGCCGGTTCAGCCCGCACGCGCGTCGGAGCCCAATGCCGAACTGATCGACATGACGCGGCGGTTCTGGATCGGGCTGGCGCTGACCGTCCCGGTCTTCGCGCTCGAAATGGCAAGTCACGTCTTCGATCTGCATCAACTGATCGCGCCGGACTGGGCGATGTGGGTTCAGTTCGCCCTGAGTTCGCCGGTGGTGCTGTGGTCGGGCTGGCCATTTTTCGCGCGGGCCTGGGCGTCGCTGGTCAATCGCTCGCTCAACATGTTCACGCTGATCGCGCTGGGAACCGGCGCGGCTTACGGCTTCAGCCTTGCCGCGACGCTAGCGCCCGGACTTTTCCCGCCGGCCATGGGTCCGGACGGCATGGTGCCGGTCTATTTCGAAGCGGCGGCGGTCATTACCGTCCTGGTCCTGCTGGGACAGGTTCTCGAACTGCGTGCCCGCGAGCAGACCGGTGGCGCCATTCGCGCGCTGCTGAGCCTGGCGCCGGCGCGCGCCCGGCGCCTGCGCGACGATGGCGGCGAAGACGATGTGCCGCTGGCGGACGTCCATGTCGGCGACCGGCTGCGTATCCGTCCCGGAGAACGCGTGCCGGTGGACGGCGCGGTCCTCGAAGGCGCCAGCGCGGTCGACGAGTCCATGGTGACGGGCGAGTCCCTGCCGGTGGAAAAGTTGCCCGGCGTCAAACTGATCGGCGGCACGGTCAACGGCACGGGCGCCCTTGTCATGCAGGCGCAGAAGATCGGCGGCGACACGATGCTGGCGCGCATCGTGCAGATGGTGTCCGACGCGCAGCGCAGCCGCGCGCCGATCCAGCGCCTGGCCGATCAGGTTTCCGCCTGGTTCGTGCCGGCCGTGCTTTTGGTGGCGGCGATCGCGTTTGCCGCGTGGATGGCATGGGGGCCACAGCCCGCTTTTGCGCACGCGCTTGTGGCGGCGGTCTCGGTCGTCATCATCGCCTGCCCCTGCGCGCTGGGCCTTGCCACGCCGATGTCGATCATGGTGGGCGTGGGCAAGGGCGCGCAGGCCGGTATCCTGATCAAGAACGCCCAGGCGCTCGAGCGGTTCGAAAAAATCGACACGCTGGTGGTCGACAAGACGGGAACGCTGACCGAAGGCAAGCCGCGCGTCGTCGCGATTGTGCCGGCGCAAGGCTTTGACGAAACCATCCTGCTCTCGCTGGCGGCGAGCCTGGAACAGGCGAGCGAGCATCCTCTGGCCGGCGCCATCCTAGCGGCGGCGCGCGAAAAGAATATTCCCTTGCGCGGCATCGCCGATTTCAAGTCGCTGACCGGCAAAGGCGTGACCGGAAGCCTCGACGGCAAGCGCATCGCGGTCGGCACCGCGGCGCTCCTGAAGGAATTGGGGATCGCTGTCGGCGACCTGGAATCCCGGGCCGACGATTTGCGCCGCGATGGCGCCAGCGCCATGTTCGTGGCGGTCGATGCACGCGCCGCCGGCGTTCTGGCCATCGCCGACCCGATCAAGCAATCGACTCCCGACGCGCTGGCAAGACTGCGCGGCGCCGGCATCAAAATCGTGATGTTGACGGGGGACAATCGCACGACCGCACGGGCCGTCGCGGCGCGGCTGGCGATCGCCGATATCGAGGCTGAGGTCCTGCCCGATCAGAAGCATGCCGTGATTCGCAAGCTTCGCGCGCAAGGCCATGTCGTGGCCATGGCCGGTGACGGCGTCAACGATGCGCCGGCCCTGGCCGAGGCGGACATCGGCATCGCGATGGGCACCGGCACGGATGTCGCGATGGAAAGCGCCGGCGTGACATTGGTAAAAGGCGACCTGGCAGGAATCGCCCGCGCACTGACCTTGAGCCGCGCCACAATGAGAAACATCCGGCAGAATCTCGTATTGGCTTTCGTCTACAACGTGATCGGGATACCGGTGGCGGCGGGCGCGCTCTACCCCACCTTCGGTATTCTGCTGAGCCCGGTCATCGCGGCGGCGGCGATGAGTCTGAGTTCGGTATCGGTCATCGCCAACGCGCTGCGCCTGCGCTGGACGCAACTCTAGCAAACACAAGAAAAAGCCGGCGGCGCCCAGAGGCACCGCCGGCTCGATCTCGTCCGAATGATGCGGATGTTAGACCGCTTCCTTCAGTTCCTTCGCGGCGCGGAAGGCGACCTTCTTGGACGCCTTGATCTTGATCGCTTCGCCCGTTGCCGGGTTGCGGCCCATACGCGCGGCGCGCTTGCGCACAACCAGGATGCCCAGACCGTTGAGACGGATGCGGGCGCCCTTCTTGAGGTGCTTGGTGATCAGACCAATGATGTCTTCGAGGATGCCGTTGGCGGCCTTGTGGGACATTTCGTGCTTCTCGGCCAGCGCGGCGCCAAGCTGGCGGGTGCTCACCGTGTCGACCTTCGGTTTGGCGGCCTTGGGGGCAGCCGTTCCAGCCATTGCCATTTTTATTGCTCCTTTTTGCGAATCAAACAACGCCCGATTTTACTGCATTTCCGAGACGCAACGCACGCGCTGTCTACGGAAATAGCGATAAATACGGGGTTTTTTTGACGCGCCGGGGCTTGGCGCTCGGCCAAAGCGGGAAATGTCCGGTTCATGGGCCTGGGCGCGACGCTAGCCGTGCTTGGCCTGGGCCCGCGCGATGCCCTCCAGAATCAGCCGCTCGGCCGCCGCGGCGTCGACCCAGTCGCCGATCCGGGTCCATTTCTTGGGCTCGAGGTCTTTGTAGTGCTGGAAGAAATGCGCGATCTGCTTGAGCAGGATGTCGGGCAGCTCCAGATAGTTCTGCACCTCGCTGTAATACGGAAAGAGATCGTCGGTCGGCACCGCGATGATCTTCTCATCTTGGCCAGCCTGGTCGGTCATGATCAGGGCGCCGACCGGACGGCAGCGCACCACGGCGCCCGATACGACCGGCGAGGCCGAAAGGACCAGGACGTCCAGCGGGTCGCCGTCGTCCGACAGGGTCTGGGGAATAAAGCCGTAATTGGCCGGATAGATCATCGCGGTGTGCAGAAAACGGTCGACGAACAGGGCGCCCGACGCCTTGTCGAGTTCGTATTTCACCGGCTGGCCCCCGGCTGGGATCTCGATCAGGGCATTGACGTCGGTCGGCGGATTGCGCCCGGCGGGGATTTTGGTCAGGTCCATGTGGCGGCTCCTTGGGCGACGATTCTCCTAGCACAATTTTCCGGCGGTTGACTTGGGCCCGGCGGGCGATCAGCGTTTTGCAAAATATGGGAGGCGGGCATGAAGGCGGAGCCGTTCGTTCGGGGACTGAATTTCGGCGAGGGTCTGCGCTGGCATGACGGCCGCTTCTGGTATTCCGATTTCTATCAGCATCGGGTGTCCAGCGCCGCGCCGGACGGCAGAACCCAAGTCGAGCTGGAGATCGACGACCAGCCCTCGGGCCTGGGCTGGCTGCCCGACGGCCGGCTCCTCGTGGTGGCGATGAAGAGCCAGCGCGTGCTGCGGCGCGAGGCCGACGGTACGGTAGCGCTCCATGCTGACCTCAAGGGCCTGGCGAAATTCCACGCCAATGACATGCTGGTGGACAAGCACGGCAACGCCTTCGTCGGCTGTTTCGGCTTCGACCTGGATCATTTCATCGAGCAGCACGGCATCGCGGCGCTGTTCGCCGAGCCGGGCGCGCCGACCGCGCCGATCATGTGCGTGACGCCGGACGGCAAGGCGCGCATCGCCTCCCCCGACCACAAATTCCCCAACGGCATGGCGCTGCTCGATGGCGGCAAGACGCTGGTGGTCGCGGAATGTTTCATTCCCGGCTTTTCCGCCTTCGATCTGGGCCGTGACGGCACACTCACGAACCGGCGCCCCTGGGCGACGTTGTCGAAGGACCCGCCGAGCATCGTGCCGGACGGCATCTGCTCCGACAGCGAAGGCGCGGTGTGGTGCGCCAACGCGCTCGGCCCCGAATGCGTGCGCGTCGGCAAGGGCGGCCAGATTCTCGAGCGCGTCCAGACTTCGCAGAACGCCTTTTGCTGCACGCTCGGCGGCGCCGACGGCCGCAGCCTCGTCATCGCCACCGCGCCGAACTCGACGGCGACCGACGTGTCGAAGGAGGCGAAAGGCCTGCTGGAGATCGTAAGGGTCAGCGTGCCGGGTTAGACTCAGCCGGTTGTACACAAAAGGGTTGCTGCAACCTGGGCGGCCAATCAAGCATTGACCCTTGACTTGCCAATTATTGTGGCCACATAAATTATGCAGATCGGTTACGATCCGACAAAGCGTGAGTGGACGCTCAGGGAGCGCGGTCTCGATTTCGACGATGCCGCGAAGCTGTTCGAACGTCCTACGCTCACGCAAAGCGACGATCGCCGAGACTATGGCGAGGTGCGATTCCTCACCTATGGACGTTTAAACGGCCGATTGGTGCTGGTCGTGTGGACGCCGCGAAACCAGACGCGGCACATCATATCGATGAGGAAGTGCAATGACCGCGAGCAAAAGAAAATCACACACCGACTGGGCGAAGGTTGATGCACACGTCATCACACCGGAAGAATATGAAGAAATGCCGGAGTGGACGGAGGATCAATTGGATCGCGCCGAACTCGCGATCGGCGGGAAAGTCATCCGGCCGGCGAATGGGACGCTAACCAAACCCGGACGACCCAGGAAGTTGGATGCGAAGAAATCGGTGCACCTGCGCCTGTCGCCGGACGTGCTCAGCTATTTTCGCAAAACCGGTCCGGGCTGGCAGACCCGCATCGACGAGACACTGCGCAAAGCGGCAATGACTTCGGTGAAGAAGGCAGCTAAGCCGCGTCGATAAACCCGCCCATCTGGCGATTCCACAGCCGCGAGTACGGGCCGTTGTTGGCCAGCAGCACGCGGTGCGGCCCGTCTTCCAGGATCTTGCCGTTGTCGAGATAGACCACGCGGTCCATGCCGGCGATGGTGGACAGACGGTGCGCGATGGCGATCACGGTGCGGCCCTGGACCAGCGTCCACAACGCCGACTGGATGAGATGCTCGGATTCGGAGTCGAGCGAGGACGTCGCCTCGTCGAGCACCAGCACTTTGGCGTCCTTGATCAGCGCGCGGGCAATGGCGACGCGCTGGCGCTCGCCGCCGGAGAGCTTGATGCCCTGCTCGCCGACGATCATGTCGTAGCCCTCGTCGCGCTCGGCGATGAAGTCGTGGGCGTGCGCCTGCCGCGCGGCGCCCTCCACTTCCTCGGCGCCGGCCAGGGGCCGCGCATAGCGGATATTGTCGCGCACGTTGCGGTGAAAGACGCCGGGCATCTGCGGCACTTCGGCGATCGCTTCGTTGAGCGAATCCCAGGTGACGTGGGAGATATCCTGGCCGTCGATGGTGATGCGGCCGTGCTGCGGCTCGAACTGGCGGCGCAGGAGGCGCACCAGCGTCGACTTGCCCGCGCCCGAGGGACCGACCAGGCCGACGCGCTCGCCCGGCTGGATGTCGAGATTGAGATTCTCGAACACCTGATAACCGTTGGGATGGCGGAAGCAGACATTTTCGAAGCGGATATGGCCGCGCGCCACGATCAGCGGCAGCGCGTCCGGCGCGTCGACGATCTCGTGCGGCGACGAGACCAGATCGAGCGCTTCCGACAGCGTGCCAAGCTGCTCGAAATAATCCAGCATGCGGAAGGAGAGTTCCTGCACGCCGCGCGCGATCTGCTGCGCCAGCAGGTACACCATGGTGAAAGCGCCGAGCGAGATGGCGCCGGCCAGGATGTCTTTCGCCGTCGTCCACACCAGCGCCACCAGCAGCAGCAGTGTTGCGGTCTGCATGAACATGCGCATGGTGAGCAGGAACAGGCGGAAGCGGCGCGAGGCATTCATCTCGTCGGCGAGGAAGTAAGAAATGAATTTGCGCTCGTAGACCGCCTTGGCGAAGGCGCGGATCAGATCTGCGTTCGAGATCGCGTCGATCAGCCGCCCGGTCGAGGTCGAGACCTCGTCCGACAGCGCCTTGGACAGCACGACGCAGCGCTTGGCCAGCGAGAAGACGATACCGAGATAGAGGATCGTCCACAGCACCAGGATGACGGCATAGCTCGGCGCCTGGATCGCCATCAGGATGCCGCCGAGCGTGACCAGGCCGATGACCCGCACCAGGTCCATGCAGGCGATGCCGAGGATGCCGATCACCGACTGGCCGGCCTGCTTGACCTTCTGGCCGAGCTTGCCGGCGAAATTGTCCTGGAAATAGCGCGGACTGTGGCCGAGCAGATAGGAGAAGAGATATTTCTGCGCCAGGCCGCGCATGCGCGGGCCGGTGTCGCGGTCGACGAAGTCGTAGAGGCGATAGGCGCAGGCGCCGCCGAACCAGATCGCCGCCAGCCAGAAGATCCATGGCCGGATGGTCGAGAAATTGCCGTGATGGTTCACCGCCGCGGCGATGGCATTGACCAGATGCGAGAACGCCAGCGGGCTGAAGGACTCGATCGAGGTCGCCAGCAGGGCGCAGCCCGCCATGCCCGCGACGCGCAGTGCGAAATGCGAGCGTACCAGGAACCAGATAAAGGCGAAGGGCGTGCCCGGCACGCGCGCCAGCGGCAGCGCCTCGTCCAGCGGTTCGGACGCGTGCACTATCGCTTCGGTGGCAATCTCACGCGGCACGACTCGTACACCCAGCTCAAAAAGGGCGCGGAGGATAGGCGCGAGACATCAGGAAGCAAGCAGCCCCAAGGCGATTTCCGTCACCTGTTGCCAAACCGCTCCATCAGCCGCCCTGCCGTGTATCGCCGAGCGCTATTCCGGCCGCGGCGTTTCGGCGGCTGCGTCTACCTTGGGGCGTCTGGGCAGCCACGATCCCAGCAGATACGCCTCCAGCGCGAAGAGGCGAGGCTTCAGGGCCAGGCAATTCTTTTCCACCAGGTGCCAGGACAGCGCGGCGAACAACGATGTGATGGCCGCCGCGATCGCAAAGTCGACATACCACAGATGCGCCATCGGCACGGTCACGAGGACTGCCTGCACGAACGGAGAGCCATACAGATATATGCCGTACGAATAATCGCCGGCGGTCAGCGGCCAGATCTTTTTCGCGTTGAGCGTCCCAAGAAATACCGTCGTATAGATCAGCGGCAGCGGCAACAGGGCGACGAGAACCGGAAGGGCTGCGATGACCATCATTGTCAGAACCGCCAGCGCGCAGAGCCATCGGTTCCACGCAATTTCCTCGCGATACAGATGAACGGCGACGCCGGCAAGAAAACACGGCACGATTACCGCGCTGGGGTCGGACAGCCCTAAGCCCCTGACCAGGTAGATGACCGGAAACAGAATCTGGGTAAGCAGGGCCGCGATAAGAAAGACAAGCCGCTTGCGGTAGAGGCCGAGCGCCGCCAGTCCGATGAGACCGGCATAGCACCACAACTCAAATGGAATTGTATAAAGCTGCACGTTCACGGCGTGCCGCGGCAGCGTCTGAAAGACGCCGGGCAAGATGTAGTGGATGTCGCCGACCGCGTTGAGGAAGTAGTGGCGAAACTCCGGCGCGGAAACGTAGGATCGCCAGGGCAGAGTCGTCAGCAGCATCCCCAGGACGAAGGCGGAAAACAGCGTATCGACCGCCAGCGCCGGGAAGATGCGAAGGAAACGAAGGCCGCCGAAACCGATCAGCGACTTCGTGCGGTCCAGGCTGCCGGCGACAAGAAAACCGCTCAGCCCGAAGAACATCGGCACGATGGAAAGGCGCCAGACATCCAGCGGTCCATGATAGAGCACCGACATCGCTGCCGCGCTTTTGGTGAAGGCGATGCTGTGGAAGAAGACGACGGAAAGCGCGAGCACAAGCCGCATATAGTCAAAGCCGGAAGGATGCCCTCCGGCATCGCGCATCCGCTGCCCGAAGGAGCGTCCGCTCCAAAATACGCCTATTTTCAACGCCAGGTTCGTAGTCCCCCGAAGCCACGCTAACGGCTTGGTGAAGGACACGCCAGACGATGCCGCAGGGCCATGGGCACCCGGCCATTCGGGTCGGTTAAGCTACGACGCCTCGCCGGCGCTCTCGTGCTCGACGCGTTCGGCAATGCGGGCGCCCTTGCCCTTGCGGCCGCGCAGATAATAGAGCTTGGCGCGGCGCACGCGGCCCTTGCGCACGACGGTCACGGAGTCGACCAGCGGGCTATAGATCGGAAAGACGCGCTCGACGCCTTCGCCGTAGGAAATCTTGCGCACCGTGAAGCTCTCGTTGAGGCCGGCGCCCTGGCGCGCGATGCAGACGCCTTCGAAGGCCTGCAGGCGCTCGCGGCGCTTTTCGGCTTTCGCCTTCTCGTCGTAGCTGAGTTCGACGACCTTGACGTTGACCTTGAGCGTGTCGCCGGCGCGGAAATCGGGATGCGGCTTGGCCCGGACGGCCTTCATCTGCTCGGCTTCGAGCGTCTGCAAGAGGTTCATTTCAGCGGTCTCCGGGCATGGCGGCGGCGATTGAGAGGCGCGCGTATAGCCTAGCCTTTTGGCTTTTCATAGAGGGCCCACAGGTCGGGCCGGCGGGCCTTGGTGAGCGCCTCGGCCTCGGCCTGTCGCCATTTGGCGATTTCCTTGTGATTTCCGTTGCTTAGCACGTCCGGAATGGCCATCCCCGCGACCTCCTGCGGGCGTGTGAATTGCGGATATTCCAGCAGGCCGTTCGCGAAGCTTTCCTCGGTGGGCGAGGCGGCGTCGCCCAAGACGCCGGGGAGCAGCCGGACGGCCGCCTCGATCAGCGCCATGGCCGCGATCTCGCCCCCCGCCAGCACGAAATCGCCAAGCGATATCTCCTCGATGTTTCGCGCCTCGACGGCGCGCTGGTCCAGCCCCTCAAAGCGGCCGCATAGCAGCACCGCGCCCGGACCGGCGGCGAGCTCGGCGACGCGCTTCTGGCTGAGCGGGGTGCCGCGCGGCGACAGATAGATCAGCGGCCGCTCGCCGCGGTCCACCGCATCGATCGCGGCAATGGCCACGTCGGCGCGCATCACCATGCCCGGTCCGCCGCCGGCCGGCGTGTCGTCGACGTTGCGATGCCTGCCGACGCCATGTTCGCGAATGTCGCGCACGGTCAGCGACCAGAGATTTCTTTCCAGCGCCCTGCCCACGAGCGAAACGCCCAGCGGCCCCGGAAACATGTCGGGAAACAGGGTCAGGACGGTCGCGGACCAGCTCATTCCACGTTGCCGTGTTCGCCGGATTCGATTTCCTCGGGCACTGCGACGACGATGCGGCCCTTGTCGATCTCGATGGTCGGCACCGTCTCGCGGGTGAAGGGCAGGAGCACCGTGTCGCCGTCGGGACGGGCGATCTCGATCACATCGCCGGCGCCGTAATTGTGGATCGCGTGCACCAGCCCCAGAACGCGGCCGGTCTCGTCCTCGGCGCGCAGGCCGACCAGATCGGCGTGGTAGAATTCATCGTCGCCCGGCGCCGGCAGCGCGTCGCGGGTGACGAAGAGTTCGGTGCCCTTCAGACTCTCGGCGGCGGCGCGGTCCTTGATCTCGGCGAAGGCGAGCACCGCTTCGTCCGGCTTGGTGCCGCGCGCGGCGCTGACCGTGAAACGGCGGCCGTCCTCGCTGTGCAGCGTGCGGTAGGTCGCCAGCGAGTCCGATTTTTCCGTGAAGGTCTTGACGCGCACCTCGCCCTTGAGGCCCTGCGCCCCGATGACAACAGCGAGGAGGATGTCGCGGGTCATGGCGACAATTCCAAACTGTCATTCCCGGCGAGGATCGCGTTAGCGATCCGAGGGAAGGGAACCCATGGCGTAAAGCACCGAGCCCGGTCGTGGGTCCCCTTCCCTCGCGTCGCTTCGCGACGCTCGCCGGGGATGACAATCATTTTACGCTTCCGCGGCCGGTGCGGCGGCGGCTTTGGCGTTGGCCGCGGCGCGCTCTTGCGCCTTCTTCTTCGGCTTGGCCTTTTGCGGATTGTTCTTGGCGAGCGGCTTCAACACACCGGCATTGGCGAGGAAGCGGTGGACGCGGTCGGACGCGGTGGCGCCTTTGGCGATCCACGCCTTGGACTTGTCCAGGTCCAGCTTGACGCGGTCGGCGTGGTCCTTGGGCAGCAGCGGGTTGTAGAAGCCGATCTTCTCGATGAAGCGGCCGTCGCGCGGGCTGCGCGAATCGGCGACGACGATGTTGTAATGCGGGCGCTTCTTGGTGCCGCCGCGCGCCAGTCTGATTTTCAAAGCCATCTAATCCATTCCTTCTTCGTTGATCCGTTTTGAAACCGTTAGCGCCGCGGGGGCATGCCGGGCGGCATGCCGCCACCGCCGCCGAACAGGGCGGAAAGGCCCTGCATGGCGCGGCCGCCCTTGCCCATCTTCTTCATCATGTCGGACATCTGGCGGTGCATCTTGAGAAGCTTGTTGACTTCGCTGACTTCGACGCCCGAGCCTAACGCGATGCGCTTCCTGCGCGAGCCGTTGATCACGTCGGGCTTGGCGCGTTCGACTTTGGTCATCGACAGGATGATCGCTTCCTGTCGCGACAGCAGCTTGTCGTCCATGCCGGCGGCGTCGAGCTGGCCCTTGACCTTGGCGACGCCGGGCAGCATCGACAACACACCCTGCATGCCGCCCATCTTCTTCATCTGGCGCAGTTGCTCGGCGAGATCGTCCATGTCGAACTCGCCCTTCTTCATCTTGCGGGCGAGCTTCTCGGCCTTTTCCTTGTCGATGTTTTCGGCGGCCTTCTCGACCAGCGAGACCACGTCGCCCATGTCGAGGATGCGGGCGGCGACCCGCGAAGGATGGAAGGCTTCGAGCGCGTCGAGCTTCTCGCCGAGGCCAAGGAATTTGATCGGCGCGCCGGTGACCGAGCGCATCGACAGCGCCGCGCCGCCGCGGGCGTCGCCGTCGGCGCGCGAGAGGATGATGCCGCTCAGCGCGACGCGATCGTTGAAGGCCTTGGCGATGTTGACCGCGTCCTGGCCGGTCAGCGAGTCCGCCACCAAAAGAGTCTCATGCGGCTTGACCTGGTCGCGGATCGCCGCGATCTCGATCATGAGCTGCTCGTCGATGTGCTGGCGGCCGGCGGTGTCGAGGATCAGGACGTCATAGCCGCCGACCCGGGCGCTCGCCATGGCGCGCTTGGCGATGTCGAGCGGCGTCTGGCCCAGCACGATCGGCAGCGTCGGCACGCCGGCCTGCTCGCCAAGGATCTTCAGCTGTTCCATGGCGGCGGGACGCGAGACGTCGAGCGAGGCCATCAGCACGCGCTTCTTCTCGCGCATCTGCAGCATCAGGCCGATCTTGGCCGAGGTCGTGGTCTTGCCCGAGCCTTGCAGCCCGACCATCAGGATCGGCGCCGGCGGCGAGCCCAGCGACAGCGTGGAATTTTCCGTGCCGAGGGTTTCCACCAGCACGTCATGGACGATCTTGACGACCTGCTGGCCCGGCGTGACCGAGCGGATGACGTCCTCGCCGATGGCGCGCGGTCGGACCTTGGCGATGAACTCGGTGACGACGCTGAGCGCGACGTCGGCTTCGATCAGCGCCGTGCGCACTTCGGCCAGCGCGGCGTCGACGTCGCTCTCGCTGAGCGCGCCGCGCCCGCGAAGCTTGTCGAATACACCGCCGAGGCGGGACGTCAGCGAGTCGAACATCAGGTCCGATCCACCCCAACACTCACCATGGCCGGGCTTGACCCGGCCACCCAGTCGCGGCGCGTCCGCGCCGCGTAAAGTCTCATTGGCGCGCAGACGCGCGCCCGCTGGGTGGCCGCCTCAAGGGCGGCCATGGTGACGGAGTTTTGCTGCGCAAACGTCATTCACAAATCCCAAAGCAGTTCGGCCCCAGGGGGCGCCACGCGCTGCCTGAGGGCGATCCTGGGCCGGGCCCAGGACCGGAAAAGCACAAGGCCTTGCCGGATGGCGCGGGTTTTAGGAACAGCGTCAGCCCAAGTCAAACTGGAAAGTGTGGCTTGACGCCTGGAAAGAGATTCTTTACAGACAAACCGTCCGCGGAGGAAACACTGCCGAAAGGTAGTGAGGTGGCGGCACTTATCACCGAATTGGCGGTCCCTCGTGAGGAGAGAGCGCCAAGAAAGCGAGAGTGCGTCCGTGATTGTATCCTTCGCCGACAAAGGCCTCAAGGAGCTGTTCGAAACCGGGAGGAGCCGCCGCGTCCGTCAGGACCTGGTCAAGCGTTGTATTCAGATCCTCGATGCTTTGCGGCACGCGCACAGCCTAGACGATCTGCGGTTGCCCGGCCTGCGGCTTCATCCTGATAGCCGCTATAAGCCGGTGAGATGGCGAGTGGATGTCAATGGACCGTGGCGCATCACGTTCGAATTCAAAGACGGCGAAGCGAGCAAAGTCGACCTCGTCCAGGACCACTGAAGCCAAAACCGAGCGCCGCCCGACGCATCCGGGCGAGCTGTTCCGCGACATCGTCCTGGCCGAACTGAAACTCTCGGTGAGCGAGGCGGCGCGCCAGCTCGGCGTTTCGCGCCAGACGCTGCACGCCATCATGTCGGGCCGCTCCGCCGTGACCGCGGAAATGGCGCTGCGCTTCGGCCGATTCTGCGGCAACGGCCCCGGCCTGTGGCTGCGGATGCAGCAGGCCTTCGATCTGTGGCAGGCCCAGTCGCAGATGAACGGCGCCTTGGAGCGCATCCCGGTTCACAGCATCGCGGCGGAGTGAACGGCCGACGAGGCCTTCCGGATCGCGCGGCCCGCTGTGCCGGGCAAATCAACCCGATGTAGACACTGGTATTGTCGCGGGGCGGGCGCTTGGTATATGCCTGCGGCAGGCCTTCCTGCCGCATTTCAACGCCTAGGTACGCATGAGCTCCCCCGTCGCCGGGGAAACCCGGCTGCACCGCGATTGCCCGTCCTGCGGGGCGCCGTCGTCCGAGGCGGCGCCGGCCGGCTTCGGCGTGGCGGAATGGCCGATGGTCCGCTGCGCCACTTGCGACCTGATCTATCTGCAATGGGTGCCGCTCTACAGCGCGCTCTACGACGACCTGGCCTGGACGTCGCAGCACAAAAAGGAAGAACAGCGCCGGCTCGACACCCAGCCGATCCTGGCGCGCATCGACCTGGCGACGCGCTGGCGCCTGGGGCTTCTGGGCGACGCGACACCGGCCGGCGGCTTGCAGGCCTGGGCGCAGCCCGGCCCGGTGCTCGATGTCGGCTGCAGCTCGGGCAGAGCCTTTGCGGCGCTGCGCCCGGGCTACATCCCGCACGGCATCGAGATCGATTCCGGCGCCGCGGAAAAAGCCAATGCCGCGTTCGCGGCGCGCGGCGGCCGCGTCGTCAATGCCGACGGCGTCTCGGGCATGGCGCAATTTCCGCCCGACTATTTCACCGGCGTCAGCCTGTGGTCGTATCTCGAACATGAGGCCCGGCCGAAGGACGCGCTGGAGCAGACGCGGCGCGTCCTGAAAAAAGACGGCGTCGCGCTGGTCAAGGTGCCGAATTTCTCGAGCCTGAACCGAAGAGTCCTCGGCGAGAAATGGCCGGGCTTTCGCCATCCCGACCATGTGCAGTATTTCACGCCGGCGACGCTGGCCACGCTGGCACGCGCCTGTGGCTTCTCCGTCAAGTTCCGTCTCTACGGCATGATGCCCGGCAACGACAACATGTACGCGATTCTGCGGCCGGTATAATCGCGCGGCATCTGCAGGGCGACCTTGTTTCCGATCGAGCGCATCGTTAGCCGAAACGCCTGCGAGATCTCACCAACAACAGACCGGTGCACAACGCCGCGATGGGGTGGGTAACGAACAAGCTGTACACATGCCACTTGCTGTAGAGAAAAACGGCTCTGCTCACTTCGGTCAGGTGTCCTTTGTCATCGAGAAAATAGTGACCGTTCGCGGCATGGCCGTTCACGGCATCGCCGCCGAGCACAAGCGTCCCCACCATGAAGGCGAAAAAATTCGCGAGCCCCAGGACCTGTCCCGACACCAGCCAGCGATTGGAATAAATCCAATGCAAGGTCTCGCGAATCCAGGCCCAATCTCGGGACGACATGCACATTGGCTAGTGCAATCCCAACTTCTGTCCCAGATAGACGTAGCTCAACGCCCACATCTCCGCCTGCGCGGCGTTGGTCGCGCCTGGGCCGTGACCGCCTTCGGCGCTTTCGTTGAACAGGACGTCGTGGCCCTGGTCTTCCATCTTCGCCGCCATCATGCGCGCGAAGACCGGCGTGACGCGGTCGTCGGAGGTCTCGGTGATAAAGAAGATCGAGGGGTAATGCACCTTCGGCTTGACGTTCTGATAGGCGGAATATTTTTCGATATAGGCGCGCTCGGCCGGGATCGCCGGATCGCCGTATTCGCCGACCCAGGAGGCGCCGGCGCCGAAGCGCGTATAGCGCAGCATGTCGACCAGCGGCCGCTGGCAGACCACGGCGGCGATGAGTTCGGGATGCTGCGTCATGGTCACGGTGGTGAGCACGCCGCCGTTCGAGGCGCCGACGATGCCAAGCTGCCCCGGCGTGGTGAACTTGCGCCGTTCGAGATCGCGCGCCACGGCGGCGAAATCGTCGAAGGCGCGCTGGCGGTGTTCTTTCAGCGCCGCCTGGTGCCAGGCCGGGCCGAACTCGCCGCCGCCGCGGATATTGGCGACCGCGATGGCGCCGCCCTTGCTCAACCAAACTTGTCCGGCATCGAGCGGCCGATGACCGTCGTTCCAGTACCAGGGCGTCAGCGAGGTTTCAAAGCCGCCATAGGAATACAGGATCGTCGGCACCGGCCCGCGCGCGGCTTTCGCATGGATGAGGAAATAGGGGACCCTGGTGCCGTCTCTTGACGTCGCCCAGAATTGTTCGGCGGCGAGGCCGCCGGCATCGAACAGCGGCGCCTGCGCCTTGATCGGACGCGGCGCCGAAGCGCCGTCGGTGGCGAAGAGCGTCGGCGGCGTGAGAAAACTTTCAAAGGTGAACAGGGCATCGGGACCGTAGGCGTCGGCGGCGGCAACCGAGGTCGAGCCGCCGGCCGGCAGCGCCAGCCTGGCGTCGCTCCAGCGTCCGGCGCCGAATTTGAAGGCGTGTACCGAACCCGTCACGTTCTGAAAGATCGCGGCATAGACTGCGTCTTGTCCGACCGCGACGTCGGCGACGGTGGCGTGCGGAACGGGTGCATAGAGCAGCGCGACTTGCGGCACCCGGCTCTGCCGCACCAGCCAGGCGAGGTCGTAGGAGACGAGTGAACCCTTGGCGAATGTCCGCCGCGCACCTTGGGGACGCCAGTCATCGCGCAAGGTGAAGATCAGGCGCTGGCCGGTGACACCCTTCAGGTCCGCGCCGGGCGGCAGCGGCAGCTTATGCGTCGAACCGTCAGCGTACACCTGATAAAATTCTGCCGTGAAGAAGGTCAGGCCGCGTTCGACGAGCGCGACTCTGCCGTCGGGTTCGTCGAACGTCGCCGGCCGCACCGAGATGTCGCTCTGCGTGCCTTCATAGACGGTCTTGGCGGCGGCGAGCGGCTCGCCGCGATGCCACAGCTTGACGATGCGCGGATAGCTCGACCTGGTCAGCGTGCCGGGGCCGAAATCGGTGGCGAACAGGACCGTGTCGGCGTCGAGATAGGTGGCGTTCTGCTTGGCCAGCGGCAGCGTGAAGCCGCCCTCCTTGAACGTTCCGGTCTTGCGGTCGAATTCGCGCACGATGTTGGCGTCGCCGCCGCCGGGCGACAGCCGGATCAGGCAAAGATCGCTATCCGGCGCACAGTCCGCGCTCTGGAAGACGAATTGGGCGTGCTCGTCGGCGTCGAGCTTGTCGACATCGAGCAGCGTCTGCCAGTTGGGCGCCGCATTGGCGAAGTCGGCGACGGTGGTGCGGCGCCACAGCCCGCGCACATGGCCGGCGTCCTGCCAGAAATCGGTGACCTCGCCGCGATCCAGCCGCACCTGCGGGATGCGGTCCTTGACGTCCAGCGATTTGAGAATCGCGTCATAGGTCGCGGCGTAGGCGGGACCAGATTTCAGCGCCGCCTCGCTCACCGCGTTCTGCGCCTTGACCCAGGCGAGCGGCCTCGCGCCGTGGATGTCGGAGAGCCAGAGATAAGGATCGCTATCGACCGGCGCGGCGGACGCGGCGATCGTGAGCGCGAGGGCGGCGAAGAGTACGTTTCGAAATCCCAAGTGAGTCTCCGCTCTTTTCACCTCCCCAGCATGGCGAGTCGAAAAACTACTTCAACCCCAGCTTCTGCTTCAGATACACGAAACTGAGCGCCCACATCTCCGCCGCCTGTTTGTGGTTGGCGCCGGCGGAGTGGCCGCCATCGGTGTTCTCGAAGAACAGCACGTCGGCGCCCATCGCCTCCATCTTTGCCGCCATCTTGCGCGCATGCACCGGCGTGACGCGGTCGTCGCTGGTCGCCGTCGTGAACAGGACCGACGGATAGCGAACGCCCGGCCTGACGTTCTGGTAGGGCGAGTATTTCAGGATCCAGGCGCGCGCCTTGGGGTCCGCCGGATCGCCATATTCGTCGGCCCAGGACTGGCCGGCGCCGATCTGGGTGAAGCGGATCATGTCGATCAGCGGCACCTGGCAGACGACGGCGCCGTAGAGTTCGGGATGCTGCGTCATCGCGGTGGAGACCAGAAGGCCGCCATTCGAGCCGCCCATGATGCCGAGCTGGCCGGGCGTCGTCAGGCCGCGCTTGACGAGGTCGCGCGCCACGGCCGCGAAATCGTCGAACGCCTTCTGCCGGTTCTCCTTCAGCGCCGCGTCGTGCCAGGCCGGGCCGAACTCGCCGCCGCCGCGGATGTTGGCGACGACATAGATGCCGCCTTGCGTCAGCCACAGCATGCCGTAATTCGCCGAATAGCCGGGCGTCATCGAAACCTCGAAACCGCCATAGCCGTAGAGAATGGTCGGCGTCGGACCGCTGAGAGTCTTCGGCCGCGTCACGAAATAGGGGATCATCGTGCCGTCGGTGGAGGCGGTCTCGAACTGCTCGGTGACGAGGCCGGACGCATCGAAGCGCGGCGGCAGCGCTTTGATCTCGACCGGCGCATCGTTGCCGCTGTCGGCGTAGAGCGTGGTGGGCTTGAGATAGCTCTGGAAGGTGAACAGCGCCTCGGAGCCCCAATCGTTGCTGGAGACGATCCCCGTCGCGCCGTTGGCCGGCAGGTCGAGTTTCTTGTCGCGCCATGTGCCGCCGGCGAAGCGGAAGGCATGGATGGCGCCGGTGACGTTGTCGAAGATCGAGGCGTAGACGACGTCGCGGCCGGACGAGACCTCCTCCACCGAACTGCGCGGCCCCGGCACGTAGAGCGTGGCGATGCGCGGCGTGGCGGACGTCGCCGTGTCGCGCGCGACCGACAGCAGCGAACCCTTGGCATAGGTCTGCCCGCCGACCGTCCAATCCTTGCGCAGCGTGACGATCAGCTGGTCGCCGGTCATGCCCTGGATGTTGGCCGACAAGGGCAGCGCCAGCTTCGCCAGAGTTCCGTCCGACAGGACATGATAATATTCGCTCTCGAAGAAGCTGACGCCGCGCGCGACCATGGCATAGGTGCCGCTGGGACCGCTCATCACCTGCGTCTGCACCGCGATGTCCTCGGGCTTGCCCTCGTAGAGGGTTTTGGCGGACCCGATCGCCTCGCCGCGATGCCACAGCTTGACGATGCGCGGATAGCCCGACGCCGTCATCGAGCCCGGGCCGAAATCGGTGTCGAACAGGATCGTGTCCTCGTCCAGCCATTCGGCGCCCGACTTGGCGTGCGCCAGGGTGAAGCCGTCCTTGACGAAGGTTTGGGTGACCAAATCGAATTCGCGCACGACATGGGCGTCGCCGCCGTCGCGCGACAAATAGACAAGGCAACGCTTCAGGGAATCGGTGCAGGTCGCGGCCTTCCAGATCCAGTTCTCTTTCTCGTCGGCGGCCAGCTTGTCGACATCGATGATGGTCTGCCAATGCGGCGCTGGCTTGGCGTAGTCTGCGACCGTCGTGCGGCGCCACACGCCTTTGGGGTTGGCCGCGTCCTGCCAGAAGTTGAACACCGTGTCACGCACGATGCGGCCCATCGGGATGCGGTCGGTCGCATCCAACACTTTGAGCACGGCATCGTGGTCGGTCTGGTAGCGCGCATCGGCCTCGACCACGCCCTTGGCGCGGGTGTTCTGCTCGGCCACCCAGGCCAGCGGCTTGGCGCCATGCACGTCCTCGAGCCAGAGATAAGGGTCTTCCACGCTGTCCGCTCCTTTGGCCGCCGCCGCGATCAACAAAACCGCCGCTGCGGCAATCCACTTGCTCCGGTTCATGCCCATGCTCCGTGTGATTGCCCTGTATGTGAAGCGCGGATGCTGCGGTCAATCCGCCACTGGTCCGAGGCCTTCCCGCCGCCTATATACAGCCCCATGACGCCGTTTCTCAAAATGCACGGGCTGGGCAACGATTTCGTCGTCTTCGACGCGCGAAAGCAAGGGCTTGCGCTCGATTCCGCCACGGCGCGCGGCGTCGCCGACCGGCGCTTCGGCATCGGCTGCGATCAGGTGATCGTGATGAAGCCGGGAACCCATGGCGCCGATGCCGTCATGGAGGTGCGCAACGCCGACGGCAGCGAGGTCGAGCAATGCGGCAACGCCACGCGCTGCGTGGCGCAGCTGCTGATGGCCGAGACCGGCAAGGCGAGCGTGCGCATCGACACGCTGGGCGGCGCGCTGCTGTGCAGCGACGCGGGCGGCGGCAACATCACGGTCGATTGGGGCAAGGCGCGCACGCTGTGGGACGAGGTGCCGCTGGCCCATCCCGCCGACACCAATCAGTTTCATCTCAACGTCGACGGCACCAACCATCTGGCGAGCGCCGTCTCGGTCGGAAATCCGCATGTCGTGCTGTTCGTCGACGACGCCGAGACGGCGCCAGTGGCGGAACTGGGTCCGCGCATCGAAACCCATCCGATGTTTCCCGAGCGCACCAATGTCGAATTCGTCAGCGTGCATGCCCAGGACAAGCTGCGCATGCGGGTGTGGGAGCGCGGCGTCGGCATCACGTCCGCCTGCGGCAGCGGCGCCTGCGCCGTCGCGGCGGCGGCGTTCCGGCGTGGGCTCACGGGCCGCAGGATAGAGATCGTGCTGGATGGCGGCTCGCTGCACATGGAAATGCGCGAGAGCGACGATCACATCCTGATGACCGGGCCCGCGACGCTGGCCTTCAAGGGCGAAGCCGATCTGAAGGCGCTGGCGAAGTGAGCATCCGGATCGTTACCTTCGGCTGCCGCCTGAACGCCTATGAATCCGAGGCGATCCGGGCGCGCGCTGGCGAGGCGGGGCTCGATGACGCCGTGATCGTGAACACCTGCGCGGTGACCGCGGAGGCGGTGCGCCAATCGCGCCAGACCATCCGCCGGCTGCGCCGTGAAAATCCCGACGCGAAAATCATCGTCACGGGCTGCGCGGCGCAGATCGAGCCTGATACCTATGCCGCGATGGCGGACGTCGACCTTGTCCTCGGCAATATGGAAAAGCTCGAGGCGCGTTCCTATGCCGATTTCGGCGCCGGTTCGGCGGAGCGCGTCCGCGTCAACGACATCATGAGCGTGCGCGAAACCGCGCCCCAGATGGTCGACAGTTTCGAGGGCCATACCCGCGCCTTCCTGCAGGTGCAAAATGGCTGCGATCACCGCTGCACGTTTTGCACGATCCCCTACGCGCGCGGAAATTCGCGTAGCGTACCGCTCGGCGCGCTGATCGGCGAGGCGCGGCGCCTGACGGCGGCCGGTTTTCCCGAACTGGTGCTGACCGGCGTCGACCTGACCGCCTATGGCGCCGACCTGCCGGGCGCGCCGACGCTGGGCCGGCTGGTGCGCAAGATCCTCAAACTGGTGCCCGCGGTAAAGCGGCTCAGGCTGTCCTCCATCGACTCGATCGAAGCCGATGCCGACCTGATGGCCGCCATCGCCGAGGAAGAGCGGCTGATGCCGCATTTCCATCTCTCGGTGCAGTCGGGCGATGACCTCATCCTCAAGCGCATGAAGCGCCGCCACACCCGCGGCGACACGATCCGGTTTTGCGACGCGGTGCGCCGCCTGCGCCCCAATGCCGCGTTCGGCGCCGACCTGATCGCGGGCTTTCCGACCGAAACCGAGGCGATGTTTCAGCAGACGATGAATTTGGTCGACGAGGCCGGGCTCTCCGTCCTGCACGTCTTTCCGTTCAGCGCGCGGGCCAGCACGCCCGCCGCGCGCATGCCGCAGCTGGACAAGAGCCTCGTCAGGGAGCGGGCGGCGCGGCTGCGGGCTACGGGCGACGCGGCGCTGGCGGCGCGGCTGGCGGTGTTCTGCGGCACGACCAAGACCCTTCTGGTGGAAAAGAACGGCATCGGCCGCACCGAATGCTTTGCGCCCGCGCGGATCGACGGCGTGGCGCCGGGATCGTTCGTCGCCGCGCGCATCACCGGCGTGGCGCGCGGGCAATTGCTGGCCGCCGCATGAGGGATTTCGGAGAAGCCCCGCCGCCGCCGACCTTCTTCGAGCGGCTGAAGCAAGGCCTGTCGCGCTCGACGGCCGGCCTTTCCGACAGCATCGTCGGCATCGTCGCCAAGCGGCAGCTGGACGCCGTCAGCATCGGCGAATTGGAAGAGGCCCTGATCCGGGCCGATCTCGGTCCGGCGCTGGCGGCGAGGCTGGCGCTGGCGGTCAGCGACAAGGGCTTCGGTGCCGACGTCAGCGACCACGACATCCGCGAGACCTTGCGCGCCGAATTGCTGAAGGTCCTGGCGCCGATCGAGAAACCGCTGTCGATCGACGGCAGCTTCAAGCCCTTCGTCATCCTGGTGGTGGGCGTCAACGGCACCGGCAAGACCACGACCATCGGCAAGCTGGCCAAGCGCTTCGCCGCCAACGGCGCCAAGGTCGTGCTGGCGGCCGGCGACACGTTCCGCGCCGCCGCCATCGAACAGCTGACGATCTGGGGCCAGCGCACGGGCGCCGAAGTCGTCGCCCGCGCCGCCGGCTCGGACTCGGCGAGCCTCGCCTACGAGGCGCTGGAGCGCGCCAGGGCGTCGGGCGCCGACGTGCTCCTGATCGACACCGCGGGACGTTTGCAGAACAAGGCCGGGCTGATGGCCGAGCTGGAAAAAATCGTCCGCGTCGTCAAGAAACAGGACGCCGGCGCGCCGCATGCGACGCTGCTGGTGCTGGACGCGACCACGGGCCAGAACGCGATCAACCAGGTCGAGGGTTTCAAGGGCGTGGTGCCGCTCACCGGCCTCGTCATGACCAGGCTGGACGGCACCGCCAAGGGCGGCATCCTGGCGGCTCTGGCGCTGAAATTCGCCCTGCCCGTGCATTACATCGGCGTCGGCGAAGGTGTCGACGACCTGCAGCCTTTCAACGCCGCGAATTTCGCCAAGGCACTGACGGGGGCACGATGAATCCGCAGCTGCGCCGGCTCCTCCTCGACCTCGGACCGCTCATATTGTTCTTTGCGGTGTTCCAGTTCTTCGGCATCTTCGTCGCCACCGGCGTTTTCATTCCGGCCATCCTGATTTCGCTCGGGCTGGGCTGGTATCTGGAGCGCAAATTGTCGCCGATGGCGATCGTCACCGCCGTGATGGTGGTTTTCTTCGGCGGGCTGACGCTTTACCTGAAGAACGACATGTTCCTGAAGATGAAACCGACCGCGATCTACCTGATGTTCGCGGCGGCGCTGCTCGGCGGCCTCGCCTTCAATCGGCTTTTCATCAAATACGCCCTGGCCTTCGAGTTCGAATTGCCGGAGAGCGCTTGGCGCGCGCTGACCTGGCGCTGGGGCGTCTTCTTCCTCGGCCTGGCGGCGCTCAACGAAATCGTCTGGCGCAATTTCACGACGGCGCATTGGGTGATCTTCAAGGTCTGGATCATCTTGCCGCTGTTGTTCCTGTTCGGCGCCGCGCAGGCGCCGCTGCTGATGAAACACATGCGGCACGACGACAAGCCCGGGCCGTGACTGCCCGCTGAGACAATTCAGCGAGGCGGAAAATTTCCGTTCTGTCCCGGTGGGTTGGCGAAGGGCGCGAAAATTTCTCGATCCTTCGTTTCATGCCAATGATGCAGCGCCCAATGCACGCTGGGGAATGCAATCTCCGTCCACGGAATATCGTCCCAACCGAACAGTTTTGTCTCGAGACTTTCCGCACCCGCGCCAAATTGCTCCGTGTCAAGACGCTTTGGCGCGAGATGCGCGCGATAAATTAATTGCACCTGGCTCAAACGCGGAATGGAATAGACGGCCAGCAAGCTTTCGAGAACGATATCGCACAGCGCTTCCTCGCGGGCTTCGCGCCGGGCGCCGTCCTGCGGCGTTTCATGTTCTTCCAGATAACCCGCCGGCAATGTCCAAAAACCCATGCGCGGCGCGATGGCGCGGCGGCACAAGAGTATCCGCTCCCCCTCCGTAACAACCGAGCCCACAACGATTTTCGGATTTGTGTAATAGATGTGGCCGCAATCGCCGCAGACATAACGCTCCGTTGTGTCTCCTTCCGGAACACGCCGGACGAAACGCGGATTGGGCGGGAAAGTTGCGTCTGCCATGCGCTCGACTTTGCCGCACGCCCGCGCGAAACAAAATAGCAATTGCGAATCTTTGCGTTGCAAACGGAGGCGCAAACACGATAGAGACTGTTGTGACGGGACACGGGGACGTCTAGTCTTTTCATCAAGCGAGCAGCCCGGCGACGGGACCTAACAATCACCAGAGCGGCAACCAATGCCGTCCGATTGTTTTGCAGGGGTGTTGAATGACAAAGGGTCAGCGCAAGGCGAATGGGAGCTTCGTTCTATCGGAGTCGCCCTCTCACCTTTTGAAACGCTGCACGCAATATTTCGGCGACCTCTACGCCCACGAAGCCGGTTCGAACGAACTCACCAAGCAGCAGTTCACGCTGCTCGCGGCGCTCGAGCACAATGAGGGCGTCAGCCAGACCGCGCTCGTCGACATCACGGGCATCGATCGCTCGACGCTGGCCGAGATGGTGCGCCGGATGCTGGAGCGTGGGCTGCTCTCGCGCGAGCGCACCGAAGAAGATCAGCGCGCCAATGCCGTCGCTATTTCGCAGAGCGGGCGCAAGGCGTTGCGCGCGGCGCGCACGGCATCGGAGCGCGCCGAGAAGGCGCTGCTCGATTCACTGCCGCCCACCGAGCGTCCGAAATTCGTCAAGCTGCTGGCGCTGGTGGCGGTCGCCGCCGAAGCCTATGCCGACAACGGCCCAGCCTCGCCCAAGACCCGCGGCCGCCGCAAGCGGCCTTAAGCCGCTCCAATTAAACGCGAATATCGAGGTTGGCGCCTATGGGCGACGCGGCATTGTAGCCGGCCGCGGGAGGCTGCGCCGGCGTGGCCAGGGCCGGCTTGGCGGCTGACGCGGTCTGCTTGAAATCCATCGCTTCGAACCCAGCCGGTTCAACGCCTTTTTCCTTCGCCAGCGCGCCGGCGAACTGCGCCTGGGCTTGCGGCGACGGCTGGTGCGAGCCGCGCGCGATCTGCTGCGACGCGATCAGGAGATTTGCGGCCGAGAGCTGCATCGCCGCACCATGCCCAAACATGGTTGCCAAAGTCTGAAGATCAGCGCGCCGCGGCGCTGGCGATCGCTGGCAGCATGTCGATGACGAGATTGTCCGGCGAGAGCGGACCGAAGCGGCCGCGGATCACGCCGTGTCCGTCGACGACGAAAGTCTCCGGCACGCCGGAGATGCCCCATTCGATGCCGGCACGGCCGTCGGCGTCCAGGCCGATGCGCTCGAAGGGATTGCCGTATGCGTCGAGGAAAGCGCGTGCCGCCTGTGGCTTGTCCTTGTAGACGATGCCGATCAGGCGCACGCCGCGGGCGCGGGCAAGTTGTGCCAGCTGCGGCGCCTCCTCGCGGCAGGGCACGCACCAGGAGGCGAAGACGTTGACGAGCGTGACGCGGCCCTTTTGCGCCAGATCGGCCGGACCAAAGCCCTGCGCCCGCCCGTCGAGCGCGGGCAGGCTCATGGCCGGCACATGCCGGTCGACCAGCACGGAGGGAATTTCGGCGGCCGGCGGTCCCTTCAGGCTGCTGAAAAGAAACCAGGCCAATCCCAGAAAGGCGATGGCGGGCAGGATGTAGGTCAGCCGCTTCACGGTTTTTCCAGTGCCGCGAGCCGCGCCTTGGCGCGTGCGTAGGCCCGCAAGGTCAGCACGACGGCCGCGCCCAGCAGCACCGCGGAGATGCCATAGGCCGGCCAGACGAAAGCGGCATAGCCCCCCATATTGAGCAGGTCGCTCACGCCGCACCCGTCAGCAACAGGGCGCGGGCGCGGCGCTCCAGGATTTCTGTCCGTATGCGGACAGTCCACAGCGTGAAGAACAGCAGCGTGTAGCCGAGCGCCGTCAGGCCGAGCGGCCACAGGAAGACGGAAGAAATCAGCGGCCCGCCGCTGCGCACGATGCTCTCGCCCTGGTGCAGCGTGTGCCAGTCGACGGAGAATTCGATGATCGGCAGATTGACCGCGCCGACCAGCGCCAGGATCGCCGCCCCGCGCGCCGCCTGCACTTCATCTTCGATGGCGTTCCATAGCGCGATGTAGCCCAGATAGAGAAACAGCAGCAGCAGGAACGAGGTCAGCCGCGCGTCCCACACCCAATAGGCGCCCCACATCGGGCGGCCCCAGAGCGAGCCGGTGACGAGGCCGAGTACGGTGAACACCGCGCCCAGCGGCGCCGCGGCCTTGGCGGCGACGTCGGCCAAAGGATGGCGCCAGACCAGGCTGAACAGCGACGCCAGCGCCAGCAGGCCATAGGCCATCATCGCCGTCCACGCCGCCGGCACATGCAGGAACATGATCTTGACGGTGTCGCCCTGCTGGTAGTCCGGGGGCGCTAGGAATCCCAGGATCACGCCGGCGCCGAGCGTCAGCACGGTGGCGCCGCTCAGCCATGGCAGGAACGCCGCGCTCGCGTCCAGGAAGCGCTTCGGATTGGCGAGGGCGAACAGGCTGGCCATCTTGGCGATCTAGGCTTTTGGGGGTTTTGTCGCAAGCATGGGCGTCAGCCTGCGAGGTTGAGCCGCACGGCGCCCGCCGCGGCGAACGGCGAGAGCAGCGTGGCGGCGACCGAAAACGCCGCCAGCAGGAGCAGCGCGCCGTTCGGCATTGCGTCGAGCATCGCCTGCACCGCGCCGGCGCCGAAGATCACCGCCGGCGCCAGGAGCGGCAGCACCAGCAGCGGCAGGATCAATCCGCCGCGGCGGATCGAGAGCGTCAGCCCCGCGCCGATGGCGCCGAGCGCGCTGACCGACGGCGTGCCGATGAGCAGCGACAGCGCCAGCGTGACGATGGCGGGCGGCGGCAGGCCGAACATCAGGCCGAGCAGCGGCGACAGCACGGTGAGCGGCAGACCCGTGGTCAGCCAATGCGCCGCGATCTTGGCGGCCGCGATCGATTCCAGCGACAGCGGCGACAGGGCGATGAGATCCAGGCTCCCGTCCTCGAAATCGGCCTGGAACAGCCGGTCGAGCGAGAGCAGCGCCGCCAGCACGGCCGCGACCCACAACACGCCGGCCGCGACGCGCGCCAGCAGTTTCAGATCTGCGCCGACGCCCAGCGGCACCAGCGTCGCGACCGCCGCAAAAAACGCCAGCGCCAACGCCGCGCTGCCGCCCGCGCGCGTCGCAAGGCGGATGTCGCGGAGGAGGAGGGAGAGAATGGGAGTCATCGACGCTCTTTGTCCTCTCCCGCGAGCGGGAGAGGAAGCAAAAGCTTGCACTTAGTGTAGCGCAGCGAAGCTAAGTGCTTAGCTTTTGCTCGGTGAGGGGTACTGGCGTGGAGCACAGCGCTCTCCGACTCCCCCTCACCTGGCTGTCGCTTCGCTCCAGCCATCCTCTCCCGCGAAGTGCGGGAGAGGATAAGATGCGCTTCGCCCCTCATGCCCCCACCCCCAGCACCAGCCGCTCGCAGGCGATGCCCAGCGGCTCGTGCGTCGCGGCGATGGCGATGCCGCCATAGAGCGCGTGCGCGGCGAGAATGTCGCCGCAGCGCTTCTTGCCCTCGGCGTCGAGCGAGGCCAGCGGCTCGTCGAGCAGCCAGACGGGACGGCCCGAAAGCTTCAGCCGCGCCAGCGCCAGGCGTTTCTTCTGCCCGGCGGAGAGATATTGGCAGGGCAGATCGGCGACCGGCGCCAGGCCGACAGCCGCCAGCGCCGCGCCGATGTCGCCGCCGCTGCCGTAGAGGCTCGCGAAGAAGCTCAGCACTTCGCGCGGCGTCAGCTGCGGCTTGGCGGCGTCGTGATGGCCGAGCCAGCCGATCCGCCGGGCGCGCTCCTCGGCTTCGTCAATCACAAGGTCGGAGGACGACAGCGTGATGCTGCCGGCGGCCGGTGCGATGAAGCCCGCGATCATGCGCAGCAGCGAGGTCTTGCCGACGCCGTTGGCGCCCTCGAGGCTGAGCACCTGCCCCGCCGCGACGCGGAGGTTCAGATCGCGGAACAGCACCCGTCCGCCGCGGATGCCGGTGAGCCGTTCGATAACGAGGCAGAGCGCGCCCATGCGGTGCCGCCCGCCTTCAATACATGTGCTGGCCGCCATTGATCGACATGGTCGAGCCGGTGACGAAGCCGGCTTCGTCGGCGACCAGGAAGAGGACGCCGCGCGCGATCTCGTCCGCCTTGCCCAGGCGCCCGACCGGAATCTTGGCGACGATCTTCTCCAGCACATTGGCCGGCACGGCGGCGACCATGTCGGTGTCGATGTAGCCCGGCGCGATGGCGTTGACGGTGATGCCCTTGGGCGCGCCTTCCTGGCTGAGCGCCTTGGTGAAGCCGTGGATGCCGGACTTGGCGGCGGCGTAGTTCACCTGGCCGTATTGGCCGGCCTGGCCGTTGATCGAGCCGATATTGACGACGCGGCCGAAGCCGCGCTCCAGCATGCCGTCCCACGCCGCCTTGCACATGTTGAAGCAGCCGCCGAGATTGGTGTCGACCACCTCGTCCCAGCCGGCGCGGCCCATCCGCTTCATCGTCGCGTCGCGCGTGATGCCGGCATTGTTGACGACGATATCCACCGGGCCGAGCTCCGCCGCGACCTTGGCGACGCCCGCCAGGCAGGCGTCGAAATCGGCGACATCCCATTTGTAGACGGCGATGCCGGATTTCTCGGCGAAGCTCTTGGCGCGCTCGTCGTTGCCGGCATAGACCGCGGCGACTTTGTAGCCGGCCTTTTTCAAGGTGAGCGAAATCGCCTCGCCGATGCCGCGCGTCCCGCCCGTAACGATTGCTACCCGAGCCATGTGAAATCCCCGTGAGAGTTCGCGATTTCTTATTGTCTAACACATAGCGCAGCGTGGTTGGCTCACGCAATTATCTGGCTCTGCGACACAAAGTCTTGATATTTTCGAACTGCACTCGATGAGGCCTATCCAACGGAAGGGCTTGGCGGCCAACCCGTTCGCCCAAGGTTTCCCGCGACTTATTCGTTTTCGACTTTTTGCCGACCCCTCCCCCGGGGTCTACCTTTCAACGCAGTTCTGTTTTGGCGCGTCTCGCTACCGCTCAACGCACATCGCGATGCCCATGCCGCCGCCGATGCACAGCGTGGCGAGGCCCTTATGCGCGTCGCGGCGCTGCATCTCGTGCAGCAGGGTGACGAGGACGCGGGCGCCCGAGGCGCCGATCGGATGGCCGATGGCGATGGCGCCGCCATTGACGTTCACCTTCGAGGTGTCCCAGCCCATGTCCTTGTTCACGGCGCAGGCCTGCGCCGCGAAGGCTTCGTTGGCTTCGATGAGGTCGAGATCGGCGGCTTTCCAGCCCGCCTTCTCGAGCGCCCGGCGCGAGGCCGGGATCGGGCCCGAGCCCATCACCTTGGGATCGACGCCGGCCTGCGCCCAGGACTTGATCCTGGCGAGCGGCGTCAGGCCGCGCTTCTTGGCTTCGCTCGCGCTCATCAGCACCAGCGCCGCGGCGCCGTCATTGATGCCGCTGGCATTGGCGGCCGTGACCGTGCCGTCCTTCTGAAACGCCGGCCGCAGACCCGCCATCGCTTCGAGCGTGGCGCCGTCGCGGATATATTCGTCGCTGTCGATGATCTTCTCGCCCTTGCGTTCCTTGACGGTGACGGGCGCGATCTCGTCCTTGAAGCGGCCGGCCTTCCTGGCGGCCTCGGCCTTGTTCTGCGAGGCGACGGCGAAGATGTCCTGCTGCTCGCGCGTGATCTGCCATTCGCGCGCCACGTTCTCGGCGGTGACGCCCATGTGGTATCCATTAAAGGCGTCCCACAGCCCGTCCTTGATCATCGTGTCGATGAATTCGAGATTGCCCATCTTCTGGCCGGCGCGCAGATAGGCCGCGTGCGTCGACTGGCTCATGGATTCCTGGCCGCCCGCGACGACGATGGCGCTGTCGCCTTGCGCGATCGCTTGCGCGCCCAGCGCGACGGCGCGCAGGCCCGAGCCGCACACCATGTTGACCGACCAGGCGGGCGAGCCTTGCGGCACGCCGGCGTTCATCGAGGCCTGGCGCGCCGGGTTCTGGCCCTGCGCCGCGGTCAGCACCTGGCCCAGAATGACTTCGGAGACGTCCGCAGGCGCGACGCCGGCGCGCTCAAGCGCGGCCTTGATCGCGACCCGGCCCAGTTCATGCGCGGCCACGTTGGCGAACGCGCCGTTGAAGGCGCCGACGGCCGTGCGCGCGCCCGATACGATGACAACGTCTTCCACCAGAACCTCCGGGTTGATTGCTTTGCCGTGTCTTGCGCTCAAATTGCCGCGAATGCGAGCATCGGTAAACTGTTCCAAATACGGCTTATCTGTCAGATAGTTAGCGTAGCATCGCGACGCAACCTGATGTTGCGCTTGCTCAAATGGCACTGGACACGGTGCTGGCAGTGTTGTTGTTTTGCGCCTGACGAACGCCCGCAAGAGGCGGCAAACGCCCTCAAAAACAACCCAAGACAAAGAGAGTTCCAGCGTGTCGGAAGAGAGCCCCAAGGCGGAAGCCCCGGTCATCATCAAGAAATACGCGAACCGGCGGCTCTACAACACGCAGACCTCGAGCTATGTGACGCTCGATCATCTGGCGTCGATGGTGAAGGAGGGCACCGAGTTCGAGGTCCGCGACGCGCGCACCGGCGAGGACATCACGCGCTCGGTCCTGACCCAGATCATCTTCGAGGAAGAGGCCAAGGGCCAAAGCCTGCTGCCGATCAAATTCCTGCGCCAGCTGATCCGCTTCTACGGCGACTCGCTGCAAAGCTTCGTGCCGGGCTATCTCGACATGAGCATGGACGGTTTCGCCAAGAACCAGGAGCAGATGCGCAGCCGCCTGGCCGAAGCGTTCGGCGGCTCGGGCCAGGTGATCGAGAACCTGACGCGCCAGAACATGGCGATGTTCGAGCGCGCCATGTCGATGTTCTCGCCCTTCGCGGCGACGCGGCGGCCCGACGACGACACCAAGCCCAACGGCACGGGCGAAGCCAAGGCCAAGCCGAGCGAAGAGATCAGCGAGTTGAAAAGCGAGATCGAGGCGATGCGCCGGCAACTCGCCGAATTGAGCCAGCGGAAATAGTCGCAGGCAGCGCGATGTACCGGGTCACGCTAACCGAATCCCATTTTCCCGCGCAAACTAACGAGACGCTGACCGAGACGACCGTCGGCGAGGCGCTGATCCAGGCGGCGCGCCGCGCCCCCGACGCCACGATGCTGTGCGAAGCGCTCGCCGACGGCCATATCGGCCGGCGCTGGACGAACGCCCAATTGCTGCACGATTCCGAGCGGCTGGCGCGCGCGCTGGCGACGCGCTTTGCGCCGGGCGAACGCATCGCGGTGTGGGCGCCCAATATTCCGCAATGGGTGATCGTGGAATTCGCCGCCGCACTGGCGGGGCTGACGCTCGTCACCGTCAATCCCGGCTACCAGGCCAAGGAACTCGACTTCGTGCTGCGCCAATCGCGCAGCAGCGGACTGTTTCTGACGCGGGATTTCCGCGGCAATCCGATGGCGGAGATCGCGGCCAAAGTGTGCGCCGAACTGCCGGCGATCCGCCACATCGTCGACCTGGAAGACGCGGACGCGCTTTATGCGGCCGACGGACCGGCGCGGGCGTTGCCCAAGGTTTCGCCTGGCGATCCGGTGCAGATCCAGTACACCTCCGGCACCACCGGCTTTCCCAAGGGCGCGGTGCTGACACATCGCGGCATCGTCAACAATTCGCGGCTCTGCCTGGCCCGGCTCGGCGTGCGCGAAGGCGATTCCTTCCTCGGCATGATGCCGATGTTCCACACGTCGGGCTGCGCCGTCTCGGTGCTGGGCGCATTGCAGACCGGCTGCACGCTCTACCTCGCCAAGCAGTTCGACGGCGAGACCATGAACGCGCTGATCGAGCGCGAGCGCATCGACATGCTGCTCGGCGTTCCGACCATGCTGATCGCCATGCTGGAGGCGCTGGCGCGCAACCCGCGCGACATGTCCTCGATCCGGGGAAGCTTTTCGGGCGGCGCCATGGTGCCGCCGGAACTGGCGCGGCGCATATTCGACACCTATGGCGTGATCTGCGGCATCGTCTACGGCCAGACCGAAGCCTCGCCGCTGCTGAGCCAGACCTTTCCGGACGATCCTTACGAAGACCAGACCACCACCATCGGCCAGGCCTCGGCGCACACCGAGCTTTCGATCCGCGATCCCGCCACCAACCAGGTTGTGCCCATCGGCGTGCAGGGCGAGATCTGCGCCCGCGGCTATTGCGTCATGCTCGGCTACAACGACGATCCCGATGCCACCGCAAAGGCCATCGACCCCGACGGCTGGCTGCACACCGGCGATCTGGGCACGATGGACGCGCGCGGCTATCTGCGCATCACCGGCCGGGTCAAGGAGATGATCATCCGCGGCGGCGAGAACCTGTTCCCGGCCGAGATCGAGAACCAGATGCTGGAGCATCCCGCCATCGCCGACATCGCGGTGGTCGGCGTGCCGGACGAAAAATGGGGCGAGATCGCGGTGTGCTTCTTCCGCGCCGCGCCGGGGCCTGCGCCATCGCGCGCCGAACTGGTCGCCCATTGCCGCCAGGGCCTGGCGGCCCAGAAGACGCCTACGCATTGGATTCAAGTCAGCGCCTTCCCGCTCACCGGCTCCGGCAAAATCCAAAAATTCGTCCTGCGCGAGAAATACCTGGCGGGCGAGTTTCCGAACCGGCTTTAGACCCCGATCCTCAGGACGCGTCCATTCTACTTGCGCTATTCCACAAAGAAGAATAGACGTGGCGCATGATCCGTTCGTTCCGGTGCGAAGACACGGCACGGCTCTTCGCGGACGAAGAAGTCCGGCGATTCGTGAACTTCGCCGGCGTGGCACGGAGGAAGTTGTTGTATCTCGATGCGGCAACGAATTTGGGTGACTTGCGTTCACCGCCCGGCAACAGGCTCGAAGCACTGAAGGGCGACCGCAAGGGACAGCATTCGATTCGCATCAACGGGCAATGGCGGATTTGCTTCGTGTGGCGCGACGGTGCGGCGGAGCGTGTGGAAATCGTGGACTATCATTGAGGCCGATCATGCCGAATGCCGCCAAGAAGCTCGTTCCGATCCCTCCGGGAGAAATCCTGCTGGAGGAATTCATGAAGCCGCTCGGGATCAGCCAAAACCGCCTGGCGCGGGACATCGATCTGAACCCGGCGCGAATAAACGACATCGTCCACGGCCGGTCGTCGATCACAGCCGCAATCGCACTCCGTCTGGGAAAGTATTTCGGCACGACGCCGGAGGTATGGATGAATTTGCAGGCCGGTTACGATCTGCGGCAAGAACGCGCCAAGAGCTGGCCGCGCATCGAGCCGCGCGTGCGGGTGCTGGCCGCCGAATAAACTATCTCTTCATCCACTTGGGCGCGATTTCCGGTTCGCCGAAGAAGAAGCCCTGGAAATAATCGACGCCCATGGCTTCCAGCAGCTTGGCGTCTTCCTCCGACTCGACCCATTCGGCGACGGTCTTGAGGTTGAAGTTCTTGGCCAGGCCCACCAGCGTGCGGACGAAGACCTGGTTCTCCGGCGAGCCCGACAGGCCCTTGATATAGGCGCCGTCGATCTTGACCATGTCGATGTGCAGCATCTGCAGATTGCGGAACGAGGTGTAGCCGGCGCCGAAATCGTCGATCGCCACGGTGCAGTCGAGCTCGCGCAATTGGCTGACGAATTGCGCGTTCTCCTCGAAGTGATGCAGCGCGGCGGTCTCGGTCAGCTCGATGTTGAGGCGCGGCGCGACGTCCTGGTTGGCGCGGACATAGGCGACGAAGGCGTTGAGCCATGAGGGATTGCCGGCCGCGGTGCCCGAGACGTTGACGCCCAGATGCACGCCCGGATTGGCGCGCAGCGTGGCAATCGCGATCTCCAGCGCGCGGCGGTCGATCAGGCCGACGATGCCGAGCTGCTCGGCGGCCGGCACGAACTGGCCGGCGGTGGCGATGGAGCCGTCCAGCCGGCGCATGCGCAACAGGCTTTCATATTTGAAGACGGTGCGCGCCTTGGCATGGATGATCGGCTGATAGGCCAGCAGCAGCCGGTCGTCGTTCAGCGCGGCGACCACTTCGTCGGCGATCGCCATCAGGCGCAGGCGGGCGCCTTCGCGCTGCGGCGATTTTTCGTAGACGAAGAAGCCGTCGCGCCCCGCGCTGCGGGCGCGCTCCAGCGATTCCTCGGCCCGCAGCATCGCTTCCTGGCTGGAGGCGGCGCCGGACGGCAGCCACACCGCGCCGACCGACGATGTCGCCGAGACCTGGCCGCAGCGCGTGTCGATGACGTGGCCGCGCACCGCGGCGCGCAGGCGCTCGGCCACGACCGCGATCTCGCGCTCGCTGCAGTTTTTCAAGATGACGCCGAATTTGTTGCCGGCGGTGCGGCCGATGATGTCACTGGAGCGCAGCGTGCGCGACAAGCGCTCGCCGGCCGCGACGATCACCTCGTCGCCGGCATCGAAGCCGTAGCCGTCATTGATCATGGCGAGGCGGTCGACCGAAGCGACGAGGAAGGCGCAGTGGCGGTCCTCGTCCCGCGCCTTGTCGATCGCCTGGGTCAGTTCGGCGCGCAACGAATTGCGGTTGAGATGGCCGGTGAGTTCGTCGCGCGTCGCCAGATAGTTCAGGCGCTGCATCTCGCGCTGGATTTCGGTCGTCACCCGCATCAGGCCGCAGAGCCTTTCGGTGCGGCCGTCGTTGCGCACGCTGCGCCTGCCGACCAAGGTCAGCCAGATCGAGCCCATGGCGGAAGAAGCTTCGAGCGAAATCTCGAATGCGCCGTCCGCGCCGCCGCGCGTTTCGATCAGCGCCGTCAGGCGCGTGCGCGATTCGGGACTGAGCCAGCCCAGGAACGATGCACCGCGCGCCAGCCGCGCTGCGTCGGCGTGATAGGGAATGTTATCGACGGCGCCGTCCCAGGCGATGCGATCCTCGCCGATCGCCCAGTCGAAGCTGGCGACGCCGGAGCCCAGCATCGCCAGGCGCAGCCGTTCGGCTTGCTCGGTCGCGGACAACGCGTCCAGACCGTCCGCAGGCTTCTTCTGAAGCGGCTGACTACCCACATCCACCATCCCTGGCCGATTTTTCGGCCTTATCGGCGGCAGCATGCGGTGCAGGGACTTAAAAAACAGGTAATTCCACAGGCGGTGCGGGATGCGAACGCGCGCGGCCCGGGGTTTGCCTTAAGAACCGGTTATGAGCCTGTTGCCGTCCGTGACTCTGGCCTCGAGCGTGATCGTAGCGCGCGCTCGCGAACGCGTGCGCGGCGTCGGCGATGCCAATTCCTCCCGCACACTAGATGGTGAATGCGAAGGTGACGGTGAGTTTCGCCGCAGCGCGCAAGGCGACCGGCGGCGCGCGGCGCTGTCCCAGATCGGCACAGGATCCAGCGCTCCCTTTTGGAACGGCCCGCGCTTGCAACCGGCTTTCGTCGCCCAAGTGCTGGGCCAGGTGATGACGGACCGCCAGAAGCAGACGCTAAATCCGGCGCCGGCCTATCGCCGCCAGACCGCGCAGATCCCGAACGGCGCGTTCTTCAACGACGACGTCTGAGCGCGACAGCGCCACAGCCAGCCCCAGCAGGCCGGCGGCGGAAAACAGCAGCAGCCCGGCGCCCGCGCCATCGACCGCGAAGGACGACGCCGCGCCCAGAAAGCACAGCGCCGACGCCATGCCCTGGACCGACGCGATGCGCGCGGCATCGAACTGGCGCGCGAAGAGAACGGCCATGGCGAGCGCCGCGGCGGCGGCCGGCGCGAGGCAAAAGACCGCCAGCCCCGTGATCGCGGCGGTCAATCCCGACAGACATATCAGCGCCAGCAGGAGCGCCGCGACGCTCGCGGGAACGGGCCTGGCGAAACCGGCGGCGGCGGCCAGCGCCAGCACGCTCAGGCCGATCGGCAGCACCAGCAACGTCACGGTCACCGCGGCGGCCGTCGCGGCCGAAAGCGACAGGGCGGCGAACAGAACGCCGGCGAAGCGGATCTGCAGCCGCGCGGCGGGCCGCGCGCCGGCCGCGACGAACCACACGGCCAGCGTCGTGATGAGCAGAAGCAGCGCCGCGACGATGGCGATCATCGCGGCTTGGCCCGCAACTCGAGCAGCAGCGCCTTGATCTCGGCCAGCGCACGCTCGACGCGTTCGAGGCGCTCGGCGAGTGCGTCGGCAGGCAGCTCCTTGGGCACCGGCGTCGAGACGCCGGCGCGCGAAGCGATCTCGGCCGGCGGCGCGGCCAGCAAGCCTGCGAGGATGCGCACGTCGCCGGCGGAGAGTTCGCGCTGGTCTTTCCACAGCTCGGAAATCTCTTCGGCGCTGAGGCCGAGCGCGGCGGCGGCATCGGCGCGGGCAAGCCCCGCCGCCTTGAGCCGCGCATCGAACCAGGCCGAATCGAAGAACAGCGCCATGAGGCGCCAAGATTAGATCATTTGATGGTCGCGCGCTCCATCGCCGAACCGAATCGGCGCGCATTCGGACTTTCGGTTCGGCGGATCGTCGCTTCGTTATTGCTGCGCGTAGAAATCGGGGCGGCTGACATAGGCGGCGCCGACGATGTGACCGTAGCCGTCCTCCTGCACGATCACCGCGACGCCGTCGTGCGGCATGCCCGTCATGGCGGCGCGCGGCAGGGTCAGCGTCAGGGCGCGGCCCTTGTAGACGCCGATCGCTTTGAGATCGCCGACGACGTTGTGATAGGTGATCGTGTGGCCTTCATTCTCGCCGGCGGGGATGTTCACCGCGACTGCCGAGCGCAAATGGAACATCCACACCGTGGCGTTGTGGGCGCCGGGCGCGGCGCCGAGTTCGACATGCATTTCCTGCGGCGACTCCGACAGCGCCACCGGCACGAATGGCTCGGCGCCATGCGGCGGCTGCGGCGGCGCGACCGGCGTGACGGACGCCACCGGCGCCATTGCCGCCGGCATGTCCGCGGTGACGGTTTGGCCGGCGCTTTCGGCGCGCACAGCATCGGCAACGGCGCGAACGGCATCGGCACGCGCCATGGCGACGGCCCAGGCATTGGAGATCATCGCGCGGCGCTGCGCGATGGCGGCTTCGACATTGGCGGCGCGGCTGCCGACCACGTCCTGCACGCCGTCGATGACGATCTGCGGCGTGTAGACGCCGCCATGTCCCATCGCCGTTGCATAGGACTTCTGGCGCCGCGTGTTGGTTTCGGTGGCGAGCGTGTCCTTCCAGCCCAGCATGTCCCAATAGGTTATGGGCAAGGTGATCGCGATCACGCCGGGGCGCTGCGCCAGCCGTCCGAGCAGGGCATCGGCCGGCGGACAGGAACTGCAGCCCTGGCTGGTATAGAGCTCGACGACGATGGGCCGCGTCGCGCCGCCGGCCGAGGCAGGACCGGCGCCAAACGCGATACAGACGGCCAGCAGAAGGGGAAGGGTGCGGCGCAGCGAAATCATGACTGCGAACATAAGGGCTCAGGCGCGGCGCCTCCAGTCACTTCGACTTGAAGCGGGGTACGGGCGCATTTTGCGGCGGAAACAACGGAATTTGCTGAGGAATTCGCGATCTTTCGTCAGTGCTTACGGATTGCGGAGGCCGCCGGTCCTGTGGCGGCAGCGCCGCAGGGCGCAGCCGATTGCGCCGCCGGGCGCGCGCCGCAATTGACCGCGGCGCGCGACGCAATCTAGGTTCCGCGCCCAATTTTGACCTGTCGAACGGTGGCGGATTTTTCCGTCCGCCGCGACACCGTTTGTGGTGAAGCGCTGCCATGGCACAGATCAACGTCGAAAACCTGAGCAAGACCTATCGCGTCGCGGCGCGCGATCCGGGCATCGCGGGCGCCTTCCGCGGCCTGTTCCGGCGCCGGCACAAAGACATCGCGGCGCTCGATTCGGTGAGCTTCGCGCTCGAGAAAGGCGAGTTGCTCGGCTTCATCGGACCCAACGGCGCGGGCAAATCCACCACCATCAAAATCCTGTCGGGCATCCTGCGCCCGACCTCGGGGCGCTGCGACGTCGGCGGCCTGGTGCCGTGGGAGCACCGCATCGCCCATGTGGCGCGCATCGGCGTGGTCTTCGGCCAGCGCACGCAGCTGTGGTGGGACCTGCCGGTCGTCGAGAGCTTCGAGCTCCTGCGCGACATCTATCGCGTCGACGGGCGCGCCTTCGTCCGCACCAGGGACCGCCTGGTCGAGATGCTGAAGATCTCAGCCCTGCTCGACACGCCGCTGCGCCAGCTGTCGCTCGGCCAGCGCATGCGCTGCGAGATCGCCGCCGCGCTGCTGCACACGCCGTCGATCCTGTTCCTCGACGAGCCGACCATCGGCCTGGACGCGGTGTCGAAACTGGCGCTGCGCGAATTCGTCAAGGATCTGAACCGCAATGACGGCGTCACCGTGCTCCTGACCACGCACGACATGCACGACATCGAGGCGCTCGCCCGCCGCGTCATCATCATCGGCAACGGCAAGCTGCTGCGCGATTCCAGTTTCGAATCCATGCGCGGCGATGTGCTGGGCGAGCGGCGGCTGATCGTGGACTTCGCCGGCGACGTGGCGGGCATCGAGGTCGATGGCGCCAGCGTGCGGGCGCGCGACGGCCGCACCGTCGAATTCGCCTTCGATCCCGCCAAGACCGCGACCCACACGCTGATCGCGCGCGTGGCGGCGGCGCATGCGGTCGCCGATATCCGCGTCGAGGATCCCAAGATCGAAGAAGTGATCGCGCGCTTCTACGCCCTGCACGGCGCGGTGGAGAACTGAGATGGATTGCTACTTTCAGCCAACTTGGCTAAGTTGGCCAAATGCTGCATGTGAAGATCGGCCAGCTCAAGAATGGACTTTCCGCCTTTCTCCGCAAGGTGAGAGCCGGCGAGAGCGTGGTCATCTATGACCGCGACACGCCGATCGCCCGGATCGAACCCATGCCGACCGGGCCGCAGAAGTTCAAGAATGAAGACGAGCGCCTCGCTTCGCTCTACGCGCGCGGGGTTTTGCGCCCGCCCAAAAATCCTAACGCCGATCTCAGCTTCCTCCTGGAGCCGCCGCCCAAGGCTGACGCCAGCGTGCTGGAGGCCCTGCTCGAAGAACGTCGAGAAGACTGGCGTTGAAGTTCTGGGATACGTCCGCGCTGGTTCCGCTTCTCGTGAACGAGATTTCGACACAAGCAATGACGTCGCTGTACTTTTCCGACGCACGACGCGCGGTCTGGTGGGCGACACCGGTCGAATGCATCTCGGCGTTGAACCGTCGACTGAGGCTGCGACAAACCGATCGCGCTCAGTACGACGTCGCACGCGCGCGATTGTCCGGCATGCGCGAAGACTGGACAGAGACACCCCCTACGGAGGAGGTTCGTATCCAAGCGGAACGCCTGCTGCAGGTTTATCCGCTTCGCGCGGCCGACGCGTTTCAACTCGCCGCCGCCTTGATATCGTCGGAGGGAGCGTTCGAGCCTCTCGCCTTCGTCTGCCTCGACGATCGTCTTTCGGAAGCCGCGCGCGGCGAGGGATTTATCGTCGAGCCCTGATCGCAGGGGCTACGCCATGAGCGCCGCGGCCCTGCCCTATATCGCCATCCTGCGGGCGCGTTTTGCGCTGATGCTGCAATACCGCGCCGCGGCCCTTGCCGGCTTCGCCACGCAATGCTGGTGGGGCGCGATCAAGATCATGGTGCTGGCCGCGTTCTACAACGGCGCGGCGCATCAGCCGATAAGCCTGGCGCAGGCCATCACCTACACCTGGCTGGGACAGGCTTTCCTCGCGCTGCTGCCGTGGAATGCGGACGCCGAGATTTCCGAGGCCGTGGAGAGCGGCAATGTCGCTTATGAGCGGCTGCGCCCGGTGGACACGCACAGCTTCTGGTTCGCGCGCGCCGTAGCGCAGCGCGCCGCCAACACGCTGCTGCGCCTGACGCCGATGTTCCTGACCGCCGCCGTGGCGCTGCCGCTGCTCGGGCTGGGCGCCTGGAGCTGGCGCCTGCCGGCATCGCCGACGGCCGCCGCGCTGTTCGCCGTCTCGATCACGCTGACGGTGCTGCTGTCGTCCGGCTTCGTCGTGCTGCTCAACATCGCGGTGACGGCGCTCAAGACGCGCCGCGCCGCCAATCTGGCGCCGTTTCTGGTGACGCCCCTGTCGGGGAGCATTGTGCCGCTGGCCCTGCTGCCCGGCTGGGCGCAACCCTTTCTCTTCTGGCAGCCCTTCGCCGGCCTCGGCGACATTCCCTATCGCATCTATTTCGGAAATCTGACCGGCGGCGACGCACTCGCCGGGCTGGCGGCGCAGTCGCTCTGGGTCGTCCTCTTCATCGTCATCGGCCGCGCCTGGATGGCACACGTGATGGCGCGCGTCGACATGCAGGGGAGCTGAACATGAACGGCTTTGCGCTCTATCTTCGCTATATCCGCAATTGCCTGAGAGCGCAGCTGCTCTATCCGACCGCGTTCCTGATCCGCTTCGGGACACAGTTCTTCGTCACCATCGTGGAGTTCGGCGGCCTCTATGCACTGTTCGCGCGCTTTCGCCACATCCAGGGCTGGCACTTCGCCGAGATCGCCCTCTTCTACGGCTGCGCCGGCGTCGCTTTTGCCTTGTGCGACATGACCACGCGCGGTTTTGAGATGTTCGGGCCGCAATTCGTCAAGACCGGCGACTTCGATCGCGTGCTGCTGCGGCCGCGCTCGGCGACGGTGCAGCTCCTGGGTTTCGAATTCGGCTTCACGACGATCGGCCGCGTCGTGCAAGGCCTTGTGGCGGTCGCGGTGGCGCTGTGGCTTCTGCCGATCGAATGGACGCCGGCCAAGGCGGCGCTGCTGCTGTGGGCCGTCTGCGGCGGCTTCGCGTTGTTCCTCGGCATCCTCATCCTGCAGGCGACGCTCGCCTTCTGGACGGTGGAGAGCCTGGAGATCGCCAACACGCTGACCTATGGCGGCGTCGAGGCGGCGCAATATCCGCTGGACATCTACGCCAGCTGGTTCCGCAAATTCCTCATCTTCGTGGTGCCCCTGGGCTGCGTGATCTATTTTCCGGTCGCGGCGGTTCTGGGGCGCAGCGCCATGGCGGGCGTGCCGGCTTGGGCGGGATATGTCACGCCCCTGGCGGGCTTTGCTTTTCTGGGCCTCGCCTTCGCCGCCTGGCGCCAAGGCATCCGGCACTACACAAGTACCGGTAGCTGAGCGGTATGCTATACATCTCCGTATGGCCCGCGACGAACCCAAATGGGAAACCTACCGCTCGTTTCTGGCGGTGATGACGCAAGGCAGCCTGTCGGGCGCGGCGCGCCAGCTGAACCTCACCCAGCCGACTATCGGCCGGCATATCGATGCGCTGGAGGCCGATCTCGGCCTGGCGCTGTTCAGCCGCAGCCAGAGCGGCCTGATCGCCACCCAGGCAGCGCGCGAATTGCTCCCTCACGCGCAAGCCATGGCGAGCGCGGCCGATGCGCTGGTGCGCGCCTCGTCGGGCGCCGATGCGGAGGAGCGCGGCACGGTACGGCTGACCGCCAGCGTGATGGTCGGCGGCGAAGTGTTGCCGCCGATCCTGACCGCGTTTCGCGAGAAGCATCCGCATATCGCCATCGAACTGGTTCTGTCCGATGTGACGGCCGACCTCCTGCGCCGCGACGCCGACATCGCGGTGCGCATGCTGCGGCCGAGGCAGGAAGCCTTGCTGGCCAGGAAGATCGGCCGCATCGGGCTTGGCGTGCACGCCCATCGCCGCTATCTGGAAAAGCACGGCACGCCGCTGACGCTGGCGGATATGGCTGGCCATGCGATGATCGGCTACGACAAGCAGACCGCGGTCGTGCAGGCGTTGCGCAAGCTCGGCATGCCGCTGAAGCGCGAGATGTTCGCGCTGCGCACCGATGCCGATCTGGCGCAGCTGGCGGCGTTGCGCGCCGGCTTCGGCATCGGCTTCATGCAATTGGGCATCGCGCGCCGCGATCCGGACCTGGTGCACATCCTGCCCCGTCTGTTCAATTTCGAGATCGAGATGTGGCTCGCCATGCACAAGGATCTCAGCGCCACGCGGCGCATGCGGCTGCTGTTCGATCATCTGGCCGAAGGTCTTGCCGCCTATGCCGCGACGTCGCGGGCGCGATAGCGATGGCGGAGTTTCTGTTCACCGCGCTCAACGGCGATGCCACCGATTCCGTGGTGGCTCTCTATCGCGCGGCGGCGGCCGGACGCGGCGGACTGGCGCGGCAGCCGCAGGAGATCGACGCGGCATCGGTGCGGCCGTTCCTCGAACAGGCGGCGGCCGACGGCGTCAGCCGCGCCGCCTGGACGCCGGACGGCGCGCTGGCCGGCGAAATCCATGCGCTGCGCATGGCGCCGGCGCAGTTCAACCATGTACTGACGGATCTGACGATCGCCGTACATCCCGACTGGCAGGGCAAGGGCCTGGGCTCGCTGCTGTTCCGGGCGCTGATCGAAGCCGCGCGCGCGTTGACGCCGCCCATCGAGCGCATCGAATTGATGGTGCGCGAAGGCAATCAAGACGCCATCCGGCTCTACGAACGGATCGGCTTCGCCAGCGAAGGCCGCTTCGCCGGCCGCGTGCACCTGCCGGACGGGACGGTGGAGGACGACATCGCGATGGCGCTGATGCTTTGAGGCGAATTTTGTTGTATTGTCTACGAATGCCAAGGTCGAAACCCTCCGTACCCGTCAAGAGATCAGATCGGATCGCGTTCTTCGCCGCAGATACTCCGGAAGAATTCATCCCACAGTTGGAAGCGATTGCACGCGGCGAGCGCCAAGTCTTTCTTGCGGAGGATTCGCCTGACGGACTGATCGCCGACCTTCGGGCCTATCTGCGAAGCAAGGACTGATCAGAGTACGGATCAATCTCCGTTGTCATCCCCGGCGAGCCGCGCACTTCGCGCGGCGAGGGAAGGGGACCCAGGATTACAAGAGCCTCAGGCGCTCATAATCCTGGGTCCCCTTCCCCTCGCTTCGCTCGGCCGGGGATGACAGCCGTGCAAAAAGATTATGTTCGCTATTCGCTAAGCCGCCACCAGATTCCGCAGCACGTACTGCAAGATGCCGCCATTCTTGTAATACGACACCTCGTCCGCCGTCAGGATCAGGAGGAACAGCGGCATCGGCGCCGATTTGCCGTCGGGATAATGCACCGTCGCGGTGATCTTCATCTGCGGCTTGATCTCGCCGGAGAGGCCCGGGATGTCGATCGCCTCGCGCCCCGTGAAGGCATAGTCGCGGCGCGTCTTGCCGTCGGCGAAGACGAACGGCGCGATGCCCATGCCGATCAGGTTGGAGCGGTGGATGCGCTCGAAGCTTTCGGTGATGACGGCGCGGACACCCAGCAGCTTGGGCCCTTTGGCCGCCCAGTCGCGCGAAGATCCGGTGCCGTATTCCTTGCCGGCGACGATGACGGTATCAATGCCGTCTTTCTTGTAGCGCTCGGCGGCGTCGAAGATCGGCATGGCCTCGCCGGACGGCGAACTTTGCGAATAATAGATCGTGTTGCCGCCTTCCTTGCCGCCCATCATCTCGTTGCGGATGCGGATATTGGCGAAGGTGCCGCGCTCCATCAGCTCGAAATTGCCGCGCCGCGCGCCATAGGAGTTGAAATCCTGCTGGCGCACCTGGTGTTCCTGCAGGTAGATGCCGGCCGGCGCCGCGGTCTTGATGTTGCCGGCGGGCGAGATGTGGTCGGTGGTGATGGAATCGCCGAACAGCGCCAGGATGCGCGCCTTGGCGATTTCCTTCACCGGCTGCGGCAGAATCGTCATGCCTTCGAAGAAGGGCGGGTTCTTCACATAGGTCGAGCCCATCGACCAATTGTAGGTCTGGCTCTTGGTCGCCTTGATCTTGCGCCAGTTGGCGTCGCCCGCGAAGACGTTGCCGTAGCGCTTCTTGAAGCTCGACGTCTTGATGCCCTTGCGCATCGCCGCCGAAATCTCTTTCGCGCTGGGCCAGATGTCTTTCAAGTAGACCGGCTCGTTCTCCTTGTCGTAGCCGACCGGCTCCTTGGTCAGGTCGATGTTGATCGAACCGGCCAGCGCATAGGCGACGACAAGCATCGGCGAGGCCAGATAGTTGGCGCGCACCAGGGGGTGCACGCGGCCCTCGAAATTGCGGTTGCCCGAGAGCACCGCGGCGGTGACGAGATCGGCGCTCTGGATCGCGTCGGTGACGTTGTCCGGCAGGGGACCCGAATTGCCGATGCAGGTGGTGCAGCCGTAACCGACGAGCTGGAAACCCAGCTTGTCGAGATAGGTGTTGAGGCCCGCCTTCTCCAGATAGTCGGTGACGATCTGGCTGCCCGGCGCCAGCGAGGTCTTCACCCAGGGCCGCACCTTGATGCCGTGCTCCACGGCTTTTTTCGCGACCAGGCCTGCGCCGATCATGACGGAAGGGTTGGACGTGTTGGTGCACGACGTGATCGCCGCGATCACGACGTCGCCATGGCCGATCGAATGCTCGGTGCCGGCCAGCTTGGCGCGGCGGTTGGCGTCGTCTTCCTTCTTGTAGGTGTCGATCAGGGCGACGGCGAATTCGTGCGCCGCGGCGCCCAGCGGCACGCGGTCCTGCGGCCGCGCCGGGCCCGCCAGGCTCGGCTCGACGCTGTCGAGGTCGAGCGACAGCGTGTCGGTGAAATCCGGATCGGCGCTCTTGGCGCTGCGGAACAGGCCCTGCGCCTTGGCGTATTTTTCCACCAGGGCGACGCGCCCCGGCTTGCGCGCGGTGTCCTTCAGATAGCGCAGCGTCTCGACGTCGATCGGGAAGAAGCCGCAGGTCGCGCCGTATTCCGGCGCCATGTTCGCGATGGTGGCGCGGTCCTCCAGCGACATGTCGTCGAGGCCGGGGCCGTAATACTCGACGAACTTTCCGACCACGCCCTTCTTGCGCAGCATCTGCGTCACGGTCAGCACCAGGTCGGTTGCGGTGACGCCCTCGCGCAGCTTGCCGGTGACCTTGAAGCCGATGACCTCGGGGATGAGCATGGAGATCGGCTGGCCGAGCATGGCCGCTTCCGCTTCGATGCCGCCGACGCCCCAGCCGAGGACCGAAAGGCCGTTGACCATGGTGGTGTGGCTGTCGGTGCCGACCAGCGTGTCGGGAAAGGCGAACTCGACGGATGTCTTGCCGTCCTTCTCCTTGCGCGTCCACACCGTCTGCGCGAGGTATTCCAGGTTCACCTGGTGGCAGATGCCGGTGCCGGGCGGCACGACGCGGAAATTGGCGAAGGCCTGCTGGCCCCAGCGCAGGAATTGGTAGCGCTCGGCGTTGCGCTCATATTCGATGACGACGTTCTTCTTGAACGAGTCGCGGCCGCCGAAATTGTCGACCATCACCGAATGGTCGATGACAAGATCCACTTCGGCCAGCGGATTGATCTTCTCCGGATTGCCGCCGAGATTCTTCATCGCGTCGCGCATGGCGGCGAGATCGACCACGGCCGGCACGCCGGTCAGGTCCTGCATCAGCACCCGCGCCGGGCGGAAGGCGATTTCGCGGTCGGAGGATTTCTTGTCCAGCCAGCTCGCCACCGCCCTGATGTCGTCGGCCGTGACCGTCTTGCCGTCCTCGTAGCGCAGCAGGTTTTCCAGCAGCACCTTGAGCGAATAGGGCAGCCGGGAAATGCCTTTCAGGCCGTTCTTCTCGGCGGCGGTCAGGCTGAAATAGACATAGCTCTTGCCGCCCACCGTCAGCGTGCGGCGGGATTTGAAGGAGTCGAGGCTGCGTGTCACGGGGGCGCCTTCTTGAAGCAATGGATTTGTCGGGCCGGTTTAGTCCCGATTCCTTAAAAATCCAAGCTCCCGCAAAGGGCAATAGGGTGAAGCGTGTTTCAGCTTCACCCGCAAATTGCGCGCCAATCAAAGAATCCGGGGCATGATTTGTCCCGACATCGTCAAATCATGCCCCGGTCACGGTGGCCCCACGCGGACGAGCGTGACAAACTGACGGAAAGAATGGGGGAAATGCCATGGGCGCAGAGCATGTGCGGGTCGACCGCAACGGCGACGTCACCACCATCATCCTGGACCGCCGCGAGCAGCGGAACGCCGTCGACCGGCCGACCGCCGACGCGCTGGTCAAGGCCTTCCTCGCCTTCGAGCACGACAGCCGAGCCAAGGTCGCGGTGCTGTGGGGCGCCGGCGACACGTTCTGCGCCGGCGCGGATCTCAAGGGCCTCAGCGAAGGCCGCGGCAACCGCCTGATCGCGCCGGGCATGCACTTCGATCCGCATGCCGGCGACGCGCCGATGGGGCCGACGCGCATGAAGCTGCTCAAGCCGGTGATCGCCGCGGTCGCAGGACACGCGGTGGCGGGCGGTCTGGAGCTCGCCTGCTGGTGCGATCTGCGCGTCATGGAGGAGGACGCGGTGTTCGGCGTCTTCTGCCGCCGCTGGGGCGTGCCCCTGATCGACGGCGGCACGGTGCGCCTGCCGCGCCTGGTCGGCCAGTCGCGCGCCATGGACATGATCCTGACCGGACGCGGCATCGGCGCCGAGGAAGCCCATGCCTGGGGCCTCGCCAACCGCGTCGTCGCCAAGGGCGACAGCCGCCGCGCGGCGGAAGAACTGGCGCTGGAGATTTCGCGCTTCCCGGAAATCTGCATGAAGGGCGACCGCGCCTCGGTGCTGGAGCAATGGGACTTCGACCATCACAAGGCGATGATCAACGAATTCAAGATCGGCACCTCGACGCTGCAAACCGGCGAAGCCCGCCAGGGCGCCGCCCGCTTCGCCGCCGGCCGCGGCCGCGGCGGCCGGTTCGACGATTTGTAGTGCGGTTTGCATTCTGGTTGAATCAAATACCGGTGTCATCCCCGGCGAGCCGCGCACTTCGCGCGGCGAGGGAAGGGGACCCAGGATTGGACGAGCCTCAGGCGCTCATAGTCCTGGGTCCCCTTCCCTTCGCGTTGCTGCGCAACGCTCAGCCGGGGATGACAATCATGGATTGACCCAACTTGAACTCAAACTGCTCTGAGGCGAGACAAGTGACCGCGCAACGCATCGTCCTCATCCGCCATGGCATGCCGCAGATCGCGGAAGGCGTGCCCTCGGCGCAGTGGAAATTATCCGCGGACGGCGCGAAGGCTTCGGCCGCGCTGGCGGAAAATTTTCGCGGCTACGAATTCGCCGGCATCGCCAGCAGTCCGGAACCCAAGGCGATCGGCACCGCCGAGGCGCTGGCCGCGCCGTTGGGACTTGGCATCGAGATCGACGCCGGCTTCGCCGAACATGCACGCCATTCGCTGGGCTATCTGCCGCGCGCCGATATGGAAGCCGGCGTCGCCCGTCTGTTCGCCAGCCGCGACGAACGCGTCTTCGGCGACGAGACCGCGGACCAGCTCCATGCCCGTTTCGCCGCCGCGCTGGCGCGCCAGGCGGCCAAGGGCGCGCGCGACGTCATGGCGGTGACGCATGGCACGATCCTGACGATTTATCTTAGCCGCACGCTGGGCATCGAGCCGCTGCCGTTCTGGCGGGCGCTAACGACGCCGGCGGCGCTGATTGTGGAATCCGGGCAAATGCGCATCGTCGCGCCGGCCTGACGGGCGGTCCCAAAAACGCCCCATTCCCCACCTAGCGTCAGCATCGGGGGACGCGTCGGCAAAGGCCTGCGCGACCGAGCGGCGCATAAGACACATAAGACAAAGACAAGAAGGCGTGAATGCCCAGAAGCGGGATCGTCATCGCGTTCGTCGCGATGCTGGCATGCATCGGCGCCGCCTGGGCGCAGGACGGCGTGCGGCTGTCGATCGACCGGCTCGGCGACATCCAAACCGGCATCTATGCGGTCAGCAACGGCGCGACCTTCTCGCTCGACCGCTACGACGACAAATATCTGATGCGCTACGCCGACGAGCCCGAGATCTATGTTCTCTATGTCGATCACGGCTCGCTCGGCGGCCGCGTGCTGAAATACGATTCCGGCGGCACCGCCATGCAGATTTCGGGCTGGGGCGCGGTGACGATCTACACCGATGCCCAGCCGACCGGCCTGCCCGCCGAGCGCGCGCGCGACAGCGCGCCGCCGGTCTTGCTGAAAGTCTCCCTCGCCGAAATGCAGGCCGCCGCCGGCAATGAGGGCGAGCATCTGGCCTATGCGCGCGGGCTTCATATCGCGTTCGACGCCGATTGGGGCGCGCTGGGCGCCGACGCGCCGCTGCGCGCGCTGGCCTTCGACGCCATGCAGAACGCGGCGCGCGGCATCGACCGCTTCACGTCGAACGCGGCGGCGCGCGCCGCGCTGGCGGCGAAAATGGATTCGGTCTACCTCACCACCGGCGGGCGGCCGACCATCGCGCTGCACGGCAAGACCCTGACGGTGACGTTCGTGCCGTCGCACGGCTTCGCCGGCCGCGCCTCCAGCCACGGCATCGCCCGCGCGCTCGGCCAACTGTTCTCGCTGCCGACGGCGGGTTAGGCGGGTTCGAACCCGTCCGGCGCCAGTTCGAATTTCGCGAAATCGAAGCCCGGCGCCACGGTGCAGCCGACCAGGGTATAGGCGCCCAGCGAGCGCGCGCTCTGCCAGGTGTTCGGCGGCACGACGATCTGCGGCCGCTCGCCCTTGGCGATGTCGATGCCCAGCACGTGCTTGACCGCCGGCCCGCGCGGCGGCGCGATCGAAAGCGCCAGCGGGCTGCCGCGATAGAAATGCCAGACCTCGGTCGCGTCGATGCGGTGCCAGCGCGACAGCTCGCCGGCGCGCAGGATGAACGTGATGCCCGTCGAATATGCCCGGCCGCGGCCGCCCGGCTGGTTGTCGCGATAGACCTCGCGATAATGGCCGCCTTCGGGATGCGGCCGCATGCCCAGCTGCTGGATGAGTTCGTCGGCTTCCGCGCTCACGCCGCGCGCTCGATGCCGACATGCTGCGGATAGAAGGCGAGATGGTCCTTGATCTTGGCCATCGCCGCGAACGGCGTCTCGTAGCTCCACACCGCGTTCGCTTTCGTCGCGCCACCGGCCCTCAGATCGAAATAGCTCGCGTCCCCCTTGTAGGGGCAATGCGTGCTGTGGGCGCTGCGGACGAAATGCTCAAGCCGCGCATCGCCGCGCGGAATGTAGAGCACCGCCGGGTAGGACGCCTCACGCAATTCCAGCGCCCGGTTGGTGTCGGCGATCACCTCGCCACCGAAACGCACGATGATGCGGCCCGAAACGGGGGCGATGGCGATGGGATGATCGGGACCGGGAAGTTTCATGGCGAATATCTAGCAGTGCATCGTCTTCACGCAAACAGGCTCGCCGCGCCGCGCTCGATCAGCACCTTCATGCCGGCGGCGACCGACAGGCTGTCGGCCAGCGCGTTGTGCGCCCGCCCCTCGAACGGCACGCCGAGTCTCGGCCCGATATCGCAGGAATGCAGCCCGCTTGTGTCGATGCCCTGGGCGCGAAACCACGGCCGCGAGTCGCGATATTCCGGCGCGCCGGCCGGCGGCGCCAGACCGTAGAGCCGCAGGTTCTCCTCGAACACCAGTTCGTCGCGGCCGAAGGCGGACGACACCGCGCCGTCGGCGAAGACGAGAAAATCGCCATACGCCTCCGTGAAGTCGCGGCCATGCAAGCGCACATCGTCGTTGCTGATGCCGGTGAGTTTTTCCAGATAGGGCGAGAGCTTGGGATTGATCCTGGGCCGCACCAGCGCCTCGAACCTGTCCAGCACGTCGAGCGTCTCAGGATCGACCCGGACCGCGCCGATCTGCACCACTTCCTTGAATTCGCCGGGCCTCAGCCAGCGGTGCCGCATCGAGCCTTCCCAGGCGGTGAATTCCAGATCGAACAGGATGCACATGGGCTTTGTCATGAATCCGAAGCGCGGCGAATCTGTGGAGCAATCGCATCCGGGAAATCCCGAATCGCAGGCTGTGCCATAATTAATACATTCTTAAGGCAGTCGGCAGAGCGTAGGGCCGGTCCTTACGGAGGCCACCATGACCGGGCGCGCAAATCCTTTTTTCGACATCGCTGCTTCGCCGGCCGACGCGCCGGCTTTGGACGTCGCCGCCGTGCCGCGCGACTCCGTCGTCCGGCTGGCGCAGATGCATGCCGAAGCGGTGGAGACCGCACGCCTCGCCAATCTCCTTGGCCGCGCCCTGCATGCCGCCATCGCCCTGCCTGTCCTCGCCGTGGCCGCCGTGATCGCCGGCGGCGGCGCGAGCCTGCCGTCGACCATCGCCTGGGCCATTTTGATTGCGGTCGCGAGCCTCTCGATCGTGCGCGCCTACGGCCACGCCATCGGCCAACCCTTCGAGCGCGCCACGCTGCACGCCTTCTCGCAGGATTTGAGCGCCTGCCTGCTCTATGCCGGCTTCGCCTGGGGCGCGGGCGCGTTCCTCGCCCTCTCGAGCAGTTCGTCGGGCGGCGCAGCGCTGCTGTTCGGCTGCGTGCCGGCCGTCGCGATCGCGCTGTTGTTGCGCGAGCGTCAGGCCGTGCTTCTGTTTCTTGCGCCGGTCGCGACTTTGACGGCATTCGCTTGCGTGCTGCGGCCGTTCGCGGGCGGGGCGCTCGACGCGGCCCTGGTGCTGATCGCCGGCGCCATCGTCGCGGCGGCTATGGTCGCGGCCTCGCGCTATGCTGCAAAGCGGCAGGACCTAAGCCTGCCGGGCGGCCTGTTCGCCTCGTAAAGATCACAATTCAAAGGGTTTTCGAGTGACCCGCGCGGGGATAATGTCCCGCGCGAAACGTCCGGTTGCCCGATCTTAACGCGGCGGGCGCCATACTGCGCCGGTCGCGCTTGTCTTGCCCCGAGGCCCCATGTCCGCAGCCCATACCGACGACGCCGCGCATGTCACGCGCCAGAACGAAGCCGACGCCGGCGAGCGGCTGGCGAACGCCGCGAAGCTCGCCGATGGCGCCGGCCCCGGCCTGCTCGGATTCTTCGAAACGCTCTACCGCCGCGCGGCGCCGGACGACGTCAACCGCTATACGCCCGAATCGCTCGTCGCCCTGGCCCGCCTGGTGCATGCGCGCGTCGCGCGGCACCGGCCCGGCGCCACCGACATCACGCTGTTCTGCGCCCGCGACGAAGACAAGGCCTATGCCGAGAACGACTATGTCCTCGTCGCCATCAACGACGACAAGCCGTTCCTGTTCGACTCGCTGATCGCCGACATCAGCGGCGGCGGCGGCCGGCTTCGCGCCGTCTTCCATCCCATCGTGCAGCAGGATGGCCAGCCGGTCAGCGTCATCGTCGCCGTGCTCGAGCCGATCCTGAGCGAGGTGCGGCGGGCCGCCATCGTTCACAGCGCCAAGGCGACCTTCGCGCAGGTCAGCGTCGCGGTGCGCGACTGGCGCGCCATGATGCTGCGCTTGCGCGATTCCATCGCGGCGCTGAAGGCTCATCCGCCCAAGGTGGCGCCCGAGGAACTCGCCGAGAGCCTCGCCCTGCTGGAATGGCTCGGCGACAATCATTTCACCTTCCTGGGCGCGCGCGACTACCATTTCTCGGCCGCCGGCGAAGGCGCGCTGGAGCCGGACGCCGGCAGCGGCCTGGGCGTGCTGGCCGACCACGAAGCGCGCGTCATCCGGCGCGGGCCCGACCGCGGCGCGCTGACGCCCAAAGTGCGCGCCTTCCTCACCCAACCCTCGCCGCTGATCATCACCAAGTCCAACGAACGCAGCATGGTGCATCGCCGCGTGCATATGGACTATGTCGGCGTCAAGACGTTCGACAAGGACGGCAGGCTGACCGGCGAGCGCCGCTTCGTCGGCCTGTTCACCTCCAGCGCCTATAGCCGGCGCCCCAAGGACATCCCGCTGCTCCGCCGCAAGGTGGCCAACGTGCTGGCGCGCGCCGGACTGCCGCCGGCCAGCCATGACGGCAAGGCGCTGGCGCATATCCTGGACAACTATCCGCGCGACGAGCTGTTCCAGATCTCGGACGACGACCTCTTCGCCATCGCCCAAGGCATCCTCAGGCTCGGCGAAAGACCGGCGGTGCGCGTCTTCCTGCGCTTCGACCGCTTCGACCGTTTCGTCTCCGCCCTCGTCTTCGTGCCGCGCGACCGCTACGACACCACCGCGCGTGAGCGCATTCATCAAATTCTTGCGCGAGCGCTCAACGGGCGGATGTCGTCGTCGACACCGACCATCGACGAATCGGTGCTGGCGCGGGTGCACTACATCATCGGCCGCAATGACGGCGCGCGCCCCGTCATCAGCGTGCATCATCTCGAAGAGCAGATCCGCGGCGCCATCCGGACCTGGGAAGACGGCTTCGCCGCGGCGATGGAGCACGTCCATGGCGAGACCGAAGGCCTGCGCCTGCTGCAGGAGCGCCAGGCGCATTTCTCGCCGGGCTATCGCGGCTCCTTCGCGCCCAAGGAAGCGGTGCACGATCTGGACGAGATCGCCGATCTGGCGGCCAGCGAGGGCTTGCGCCTGCGCGCCCGCGTCTATCGCCGCAGCGCCGATGCGCACAACGCGCTGCGGCTGAAGCTCTATGTCCTGGGCGCGGTGCTGCCGCTGTCGGCCTCGCTGCCGATCTTCGAAAATCTCGGCCTCAAGGTGATCGCCGAGGATTCCTTCCCCATCACGCTCAAGACCGGCGACGGCTGGAGCCATGAAGCCAATGTTCTGGACTTCGCCATGGAGCGCGCCGACGAAGGCGCCGCCGATCTGGCGACCATCAAGCAGCCGCTGGAGGACGCCTTCCACGCGGTGATGTCGGGCAAGGCCGAAAGCGACGGCTTCAACAAGCTGGTGCTGAGCGCCGGTCTCGACTGGCGCGACGTGACGATCCTGCGCACGGTGGCGAAGTTCCTGCGCCAGGCGGGCTTTGCCTTCAGCCAGGAATATGTCGAGCAGGCGCTGGCGCGCAATCCCGATCTGGCGCGCCTGCTGGTCGAACTCTTCCACGCCCGCAACGACCCCAAAGGCTCCGAGCATCTGGAGCATGACGCGCAGACCATCGCCAAACGCCTCGACAACGCCATGGGCGACGTGCAGAGCCTGGACGATGACCGCATCATCCGCCGCCTCCGCAATGTCATCGTCAACGTTCTGCGGACCAATTTCTATCAATCGGGTATCGACGGGAAGGCCAAGTCCTACATCGCGATCAAGCTGAATTCGCAGAGCCTGGACGAACTGCCGTTGCCGCGTCCGCATGTCGAGATCTTCGTCTATGCGCCGCAGGTCGAGGGCGTGCATCTGCGCTTCGGCAAGGTGGCGCGCGGCGGCATCCGCTGGTCCGACCGGCGCGAGGATTTCCGCACGGAAATCCTGGGGCTGGTCAAGGCGCAGCAGGTGAAGAACGCGGTGATCGTGCCGGTCGGCGCCAAGGGCGGTTTTTACCCCAAGCAGCTGCCGGTCAATTCGACGCGCGAGGCGGTGCAGGACGCCGGCATCGCCGCCTACAAGATCCTGATCGACGCGCTGCTCGACGTCACCGACAATCTCAATCCCGACGGTTCGGTCGTGCCGCCGGCCGGCGTCGTGCGCCATGACGAGGACGATCCCTATCTCGTCGTCGCCGCCGACAAGGGCACCGCGACCTTCTCCGACATCGCCAACGGCATCGCCGAAGGGCGCGGCTTCTGGCTGGGCGACGCCTTCGCATCCGGCGGCAGTCACGGCTACGACCACAAGAAGATGGGCATCACGGCCAAGGGCGCCTGGGAAGCGGTCAAGCGCCACTTCCGCGAGCTCAGGCGCGACATCCAGAAGGAGCCGTTCAGCGTCGTCGGCGTCGGCGACATGTCCGGCGACGTCTTCGGCAACGGCATGCTGCTCTCGCAGCAGACGCGGCTCTTGGCCGCCTTCGACCACCGCCACATCTTCCTCGATCCCGATCCCGATCCGGCATCGAGCTGGGCCGAGCGCAAGCGGATGTTCGACCTGCCGCGCTCGAGCTGGGCCGATTACGACAAGTCGCTGATCTCCACCGGCGGCGGCGTCTTCGCGCGGAGCTTGAAGGAAATCGCGCTGACGGCTGAGGTCAAGGCCGTCCTGGGGCTGACGGTGGACAAGCTGTCGCCGGGCGAGCTGATCAAGACGCTGCTGAAAGCCGACGTCGACCTGTTGTTCTTCGGCGGCATCGGCACCTTCATCAAATCCGCGTCGCAATCCAATCTCGAGGCCGGCGACCGCGCCAACGACGCGGTGCGCGTCAATGGCGGCGAGGTCCGTGCCAGGGTGATCGGCGAAGGCGCCAATCTGGGCACCACCCAGCAGGGCCGCATCGAATACGCCCGCGCCGGCGGGCGCATCAACACCGACGCCATCGACAATTCGGCCGGCGTCGACACCTCCGACCACGAAGTCAATCTCAAGATCCTGCTCGGCGGGCCGCAGCGGCGCGGCGAACTGACGCCGCAGGCGCGCGACGAGCTTCTGGGCGCCATGACCGACGACGTCTCAGGCCATGTGCTGAAGGACAATTACGACCAGACGCTGGCGCTCTCCGTGGCGCAGGCGCGCGCGGCGCGCGATTTGGACGCGCATGGCCGCTACATGCGCGATCTGGAGCGCCGCGGGCGCCTGGACCGCGTCGTGGAATTCCTCCCCAGCGACAGCGAATTGCAGAAGCTGGAGAACGAGAGCAAAGGCCTGACGCGGCCCGAGCTCGCCGTGCTCCTGGCCTACGCCAAGCTCGATCTCGACGCCGAGATCGTGGCCAGCGACCTGCCCGACGATCCGACCTTCGCCTCGGTGCTGGCGGGCTATTTCCCGCCGGCCGCCGTGGCGCGCTTTCCCGAAAGCCTCGGCCAGCACCGCCTCAAGCGCGAGATCGTCTCGACCTCGCTCGCCAACCGCATCGTCAACCTGTCGGGCCCGGTCTTCGTCGCGCGGATGAAGGAAATGTCGGGCGCCGGCGGCGCGCAGATCGCGCGCGCCTTCGTCGTCGCCGAAGGCGCCTTCGGCCTGGCGGCGCTCAAGGCCCGCATCGACGCGCTGGACGGCCACATCGACGCCGGCGTGCAGACCGGCATGTACACCGACATCGCCGAGATCCTGCGCCGGCTGGGCCTGTGGTTCATCACCAACGTGCCGGCAAATGCCGATCTGGCGGCGACCATCGCGCTCTACCGCGCCGGCGTCGAAAGCCTGCGCGGCACCTTCAACTCCCTGGTCTCGCCTTACGACGCGCAGGACACCGAGGGCCGCATCAAGCAGCTCGTGGACGCCGGAGCGCCGCTCGATGTCGCCGAAGACGTCGCCGTGCTGCCGCTGATGAGCGGGGCGCCGGAGATCGCGGCCCTGGCGCGCACTCGTTCGTTGAGCGTCGATCTCGTCGCCGGCGCCTATTTCGCCATGGGCGCCACGGTCGGCATCGACCGCTTGCGCGGGCTCGCCGCGCGCATCGGCGCCAAGGAGCATTGGGACCGCCTCGCCATCCGCCGCATCGCCGACGATCTCTTCGCCGGCCAGCGCGCGCTGACCGCCGAAGCCTTGTCGGCGCTGGGCGCGGACCAGACGCATGGCAGCCGGACTGACGGCGCGGACGCGGTCAAGGCGTGGGCGCAGGCGCACGCCGAACCGCTCGGCCGCGCCAAAGGCTTCCTCGACGCCCTCGAACGCAGCGGCGATCCCTCCGTCGCCAAGCTGACGCTCGCCAACAGCCAGATAAGAGAATTGGCGGCACGGTGAACGACGACGCGTATCGGCCGGAATACGACCGGATCGGCGCCTATATGCTGGTCCGGACGGCCATCGCACCGGCCGATCTGTGCTTCGTGTTCGGCACGCGCCACGCCGAGGATGCCTTCGCGGACGCCGTCGCCGAGCATTTCCACCGCCGCTACTTTCCGCGAATCGTCATCGCCGGCGGCGCCACGGCGGGACAGGAGCTTGCCGAGTCCGACGACATGAAGCAGCGGCTGGTGGCGCGCGGCGTTCCGGCGCCTCGCATCCTGTGCGAACGGGCATCGACCAACACCGGCGACAATGTGATCAAGGCCCTGCCGCTGATCGAAGCCGCATACGGACGTACCGGAATCTCCTCGCTGATCGCGGTGGGGAAAATCTCCTCGTCGCGGCGCTATCTGATGACGCTGAAGCGGCACTGGCCGGCGGTCCGGCGCATGCTGCTGCCGGTCAATCCGTTCGGCGTGCCGGCGGAGCGCTGGTGGCGGAGCGAAGCCTTCCGGGTCCGTGTCCTGCGCGAATGGGAGAAGATCCCGCGCTATATCGAGCAGGACTTTCTCGTCGAGCTCGACGCCGGCGACGGCCTGCTCGGCTGAACCCGCCGCGCTATTTCGGCCCCTGCTGCATGCGGCGCGGGATCTCGACCGCGAACACCCAGGCGTTGCCGATGGACAGATACAAACACGCGATCTGCGCGGGAATAAGGAAATATAGCGCCGACGGCCGGTCGGCGATGATGCCGGCGCCGGCCAGCGCCGGAAAACACGTCGCGATCCAGGCCAGCACCAGGCGCACCGTGCGCGGCCCGCGCGAGCCGAGCACCGAATTGGGATCTTCCGGAAAGTTGTGCACGAAGATCGAGGTGCCGGTCAGGATGGCGAGACCGGTGACGATGAACTCAGCCCCCACCACCCACACCGGCTGTCCCGGCACCACGCCGAAGATGCCGATCAGCAGCATCTCGAATTGCAGGAACAGCGCGACGAAGGCGCGGGACATATAGCCGTTGCCCGCCAGCACATGGCTGAGCGAGATCGTCAGCCCGACGAACAACAGCCCCGCCAGCGTCGCACTGACCTGCGCCACGGTGATGAAATAGTCGTGCCAGAGAGCGAGCGCGGATTGGGTCATTTCCCCATTCTGTCATGGCCCGCGAATGCGGGCCACCCAGGTGACAACGCACAAGCCTTACAAGCGTTTTCTTCGACCACTGCCTCACCAACTGGGCCGCTCGTTCGACGGACAACCGTCAACGGCTCCGAACCTTTGCCGTCTGCGGAAGTAATAAGATGAAGTAGTCTTAGCAAGATTTGTCTGAAGTATTCCAAGTATGCAATACTAAACTCGCAACAAATAAAGATTTCGAAATCTGACAATGAGCGGAAAAACAGATGAACCGGATTTGGAACGCCAGCGCGTTCAAGCTGAGATAGATAAATTACGCGCCGAAACAGATGTCTTGCTAAGACGACCCGGATTCGTGGAGCGAAATTGGGTACCCCTGCTCACCGTAATCGCAGCGACTGTTGGCGGACTTGGCGGATTGGCCGCGCTTCTGAACGTGTTCGTTCAGATACACTCTCTTCCCTACACCGACGTTAGATCCGAACTCGACGCCCGGACGAAGGCGATCGAAGCCATCAAACTGCGCGACGAATTGAGCGCCGAGGCCGACAATCTAAAATCGGGCAACGCGGTTCTAGTCAAGACAATCAAGGATCGCATGGCGCTGTCGGGCAGTCTTCAGGCCAACATCACGAAACTGAAGAATCAACTCGCGAGCGCGCGAGAACAGTTAGCTCACACCCACTCTGAGTTAATTGACGTATCATCGGTATTGCATCTCAGTGGCCAGGCCGCACTGGCGAACAGGGTGAGTTTGCTCGTTGCTGGCTCGGCACCGCCGGCGGGACAGGACCAGTTAGCTCCAGGTCTATTGGCCTATGTATTCTATCAGGATGGGCCATCGCACGATGCGATAAGCGGCCTCAAAACCTATCTCGTCAAACATCAAATCACGACGGCGTCTGCAGAACAATTGTCACCCGACAATTGGCGGCTGTTTCATCCCGACCAAGTTCGCTACTTCCATCGCGAGGACAAAGACAAGGCAGAGCAGGTGGCGGTCCTGGTAAACGACTATCTGACGTCCCAGTGCCCGTCTCACCCAGACGTACCGGCAGCCTTGCACGATGCAGACGCGGACGGCAGCACACCTCCGGGCGATTTCGAAATCTGGATCGGGTTCGAATGTCGCAAACAGCCTGTCGCGAATTGAGGTCACACGCGCGATTTGCGATCGACGCCACATCGCGAGGGCGGTCGCGGTTGGCGCGGCGCAATTCGACCGCGCTGCCGAAGCGAATGCCTAAAAATAATTTTCACCCTGCCTATCCATACCCCCGCCGCCGCCCCGCCGCGCTTTGCCTGGACCATGCGCATGGCGCTCAGGGATAAGCTTCGCCTCGCCGGGGGGCGCTGAAATTTCCCCCCTTGAACCAGCGCGCCCCGCGCCCAACTCTGCGGCATGACAAGCGCCTGCGCCTCATTCGCCGCCGTCGACACCGCCATCCTGGCGGCAGCGCGTGCGCGCGCGCCGCGCAAACGCCCCACGCGCGGTGCGGCACAGGGGGGACCCCCCTGCGTTTTTTCGACGAACAATTATGTTGCGGACCCGTCCGCCGAAGCTCGTAGAGCGAAGGCGGAAGGCGACTGTGCTGGCGCGGGATTACCCCCCACCCCCTCCCCCCGGATTGTGCGGAACAATTATCTTGCCGAACGGTTTGTCGGCGCGCGCAACGCGCCCGGCGCCGGGGCGCCGCGCGGCAATCGCAATGCCTGGCGCCACGGCGTGTTCGGCCGGGAACGGCGCGAGCGCCGCGCCGTGATGCGCGCCTGGTTCAAGGCGCTGGAGGCGATGATCGTCGCCGCGCGGCTCGCCAAGGCCCATCCCGACATCGCCGCCGCCCGCATCGCGTTCGGCGAATGCTCAGACCACGCCTACCAGCTCGGCATGCGCTATCTCGGCCTGACCGCACAGACGCAATCGGCCGTCTTAGCGAGGCGCCATGCGACCCCGCCCCGCGCGTTAGCGCGGGGCCATTCTAATGGCGCCGTCGAGACGGACGCACTCGCCGTTGAAGTACGGGTTGCTCAGCATCTCGAGCGCCAGCGACGCGTATTCCGGCGGGTTGCCCAGCCGCGGCGGGAACGGCACCTGCGCGCCCAGCCGGTCCTTGACCTCCTGCGGCGCGGCGCCGAGCAAGGGCGTGTTGAACAGGCCCGGCATGATGGTGTTGCAGCGGATGCCTTCCTGGGCGAGGTCGCGCGCCACGACCAGCGTCAAGCCATTGATGCCGGCCTTGGACGCGGTATAGGCGGCCTGGCCGATCTGGCCGTCCTGCGCCGCGACGGAGGCGGTGTTGACGATGGCGCCGCGCTCGCCGCCGGCAAGCGGCTCGAGAGACAGCATGCCCTGCGCCGCGATCGCGATGCAGCGATAGGTGCCGACCAGGTTGATCTGGATGATGAAGTTGAAGGCGTCGGTCGGAAAGCGCCTGGTCTCGCCCGTCTTCTTGTCGCGGCTCGCGGTCTTGATGGCGTTGCCGGTGCCGGCGCAGTTGACCAGGATGCGCTCCTGGCCGTGCGCGGCCCGCGCCTTGGCGAAGGCGGCCAGCACGCTCTCCTCGTTGGTGACGTTGGCTTCGCAGAACACGCCGCCGAGTTCGGCCGCGACTTTCTCCCCCTTGTCTTTGTTCATGTCGAGGAGGGCGACCTTGACGCCCTTGGCGGCCAGCGCCCGCGCCGTGGCTTCGCCGAGACCCGAGGCGCCGCCGGTGATGACGGCGGCAAGCGAGGAATTGAGTTCCATGAAAATGCCTTTCTTGTTAGCCGGCCGGACTCTTATCTCGCCGCGCCACAGGGTGCAAAGCCGACGCTAGGGAAGCAGGATTAGCTGCGTCTGCGTCACGATGGCGACGAGTTTACCGTCCTCGCGCGTGATGCGGGTCTGCCAGACCGAGGTGCGCTTGCCGACATGGACGGGCGTGCTCTCGCCGGTGATGGTGGAGCCTTCCTTGGCCGCGCCGATGAAGTTGGTCTTGCTCTCGATGGTCGTGGTGTTGGCTTCGCGCGGCATGTTGAGCACGGCGCCGATGGCGCCCAGCGCGTCGGCAAAAGCCATGATGGCGCCGCCATGCATGATGTGGCCGGCGGTGCACAGATCGGCCCTGACCGCGATCTGGGCGCGGATCATCTCCTTCTCGGCGCTCAGGATTTTGACCCCCATGAGCGTGGGAAAGGGTTGATTGCTCAAGATCCGTTCGCCGATTTCCATGACACCCCTTTTTCCGCCATCTTTGGCCGACATATACTAAAGCCATGACACCTGAGACTCCCAGCCCCGCCCTGCAACTGCCCGTGCCCCTGCCGCGTGACGAACGCGTGGTGGACCGCGACTTCTGGAAGAAGCTGCGCAAAGTGGCCGGCCGCATTCCCTTCGCCGAGGACGCCGCGGCGGCCTATTTCTGCGCCGTCGATCCGGCCACGCCGTCGAAGGTCAAGGCGACATTGTTCGCGGCGCTGGCCTATTTCGTCATGCCGTTCGACCTCATTCCGGATTTTCTCGCCGGCATCGGCTTCACCGACGATGCCGCGGTGATCGCCCTGGCGCTGACCATGGTCGCCGGCCAGATCAAGGAACGCCATCGCGCGCGGGCCCGCGCCGCGCTGCACATTCCCGAACCCGCCGCATGAAATACGCCGCTGTCGTCAAGCACCTGCTCTCGCTGCCCGGCGCGGAGCTTTCGATCAAATGGGGCAGCGATCATATCTACCAGGTCGGCGGCAAGATGTTCGCCGGCCTCGGGCCCAGGCCGAGGAAAGGCGAGGATCACGGCATCTCGTTCAAGGCCGACGACATGGGCTTCGAGATCCTCACCACCAAGCGCGGCATCACGCCGGCTAGGTACCTCGCGCGCGCCAAATGGGTCTCACTCGACAAGCTCGATCGCCTGCCGGACAAACAGCTCGCCGCTTACCTGACGCGCGCCCACGCCATCGTCGCGGCCGGCCTGTCGAAGAAACTGCGCGCCGCGCTCGGCATCGCGGAAGCGCCGCATGAACTATGACCGCATCGCGGTTGTCGGCATCAGCGCATCGGGAAAAAGCACCTTCGCCAGGTCGCTGGCCGCGCGTACCGGCCTGCCGCTGCTGCATGGCGATGAACTCGACTGGCTGCCCAATTGGATCGAACGTCCACCGGAACAGCTGAACGCGCTGCACGCCGAGTGGATCGCGCGCCCACGCTGGATCATCGAAGGCTGGATCGAGCCGCGGCGCGTCGCGCGCCTGAACGCGGCGGATTTGGTGATCGATCTGGACTACTCGCGCTGGCGCTGCGCAGGCCGCGTCTTGATGCGCATGCTGCGCGGCGTCCGCCGAGCCGAGATGCCGGACGGCTGCGTCGATCGCTTCCGCGGGCGGACACTGCGCACGGTGTTCTTCAAGAAAGAGCGCCCGTATGTCGACAACGCCCTACGCGCGGCTGCGATGAAGAATTACGTGCGGCTCACGAACCCGCGCGAAGCAGCGGCATGGCTCAGCGCCCTGCCGTGACGATGCTGGCGTGCAGGTAGTCCGCCGTCGGCTTGTCTTCGGTCAGGCCGACGAACTGGATGCCGATGCCGTCATTGTGGTGGCGCGCGACGCGCCCCGCGAGTTGGCCGATCAGCACGAACTCGCCGATCTGCGGCCGCACCATGGTCTTGACCGAGACGCCGGTCGGCGACAGGTCGATGACGTCGCATTTGACGATCGTGCCGTCGCTGCGCGTGAATTGCGCGGTGCCCTTGGTGGGCGTGCGGTCGTGGCCGCGCATGACGGCGTCGTCGACCAAGGTCTTGTTCATGAACAGCGTCAACTGCTCGGCGGTCTTCTCGCGCTTGAGGGCGGTGCCGGAAAAGCGCACGCCGAAGCCGTAGCCGTCGCGCCGCGCCACCGCGCCCTCGAAGCGTCCGAAGCCGTCGATGTAGAGCACGATGTGCGTGCCGGTCTCAGGCAGGAACTCCGACTCGATCGAGGCGCCGCCCGGCGACAGGTCGACGATCCTGCAGGTCGCTTCCCGGGAGTCGGAGGGCACGAACAGCCGGCCGGGAAGATCGACGGGCACGCGCCGGAACCGGCGGCGCTCCGCGCGCGCCTTGGCGAGCACGGGGTCTTCGATCTTTTTCAGTAAAGGCTGGCCATGCATTGCCGGCCTGCTCCAGGTTTCAAATCGCCGGACAGTTTCGCTCCTGACGGTCAACAGGAGGTTACCGCCGCCGCAACTTGGTGAGGATAAACGGCCAGATGGCGCACAAAGGCTTAACCTTGCCCGTCCCGCGCGCTATAGGTGCAGGCAGCTGCTTCGGGCCTTTTTGCGGCCGATTGTGACAGCTGAAGTCCGAGGGGACCCCATGGCGCGCGCGCACCGTTTTATCAATCGCCTGACCGCCGGCCTCGCCTTGGCGGCGGCGGGTCTGGTTCTGTCGGCCTGCGCCAGCACTTCCTCGCTGGACGATCTGGCATCGGCCACCCCGACCGGCTCGGCCTTTACCCAGCAGTTGTTCAAGAACTACGCCTATTTGGCCAATTCCCTGGGCGCCTCGGGCGGCGGTTCGGGCGGCTCGTCCTTCGACTCGGAGGACAGTTTGAGCATTTTCGACGGCGGCGGCGAGAATTCCGACCTCGCCGAAGCCTTCGCCACCAAGGCGCTGATCGCGGCCAAGGGCGTCGAAGTCGATCCCGAGCCCAGCACCGGCGACGACTCGGCCCAGGCGCGCGACCGGCTGGTGCGGGCGCTGGCCGAGGGCAAGGACCGCTTTGCCTATGACGCCGCCAGGGCCCAGACCGATTTCGACTGCTGGATGCTGAACGCGACGGTGGATTCCCAGCATGCCGCGTCCGAGCAATGCCGCGCCTCCTTCGGCAATGCGATCGACAAGCTGGAACATGACAGCCACCGTCCGCCCCCCGCGCCGCCACCGCCGCCGGCCGCCGCCGCGCCGGCGCACGACTACACCGTCTATTTCGACTTCGATTCCTGGACGCTGACCGGCGAACAGCTGACCGTGCTGCAGCAGGCGATCGCCACGGCGCGCGCCGGCGGACAGTCGCGCATCACCGTCGTGGGCCACACCGATACGTCGGGTTCGGCCAGCTACAACCAGGCGCTCTCCGTCAAGCGCGCCAATGTGGTGACCGAGACGCTGGTCGACATGGGCGCGCGGCGCGAAGCCATCCAGATCTCGGGCGTGGGCGAGAACGATCTCGCCGTGCCGACGCCGGACGGCGTCCGCGAGCCCAAGAACCGCCGCGCTGTGGTGACGCTGATGCCCTAGGCAGAGGTCAGGTATCGGGTATCAGGGGTCAGTTTTTTCTGATGCCCGATCCCTGATACCTGATACCTTGCCCGGCGGAAAAGCGCGGACCTCAAAATGAAAGCCTACGACTACGTCATCATCGGTGCGGGCAGCGCGGGCTGCGTGCTGGCCAACCGTCTGTCGGCCGATCCGGCCGTCGAGGTGCTGCTGATCGAGGCCGGCGGCCGCGACAAGTCGATGATGATCCACATGCCCGCCGGCATCGCCGGGCTGATTTCCAAACCCAATCCCTACAATTGGTACTACCAGACCGAAGGCCAGCAGCATCTCAACGGCCGCAGCCTCTATTGGCCGCGCGGCCGCGGCTGGGGCGGCTCGTCCTCGATCAACGGCATGATCTACATCCGCGGCCATGCCCGCGACTATGATGGCTGGCGCCAACTCGGCCTCGAAGGCTGGTCCTTCGCCGACGTCCTGCCCTATTTCAAGCGCGCCGAGAACAATGAGAACGGCGGCGACGATTTCCATGGCGGCGAAGGGCCGTTGCGCGTTTCCAACGGCCGTTCGACCAATCCCTTGTTCCGCGCCTTCACCCAGGCTGGCGTCGAAGCCGGCTTCAAGCAGACGCCGGATTTCAACGGCTACGCCCAGGAAGGCATGGGCCCCTATCAGCTCACCATCCACGAGGGCGCGCGCTGGAGCGCGGCGAAGGGTTATCTGACGCCGATCCTCAGCCGCAAGAACCTGACCATCGAATCGCACGCCCATGTCAACCGCATCCTGTTCGACGGCAAGCGGGTCAACGGCGTCGAGTTCATCCAGAACAAGCAGGCGGTGCGCGTGACGGTGACGCGCGAGTGCCTGCTGTCCGGCGGCGCGGTGAACAGCCCGCAGACGCTGCTGCTGTCGGGCATCGGCGATGCGACGCTGCTGAGGCGCTTCGACATTGCGGTCGTGGCGGACCTCAAAGGCGTCGGCAAGAATCTGCAGGATCATCTCGACGCCTCCATCCAGTATGAAAGCAGCCAGCCGATCACGCTGCACAGCCAGTCCAATCCGCTGAATGCGCTGAAAACCGGCCTCAGCTACATGCTGTTCAAGAAGGGGCTGGCGACCGGCCAGGGCCTGGAGAGCGGCGCTTTCCTGAAGAGCCGGCCGGATCTGGAAAACCCCGATCTGCAATTCCACTTCATCGCCGCGCTGATGAGCGATCACGCGCGCAAAAAATCCGACCGCCACGGTTTCATGTCGCATGTCTGCCAGCTGCGGCCGCAGAGCCGGGGCTACATCTCGATCCGCTCCACCGATCCCTTGGCGGCGCCGATCATCCAGCCGAACTACCTGGAAGCCGAGGAAGACCGCCGCGCCCTGCGCGAAGGCACCAAGATGGCGCGCGATATCTTCGCGCAAGCCGCGTTCGATCCCTATCGCGGGCCCGAACTGATGCCCGGCGCCCATATCCGAACCGACGATCAGATCGACGCCTGGGTGCGCAAGACCGCCGAGACCATCTATCACCCCGTGGGCAGCGCCAAGATGGGCAAGGATGCCGAGAGCGTGGTCGACGCCCAGCTCAAGGTCTACGGCCTCGAAGGCCTGCGCGTGGTCGATGCCTCGATCATGCCGACTCTGGTCAGCGGCAACACCAACGCGCCGACCATCATGATCGCGGAAAAAGCCGCCGACATGATCCTGGGCCGCCCCGCTCTCGCGCCCGAGAATGTGAAAATCGCCGAAGACCGCGCCGTGGCGGCGGAATAGCGCCGGTAGGCCGGGGGCGAAAACGTCACAGTCCGCTGTCAACTTTCCGGCCGTGAGCCCATCGGCGCTTTCGCCGCGTTACGGTGAGGCGTATGATCGAAGGATGAGCACCATGAAGCGAGCCCTGATCCTGGCGGCGTCGATTGCGGCGCTCGCGATGCCGGCTGCGGCCCAGTCCGGGCACTATGCTGTCCAGACCATCAATTTCGATCTGTGGTGCCAGGAAACCCAGCATCTGCCGGCCGACCGTTGCGACAAGCGGTTGCCGGGCGACGAGGCGGATTTCGAGGACTATCGCGCCAAGGTCGAGAAATTCGAGGTTCCCTATCTGCAGGACAAGGAAAGCGGTGCCCAGCTCAGCCGCACGATCCTGCATGCCGATCCCGTGGACCACCCGGTGACGCAGGATCCGGCCGCAGCATCGCAGCAGCCCACCTCGCCGGCGAACCATCCCTAGTCTTAAAACCGTCCAAACCACGCCAAATCGAAATATTTTCCTCTGGCCCTTGAACTCTGCGCTACAGAGTATATGTACTCTGTGTGACAGAGTTCCCGGCAGGGGTGAACATGACGGTCGACCGCGAAGAAGCCAGCGCGCTTCTGAAGGACGTTGAGGGGATCGAGAGCCGCGTTCGCCAGCTCCTTATCTATTCGCGCGTCAGCGACTATCTGTTTTTGTGGGGCGCGATCTGGGGCCTGGGCTTCACCTGCAATTATTTTATGCGCGCCCAATCGAACCTGCTCTGGTACGCCCTGGAAACGATCGGCCTGATCGGCACCGTTACCATCGTCGCCTTCCATCGTCGGCGATCGGAAGCGAAAAACAACTTCGCGTTCGTGCGCGCCGCGCTAAGCGTCATCGCCATCGTGGTGTTCGGCGGCATTTGGATCACGCTGACGCATATGGGATGGCGCGAGCAGGTCACGTTCTGGCCGACCCTGCTCAGTTTCATTCTGTTCCTGATCGGATTGTGGATCGGCCGCGCCATGGCGCTGGCGGCCCTGGCGATCTTCGCCGTGTCGCTGACCGGCTATTTCGTGGCCGGCGACTATCTGCATCTGTGGATGGCGGCGGCGACCGGCGGCGCGATGATCGCCGGCGGCGTCTGGCTGAGGCGCTGACATGGCCGGGCCGGACGAAATCATACACCAGTCGATGCGGCTGAAGATCATGGCGGCGCTCAACGCCGGCAACCGCAACGACGCGATCGAATTCACAAGGCTGAAATCGCTGATCGGCGCGACCGACGGCAATCTCGGCGCCCATCTGGAGACGCTGAGCGGCGCCGGTTACGTCAGCCTCGAAAAACGCGTGGAGGGCAAGCGGCCGCAGACCCGTGCGCGCATCACGCCCGCCGGCCGCAAGGCCTTCGCCGAACATGTCGAGTACCTGCGCAGCATTCTCGACGCCCCGCCGCAATGAACAGGAGCATCGCATGAGTAATTTGATCCAGGCCTTGAAGCCGCTACTCGCCGACCTCGCCTCGACGATCCTGTTCGCGGCCGTAATTGCGGTCACGGGCAACATCTATCTGGCGACGGGCATCGGCATCGCGGTCGGCATCGCCCAGGTCGCGATCCAGAAGCTGCGCGGCAAGCCGGTCGCCGCCATGCAGTGGATGAGCCTGGCGCTGGTCGTGGTGTTCGGCACGCTGACGCTCTATCTGCACGATCCGCGGTTCGTGATGATCAAGTTCACCATTGGGCATCTGGCCATCGGCGCCGCGATGATCAAGCCCAACTGGATGAGCCGCTACCTGCCCAAGATCGTGACCGATACCCTGTCGGTCGGCGAGCTGACCTTCTACAGCGCCATGTGGCCCATGCTGATGGCCGGCCTGGCCGCCACCAACCTCTACATCGGACTTGTCTGGGGGCCGGTGGCATGGGCCTGGTTCCTGGGCTTGGCCTCGCCGGCGGCGCCCTGGATTCTGTTCGGCCTGCAATATCTGATGATCCGCATGCATGTCCGCGGCATCATCCGCAGGCGCCTGGTGCCGGCGGCGGCCTGAGATGCGCACCATGCTGACGATCATCGTAGTCCTGATCCTGTTCGCCGGCCTGGCCTTCGCCGCCGTCATCGCGCTGACTGCGCCCAAGCCGCCCGTAGCCATGGCCAGCGTCTCGCGCAGCTTCGACGGCGTCGATTACGGCGGCATGCCCGACAAGCAGCATTTCACCGCGCGCGACGGCACGAGCCTCGTCTATCGCGCCTATCCGGGCGATCCGTCGCGGATCGTGGTTGTCGTGCACGGTTCGTCGGGCACTACGGCGAGCGTGCATCCGCTGGCGCGCGCGATCCATGCCAAGGGCGCGACGGTCTACGCCGTTGCCATGCGCGGCCACGACGAGACGGGACGCAGCGGCGACATCGACTATGTCGGCCAGCTCGACGACGACCTGGTGGACTTCGTCAAGACCCTGGGGCAGCCCTCCGCCGGACAAACGCGGACCCTCCTCGGCTTCTCATCCGGCGGCGGTTTCGTTCTGCGCTTCGCCGGCGGGCCGAATGGCGGCTTGTTCGAGCACATCATCCTTGTCTCGCCCCAATTGGCCTACAACGCGCCGACGTCGCGCCCGAGCGCCGGCGGCTGGGTCTCGGTTTCGATCCCAAGGATCATCGCCCTGTCGCTTCTGTCGCGTATCGGCATAACCGCCTTCAACGGCTTGCCGGTGCTGGCCATGGCCGTCGATCCGGCACGGCTCGCATACAGCAAGCAGACGGCGTTCTACTCTTACCGCTTGTGGCGCAATTTCGGACCGAGCGACGACTACCTGGGAGATCTGAAACGCATACCGGGCTCGGTCAGCCTGTTCGTCGGCGCACAGGATGAGATCTTCCACGCCGAGCAATACGCACCACTGCTCAAACCGGTCAGGCCCGACCTGACTGTGACGGTCCTGCCGGGCATCGACCATATGGGAATGACGTTGAAACCCGCGGCGCTGGAGGCAATCGCCGCCGCGGCGAACTAGAGCATGATCGCATTACGTTGAATCAGATCATGCTCTAGATTCTTTGATTGGCGCGCAATTTACGGGCGAAGCTGAACTACGCTTCACCCGATTGCGCTCTAGGCCGGCACCGGCCGCAGCAATCCCTTGTCCAGGCCCTTGAGCAGGTCGAGCGCGGCCTCGTCGGAGAAATGCACGGTCGACGCCGACGGACGGGACTGCGACACGACCAGGCGCAGATGCGGCGCGCGCGGATGGTTGCGCAGCGAGGTGATGGCGGTCGGCGGCGGCGGGGGCGGCGGCAGGTTGTCGTAAGAGGGCAACGGATCGTCTTCGCGGATCAACTGGGAAGCGGCGAGGCGCTGGAAGGCGATGGGCTTGCCGGCAAGCAAGGTCTGGTCGCTGAGGACCTGGATCATGCCGATGAAGCGGGTCGGGTCGTCGCCGTTGAAGCTGACCGGGCAAAGCACGGTTTCGAGTTCGACCATGCCGCAATCGGACGTGGCGCCGATGGACGAAAGGCAAACCGGCTGGTTCAGCTTGAGCGCCTGGCGCAGCAGCGAGGTGAGCGCGATGCTGGACTGCGCCTCCCAATGGGCCAGAAAGCCCGTACCCTTCAGCTCGAAGCCGAAGCGCTCGCACAGACCCGTGCCGGCAAGGCGATAGATCGGGCGCGACGGATTTTCGACGTCGAGGATGAAAACGGAAGACAGCATGCGCTTGATGGCGCGCGGATCGATATCGGTCTGATCGGGAACGGCACGGCCGCGGCGCAGACGGCTCCAATATCCCACCAGCAAATGGCTGTTCTTGTGTTTCATGACCCCAATCGTCCCATTCGCTCTGGCGTTTCCCGTTTCGGAACGCCGGTTGGCTGTTGGACGAGGAGGAGAGCGAAAGGCATGCCACCCGACGCTGCGCAGCAGCGGAGGGTGCCCTCCGAAGCCCGCAGGGCGTAGGAGGGCCGCGCATCGGTTCGCGCAGCTTTGGGTGGCAGGCCACCTTATTTAGCCGTTCGCCCACGGCCCTCTTGGATCGATCGGCCCGAAATAGGGCACCAAGCGCGACTTGAGCAGCGGCGTGAGAACAAGGCCGGCCGCGAAACCGCCGACATGCGCCCACCACGCCGTACCCGGCTCGGACGCCGGCGTCATGACGGCCGTCACCAGTTGCAGCGCGAACCAGATGCCCACCACCCATACCGCGCGGACCCAGAAGGCGTAGAAGATGAACGGCACGACGACATGCACGCGCGCGCGCGGATACAGCAGCACATAAGCCGCAAGCACGCCCGAAATGGCGCCCGAGGCGCCGACCGTCGGTGTGTGCGACGCCGGATCGATCAGCAGCATCATCAGCATCGCCGCGACGCCGCAGACGAGATAGAAGACGGTAAACTTCGCGTGCCCCATCGCGTCTTCGATATTGTTCCCGAAAATCCACAAATACAGCATGTTGCCCGCGATATGCAGGATGCTGGCGTGAAGGAACATCGAGGTTAAGATCGTGGTCCAAACCGGGACGGATCGAATCTGCGCACCATCGGAATGGATGAAGGCATTGGGCGTGAAGCCCAGGACCGCCAATGCCTTGTCCATGCCATCGCCCAGCGACAGCTCCCAGAAGAAGACTAGCGCGCACAGCACGATCAGCCCGACCGTGACGACCGGCGTCAGGCGTACCGGATTGTCGTCCGAGATCGGGATCATGCCCCTGGCCTCATCGGCATCCCCAAAGCTCTGTGCCAAATCGAGCCGCCGGGGAGCCGGTTTGCGCCAGGCGCGCTGGCATAATTCGTGAAGCGGAGGGCTTCGTCATTAAGGCTTTGTCCAAGGGTCCGGCGATTCTCCCGGTCTTTAGATGCATAAGCCAGCGGTATCGAAGGAGCAAAACATGTCGCGCCCCTATTCCCAGCGTCGGGCCAACAGCCTCATCGCAGCGCTTGCCAGCGCCGCCCTGACGCTCGCGCCGCTGTCGCCGGCCGTCGCCGGCAATATGGGCGGCGGCGGTTACGGCGGCGGTCATACCTCCACGCCCGGCTGCCCCGACATGGGCGGGCATCAGCCGCCGCCGAGCTTCAAGAACATCAACATCAACATCAACAAGAACATCAACATCAACAAGAACATCAACATCTTCAAGCCGGTGGTGATCAACAAGAACATCAACATCAATAAGAACATCAACATCAACAAAAACGTCGTCATCAACAAGAACATCGTCATCAACAAGGTCAACGCCTTTGCGTCGGCCGAGGCGGTGGCGACGGCGGCGGCCAATTCCAACGCGGGCGCCAACGCCGGCGCCGGCGCGCAGACCATCGTCTATGCCGGCAGCTATCAGATCATCAACTACAACAACCGCGGCGCCGGCGGCGCCATCGCGATCGCGGCGGCGCATGCCGGCGGAACCTGCCACATGCAGTGGGCCACCGTCGTCAAGGCGATCCACGCGGTCTGCGTCTCCTATGAGGGCCGCGAATTCGATGCCTCGCACATGGTCGGCGACACCTGGATCGACAGCGGCTACGAAGGCGAAATCGCGCGCTGCATCCCCGGCTCGCACCTCAAAGTCGTGATCGGCGACGTGCTGCAGTCCGACCAGGGCATGGCGGGCACCTATGAGCACGGCCAGGTCCTGATGTGCGGCGATCACGAGGCGCTGCGCCACTTCAAGGACGGCATGGTCAAATGCGCCCCGGCGATCCCGGTTCCCGATTGCACCGAGCGCACCAATCTGCGCCGTTGGGGCACTGGCGACTTCTTCTTCTCCTACCGCGCCCAGGTCTGCGTGACCGAGAGCCATACCGCCGAAACCACCACGGCGACGGAAGCCGAAGTCGGCGGCATGACGCTGGACGGCGGCGTGGGCGACCCTTCGGGGAACTAAACGGTCGGCGTCCCTCCTGCCGCGATGCGCGAGGATTTGACCAGGCTCCTCACCCTCGGGTGGGGAGCAGCCTCCCCAGCCCTCAAACATTCCTTAAGCCAAACGACGGACCATGCGCGGCCAACCTTAGCGCCTGGTCTTTTTTCGTGACGGCACGCCTACAACTGATCCTGCTTGCCATCGTCGCGGTCGCGGCGGCGACGGACGTCGCCTGGGCGCGCATCGGCCATTTCGACATCGATGCGCCGGCTTACGGCTTGCTCGCCCTGCTTACCGCGGGGCTGGCGGCGGGTGGCCTGTTCTACGACCGCGTGCGCCGCGACGAGCGTCTGGCGGCCATGCTGTTCGGCACCAGCTTTCTGATCGGCATGTCGGCGGCCTTCAGCGTTCTCAACTATCTGCTGCTCACCGTCGCGGGCCCGCGCATCGATGTGCCGCTCGCCGCCATCGATCGTGCGCTCGGGATCGACTGGCCGGCGCTCATGGCATTCGTCGCGCATTATCCTTGGGCCAATATGGTCCTGCAGCTGGTCTACATCTCGGTCCTGCCGCAGATCGCTTTGCTGACCGTGGCGCTGGGCTTCAAGGGCAAGCCGGAGCAGATCTATGCGCTATGCCTCTCGGTCGCCGCCGGCGCCGCCATCGCGATCGGCGTGTGGACCGCTGCGCCATCCTTCGGCGCCTTCAGTGTCTACGAACTGCCGGCGAGTGTTTCGAGCCATCTGGCGCTGGCCCTCGACGGGCACTACGCACGCGAGTTGGTCGCTCTTCTCGCGCATGGGCCGGGGCGCATTTCGCCCAGCGCGGCGCAAGGCCTGATCGGCTTTCCCTCATATCATGCCGTGCTGGCGCTGCTGGTCGTATGGTACGCGCGCGAACTCAGCGTCATTCGCTGGCTCGCGCTGGCGCTCAATGCGATCGTCCTGGTCGCGACGCCGATTCAGGGCGGCCATCACGTAGTCGACGTTCTGGCCGGCTTTGCCGTCGCGGCATTGGCGGTCTGGCTCGCCAATTCCGCCTTGCGCTTCGCGGCGCGTGCCACCGGCCAAGCCGCCCTGAAAACACAGACCGCCAGGCTCTAGCCCCTGCGGCAAACGCGGCGTAACGCGCCGCCCAAACCCTCCTTGCACGGGTGGGACCCCCTGCTATTGTGCCGCGCATTCCGCCATTTCCAGCACAGGAAAGCCCATGAACATTCACGAATACCAGGCCAAGGAGGTCCTCCGCGGCTTCGGCACTCCCGTGCCGCGCGGCAAGGCCGCCTTCACGGTGGAAGAAGCCGTCGCGGCCGCCAAGGAGTTGGGCGGACCGGTCTGGGTGGTGAAGGCGCAGATCCATGCCGGTGGGCGCGGCAAGGGCGGCGGCGTCAAAGTCGTGAAGTCGATCGCGGACGTCGAGAAAGAGGCCAAGCGCATGCTCGGCATGACGCTCGTAACCCACCAGACCGGTCCGCATGGCCGTTTGGTAAAACGTCTCTATATCGAAGACGGGTCGGCGATCGAGCGCGAACTCTATCTTTCCGCCCTGGTCGACCGCGCCACCTCGCGCATCGCCTTCATCGCCTCCACCGAAGGCGGCATGGACATCGAGGAAGTCGCACACAAGACACCGGAGAAGATCAAGACCTTCCAGATCGAACCGGCCGTCGGCTACTCACCCTATGTCGGGCTCGACATCGCCAGCGCCCTGAAGCTGAAAGGCGATCAGGTCAAGCAGCTCGGCAGCGTCATCAAATCGCTCTACGACGCGGTCATCGCCAAGGACATGAGCCTGCTCGAGATCAATCCGCTGGTCGTCACCAAGGACGGCAAGGTCGTCTGCCTCGACGCCAAGATCAATTTCGACGACAACGCGCTCTACCGCCACAAAGACATCCAGGCGCTGCGCGACCTCGACGAAGAAGACCCGATGGAGGTCGAGGCCTCACGATTCGATCTCTCCTACATCAAGCTCGACGGCGAGATCGGCTGCATGGTCAATGGCGCCGGCCTGGCCATGGCGACGATGGACATCATCAAGCTGTACGGCAGCGAACCGGCCAACTTCCTCGACGTCGGCGGCGGCGCCTCCAAGGAAAAAGTGACGGCGGCGTTCAAGATCATCGTCTCCGATCCCAATGTGAAAGGCATCCTGGTCAACATCTTCGGCGGCATCATGAAATGCGACATCATCGCCGAGGGCATCGTCGCCGCCGCGAAGGAAGTCTCGCTTGCCGTGCCGCTGGTGGTGCGGCTGGAAGGCACCAATGTCGAACTCGGCAAGAAGATCCTCGCCGATAGCGGCCTGCCGATCCTTTCCGCGAGCGACCTCGCCGACGCGGCACAGAAGATCGTGAAAGCGGTGAAGGAGAAGAAGTGAAGGTGGTTGGTCTTGCCATCCGACTGCTGACAGCATGCGTAGTTGCTGGCGCATCGGTAGGTGCGACCGCGGCTGAACCAACGCTGGATTGCAAGATTGGTCCCATCGACAAGACGTTTGGAGGCTCACACTGGCTCGTATACAGCTGCAGCGATGGGAAAACACTAGTGTTCGTTACAGCTCCGAATAGCCCCGCATTCCCCTTCTATTTTGAATTGAGTCCAGAAAAACTCGGTGGCGAAGGAACGGGCGACAAGAAATCAACCGACGCCGCGTACACCGACATCAGCAAGTTGTCCAATGGTGATGTAGCGGTGTTGTTGCAAGAAACCCGCGCCGCGGAGCACACGCAATGAACAGCGACGCAATCACGTCTGAATCGGCGATAGACTTTCGCGACTCGCTGCGCGGACTCGGCCCTGTCGGCATCGTCGCGTTCCTCATCGTCCTCGCTGGCGCGTTCGTGCTCATGCCGGTCGCCGCGGCGCTCATTCTGTTCTGGGCCTGGCTGTCGAAGACGCCCTGGCGTGAGATCGGCCTAGCGCGGCCCAAGAGCTGGATCGGCGGCGCCGTCGCCGGTATTGCCATCGGCGTCGCGCTGAAATTCCTGCTCAAGGCGGTCATCCTGCCCTATATCGGCGCGCAGGCGGTCAACCACAGCGTCTTGCATGACATGGGGTTGCAACCGGCCACTGCGATCAATCTGGCGCTCTATTCCATCTATGGCGGCGGCTTCGCAGAGGAACTTGTATTCCGCGGCTATCTGTTCGAGCGTCTCGGCAAGCTGATCGGCTCCAGCACCATCGCGACGCTTTTCATCCTTGTGTTCACCACCGCGCTCTTCGCCTCCGCGCACTGGCAGCTCGGCCCGTTCGGCATGGCCCAGGCTGTCGTCACCGGACTGACGCTCGGCAGCATCTATCTCGCCACCGGGCGCAAGCTTTGGGTACCGATGTTCGTGCATGCCGCGTTCGACGTCACGTCCGTGTGGATGATCTATTACGGCTACGAAAACCAAATCGCCCATCTCGTCTTCAAATAACGGAAAAACCATGTCCATTCTCGTCGACAAGAATACGCGCGTCATTTGCCAGGGCTTCACCGGCAACCAGGGCACGTTCCACTCCGAACAGGCCATCGCCTACGGCACCAAGATGGTCGGCGGCACTTCGCCCGGCAAAGGCGGCGCGACCCATCTCGGCTTGCCCGTGTTCGACACCGTGCGCGAAGCGGTCGAGAAGACCGGCGCCACTGCGACCGCGATCTACGTGCCGCCGGCTTATGCCGCGGACGCGATCCTGGAAGCCATCGATGCGGAGATTCCGCTCGCCGTGTGCATCACCGAAGGCATTCCGGTGCTCGACATGGTCAAGGTCAAGCGCGCGCTGCAAGGCTCCAAGACGCGGCTGGTCGGGCCCAATTGCCCCGGCGTTATCACGCCGGACGAATGCAAGATCGGCATCATGCCGGGCCACATCCATCGCCGCGGCCATGTCGGCATCGTCTCGCGCTCCGGCACGCTGACCTATGAAGCGGTGTGGCAGACGACGGCTGTGGGGCTCGGCCAATCCTCCTGCGTCGGCATCGGCGGCGATCCGGTGAAGGGCACCGAGCATATCGAGGTGCTGGAGATGTTCCTCGCCGATCCCGAAACCACCAGCATCATCATGATCGGCGAGATCGGCGGCAGTGCCGAGGAAGACGCCGCCGACTTCATCAAGCACAACAAGACCAAGAAACCGATGGTCGGCTTCATCGCCGGCGTCACCGCTCCGCCGGGCCGCCGCATGGGCCATGCCGGCGCCATCATCTCCGGCGGCAAGGGCGGCGCCGACAGCAAGATCGAGGCGATGAAGTCCGCCGGCATCCGCGTCTCGCCGAACCCGGCTGCGCTGGGGACGACATTGGTGGAGCTGTTGAAGGGGAAGTAGCCGCGCGTCAGTCCAACGCGGGCGCGAGCACGGCCTTGCGTCCGCGCAGCCATTGCTGCATCGGCCGCTCGAAGAACTTGTACGTCAGCGCGCCCAGCCCGATCAGCACGGCGTAAAACGCGATCATCACCCAGCCCTGCATGAAGAACTTCGCTGTCAGCGAAAGGCGCGTGGCGATCAGCGCCAGCGTCAACTGCATCGGGAAATGGATGAGGTAGGTCGAATAGCTGATGTCACCGAGAAAACCGAGACCTCGAAAGGACCGGCCGCGCACCCGCTCGCGCAGCGCCAGCGCCAGCACCGTCAGCGGACACAGAACGAAATCGAAGGCGACAAGGAAGAGGTTGTTGCCCTCGCCGCCTGCCAGCCAGGCGCTGTCGCGATAGAGCAGCGCGGCCAACGCGGCCCATCCCACCAGCGCGGCAATGCTGAGCCCGCGCGCAACCAAGGGCGCACGCATATGGCCGCGCAAGGATTCCCAGGCGGTGAACATGGCGCCACCCATGAAGAACCCGATAAGGCCACGCCCGATATGCTCATCGTAGAGCAGCACCAGGCCGCCGAGCAGGGCGATAGCCAGGCAATGCAGTCCGCGCTTCAAGCCCGCCCAACAGGCGGCGAAGAAAATCACATACAGCATGATCTCGATCGATACCGACCAGGTCGGGCCATCGAAGCTTTGCGGCGAGTCCGGCCACCAATTCTGCACCATGAAGAGGTGCGCCACGAAATGCGCCACGTCATTGTCCTGATAGACGAAGAACAGGCCATGGGCGCGAAAGAACAGGTATTGCAGCGCCGCCACCGCCATCAGCATGGCGAAATGCAACGGATAGAGTCGCGAGAAGCGCAGGCTTGCGAAGCGCCAGGCGCCGGTGACGCGTTCACGGATCGCCGCGCCGTACAGCCAGAAGAAGACGAAGCCCGAAAGCACGAAAAACAGATCGACCGCCGCCCAGCCCTGCACATAAAGCGGCTTGAGCAGCCAGTAGAAGGGCTGCATCCGTGCGTCCCAGCCGCCCTGCCAGTCGCCGCCAAGCGCGAAGAAATGCTGCCAGTGCCAGACCACGACCGACAAAGCCGCGACGCCGCGAAGCGCATCCAGCGAAGTGAGTCGATTCGGCTCCATCCCATGTTCGTATACCGGCGGTGCCAACAGCGGCTTAATGAACTCGGCGAAACCGGGCCCAACCGAGCAGCCATCCGCGTCGCATTCCGGCCCAATTGAACCCATATTTAACCCTAAGAAGCGTTGAATTGACGCCCCAACGGCGCTACGCCTCCCCTCCCGGCCCAAAGCCGCAAACGGATCGGGCTGGACCCAAGAAGTCCGGCTCTAACACTTTGAAATGACAAGCCAATCGCCGTCCAATCGCCTGTCGCGCAGCTCCAACGAGGTGCTCGAGGCGACCTCCTTTCTGTCCGGCACGAACGCGGCCTTTGTCGAGTCGCTCTACGCCCAGTATCTGGAAAATCCCGACGCGGTTGACGAAAGCTGGCGTGCCTATTTTTCAGGCCTGGGCCAGAACGCGCTCAGCCCGACGCAACTGGGGCGTGGCCCGGCCTGGCGGCGCGACAAGAAGCCCGAGCTTGCCAATGGCGATCTGGTCGGCGCCCTCACCGGCCAGTGGCCGGCGCGCAAGGGTGCCGCCAGCGAAGCCGACCTCCACAAGGCGGCGCAGGATTCGATCCGCGCCATCCAGATCGTGCGCGCCTATCGCGTCATCGGTCACCTGGAAGCCGACCTCGATCCCCTGAACATCACCCCCAAGCAACCGCGTCCGCAACTCGATCCGACCTTCTACGGCTTCCATGCCGAAGATCTCGACCGGGCGATCTTCACCGATGGCGTGCTGGGGCTTGGCACGGCGACACCGCGCCGGATTGTGGAGATCCTCAAGCGCACCTATTGCGGCCGCATCGGCTACGAGTTCATGCACATCAACGACGCCGAGCAGAAGGACTGGCTGCAGCGCCGCATCGAAGGCCCCGACAAGGAGATCGTGTTCTCGCCCGAGGGCAAGAAAGCGATCCTCAACAAGCTGGTCGAGGCCGAGGGCTTCGAGAAATTCGCCTCGCTGCGCTTCCTCGGCACCAAGCGCTTCGGCCTGGACGGCGGCGAGGCCATGATCCCGGCGCTGGAACAGATCATCAAGCGCGGCGGCCAGCTCGGCGTGAAGGAGATCGTCATCGGCATGGCCCATCGCGGCCGTCTGAACGTGCTCGCCAATGTCATGTCCAAGCCCTATCGCCAACTGTTCCACGAATTCTCCGGCGGCAGTGCCAATCCCAGCGAAGTGCAGGGTTCGGGCGACGTGAAGTATCATCTGGGCGCCTCGTCCGACCGCGAGTTCGACAACCATCAGGTTCACCTGTCGCTGACGGCGAACCCGTCGCACCTGGAGGCTTCCGATCCGGTCGTTCTGGGCAAGGCGCGTGCGAAGCAGCAACAGCTCGACGACACCGCCGAACGCGGCAGCGTCATGCCGCTACTCCTGCACGGTGACGCGGCCTTCGCCGGCCAGGGCGTGGTCGCCGAATGCTTCGCAATGTCGGGCACCAAGGGCTTCAAGACCGGCGGCACGATCCACTTCATCATCAACAACCAGATCGGCTTCACGACCTCGCCGGCATTCTCCCGCTCCTCGCCCTATTGCACCGACATCGCGCTGATGGTGCAGGCGCCGATCTTCCATGTGAACGGCGACGATCCGGAAGCGGTGGTGCATTGCGCCCGCATCGCCACCGAATACCGCCAGCTGTTCCACAAGGATGTCGTCATCGACATGGTGTGCTACCGCCGCTTCGGCCACAACGAAACGCTGGAGCCGACCTTCACGCAGCCCTTGATGTACAAGGCGATCAAGGACCATCCAACGACCTTGCAGCTCTACAGCAAGAAGCTGGTCGACGAAGGCACGCTGACGCAGGCCGAAGCCGACGAGATGCTCAAAGCCTTCATGACGCGGCTCGACGAAGAGCTTGGCGCCTCCAAGACCCACAGTCCCGACCGTGCCGACTGGCTGGACGGCCGCTGGTCCGGCCTCGCCGTCGCGCCCAAGGGCGATCGCCGGGGCGACACCGCGGCGCCGCTGGAGGCGGTGCGCGAAGTCGGCGCGGCGCTGACGCGTGTGCCGCAGGGCTTCAATCTGCACAAGACCATCGCCCGCCAGCTGGAAGCCAAGGAGGTGATGTTTGCGAGCGGCGAAGGCTTCGACTGGGCAACCGCCGAAGCGCTCGCCTTCGGCACGCTGCTGGTGGAAGGCATTCCGGTGCGCTTTTCGGGCCAAGACTCGACCGAGGGCACGTTCTCGCAGCGCCATGCCGCGCTGATCGATCAGGAAACCGAAGCGCGCCACTATCCGCTCTCGCACATCCGCGACGGCCAGGCGCCGTTCGAGATCATCGACTCGCTGCTGTCGGAAGAAGCCGTGCTCGGCTTCGAATACGGCTATTCCTCGGCCGAGCCGCGCGGGCTGACTTTGTGGGAAGCACAGTTCGGCGATTTCGCCAACGGCGCGCAAGTCATCATCGACCAGTTCATCGCCTCGGGCGAAACCAAATGGCTGCGCATGTGCGGTCTCGTCATGCTCCTGCCGCATGGCTATGAAGGTCAGGGACCCGAACATTCCTCGGCCAGGCTGGAGCGCTATCTCCAGCTTTGCGCCCAGGACAATATCCAGGTCGCCTATTGCACCACGCCGGCGAACTACTTCCACGTCCTGCGGCGCCAGATGCATCGCCCGTTCCGCAAGCCCCTGATCCTGATGACGCCCAAATCGCTGCTGCGCAACAAGCACTGCACATCGTTCCTGGCCGATTTCGGGCCCGGCTCGTCCTTCCATCGCGTGCTGCGCGACCAGGCCGAAGTCGTGCCCGGCGCCTGGACCACGAAACTGGCCGAAGACGGTCAGATCCGGCGCGTCGTGATGTGCAGCGGCAAGGTCTATTTCGACCTGATGGAAGCGCGCGACAAGCTGAACGAAAACCGCATCCAGATCCTGCGCCTCGAACAGCTCTATCCCTTCCCGGAAAACGTGCTGGCGCTGGAACTCAACCGCTTCCCCAAGGCCGAGATCGTCTGGTGCCAGGAAGAGCCGAAAAATCAAGGCGCCTGGCATTTCGTCGAACAGCGGATTGAGGACACGGTTGGGCAGCTTGGCGGCGAAAAGCGCCCGCGCTATGTCGGCCGGCCCGAATACGCCTCGACGGCGGCAGGCCTGATGAGCCAGCACAATGCCGAATTGAAAGCGTTCCTCGCCGACGCTTTGACGCTATAACAAAGCCGCGCTGAGCCGCGGCGGAGAACCGACATGACGGTCGAAATCAAGGTCCCTGCGATGGGCGAGTCCGTGACGGAAGCCACGGTCTCCAAATGGTTCAAGAAGGAAGGCGACGCGGTCACGCGTGACGAGCCACTTCTGGAACTGGAAACCGACAAAGTAACGGTGGAAGTGCCGGCGCCCGCCGACGGTTCGATCCAGTCGATCACCGTCAAGGAAGGCGACACGGTCCAGGTCGGCGCCCTGCTCGGCTCGATCGCCGAAGGCGTCAAAGGCGCGCCGTCCGCCGCCAAAGCTCCGCAAGCCGCCGAGCCGAAGCCGGCTGCTGCCGCCAAACCTGCTCCCAAAGTCGAGGCTCCGAAGCCCGCGCCAGCTACCGCCGCTGCTGCGCCAATGATGCCCGCCGCGCGTCGCATCGCCGAGGAGAGCGGCGTCGATCCGGCGCGCGTCGCGGGATCAGGCAAGGACGGCCGCGTCACCAAGGGCGACATGCTGGAAGCGCTGGTAGCGCGCGCCGCCGAGCGCACCGCCCGCCCGATACCGGTTCACGCCGGCCCGCGTCCCCGCGCTGCCCAGGAAGAGCGCGTCGCCATGAGCCGCTTGCGCAAGACCATCGCGCTGCGCCTCAAGGAATCGCAGAACACCGCCGCCCAGCTCACGACCTTCAACGAAGTCGACATGAGCCACGTCATGGCGCTGCGCGCCGAATACAAGGACTCGTTCGAGAAGAAGCACGGCGTGCGCCTCGGCTTCATGGGCTTTTTCGTCAAGGCCTGCATCGCGGCGCTGAAGGACCTGCCCAACGTCAACGCCGAGATGGAAGGCGACGATATCGTCTACAAGAATTACTACGACATGGGCGTGGCGGTCTCGACCGAGCGCGGCCTGGTCGTGCCGGTGGTGCGCGACGCCGACCTGCTGTCGCTGGCCGGCATCGAATCCAAGATCCACGACTACGGCCTGCGCGCCCGCGACAACAAGCTGAAGCTGGAAGAGCTGCAGGGCGGCACCTTCACCATCACCAATGGCGGCGTCTTCGGCTCCTTGATGTCGACGCCGATCCTGAATTCGCCGCAGTCCGGCATCCTCGGCATGCACAAGATCCAGCCCCGCCCCATCGCCATCGACGACAAGGTCGTGATCCGCCCGATGATGTATCTGGCGCTGAGCTACGACCACCGCCTGGTCGACGGCCGCGAAGCAGTGACGTTCCTGGTGCGCGTCAAGGAAAACCTGGAAGACCCGCAGAGGCTGTTGCTGGACATCTGATCCACCTCAGCGCGGCGGTGTCCGCCCTGCAAGCACGATACGCGCCGTGTCGACGGCCTCATAAACATAACGGACGAGCTTGTCGGCGACCGTATATTCGCGCGGCCAGCGCGCGGCGTGCGTGCGCCACGCAATTGGGTAGGTGCTGAAGATGATGCCGGCGCGGGGCAGGTGCGCGGGCGAACTGATCACCTCCGCCGACCGCCAGTGGTGCGCCTGCATGAGATGCACCGAATAGGCCGCGTTTTCGATCGTGTTGTGCGCGCCGCGCTCTTTCAGGATCGCCGTCGCGGGCACGCCGTTCGCTTCCGCAAGACGCGCCATGACATCCGCTTCGACGAACCGGTTATGCGCCGCCGCGCCGGTCAGGATGAGATGCGGCGCGACACCTGCCTTGAACTCGCGAACGCCCTCAAGGACGCGCTCGCGCATTTCAGGCTCCGGCATGCCGTCGGCCCGCGCCGGATAACCCAGCACGATCAAGACATCGAAGCGGCTTTGCCCGGTATTGGACGCCGGCGCCGTGAGATAGAGAGCAGCGATGCCCGCAAGCACCAGAACAACGACAACCGTAAGGCCGCGCCAGACAAGTTTCATGGGTCTAAGACTAAGCTTGGTCCCTGGTCGCCGACAATGTCTGAGAGAAGCGGCGACAGCCGTTAGGCGACCCGCTTGTCCATCATCTCGAGCTTGGCGAGTTCGACATGGGCGCGCAGTTCGATCTCGTCGAGCACGCCTTGCAGCTTGGGATCGTTGAACTGGTCGTGGCGGCGGGTCACCGCATTGGCCAAGCGATTGAGCGTCGTGCGCGGTACGCCGCCCGCGAGCAGCCCGTCGCGGATTTCGTCGAGCATGTCGAGCAGCTTCTCGCCATGCGCCGCGGCCTTGGATTTGCCGTCGGTGGAATCGTCCAGGCCCTGCAGCATGAGGATGGAATCGAGCGCGCCGATCGGCCCCGGGCCGCTGACCACCGCACCGCGGATCTCTGCGGCATCGGACACCGAAAACGTCGAGCTCGCGCCGGACGCGGGTTTGCCGATGCGGCGCACGATGCCGGCTTCGATCCTTTTGGGTCCGTTGATCTCCATGGGTGCTCGTCCCATTGCGACACACCAGCATCGCCGATCGTGGTTAAGGAACGGCTAACGGGGCTAGGCCCGATGATACGGATGCCCGGCCAGGATGGTCAGGGCGCGGTAGACCTGCTCGGCCAGCATCGCGCGCACCAGCAGATGCGGCCAGGTCTGCGGCCCGAAGGCGAGGCTGCGGCCCGCCTTCTTGCCGGGCAGCGGCGCCAACCCGTCCGGTCCGCCGATGACGAAGCACAGATCCTTGGTCCCCGCGTCGCGCAGCAGGCCGAGCATCTCGGCGAAATCCTCCGATGTCATGCCCTTGCCCTTGGCGTCGAGCAGGATGACATGCGCGCCGTCGGGCACGCGGCGGGCCAGGCGTTCGGCCTCGTCGGCCATGCGCTTCTTGACATCGCGGTCCTTGCCGACCGCGATCTCGTCGCAGGTCACGGCGGCAAAGCCCAGGCGCTTGCCCATCTGCGCCGCGCGCCCGACGAAATCGTCGCTCAGCGCACCTTCCGACGTGTTGCGGCCGAAGCCGATGGCGAGGATGTGCAGGCGCATGAGGAATTATGCCCGCTGGCGTTTGGGCTCTTCGACCGACCACATGCTTTCGAGATTGTAGTACTCGCGCACTTCGGGCCGGAAGATGTGGACGATGACGTCGCCGGCGTCGACCAGCACCCAGTCACCCTGCTGCGCACCGTTCACCGGCCGCGTGCCGTAGCCGGCGTCCTTCAGCCGCCGCGCCAGGTGCTCGGCGATCGCGGCGACATGGCGCGACGAGGTTCCCGTCGCGATGACGATCGCATCGGCCAGCGACGAGCGGCCGTCCATCGGAATCGTCACGATGTCCTGGGCCTTGTCGTCGTCGAGCGACATGCGGATGCGGTCCAGCAACGCCTCGTCGGCGGCGTAAAGCGGCTGGTTCGCCGCCTTCTTCATGGCGGCTTTCTTGGAAATCGGTTTCTTGGCGGATTTCTTCGGTGCCGGCTTTGCGGCGGCCTTAGCCTTGGTTTTCGCGGGCGCTCTCTTGGCGCCGGATTTCTTGGGGGTCAGTGTCGTTCCTCCATCGCACCGCTCGCGCGGCGGTTGCAACCTATCATGTTGGGAGCGCGCCGACAAAGCCCTCGGCGAAGCGTTGCGAAGCGCGGATGGCGGTGGCGCTCTGCGTGTTGCGCTTGCCGTCGATGATGGCGATGGCCGGGGCGCGCGCGCCACACAGGCCCCGCTCGATGCGGGCGAGGCCGAAACGCTGCACCGGCTTGGCATGGAGCGCCGCCAGCACGCTACCCGGACGCTGGATCACGGCGATGGGAACCTTGCGCGCGAACTCGGCCCAGCGGTGCCAGCGGCGGAAGATGGCGAGATTGTCGCTGCCCATCAGCCAGGTGAACTTGACCAGCGGGAAGCGCTTCTGCAGCGCGCACAGCGTGTCGTAGGAATAATGCGTCTTGAAGTCGTGCTCGATGTCCATGACGACGATGCGCGGATGGCGCGCCACGGCGCGGGCGTCGCGCACTCTGTCACGCAGCGGTGCCATGCCATGGCTCGATTTGAGCGGATTCTGCGGCGTCACCAGCCACCAGACATAGTCCAGGCCGAGCCGTTTGAGCGCCACTTCGCTGACATGCATATGGCCCTCATGCGCCGGATTGAACGAGCCGCCGAGCAGCCCGATGCGCATGCCCGGCGCGATGGGGCCCGGCGGGCGCACCCAGTTGGCGGGCAGGCGATGAAGCTGCGTCTTCTTCATGGCCTTATCTGCCCCGTGCCGCGCACGACATATTTGAAGGTGGTGAGTTGCTCGACGCCGACCGGCCCGCGCGCATGCAGCTTGCCGGTGCCGATGCCGATTTCCGCCCCCATGCCGAACTCCGCGCCGTCGGCGAATTGCGTCGAAGCGTTCCACAGCACGATGGCGGAATCGAGCGCCGACAGGAAATGCTCGGCCGCGGTCTTGTCTTCGCTGACGATGCTCTCGGTGTGGTGCGAGCCATAGGTCTCGATATGGCGGATGGCGTCCTCGACGCCATCGACGACTTTCACCGAAAGGATGGCGTCGAGATATTCGGTCGACCAGTCGGCTTCGTTCGCCTGTTTCGCGGCCGCAAAGACGGCCCGCACGGCATCGTCGCCACGGATTTCGCAGCCGGCCTTGGCCAGGTCTTGCAAGATCGGCAGGCCATGCGACGTCAGAACGGAGCGGTCGATCAGCAGCGTTTCGGCGCTGCCGCAGACGCTGAGGCGCCGCATCTTGGCGTTCAACGCGATGGCACGCGCCTTGGCGATATCCGCGCCGGCATGAATATAGACGTGACAAATGCCTTCGAGATGCGCGAGCACCGGCACGCGCGCTTCCGCCAAGACGCGTCCGGTCAAGCTCTTGCCGCCACGCGGGATGATGAGGTCGATGGTGCCGCCCAATCCCTCCAGCATCATGCCGACGGCCGCGCGATCCGTGGTCGGCACTTTGGAGATCGCCGCGTCGGGCAGGCCCGCAGCGCGCAGGCCTTCGATCATCGCGGCATGGATCGCGGCGGAAGAATGCGCCGACTCCGAACCGCCGCGCAGGATCGAGACGTTGCCCGATTTGAGCGCCAGGGCGCCGGCATCGGCCGTTACATTCGGGCGGCTCTCATAGATCATGCCGATCACGCCGATGGGTGTCGCGACACGCGCGATGTCGAGGCCGCTCGCCACCGTCCAGCGCGCCAGTTCGCGCCCCACCGGATCGGGCAGCGCGGCGACGTCCTCGACGCCCTTGGCCATGGCTTCGATGCGGCCCGCGTCGAGCAACAGCCGGTCGCGCAACGCAAGCGTGAGATCACTCGCCGCTTTCATGTCCGAGGCGTTGGCGTCCAGAATCGGTTTTGCCTGCACGCGGATCGCGGCGGCGGCGGCGCGCAGCGCTTTGTTCTTGGTCTCCGTCGAGGCTTCGCGCAGCGCTCGTGCGGCTGCTTTGGCGCTCTTGCCCAAAGCCATCATCTCGGCGGCAAGCGCGGAACGATCCGGTGCGTTCATGACACAGCCGCCGTCAGCGCCAGGTCATCGCGATGGATCATCTCGTCGCGGCCGCGATAGCCGAGGATGGCTTCGATCTCCGCCGTGCGCTTGCCGGCGATGCGTTCGGCGTCGGCGGCGCCATAGGCGGCAAGCCCGCGCGCGATCTCGCGGCCCTGTTGGTCCTTCACCAGTACCGCGTCGCCGCGCTCGAACCGTCCGTCAATCTGGCGGATGCCGGCCGGCAGCAGGCTCTTGCCGTCGGTCAGCGCCTTGGCCGCGCCGGCATCGATGATCAGCGTGCCTTCGGGTTTGAGAACTCCGGCGATCCAGCGCTTGCGCGCCTGCGCCGGCGTGCCGCTGGCGGCGAAGCGTGTGCAGCGAGCGCCCCTGGCGATAGCGGAAACCGGAAAGTCTGTCGTGCCCTTGGCAATGATGACCTCGCAACCGGCAGCCATCGCGATTTTGGCGGCGGCAAGCTTGGAGGCCATGCCGCCGCGGCCGAAGCCGGACACGGACTCGCCCGCCATCGCCTCGATCTGCGGCGTGATCGCCGGTACCTCGGCGATGTGCCTCGCATCGGTGGCGCGCGAAGGATCTGCGCTGTACAGGCCGTCGACGTCGGAGAGCAGAACCAGCCGATCGGCTTCCATCATGCTGGCGACGCGCGCCGCCAGCCGGTCGTTATCGCCATAGCGGATCTCAGCGGTCGCCACCGTGTCGTTCTCGTTGATCACCGCGACACTGCCGAGCTCGATCAGGGTCTTGAGCGTGGCGCGGGCGTTGAGATAGCGGCGGCGTTGTTCGGTATCGCCCAACGTCAGCAGAATCTGCGCCGCGACGATACCCTCGCCGGCCAGGATGTCAGCATAGGCTTCGGCCAGGCGCACCTGGCCCGCAGCGGCCGCCGCCTGGCTCTCTTCCAGCTTCAACGCTCCGGAGCGTAGCTTGAGCGCGCGCCGTCCCAGCGCGATCGCGCCGGACGACACCAGCAGCACGGCCTTGCCTTCGCGCTTCAGCGCGGCGACGTCGGCGCACAGCGATCTAAGCCAGTCGCGGCGCAGCGTACCGCTCTGCGCATCGACCAACAGCGCCGAACCGACCTTGACGACGATCAGTTTCGCCGAAGCAAGTGCGTCGGTCACGGCGACCAGTCCTCTTTCGCCGCGCGCATGGGCCGGGCGGCCTTGCCGCGCTTCTTGACGATCTCCTTGGCGATGGCGCGCAGGACGCCTTCGACGCCGTCGCCCGAGACTCCCGAGATGACCAGGACCTTGTGGCCGCAGGCCTTCTCCAGCGCGGCGCGCTTCTTGGCGAGCGCGGTCTTCGGGATCGCGTCGGATTTGTTGAGCGCGACGATTTCCGGCTTGCTCTCCAACCCGTTGCCATATGCTTCCAGTTCGCCGCGGATCGTCTTGTAGGTCTTGGCGATCTCGCTCTGGGTGCCGTCGATCAGATGCAGGATGACGTTGCAGCGTTCGGCATGGCCTAGGAACTTATCGCCGAGACCGACGCCCTCATGCGCGCCTTCGATCAGGCCGGGCAGGTCGGCGAGGACGAAGTCGGTCTCGTCGATACGCACCACGCCGAGCTGCGGCTCCAAAGTGGTGAACGGATAGTCCGCGATTTTCGGCCGCGCCGCGGAGACGCGGCTCAGAAAGGTCGACTTGCCGGCATTGGGCATGCCGATCAAGCCGGCATCGGCGATCAGCTTGAGCTTGAGAATGACGGTCTTTTCTTCGCCCGGCTGGCCGGGATTGGCGTGGCGCGGCGCCTGGTTGGTCGAACTCTTGAAATGCGCGTTACCGAAGCCGCCATTGCCGCCGCGCAGGAGCTTCAGGCGCTGACCCACTTCGGCCAGATCGGCAATCAACGTCTCGCCATCCTCTTCGTAGACTTGCGTGCCGGGCGGCACTTTCATGATTGCGTCGTCGCCATGGCCGCCGGTCATTTCCTTGCCCATGCCAGGCTCGCCGTTCTTGGCGCGGACGTGCTGCTGGAAACGGAAGTCGATCAGCGTGTTGCGGTGATCGACGGCTTCGACGATGACGTCGCCGCCACGGCCGCCATTGCCGCCCCAGGGTCCGCCATATTCGATGAACTTCTCGCGCCGGAACGCGACGCAGCCATTGCCGCCATTGCCGGACTGGACATAGACCTTCGCGACGTCGAGGAATTTCATGCCGCCCTCTGCTTCAGGTCGAGCCGCATGATGGGCCGATGCGCCGCGGGCCGCGCCACCGTCTTGAACCCGGCGCGCGTGAAGCGGCCGTGCTCGAGGCCGGGCAGTGCGCTGCGCGGCGTCACCTGCGCCCAGCCGACCGCCATCTCGCCGGCAAACAGCAGAATGCCGGGCGTCCCGGCCTTCACCACGTTCTTGAAGTCCGCCCTGTTCTTCGCGCGCGGCCGTTGCGTGTAGGCGCTGCCGATCCGCCAGTACATGCACCAGCAGCCATTGCACGCACCGACGGGGCCGAACAGCTCTTCAAGCTGCGGCCACAGGTCGGGCGTGAGCGGGCGCGCGCGGTAGATCATGCGGCCTTCTTTCGCGCAAATTCAGCCCTAGTCAACTGCACGCGGTTCGACAGGACCGTGCAGCCGCGGCTGAGGCAATTTCGCTCCACCGTGCCGCTGGCGACGAAACCCAGCTTTTCAAGGACATGGCCGGAAGCCGGATTGTCGACGAACCAGCCCGAGGTCAGCAGCGCCGCGCCCCTGTCCTCGAAGGCGAAGCGCATCACCGGCGCCGCCGCCTCGGTCGCGTAGCCTTGCCCCCAATACGGCTTGCCGTACCAGTAGCCCAGCTCCCAGGCGTTTTCCGCCTTGGCATGCACGGAGCAGATGCCGATGAAGGCGCCGTCCATCGCGCGGGTCACCGCGAAGGCGAAATCCGTGCCGCCGCGCCGCTCGCCATCGCTGCGCGCGAGATGGTCGCGGAACAGCGCGTTGGAATACGGATACTCCACGGGTCCGAGATTCTTGACCACGTCGTAGTCGCTGAGGAGCGCCACGAAGGCGGACATGTCTGCCATCATGGGCGCGCGCAGGATCAGGCGCTGCGTCGTCGGATGAAAACTCATGCTGCCCTCCTCTCCAGGAATTCCTCGCGGCTCAGCGCCACGATGTTGCAATCCACGTCGACGCCGCGCGCCAGGCACGAACGCTTCTCCAAGCCGTCCGGCCTGCAGCCGACTTTCTCCAGCACATGGCCGGAGGCCGGGTTGTCCCAGTACCAGCCGGCCCAGACGCGCGTCGCGTTCAACTCCTGGAACGCGAAGATGACGAGGCGCCGCGCCGCTTCCGTCGCATAGCCCTGGGCCCAGAACGGCTGGCCGAGCCAGTAGCCGAACTCGAAATGGCTTTCCTTCGGATGCAGCCCGCAGCCGCCGAGATAGGCACCGTCCGACTTCCGCGTGATGGAAAACGGAAAATCGCTGCCCGCTTCCCACTGCTTCGCGGCGCTGGCCACAAATTCCTCACCGTGTTCCTCGGTATAGGGATAGGGCAGCTTCGAGAGGTTTTTGGCGACGTCGTAATTGTTCGCCAGCGGCACGAGTGCGGGAATGTCGCGCCGCTCGGGCGGGCGTAACAGAAGTCTCTCGGTCTCCAATATGCATGACATGGCACGTCCCTCCTCAGGAGGGACAAAAAAGGGAGATGGCGGACCATCTCCCTCCTGATAACGGGCCGCCAATTCGTGGCGGCCTATGTCTTCAGCCGCCTTATTCCGCTGCGTTCTTCGTCGCCGGATTCGCCGCGTTGACCACTGATACGTAGGTGCGACGCTTGAAGCCGGACTTGAACGAGACTTGACCTTCGCCAAGCGCGTACAGGGTATGGTCCTTGCCCATGCCGACGTTCTCGCCGGCCCAGAACTTGGTGCCGCGTTGGCGCACGATGACGTTGCCGCCGGCGACCTTCTCGCCGCCGAACAGCTTCACGCCGAGCATCTTGGGGTTCGAGTCGCGACCGTTGCGCGAGGAACCGCCTGCTTTCTTGTGTGCCATGGGAGTCTTCCTTACGCCGCCGAGATGCCGGTGACCTTCACCTTGGTGAAGGGCTGGCGGTGACCGCGCTTGCGATGGGTGTTCTTACGGCGCTTCTTCTTGAAGGCGATGACCTTCTCGCCCTTGCCCTGGGCAAGGATCTCGCAGGCAACCGAGGCGCCGGAAATCAGGGGCGCGCCGTGCTTGAGGCTGTCGCCGCCCAGCATCAGGACTTCGCCGATCGTCAGGGTCGATCCGACGTCGCCGGCAACCTTTTCGATGACCAGGACGTCGTCCTTGGCCACTTTGTACTGTTTGCCGCCGGTGCGGATAACCGCGAACATGAGCTTAAGTCCTTGAAAGAAATAGATTTCCCGCCGGAAGCGAGTCCGTCGGGAGCCGCGCAATATACTGAGGGGCGTTGCGGGGTCAAGCACCGGACGGAAATAACATCGCAGTGATATTATCAAGCGTCCGGGGCGCGTTGGGGACCCGCACTGGCGCTGTTCGCGCAGGGGCTGGGACAATGAGGATAAATACCGCTGCGGCGCTGGCGTCGTTGCTTCTAACGGCGGTTCCGCTATCCGCCGCGACGGCGGCGGACTCGTCGCATGGCGCGATTTCGCTGCTGGTCGAAAACGACCTCTTCTTCAACACCGACCGCCACTACACCAACGGCATCGGGCTGGCCTACACCACGCCGTCGCTGGTGGGCACGCATGATTGGGCGGTCGATGCCGCCGACGTCCTGCCCTTCTTCCAGGACGACGGGCCGAACTTCGAAGTGCGCGCGACCTACGAGCTCGGCCAGGACATGTTCACGCCGGAAGCCACCGCGCTGATCGTGCCCGATCCCAACGACCGGCCTTATGCCGGATATCTGTTCGCCGCCGTCGGCGTGCTGTCGAAATCCGACGATCACATGGACCAGTTGCAGCTGCAGCTCGGCATGATCGGGCCGGCGTCGCTGGCGGAGGACGCGCAGAAATTCGTCCATTCCATCATTGGCGTGCCCAAACCCAAGGGCTGGCCGTTCCAATTGCGCGACGAGCCGGGACTGGAGCTGACCTTCGATCGCTCTTGGCATTCGGACAAATTGCGCCTGCTGGGCTTGGACTTCGACGTCATGCCGCATGCGGGCGCCGCGGTCGGAAACGTCTACGACTACGCCAATGCCGGCTTGATGGTGCGCGGCGGCTTCGCCCTGCCTGGCGACTTCGGACCGATGCGGCTCGATCCCAGCTTGCCCGGCAGCAATTTCTTCGAACCGACTTTCCCGTTCAGCGCCTATGTCTTCGCCGGTATCGATGCCCGCGCCGTGGCGCACAACATCTTCCTCGACGGCAACACCTTCCAGGCGAGCCGCAGCGTCGATCGCAACATCCTCGTCGGCGATCTGCTGATCGGCGCGGCGATCGAGACCGATTGGGCGCGCATCAGCTTCACGCACGTCTTCCGCACCAAGGAATTCCGCACCCAGACGTCCACCGATCAGTTCGGCGCCGTCACCATCTCGGTCGCGCTGCGCTAGCTCGGAATTCCGCGAAACTCCGTATAAAGATTGTTTGCCGCCGCAATGTTTCCGCCGGACACTACGCAGGTGAAAAACCGGGCTGTTTCCACATCGCATGTCGAGGCAAAACTCTTCTTTCCCTGTGGGAATAATCTGTGCCGGCGATCATCGACAACAGCGCTGTTCACGCAATCTTTGAGAGGCCGTTGCCCGACGGGTCGTTCGAGGGGCCGGCCTTGGATTATCTGCGCGCGGTCGGTGCGCGCCGGCCTCTCCTGCTGCTCGCCTTCGCGCCCAAGGCTGCGGGGACTTATCTTCGGCAGGCCGCCGTCAACGCCATAGGCGGCCTGCTCGTCCGCGGTGCGCATGCGCAAGGCGGACGCGATGGAACGCCCTATTTGCCGAACTTCCTGGCCAGCTATCTGGACGACCAGGCGCCCCCGACCGTCATGCACATGCATATGCAGGCGCTCGCCGCCAACCGGCGTTTTATCCAGGCGCTTCGCCTGAAGCCCGTCATCATGCTTCGAAGTCTTCCCGATATGCTCGCCTCCTTCTGGGACATGCTCGAAGCCGATCCCGTCGCACGCGCCGACGGCTTGAACTGCGTCGTGCCGCCGAACTTCGTCGCTCTCAGCCGCGCGCAAAAGTCTGAATTCATGATCGACATCATCGCGCCCTGGTATGCGAGCTATTTCGCCAGCTGGAAACGGTTTTGCGACGACGCGCCGGGCGAGATTTGCGTTCTGCATTATTGCGAATTCCGCGACCGTCCGGTCAACGCGCTGCACGCGGCCCTGACGCATGCGGGATATTCCGTTTCGAAGGCGCGCTGTGAAGCAGGTCTGGAAGAGGTTTGGCGGGAACGAACGAACCATCGCTACAATCGGGCCGTATCGGGCCGCGGCCGCGACTATTTCTCGCCGTCGCAGATCGAAAAAATCGCGGCCATGCTCTCCTTCTACCCCGAACTGCGACCCTGGCTCGGCGAACTGACCGACGACCTCTGAGCGGTGTGCCGTGGCCGGCGTTGTCTGGCGGTAGGCGAAGTTTTCAGCGCAGATAGCCCTTTTCGCGATAATACCGCGCGGCGCCCGGATGCAGCGGCACGTCCTGGTCGGTCCAAACCGTGTTCGGATCGTAGGAATAGGGCCGCACATACCATTTGAGATTCGCCCGTCTCTGATCGATCGCCTTGGCGAGATCGTAGCCGGCCTGCTCCGGCATGTCGTCGCGGGCGAAAAATGCTTCGCCGGACCGGCCCACCGTGTCGATCGTACGGTCGACCCCGCGCAGCAGGCCCCATCTCGCGGTCACCCGCACGGCGCCCGGCATGCGCGCGAGTTCGTCCAGCAGCGCCGGCGGCAACTGAAGAAAAGTCAGATCCTGCGCCTGCGACAGCGATGTCCAGAAGTTGGATTCGGGATTGTTGGCGGAGCTGCCCAGGTCGCTGACGATCACATCGAAGGCCGCGTCGCGCGACGCGCCCATGGCAAAGCCGACGGAGCCGCCCCACTTCGCCAGCGCCTCGCCGGTCAACCCGTAATGCGCCAGCACGGCATTGGCCAACGCGCCGGCGGCCAGAATATGCACCGGCAGATGCTTGGCGGCGATCTGGTTCAGATCGGTGATGCCGGACGACGTCTTCACCGCGACCAGCAGATAGGTGGGGTCTTCGATCTTGGCGATCAGGCGAAGATTCTTGAACGGCCCGTCCGCCGCATAGGGTCCGACGCCATCATAGGCCGCGGCCAGAAGGCCGGCTTCGGTGACGCCGAAATCCACCTTCGCGTTCACGCGCTCGGTCGTGCCGATATAAACGTCTAGCGGCGTCAGTGCCGGCGGCAACGCCACCTTCGCGACGATGCGCGGGCCCTCGGCCCGATTGCAATTGCGGCAAAGAACAATGTCGTAGCCGAACGGCTTGGCGGCATCCTCGAGAAAGTCGCCAAGCTCGCCCCAGGGACAGGCATGCGGGCAGGCCGCCGCCATGACCGGCCGCATGGCCGCGAAACCTGTCGTTCCAACCTCAAGCGTGCGGCCGACGACGGGCGGCGCGGCCTGCGCCGAGGCAAGCATCGCTGCGCAAATCGCCAGGCATGCGAGCGCCCGCATCATTGCCGGTGCAGCTTTCCGCCCGGCGCACCGACCATCATCTCGATCAGCGTCCGGGTGATGTTGGGTTCAAGACCCTCGGTGTGACCCTTGTCCAGCCGCACCACGTCCGCGATCAGGCGTCCGTCACGGGCGTGGGGATAGACGTACAGCTGCGCCACACCGGGCCGTGCCGCCAGGCCCCAGGCGGGCGTGGATTTTTCTTCGCGCGACGTGTCGTGAACATATCCCGGCCGGTCGTCGACCACATCCGCCAGCCTGACGCGCTTTCCAGCGCCATACGCCTCGGCCCAGGGCGAAGTCTCGGGAAGCGATTTCATCTCGTGCTCGCCGGTTGCGAAGATGAACGAAATGTCGGCGTCGGGCAGGGCCGCGCCGCCCGGCCGCGGCGTCTGGCCGTTGATGCTGGGAAATTTCGGCAGCGACGCCGGACGACCGCCAAAGAATGAATCGGGCAGTTCGATCGCGCCGATGCGGCCGCCCGAAAGGCTCAGCCAGCCATCGACCTTGCCGCGAAAATAATCGCTGCCGACAATGCGGTTGGAGGTCATGCCGCCCTGGCTGTGACCCACCAGCCAGAAGGAGCCGATCCGGCCCCTGCCGAAACGCTCGAACACGTATTCGCAGACATTCTGCAGATGGGCGTCGTCCGCCTCGCCCAGCCACATGCGGAACGGCGTGTCCGTCGCCGCGGTCGGCGTGGCGATGACCAAACGATGGGAGTCCACATAGTCGAATGCCGGAAAATAGCCGCGTTGCCACTGGCCGCTCGAGCCGCCGCCATGCAGGTTGAGGATGAAGGCGATAGGTTCGGCAGCATTCAGATCCGACGGAAAGTCCAGATAGAACTTGCGGCCGGTCTTGGCATCGACTGGACTTTCCTTGGTCATTCCGTCCTCCCGGTTCAGCTCAGGAGCAGCTTGCGGAAATCGGCATAGGGATCGTTCACCACCGCGCTCTTCACGTCGAAGATCATGGTCGCGCGCGTCGCCGCATCGTAGGCCGGCCAGTGCGGCAGGCCTTTGCTGTTCGGATCGCCGCCGCGCGCGAAGGCTACCCAGGAATCGCTTGCGGTCGTCGCCAGTTTCTTCGCCGAGGCCGCGTTGCCGTACAGCAGCGGACCCTTGTCGAGATTGTCGAAGGCGAAGCCGATCTCCATCGTGTGCGGTGCGCGCAGGATGCCGTTCTCCAAAGGTGCGCCCCAGTTCCAGATATACATGAAGACCGGCGCGCCATGCTGCGCCGCCTTGCGCTCGGCCAGCGTCACCGAGCCGGTGAAGGCGAAGGTCTTGCTGACGATATCGGTATAGAGATAGCTCGCATTGTCGGCCGGAAACGCTTTCTTCGCCGCGGCCCACAGCGCATCGGCCTTCGCTGCCAGCAGCGGGTTCTTCTTCAGCATCGCCAGCGCGCCGGCGTCGTCGAGCTTTCCCCACCACGGAAAGCCGACATTGTAGAGCGTCTGCTCGTCCTTGGTGCAGCCGATCATCACCGGGATGTTCGCCGATTGCGCCGGCGCCGCCGGATCGAAGGGATGTGCCGGCAGATTGGTTCCGTCCACCACCGGCGCGAAACGCAGCCCGCCGAGGCCGCCCGGCGTCTGCAAGCCGGATGCGGCATCGACCAGAACCTGGGCTGGAATGTTTTGCAGCGCCTTCGCGTCGGCGACGCCGAGCTTGGCCATGATGGCTTTGGCGGTCTCCGTCGCGGTGTCCTTCGGCACACCGCGCAGGCCCGGGCCGCTTTCGATGATGGCGCGATGGAACAGGTTCTTCGCCGCCGGCATCGCCAGCAGCGTCGAGACTTTCGCGCCGCCGCCGGACTGGCCGAAGATCGTGACGTTGCCCGGATTGCCGCCGAAGCCGCCGATGTTGTCGCGTACCCATTCGAGCACTGCGACGAGATCGAGCTGACCCGCATTGCCGGAATTGGCGTCGCCGCCCAGATCGCCGAGATACAGATAGCCCAGCGCGTTCAGCCGGTGATTGACGGTGACCACCACGACGTCATGGCGGCGCGCGAGATTGTGCCCGTCATAGGCCGGCCAGCTGCCCGAGCCGTAGTTGAAACCGCCGCCGTGGAACCACACCATCACCGGCCGCGCCTTGCCGTCGAGCGCCGGTGTCCACACGTTGAGGAACAGGCAGTCTTCGTTCTGCCGCTGGATGTCGTCGGGCGTCGAATAGACCTGCTCGAGCGCGATGCCGACCGTGCCCGGATAGGCGACGGCGGAGCCGCCGCTGCGCAATTGCATCGAGGCATTGCCGAAATGCGTCGCGTCGGCCGGCACCGTCCAGGGCGCGGGCTTCTGCGGCGCCGCGAAACGCAGCGGACCGACCGGCGCCGCGCCATAGCGTACGCCGCGGAAGGTGTGGATGCCGTCGAACAAAAGGCCGGCGACCGGCCCGCTGGCCGTCTTGCCCTGCGTCACGGCGGTGGCGACTTGCGCCCGCGCCGTGCCGCTCAAGGATCCCGCAAGCGCGAGACCCGCGCCCGCGCCGAGAAAACCGCGTCGGTCCATCATGTCTTCCTCCCCTTTGCTTTCTTCGCCGGATTGTTCTTTCGCCCGGTCACCAGTTTCGTGTTGGTCTCGCGTTTGACCCGCGCCGCGAGGCGGTCGACGTGCCGGTCGAGAAAAGCGCGCACCGCATTGGGATCGCGCGCGGCGAGGACGCGAAGCGCCCAACTCAGCGCCTTCACCACCATGTCCTCGCGGTCGTCGATCAGCATCTCGCAGATCGCCAGCGTGTCCTCGCTGCGATAACCGTTGCCGTGCGATTTCTGGTTCAGCGGCACCGTGGACACCAGCGCCGCCCGCCGCCACCAGAAATCTTTCGACTTCGCCCAGCGTTTGATGTCGGAGGTCTTGATCTGTCCGTCGCGCCAGGCCGGCCCGGAGATATAGCCGCCGAAGCCATCGGTCGCGTACCAGGAATCCAGGATGCCGAGATGCTCGACATCCTTGATCTTGAGGCTCGCGAGGGCGGCGCGATGCTTGGTGATGATCTCATAGCCCAGCCAGCGCGGCAGATGCTTGGTGAGCGCCGTGCCGATGGCGACGACGTCGCGCGCCGGCGCCTGGCGCAACTCAGCCGACAGCGCCTTGCGGATCGCACGCACCGGCGGCACGCCGCGCCACGGCAGCGCCCGCACCTGCGCTGCCGTCCGCTTCGCGATTGCGGCGGTGTCCATCGCGCCTAGCTCTGCAAGATTTTCCGCACATCGGCGTTGGGATCGTTCACCACTTTCGACTTGGTGTTGAACACCATCGTCGCGCGCGTCGCCGCGTCATAGGCCGGCCAGTGCGGGATTTCCTTGCAGTCGGGCTTGCCGGTGCGCGCGAACGCCACCCAGGCGCCGGAAATCTGCCGCGCCATATTTGACGCGCCGGGATCGGGTCCGACAAAAGCGCGCACCCGGCGATAGGAATCCATCATGAATGGGATTTCCATCGTGTGCGGCGATTTGAAGAGGCCCCCGGCGACCGGCGTCTCCCAGGTCATGAACCACATATAGACCGGGGCCGCATGCTGCGCCGCCTTGCGCTCGCCCAGCGTGATCGAGTTGCCCATGGCGAACAGCGAACTGATGACGGCATTGAACAGATAGGTCGGCGAATAATCCGGCCTGATCTTGCGCCAGACATCGACCAGCGCGGGGCCCTTGGGAATGGCCGCGGTAAACTGCTTGAGTTGATCCTCGGTCAGATTGCCGAACCAGGGGGAGGACGAGGTGAAGATCGTCACCTCGTCCTTGGTGTAGCCGAGCAGAATCGGAATGCCGGCGGACACGGCCGGACCGTCCGGCGTGAACGGATCGCGCGTGATCGCGACGCCGTCCAGAATAGGACCGAAGCCAAATCCGCCACCGCCGCCCATGCCGGGGAATCTGGGACCGGTGCTGGCCTTGGCCTGGGCGGCGAATGCCGCTTCGATCAGCCTCTGCGCCGGCACGGCCTGCAGCGCGGCAACGTCGCCAGGCTTGATGCCAAGCTCGGTCAGCAGACCTTGCGCGGCTTTGGCGGCGCCTTCCTTGCGGCCGGTGGCGAGGCCGGGACCGGACTGGATCGAGGCTTTGTGAAACAGGCCCTTCGCCGAATCCATCGACAGCAAGAGCGAGACCTTCGCGCCGCCGCCCGACTGGCCCATGATCGTGACGTTGCCCGGATCGCCGCCGAAGCCCGCGATATTGTCCTTCACCCATTCCAGCGCCAGGACGAGATCCTGCATGCCGACGGTGCCGGAGGATTTGTAGGCGTCGCCGAACGCGTCGCCGAGATAGAGATAGCCGAAGATATTGAGCCGATGGTTGACGTTGACCACGACCACGTCGTGGTCGCGCGCCAGATCCTCGCCGCCATAGATCGGCTGGCCGCCCGAGCCGTAGGCGAAGCCGCCGCCGTGAATCCAAAACATCACCGGCCGCGCTTTCGCGTCGGTGCCCGGCGTCCAGACGTTCAGGAACAGGCAATCCTCGTTCTGGATCTTGAGTTCCGACGGCGTCGTGAAGACGCGGCTCATCTGCATGCCGAAATCGGTGGCCGGCGCCGCCGTCGCGCCCGCCGCCATCTGCATCGCGGGCGCGCCGAAATCGGAGCAGTCGAGGATGACCGGCGACGGCGTGGGCTTCTGCGGCGGCATCCAACGCAGCGGCCCGACCGGCGGCGCGCCGTAGCGGATGCCTTTGAAGGTGTGTACGCGGTCGTTGATAAGGCCTTGGACGCGGCCGCTGGAGGTGCTGACGACCTTGGTGACGAGCGGCACGCCCGGCCCGGATTCGATCGGGTTCCGAACGGATGCCGGTGGTGTTGCTGGCGCTGATAATCCTTTACCCGTCGTGGCAACGACTGCCGCAGCCCCCGCCGCAAGTCCGAATATGTCGCGCCGGCCAATGCCTTTTTTTCGGCCCGTTTCGTCGCTCATGTCATCCCTCCCGATAATTATACCGGATACCTTAAGCCCGATTCGACGCCGGGTCACCCATCGGCGAAACTGAATTCCATGTCGGAAATTCTCACTCACCGCCTGGCCCGCCGCGACGATGTTCCGATCCTGAGACCGCTGATGCTGGCGGAGATCGGTCAATTGCTGAAACCCTATCTGCCGCCGGACGCCGTCGTCGCGTCTTTCTCGATCATGGGTCTCGACACCCAATTGATCGACGACGGCACATATTTCGTCGTCGAATGCGGCGCGGCCATCGCCGGCTGCGGCGGCTGGAGCAAAAGGGCCACGCTGTTCGGCGGCGACCATTCGTCGGGACGCGACGCGACGCTGCTGGACCCAAGCTGCGACGCCGCGCGCGTGCGGGCCATGTACACCCATCCCGACTTCACGCGTCGTGGCGTCGGGCGCCTCGTGCTGTCGCTCTGCGAGGCGGCGGCGCTACGCGCTGGCTTCGCACGCGCCGAACTCGCCGCTACGCTGGCCGGCGAACCGCTCTATCGCGCCTGCGGCTACACCGACATTGCAGCATTCGAAAGCGACACACCCTCGGGCGTGCGTGTGCCGCTGATCCGGATGGGAAAACGAATCGCCTAGGCGCCCTCTTCCTTCCTGGGCCGGCGCAGCTTTATCACGCCGGCGATTGCGGCCAGCAGCAGCAGCAGACCGACCCCGAAGCAGACGGTTTTGATGTTGCTGGCGCTGTAGGCGAGGCTGGCCATCTGGTCCGTCGCGCCGCCCGACAGCATCGAGAACTCGAGCGCGTTCTCTATCCCGTCGGCTACCGCGCCCAGAAGGGGAATAAATCCCAGATAGTCGATGACGCGGCGCAAGAGGCCCCGCTTGGGCGCAAACGCCTCGCGCGCCAGCATGGCGGAGAAGTAGAACGACAGCGCGTAGAGCGGCATGAACAGATAGTCGAAGCCGAGGCTGAACCCCGCCGTGGCGGCGTGCTCGCGCGCGATCCAGGCCGCGAAGGCGCGCTTGAAATCGTACGCCGTGGTCGCCAATTGCAGGTCGCGCATGTTGAAGCCGGTCTGCGCTTTCAGATGCGCCTCGTAATAGGCCAGCACGGCGAACGCCGCGATCGCCATCAGCGTCACCCAGAGCCACAGCCGGATCAAAGTCTTCAGCCGCATGCGTCGTCTCCCCCTCGATTTGCGGATGATAGCGTGCGCCGCTACACATCCGCCATGCGGGACCCGCGCGACGTTCTCTACAATTTCCACTGGATCGTGCCGGGTGAAGCGGCGCGCGCCGCCCAGGCCTGGGGTGGCTTCCTTGGTCCCTTTCTGGCCCGCCATCGCATCAAGGCCTTGATCAATTTGCGCGGGCCCAACCCTCGCTATGGCTGGTGGCGATACGAGAACCGCATCTGCGCCGAACGCGGCATCGCGCACATCGATGTCATGCTGGATTCGCGCAGCCTGCCGACCCGCGCCATGCTTGTCGCTCTGTTCGACGCGTTCGATGCGGCGCCGCGGCCGTTCCTGGTCAAATGTTCGGGCGGCCAGGATCGCACCAGCCTGGCGGCGGCGCTGTATCTGGTGCACCGGGACGGTTGGCGCGCGCTGCCGCGCGCTCTCGAGCAATTCGCGCGCTGGCCCTATCTGCATTTTCCCAAGGAGCATCAGCGCTGGCTGAAACTGTTCCTGGCTTTCGCGGCGACGGACGCCCGCGGCCGCCTCATCGCCGACTGGATACGAGACACCTACACGCCGGAAAAGCTGCGCGACTGGCTCCGGGCCAACGGCCATGCCGGCACGTTCAAGAACATCTTCGAGAAACCCAATTCCAGCCGCTGGCAGTGGTGACGCCGCTCGCACTCGCGCCAGGCGTCCAGCTATGGCGCGAATATTTCGCGCGCGAGCAGCAAGCGGTTCTGGTCGAGGAGATTCTCGCGCGCGCCGCCGAGGCGCCGTTCTACAAACCGGTGATGCCGAAATCCGGCACGCCGTTCTCGGTCGAGGAGACCAATTTCGGCCCGCTCGGCTGGCTGTCGGACAAGAGCGGCTACCGCTATGCGCCGACCCATCCGGTCACGGAAAAGGCCTGGCCCGCGATTCCGCCCGCGCTCTTGGCGCTGTGGGATGCGGTGACTCTTTACCCGGCGCCGCCGCAGTGCTGCCTCGTCAATCTCTATCGCGGCGGCGCCAAGATGGGACTGCATCAGGATCGCGACGAGGCGGCGCTGGATGCGCCGGTGCTTTCCGTCTCGCTCGGCGACGAAGCGCTGTTCCGCTTCGGCGGCACGGCGCGCAAGGGCGCGACGCAAAGCGTCAAGCTGAGTTCCGGCGATGTGCTGTGTTTCGGCGGACCGGCGCGGCTGATGTTCCACGGCATCGATAAGGTGCTGGCGGGAAGTTCGACGCTGGTGCCGGGCGGCGGGCGCATCAATCTCACGCTGCGCCGGGTGAATCCTGAGATGGGCCAAATAAAGTGGCGCCCGACCGGGGGGCCGATCGGGCGCCTTTTTTAGCGCCGTTACGCGCTGGTGCCGGGAGGGGATGACCGGCACCTTCGAAGGACGTCGCCCAGCTTGCGAGCGGGGGGGCAGTGCTTGCCGGACGATAGTTCATCCTTCGATAAACAACCTATGCACCGAAGCCACAGTTTGCAACTATTTTTTCCGGGTTTCGAGAAATTGCATTATTTTTAATGACAGCGGCAAATATGCACCAGTCGAAGTTAGCGTCACCATCCGCGGAAATCACTGGTTTTTCGCGCGGAACCTAGCGAATCATCCGCTTCCAGGCGGGCGAAATATCCACAGCATCGCGGACACGAAGCCGTGATGCTTCCGGCGTCCGCGGATGCAGGGCGGCGACAAAGGCTTCGCGCACCGAAGGTCCACCGCTGTCGCGTTCGCGCACCAGTTCGCCGCGCGCCGGCGCGCGCCCCTCTTCGAGAACGCGGAAATACCAGCCGCAACGCGCCGACACCGTCATGCGCGCCGGGATGTCGGCGCGACCGGTGTGCAGCGCGAGCTTGTAGCAGGGCGCGCGCGGCTGGCTGATCTCGAGCAGCGCCTCGCCCCAGCGAAAGCGATCGCCGATCGCCACTTGGGTTTCGTCGGCGCCTTCGATGGTGAGATTTTCGCCGAACGTCGCCGGGCCGCAGGTAAGACCGTGCTCGCGCGTCCACCACGGCCAATGCACGGACGGATAGGCATAGACCGCCTTGTCGCGGCCGCCATGCACGGTGAGGTCTGCCTGGCCGTCGCCTTCGATGTTGCTGCGCCCGACGAAGACGCTGTCCGCCGTCGCCGCGATCTTGGCGATGCCCGACAGAACCGCCTCGCCGTTCACGTCTGCGATGAGGCGCGGCAGGCCGAGATTGACCGACAGGAGCCTCAGCCGCATCACGCCTTGGCCACGTCGCGGGCCGTGCGATCGACGGCCGCTTTCAGCTTGGCGAGAATCTCTTCGACTTCGCTTTCCAGGATCACCAGCGGCGGCGCCAGCACCATCGTGTCGCGGATGGCTCTGGCGACCAGGCCGTCGTTGAAGCAATAGTTCCGGCAAAGCGTGCCGATGGTGCCGGGATCGGGAAAGAAGCGGCGCTCTTTCTTGTCGCGCACCAGTTCGACGGCGGCGAGCAAGCCGATGCCGCGCACTTCGCCGACGATCGGATGTCCGGCGAAGGTCTCGCGCAGCCGGCGCTGGAAATAAGGCCCGATGTCGTTTTTCACGCGCGGCACGAGGCCGGTCTTCTCGATCACTTCCAGATTCTTCAGCGCCACCGCGCTCGCCACCGGATGGCCCGAATAGGTGAAGCCGTGCACCAGTTCCTCATTGGCGCTGAGGATGGTCTCGCCCATGCGCGCGCCCAGCGAGATCGCCGAAATCGGCTGGTAGCCGGAGGACAGGCCCTTGGCCATGGTCATGATGTCGGGCGCGATGCGATAGGTCTGCGCCCCGTACCATTCGCCGGTGCGGCCGAAGCCGGTGATGACTTCATCGAGATGCAGCAGCACGTCGTATTTGGCACAGATGCGCTGCACCTCGTGCCAATAGGTTGCGGGCGGAAAGATCACGCCGCCGGCGCCCTGCACCGGTTCGGCCGAGAACGATGCGACGTTGCCGGCGCCGAGTTCCAGGATTTTCTCTTCCAGCTTCGCCGCGATGAGCAGGCCGAATTCGGCCGGCGCGATGTCGCCATGGCCCGCCGCCTTGGCGCCGTACCAATAGGGCGCCGGCACTTTCTCGAAGCCCGGCAGCGGCAGATCCCATTGCGGATGCATCGGCGTCAGGCCCGACAGCGACGCCGCGCCGAACGTCACGCCATGATAGGAATAGTCGCGTGACAGGTGGATCTTCTTGTCCAGCCGGCCTTTGAGATTCCAGTAGTAGCGGATCAGCTTCAGCGCCGAATCGTTGGCCTCCGAGCCGGAATTGGCGAACAACACATGTTCGTGGCCGTCCGGCAGCAGCGACGCCAGCTTCGCCGCCAGTTCGATCGTCCACGGGTTCGAGGTCTTGAAGAAGTGGTTGTAGTAAGGAAGCGTCTTCAGAGCTTCATAGCCGGCCTCCGCCAATTCCGCATTGCCGTAGCCGAGCTGAACGCACCACAGGCCCGACATCCCGTCGATGATCTTGCGGCCCTCGGAATCCCACAGATAGACGCCCTGCCCGCGCGTGATGACGCGCACCCCTTCCTTGTTCAGCGCAGCGGTGTCGGAGAAGGGGTGGACGTGATGGGCGGCATCGAGCGCCTGCCAATGCTTGGTCTGGTTGCTGCCGTGCGAGGCCATGGGGAGCGCACTCCTGAAGAGTCGGGGAGAAACATTGGGTCCGGCCGCGCAGGCGCGCGCCGGCGGACCCTAAGGATTGAACCCGATCCGCGCGCACAGAATGAGCAGCGCCCGTTTTGCCGTCATGCAGGAACGCTAGCACAGCAAGCGGACTTTTCCTTCTCCGTTGTTGCGGGTGGAGGAAAGCTATGCCGGACGCATCAGCGCCGCCGCCTTCTGCCAGCCGGGCAGCGCCGCCAGTTCCGTCCGCCAACGCGCGATGGCGCGGTAGGGCTCGAGCGGCATTTTCGCCTGGTCGGCGCTGACCAGCGCCGCGCCGAGCGAAATATCGGCGACCGTCAGCGTGTCGCCGGCGGCAAAGCGGCTGTTCTGCAATTGAGCATCCAGCACCGGCGCCAGCCGCGCCATCGTTTCGGTGCCGCGTTTGAGTTCGGCCGGATCGGGTTCGCCCCGGCCGAATAGCGCCTTGACCACGTTCTCGAACATGAAGATGGCGCAGGCCGGGTCCCAATGCGCCGTTTCCCAGAACTGCCACTTCACCGCCGTCATCCGCTCCTTCAGATCGGCGGGCAGCAGTCCGGACTCCGGCTTCTTGGCCGCGAGATACTGCACGATGGCGTTGGACTCCCAGAGCACGAAGCCGTCGTCCTCCAGCACCGGCATGCGCTGGTTGGGATTGAGCGCCGTGAAGCCGGCGGATTTCTGGTCCTGCTTGGCGAAATCGACGAACACCATCTCATGGTCGATGCCAAGCTGGCCCGCCGCGAACAGCACCTTGAAGGCGCGCGGGCTCAAGGGAAAGACATGCAGCTTGATGGTCATGGCGGGTTCTCCGTCAGTGTTTGGCTTCCGGCGAACCGGTTTCGATGTCGGATTTGAGGCGCGCGAATTGCTCGGCGAGCACGCCGTCGCCCGCCGCTGCCAGGTTCGCAAAGCCGTCCTTGTAGTAGCCGCCGAGCGCATAGGTTGCCTTCACTGCGGTGCCGCCGTCCGCCGTCGGCGTCAGGACGAAGGTCAGCGCGCCGTCGACACCCAACGCCTGGAACGGGCCGAGCGCGCCGCGCAGCCTCAGCATCTTCCCCGGCATCGCCATCACGACCGTCATGTGCTGCACCGAACCGCCATCAGGCAGTTTCTCGCACCAGCAGCCGCCGGCTCTGGCATCGAGCGTGAAATTGGCGGCGTCATGCGAATAGGAATGCTCGGCGCTCCACCAATGCGCGGGCCGGATCAGTTCGCCATAGACCTTCGCCGGCGGCGCCGAGGTTTGAAAGGACTCCGTTAGCGTGAAGCCGCTGGCGGAGGAGTCCGTTACGGCCGCGCCCGCGGGGCAGACCAACAGGACCGCGACAACCACGCCGAAGCCGATATGACAAGGCCGGTGCATGACGCGTCTCCTATTTCGCGGAAGGATCGGGCTGGTGGATGCCGACAATGTTGCCGTCCGGGTCCTTGACGTAGACCTGATAGCCGACGCCCGGAATCGCCATCTTCGGCAGCGCGATCGTGGCGCCGGCGCCAAGCGCGCGCTTCAGCGACTCATCGACCGACACAACGCCGATCGAGCAGACGAAGGCGTTGACGGCGGCGCCCTCCGGCGCGGGCGGGCCGACCCTTTTCAGCATGCCGCCATTGATGCCGACGCCTTCGCCGGTGTCGAACATGTAGTAGTTGAGCGCCGGGATCGGCGTAACCTTCCAGTCGAACGCCTCGGCGTAGAACGCCGACAGTTTTTGCGGATCGCTGGCGTGGATTTCGAAATGAACGATTCGTGACATGCTTTCCTCTCTCTATTGCGATTGCGATGCGTAGGCCGCGTAAGCGGCGAGCAGGCCGCCCCAGCCGCCGGGCGCGTCGATGGCCGTGCGAATGATGTCGCCTTCCTTTTCGCCGGCCCGTTCGAGCAGGCGGTGTTCGAGCTCGACGCGGGTCGTGCCGGTGCCTTCCGCGATGAATTTGATCTCGATCTCGGTGAGGAGTTCCGGCCGATAGGTCCAATTGTGATCGAGTTGCCAGGCCAGCAGCAGACGCCCGGGCGGCTCCCAGGCCAGGACTTTGCCTGTTTCAGCCTGCGAGCCGTCGACGCCGATATGATACCAGCGCCCGCCGGCAAACGGCTCGACGATCGCATCCTTGAACGGCGATTTGAGCGTCGTATGCGTCGCGCCAGGCCACCACTGCGACATTCCCGCGGTGAAGACTTCGAATGCGCGCGCCTGCGTCGCCTTGACGGTGATCGACTTGCGCACCGGCGCGATCTTGATGGTCTTCGTCATTTCGGCTTGTCCCCTTCTTCCTTTTCGACTTCGGCCTTGAAGGCGTCGAGGGCACTCTCCCAGAATTGATCGAGCCAGGCGCGCAACTGGCCCAGCCCCTTGGGATCGATGCGGTAGATGCGGCGGGTGCCGTCCTGCTCTTCCGTCACCAGACCGGCCTCCTTGAGGACGCGCAGATGCTGCGACACGGCCGGACGGCTGACCGGCATGCCGCTCGCCAGCCGGCCGACCGGCGACGGCCCCCGGCGCAGCCGTTCAAACACCTTGCGCCTGGTCGGATCCGCCAAAGCCTCGAGTGCGGTTCTGTAAGCCATGACTAACGGTAAGTTTTTGCTTACCAATTGTCAACGACGAAAGCGAGCTCTGAACTGCACTTCGATCTTGGAATGCACAAAGGAAAGCCTGGCTCAGAATGGGTTGTTGCCGCGTAGCGCTTCGCCGAAGGCGGCGAAAATCGCCCGCGATACGGGGTTTTCCGCATAGGCCCATTCCGGGTGCCACTGCATCGCGAAGACGAAGCCCTTCGCCTCCGGCATCGACACGGCCTCGATCTGTCCGTCCGGCGCGACGGCTTCGGCCCGCAGCGAATCCGCCAGCCGGTCGATGCCCTGGGAATGCAGTGAGTTCACCGCAAACGTCCGCTCACGGACCAATTTGGCGAACAGGCCGCCCTCCGCCACCAGGACGTCATGAGCGGGCCCATACATCTCATCCAGCGGAACATCCTTGGGCTCGCGATGATCGCGGCGGCCGGGGACCTCCTGCACATGCTGATGCAGCGTGCCGCCGAGCGCGACATTGAGTTCCTGGAAGCCGCGGCAGATGCAAAGCACCGGCCGGCCCATCTCGATGGCGCATGTCAGCAGCGGCAACGCGGTCGCGTCGCGATGCTCGTCCTGCATCACGCCGGGCCGTGGGTCAGGGCCGCCGTAGAGCTTCGGCGCGACATTGGACGGCGAGCCGGTGAACAGCAGGCCGTCGACATTCTCCAGAATGTCGCGTGGCGTCAGCGGCGGCTCGAGCACGGGAATGAGAAACGGCAGCGCATCGGAACCTTCGCGCACCGCCGCGATATATTTCTCGCCGACGACATGGAACGGATGTTGGCCAAGCATGCGGCGGTCGCAGGGAAATCCGACGATGGGGAGCTTGCCGGTCATCGGCTCAATCCTGGCGCCGGTGACCGAACGGGTTCTTGTCCGGCAGCATGAACAGCGACGGCGCCAGCGGCGTGCCGGGCACCAGCGAACGCAGCGCCACGGTGGTGGAAAGCCCCTGATTGTCGATCACGGTCCATTGCCGAAGCTCGTAGTCCGGCTCTGAGAACACCAGCGCGATGTTCGCCTTGACGCGGTTGCTGCTGGTGCGCATCGCCACGACGAAGGACCCTTCCTGGTGCGCGACGCTGACCAGCTGCGAACTGTGACGAAGGTCGATTCTGTCATCGAGGATGAGACCGAGCGGGGTTTCCGACAAGGGATAGCGGTCCACCGTGTTGAGCCGCGTATTCGCGACGGCGACGGTGTGGCCGTCCGAAACGATGAGCGTCGGCGACGGCGGCTTGTATTCGAAGCGCATCTTGCCTGGCTTCGAAATGTAGAATGTGCCTTCGTCGGCCGTGCCGTTCGGCTCGACCTGGATGAAACCGCCCTTCAGCGTGGTGATGCCGCTCAGATAGGCGCTGATGGCGTCGAGCTCGTCGCGGTCGGCCGCGCTGAGGTCGAGATGGCGCGGCGGTGGCGCCTGGCCGCCGGCCATGAGAAGCGGCGCGCAGACGGCGAGCAAAAGGGCGAGAGCGATACGGCGCATGCCCCGTCTCATAACCGGCCTTTGTGGCGCTAGCTAGGCCGCCTCGCCCTGCGCCGTCCGGCGCTGTTCCGCCGCGTGCGGGCACAGACCGTTGATCAAGAGGTTCATGACGCCCTCCAGCTCGAGCTCGAGCTTGGGCAGCGTCAGCTTCGACCACAGCTGCGGATAGCGGAATTTCATCGTCGCGGCCTGCACCATTTCGGCGGTGAATTGCTTGTCGTCCATCTTGAATTCGCCGCGGCGCTCCGCCTCCTCGAGCAGTTCGACCAGGATCTTGCGTTCGTTCTCCAGCATCCAGTTGGCGAATTTCGGCCGCTCCTGGCTGATCACCCGCGCCATCTCATAGGCGCGCGGGTCCTTCTCGAGCTTGTGATAGGTGCGGCGCAATTCCTCGAACAGCAGCTGGTGCAGCCGCTCGCGCGCATCCTTACCGGGCTGCACCGCGATCTTGCGCAGATGCTCCAGATGCTTGGAGTAGTCCTCGGTGGCGATGGCCTCGGCGATGTCGAGCTTGCCGGGGAAAAAGCGGTAGAGATTGCCCGGCGACATGGCGCAGTCGCTGGCGACTTCGGCCATGGTCGTCTTGGCGTAGCCGAAATGTGAAAACCGCTTCTTGGCGGCGTCGACGATCTGATCCTTGACGGTGTCTTTTTCGGCCATCTGGTGTTGCCTACCCAAGCGAGTTTCTTGTTGTACGGATTAAGATAGGCACAATTTCTGAATAATCAACAAACCGTTCAATCTTCCATTGGGAACGATCAATCCGAGAATGGAAAAAAATGACGACCATCCAATAGCTTACGATAGAATCGCCGTGATCGGCGGTGGCGCCTGGGGAACTGCATTGGCCCTCGTGTCGGCGCAGGCCGGGGCAAAAACCCTGATTTGGGCGCGGGAATCGGCGGTGGTCGATTCGATCAACCGCGGCCATCGCAATAGCCAATTCCTGCCCAAAATCGCCTTGCCGCAGACCATCGTCGCCACCGCGGACCTGACGCAGGCGGCCAATGCGGACGCGTTGCTCGTCGTCGTGCCGGCGCAGCATCTGCGTGCCGTGCTGACAAAGCTCGCACCGCTCATCGCCGCCGCGACACCCTTGATGCTCTGTGCCAAAGGCATCGAGCGCGGCAGCGGCATGCTGCTGAGCGAAGTGCTGCGCGAAGCCGCGCCCCTTGCCGAGCCGGCGATCCTCTCCGGCCCGTCTTTCGCGCATGATGTGGCGATCGGGCTTCCCACCGCCGTGACGATCGCGGCGAGACTCGACATCGCGCGGCGCCTGCAGGCGACGTTGGCGCATGCGCAATTCCGCCCTTATGCCAGCGACGACATCACCGGCGTCGCGCTCGGCGGCGCGGCGAAGAACGTCTACGCCATCGCCTGCGGCGTGGTCGAGGGCCTGGGCCTGGGCGAGAGCGCCCGCGCCGCACTGCTGGCGCGCGGTTTCGCCGAGCTGACGCGATTGGGCGAAGCCCTGGGTGCGCGCGCCGAGACGCTCATGGGCCTGTCCGGCCTGGGCGATCTGGTGCTGACCGCATCGAGCCCGTCATCGCGCAATTTCGCCTTCGGACAAAAATTGGGCCGCGGCACGCCGCTCTCAGAGTTGCGCCAGGCCGGCACGCCGCTCGCCGAGGGGGTCGAAACGGCGCCGGCCCTAGTCGCCCGAGCCGCCGTGCACGGCGTCGAACTGCCGATCGCCGAAACCATTTCCGCAGTCCTCGATGGCGCCCTGGCGCCGATTGCGGCATTGGAAAAGCTGATGACGAGGCCGCTGCGGCCGGAATAAAGGGGGCACATGTCGGGGGGACGCATTGCGGCGGCGCTGTTTGGCGCGGCTTTGTTGGCGGTTGGGGCACAGGCGCACGACAAGCCGGATCGCACCGACAATCCCGACATCGTCGAGGGCGGTTGGATCCAGCCGGCCGATGTGTTGCTGATCGGCGATTCGGAGAGCCTCGGCTATTTCGGTGCCCAGCTCTATCGCTCGCTGGCCAGCGAACCGGATCCCAGATCGGGGCGGCCGCTGAAGGTTTGGGCCTACTGGACCTGCGGTTCGGATGTCTCGACCTGGCTGCGTGGCGGCACTTCCTATTGCGGCATCCGCACCTGCAACGGCGCCGGCGACTGCGCCCGCGATCACGGACCGTTCGACCGGCCCGGCCGCGTCCGCTATTCCGCCCTGCGCGACTACATCGCGCGCATTCATCCCAGGATCACGATCCTGTCGCTCGGCTCCAACATGCTGACGCAGCGCGCCGGCTCCTTCCGCGCCTTCTACGCGACCTATCTGGAACAGGTCGGCCGGCTGGCGGGCGAGATCGCGCAAGGCGGCAGCCATTGCGTCTGGATCGGGCCGCCGCAGACCGCCGAGAAGACCAAGCCGGTTAAGGACTATGAACGTTTCGCCGCCGATGTCGGCCGCGCGGCGAGAGCCGCCGGCTGCGCCTATATCGACAGCAATCCGCTCAGCGACCGGAATTTTGTGCTTCGCGGCGACCCCGAAGGCATCCATTATCAGGGCGCCGGCGAACGGGCCTGGGAAACGAAAGTCTGGGCCCAGCTGCGGCCGGTGCTGCAGGCGCGTCTGGCGCACTAGGAGAAGTCATGCTGTTCGTCGTTTCGGCCATCGACAAGGAGAATTCGCTGGCGCTGCGCCTGGCGACGCGCGAGGCGCATTTCGCTTACGCGCGCGAGACCGGCGTCATCCGGCTCGGCGGACCGTTCCTCAGTCCGAAGGACGAGATGGCGGGAAGCCTGATCATCTTCGAAGCCGCCGACCTCGAGGCTGCGAAGAAATGGCACGCGGGCGATCCTTACGTGAAGGCCGGCCTCTTCGCGCAGTCCGACGTGCGGCCCTGGAAGATGACGTTCAACGGCTGCGATGCGAAATTCTGAAGGAGAGGCGCATGGCCTATTGGCTGTTCAAGACGGAAGCCGACACCTTTTCCTGGGACATGCAGAAGAGCCGCGGGTCCAAGGGCGAGCCGTGGAGCGGCGTTCGCAACTACGCCGCCGCGAAGCATATGAAGAGCATGAAGAAGGGCGATCTGGGCTTCTTCTATCATACGGGCGACGAGAAACAGATCGTCGGCATCGTCGAGGTGATCGGTGAATACCGTCCCGATCCGAGCGACGAGACGGGCAAGTTCGGACTCGTCGACGTGAAGGCGGTGAAGGACGTGCCCAGGCCCGTGACGCTGGCCGCGATCAAGGCCGATGCGAAGCTGAAGGACATGGTGCTGGTGCGCGAGGCGCGACTGTCGGTGCAGCCGGTCACGCCGGAGGCCTGGAAATACATCTGCAAACTGGGCGGCGTGAAATAAGACCGGATCGTGTGGGGCCTTATTTATATGGCCTAAGGCTCGCGCACCGAAAACTGCAGTTCGCTGATGCAGCTGTCCGGCCATTTGCTGCCGCCGTTCACCGACTCGATGCGAAGGCGCAGGCGCGTGACCGGCTCGGCGTGGTTCGTCGCGATGGAATTGGGCGTCATGCTGTCGGCAAGGTCGAGCGGCGAGGTCGTGCCGTCCGGCCAGACCGCGGTCAGCGTATGAATGGAATTGTTGTTGGCGAAGGTCGCGGCGGATTTTGCGTAGCCGTTGACCACGGTGATCCGGCTGACGATGACCGGGCGCGCGAATTCGACCGTGATCTCCTGTCCGTTGCCCGGTCCGGCAACGCCTTCGCACCAGGCGGTGGCGGGATTGCCGTCGAACAGGTTTTGCGGGCCATAGGCGTTCAGCAGTCCGGTGGCGTCGTGCTGGGACACCAGCGCCGAGGTGACGCAATATTTCGCGGCGAACGCCGAGCGGTCGGTCGTCGATGCGCATTGCGCGGCGCGGGGATAGACCAGCACAGCCTTGTGCGACGAACCGGCGACCGCGGACATCGCAAGATCGCCATTTGGCGGCGGCGCGCCGGCATCCGCGATGAGCCGCGTTGGCGGCACGGCCGGCGCGTCGCGATGAAACGCCACCCAGCCGAACGCGACCAGCGCGATCGACAACAACCCCGCCGTGCCCAGCAGATAGGGGCCGAACGATCTGCCTGGCGGCGGCGGCGGCGGCGACCAGCTTGGCGCCTGCCGGATGACGGCGCCCGCCGGCTCGCCGCCGAGGATCAGCGCGATCGCTTCGGCAAGCTTGTTCAGATGCTGCTCGAGCGGCGGCGTGAAGGCGTCCAGCCAGTGACGCTGGTTGAGGTAATACTCCAGCGACTGCTGCGGCAGCGCATTCTCGATGCGCAGCGGAATGATGCTCAGGCGGTGATTGGCGGCGAGGTCGACTTCGCGCTGCACCTGTTCGGAGGCGTTGGCGTTGTTGGAGAATATCAGCAGGAAGACGCGCGCGGCGCCGATCGTATCGGATATCGCTGCCGCCCAGTTGGCGCCCGGCGGGATATCGCGCGGCGCGATCCAGCAGCTTATGCCCCTGGCCTCCAGCACCGCGCAGGCCGCTTCCGCCGCCAGCCTGTCCTTCGACGAATAGCTGATGAAAACGTCGTGTGTCATGGCCCGTCCCGCGCCGCCAAGCTACAGGCCCGGCGCCCGCGCGTCAGCGGCGCTGATAGAGAATCGTTGCGCCGTTCATCGTGATCGTGTTGAGGACGATACACTTGTCGTTGCCCATTTCGGTGCAGGCCATGCCGAAGGCGATGGTGTACGTCGCGGCATCGGTCTTGGCGCCGCAGATATAATGGCCGCGCGCCGTGCCCTCTTTCGGCTCGTCGCCGTCGCGCGTGGCGAAGGCCGGGAGAAGGCCGAACGACTGTGCCGACGTCAGCGCCGTGTCGCAAAGGACGATGCCTTCCTGGCGCCGCGCTTCGGCATCGTCGGCCGCCGACGCGTTGGGCGATTCGGGCACCGCCGCGATGGGCGTATCGCTGTCGGAAAAGAACGGCATGGCGAGTCCGGCGCCGACCGCGACCAGGAGCAGCACGCCAAGCACGGCCATGATGCGTGCCGCCAGCCATTCGCGCCGCAGCGCGGGCATATTCGGATCGTGATCGTTCATCCTGGTGTCCAGCTCCGGCCAGAGGTGAGGCTGCGGCCCTTAGCCCGTTTGGATCGAGTCGCAAAGGCCGACGGCGCGTCCCCTGGCTGGGCCCTTCCGGCCATTTTCGTCGAGTGAAAGATTGTTAACCGGGTGGCCAACAATGCGACTGAATCTTTCAAATACGCCGAAAATGATCCGCCTATCCACCTGAGTTTGTTGCAAGATTCCATGATTTTTTCCGACTGCGGTACCCACGCAACAGTGAACCTTGCTAGCGTGGCCCTCAGGACGGCTTGGTGCCGCCACACAGGGGACTATCCATGACAAACAGCAATCGCCGCCAGCTGGCGCGCGTCCGTAATGCCTTCCTTGGCGCCACCGCGCTCGCCGGCTTCGCTGCCGTCGCCACGCCGGCCTCGGCCATCGTCATCAACGACACTTTGACGCCGACGCAGGTTGTCGACACGACCAACGTCACCGGCGTCGGCCAGATGGTGGTCGACGAGCAGAACGGCTTCATCGGCCTGTGCACCGCGACCCTGATCAATCCCCGCGTGGTGATTTTCGCTTCGCATTGCGTGAACGAGAACCCGGCCGGCAACGGCTTCATGAATGCCACCGGCTATGGCGCGGCCAATGGCGGCCTGCCGATCGGCTTCTTCTTCAATTCCAACAACAACGTCGCCGGCAATTCGGCGATCGGCCAGTGGCTGAACGGCGTCGGCGGCGGTCCGAGGGATCTGACCCGCACCAACAACTTCGCCTACAACTCGAACTTCGTCGTCTACGACACCAATTGCTGCAACATCGGCCTCGGCAACAACTTCCTGAAGGCGGATATTGCCATGGCGGCCCTCGACACGCCGGCCATCAATGTTCCGACCTGGACGATCCTGTTCAGCGCGCTCAGCGGACCGGCGCACGCCACCATCGTCGGCTATGGCGACAACGGCATCGGCACCACGGGCCAGGGCACGATCGACTTCAAGCGCCGTGTCGCGGAAAACATCGTCAGCGTGCTGGGCTCGCTCGACTCGCTCGACGAGTCGCTGGAGCGGATCTGCGTCGCCGAGGGCTTCCCCTGCGCCGTCGGTCCCGACGGCCTGCCCGCCAATCTCTACCAGATGGATTTCAACGATCCGAAGTTCAACACGGCGCAGGCCAACCAGTTCGACTTCAACATCTTCAACGACGCCCCCGCGCTGACCCGCGAAGGCATCACGGCACCCGGCGATTCCGGCGGTCCGCTGATCATCGATACGACCTTCTCGTCGCGGACCATCGCCGCCGTGCTTTCGGGCGGCGACCGCTTCTACCCCGCGCAGCCGGGCTCGTCCTACGGCACGACGTCGTTCTACCAGCCGCTCTACCTCTATTGGGACTGGATCGTCGCCAACAACCCGTACAAATACGTCACCAACACCGGCGGCGATCATAATTGGACCGACTCCACCGCGTTCATGATGGCGCTCGATCCGGCGCAGATGACCATCGACAGCACCGGCCATCTGGTGAACGCCCTGCCGACGACAGCCGCGATCGGCACAGCCGCCACGCCGGGCTTCGGCGAGGTCTGCTATCTTGACGACTGCATCGACATTTCCAGCGGCACCGGCCTCACGGCGCCTATCGTCAGCCCGCGTCCGGGCGTGGTGACGCCCACCTCCGGCAACCGGCCGTTCAACGGCGCCCTCGGCCAGGCCGGCTTCGATGCTCTCGTGCAGTCCTTCATCGCCACCAGCGGCGGCTCGGATTGCGGCGCCGATATCATTGGCGTCACGACCAACGCAGACGGCGATGTCGTCGCCACCGGCGCAGCGGCGCCGGCCTGCTCGGGCGGAGTCGCCAGCAGCCCGCAGTCGAATTGGACCAATCCGGAAGGCACCGCCCATGTCGGCGGCGCGGCCGGACCGCTGGTCCAGGGCGCGCCCGGCGCGTCGCCTGGCCATCTGATCAACGACACCAACGCCAATGTCGGGACCAATTCGCCGGCGCGTTACTACGACGTGACGTTCAAGGCGGCGGGCACCACGACGCTGCAGGCCGGAGCGCCGATCACCGTCGACATGCTGACGATCAACGGCCTTGGGACCGGCTTGACGGTTGCCACGGGTGCTACTTTGACCACGCTGATCAACACCAACGTGTTCGCCGGCGGACTTACAGTTGACGGTATCTATAACGGCGCCAACGGCATCCAGATGTTCGGCGGCCTCCTGTCGGGTACCGGCACGATAAACACGCCGTTGCTGAGCTTCCTGATCGGTGCTGTCGCACCCGGCAGGAACGGCACGATCGGAACGCTGACCGTCAACGGCAATGTCAGTCTCGGTCTGGGTTCGACGACGATTGTCGAAGTCGCCGGCCCGGGCGGCACGTCCGATCTGCTGAAGATCAACGGCAACGCCACGGTCGGCGGCACGGCGATGATCGCGCCGCAGAGCATCGTGCAGCAAGGCTCGGCGTTCACCTTCCTGACGGCGACGACGATCACCGGCGCCTACGACGCGGTGCCCGACACTGTTCCGGGCGTGTTGTTCCCGAGCGTCAGCAAGACCACGACCGGCGCGGTGCAGAACGAAGTCGTCACCTTCCAGGCCGGCTCGTTCGTCACCGTCATCGGTAGCGGCGCCTCGGCGCATCAGCTGCAAATCGCGGCCGCTCTCGATGCCGATCGCGGCGCGCACTACAACGACATGCTCGCCCTGTACCAGGCGATCGATCCGCTGTCGGACGGCGCGCTCGCGCAGGCGCTGGAGAACCTGGCGCCGCTGTCCGAAGAGGCGGCCACGCTGGTCGGCGACATGCAGACCACCGGCTACGACAACATGCTGTGGCAGCAATTGGGCGGCATGGGCAATGGCGCGGCCGGCTACGGTCAGAGCGCCGGACTGCACATCGACTCGGACGGCCTGAAATCGGCGCTGAACTCCGCGTCGGGCGTATCGGCCACGTCGCAGCAGTTCATGGCGTTGGGGGCGAACATCGCCACCAATCCGGGCGGCGGCAATGATGTCATCCCGACCACGGGAACGGCTGCGGCGGCATCGCCGTCCGCGGCCGGCGACAGCTGGATGATGCTGCCGAACGGTGCCGGCGGCTTCATCTCCGGCAGCTCGCTCAACGGCACCGTCGCCATCGGCGGCGACGGCAAGGCCGACGTGCGCGGCTTGATCATCGGCGCGGGCGTCGACATCCCGGTCGCCGACGGCCTCACGGTCGGCGCATCGATCGGCTTCTCGGACGCGTTGGCGACGCTGCGTTCGGCGCCGGCATCGCTGCAGAGCAATACGTTCCAGGGCGCGCTCTACGCCCGCTATGACTTCGGCAACCACTACATGGCCGAGGCCTTCGGATCGTATGGCGGCCAGAGCATCGAGTCGCGGCGCATCGCCGTCGTCGGCCCGACCTCGTTCGCGATGATGGGCCATTCGAGCGGCAGTTCGCCGGCGTTCGGCGCTTCGATCGGCAGGTCGTTTGTCGCCAATACGCAGGGCGGCATGACGATCAACCTGATTCCGTCGTTCGGCCTGCAATATACCAGCTCGTCGATCGATGCGTTTACGGAAACAGGCGGACCGGCGGCGATGACCTTCGCCGGCTTCAACGAGCACTCGCTTGCGGCCAGGATCGGCTTCGATGCCAACGCGACGTTTGATCTGTTCAAGATCCACGTCACCCCGAACACGCATCTGTTCTGGGTCAACAGCTTCGGCAACAACGGCTCGATCCAGGCGGCCTTCGCGGCGGCTCCGAGCGGGATCATGACCTTCGCCATCGCGGCGCGGGATCATTCCTACGCCGAGACCGGTTTCGGCCTCGACTTCGACCTGGGTGAGGTACTGGGCAAGGACGCCACGCTGTCGGGCCGCTACGACTCGACGCTCGCCCGCAAGGACATCGGCTACGGCGCCTGGACGGGCCGTCTGTCGATCAAGTTCTGATCGGCGAACAACCACGAAGTTCAAGGGCCGCGCCGCGAGGCGCGGCCCTTTTTCTTTTCCGGAATGTCCTTGTCAGGACGCAATGCGCTTGCGCAATCGCAACGAATAGGGCGCGTAACCGGCGCGTTCATAGACCGCCCTGGCGCGCGCATTGCCGGGCAGGACGCCGATGTGGAGGATGCCGACGTGCCGCGCCCGCGCCCAGTCCTCGCAGGCCGCGATCAGCGCGCGCCCCACGCCGGTACCGCGCGCCGCCTCGACGACAAAAAGTTCGGCGATGTAGGCGAAGCGGCGCTCGCTGGCGATCACATAGATGTCGTCTTCGTCCTCATGCACCACGGCCCAGCCGATCGGCGCAGCCTGCGCGTCCTCCGCGATAAGAATGCGCCCGTCCTTTTCGGCGAGGTTGCGCAGCAGCGGCTGGAGATAGTCCTCGGCGACGGCGTCATCGAGCCGGCGGTTGGGCTCGACGCCGTGCTCGAAGCGCTGCAGCCCCAGGATGAAGCCGAGGATCGCCGGCCGGTCGCGCGGCAGCTCGGCGTCGCGGATATGAAACGCGCTCGCGCTCATGCCGCGTTCCCCCTTGTCTCGCGCACGAACAGCATGCCGACCACGAAGGTGAAGGCGGCGATGGCGACCGGATACCACAGGCCGAAATAGATATCGCCGCTGGCCGCCACCATGGCGAAGGCCGTCGTCGGCAAAAAGCCGCCGAACCAGCCATTGCCCAAATGGTAAGGCAGGCTCATCGAGGTGTAGCGAATCCGGGCCGGGAACATCTCCACCAGCATGGCGGCGATCGGCCCATAGACCATGGCGACGTAAATCATCAGGATCGAGAGGATCGCCACCACCATCGTCTTGTCGACCTTGGCGCTGTCCGACGCCTGCGGATAGCCGGCACCGGCGAGCAAGGCGGCCAGCTGCGCTTCCCACGCCGTCTTGCGCTTGGTGAAATCGGCCTTGGCGAGGCCGCGCCCGTCGAACGCCGCGAGCACGGACGACCCGATCCGGACTTGCGCCGGCGCATGCGCCACCGCGGCCTGGTTGCCGTAAGGCAGACCCGCCTTGGCGAGATAGGACTTGGCGAGGTCGCAGGAGCTGTTGAACGCCGCCTTGCCGACGGGATCGAACTGGAAGGAGCAATCGGCCGGATCGGCCACCACCACGATCGGCGCCCGCCCCGACGCCGCCGACAGCGCCGGATTGGCCGCCTGCGTCAGCATGTGGAACAGCGGAAAATAGGTCAGCGCGGCGAGCAGGCATCCCGCCATGATGATGGGCTTGCGGCCTATTTTGTCGGACAGCCAGCCGAACAAGACCAGGAACGGCGTGCCGATGGCGAGTGCCGTGGCGACCAGCTCGTTGGTCAGGGTGCCATCCACTTTGAGAATCTTCTCCAGGAAAAACAGCGAATAGAACTGGCCGGTGTACCAGACCACCGCCTGGCCGGCGGTGAGGCCGAGCAGCGCGAGCACGACGAGCCTGAGATTGCCGCGGCGCGCGAAGGATTCGGTAAGCGGCGCGGGCGACCTTTTGCCTTCGGCGACCAGCCGCTCGAACACCGGGCTCTCATGCAGGCGCAGCCGGATCCACAGCGAGATCGCCAGCAGCAGCGCCGAGACCAGGAACGGCACGCGCCAGCCCCACGCCGCGAAGGCATCGGTCCCGAGCTGGCTGCGGGTGACGAGGATCACGATGAGGCTGAGAAACAGCCCGATCGTCGCGGTCGTCTGGATCCAGCTGGTGTAGAAACCGCGCCGTCCCGGCGGCGCATGCTCGGCGACATAGGTCGCAGCCCCGCCATACTCGCCGCCGAGCGCCAGGCCCTGGATGAGCCTCAGCGCCACCAGCGCGATCGGCGCCGCGACGCCCGCCAGCGCATAGGAGGGCAGCAGGCCGACGGAGAAGGTCGCCAGCCCCATCAGCAGCATGGTGACCAGGAAGGTGTTCTTGCGCCCCCATTTGTCGCCGAGCCGCCCGAAGATCAGCGCCCCGAACGGCCTGACCGCGAAACCCGCGGCGAAGGCGAGCAGCGCGAAGATATAGCCCGTCGTCTCATTGACGCCGGAGAAGAAGTGCTTGGTGATGAAGCTGGCGAGCGAGCCGTAGAGATAGAAGTCGTACCACTCGAACACAGTCCCGACGGACGCCCCGCCGATCACCAAAGCGTCGTGGTGGTCAACTTTATGCTGTGTGAAACTCGTGCCCGACATGCCAGCCCCCTGCTTCGGTCGGCCGAGCATATCCCCCACTGTCATCCCCGGCGAGCCGCGCACTTCGCGCGGCGAGGGAGCCCATAGCGACAGCGTATGGGCGACCCAGGCCTGGGTCGTTCGTACGCTGCCGCTACTCACTCCCTCGCTCCGCTTCGCTACGCTCGCCGGGGATGACAGCAGTGCACGACCGCGGGTGGGTGAAACTGAATCACCCCAGCGCCTTGATGATCTCTTCCGTCATCTTCTTGGCGTCGGCGAACAGCATCATGGTGTTGTCGCGGAAGAACAGTTCGTTCTCGACGCCGGCATAGCCACTGCCCATGCCGCGCTTGATGAAGAGCACGGTCTTGGCCTTCTCCACGTCCAGGACCGGCATGCCGTAGATCGGCGATTTGGGATCGGTCTTGGCCGAGGGATTGGTCACATCGTTGGCGCCGATGACGAAGGCGACGTCGGTCTGCGGGAACTGGGAGTTGATGTCCTCCAGCTCGAACACCTCGTCATAGGGCACGTTGGCTTCGGCCAGGAGCACGTTCATATGCCCCGGCATGCGGCCTGCCACCGGATGGATGGCGTAGGAGACCTTGACGCCCTCCTTCTTGAGATGATCGGCCATCTCGCGCACCGCGTGCTGCGCCTGCGCCACCGCCATGCCGTAGCCCGGCACGATGATGACCGAGCCCGCGTTCTTCATGATGAAGGCGGCGTCCTCTGCCGAGCCCTGTTTCACCGGGCGCGTCTCGACCTTGCCGCTCGCCGCCGCGACCTCGCCGCCGAAGCCGCCCAGGATCACCGAGATGAAGCTGCGGTTCATCGCCTTGCACATGATGTAGCTGAGGATCGCGCCCGACGAGCCCACCAGCGCGCCGGTGATGATCAGCGCCGTATTACCCAGCGTGAAGCCGATGCCCGCCGCCGCCCAGCCCGAATAGGAGTTGAGCATCGAGACCACCACCGGCATGTCGGCGCCGCCGATCGGGATGATCAGGGTGATCCCGGCGATTAGAGCCAGGGCGAAAATGGCCCAGAACGCCCATTTGGCTTCGCCGGCGCTGATCACCAGCAGGACTATCAGGGTGACGA
>DATCAT010000055.1:0-44689 GCA_036512455.1 Rhizomicrobium sp.
GCTTGATCCGACGGTTCAACACCATCCAAATGACGGACCCACAATCGTCCAAACGCCCTATTGCCAAACTCACTCGTAGCCGCTCAAAAGTCCTACTAAAGTCCTACTTATGCAAAGCCCTCGCATTCGCGGGCCATGACAGGTTGTGTTTGGTGAGACTCGAAGAAACTCCATGCCAACCGGCCATCTACTTCCGCCTCTTTACCAACCGCCGGTTCGGCGGGCCGCGTTCGCGACGGTGCCGGCGATCAGCCGGGGGCGGTTCCACGCGGAACGCGAGAGCGCGACGCGAACCTGTTATCAGCGCGACCGCGACCGCATTATCCACTCCGCCGCGTTCCGCCGGCTCAAGCACAAGACGCAGGTCTTCGTGCAGCATGAAGGCGATTACTACCGCACGCGGCTGACGCATTCGCTGGAAGTGGCGCAGATCGCGCGCTCGCTGGCGCGGGTGCTGGCGCTGGACGAGGATTTGGCCGAGACGCTGGCGCTGGCGCACGACCTCGGCCACACGCCGTTCGGACATGCCGGCGAGGAAGCGCTCAACGCCGCGACGCTCGGCATCGGCGGCTTCGATCACAATGCGCATGGCCTGCGGCTGGTGACCAAGCTGGAGCATCGCTACGCCGCGTTCGACGGCTTGAACCTGACCTGGGAAACGCTGGAAGGCCTCGTCAAGCACAACGGTCCGCTCAAGCCGCCGCTGGCGGGGCCGATCCAATCCTTCGATGTGCGCTGGCCGCTCGACCTGTCGCGCTGGCCGTCGCTGGAGGCGCAGGTCGCGGCGCTGGCTGACGACATCGCCTATGTCAATCACGACATCGACGACGGGCTGCGCGCCGAACTGTTCTCCATCGACGATCTTTCCGGCGCGCCGCTGGCGGGCGAACATGTCAAAGCGATCGGCGCGCGGTTCGGCGCCCTGGAACTGGGCCGCTTCATCGGCGAACTCGTCCGTGCGCTGATGAGCATGATGGTCGACGACCTGCTGGCCGAAACGGGCAGACGGATCGCGGCCGCGAAACCGGCGTCGGCCGAGGATGTGCGGGCACATAAAGGGGCGCTGGCGGCGTTCTCGCCGGCGATGGTCGAACAGGTGGCGGCGATCAAGCGCTTCCTGTTCGCGCATATGTATCGCCATCCGCGCGTCATGGTGCCGATCGGGCGCGCCAAGGGCGTGGTCGCCGAGCTGTTCGCGGCGTTCAGCAACGATCCGTCGAAAATGCCCCCCGACTGGACAAGGTTATGCGGCGCGCCCGGCGACGCGGCGACGGGCGGCGTGGTCCGCGATTACATCGCCGGCATGACCGACCGCTATGCCCTTACGGAATATGCCCGCGTCTTTCGCAAGGATATCGAGCTCTAGGTATTTGGTCGCCATGATTCGACCGCAGGCGAGTGCTAGGTTGGAACCTTGAGAATCGGAGCCGAGCAGCATGGCCAACTACGAACGGGGATCGGACGACGTCCGCGTATTCGACGGCGGCGAAGATGAAGAGGATGTCGAGGGCTCGCGCCTTCCGCTGCTGATCGTTATTGCGCTTTTGGTGCTGGCGGCGTTCGGGGCCGTGGTCTGGCTCGCCTATCAGCGCGGCGTGCAGCAGGGCCATGCCGAGGTGCCGCGCACCATCGCGGCGGAACCGGGCCCGGCCAAGGTCGCGCCGAACGATGCCGGCGGCACGCCGACGCCCTATACGGGGCTGAAAATCTATCAACAGCCGGCGCCGTCGGACGAAGAGGCCAATGCCGATACCGCACCGCCGCCTCCCAGCGAAGTACCGACGACCAAGCCTGCGCCCGTCGTGGCGACGCCTGCGCCAACAGTGAAACCGACGCCCGCGCCCGTTAAACCGCCGCCGGCAGCGATGGCGACCGCCAAGCCTGTGGTCACCGCGCCACCGACAGTGGCGAAGCCCCCGCCTGTCGTAGCCAAGCCTGCGCCGTCCCAGGTCGCCGAAGCGCCGCCGCCGGCGAAGCCCGCGCCGGCGACGGTGACGCCGCCGGTCGACACGCCGGTCGCGACACCCGGCGGCGCGCTGCTGCAGATCGGCGCCTACAAATCGCAAGGCGATGCCAATGCGGCCTGGACCGCCTACAAGGCCAAGCACGCCTCGCTGGTGTCGGGGCTGTCGCCCGACATCAAGCAGGTCGATCTCGGCGCCAAAGGCACCTGGTATCGCCTGCGGATCGTTGCCGGCAGCAAATCGCAAGCCGGCGCGCTTTGCGACAAGCTGAAGGCCGAGGGCGCCGCGTGCATCCCGACGAAGTGAAGCGGGCGCGGAAGAAAGCATAGAGGGGCCATGCGCACGCGCGCGATCTATGGCTGCGCCGGCACCGCGTTGGAGGCCGCCGAGCGGGATTTTTTCCGCGAGGCGTGCCCTTGGGGCTTCATCCTGTTCGCGCGCAACATCGCAAGCCGGTCCCAGGTTGCCGCGTTGGCGGCGGCCTTGCGCGAAACGGTCGGCGACGCTCGCGCGCCGATCTTCATCGATCAGGAAGGCGGACGCGTGGCGCGGCTGAAACCGCCGGACTGGAAGGCGCGCCCGCCGGCGGCGCGCTTCGGCGAGATGTATGCCGTCCAGCACGAGGCGGCGCTGGAGGCGGTCTATCTGAACGCGCGGCTGATCGCCCACGACCTGTCGGAGGTCGGCATCAATGCCGATTGCCTGCCGGTGCTGGACGTGCCGGTGGAAGGCGCCGATGCGGTGATCGGCGACCGGGCGTTCGCCTTCGATCCGGCGGCGATCATCGATCTGGGCCGGGCGCAGATCGAGGGGCTGATGGAGGGCGGCGTGCTGCCCATCATGAAGCATATTCCCGGCCACGGCCGGGCCATGGCCGATTCGCACCATACCCTGCCCAGGGTGACGACCGCTGCCGAGGAACTCAGCGCCAGCGATTTCGTCACCTTCCGCAGCCTCAACACCTGCCCCATGGCGATGACGGCGCATGTGGTTTACGAGGCCATCGATCCCCAGCGCCCCGCGACAACCAGTCCGAAGGTGATTCGCGACGTGATTCGCGGCGAAATCGGCTTCGACGGCCTGTTGATATCGGACGATCTTTCCATGAACGCGCTGGACGGGCCTTTGTCGGTGCGTACAAAGGCTGCACTGTTTGCGGGCTGCGATGTCGTGCTTCACTGCAACGGCAAGATGGATGAGATGCGCGAAGTGGCTTCAGAGGTGAAGGAATTGGACGGCCAGGCGCTGCGCCGCGCCGAGCACGCGCTGTCGCATCTGAGCGCGCCGGACGCGTTCGATCCCGCCGCCGCCGAGGCGCGGCTGGCCGAATTGATGGGTGACACCGCATGAGCGATCCGGGCGAGAATTTCGGCGATTTCGAAGCCAACGCGCCGCGCGGCGAAGAGGCGTTGATGATCGCGGTGGACGGCTTCGAGGGGCCGCTCGACCTGCTGCTGTCGCTGGCGCGCAACCAGAAGGTCGACATCGCCAAAATCTCGATCCTGAAACTGGCCGACCAGTATCTGGAGTTCATCGAGTCCGCCAAGAAGATGAATTTGGAACTAGCGGCGGATTATCTGGTGATGGCGGCGTGGCTGGCCTATCTGAAATCGCGGCTGGTCCTGCCGCAGCCGCCGACGGCGGACGGCGAGCCGACGGCCGACGAGATGGCGACGCGGCTGCGCTGGCGCCTGCAGCGGCTGGAAGCGATGCGCACCGCCGCGGCGCGGCTGATGGGCGGCGATAGGCTGGACCGCGACGTGTTCGGCCGCGGCGCGCCGGAACCGGTGAACGTCATCAAGCTGCGGACCTATAAGGACTCGCTCTACGACCTTTTGACGTCCTACGCGACGCAGCGGGTCAAGAAGCTGGGCGGCAAGACTTATGCGCCCAAACATGCGCCGGTGCTGCTGATCGAGGAGGCGCGGGCGCGACTGGAGCGGATGCTGGGCCGCATCTCCGACTGGAGCGGGCTGGAGCGGCTTTTGCCCTTCGAATGGTCGGGCGGCCTGCGGCGCCGTTCGGCGCTTGCGAGCACGCTGCTGGCATGTCTAGAACTGGCCCGCGACGGCAAGATCGAAATCCGCCAGATGGCGCCGTTCGAAGAGGTCTATGTCCGCGACCGGATCGCACCAACCGCAGCTGAGGTCATGCCATGAGTGGAGTCGCCCGCCTCGTCGCCAAGATTGAAACGGAAATGGGAGTGGAAGTGGAACAGGGGGATGCAGAGGCGCCGGAGCTGGGCGTGAACCCCGAGCATTTGCGGATGATCGAGGCGTTGCTGTTCGCGGCGTCGGAGCCGCTCGACCTGAAAGCACTGTCTACATCGCTGCCGGAGGGCGCCGACGTCGCCGGCCTCGTGGCCGCGCTTCAACGGATGTATGAGGGCCGGGGCGTAAACCTTTTGTGCGTCGCGGGAAAATGGCAGTTCCGCACCGCGTCGGACCTCGCCTTCCTGCTGCGCAAGGAACAGCCGGAGCAGCGCCGCCTCTCCCGCGCCGCGATCGAGACGCTGGCCATCATCGCCTATCACCAGCCGGTGACGCGGGCCGAGATCGAGGACATCCGCGGCGTGATGCTGTCCAAGGGCACGCTCGACGTGCTGATGGAGATCGGCTGGGTGAAGATCCGTGGCCGCAAGAAGACGCCGGGCCGGCCGGTGACGTTCGGGACGACGGAAGCGTTCCTCGTCCAGTTCGGGCTGGAGAACGTCAACCATCTGCCCGGCGTGGACGAACTGAAGGCCGCCGGCTTCCTCGAAGCCATCCCGCCGGCCGGCTTCGACGTGCCGAACCCGACGGATGAGTTGGGACCGGACGAGGACCCCTATGTCGAGGGCGAGGAAGACGCCGACCTGGCGACGGGTGGGCCGGAGTTGTCGTAGGCGGACGAGCCTGTTTCTGGTAAGTTTCCAACATGACGAAGCGGCCTAAAAAGCGTGTCGAGCGAATCTTGGAACTGTCGGAAAATCAGCGGGGCGGATTGGCCGACAGCGCGATCGATTTCGACGAAAAGCCGAGTTCCTACCGGTTGACGGCGGAACAGCGCGCCGAGGTCAGGCTTGCGCTCAAAGAATTGAATGAAGGCAAGGTTGCGTCCCAACAGGAATTGGACGCGCTTTGGCGCCGCGCCGGCCTTACGGTTTAGTCGTCTCTCCTCGCGCCTTGGCGCAGATGGAGGTCATTCGTGCCTATTTGGATGATCGCAATCCTCAGGCCGCGACGCGCTTTCTTGAGGCTCTCCATGCGGCTTTCCAGCGGTTGACAGATCGGCCTTATCTGGGCCGCTTGGGAGATGAGCGCGGAACGCGCGAGTGGAGTGGGATCAAGTACTCTTATGTTATCGTCTATCGTGTGTCGAAGAAACGGCGCGCGGTCGAAATCGCCGGCGTCTTCCACACGGCGCAGGGCGCGCGAAAGCTCTAATCCTCCAGCTCCACCACCACCGCTTCGCCGCCTTCGAGCGCGATGGCGAGGTCGCCTTTGCGCAAAAGCAGCGCGTCGTTGCCGAAGACCTGGGCGCGCCAGCCGTGCAGGGCGGGGACGCCTTCGTCTTCCTGGGCGGCGAGGCGCTCGATGTCGTCGGCGTTGGCGATCAGGCGCGGCGCGACGCCGACGGCTTCGGCGCGCAGGCGAAGGAGGGTTTTCAGCAGATCGACCGCCGCCTGTGAGGGTTCGCGGCGGCGGCGCGGACGGTCGAGTTCGATGGGCTCGGGCGGCTTGGCGGTCTTGCCTTCCTCGACGGCCTCCATCAGGCCCTTGCCGAGGCGCGAATTGGCGAAGCCCTTGGGCACGGCGCGGATGCTTTCCAGCTTGTCGGCGCTTTCGGGTGGATGGGCGGCGATCTCCATCAGCGCTTCGTCCTTGAGCACGCGGCCGCGCGGGATGTCGCGCGCCTGCGCTTCGCGTTCGCGCCAGGCGGCGAGCGATGCGATCATGGCGAGGAAGCGCTTGTTGCTGGTGCGCGGCTTGAGCCGTTTCCAGGCGGTGTCGGGCTGCAACTCGTAGAGCTGCGGATCCTGCAGGGCGGAGATTTCCTCCTGCACCCAGGCCGAGCGGTTGGTGCGCTCCAGCTGCTTCTTCAAGGACTCGTAGATGACCCGCAGATAGGTGACGTCGCCGACGGCGTAGTCGAGCTGCTTCTGGCTGAGCGGGCGGCGGCTCCAGTCGGTGAAGCGCGAGGATTTGTCGATCTCGACATGCGCGATCTTGCGGCACAGGGTTTCGTACGACGCCGCGTCGCCGAAGCCGCAGACCATGGCGGCGATCTGGCTGTCGAACAAAGGATCGGGGATCATGCCGCCCTGGTGGTGGAAGATCTCGATGTCCTGCCGCGCCGCGTGCAGCACCTTCACGATGCCGGGCTTTTTCAGGAGGTCGTAGAACGGCGCCAGGTCGATGCCCTCGGCGAGCGGATCGACGATGGCCTCGATGCCGGGCGCCGCCACCTGGATCAGGCAGAGCTTGGGCCAATAGGTCTGGTCGCGCATGAACTCGGTGTCGAGCGCCAGATAGGGCGCGCCTTCGAGTTCGGCGACCAGCGCCCTCAAAGCATCGGTGTTTTCCACGATCCGCATGGGACCGTGATAGCGGATTCGGACCGCAAGCGCGCGCGGCTATTTGGCCGTGTTACTTCGCTGTCAGGCCGACGGCCCGGCCCGGGAACCCCGCGGCGTCGAAATAGCGCCGTCCGGCGGCGGTCTGGTACTCAAGGACCGTGCGCAGGCCGTTGGCGGCTGGGGCGGCTTCCTGGACCAAGGACTTGAACGGGACGGGCTTGCCGCCCGCCAGGGCCTCGGTGGCAGGGCGGCCGATCAGCTTGCCCCTCGGGGCGATGCTCAGGCCCAGGATTTGCGCCAGCGTCGGGTTGATGTCGGCGTTGCTGACCGGCGTCGGGTCGGCATAGCCCTTTTTGAAGTCCGGTCCGATGGCGGCCATGAAGTTGCGGGTGTCGGCGCGGCTGATGCTGCCATGCATGCCCTGGCCGGTGTGCAGGCCGGTGTCGGCGATCTCGACGGCGCAGAGTTCGTCGCCCCGGTCGCAGCCCTTGGCCACCCAGCTGCGGAAACCGACGACGATGGACGGGTTGGGGACGGTCGCGGCGCCGATCAGGTTGATCGCGCTCATCGGCAAGGCGCCGGCGAAGGCGGCCGGATCGGCCTTAAGCAAGACATCGTTGACGAACAGCGCGCCGACATAGGGCGCGTCGAGCAAATGCGCATAGATCGTCCTGGCGCGGCCCAGGGCATCGGCGCCGGGGACGTAGATGAAATCCGAGCCGCCATTGGCCGCGACGATGGCGAGCGGGGCGTCCGGCGACGGTCCGATCAGTGCGCTGCCGCGCGAGGGATGGGCGCCGTCGCTTTCGTAGAGGATTTCGCCATTGTCGGCGTCGGGATCGAACAGTTTCTGGCCGCCGAGCCAGTGGGCGATGTCGATGGCGACGAAGCCTTGCGGCAGCGAGGACGGCTGGATGCCGCCGTCATCCGCCGGCAGGCTGTGCGAGATGGTCGAGAAGCCGTGATCGGCGGTGACGAAGACGTCGGTGGTCTTGTCGAGGCCGAGCGCCTGCAACGTGTCCAGCAGGCGTTTCAATTGCGCGTCGGCGTCGGCGATGCCGGCACGCGAGGTGATGCCATTGATGCCCGGCGTCAATCCACCGACCGAGTCCTCCTGCGCATGCTGCGTGCCGTCGGGATCGCGGCACCAATAGAGCAGCGCGAACGCCTTGCCGCGGTCCTTGAGCAGCGGCAGCAAGGCCTTGGTCGCGACATCGGTGAGATAGGTCTGCTGCGCGACATTGGGCACGGCGGTCAACGGCGCCTTGTCGGGAAGGCCGGCGGCAGCGATGCGTCTGGCGAGGTCGTCGGCGATCTTCACAAAGCCGGTCGAGCGGCCGTCGAGGCCGATGGGATAGTTGGCGGCATCGTCGACGACGATGCCGTCGCCGTCCATGGCCGTGATGTCCTGGAGGGCGGTCGGTCCGATCTTGCCGATGACGGCGGTCGTCATGCCGGCGGCGCGGGCGGCGGCGAGCAGCGAGGTCTCGCCCATATAGCCGCCGCCGAAATGCGCCTTCACGTCGCGCAGCACGCCGTCATGTTCGAGGAAGGTGAGCTGCGTACCGCCTTGCGCCCGCACCGGATAGCCGAACCACAGCGTGTTGCCGTAGTCGCCGGTGTCGCCGAGATAATGGCCGGTGGCGATGGCGGAGGCGTTCGCGGTGGTGACGGTGGGATAGATCGAATGGCTGTTGGCGAAGTCGACGCCGTCCTGCCTGACGCTTGTGAAGGTCGGGGCGATGCCGGGCGTGACGCTGGCATAGCGCAGGCCGTCCGCGATGAAGATCACGACGTTGTGGCGCGGATGCGACGGGTGCGGCGCTCCTGCGGCCGCGGGAACCGCCAGGGCGAGGACCAGGGTGGCGGCAAGGGTGAGGGATTTCATGGCGGCGATTCCCAAATGGCTGAAGCAGCTTAGGCAGTACTTTACGACAGTTTCGCTATACCGGAGCGGGCCTTGACCGGTGGGCCGATAACCGTCACACAGCCAGCGTTTTAAAGGGTTTTTCGCCATGCATGCCTATCGCACCCACACTTGCGGCCAGCTTCGCAAGGAACACGTCGGACAGACCGTCCGGCTGTCCGGCTGGGTCAATCGCCGGCGCGACCATGGCGGGCTGCTGTTCATCGACCTGCGCGATCATTACGGCATCACCCAATGCGTGATCGAGCCGGACGCGCCGGCTTTTCCCGAATGCGACAAGGCGCGCTCCGAATGGGTGCTGACGCTGACCGGCAAGGTGGTCGAGCGCTTCACCGAAGCGGTGAACAAGGACCTGCCGACCGGCGAGGTCGAGATTCGCATCGAGCAGGTGGCGGTTCAGAGCCAGGCGCAGGAATTGCCGTTGCCGGTGTTCGGCGAGATGGAGTATCCCGAAGAGACGCGGCTGAAATACCGCTTCCTCGATCTGCGCCGCGAGCGGCTGCACAAGAACATCACGCTGCGCTCCAAGGTGATCTCGTCCATCCGGCGGCGGATGATCGACCAGGGCTTCACCGAATTCCAGACGCCGATCCTGACGGCCTCGTCGCCGGAAGGCGCGCGCGACTTCCTGGTGCCGTCGCGCCTGCATCCGGGCAAGTTCTACGCCTTGCCGCAGGCGCCGCAGCAGTTCAAGCAGCTCATCATGGTCGCCGGCTTCGACCGCTATTTCCAGATCGCGCCCTGTTTCCGCGACGAGGACGCCCGCGCCGACCGCAGTCCAGGCGAGTTCTACCAGCTCGACGTCGAGATGAGTTTCGTTACGCAGGACGACGTGTTCGGAGCGATCGAACCGGTTCTGTTCGGCGTGTTCGACGAATTCGCCGAAGGCCGATCCGTCTCGCCGGCGCCGTTCCCGCGCATCAGCTATGACGAGTCGATGCTGAAATACGGCAACGACAAGCCGGACCTGCGCAACCCGATCGTGATCGCCGATGTCAGCGCCGTGTTCGCAGCCGACGAGGTGGCGTTCAAGGCGTTCAAGGACAAGACCGTGCGCGCGATCCCGGCGCCGGGGGCCGCGTCGCAGCCACGTTCGTTCTTCGACAAGCTGAACGAATGGGCCCGAGGTGAAGGCGCGCCGGGCCTCGGCTACGTCATTTTCGAGGACGAGGGCGGCAAGCTGACGGGCAAGGGGCCAATCGCGAAGTTCATCCCGGAGGCGGCGCAGGCCGCGCTCGTCCAGCAGGCGGGACTGAAAGCCGGCGACGCCCTGTTCTTCTCGGCCGACGCCAAGGCGCCGCGCGCCGCCGCGCTCGCCGGGCTGGCGCGCACCCGGATCGGCCGCGAACTCGGGCTCATCAAGGACGGCGAATTCAAGTTCTGCTGGATCGTCGATTTTCCGATGTACGAATGGAGCGAGGAAGACAAGAAGATCGACTTCTCGCACAACCCGTTCTCGATGCCGCAATACGATCTGGAGAAATTCCTGGCGCTGGGCACCGGCGACAAGGACGCCATCCTCGGCATCAAGGCGTTCCAGTACGACATCGTCTGCAACGGCATCGAACTGTCGTCCGGCGCCATCCGCAACCATCACCCCGACGTGATGCTGAAAGCGTTCGAGATCGCCGGCCATGGCCGCAACGAGACTGAAGTGAAGTTCGCCGGCATGCTGAACGCGTTCCGCTACGGGGCGCCGCCGCATGGCGGCACGGCGCCGGGCATCGACCGCATCGTCATGCTGATCGCAGCTGAGGAAAACCTGCGCGAGATCATTGCGTTCCCGATGAACCAGCAGGCGCAGGACCTGATGATGAACGCGCCGGGCGAAGTGATGCCCAAGCAGCTGCGCGAACTGCACATCCGCGTGGTGGAACCGGAGAAGGTCTAGGCCGTGATCCGGGGCGAGGCGACGCTGGGGTTCGGGAATCTCTGGCGCGCCAGCTGGCGCAGCCCGCAGACCTATGCGCGCATCGGGCTGATGTTCGCGGCCATCGTCGGTATCGTGGCGGCCATCGAAACGGCAAAGGGGCGTTCTGTCGCGCTTGTGCCGATGGCGGCGGCGCTGACGGCGGCGGTTCTCGCCGTGGTCGCGCTGCATGCGGTGCGGTTGTGGCTGGTACTAAGGCGAGGCAGCGCGGCACAGCGCCACCTGTCATTCGAAATCGACGAAGAGGCCGTGGTGTTGCGCACCGACGGCAAGGAGCACCGGCTGCCGTGGCACGCGATCCTTGAAGCGCGCGAAACGGGCTCTGCGTTCCTGCTCTATTCGTCGCCCAGGAAAATCGCGCGCGTGATCCTGAAGCTTGCGCTGGCGGATAACGACGTCGCGGCGATGCGCGCGCTGCTTGTGGCGAAGCTCGGGCCGAAGGCAGCGGTGCGGGCGTGAGCGCGTCCCTGAATTTGCCGGAGCGGTTGTCCGACGGCGCGATCGTGCTCGACGGGCACACGATGGCCGATGCGCAGGCGCATTGGGCGGGCGAGGACGACGAGATGCTGCGGCGCTTCGAAGCGCCGCGGCGCGCGACGCTGGACGAGGTGCGCGGGGCGATCGGGCGCTGGATCGACGGACGGGCGCAGGGCGGGCCGATGTTCACCTACGCGCTGCGCACGCCGAAGGGCGAACTGGCGGGCGGCTGCGAGGTGCGCTGGCTGGCGACGCATGCGCTCAACGTCTCCTACTGGCTCTACCCGCAGTTTCGCGGACGCGGCTTGGCCGGGCGGGCGATGGCGCTGTTGCTGGATGCGGTGACAGCGATACCGGGCGCCGAACAGATCGAAGCGCATGTCGACGCCGACAATGCCGCCTCGCGCCATGTGGCCGAGCGCGCCGGCTTCATCGCGCGCGGCACGGTGGTCGACGACGGCGCCTGGAGCGATAGCAAAATCGAGCGCGTTCGCTATGTGCGGCGGATCAAGCTGCGTCCCGATGTCCGCGGTCTTGAACTGGACGGCGAGACCCGCTGCGCGCATTGGCGCTCGGCGCTGGATATCATCGCCATCAAGATGAAGTGCTGCGGCGTCTACTACGCCTGCAAGGATTGCCATGCGGCGCTGGCGGGACACGCCACGCAGGTCTGGCCGCGCGGCGAATGGGGCGAAAAGGCCGTGCTATGCGGCGCCTGCGGCACGGAGCTCAGCATCCGGCAATATCTGGACTGCGCCGACACCTGTCCGTCTTGCGGCGCGCAGTTCAATCCGAGCTGCCGCAATCACCATCCGTTCTATTTCGAAGCGGTTTAGGGCTCGGTGTCTCTCGGGGAGATCGCCATGGCAGTCGAAAAGCGGACGATGGACGGCGTGGAGATCGCCTATCGCATCGCGGGCGAGGCGGGCGCGCGGCCGATCGTCCTGATCCACGGACTGACCGCGAACATGCGCGACTGGTTTTCCAACGTGAAGCCCTTGGCGGAAGCGGGCTGGCGCGTTCTGACGCCGGATTGTCCGGGCCATGGCAATTCGTCCGCGCCGGACGAGCCTTGCGCCTATGCAATGACGCAGGTGGCCGACCGGCTGCATGCGCTGGCGGTGGAACTTGGTTTCGCGCCCGCGGTCCTCGTGGGTCACTCGATGGGCGGCGCGATCGCCGAGGAGTATGCCATCCGCCATGGCGCCGATGTCAGCGCGTTGGTGCTGCTGGACAGCGCCGGCGGCAAGCCGCGGCCGGTGGCGCCGGACGCGCGACTCAAGGCGCTGATCGCCATCGAGCGCCGGATCGCCTTCGAGCAGGGCATGGAGGCGGTGTGGGATTTTCACCAGGAGCATGCGATGTGGGCCTCCGCCGCGCAGGCGCCGCCGGCCGTTCAAGAGATGCTCAAGACGCGCTTCTGCTCGGTTTCGCCGCGGGGATACGTTTATGGCGACGAGGCGCTGGGCGCGCGGCGAGACACGCTGCCCGCGCTGGCGCGGTTCGGGAAGAAGGCGCTGGTGATCTGCGGCGAGAACGAGGCAGCGGCTTTGAAAACGGCCGCCGACGAACTCGCGGCGGCGATAGCGGGCGCGCGCCGTGAAACCATCGCGCGGTCCTGGCACAGCCCGCATTTCGAGAACGCGCCGGCGTTCAACGCGACGCTGCTCGATTTCCTCAAACGCCTGTGACGATCAGTTCAACTTGCCCGGCAGCGCCTTGATGCTGTCGGAGATCAGTGTCGCGGCGCGCGTCTCGTCGAGCCGGGCGGCGATCAGGCGTTCGGCGGCGGCCGCGGCGGCGTCGGCGGCGAGATGGCGGATCTCGGCCATCGCGGCGGCTTCGGCCTGGGCGATCTTGTCCTGCGCCACCTGGGCGCGGCGTTCGATCTGCAGCGCCAGCGCCGCGTTGGATTCCGCCTTGAACCGTTCGGCTTCGGCCCGCGCTTCGGTGACGATGGCTTCGGCTTCGCGCTCGGCGCCGGCGGCCTTCTGCCGATAGGACGCGAGCAGGGCTTGCGCCTCGTCGCGCAGGCGGCGGGCCTCGGCGAGTTCGGCCCCGATAGTGGCGGCGCGGGCATCGAGCAAGCCGCCGATCATCTTCGGCGCGCCGACATAGAGCAGGATGCCGATGACCATGACGAAGCCGATGGCGACCCAGAATTCCGGTTCGTGCAGAAGTTCGATCATCCTAGCTTCCCGTAGCGGCGCGCACGGCGGCGGCGGCGTCCTCGGCGGAGACCGTCTCGCCGGTCAGATGCGCCACGATCTGGATCGCCGCGTCCTGCGCCGCCTTGGCGACATGGCCGCGAGCCTCGCCACGCGAGGCGGCGATGCGGCCTTCCGCCTTGGCGATGTCGTCCTGCGCCTTGGCATCGGCGACCGCCTTGGCCCTGGCGACATCGTCCTGCACGGCCTGGCGATTGTCCTGGGCCAGCTTCTGGGCGCGGGCGCGGGCGCCGGCCAGCGCCGTCTGATAGGCGGCAGCGGCGTTCTCGGCATCGCCGCGATGCGCCTGGGCTTCGGCCAGATCGCCGTTGATCCGGTTGCGGCGCTGCGTGATGACGCCCGCGATGCGCGGCCCGGCGACGCGCCACAGCACCACGAACAGGAAGGTGAACGTGATCGCGAGCCAGAACAGCTGGCTCGGAAACGTCTCCGTCTTGAACGGCGGAAAGCCCGCGCCCTTGGCGGGCACTTGTGTGCTTGCTGTCGTTTCGCCGGCCATCAGGCAGTCTTACGTGAACAGGATGATGAGCGCGATGACGAGGCCGAACAGGCCCGTCGCCTCGCACAGCGCGAAGCCGAGAAGCAGGTTCGTGGTCTGGCCGGCGGCGGCGCCCGGATTGCGCAGCGCGCCCGACAGATAGCTGCCGAACACGTTGCCGATGCCGATGCCGGCGCCGACGAGGGCGATGCAGGCGAGGCCCGCGCCGATCATTTTTGCTGCTGCGACGTCCATAGTCTTAAGTCCTTTTCGGTCAGTGATGGTCGTGGAGATGAAGCGCTTCGTTGAGATAGATGCAGGTCAGGATCGCGAAGACATAGGCCTGCAGGAACGCGACGAGCAGTTCGAGCAGCATGATGGCGACGATCAGCGCCATGGGCGCGATCGAGAGCACCGAGAGCACGCCGCCGGCGCCGCCGAGCAGCACCACGAAACCGCCGAACACCGCCAGCATGGTGTGGCCGGCCAGCATGTTGGCGAACAGACGCACCGAAAGGCTGATGGGGCGGGTGAGGAAGGAGATCACTTCGATCGGCACCAGCAGGATCAGCAGATACCAGGGCGCCTTGGGCACGAACAGCTTGAGGAAGCCGATGCCATGGGTGGCGAAGCCGGTGACGATGACGGTGAGGATGACGAGCGAGGCCAGCGCGAAGGTCACCGCGATCTGGCTGGTCACCGTGAACGAGCCCGGGATCATGCCGAAGAAATTGCTGAACAGCACGAAGACGAAGAGCGTGAAGACGAAGGGGAAGAATTTCAGACCGTCCTGGCCCGCCGAGGCGTTGATCATGTTGGCGACGAATTCGTAGGACATCTCGGCCATCGACTGGGCTCGCGACGGCACCAGCCGGCGGCCGCCCATCGCAACGGTCAGGAAGGACGCCGCGGCGAGCGCGACGACGACCATCAGCAGCGACTGGTTGGTGAACGACACATCGTAGCCGCCGATGTGCAGCGGCACGATCGGCTTGATGGTAAACTGCTCCATCGGTTGCATGGCCACTTTGCTCAGGTCTCCTCGTCGTCCTTGACCGAAGACGCGGGCGTGAAGCCTGCGATCTCGGCGTTCAATTCCTTGGCGGCGCGCATCACGTTGCGGATACCGGCCGCGGCGCCCAGCATGAAAAACACGACGATGAAGAGGGGCCGCGTGTGAATGCCGAAATGGCCGAACAGCCAGTCCAGTCCCCATCCCAACGCGCCGCCTACCAGCAGCGCCGCCCCCAGCTCCGTCGCGAAACGGCCTGCGATGCCCATCTGCGTCGGCGCCGGACGCGACGGGCGCACGGCACGCTTGGCTTGGGCATCGTCGAGCCGCTTGCCCAGATCGCGCAGTTCGTTCGGGTCCTGAGCCGACACGCTCATTTCTCCCCGTTTGGCCTCAAAAACCCGCGCAATTGCTGGCCTTCGCGGCTCCCCGAAGGCGCGCGGAACATAGGGTTGGGTCCGAAACCTGTCAATGACGCAAGAATGGCGCTAACTAATTGGAACTCCTTGGCTAATTGAAGGCGCGGCGATATGCGCGCGATTGATCAGCGAAGCTCGACGAGGCGCCTTCCCATCTCAAATTTGGTCATGATTTGGGGCAGCGCGGCAGAGAATTTCGCGAAGAGAACACGCTTCGTCGAGTTGCCTATGCCCACAAGGATCATTCGTGGGCCTGGCTTTGCGATATAGTCCTGCACGAACCCTTTGTCCTTGGTGACAATTATTCCGTCTTTCTCTTCGGCGTATCGCCAAATCTTTCCATCTGGCGCCGATTCAAATCCAATTTCAAAAATATGAACTGCTTCCATGCCTTGGGCACGAAGCCACACCGCGAGACTGGGCGGGATATGCTCATCGCAAACGAACAGTTTCTTCATGGCCTGGGCACCGTCGAGGACGATCGAATCAGATCCCTCCTCGCAACGTGAATCCAAATTTGCGGCCTTGAGAATCCCCCGCCGGAATCAGATGTGGATAAAATACAGGTCGCTAGGCTATTCGGCAGCCTCAACGACGGGGTGATCGATCGCCTTGGCTGCGTAAGCTACGGCAGCCCGAATATCGTCGGGTTCCAAGAAGGGGAAATCGTCAAGGATTTCCTTGGGTTCGGTCCCCCCAGCGAGCATCTGGAGGATGTCTAGCACGCGCATACGCAGGCCCCGGATGCATGGCTGACCATGACATTGCTCCGGGTTGATCGTTATACGCGCCAGCAAATTCTCGTCTGTCATTGAGTCAATTTATCGCATCGAGTTCTCAAGTGCTACCCTACTCCGCCGCGACCTTTTCCGCTTCCGCCAGCGTCACCGAGACCAGCTGCGAGACGCCGCGCTCGGCCATGGTGACGCCGAACAGGCGGTGCATGCGGCTCATGGTCAGGGCGTGGTGGGTGATGACCAGGAAGCGCGTGTCGGTCAGGCGGGTCATCTCGTCGAGCAGGTTGCAGAAGCGTTCGACATTGGCGTCGTCGAGCGGCGCGTCGACTTCGTCGAGCACGCAGACCGGCGCCGGGTTGACCAGGAACACCGCGAAGATCAGGGCCATGGCGGTCAACGCCTGCTCGCCGCCGGAGAGCAGCGCGAGACTCTGCAGCCGCTTGCCCGGCGGGCGGGCGTAGATTTCAAGGCCCGCTTCCAGCGGATCTTCGGACTCGGTGAGCGAGAGCTTGGCTTCGCCGCCTTCGAACAGCTTGCTGAACAGCTCCTGGAAATTCTTGTTGACCTTCTCGAAGGAGGCGAGCAGGCGCTCGCGGCCTTCGCGGTTGAGGCTCTGGATGCCGCGGCGCAGGCGCTCGATGGCGCCGACGAGATCGTCGCGATCCGTCGTCAGCGTCAGCAGGCGGGCTTCGTGTTCGGCGGCCTCTTCGTCGGCGCGCAGATTGACGCCGCCGAGCTGCTCGCGCTCCTGCTTGAGTTTTTCGACGCGCTTGTCGGCCTGTTCCAGCGGCGGCAATTCTTCGCCGTCCTTGATCTCGGCGCGCTCCGGCAATTCCTCGGGCGACGCTTCGAGTTCGTCGCGGATGCGGTCGCGAAGCTCGGCGATGCGCGCGGCGCCGGCCTCCGCCAGGGCCTGAGCGCGGGCGCGTTCCTCGCGCGCGGCGGAGAGCGCGGCGTTCGCCGCTTTGGCGGCCTTGTCGGCCTCGGCGAGAATGCTCTCGGCCGTGGCGCGCGCGTCGGCGGCGCTCTGGCGCGCGGCGTCGGCGATCGAAATCGCATCGAGCAGGCTGCCCCGCTTGCCGGCGATCTGTTCGGGCAGGGCTTCGGCGGCGACGAGTTCGACGCTGAGGTCTTCGCGGCGGCGTTCGAGTTCTTCGATGTGCGAGGCAGCGGCGGTGCGGCGCTCTTCCCAGCGGCCGCGTTCGTCGCCGATCGCGGTCAGGCGGCGCATCCGGCTCTCGCCTTCGCGTTTGAGGCCCTCGAGCGTGGCGCGGGCCTCGCTGTAGGCAGTGCGTGCTTCGGCGGTGCCGGCGCGGGCGGCGGCGCTTTCCTGGGCGAGCGCGACGCCGTCGCCCAGCTGTTCGAGTTCGGCCTCGGCCATGCGGCGCGACTCCAGCGCGGCGTCCTGGCTTTGCGTCAGGCGGCGGATTTCGGCCTCCAGCGAGGCGAGCTGCGAGGCGCGTTCGGCGGCGGCGCGGGCGGCCTTGGTCGAATGATCCTGGGCGGCGATCAGCGACTGATCGGTGCCGCGCTCGTCGCGCTCGGCCGAACGTTCGGCCTCGCGCGCCGCATTGGCGCCGTCGCGGGCGGCGGACCAGGCGGCGAAGACGGCGGCGCGATGGTCCTTGGCGCGCGCGATCTCACCGTCGAGGGCGGCGAGGCGGTTGCGCTGCGACAGGCGGACGGCGGCGGCCGACGGCGCGTCGGCGGAGGCCGAATAGCCGTCCCAGCGCCACAGATCGCCGCGCGGCGAGACCAGACGCTGGCCGGGCTTCAAATCCTTTTGCAGCGCCTTGCCTTGATCGGGGAAGACGAGGCCGGTCATGGCCAGACGGCGCGCCAGAGCGGCGGGGCCTTGAACGAAATCGCCGAGCGGACGGGCGCCATCGGGCAGCGCCGCGCTCTGCTGGCCGTCCAAGGCGCCCAGATCGCGCCAATGATGCGGCGAGGCTTCGTCGAGCGGCGCCTGCAGATCGTCGCCCAGCGTGGCGGCGAGGGCGGCTTCATAGCCCGGCTGGACGTGCACGGCGTCGACCAGCGGCGGGAAGAGATCCTGACCTTCGGGGCGCAGCAGATCGCCCAGCGCCTTGGCTTCGGCGGAGAGGCGCTGCCATTCGCGCTCGGCGTCTTCCAAGGGGCCGCGTGTCTCGGTTTCGCGCAGTTCGGCGGCGGCGAGGGCTTCGCGCGCCAGTTCGGCGGCGGCGCGAGCGGCTTCGGCAAGCGCGCGGGCCTTGTCGCCGGCGGATTCGGCGGCGAGCACGTCGGGCGTCTGCGCCGCGTCCCGCATGGCGTGGTCCAAGCGCGCCTGGGCTTCATCGCGCTGCGCTTCGCTGGTCTCGGCGAGCGCGCCCGCGAGTTCGCGCGAACGTTCGGCGCTGGCCTTGCGCGCATTCCAGTCGGCGAGTTCGGAGGTCAGCCGCTCGAGCGTCTGCTCGGCTTCGGCCAATGCTTCGTTCAAGCGCGCGGTCAGGGCGTCGGCGTCGCTCAGTTCGTCGGCCGAACGGGCGACGGCCATCTCCAGCGTTTCGGACTCCGCCGACAGCGTGGCGAGCGCAGCCTGTGCATCGTTGTCCAGCGTGCGCTCGCGTTCGATATCCTGTTCGCTCTGGCCGATGCGCTGGCGCAGGCGCTGGGCGGCTTCGCGGGCGCGCGCCTCCTCGGCGTCGAGCTGTTCGCGCGCCACGATCAGGCGATGCAGGGCGGCGGAGCGCTCGGCCTCCACGTCGCGCAGCGGCTGCATTTCCGATGCGGCATTGGCCTGGACGGTCGAAGCTTCCGCGGCATGCGCGGTGCAGTTCTCAACCGCGGCCGTCGCGGCGGCGAGTTCTTCCTCGGCGCTGCGCATGCGCAACTCGGCGGCGGTCCAGCGCAGATGATGCGCCAGCGCCTCGGCCTTGCGGATGTGGCCGGAGAGATTGCGGTAGCGCGACGCCTGACGCGCCTGGCGCTTGAGGCTGGCGAGCTGGCCTTCGACTTCGCGGATGACGTCGTCGAGGCGGCCCATATTGGTTTCGGCGGCGCGCAGGCGCAGTTCCGCCTCGTGACGGCGCTGGTGCAAGCCGGCGATGCCGGCGGCTTCTTCCAGGATCGCCCGGCGCGCCAGCGGTTTCTGGCTGATCAGCAGGCCGATCTGGCCCTGGCGCACGAAGGCGGTCGAGCCGGCGCCCGAAGAGGCGTCGGCGAAGAACAATTGCACGTCGCGCTGGCGCACGTCGCGACCATTAATGCGATAGACCGAGCCGGCCTCGCGCTCGATGCGGCGCGAGATCTCGATCGCGTCGTATTCGTTGTAGGCGCCGGGCGCCGTGCGGTCGGCATTGTCGACGAACAGCGTGACCTCGGCCATGTTGCGCGAGGGCCGCCCGCCGGAGCCGGCGAAGATGACGTCGTCCATTTCGCTGCCGCGCACCGACGTCGGGCGTGTCTCGCCCATCACCCAGCGCAGCGCGTCGAACAGATTGGACTTGCCGCAGCCATTGGGACCGACCACGGCGGTGAGGCCGGGTTCGACATACAGCTCGGTCGGCTCCACGAAGGATTTGAATCCCGACAGTCTGAGCCTGGTGAACTTCAATGACCTCGCGCCGTCCTACGCTGATGGCCGGCGATTATTTTTTCGCCAGCAGTGAATCCAACTTCGCCTTGATATCGGGCCACAAGGCGCCCGGCGTCTGCACTTCACCGTTGATGACGAACGTCGGCGTGCCGTTGATGCCGTATCGCGTCGTGCCGTCCTGGGCGACCGCCATGACGCGCTTCTGCGCGTCCTTGTTGGCGATGCACGCCTGTACCTGATCTCCGCTCAAACCCGCGATCCGACCCATCGCCACAAGACCCGTCTGGGGGTCGGCGCCCGGGTATTCCGGGTCCCACTTGGCCTGATTCCGGTAGAGAAGGTCAATGAATTGAAAGTAGTTATCCGCAGGCAAGCAGCGCGCGATGGATTCGGCGGCGATGTCGGGCTGGCCGATCGGGAAGACGCGGAAAATGTAAAACACCTTGCCGGTGTCGATGTACTTCGCTTTCAGGACCGGGATGCCTTCCGCGTTCATGTGGGCGCAGTGCGGGCACATGGGCGCGGCATATTCGATGGCGACGATCGGCGCCTTGGGATTGCCGAGCGTACGGTCGTCTGCGGTTGCCACCGAGCCGGAGCCCGCCGTCAGGGCCGGCAACGAATCGCTCTGGCTCCTGCCCATGAAGTACCAGGCCGCGGCGGCCAGGACGAGGACGGCGGCAACGACGATGCCGAGAAGGACTTGGTTGCGACTCACATGCGTCTCCGCGTCTGGTTCCGCCTGCTTTTGGCAGAGGCGGGGGGCGGGTTCAATCCGCGGCCCGGCCGCGGGTGCGCTGGCGGGCCAGATTAAGCAAGGCCTGGCCCAGTTTCGGCGGTCCGCGCCAGCGCCGCGCCGGGTCGGCGGGCGGCGGTTCGACGGGCTTTGGCCGCTGCGGCGGTGGCGGCTGCGGCGTCGCGAGCGGGCCCTGGACGAATCGCAAGCGCACCACGGCGACCCGGCCGAGATAGGCATTGATGCGGGCGCACAGTGCCCGGCTCTCGTGCTGGAGGAAGAGGGCGGCGGCCGGTTCGGCCTTGAGCGTCAGCACGCCGCCGCCGGCGCTCTCGCTGAGCTTGAGCGGCCGGGCCAGGCGAGCGGTTTCGGCGCCGGCGATTTCCCGCCAACGCAGGACCAGTGTCGGATCGGCGAAGCCGGCGCGCGCGAAGGCGGCGCGCGCGGCCAGTGTGGCGTCGGCGCTGATCTCGCCGACGCGGCCGCGGCGCTGCGGTTCAGGTTGTTTGTCGTCCAGCGTTTGCGCCATGCTGGCAGTATGCCAGCGCCGCCGCAGAAGAAGCAAAAAGCAAAACCGGTCCGCGCACAGCAATTGCTCGGATGGTACGACGCGCATCGCCGCGAACTGCCGTGGCGGGCGCGGGCGGGGCGCAAGGCCGATCCTTACCATGTGTGGCTCAGCGAGATCATGCTGCAGCAGACGACGGTGCAGGCGGTCGGCGCTTATTACATAAAGTTCCTCAAGGCGTGGCCGACGGTCGCGGCGCTGGCGCGCGCATCGCAGGACGACGTGCTGACGGCGTGGGCGGGGCTGGGCTACTACGCGCGGGCGCGCAATCTGCATGCGGCGGCGAAGGTTGTCGCGAACGTGTTGGGTGGAAATTTTCCGCAGAGCTATGAAGGGCTGCGTGCGTTGCCCGGCGTCGGCGACTACACGGCGGGCGCCATCGCGGCGATCGCCTTCGATCTGCCGCATGCGGCGATGGATGCCAATGCGGAGCGGGTGGTCGCGCGGGTCTACGCGATCGACGCGCCGTTGCCGAAGTCGAAGCCGGCGATGCGGGCGGCGCTGCAGGCGCTGGTGCCGCAGAAGCGCGCCGGTGATTTCGCGCAGGCGCTGATGGATCTGGGCTCGCTGATCTGCACGCCGAAGCGGCCGGCCTGCGCGCGCTGTCCGTGGACCGACGGCTGTAAAGCGCGGCAGCGCGGCATCCAGGAAGACCTGCCGGTCAAGGCGCCGAAGATGGTGCGGCCACTCAAACGCGGCGCGGCGTTCGTGGCCCGCGATGCGACCGGCGCGGTTCTTTTGGTCAAGCGGCCGGAGAAAGGCCTGCTCGGCCACATGATGCAGCCGCCGCTGGGGCCGTGGGCGGAGGACTTTCCGTCAAAGGCCGAGGCGATGAAGCAGGCGCCGTTCAAAGCGGACTGGAAGAAGCGTGCGGGGATTGTGGGGCACGGCTTCACGCATTTTCAGTTGGAGATCGAGGTTTATGCGGCTGAAATTGAGAAGAGGTCGAACAAAATAAACATCTGTCATTCCCGGCCGAGCGTAGCGAAGCGGAGCGAGGGGAAGGGGACCCAGGATGAGCCGCATCGAAGCTCTCGCAATCCTGGGTCCCCTTCCCTCGACGCGCTAACGCGCGTCTCGCCGGGGATGACAATTGTGTTTTGGTCGACCGACTTGGATAAAGTCGCGTTGCCGACGGTGATGAAGAAAATCGTCGAACACGCCTTCGCCGACGATGGGCCGCTGTTTCGCCGCTAGACCAGCGTCGAGCGCAGTTGCTGCCGCAACACGTCGATCGAGATCAGGGCGCCGTTGTGCTCGTATTGCCAGAACGCCCAGCCGTTGCAGGCGTCGAGGCCCTGGACGTGGGCGCCCATCTGATGGATCGAACCCGTCGCGTCGGCGCAGACCAGCGTGCCGTCGGCGCGGACCTTGGCGCGGTGGCGCTTCTGCGTGCCGTGCAGGACGGTGCCGGGCGGCAGCAGGCCGCGCTCGACCACCCAGCCGAAGGGAATGCGCGGTTCGGAACGCTTGGAGCGCGTGACCTCTATTGTGTCGTCGGGCGCGCGCTCGACCGCCGCGATGCGGGTGCGGGCGACGCGGGCATATTCGGCATCTCGCTCCAGACCGATGTAGTGGCGGCCGAGACGCTTGGCGACGGCGCCGGTGGTGCCGGAGCCGAAGAAGGGATCGAGCACGACATCGCCCGGCCTAGTCGAGGAGACGATCACGCGGTGCAGCAGCGATTCCGGCTTCTGCGTCGAATGGGCCTTGAGGCCGTCGGCGCCCTTGATGCGCTCGTGGCCGGCGCAGATCGGCAGCGTCCAGTCCGAGCGCATCTGCAACTCGTCGTTCAGCGCCTTCATCGCTTCGTAGTTGAAGGTGTATTGCTGCCTGGCGCTCCTGGTCGCCCAGATCATCGTCTCATGCGCGTTGGTGAAGCGGCGGCCGCGGAAATTCGGCATCGGATTGGTCTTGCGCCAGACCACGTCGTTGAGGATCCAGAAGCCGAGATCCTGCAGGATGGCGCCGACGCGGAAGATGTTGTGGTAGGAGCCGATCACCCAGAGCGCGCCGGTGTCTTTCAGCAAGCGGCGGGCTTCGGTCAGCCAGGCGCGGGTGAAGCGGTCGTACTCGGCGAAGCTGGAGAACTGGTCCCAGTCGTCGTCGACGGCATCGACCTTGGACTGGTCGGGACGGCGAAGCTCGTTCCTGAGCTGCAGATTGTAGGGCGGATCGGCGAAGACCAGGTCGGCGCAGCCGTCGGGCAGGGCGCGCATGCTCTCCACGCAATCGCCCTCGATCACCTGATCCAGTTTCAACCCAGCCATCCACCCACCCGTTTTTATCAACAGAAGGGTGCACACTGATTCAAGGGTGAGTCGCGGTCAAGAGTCCCAGGTGAATCAACGCGTTATCGTAGAGTCTTCAAGATTCCCACCATACAAGATGTTGTGCACAGGGGCGAAGCTGCGGCGGTGGTGCGCGGTCGGGCCGTGGCGGGTGAGGGCGCTGAGGTGCTGCGGCGTGCCGTAGCCCTTGTTGTTCAGCCAGCCATAGTTCGGGTGGGCCTCGTGCAGCGCGACCATCATCCGGTCACGCGTCACCTTGGCGATGATCGAGGCGGCGGCGATGGAGACCGACTTGGCGTCGCCCTCGATGATGGTGTCGCAGGGACAGGGCAGCGCCGGCGGATCGTTGCCGTCGACCAGGGCAAAGGCCGGCTGGAATGTCAGGGCACGGATGGCGCGCGCCATGGCCATGTGGGTGGCCTGGCGGATGTTGATGAGGTCGATCTCGTCGACATTGGCCTCGCCGACGCCGACGGCGATGGCGCTGAACAGGATGTGGGCATAAAGCTCGTCGCGCCGCTCGGCCGAGAGCTGCTTGGAATCGTTGAGGCCCCTGGGAATGTGGGCGCGGTTGAGAATGACCGCCGCCGCCACGACCGGCCCGGCCAGCGGGCCGCGCCCGGCTTCATCCACGCCGGCGACCGGACCGGCCATCCGTTTCAGCACCCGCGATTCGTAGATGTAGTGCGGCATGGCGCCAGACTAGCAGGCCAAACCGGGCCGAAAAGCGAACGCGGGCCAGGCGCGGCGACTTATGCACACGCCAGTAGGGAACCTACTCGGCGGCTTCAGCGAACCACAGCGGCACGACGTAGTCGTAAGTCACTTCCTCGCCGGCCGCGATGTCGCGCAGGGCGATGACGCTGATTTCGTCCGTGTCGTAGTGATGTTCCAGCCTGGCGTTCGGCGGCGCGCCGTGATTGTAGATCGACAAATAGCCCAAACCGACACAGCTCTCCTTGCCCGGAACCGGGTCGTCGAAGTTCTCGGTCCAGGCCATGCCGTAAGCGTCGAGGCCGGGGCATTCGGAGTCCGTCAGCGACAGCGGCAGGACGGGCGAACGCTCCACCACTTCGCCGGCGGCGATCGCCACGGTCGTGACCACGCCGCGGCCTTTGCCGGGGATCTTCACGCAAGCGACCTTGAGCACGCCGTTCTCCACGAGTCTGGTGTGGCGGATAATTCCAACATTGCGAAGGCGCTGTCGAGAGACAGTTACGCGCAGACCGCGACGATGCCGCGCGAGCCCGAGGACAATGTCTCGTCGGTCACGATACGAAAGCCGGCGGCCGCCAGCGCCGCGCGCAGGCCGCCCAACTCGTCGCCGCTCATGGTGACGGGATTGGGAATCCACTTCGCGGCATCGCCTAAGATGTGTCGGCGCACGACCAGCACGAAGCGCCCCTGCGGCGCCAGCAGGGAGCGGACGCGCAGCAGCGTGGCGACGGGATTGCGCCAGAACTGCCAGGAATGGGCGGCGACGACGGCGTCGAACGGACCGTCCGGCCAGGTCTTGAGCAGGGCGTCGTCGCCGAGGCGCAGATGCAACGCGGTCTTGCCGTCGAAACGCGACAGCTTTTTCAGCGCCGTGCGCAGCATCAGGTTGGACGGATCGACGCCATAGATGCGCCGGGGCATGAAGCGCTCGGCGGCGAGCTGCGCCAGGCGGCCGGTGCCGAAGCCGATCTCGAGATAGGAGCGCGGCCGAACCGATCGGAGTTGGCGGATGACCCAATGATAATTCGGCGCCGCCAGCCATTCCATCAGATGGCCGAAAATCCGCCCGCGCAAGCCTGTGGGGCGCATGGGCTGGGGTATTTTGCGTGTGCGACGCATGCCTCAAATCAATCGTCAAACGGCGGTAGTGCGGGGTTTGAGCGCAGTTCTCTTGCCGGCGCATTGAGAAACCGCAAAGGCCGTCTCAATCCCGCGCCGCCTGGAACACCACATAGGAGAGCAGCAGGGTCAGGAGCGTCAGCAGCACCGGAACCAGAAGCGGCTGGGTGCCGAGCGCGGCGTGGCTCGCGACCGCGGCGCCGTAGACCGCGGCGGCGGCGATCACCGCCGTGAGGACGCCGATCGTGATCCAGGAGAAGACGCGGGCGGGACGCGATTGCGCGCGCGCGATGGCCTCCATCAGCGTCACCGAGAATTCACCGGCGTCGCGTTCGGGCAGCGGCGCGCTCAGCAGTTCGTCGAGTTGGGCATCGTTCATCAGGGACCTCCAAGCAGGGCTTTGAGTTTCTCGCGGCCGCGCAGCACATGAGATTTGAGAGTGCCGAGCGGCATGTTCAAGGCGTCGGCGGCTTCGGTATTCGATAGGCCGAGCGCGAAGCACAGAGTGAGCGACGCGCTTTCCGGCGGCGACAGTTTCGCGAAGGCGCGTTCGAGATCGATGCGGGCATGCGTGCCGGCTTCGCCGCTCGGCGCTTCGCCTTGCCAATCGTCGAGTTGATCGTCGGGTTTGCGCTTGCGCGCGCCCATCAGGAAGCGCGAATAGGCGATGCGGTAGAGCCAGGTGGCGAATTGGGAGTCGCCACGAAAATTTGCGATGGCGCGCCAGGCTTCGAGGAAGGTCTCCTGCGCCAGGTCGTCGGCGAGCGCGTGGTTGCCGCGCGTCAGGCGCAGCAACAGGCCGCGCACCTTGGATTGGTGCTGGCGCGCGAGCAGGCTGAACGCGGCCACATCGCGGGCCACGGCGCGTTGGACGAGCTCTTCCATCCGCGGTTACGCCAATGCCGTCTCCTCCTATTGCGGCCGGCCGCGCTCGAGCATCGCCATCAGCAGCAGGGCGACGCCGATCATGACCGGGAAGAGGGCGATGGACGGCAGCCAGGCGGCGTGCTCGATCGGGCCGTTGAAGATCGATTGCGCCGTCATCGCCCAGAAGAAGATGCCGAGCGCGCTGCCCAGCGAGAGCAGGACGATGGCGCCGCGCAGCATGCCGACATGCGCCGTGCGCCTGGGCCCATTGAACAGTTCGACCGGCACGGGCTGGCCCTTGTCGGCCAGGGTCTGCATCACCCGGTAGCGCGCCATGCGGACCTGATAGATGAAGTAGCCGTTGGCCACGACAATGACGCCGATCACGGTCCAGAACATCACCGCGACCGCGAAAATACCTTCCATCATGGCTTTATTCCTTCCTTGCGTCCGTTCACGGCGGACTTGAGACTGTTAGATGCACCCCGTCAGGGGGCCGGATGCAAGCGCGCGAGGAAGCGGGCGATCCGGTCGGCCAGCTGGCGGACGGGTTTTTCGCCCATCACCATCGAGGCATGGCTCGAGCCTTCCAGCGTCACGGGGCCTTCGCCGTTTTGGGATTTCGCCGCCAGCGCCGCGAAATAGGCGAGCTGGCCCCGGCGCCATTTGACCATGTCTTCGCCGGGGTCGCTGGGCGGGGCGATGGAACTGGCGAAAATCAGCACCGGCAGCGCGCCGAAACCGGCAATGTCCGAGACCTGGAAACAGGTTTTCGGCAGGGCCGCGAAATAGGCGATGCCGGCGGCGCCGGCCGAACTGCGCGAGGCGCCGGCGTGATAGCGCGCCAGCGTGTCCGGATCGCCGCCCATGCTGCCGGCGCCGGTGAATATGAAATGCACGATGAAGCGCGGCACGCCGAGATAGCCGGCGGCCCAGGCGGCGGTGCAGGCCGCGCCGCAGGTCGCCGGCATGGCCAGCGCGGCGGGGCGGCTGATGGGGTCGAAATTGCCCAGCAGGTCGCTCGGCGCGCCGGGCTCGATGAGGACGAGCGCTTCGACGTCGCGCGGATAGCGGGCGCCGTAGATCTCGGCGAAATTGGCGCCCAGCGAATGGCCGACATAGACGAACGGCGTCGAGATTCCTGCCGCGGGCAGCAGGGCGTGCAACTCGTCGGCGGCGGTGACGCCGTCATAGGCGTGGGCGATGGCTTCGCTGGTGCCATAACCCGGCCGGTCGAAGGCGCAGACGCGGCCGCTCCGCGCCAGAACGGGTTGCAGGCGGTACCACTCGAAGGACCAGGCGCCCAGACCCGCGTCGAGAACGTAAGTCCGCCTGCCCGCGCCGCTGCAGACGACGTGCACGCCGTGGCCGCCCACTTCGACGATGCGGCCGTCCGGCGGGACAGTCGCGTCGTCGATCGCAGCGCCGATCTGCTGATAGATCACGCCCAGGACGATCAGGGCGAGGACGCCCAGCCCGAGCCATTTTGCAATTCGTCCGACCAGCCGCATGTCTCGTCCCGCCCAGTTGCCCCAGTTGGATGCAGTGGCGGACCGAACGGATGCAGGGGCTCTCTAAGCCATTGATTTCATTGAATCGGTGTACATTCGAACCCGAGATACTGGGGGGAGGGGGTGGGGGGTGTTCCGCATTTGATTGACCTTAATCTTTCAACGTCATGGCCGCCGCACGCTGGCGCTACGGCTGTGGCGGCCATCCATAAACACGATGGCGAAGGTGCTTATGGGTCGCCGGGCCTCTTTAGCGACAGCGTAAGAGGGCCCGGCGATGACGATGTAGATGTTGAAATCTAAAACAAGCTCACTTACATCGCCGCCCGTTCCACCGGCTCCGCCGCGAACAGCGAGAGCTGGTCGCCGACGGTCGGCGGTTTGCGGAATTTGGCGACGGTCAGGGGGCGGGTTTCCTTGTTCAGGCCGTGGCGTTTGACCGCCATGTGGAAGCGGCGCGCGATCATCTCGGCGTAGGGGCCGGTGCCCTTCATGCGCGTGTTCCAATTGGCGTCGTAATCCTTGCCGCCGCGCATGGAGCGGATCAGCGACATGACATGCTTGGCGCGGCCGGGCTCGTTGGCCTCCAGCCATTCGCGGAACAGATCCTTGATCTCCAGCGGCAGGCGCAGCAGCACATAGCCCGCCGACCTGGCGCCGAAGCCGGCGGCGGCGGAAAGAATTGCCTCCAGCTCGCCGTCGTTCAGCGCCGGAATGGCGGGCGCGAACATCACGCCGGTGGGGATGCCGGCTTCGCTCAGCGCCTTGATCGCTGCGAGGCGGCGCTGCGGCGTGCCGGCCCGCGGCTCCATGGAGCGGGCGAGCCTGCGGTCGAGCGTGGTGACGGAGAGCGCGACCTTGGCCAGGCCCTCGCGCGCCATCTCGCTCAGGATATCGATGTCGCGCAGCACCAGCGGCGATTTCGTCACGATGCCGACGGGATGTTTGAACTCGCGCAGCACTTCGAGGATGGAGCGCATGATGCGCATCTTCTTCTCGATCGGCTGATAGGGATCGGTGTTGGTGCCGATGGCGATGGTGCGGGGGACGTAGCCCGGCGCCGACAATTCCTTGCGCAGAAGCTCGGCGGCGTTGGGTTTGGCGAACAGCCGGGACTCGAAATCGGCGCCCGGCGACATGCCGAGATAGGCGTGGCTCGGCCGCGCGAAGCAGTAGATGCAGCCATGCTCGCAGCCGCGATAGGGATTGATCGAGCGGTCGAAGGAAATATCCGGCGACTTGTTGCGCGTGATGATGGTGCGGGTGGCGTCGACGATGACCTCGGTGCGCAGCGGTGGGGGCGTGCCGTCCTCGTCGCGCCAGCCATCGTCGGTCTCTAGTTTGGTCGCACGGCCGGACGGGAAAGTGGAAGGCCACTTTCCCTGGCCGATGCTCCATCCGTCGTCGACCAGGACGCGGGCCTGCTTCTCGTAGCGCCCGACGGCGTTGGAGAGGGCGCCGCGGCCCCGCAGAAGCCGCCTGTCGGCGGTGATGTCTAGGACGGTTGTCATGTTGGGAAGGAATGTAGGGATAGAAAGAGAACAAATCAAGTACAAAATGAGGGGTGGCGACCGACCCAAAGCCCAACAGCTTGATCATTGTTTTGAGGATTCGGCTCATTTCCCCAAAGGGGCCCGACTCAGACGGTGTCCTGCTTCGCGCCGCGCTTTGCATCCTTCCGAGGGCGCGGCATCCTTCCGGCTGCGGGGGCGGACGGACGGTGATGGAGACAGAGCAAGCGCAAGCCAAGCCGGGCGCAGGACTGGTCACCAGCCTGTCATGGACGGTTGTCGCCGAGGCGCTGCAGGACATGCCGACGCTGTTCCTGAGCGCGCTGGTGGTCAACGGCGCGATTCAGGCACTGCAATGGGCGGTCAACGACCGCATGCCAATTCCGACACCAGGACAAGGGCCAATCGCGCGCGCGATGGGCATCGTGTCGATCTATTTTGTTGTCTACGCCGCGCAGTCGCTGGTGCTCGCTTCGGTGGCCGTGGCGATCCACCGGCTGATCCTGCGCGACGAGAAGGCCGATCACATCATCGCGCCGTTCAAGAGCCATACGCTGCGCTTTGCGGCCTGGCTCACGGGCCTGCAATTGCTGTGGACCCTCGTGCTCCTCGCCGCGCCGATGCGGGCGATCGGCGGCATCGGCCTTCTGGCGGTGGCGATGGTCGCCGTGGGAATCGCGATCCTGTTCGTGACCACGCGGTTGAGCTTGATGTTTCCGGCCATCGCCATCGAGGCACCGGCGGCCTCGTTGCGACAGCGCATCGCCGCAAGCTGGGCGCTGTCGCGCGGCCGCTTCTGGCTGCTGTTCGGCTCGGGGCTGCTGGCGCTGGTGCCGCTGTTCATCGGAATGTTCATCCTGGGGCTCGCGGTCTTCGCCGCCTTCGCTCTCGTCCTGGTGGCGGCCGGCGAGCCTGTTCACGATCTGGGCAGTTCCATGAGCTGGCCCAAGCTGATCCTCGACGATATCTCGCGCGTCATGACGGCGGCGCTTGGCGCGGCGGTGCTTTCCTGGAATTACCGGATCGCGCAGATGGAGCGGGCCGGCGTGGATTTTTCGCCTACTCGTTGATCCCGGCGACGCTGCGCAGCAGGACAGGCAGCGCCTTGTCCTCCAGGTTGGCGGGATGGTCCAACTCGAGCAGCACCTTTCTCGCCCACAGGACGGCTTCGTCCTTGGGGTAGTGGTCTTCCCTGGCCGCTATCGCGGCGCGGTCGGTCTTGTCGTCGCTGGCGATGTAGCGGCAGGCGTTGCGCGTCACGGTGCGCTTCAGATCGGCGACGAAGCTTTCGAACCGCGCCGGCGCGACGAACTGTGTGCCGGTTTGCGGCGGGCCGATCCAGATGCAGGCGCTGTGCTGCTCGTGGATGGCGGCGATCAGCCTTTCGGCGTCGCGCAATTTCCGGGCGCGGTTGCCGATGATCATGTTGAGGCCGAGGACGACCAGCGTCACGCGCCTTTGCGCCTGCAGCTCGGCATAGAGATCGCTCAGCGGCGGAATGAAGCCGTCGTTGAAATGGCTGCACTCGCGCAGGCTCTTGCCGCTGCCGCAGGACCAGGCGCCGCAGTCGATGTTGGAATATTCCCTGACCACCCAATCATTGGCGCCGGCGCCGCACTTGGCGTAGATCGTGACGTTGAGCGGCAGGCCGCTGACCGGATCGCGCGTCGCGCGCAGCGTGTCGTAGAGCGTCAGGCCGAACGGACCCTCGCTGTTGGAATCGCCCAGGATGAGAATGCCGGCCGCTTGCGGCGGCGCGTTCTGGGCATGGCCCGGCGCGCCGGCAAGCACGGCAAGGAAGCCGGCGGCGAGCTGGAGCAGGTATTTGCGCACGATTTCCTCGATCCCGGCTGCAACATAACGGCTCTTCGGAGCAAAGACGGATCGCGGCGCCATGCCAATGCCGGCGCGCGATGTTGGTAAACCCGGACCATGAATGCCGTGCAACAATCGGCCGGGCGAGGCTTGCGACAGGAAAGTTTTTGTCGCCGGCGCGCGTTCGCGGCATAGTCTTGGGCATGATCAGCGTCGTCATCCCGGTCCTGAATGCGCAGAGCGCGCTGCCGCGCTGTTTCGACAGCCTGATCGGGGCGACGGTGCGCGGGCTGGTCAAGGAGGTCGTGGTCGCCGATGGCGGCTCGAGCGACGACACGCTGGCGATCGCCGACGCCGCGGGCTGCCACGTCGTCGGCGCCGGCAAGAGCCGCGCGGCGCAATGGTCGGCCGGCGCCGCCAGGGCGCGCGGCGACTGGCTGTTGTTTCTGCTGCCCGAAACGGCGCTGGAGACAGGCTGGGAGAACGAGGCGGAGTCGTTCATGTCGGGCGCGACGCTGGAACGGCCGCTGGCGGCGACGTTCCGCTATGCGCTCGACGATTTCGCGAGCAGGGCGCGGCGGCGCGAGGCGCTGGTGGCTTGGCGCACGCGCCTGTTCGCGCTGCCTTACGCCGAGCAGGGGCTGCTGCTGCCGCGGCGGCTGTATCAGAAGCTCGGCGGGCACCGCGAGGTGGCGATGGAAGACGCTGATCTCGTGCGCCGCATCGGACGCGCGCGGCTGGTGCGGCTGCGCTCCAGAGCGATCAACAAGATCGACCACGCACAGCCCGGGCGCGGCGCGCTGGTCGCGCTGCTGCATGCGCTGCGCGTGCCGGTCTCGGTGGTGGGACGGATCGGTTAGCCGCCCGCCAGCGCATTGGTGATCACCACTTCGTCGCCGTCTTTCAGCTGGCGCGCGGCGGCCTCCTTGGCGCGGATCATTGCGCCGTCGTGCAGGAAGACGATGTTGTGGCGGATGGCGCCGGCCTCGTCGAAGAAGTGCAGGGCGAGCGGCGGATGCTTTTTCGCGATATCGGCGAGCACGGCGGCGATGGAGCTGCCTTCGGCCTCAAGCGTGCGCAAGCCACCGGATACCGGACGCAGAAGCGGCGGCAGCTGCACGCGGACGCTCACGCGCTATAGGCCTCGACGCTCATGATGCGCGGCAGGCCGCTGGCGATCTCGCGCCAGCTTTCGCCCAGATCGTCGCTGCCATAGATGACGCCCGACGCGGTGCCGAAATAGACGCCGCCCTTCTGGTCGGCGCTGAGCGAGCCGCGCAGCACGGCGGTGTAGCAATCGGCGGGCAGGCCCTTGGTCTTCGCTTCCCAGTCGGTGCCGTTGCCCGAACGGTAGACGGCGAGCTGGCCGCCCTTGGGGAAGCGGAAATTGTCTCCGTCGAGCGGCACGACGAAGACGTTGCCGGATTTCAGATCCATGCCGGAGGCGAAACCAAACGAGCAATGGTGTCCGTCGGACAGTTCGGCGATGGGCAGGCCGTCTTCCATCACCTGCCAGCTGTCGCCGCCGTCGAGGCTCTTGTGCACGCCGCGATGCTCCTGGCGGAACATGACGCTGGCGTTCCGAGGGTCGTGCGTGACGCTGTGGACGCATTGGCCGGTCGTGGCGGGCGCCGAGTCGACGGCCGGGTTGACGCCCTTGTTCTTCGGCGCCCAGGTCTTGCCGCCATCGTCGGTGCGGAACAGGCCGGCGGCGGAGACGCCGACCCACATGCGGTTGGGATTGTTGGCGTCCGACAGAATGGTATGCGCGCCGAGGCCGCCGAAGCCGGGCGCCCAGCTCTCGCGGCCGGGCTGCTCGTTGAAACCGTCGATGGGAGCCCAAGATGCGCCGCGGTCGCGGCTGACGAACAGGCCGGCTTCCGAGACGCCGGCCCACAGCGCGCCATGCGCGAAATGCAGATTCCAGATCTGGTCGACGAAGCGCCCGCCGCCCTTGAGGATGCCGCCGAAATCCTCTTTCGCCACGAGGCGATGGTGCTCGGGATTGCCGCGATCCTCGGGCCGGTAGCGCGGCGCGGCCTCGAGCTGCTTCCATGCGTTCAGATCGTCGCTGGCGAACAGCGCGACGCCGTAATTGGGACTGTTGACCGCGACATAGGTGCGGCCCGCATCGTCGCGCGCGCTCGCCGTCACCGGCCAGCCGCGCAGGACGAAGTCGTGCGCCCAGTTGCTTCCGTCCTTGCTTTTCAGAACGGCCGCGCCTTTCGGCGTGCCGACGATCAATGCGATTTCCACGAGAAACCCTCCCCCTTGTTCCTGCCGCCACAATAGTGCCGAACGGGCGCGTATTGAATATGGCTGGCTCCGCCCGCATGTTGGATATGGCGCCGGTGCGCCTTCCGCGCCAAAATCTTTAGGTCGCGCCGACCGGGCAATATGGTAGGATCGGCCGAGCACCCAGGTACAAGATCGAGAGTGGCAGTCATGGCCGTAAAGCCCAAAGATATCGATATTACCCCCTTCCTCAAGACGATTCCGAACCGGGGGGGCGACGAGTCCGCCAAGCAGAGCGGCGTGGCCCCGACGGCGCGCCAAAGCCAGGTGCCGCCGTCGACAGCCAGGGGCTGGACCAGCGGACAGGTCGCGGACGTCGTTCTGACGACGCTGCGCACCGGAGGACCCACATCGATAAAGGCCCTGCTGCAGCCCGGCATGCCGTTCGGAACAATGTTGGACTCGCTCAAGCAATTGCAAAGCCTTGGCTATGTCGAGCAACTCGACGGTGACGTGTTCAAGCTGACAGACAGCGGACACGAAGCCGTGGCTTCGAACTGAAGCGGAGTGCCGTGCCAACCGATCCGGAAAACGGCGAACCTGAAGTTCCCAAGCCGGCCGGCGGCGCGCCCGCCGATCCCGCCGCGCCCGATCCGCAAAGCCAGGGTCCCAAACCGGCCGGCCCTGCCGCCGCGATGCCCGACCCCACCGCAGGCCCCAAGCCGGTCCGCGAAGAAAGTGCGCCACCGTCGCTCAGTGTGGAGGAGCGCAAACGTGTCGAGGCGGCCGCCCTGGCCGCCAAGGCGACGGACGACAAGCGCCGCGAGACCCTCAAGCGCGCCGGACAAGCGGCGGTCAGAAGCAATCTGACCATCATGGCCGCGGCCGCCATGGCGATGATCGGGCTCGTCGTTTTCGTGGCTCCCCACACGACCGGAGATAACCGCGCGGCATTGATGTATGTGGTCGTCGCCGTCATGTCCGGTCTGGTCGGCTACGGCGAACTGGTGTCGCGCTACCAGGACAACCCCGGCCAACTGATCGGCGCGCGCGCCACACCGCTCTACGTCATCGTCAACATGGCAGCCGGCATCGCGGCGCTCGGCATCGTGCAGACGATGCATGTCTTCAAGACTGCGGAGAACTCCTGGCTCAACGAATTGCTGCTCGCCGGCTTCGGCTCGGTGGCGTTTTTCCGCACCTCGCTGTTCACCGTGCGCATCGGCGGCAACGACGTCGGCATCGGGCCGAGCGCTCTGCTTCAGGCCCTGCTCAACGCGGCCGACCGCATGGTGGATCGGGGGCAGGCTGAAGGCCGCGCCGAACATGTCGGCGGCATCATGCGCGATGTCGACTTCGCCAAAGCGCGCTCGTCGCTGCCGCTGTTTTGCATCATCCTGGTGCAGAACCTGACGGCCGACGACAAGAAAAGTCTCGGCGATCAGATCAATGAACTCAACGACGCGGTCGGCGTTCCCGACGAGACCAAGGCGATTCTCCTAGGCGTCATGATCATACGAGTCGTCGGCCCCGACGTCCTGGAGCGCGCCGTCACCGCGCTGGGCGACCACATCCGAAAGAGTTGAGGCGCGCCGCTACGAGCGCTTGTGCTCTTCCAGCCTTTGGCACGATCTCGACGAAATTGCAGGGCTGGCGGCGGATGTCGAGCTGGTGTTTGAGGATGCCGCCGAAATCCTCCTTGGAGACCAAGCGGTGATGCTCGGCATTGCCGCGGTCCTCGGGGCGGTAGCGCGGCGCGGCAAATGTAATACGGGCAATACCGCGCGGGGAAGGGCTCGCCGATTTTACGGCTTTGCGGCCCGCCTCCAGGCAAAGGCGAGAGCCGCCAGCGCGAAGACCAAGCAGAGCCATGCGAAAATATCGCCGATCCGCGTGTAGAGCGTCGGGCCGGGGCCGAGCGGAAGGTCGGCGACGAGCGACGACATGCCGTCGCGCGGCCTGGCGGTCTTCCGGGCCAGGATGCGGCCCTGCGCATCGCTCGCCGTCAGCAGGCCCTGATTGGCGGCGCGCAGGACTGCAAAGCCGTTCTCGACACCGCGCATCAGGGCGAGGCGGCCGTGCGTCCAGCCGTCATGGACCAGATCGCTGGACGGCACGATCATCAGGCGGATGCCGCTCTGGGCGTCGCCGCGAATGGTGCGTGGAAAATCCATGTCCTTGCAGATGGTCATGGCGAGCCCGTTGCCGAGAAGGCCGGTCGCCGTGCCCGGCGTGTACTGCGACTCGATCAGGGGCATCAGGTGGCGCTTGTCGTAGCGCTGCGTCGCACCGTCCGGCGCGAACCGGATCGCGATGTCGCCCTGCGGCGCACGTTCGTCGACGCCGGCCACGATTTGCACGTGGGTTTGGCGGGCGGCGGCGGCAAGCGGCGCCAGGACCCGCGCATCCCAGGGCCGCTTGGACAGCACGCCGCCTTCCGGCGTCGCGACGATGCGGGCGCCGCCGGCCGCGGCGGCGCGTACGGCAGCGGCATAGGTGGACGAGACGCCAACCGCGGAGTCCAAGGTGTCAGCCTTGAAGGCACTCGCCATGACCAAGACGTCGGAGAGCGCCGCGACGCGAATGGTCTCGCCCGGGGGCGCCTGCAATCGCGCGGCGCCGAAGGCGACATTCGCCGCGCAGATCGCGACGCCGAGCGAGGCCGCGGCCAGCGATCCCTTCCGCCGCTGCAGGGCCATGGCGACTGCGTTGGCGAAGAGGCAGATGAGAAAGCTCACCGCGTACATGCCGAACAGAGAGGCGCTCTGAATGACGATCGGCGCCGACATCTGACTGTAGGCCAGGGCGCCGTAGGAACCGTGCGGCGAGACTAGGCCGACGAGGAATTCCATCGCGGTCCAGCAGGCCGGAAAGGCGAACAACGATGCCAGCGGCGGCAGATGACGATACGCAAAGCGCGCGAACAGGATCGCAAGCGGAAACAGCAGGAGCAACGGCGCGAGCGTGAGCAGGAAAAGGGCCAGGACCGGCGGCGGGAAGATCGGCGCGTAGCACTGAACGAGATAGATTTGGCCCATTGCGTATGCCACCAGACTTGCCAGGACGAGTTGCCAGCGGGGCGCGGCGCCGTAGCCGAGAAACAGGACGGGCGCGGGCGCCAGCCAGGCCAGATACCAGGCGTCGCTCAGCCCCTGCGACAGATGGAACAGCCCGCCGCTCAGCAGCGCGCAAAGAACAGCGATCATCCGGACTTTCTCCCTGGCGGCCTGGCGAACGACGCGATGCCGTGCGCGATGACGGCGCGGTAGAGCGTGCGCAATTCCTTGTCGCCGGAAAAGCGTCTGGCGCGATGCATCGACACCATGCCTTGCGCCAGCGCCGACATCGTCAAGGCGATCTCGAGCGTCGGGGCGCCGCGCAACCGGCCCTCGCGCTTGGCCCGCTCGATGTGGACGAAGACGCTGGCGATGACGGGCGAGCGGCCGGCCGCGAAATCCCGCGGATATTTGCGCGCGCCGCGCGCGGGCAGGATGAAGGCGGCATCGAAGCGATGCGGGCGCGCGATGGCGAAGTCGAGATAGGCGTCGAGCAGGCGGCGCAGCCAGAGCACCGGATCCTTCGTGCGGATCGCGGCGGCGATGCGCTGCCATTCCGCGAAGCCGTCCAGCATGAGCGCGTCGACCAGCGCGTCCTTGTCGGCGTAGTGCCGGTAAATCGCCATCGGCGTCAACCCGACGGCCTTGGCGACGGCGCGAACGGAGAGCCCCGCGAGTCCCTCACGGTCGAAGATGGCTTTCGCCGCGGTGAATATCCGGTCACGTGTCATGCTGTATACGGTGTATACACAGGTGCCGGAATGTCCGCAAGCGCCGCCGGCCTACGCCGTGCCGACGCGGGAGACAGGGACGGTTGCCTTTGCCCGGCGCGGCAATCATTTCAGCAGGTTGAAGTTGAGAGAAAACCGTGGGCCTGCAGGGCGGATTCTGCTAAAGTGCCGGCATGACGAAGGAACAGGTCACCACCGAGAGGTTCTCGCAATGAATGATCTGCGCGATGTGTTCAAATTGTCGGTTGCCGAGCGCATACAGCTTGTCGGAGACCTTTGGGATAGCATTGCCGCGGACATAGCGGAGGTGCCGCTCACCGACGCGCAAAAGATCGAAATCGACCGGCGGCTGGCCGAGCACGACGCCGATCCTTCGACCGCGTTGGATTGGTCGGTGGTCCGGGCCGAACTTTGGTCGCGAGCCAAGGCAAAATGAAGCGAATCGCGATCCGTCCGCAAGCCCGGATCGAACTTCTCGAAGCGGCCGACTGGTACGAAGCACGTAGCGAAGACTTGCGGGCCGCGTTCTTGCGGGCATTCGATGCGACGATTGCCAACGTGGTGCGCCATCCGTTGGGTTATCAGGTGGTTTTTGGTGCCGTGCGACGCGCCATGTTGAGGCGATTTCCATATGCAATCATCTATCGCGTGGACGAGGGGGAAATCGTAGTCGTCGCCTGCATTCACGGCGCACGCGATCCAGTGGAGTGGCGTAACCGCGTCTAGCGCTCCATCAGCCGCGGCATGATCTCGACGAAGTTGCAGGGCTGGTGGCGGATGTCGAGCTGGTGTTTGAGGATGCCGTCCCAGCCGTCCTTCACGGCGCCCGGCGAGCCGGGCAGGGCGAAGAGGTAGGTGCCCTTTGAAACTCCCGCGCAAGCGCGGGATTGTACAGTGGACGTGCCGATCTTGGCGTAGCTGATCTGGTGGAAGATCGCGGCGAAGCCTTCGATCTCTTTCTCGAACACCGATTTGAAGGCTTCGACGGTGACGTCGCGGCCCGTGAGGCCGGTGCCGCCGGTGGAGATCACCGCGTCGATCGCGGGGTCGGAGATCCATTGAGCCAGCTGCGCCGCGATCCTGGCCTGATCGTCGGTGACGATGGCGCGCGCGGCGAGGATGTGGCCCGCCTCCGTAATGCGCGCCGCCAGTATATCACCGGACTTGTCGGTCGCGGCGTCACGCGTGTCGGACACCGTCATGATGGCGATGCGGACCGGAACAAATTTTATGCTCTCGTCAATACCGGGCATCGCTGACGACGGTGTTGGGCGGCGGCGGCGTGTCGCTGACGGCGGGCGGGCGCGGCGCCGGCGGCTGGGCCGGCGGATGGTAGATCGGCCACTGGCCGGCGGCGGTCGCATCAAGACTGGGCGCGGGCTGGCCGAGGCGGCGGCTGTAGAGCCAGTGATACATCAGGATGCGTTTCACATAGAGCCGCGTCTCGGTGATGCGGATGCTCTCGATGAAGACCAGCGCGTCGTCTTCCTTGCCGGCACGGGCGTTGATCCAGCCGGCCAGGCGCATCTCGCCGGCATTGTAGGCCGCCGGCACCTGCACCAGGTTGCCGCCATAGCTGTCCAGCAGATAGGCGAGGTAACGCTGGCCGATGGACATGTTGTAGGTCGGATCGCCGAGCGCGGAGATCGCGCCGCTGCCGCCGAACTTCGCGGCGGTGGCAGGCATCAGCTGCATCAGGCCGCGCGCGCCGGCGTGGCTGACGGCGCCCGCCTCGAAACGGCTCTCGGCGCGCGTGAAGGCGAGCACCAGCGCCGGATCGACGGTGTAGCCGCCGTCCGGCCTGTAACCCGGCACGGGGAACAGGCCGGTGAGCAGCGTGCCGCGCGCCGCCGCCGTCTCGCTGGCGCGCAATTCGGTGTTGGGCACGTTCATGCGGCGGGCGAGCGCGGCATAGCCCGTGTCGTGGCTGCCGTCGCTGGCGCCGAAAGCGCGGTTGAGCTCTTCCGAAACCGAGGAACGTTCTTCGCCGACCTGGGTCAGCGCCACGGCCCGGCGCGCCGACGGCACCGCCATGATGGCCGAGAAGTCGGACGCGGTGAGGACCGGATCGACGAAACCGGTCTGGGTATCCTGGCCCAGCATTTTCTCGGCAAGGACGCCGTAGAAGGTCGGTTCCTCGCGCGCGGCGGCGGTCAGAAGCGTGACGACGCGCTGCGGATCGCCGAAGCGCAAATGCGCCCGCGCCGCCCAGAAGGCGGCCTGCGACCTGAGATAGTTCGGCACCGAGCCGACCTGCGCCAGGATTTCGAGACGCGCGGCGGCATCTTCGTAATGGCCGAGGCGGAACGCGGCGAAGCCGGCATACCAGTCGAGTACCGGCACGGCCTGACGCAGGCCCGCGTCCTGTATGCCCATCGCGGTGTCGTAGGCCGCCTGGTCTTCGCCTTCGGCGATATAGGACGCGGCGACACGCTGGGCGAGGCGCGCCAGATCGTAGGGCGCGGCGCCGTTCTGCTGCGCTTCGCGCAGCACGGCATTGGCCTGGTCGGGCTGATCGGCCTTGATGTCGCGCTCGATCTGCGGCCGCGCTGCGAGCCCTGCGGCCGAGGTCAGCGGAGGATCGGAATCGTCATACTCTTCATAACCGCCGCCGCGGCGGTGCGGCGGTCCGGCCGGCACCGGAATGCTCGCCGTCATCACGATCACGGTCTTGTGGTGGCGCTTGTGCACCTTCTTGGAGGCGCGCTGCACGCCGAGGCGATAGATGCGGTCGGCGATGGGCAGTTCGGGATAGGCGTGCAGCCAGTCGATCAGCTCGGCGAGGCTCGCATGGCCATGCGGCGAGAGATAATGCTCGGCCAGCACATAGCCTTCGAGCGTCTTGTCGGAGACCCTGGCGTAGAGGTCGCGCGCGTCGTCGAAGCGGCCGGCGCGTTCGGCCTCGAAGACCTGGCGGTAGAGCGAGACGTCGCCGGCCGAAAGCACGGCCATCGGAACGCTGGCCGCAAGGCCGCCATCGGGCGGCAACGGCATCTCGGCGCGGGCGACGCCGAAAGCGGCAACGAAACTCAACGCGGCGAAGGCCGAAAAACGCATGCAGCAATCCTGCTTCGTTGCGGGCTGGGAGACTTGGCGCCCAATTGTGCTCAATCTGGGGCGGGCAGGCCGAGCTGTTCGAGCCTGGCCTGGACCGCCTGCAAATCGCGCCACGCCAGTTTCTTATGGCCGGGCTGCCGGAGCAAGTAGGCCGGATGCAGCGTCGGCAGGACGGGAATCATCTCTGTGCCAATCCGGTACTCGAGCCAGCGGCCGCGCAGCTTCATGATGCCGTCGTTCAGGCCCAGGACATGGCGCGCCGCAACCGCGCCGAGCAGGATGAGGATTTTCGGCGCCGCCAGTTCGATGTGGCGGCGCAGGAACGGAATGCACATCGCCACCTCGCCCGGATCGGGATTGCGGTTGTCCGGCGGCCGCCAGGGCATGACGTTAATGATGTAGGCCGAGGAGCGGTCGAGTTGGATGGCGCTCAGCATCTTGTCCAGCAGCTTGCCGGCGCGGCCGACGAAGGGCAGGCCGGCGGCGTCCTCGTCGCGCCCCGGCGCCTCGCCGATGAACATGATGCGCGAGAGCGGATTGCCGTCGGCGAAGACGGTGGTGGTGGCGAGCTTCCTGAGCGCGGAACCTTCGAAGGCCTCGAGCGCGGCCTTGAGCTGCGGCAGCGTCTGCGCGCACGCGGCGATCTCGAGCGCCGAGCCGAAGCCGTCTGTGGCGAGCGGGGCAAGAGTCGTGGGCTTGATTTGGGCGAGTGGTTGATGCGGGCGTGGCGAAACGGTTGTCGTGCGTGCCGCGACGCCCCGATCCGCCTTCGGCGGAGCGATTTCCCCCTTTGGCGGAGGCGAAGGTCTGGCGTTGAACCGATCCACCGCCACCTCGCCGACAGCCTCGTCCGCGCCGGCTTCGACGAGCCAGTTCAGGGCGGTCAGGGTTTCCTCCCGGGAAGCGCTCATGACGCGATCATAGGCGCGGTTGACCGCCGATTCCTACCGCCCCATAAGGGGTTTACGGGGATGAAATCGGGTTTGAGTCATGGCCGAAGCGGTTGCGCGCGAGAGCATGGAATATGACGTCGTCATCGTCGGCGGAGGGCCGGCGGGGCTCTCGGCGGCGATCCGGCTGAAGCAGATCAATCCGGAGATCACGGTCTGCCTCGTGGAGAAGGGCTCCGAGATCGGGGCGCATATCCTGTCCGGCGCCGTCATCGATCCCATCGGCATCAACGAACTCATTCCCGACTGGAAGGCGAAGGGCGCGCCGATCGATACGCCGGTGACCGACGACCGCTTCTATTACCTGGGGCCAGCGGGTTCGATCCGCATTCCCAATTTTCTGTTCCCGCCGCTGATGCACAATCACGGCAACTATGTCGTGAGCCTTTCCAATCTGTGCAAATGGCTGGCGACGCAGGCGGAAGGCCTGGGCGTCGAAATCTATCCGGGCTTTCCGGCCGCGGCGCTGGTGATCGAGGACGGCGTCGTGAAGGGCGTGACGACCGGCGACCTCGGCATCGCCAAGGACGGCCATCACAAGGACGGCTTCACTGCGGGGATGAACCTGCTGGGCAAGTACACATTATTCGCCGAGGGCGCGCGCGGCTCGCTGACCAAGCAGCTGCTCAACATCTTCAAGCTCAGCGAAGGGCGCGACTATCAGAAATTCGGCATCGGCGTGAAGGAATTGTGGGAATTGCCGCCGGACAAGCACCAGCGCGGCTTGGTGCTGCACACCGTCGGCTGGCCGCTTTCCAACGACACCGGCGGCGGGCTGTTCTGCTATCACTGGGGCGAGAATTTCTGCTCCATCGGCTTCGTCGTTCATCTCAACTATTCGAACCCGTTCCTGTCGCCGTTCGACGAGATGCAGCGCGTCAAGCAGCATCCGCGCATCCGCGCCATGCTGGAGGGCGGCAAGCGCATCGGTTATGGCGCGCGGGCGCTGACCGAGGGCGGTTTGCAGTCGGTGCCCAAGCTGGCCTTCCCCGGCGGGGCGCTGATCGGCTGCTGCGCCGGCTTCATGAACGTGCCGCGCATCAAGGGCAGCCACAACGCCATGAAGACCGGCATGCTGGCGGCGGAAGCGGTGGCGGCGGCGCTGGCGGCGGGACGCGCGGGCGACACGGTCGAGGCCTACGAAGAGGCTTATCGCGTCAGCCACGTCTACAAGGACCTTTACAGGGTGCGGAACTTCAAGCCCCTGTGGTCCAGGCTCGGCACCTTGTTCGCGTTGCCGTTCATGGAACTCGATCTGTGGACCAACCAGCTCCTCGGCTTCAGCTTTTTCGGAACCCTGAAGCACGGCAAGCCGGACTATGCGACGCTGAAACTGGCATCGAAATCCAAAAAGATCGTCTATCCCAAGCCGGACGGCGTTGTCAGTTTCGACAAACTTTCGTCGGTATTCTTGTCCAATACCAACCATGAGGAAGATCAGCCGGTTCACCTGAAATTGACCGACCCGTCGATCCCTATTCGCGTAAACCTTCCCGAATACGACGAGCCGGCGCAGCGTTATTGTCCGGCGGGTGTATATGAAGTGGTGCAAGAGGCGGCCGGGCCGCGCTTTCAGATCAACGCGCAGAACTGCGTGCATTGCAAGACGTGCGACATCAAGGATCCGGCGCAGAACATCAACTGGGTTACGCCCGAAGGCGGCGGCGGACCAAATTATCCCAATATGTGAGGACAGATCTTTGCGCATCGCTTACCCAATTGCCGTCGTTGGAATGGTCTTGGCGCTTAGCGCCTGCGCCGGTGTGAGCGGCCCGGCCCCGAGCGGGCAGGCGTCGGAGTTCGGCAATTATCTCTCGGCGCGCTTCGCCGCCAGCCAGCACAATTTGAAGGACGCCTCGGTCTATTACCGCGCCAGCCTGGCGGCGGATCCGGACAATCAGCAATTGCTGGCGCTGTCGTTTTTCTTCGCGACCTCGGCCGGCGACATCGACAATGCCGCGCGGATGGCCGAGCGGGTGGTGGCGACGACGCCGGACGACCGCGCCGGGCGGCTGACGCTGGCGGTGGTGGCGCTCAAGCGTCACGACTTCGCCGGCGCGCGGGCACAAGTGGGATTGTCGGCCAAGGGCCCGTTCACCTCGCTGACGGTGGCGTTGATCGATGCCTGGGCGGCCACCAGCATGGGCGACAAGGCCGCCGCGGTCGCCGATCTCGAGGCCCTGCGCAAGCAAGGCGGAGCGGATGCGCTCACCTTGTTTCATCTCGGGCTGCTGGCGCAATTCGCCGGCGACGGCAAGACCGCCGAGGCTTCCTATCGCAGCGTGCTGGCCAATGGCGGCACGCCGCGCGTCGTGGATGCCTATGGACGCTTCCTGGAACGCAGCGGCCGGACCGGCGACGCGACCGCGTATTACGAGAAATATGCCGCCGAGGGCGGCCTCAAGCAGATCGCAGCGGCGGGACTGGCGCGGATCAAGGCCGGCAAGAAGCCGGACGCGCTGGTGACGCGCGCCGAGGACGGCGCGGCCGAGGCGCTGTTCGGCATCGCGGCGTCGCTGACCGACCAGGCCAGCGCTGACGTCTCGATCCTCTATCTGCGCCTGGCGCTTTACCTGCGCCCCGACCTGGACCTCGGCGCGGTGCTGCTCGCCGACCGCTTCGAGAGCCTGCAGAAATATGAGGACGCGATCGCGGTCTACGGCACGGTCGAGAAGTCATCGCCCTATTGGCGGATGTCGCAGGTGGAAATCGCGCTGGACGAGGCGCGACTCAATCGCGGCGACGCCGCCATCGCCCATCTGCAGAAACTGACGGCGGACGATCCCGGCGACGTCGAAGCCTGGACCGCGCTCGGCGACACCTATCGCAGCTTGAGCAAGTTCTCCGAAGCAGCCGCGGCCTACGACCATGCGGTGAGCCTGCACGCCGACGTCAAGCCGAGCGACTGGCCGCTCTATTTCGCGCGCGCCGTGGCCGAGCAGGGCACGCAGAACTGGAACGCGGCGGAAGTCGATCTCAAGAAGGCGCTGGCCTTGTCGCCCAACGAGCCGACGCTGCTCAATTATCTCGGCTACACCTGGGTCGACCAGAACCGCAATATTCCCGAGGCGCTGGCGATGCTGGAGAAGGCGCGCTCGCTCAAGCCGACCGACGGCTACATCGCCGACAGCGTGGGCTGGGCCTATTACAAGCTCGGTCGCTTCGCCGACGCCGCCAAGGCGCTGGAGGCGGCGGTCGAGCTGGTGCCGGGCGATTCGACCATCAACGATCACCTGGGCGATGCCTATTGGCATGTCGGGCGCAAGCTCGACGCGCAGTTCCAGTGGAACCACGCACTGGCCTTCGGGCCGGCCGACGCCGACAAGGCGGTCATCGAGAAGAAGCTCAAGGACGGGCTGGACGCCGGTGGCAAGGTCAACTGAAGAATTCGCGCCGGCGAAGATCAATCTTTTCCTGCATGTCGGCGACAAGCGCGCCGACGGATTTCACGAACTGGAAAGCCTCGTCGTCTTCGCCGATGTCGGCGACGCATTGAGTTTCGAGCCGGCGCAGGAATTGTCGCTGGCGCTGGAAGGGCCGTTCGCGGTGGACCTCGACCTGGACGCGGACAACCTGGTGCTGCGCGCGGCAAGGGCGCTGGCGGCGCATGCCGGGCGCGAGGCGAACGCGGCCATCACGCTGGCCAAGAACCTGCCGGTGGCGTCGGGCATCGGCGGCGGCTCGGCCGACGCGGCGGCGGCTTTGCGCGGGCTCAACGCGCTGTGGGCGCTCGATCTGCCGCGCGATGCGTTGCGCGCGATCGCGGCGACGCTCGGCTCCGACGTGCCGGTGTGCGTGGACGGCAAGTCCGCCTGGATGGAAGGCCGCGGCGAGCGCCTGACGCCGGCCACCGGCGTGCCGGGCGCGGCGATGGTGCTGGTCAATCCGAAAGTCGCGGTGCCGACGGGCAAGGTGTTTGAGGCGCTGAAGACGCGGCGCGGCGTCGGCGCGGTGGATCACGCGCCACCGCTTCGCGACGTAAAATCGCTCGCGACCTTCCTCAAGCTGACGGGCAACGACCTGCAGGCGCCGGCTCTATCCATTGCTCCTGTCATCGGCGAGGTGCTCGGCGAGCTATCGCGCATGCCCGGCGCGCTGCTGTGGCGCATGAGCGGCAGCGGCGCCACCTGCTTCGGCCTGTTCGAGGACGACGGCGCGGCGCAGATGGCGGCCATCGCGCTGTCGCATTCGCATCCCGGCTGGTGGGTGCAGGCGACGCGGATCGTTGGGTGACTCTTT
>DATCAT010000056.1:0-78287 GCA_036512455.1 Rhizomicrobium sp.
GCTGTTCCATCTTCGACACCTCGCGCCATGGCATGGACGGCCTCCTCAAGCCAATTCCTGCCTAGTTTGATGTGTCGGCTATGTCCCCGAACACCCGTCGGGTATCTGTCCGGACCAAACATCAAGCCCGGCCATGGTGAGTTGGGTTAGCGATGAAGAATTTCCAGCGCCTGTTCCGCCAGGCGCGGCGTGCCGTTGACGGCGGGGCGGTCGGAGGGAGCGACGCCGTTCAGGACGCGGCGATAGACGCCCTGGCTGATCGACGCCAGGCGGAAGATGCCGAAGGCGACATAGAAATTCCAGTTGGGAATGTTGGCGCGGCCGGTGCGGCGGCAATAGGCGTCGCGATACTCCGCTTCGCTGGGAATGCCGCTGGCGGCGAAGTCGACGCCGAGCAGGCTGCCCCAGCTCTGGCCTTCGGAATGCCAGAGGAAGCAATTGTAGGCGATGTCGGCAAGCGGGTGGCCGATGGTGCAAAGCTCCCAGTCGAGCACCGCGATCAGCCTGGGCTCGGTGGGATGGAACATGGTGTTCTCAAGCCGGTAGTCGCCATGGGCGATGGAGACCGAGTTGTCGGGCGGGATCAGCCTGGGCAATTCTTCGATGAGCTGTTCCATCGCCGGGATATGTTCGGACTCGGCGCCGCGATATTGCTTGATCCAGCGCGCGACCTGGCGCTCGAAATAACCGCCGGCGCGGCCGAAATCGGAGAGGCCAACGGCCTCGTAGTCGACCTCATGCAATTTCGCGAGCGTGGCATTGAGTTCGTCGTAGATCGCGGCGCGGTCGGCTTTGGATACGCCGGGCAGCGTGGCGTCGCGGAAAATGCGGCCGTCGAGAAAGTCCATGACATAGAACGCCGTGCCGATGACGGCGTCGTCGGTGCACAGATGGCGCATGCGCGGCACGGGCACGCCGGTCGTTTCCAGCGCCTTCATGACGCGGTATTCGCGGTCGACCTGATGGGCGCTGGCGAGCAGCACGCCCGGCGGCTTCTTGCGCAACACGTAGCGCAGCGGGCCGTCCGATCCCCGCGTCGTCAGCTTGAAGGTCGGGTTCGAGGCGCCGCCCTTGATCTGCTGCACGACCAGGCCCTGGCCGAAGCCGTCGATATGCGTTTCCAGATGGGCTTTCAGCTTCGCTTCGTCGAAGCGCTGGGCAGACGCGACCTCGCCGACGAGGTCGTCGCTCATGTCTTCGACAAGGCGTTCAGCGTCGCGATCAGCGTGCCGTTGGCCATGCTGTCGCGCGTGGCTTCGGGATTGAGCGTCGCGGCCTTGTCGAGCTCAGCGATTTCCGGCGGCACGTACCAGTGCAGCTTGTCGGAGTGGTAAGCGTCCCACACGACCTTGGCGACTTCGATCGGCTTGATGGCGCGGAACATGCCTTCCTTGGGCGCAGCGTCGGCGACGCCTGGCGGCAGGATCGGCGTGTCGATCAGGCCGGGCAGCACGTCGGCGGCGCGCACGCCGATCGACTTGAACTCGACGGCCAGCGCCTCGGTGAGGCCCTTCACGGCATGCTTAGTCGCCGAATAGACCGCGATGCCCGGCATGCCGTAGGTCGCCGAGGACGACGAGGTTGTAAAGCACAGCGAGCCCGGCGTGGCTTTGAGATACTGGATGCCTTCGTGGATGCCGATGAGGACGCTGACGAAATTGGTGTTCACCACCGCCATCACGTCCTCGAAAGACTGCGTCTCGAAGAAGCCGCCGCGGCCGATGCCGGCGTTGTTGTAGAGGATGTCCATCTTGCCATCGGTCTGCGCGCCAAATTCGGCGAGCGCGGCGCGGTAGTCCTCGCGGTTGGTGACGTCGAGCTTGCGCGTGATGCAGTTGGCGAAACCGAGTTCCTGCTCCAGCGTCTTGAGGCCGTCGACGTTCACGTCATAGGCGCCGACGAACCAGCCCTTGCCGTGGAACAGCTTCGCGGTCTCGCGCCCCATGCCCGAGGCGGCGCCGGTGATGAAGATGGATTTGCGGCCGTCGGCTTTGGACATGGCGGTCTCCGGAAAAAAGAATTGCAGGTTAAGCGCGGGCGCCGTCCGGTCAACGGCCCGGTGACGCTACGAAAGCTTGCCGCGTTCCTGCCTGGCGAGATGAAACTCGGGCACGGACGCGCCCGCTCAATAGAAATCGGCTGTGATCAGCGCCTCGCCGGCGACGAATATCTGGTAGGCCAGCATGCTCCAGTCCTCGAGCGGAATTTGGCCGGGTATGCGACGCAGTTCGAGCGGCACAAGTCCGCCCGGTGCCCGCTTGTCGGTTTTGTCGAATTCGGTGAATTCGCCCATGCTGCTGGCGCCGCCGGCCTTGTCGTCGGTCACGGCGGTCTTGGCCGCGGCGGACATCGGGTCGGCCCCCCGCCGGATGCCATCGACCCATTCCTCGACCGTGGGGCCCTTCTTGCCGCTGCCGAACCCCTTGCTGCCGAACACGGATGTGCCTGGCTTCGTGCCTGAGGCGGCGGCGATGGCGGTCGGCGTGAACAGGTCCTGCATCCGCGGCGCCAGCGCCGCGAACATCGTGCTGAAATCGAGCCGCGACATCAGCGGCGCGATGTACTTCGAAACCGCGAACGCACCGTAGCGGTTCTGCTGGCCGCTCATGATGTAGCTGATGACCAGCGCCGAGAGCCCCTCCAATTCGCGCCACTGTTTTTCCGAGGCCACGATCAGTTTGCGGTACGGCTTGACCATGGCGATCGCCGCGCGCCTGGCGGCGATCAGCAACGTGCCGTCCTCAGGCACCTTGTCGCTCAGCGTGCGGGACGTTTGCCGCGACGTGTTGATCCCGGTCAGGACGCTGGTTTTCGGTATCAGATGCATGGCCGAGATCAGATCGTCCAGCGGTATGCCCATGGTGGCCTGCGGCGCCGCGGTAACGCGCGACACGCTGCCGAACGCCGCCAAGTCCTTCATCTTGAGCCCCGCGGTCTGCTTCATATTGTCGAGAGGGCGATAGACGTTGAGTTCGATCAGCATTTTCCTCGATTCGTCGAAATCGGTTTTCCGCGGCGGCGGCGCGGACTCGCCGAACTGCTTGGCACTGAATCCCAGGATCATGTCGAAATATGGCTCGTCCTCGGGCTTGGCATTCTCGGTCACGTGATTCACCGCCGCGATGCCGTACTTTTCGATCCACTGTTCGGCAAGGGACGGCTTAACCTTTAACTTTTCGACGGCCTTGCCGATCACGGTCTCGCTCTTCAGGCTGGACCCGGTTTTCCGCGACTCCTCTTCCTGCCGCTGATGTTCTTCCAGCTTGACGTTCTCTTCGTGCTCCGATTTGTCGATCTGCGACATCTTCGCGTGAAAGCCCTTGGTATATTCCGGCTTCACGTTTTGCAGGTCGCGGACCCAGTTCGTCATCGCGTCCACCGTCTCGAACACCTCCTTGCTGCTGGTCAGCGGATCGCTGACGAACTCCATGTTTCCGGAGTCCGGCTCGATGTGCCATTTGGGCCTTTCGTAGAAGGGCTCCTTGGCCTCCGGCGCGCCCACCGAAAAACCGTCCTTGTCGATTTTGCGGACGGGAATGCCGGTCTCGAACTCGAAGCCGACACGCCGCTGAACGGCCGCGTGCGCGGGGGCCGGCGTGTCGCGCAGCGGCGCATCGGCGGCCGGTTCGCTGCGCGATGCCAGCGCGCCCATCGCGTCGGCCTCGCGCTCGAGCGCCGAGTCGTCGTTGATCGACGTGCCGCGCATCTGAAGCGTCGGCTGCACCCGGCCCTGTTTCTGCTGCACGACATGCCATGCTTCGTGGGGCAGATGCCGTTCCTGGCCGGCCGCGACATGGATGTCCCGGCCCTGCGTGAAGGCAAGGGCCCGAAGCTGCGCCGGCCTGGGCGAATTGTAGTGGACGCGAACGTCCTGGAGCGACAGGCCCGAAAGGCCTTCGACGCCTTGCTTCAGCCGGTCCGGCAGGCCGGTGCGGTTCGGCCCCGGCGATGCCGGCGCGAGCTTTGCAGAGGTCTGGGATGCCTGCCACGGCCTCAGGCCTGGGCGGGCCGCGAAGCGTTCGTCGGACAACAGCAACTGCGCAGTGATGCCGGGATACCGGTTGACGCTGTTGCCCAGATGCTCCGGCCGCTGGACCTTTGCAGCCGCGAGCCGCTGCACTGGCGCCGCCGCCCTCGGAAAGGGGTCTCTCGCCTTCTCGGTCTTGCCAATTCGCAGAGCGAATCCCGGCATGGGCGATCCCTTTAACGCGGTAGCGGAGGAAGCGAAGCTAGCACGCGTCCGCAGTCACGCCAAAGCCTGTTCCAGATCCGCGATCAGGTCATCCGCGTCTTCGATGCCGACGGAGAGGCGGACCAGGGAATCCGAGATGCCGATGCGCTCGCGCTGGTCTTGCGGGATCGAGGCGTGGGTCATGATGGCGGGGTGCTCGATCAGACTTTCGACGCCGCCGAGGCTTTCGGCCAGGGTGAAAAGCTGGGTGCGCTCGAGGACGAGCCTGGTCGGCGTGAGACCGCCTTTGACGAAGAAGGTCACGATGCCGCCGAAGGCGTGCATCTGGTGGCGCGCCAGCTTGTGCTGCGGATGGCTTTCGAGGCCGGGATAGATCACGCGCTCGACCTTAGGATGCTTTTCCAGCCAGTGGGCGATGGTGAAGGCGTTGGTGCAGTGGCGCTCCATGCGCAGGGCCAGGGTCTTGAGGCCGCGCAGGGCGAGGAAGCTGTCGAACGGGCCGGCGATGCTGCCCACCGCGTTGTGGAGGAAGCGCAGCTGCGATGCGAGACCGGCATCGTTGACGATGACGCAGCCGCCGACGATGTCGGAATGGCCGTTGAGATACTTGGTCGTCGAATGCATGACGATGTCGATGCCGAGCTCGAGTGGGCGCTGCACCCAGGGGCTGGCGAAGGTATTGTCGGCGGTGGTGAGCAGCTTGTGTTTCTTCGCGAGCGCGGCGATCGCGGCGAGATCGGCCAGCTTTAGCAGCGGATTGGTGGGCGTCTCGACCCAGATCATCTTCGTGTTCGGACGGATCGCGGCCTGGATCGCCGCGAGATCGCTCAAATCCACGAAGCTGAATTCGAGGCCGGCGCTGCGCTTGCGGACCTTGTCGAACAGGCGGAACGAGCCGCCATAGAGATCGTCGCTGGCGATGACATGCGCGCCGCTGTCGAGCAGTTCGAGGATGGTGCCGATGGCGGCGAGGCCGGAGGCAAAGGCCATGCCGTCGCTGCCGCTTTCGAGATCGGCGATGCAGCGCTCGAACGCCTGCCGCGTCGGATTCTGGCTGCGCGAATATTCGTAGCCCTTGTGGACGCCAGGGCTTTCCTGCGCATAGGTCGAGGTGGCGTAGATCGGCACCATGACGGCGCCGGTGGAGGGATCGGGATACTGCCCGGCGTGGATCGTGCGCGTCGCGAAGGCCAGGCGATTTTTCAGGTCGGTCATGGATGCAGCCGGATGTAGTTGATCAGGTCGATGCGGGTGATGAGGCCGACGAACCTATCACCGTCGCAGACCAGCACCACCTCGTTATTCTCGAATATCGGCAGCAGCGCCTTCAGCGGCGCGTTCATCGGAAGGGTGTGCGGTTTGGCCGTCATGGCGTCCTTCACCAGCACGGCAAATTGCTTGGCTTGAGTCGTGTCCGGGCGATCGATGACGTTGAGAATGTCGCTCTCGTCGACGATCCCGACCAGCTGGCGCTCGACCAATACCGGAAGCTGGGAGACGTCGGCGGAACGCATGCGGTTGTAGGCGGTGAGCAGCGTGTCCTCAGGGCCGACCGTGACGGTTGCACCGGTATCGAAGCGGCGGGAAATCAGGTCGGCGAGATTGCCGGTCGGCCTGCGCTGCGAAAGCCCCTGCTCCGCGACCCAGTGATCGTTGAAGCCCTTGGAGAGATATTTGTTGCCGCTGTCGGCGACCAGCGTGACGACGCGCTTGGGCCCGGCCTGCTCGCGGCAATAGCGCAACGCGGCGGCGAGCATGGTGCCGGAGGACGAGCCGGCCAGGATGCCTTCCTTGGACAGAAGTTCGCGCGCCGCTTCGATGCTTTCCTTGTCGGAAATCGAATAGGCGACTTTCACCAGCGACATGTCGCAATTGTCGGGTACGAAATCCTCGCCGATGCCCTCGACGATCCAGGACCCGGCTTGCGTCATCTTGCCGGTCTGGTGTAGCGGCGTGAGGATCGAGCCGACGGGATCGGCGAGCACCATCTGCGTCTTTGGCGAGACCTTGGCGAAAAAGCGGCCCAGACCCGTCAGCGTGCCGCCGGAACCGACGCCGCAGACGACCGCGTCCACGTCATGCTCCATCTGGTCCCAGATTTCCGGACCGGTGGTGGTTTCGTGCGCCAGCGGGTTGGCGGGATTGACGAACTGGTTGATGAAATGCGCCTGGTTTTCGCCGGCGATGCGCTGCGCCATGTCCTGGTAGTAGTCGGGATGACCCTTGCCGACGTCGGAGCGCGTCAGGCGCACATCGGCGCCGAGCGCGCGCAGATGCTGGATCTTCTCGCGCGCCATCTTGTCGGGCACGACGAGGATGAGCTTGTAGCCCTTGAGCACCGCGACTTGCGCCAGGCCGAGGCCGGTATTGCCGGCGGTGGCTTCGACGATGGTGCCGCCGGGCTTGAGCTTGCCGCTTTTCTCGGCCGCTTCGATCATCGACAGGCCGATGCGGTCCTTGATCGAGCCGCCGGGGTTCTGGCTCTCGAGCTTGGCGAACAGGCGGCACAGACCGGCATCGAGCCGGGTGAGTTCGACCAGCGGCGTATTGCCGATGAGGTCGAGCGCGGAGCGGACGGGTTTTGGCGCCGATGGCATCATGGGGAGAGTCGCTTGAAGGGCGGGCGACCATAGCGCAATTGGCGCCCTTAAGTTGTGGCGGCGGAAAATAGAAACAAATGGCGGCAGGATGCGGCCATCGCGCAGTTAGCTGTCGCGGATGGCAGCCACCGCGCAGTTTCATTCAGGGCTCGCTATTGCATATCGAACAGCTTGAGCGCGGTGCCGCCCAGGATCATCTGGGCGTTTTCAACGCTGGTCGCCTTGAACACGGCATCGATCGAGCTGCGCGTGTAGCCGAAGGTGCTTTCCTGGTGCGGGTAGTCCGACGACCACATCACGGTCTGCGGCCCGATGCGGTGGAGCAGTTCCAGCCCCGCCGGGTCGGTCATGAAGGTGGCATAGCAGTGGTTGCGCCAATACCAACTCGGCGGATGGGCGAGCTTGGGCACCATCATGGTGGGGAAGGAATTGTAGGCCATGTCGGCGTCGTGCAGCATCGACGCGACCCAGCAGATTCCCGCCTCGACGAACACGACTTTGAGCTTGGGAAAGCGGTCGAAGACGCCGCCGAAGGTCAGCATGCCCCATTGCTGGCGGAAGCCCTGCATCTGGGCGATCAGGGCGGTGCCCGCCGCACCGGAGCGCGCCTGGACGATGGCTTCGCCGATGTGGAAGCAAAGCGGGATGTCGAACTCCGACACCGCTTCCCAGAAGGGATCGAAGCGCCAGTCGTTGTAGTGGATCGGCTTGCCGTCGACGTTCTTGCCGGGCTTGTTGGGCAGCATCAGGCAGCGGCCGCCCAATTGCTTGATGCGGGCGATGGAGTCGCGCGATTTGGAGAGGTCCCAATAGTTCGGAATCATCACGGCGTAGAGACGGCCGTTGCCCTCGGCGCAGCGCGCGGCGATGTCCTCGTTGTAGATCGAGAAGATCTCCTCGCGCAGCCTGTCCTGACCCATGATGTAGAGGCCGAACAGGCGTTGCGGGAAAATAAGCTCCTTTTCGACGCCCTCGATGTCGAGGTCCTTGAGGCGCGCGCCAACTTCAAGGAAGCCGGGATTGCTTTCCAGCGCATCGTACAACACGCGGGAGATTTCCGGCGGGGTCATCTGCTGGCCTTCGCAGGTGAACTCGAAATACCCGTCCTTGAGTTCGACGCGCGGCTCCCTGCCGGCAAGCTCGGCAGGAAATTTCCCATGCCAGCAATCGCGCTCGAACATGTGGCTGTCGGCGGACACGATCCGGGTGCCGGCTGGCCAGTCGCCGGTCTTGCCCTGCGCCTTGCGCTTGGCGGCGACGGGCATGCCGATCATTTGCGGAATCTCGAGGACGAAATCATCCGTTGTCATGCACGCCTCCCGCTTGCCGCGATTCCGGCGACAATTGAGACGTGTCGGAGCTTCGGAGGCAAGGGGTGAAGATGTTTTGCCCTCTTAAGCAGTCCGACGCTGCGGCAAGATCGTCTCAAACGAATTTGGGGATCGGACCCCGCTGCGGCGTGGTGTTGCCGGAGAGATCGAACATGACATCGTCGACATAGCACCAACCCCAGCCCTCGGGCGGATCGTAGCCTTCGATGATGGGATGCCTGGTCTTGTGAAAGTGCTTGGTGGCGTGGCGATGCGGAGAGCTGTCGCAGCAGCCGACATGGCCGCAGCTGCGGCAGAGGCGCAGATGCACCCACTGCGAGCCGATCTTCAGACACTCTTCGCAGCCCAGCGCGCTGGGCGTGACTTTTCGGATCGTGTCCAGATGCTTGCAGTCGTCGGCCATCACACTTTCTCCGTGGCAATGGGACCGCCCGTGGCGAGATAGGCGTGCAGCGACGAGACGACCTGGGCGCCCTCGCCCACCGCCGCGGCGACGCGCTTGACCGAGCCGGCGCGGACATCGCCGATGACGAAGATGCCGCGATGGTCGGTCTCCAGCGGGTGCGCCGGCGCGCTGCAGACGAAGCCTTTATCGTCCAGCTGGACGTCACATTGCTTGAGCCAATCGGTGTTCGGGTCGGCGCCGATGAAGAGGAAGACGTGGCTGATCGGCTTCTCGGTCTTCAGGCCCGAATTGCGGTCGGTCCAGCACACGGCGTTCAGCGCGCCATTGTGGCCCTGCAATTGCGTGATCTCGCTGTGGGCGACGAGCTCGATATTGGGCTGCGCCGCGATGCGGTCGATCAGATAGCGCGACATGGTCGCCTTGAGGCCGGGCCCGCGCACCAGCATGAAAACCTTTTTCACCTGGGTGGCGAGATAGACCGCCGCCTGGCCCGCCGAATTGCCGCCGCCGACAAGGACGACCTCCTGCCCGGCGCACAGCCGCGCTTCCAGCGGCGAGGCCCAGTAGTGGACATGCGAGCCTTCGTAGTCGGCGAGATTGTCGACGGCGAGGCGCTTGTAGCGCGCGCCGCTGGCGATGATGACGGCGCGGGCGCGGACCTGTTCCTTGTTGGCGAGGTCGAGATGGAACAGGCCGTCCACTTGCGCGAGGTTGGAGACTTCGTCGGGGATCGCCATCTCGGCGCCGAACTTCTGCGCCTGGTTGTAGGCGCGCGCCATCAGCGCCATGCCGGTGATGCCGGTGGGAAAGCCGAGATAGTTCTCGATGCGCGCCGAGGCGCCGGCCTGGCCGCCGAAGGCGCGGCAGTCGAGCACGATCACCGACAGGCCTTCCGAGGCGGCGTACACCGCGGCGGCGAGACCCGCCGGCCCTGCCCCGACGATGGCGGCATCGTAGGTCTTGGAGGGATCGAGCGTGCCGACCATGCCGATGCAGCGGGCAAGCTCCGCCTCGCTGGGATTGCGCAAGAGCTGGCCGTTCGGACAGAGCACGATCGGCAGTTCGTCCGGCGCGATGTGGAAACGATCCAGCAGCGACTTGGCGTCCGCGTCGTTTTGGGCGTCGAGGACGGTGTTGGGGTGGCCGTTGCGGTTGAGGAAGACGGCCAGGCGCAGGACATCGGCATGGCCCGCATAGCCCACGATGATGGGCCCGCCGGCGCCGGTCTCGAGCAGGCTGACGCGGCGTAGGATCAGCGCGCGCATGATGCGCTCGCCCAGATCCGCTTCTTCGACAAGTAGATCGCGCAGGCGCTGCGGCCGGATGACGATGGCTTCGACGGCGCTGAGCGCCTTGGCGTCGACCAGCGCGGGCCGGCCGGTGAGCTGGGCGAGTTCGCCCATGAAATTGCCGGGACCGTGGGTGACGATCATCTGCTCGTGGCCCAAACTGTCGCGCTGAGTGATGGCGATCTCGCCGGCCAGGATGACGAAGAAGCCGGGCGAGACCTCGCCGGTCCTGGCGATGCAGGCGCCGGATTCGTAGGTGCGCAATTCGCCGAAGCGCCGCAGACGCTCGACTTCCGCCGGCGCAAGCGCGGGGAACCTCTGGTCGTCTCGCGAGGCGGCGATCTGTTGCGGCTTGGCGATCATGATCTCCTAGAGGTCGGTGGAATTGTGTGCACGGCGCGGGCGCCAAGATAGCGCAACGACAAATAGGTTCCAGTAGCGGCGATGGACGAGGCGCCGAGCAGCAGCGCCAGCATCACGATGTCCCACACCGGACGGGCCCGAAGCGCCGCGGTGAAATCAAGCCGATGCAGGCCCTGGAACAGCCAGCGATAGAAGCGATCCGCGCTGCCGAGCTTGGCGATCAGCATGCCGGAGACCGGATCGACGTAGTAGCGATCGCCATCGGGGGCGATCAACCGCCAGACCGGCAGGCCCGGCGCCTCGCCGCCATGGGCGAAATAGTAGTCGTCGCCCTCGGCAAGACGCGCCGGAGGTGCAGTAGCATCGTGCACCGTCGCGCGCGCGATGGCGGCGATCTCCGCCGGCGTCAGCGGCGCGGGACGGCCGGCGGAATCCAGCCGCAGACGGCTCCCGTCCTTCCTGGTGGCGACGAAGTAGAGATGCCCATCCAATGGCGCCGACGCCAAAGAGACGACCGTTGCATCGACCGGTGCTTGAGATATCGCATGCAGCGCGCGCCCGATTTCGGCGAGCGGCACGGGCGCGCCGCTGAGCGCGGCGGCCTCGGCCTCCCCGCTATCGCCTTCCAGAAGGCCCCATGGGTTCATCGACAAAAGGCCACTGACGATCCAACTGAGCAGGAACAGGCCGAACACCAATCCCGGCAGGTGATGCCAGAGGGTGAAATCGCGATAGGGCGACCAGCGCCCGGTCCGGCGCGCCAGCCACCACTGGCGGATGCTGAGATAAAGTCCGATCGCCACAAGAAGGCTGCCCGCCAGCGAGGTCCAGATCACGGTCTGCGTCCAGAGGGCGGGCTGGGCGCGCAGCTGCGTGAAGTAGAGCCAATGCGGCACCGCGCCGAGATAATTCCAGAAGCGTTGCGCGGCCATGACGCCTTGCACGACCCTGCCGCTGGCGCCGGAGACATAAATCTGCGTTCCGGCGGCGTCTCCCAAGCTGACCCGATAGAGCGGGCGATCCGGGCGAAACTCGCCCGACACGGTCCACTGATCTTTCTCGATCGTCTCGAACGCCGGTTGGCCCGCGGCGATGGAATTGCCGCGCGCAAAACCTTCGGCGACGGCGCGAGCATCGGCCTGCGATATGGCTGCGATGGGCTTGCCCATGGACAGGTCGATTGAAGCGCTGCCGCCGCGCAGCAGCATGCGGCCGTGCATCATCTCCACGGAGAAATCCGAGGACGGGCCGCCGGCCGGCAGAACGCAGCATTTGCGCCAGTCCAGCGGCGCAAGCCCAGCGAGACGCGCAGGCTCGGGCAGCGACGGATACGGCACGTACATCATGACGATGCCGGAAAGGCACCACATCAGCATCAAAAGACAAAGAGCGATGCCCGCGTAACGATGGACGGCGAAAAGCCAGCGAACACCGATACGCATTGCCACCCCTTGTTTTTCTTCTAGCCGCAGGTCTGGGAAAAATATAGTAAGATTGTCAAGCGTATAGGTGTGCCTTGCTTCTCCTGATCGATAACTATGACAGCTTCACCTACAACCTGTTCCACTACCTGGGACAGCTGGGGGCGGAGGTTGTCGTCCGGCGCAACGACGAGCTGACGCCCGCCGAGGCCCTGGCGCTGAAGCCGGAAGCCATCGTGCTGTCGCCGGGTCCGTGCACGCCGAACGAGGCCGGCATCTGTCTGGATCTCATCAAGCTGGCGGCCGGGCGCTATCCGATCCTGGGCGTGTGCCTGGGGCACCAGGCGATCGGCCAGGTCTATGGCGGCACCATCGTGCGCGCGCCGGAGCCGATGCACGGCAAGCTGTCGACCATCCATCACACCGGCAAGAGCGTTTTCCGCGGCTTGAACAACGATTTTCAGGCGACGCGCTATCACTCGCTGACGATATTGCCGGAAAGCATGCCCGCGAGCCTGGAAGTTACCGCGACCAGCAGCGACGGGGTGATCCAGGGCATCATGCACAAGAGCCATCCGGTGCATGGCGTGCAGTTCCATCCCGAGAGCATCGCCTCGGAGAACGGCCACGCCCTGCTGCAGAACTTCCTGGAGATCGCCAAGGCGGCCGTGCCGGCATGAGCGGCGAGGACTTCTCAAGCCTGCTCAAACGCGTCGCGGGCGGCGAGACGCTCGATGCGGAACAGTCGGCGCGCGCCTTCGGCGCCATCATGGCGGGCGAGGTCAGCGAGACGCGGATCGCCGCGCTGGTGACGGCGATGGTGGTGCGCAAGCCGACGGTCGATGAGATCGCCGGTGCCGTGCGGGCGATGCGCGGCACGATGCAGACGATCGAGTCCAATCCCTATGCCATCGATCTTTGCGGCACGGGCGGCGACGGCGCCGGCACGCTCAACATCTCGACCGCCAACGCCTTCGTGGTCGCGGCCTGCGGCGTGCCGGTCGCCAAGCACGGCAACCGCAACATGTCGTCGAAGAGCGGCACGGCGGATTGCCTGGAAGCGCTGGGCGTGAAGATCGAATTGTCGCCGGCCGATGCCTCGCGCTGCCTGCGCGAGGTCGGGCTGTGCTTCCTGTTCGCGCAAGCCTACAACCCGGCGATGAAATATGCCGCCCCGGTGCGGCGCGAACTCGGCTTTCGCACGATCTTCAATCTGTTGGGGCCGCTGTCGAACCCGGCGCGGGTGCGGCGCCAACTGGTCGGCGTCTATGCCCAGGAATGGTGCGTGCCATTGGCTGAAGTGCTGGGGCGGCTGGGCGCCGAGCGCGCCTGGGTGGTGCATGGCGACGGGTTGGACGAGATCGCGACATCGGGGCCTTCGCATGTCGCGATGCTCCAGGACGGCAAGGTCACGGTGCGCGACATCGGGCCGGAGGATGCGGGGCTGAGCTGGTCGCCGATCTCGGCGCTGGCGGGCGGTGCGGCCGATGAGAACGCGGCGGCGCTGCGCCGGCTGTTCGACGGCGAGACCGGCGCCTATCGCGACATCGTGCTGATCAACGCGGCGGCGGCGCTCATCGTCGCCGGCAAGGCGAACGACCTGCGCGAGGGCGCCGTGCTGGCGGCGAACGCCATCGATACCGGCGCGGCGAAGGCCAAGCTGGAGACGCTGATCGCAGTGTCCAACAAATGACGATCCTCGACGACATCGCCCTCTACAAACGCGACGAAATCGCCTCGGCCAAGGCGCGGCTGTCGATCGGCGAAGTGGAGAGTGCGGCGCGCGCGGCCAGTCCGGTGCGCGGCTTTCGCGACACCTTGCAACGGGCGCAGCGCGAAGGCCGTTATGGCCTGATCGCCGAAGTGAAGAAAGCCAGCCCTTCGAAAGGGCTCATCCGCGCCGACTTCGATCCGCCGGCGCTGGCGCGGGCCTATGAGCAGGGCGGCGCGGCGTGCCTCTCCGTGCTTACCGACACACCCTCGTTCCAGGGCTCGCCGCAATTCCTGATGGCGGCGCGCGCGGCGACCGGTCTGCCGGTGCTGCGCAAGGATTTCATGCTGGATTCCTACCAGGTCACCGAGGCGCGGGCCTGGGGCGCCGATTGCATCCTCGTCATCCTGGCGATGGTAAGCGATCTGACGGCCAAGACGCTGATGCTGGACGCGGCGCACTGGAAGATGGATGTCCTGGTCGAAGTCCATGACGAGACCGAACTGGCGCGCGCGCTGGCGCTGGGCGCGGAGATGATCGGGATCAACAATCGCGATCTGAAGACCTTCGTCACCGATCTTGGCGTCACGCTGCGGCTGCTGCCGCACATTCCCAAGGACAAGCTGGTGGTGGCGGAAAGCGGCCTCGGCACGCCGGCCGATCTGAAGCGGCTGGCGGATGCCGGCGTCACGACCTATCTGATCGGCGAGAGCCTGATGCGCGAAGCCGATGTCGCGGCGGCGACAGCCAGGCTGATCGGCGCTAAACTCTCGGCATGAACAAGCTCACTCATCTCGACGAACAAGGCGCGGCGCGCATGGTCGACGTCTCGGCCAAGGATGCGACCGACCGCGAGGCGGTGGCGCAGGCCGTGATCGTGCTGTCGGCGGAAGCGTTCGAGGCGGTTGTCGGCGGCACGGCCAAAAAAGGCGATGTGCTGGCGGCAGCGCGGATCGCCGGCATCATGGCGGCGAAGAAGACCAGCGAATTGATCCCGCTGTGCCACCCCATCGCGCTGACCAGGGCCAATGTCGATTTCGAACCGGATGCGGCGCGGGGCGCCATCCGCGTGATCGCCAGCGCCAAGACCCAAGGCCAGACCGGCGTCGAGATGGAAGCGCTGACTGCGGCGAGCATCGCGGCACTGACGATCTACGACATGGTCAAGGCGGTGGACAAGGGCGCGGTGATCGAAGGCGTCAAGCTGCTGTCCAAATCCGGCGGCAAGAGCGGCGACTTCGTTGCCGAGGCGCCGAAAGCCGAGAAGCGCGCCTACCGCTCGGCGGGCATCCGCGACCGCGCCAAGCCTGCGACGCTGATGGGTGAGGTTTCCGCCCCTCCCCCCAAGCGCGACGCCAACCAGCAACGCGACGCCAATCAGCAGCGCGAGGCGTTCCGCATCTTCATGACCTCGCGCCATCTGCGCGCCACGCAATGGGCCAAGGAAGCCGGCGTTTCGGCGTCGGAGATCTACTCGTTCCTCACCGGCAAGACGCGGGCGATGCCGGGCGACGTCGCCGAGAAGCTGGCGCGCGTGGCCAAGACGCGCGTCGCGGACATGTTCAAATGATTTCGGTCGACGAAGCGGTGGCGCGGATCGTGGCCGCGTTCGCGCCGCTGGCCGGCGAGAGGATCGCGATCGGCGATGCGGTGGGCCGTGTGCTGGCGCAGGACGTTCTGGCGCAGTCGAGCCAGCCGCCGTCGGCGGTGTCGTCGATGGACGGCTACGCGGTACGGGTCGCGGATGCGGCGAACGCGGGCGCGGCGCTGCGCGTGATCGGCGCGGCACCGGCGGGACATCCTTTCCCTGGCAAGGTCGGCGGCGGCGAGGCGGTGCGCATCTTCACGGGTGGCGTCGTGCCGCAAGGCGCCGACAGCGTCGTCATCCAGGAAGACGCCGACGCGAGCGGCGAGCGCGTGACATTCACCGTAGCAGCGAAAGCCGGTCAGCATATCCGCGCCGCGGGGCTGGACTTCAGACAAGGCGAAGCGCTCGCCGGCAAGGGCCAGCGCCTCAGCGCGCGCGACCTGTCGCTGATCGCGGCGGGCGACGTGGCGCAGGTGACCGTGCGGCGGCGGCCACGCGTCGTTTTCGCGGCCACCGGCGATGAGCTGTCGCTGCCGGGAAGTCCCCGCAAGCCCGGCGGCATCGTCGCCTCGTCCGGTTATGCGCTGGCGGCGATGATTGCGCGCTGGGGCGGCGAGGCGGTCGATCTGGGCATCCTGCCGGACACGTCCGAGGCGGTGGCGAGCATCGCTGACAAGGCGGCAGGCGCCGACCTGATCGTGACGCTGGGGGGCGCTTCGGTCGGGGACCATGACCTGGTGCAGAAAGCGCTGGGGCCGCGTGGTTTCGCGCTTGATTTCTGGAAGATCGCGATGCGGCCGGGCAAGCCGCTGATCTTCGGCAAGCTCGGCGCCACGCCGCTATTGGGCCTTCCCGGCAATCCGGTGTCGACGCTGGTCTGCGCCATGCTGTTCCTGCGCCCGGCGATCGCGGCGATGCTGGGCGTGAAGGACGAAGCCGCGACGGTGCCGGCGAAATTGGCGAGTGAACTCAAAGGTAATGACGGCCGGCAGGACTATGTGCGGGCGCGGATCGAGTTGCGGGACGGCGAGCGTTTCGTCATGCCGTTCGCGGTACAGGATTCTTCGATGCTGAGCGTATTGGCGCGCGCCGACGCGCTGATCGTGCGACTGCCCCATGCGCCGGCCGCAGAGACCGGCGAGACCGTTTCGATCCTGCTTCTGGAATAAAAAAAGCGGGCTGGGGCCCGCTCTCTTCTCGAATGCCGTCAATTGCGATCAGAACGTGACCCACAGGCCCTGGCGGTAGTAGCCGCGGCCTTCGTGGTTGTCGCGCCAGTGATTGCGGTCGTGATGACTGCGATGCCAGCTGTCGTTGTGAAAACGCACGCCGAACGTCGCCGGATATTGGTAACGGTCGCCGCTTTCGTGCCAGCAGTCGCCGTCACGGTTGCAAACGGTGCGTGCGCTGGCTGCCGTCGACGTGGCGGCCAAGGCACCAATTCCAACCAGGCCGGCAATGGCGCCGGTGGTCAGCAGTTTACGAATCATCGTCATTGGGTCGTCTCCGAAGTCTCAGGAAAACGCCGCCTCCGCAGATGGAACGGGGCTGTCAGGCAGTTAGTTCCGGGAACTCCGCAGCAATGTTGCGAGTGGATATTTTGAGCGGTGAGAGCGGGCCGAAGCCCGCTCTCTGTCCGCGTTCGATCAGAAGGTGATCCAAAGGCCGTTGCGCCAATAGCCGCGGCCCTCGTGATGCTCGCGCCAGCGATAGCCGTTGCGATGGTGCAAGCGCCAAGCGTCATTGTAGAAGCGCACGCCAAGCGTCGCCGGATAGTCGTAGCGGTCGCGCTCGTGCCAACAATCGCCGAAACGGTTGCAGACGGTGCGGGCATCGGCGGCCGTCGACGTGGCGGCCAGGGCGCCGATGCCGAGCAAGGCGGCCATGGCGCCAGTGGTGACAAGGTTGCGAATGGTCATGGGGTTGTCTCCATGTTGGGATGCGCCCTCTCCGGCCTACAGAACGGCTGCAGGCCGAGTCCCGTTCCGGGAACCTTCGTTTTTCCCAGATATTGCGCGTTGACGCTCCGAAAGAACTAAAGTAGAACGATTCTCCATGTTTCGGCTTTGTTCGCCCTGATTTGGGCGGTGCCCGCAAAGTCACTTTGAAAAAAGGACGTGGAACTCATGCTGACCCGCAAACAATACGAACTGCTGATGTTCATCCATGAGCGCATCCGGGAGTCCGGCGTGCCGCCCTCCTTCGACGAGATGAAGGACGCGCTGGATCTGAAGTCCAAGTCCGGCATCCACCGTTTGATCACCGCTCTGGAAGAGCGCGGCTTCCTGCGCCGCATGGAGAAGCGAGCGCGGGCGCTCGAGATCATGAAGCTGCCCGACAACGTGTCCGACACACTGCGGCCGGCCACGACGCGCAGCCAGTCGCAACGCGCCGCGCCGCGGCACGGGCGGGGCGACAACCGGATTTCGAGCGATGCGCGCATGGCGGGCGGTCCGCGCCGCGCAGTGGGCGACGGCGAGAGCGCCATCAACGTGCCGATGGTCGGACGCATCGCGGCGGGCACGCCGATCGCGGCGCTGCAGAACAAGATCGGCGAAGTGCCGGTGCCAGGCGGCATGCTGGGACGCGGCGATCACTATGCGCTCGAAGTCACCGGCGATTCGATGATCAATGCCGGCATCCTGGACGGCGACACCGTCATCATCATGGAAGCCGACGTCGCCAATACGGGCGAGATCGTGGTGGCGCTGGTCGACAACGAGGAAGCGACGCTGAAGCGGCTGCGCCGGCGCGGCGACTCGATCGCGCTGGAAGCGGCCAATCCGGCCTACGAGACGCGGCTCTACGGCGCGGACCGGGTGCGCATTCAGGGCAAGCTGGTGGGACTGATCCGCCGGTACTGAGGACGCGCCTGCGCGCTCCAGGGACGGAAGCCCCGATCCTGCTCCACGGTTTCGACGCGTAGCGGCGGCCCGAGCCAGACCGCATAGCCATTGTTGCGCGCGACATCGAAGCGGTCGATGACCAACTCGGGGCCTTTGCATTTGCGGCGCGTGGGCACGGCGCTGACCACGATGGCGGCGGCGGCGCAGTCTTCGGCCAGCGCGTCGATGCGCGAGATGTCGGCGATCGTGAGGCCCGACACGGTTCTGGCGATGCAGCCGAGCGGGTCGCAATGCACGCCATCGGCCGGCGTGGCGACGGCATCGTCGGCCTCGCGTTCATCGCCGTCGCGCTTGAGCCACTCGGCGGCGGAATAGTTGTCCTTGGCCGGGCGGAACAGTTTCAGCGTGCCGTCGGGCGCGCGCACGGCGACGGTGATGCCGTCGCGGGCGACCAGCAGATCCGGCGGCTGGGTCCAGTAGGCGGCGGCGATGCCCAGGAGCAGCGGCACGAGGCCGAACCAGCGCCAGCGCTTGCGCCACAGGCCGAGCCAGAGGCCGCCCAACGAGACGATCACCAATGCGCTCACCGGCCAGGCGGGCATGACGCTGACCGCGCCGGGAAGGCCAGAGACCCAGCGGCCCATGGCCAGCATGATCTCGATGCCGAAGCCCAAAACGCGCAGCGGCCAGGCGTCGAGGCCGAACGGCATCAGGAAGACGGAGAGCGCGGCCGCCGGCATGGCGACGAAGCCCATGATCGGCATGGCCAGGAGATTGCCGAGCACGGCGTAATGCGTGGCGCGGTCGAAATGGTAGATCGCGTAGGGCACGGTCGCGATGCTGCCGACCAGGCTGGTGGTGGCGATGCCGCGGATGTAGCGGCGGACATGCAGGAAGCGTCGTGGTCCAAAGGTCTCGGCGCGCGGGCGCATCTGTTCCCATTCGGCGACCGCGATCAGGCCGACGACGGCGGCGAAGGACATCTGAAAGCCCGGTTCGATCAGGCTCTCGGGTCCCAGGAGCAGGATGATCGTGGCGGCGAGCGCCAGGGTACGCATGGAGAGCGCCGGGCGATCCAGCAGAACCGCGACCAGCATCGTCGCCAGCATGACAAAGGCGCGGGTCGAGGCCGATGAGGCGCCGGAGATCATCAGATAGAAGCTCGCGGCGCCCAGTGCGGCGAGCGCGGACCATTTCTTGATCGGATAGCGCAGCGCGAGCGACGGGATCGCGGCCAGAACCGCGCGCACCACCCAGAACAAGCCAAGGCCGACCAAGGCCATGTGCAGGCCGGCGATGGCGAGGACATGGGCGAGGCCGGCGTCGCGCAGCGCTTGTTCGTCTTCGTCCGAGATCGCGCCGCGGTCGCCGGTGATCAGCGCCGAGGCGATGCCGCCGGTGCTGCCCGGCAGGATCTCGTGGATGCGCGCCGTCATGCGGGTGCGCAGCGTTTCGACAGTGAGCAGATAGCGGTCGCGCCAGGACGGCCCCGCGAGCGCCGCGATGGGCTTGGGGCGGCCATAGGCGTAACCCACCGCGCCGAGGCGCAGGTAATAGGCGGCGCGGCCGAAGTCGTAGGCGCCGGGGGCGGCGGGCGACGGCGGCGGCATCAGCACGGCGGTGACATGCACCCAGCTTCCCGGCGGCGGCAGCGGCGTCTCGGCGCGGACGCTGATGCGGATTCGGGCCGGACGCGTGTCATCGCTGAAGCGCCTGGCGCGAATGTCGCCGAGCACGATGCGGATGCCCTTGCCGTGCAGCTCGGCCTGTTCGACGCGGCCGTCGATGGCGATGGGGCCGACCTTTTGGGCCAGGACCGGCGCGGCGACAAGCTCGGTGCGGGCCTTGGCGAGGGCGAAGCCGAAGGCCATGGCCGCGACGGCGGCGAGGACCACGCGCAGCGCGGGGCGCCGCGTACCGGCGACGCCGAAAATCGCGGCGACGCCTGCCAGCGCCGCCAGCGCGGCCCAGGCCAGGTTCGGCTCGAAGGGCAGTGCGAAGTAGATGCCGATGCCGGTGCCGAGCGCGGCGGGCAGCCATAGCGGCCAGCGCTCGCGCTCGGCCAGCGCGGCAAGGCCCAGCGCGGCCAAGCCGTCGCGGGCCCGGCGCGCGACGGTCCAGACATCGGCCGGCAGGCGCCGAACCAGCGGAGCCACTACCCCCATGGGATTCCGTTTGCTAGAAGCTCACCACGCCGCGGGACGCCGGCCACGACCATAGCCAAGCACAATGACCGACAACAAAAAACCTGTTTTGCGCTTTGCGCCCTCGCCCACCGGCTACCTGCACATCGGCGGCGCGCGCACGGCGCTGTTCAACTGGCTGTTCGCCAGACGCACCGGCGGCACGTTTTCGCTGCGCATCGAGGATACCGACCGCGAGCGCTCCACGCCCGAGGCAGTGGAGGCGATCCTGAAGGGCATGGAGTGGATGGGGCTCGATTGGGACGGGCAGACCGTCTACCAGTTCGCCCGCGCCGACCGCCATCGCGCCGTGGCGCAGCAGCTGCTGACTGAGGGCAAGGCCTACAAGTGTTTTGCGACCGCCGACGAGCTGACGCAGATGCGCGAGCAGCAGAAGGGGCTGAAACTGCCGCAGCGCTATGACGGGCGCTGGCGGGAGCGCAATCCGGACGAGGCGCCGGCCGGCGCGCCTTATGTCATCCGCCTGAAGGCGCGCCAGACCGGCGAGACGGTGGTGCACGACGTCGTCCTGGGAGACGTCACGTTCCAGAACGACCAGCTCGACGACATGGTGCTGCTGCGCAGCGACGGCAATCCGACATACATGCTCGCCGTCGTGGTCGACGACCACGACATGGGCGTGACGCATGTCATCCGCGGCGCCGATCATCTGAACAATGCCGCAAGGCAGCTGCAGATCATCGAGCAGATGGGCTGGCCGGTGCCGGTCTATGCCCATGTGCCGCTGATCCATGGCCCGGACGGGGCGAAACTGTCCAAGCGCCATGGCGCGCTGGCGGTCGAGGCCTATCGCGACATGGGCTACCTGCCCGAGACGATGCGCAACTATTTGCTGCGCCTGGGCTGGAGCCATGGCGACGACGAGATCATCTCGACCGAACAGGCGATCGGTTGGTTCAACCTGGAGAACATCGGCAAGAGCCCGGCGCGGATGGATTTCAAGAAGCTCGACAACCTCAACGGACACTACATCCGCGAGAGCAGCGACGCGGCGCTCGAGGCCGAGGTCGTTTCGCTGCTGGAGCATCAGACGCCGCCGCGGATCCTGAGCGCGCAGGCGCGGGAGCGGCTCGTCAGGTCGATGCCGGGATTGAAGGAGCGGGCAAAGACGATCGTCGAGCTCGCGAGCGCCGCCGACTTTCTGTACACGGACGGTCCGCGCGAATTGGATGCGGCGTCGCTGAAACTGCTGACACCGGAGGCGCGCGCGGTATTGGGCAAGGTGCTGCCGGCGCTGGAAGCGACGGACTGGTCGGCGGCCGCGCTGGAAGAAGCGGCGCGCGCCTTCGTTGACGGCGAGGGACTGAAGCTGGGCCAGGTGGCGCAGCCGCTTCGAGCCGCGCTGACCGGCAAAGCGGCATCGCCGCCCCTGTTCGACGCGATGGCGGTTCTGGGCCGGGATGAATCCCTTGTTCGCCTAAGGGCTTATACCGGCTGATTGCAAATTACGCTGGGGACCCAAGCGAAGGGGCAGGTGACGCGGTTAACCGGTCCGGCTTATAGTTTGTGCAGTGCGATATCGAGCCCTCCCGGGGCGGACATTCAAGGAGCCTTCCATGCGAGAGAGCAAGATCAAGCCCGCTGGCTCGGCCACGCTGACTTACAAGAACAAGCAGTTCGAGCTGCCCACCTTCAGCGGCACCGAGGGCCCCGAAGTGGTCGACATCCGCAAGCTGTACGGCGAGGCGGACATCTTCACCTACGATCCGGGCTTCACCTCGACCGCGAGCTGCGAGAGCGACATCACCTTCATCGACGGCGACAAGGGCATCCTGCTCTATCGCGGCTATTCCATCGACCAGCTGGCCGACCATTCGGACTTCCTGGAGGTCTGCTTCCTGCTGCTGCACGGCGAACTGCCGAGCAAGGCCGAGAAGACCACCTTCGACCGCGCCATCACCATGCACACGATGGTGCACGAGCAGCTGGCGCAGTTCTTCCGCGGCTTCCGCCGCGACGCCCATCCGATGGCGGTGATGTGCGGCGTGGTCGGGGCGCTCAGCGCCTTCTATCACGACTCGACCGACATCAACGATCCGCGCCAGCGCGAGATCGCCAGCCACCGGCTGATCGCCAAGATGCCGACCATCGCGGCGATGGCGTACAAATACACGATGGGCCAGCCCTTCGTGTATCCCCTGAACAGCCTGGGCTACACCGAGAATTTCATGCGCATGACGTTCAGCGTGCCGGCCGAGGAGTACAAGGTCAATCCGGTGCTGACCAAGGCGCTGGACACGATCTTCATCCTGCATGCCGATCACGAGCAGAACGCCTCGACCTCCACCGTGCGGCTGGCCGGATCGTCGGGCGCCAATCCGTTCGCCTGCATCGCGGCGGGCATCGCCTGTCTGTGGGGCCCGGCGCATGGCGGCGCCAATGAGGCCGCCTTGAAGATGCTCGAAGAGATCGGCTCGGTCGACCGCATTCCGGAATTCGTCAAGAAGGCCAAGGATCCGAACGACAATTTCCGCCTGTCGGGCTTCGGCCATCGCGTCTACAAGAACTACGATCCGCGCGCCAAGGCGATGCAGGTGCAGTGCCACAAGGTGCTGGACGAAGTCGGCCATGGCGACGATCCGACGCTGAAGATCGCGATGGCGCTGGAGAAGATCGCGCTGGAGGACGAGTATTTCGTGTCGCGCAAGCTCTATCCCAACATCGACTTCTATTCCGGCATCACGCTGCGGGCGCTCGGCTTTCCGACCTCGATGTTCACGGCGCTGTTCGCGCTGGCGCGCACCGTGGGCTGGATCGCGCAGTGGAAGGAAATGCTGGACGACCCGCACCAGAAGATCGGCCGCCCGCGCCAGATTTATACCGGCAAGCCGCAGCGCGACTACCTGCCGCTGACGAAACGGTAAGTTATTCTTCGAGGCTCGCTCCGCTCGCACTCCTGAGGCTCGCTCCGCTCGCACTCCAAAGCAAACTCCGCCGGACGGCCATCCGGCGGAGTTCGCTTCGGCCGGACGCCACCAGCCTCCGCCCGGCGCGGTCAAGCGCCAACCGACAGGCACGTTCTGTTCGACCTCTGCGGCCGTGCGATTTCGGCGGGGCCCCTTGCCCGGCGTCCTGGGTGAACGCCCCTGCCGTCGTCGCGCGGGTGCCTGCGACAGCGCACCCCGACCTGTATGTCGACTCGCAGCCTCTTGCGATCGGCACTCTGGGCCGGTCGCGGAAATAGGCGAGCATGCCCGTGTCTCCGTGATTACGGTGTCGCAGGTATGCATCCGTAGGTTGTGGTTCAAGGGGTGGAATAGGAATTATTTCTGACAGAATGTCAGTGCCGTCGGAAGGTCAATACCAAGAACCGAACCCTCCGTCGCCCAGAAACCTCGCGTTAGGCCTGATCCCGTCGGAAGCGGGAATAGCATCCGGGGCAATAACATCGCTCGCCTCGGTTAAGATGGACAACACCGTGAATCACGCCGCCGTCCGCATCGAATAGCGGGATTAGCGGATCGAAAAATCGCCCATCGCTAAATTCATACTTTCGGAACGTGGACCACGAAACTAGGTCTGCGAGTTGGATTAGGCGAGATGCCTTTGAATCGACGAACAGGGGCACCTCCGCGAGATTGCGGAAATGCCCCCATCGTGCTCCATCAATTCGAAATTTGCGCGCCAGAGTTTGAAGCGGTTTCTCATGCCGCATCTCATCCATAACAATTAGACCGCGCTGCTCACCATCTTGCCGCCGATCGTTCATGCGCGCGAGAAATAGATTGAAGCGATTGCACATTTCCTCGAACGCCGTGGAAATTGGATCCCTCGGGCTGATGGCTTCTTTATCTACGATGACGGCGAAGAGCGTAATGCTACGGTGTCCCTTGAGCGTTCCTAGAGCGCTTTGAACCATAGCCTCACGATCTGCTTTCTTCGAGACGGAATGCCAGACCCCTTTGCGCCCTTGATACATTTCAGTCCCGTGAAGTTCGATGTCGTGCGGATCGCCAAGTTTGTACGAAGCGACACACTCATCCGCTAGTTTGATTTGGTGATACAGCCCGCGCTCAAAGACCGATACACCGCCAAGAACAAAATGGCGCTCGGTTGCGTTTTCCACGCTGCCGGAATCATCGACATACAAGATATGCATGATGGCGCGCCCCTTCGAGCACTAACCAACGGTGTAAGGAAATGCAGCTGAGTGGGACTGACCGTCCCAGCGAACCGCGATAACGCAGCCCTCTCAACCGCAGGTTCACTATATAGGGTGAGTCTGAAGATTTCCAATGCCATTTGCGCCGCAGCGTAAATATGCTGTTAACACCTAGATTTGGGGGGTGCCAACTCGGCTACCTCTAGTAGAGCTAGGAATTGGTTGGCCGATACCCCTTACCGAAAGCATGCTTTTCCGACCAGTTATGGCGGAAGCGCGGCGCCCTGCATCCGCCCCTCCACCGCTTTGCGGCCCCGGTCCCCATCCCCGTAACAAGGGGAAGGAAAGAGTAGCAGCTGCGAACGCCGTCAATGCGTCCTTGATCGCACGAAATCGATGATCGCCCGCGCCGCACGCAAACTCGGAGGCTCGCTGCCTTCGCCGAGCAATTTCGCCACCGCGTCTAAGTCGGCGATCTGGTGGGCGGCGGCTTGTTTGTCGGTCAGCAGCGGGACGATGGCGTCGGCCAGCGCGAGGGGCGTCGCCCTGCCTTGTAGGAATTCGGGCACGGCCTCGCGGTCGAGCAAGAGGTTCGCCAGCGCGAAATATTTGAAGCGGAAGAGGACCTGCGCCAGCGCGTAGGTCAGGCCGCCGACGCGGTAGGCGACGGCCATGGGGGTGCGGGCCAGGGCCAGTTCGATGGTGACGGTGCCCGAGGCGGCGAGCGCGGCGTCGGCGGCGTCGAAGGCGGCGAACTTGTCGGCCTCGGTTTCCAAAATGTGCAGCGGCGCCGGCCAAGCTTGCGTCGCGGCGCGAACGCGTGCGGTGACATGGGGCACGGTGGGCAGCACGGTGACGAGGCCTGGAATGCGCTTGGTGAGCTCGGCGACCGCGCCGCGAAAGACCGGCAGGATGAAGCGGATCTCGCTGGAACGGCTGCCGGGCAGCACGCAGAGCAGCGGCGCATCGGGCGCGATGCCGAGCTTGGTGCGCAGCGCGGCGCCGCCGGTCATCAGGCGCGCGCGCTCGATCACCGGATGGCCGACGAAGACGGTGTGAAGGCCGTATTTCTCGAAGAAGGGCGGCTCGAACGGCAACAGCGCCAACAGCAGGTCGAAATCGCGCGCCATGGCGCGGGCGCGGTATTGCCGCGAAGCCCAGACCTGCGGCGCGACATAGTTGATGACGGGAATTTCCGGCGCGAGGCGCCGCAGCTTGCGCGCGATGCGATGGTTGAAATCGGGACTGTCGATCAGCACGACGGCGTCGGGCTTTTTCGTCATCGCGACGGCGGCGATGTCAGCGACGCGGCGCAGGATGACCGGGATTTTGGGCACCACTTCGCGCAGGCCCATCACGGCCGTGTCGCTGAGCGGAAACAGCGACTTCAGGCCCTGCGCCGCCATCGCCGGACCGCCCATGCCGGTGATGACGAGACTGTCGCCGGCGACGGCCTTGAGCGCGGCCATCAGCTGGCCGCCGAGCTGATCGCCGGACGGCTCGCCCGCGACCAGCATCAGCGAGAGCGGTTTTTCGGGCAGCGTGGTCATGGCGCGACCGCGACGACGAAGATGCCGAGCGCGTCGGCGGCTTGCGCGACGGCGGTTTTGTCGAGGACGAGCGCGGTGTGCGCTTCGATGGCGATGCCCGCGAGGCCGGCGGCGGCGGCGTTTTGCACCGTCGTCACGCCGATGGTGGGCAGATCGGTCTTGCGGGTCTGCTGCGGCTTGAGGGCCTTGGCCAGGACGCCGCGCCGCGCCTGTCTGGGCAGCTTGGCGAGCATCGCATCGGTGCCGGCATTGCTCTCGATCGCCAGCACCTGGCCGGCGCTGACGACGACGGCCTGGCCGACATCGCGCGCGCCTTGCGCCCGCGCCGCCGCCATGGCGACCGCGATGTCGGCGTCGTCGTCCGGCGCAGGTCCGAGCGCGCCGAGCGGGCCGAGCGGCACCTGCAGCCAGGGCGCCACGTCGGCGACGCTCTTCACGGCAAGGCCTTCGCGCTCAAACAGCGTGACCATGGCGTCGAGCAGGGTGTTGTCGCCCCGGCGCATCGCCCACAGCACGGGAAGGAGCCAGGACAGGCCTTTGCGGTCGTAGCGCAGCTTGAGGAAATTGGGCCGCGAGACGTAGCCGGCGAAGACCATCTCGCGGCAGTCGTTCCGCCGCAGCAGGGACAGCGCCTTGCCGATCTGGCCCATCGACAGCCAGGCGTGGGCAAAGCCGTTCGCCCAGTCGCCAGCCGAGCCGTCGAGCGCCAGGACGAAGACGTCGCGGCCGGCGCCCTGCGCGCTCAGCGCGATGGCGCGCGGCAGTTCACCGCCGCCGGCAAGGATACCCAAAGCGCTCACAGAGGCTCAGTCATCGGCGGCGCCGCGCCGACGGGCGAGCGCCAGCTGCTGCTTGTGGTCGGCGAGGATGAAATCGGCGATCTCGGCGACTTCGTGCACCTGCGGCCATTTTGCCTTGGCATCGTGGGCGCGCTTTTCCACATCGCCCCCGGCGCCGCGGAAGATCAGCCGGAAGGCGCCACGCATGGCGTTGATCACCTCGCGCGACAGGCCGCGGCGCTTCAAGCCGATCAGGTTGAGACCCGCGAGCTCGACATGATCGCCGAACGCCATGGCATAGGGGATGACGTCGCGGTTGACGCCGGTGACGCCGCCGATCATCGCGCCCTTGCCGACGCGGCAGAACTGCTGCACGGCCGACAGCCCGCCCATGATGACGCCCTGCCCGATCTCGCAATGGCCGCCCAGAACCGCGTTGTTGGTGAAGGTCACGTCGTCGGCGACGTGGCAGTCGTGACCGATATGGCTCATCGCCATGAAGAAGCCGTTGTTGCCCACCGTCGTGAGGCCGCCGCCCCGGCGGCCGCCGCAACTCATGGTGACGCCTTCGCGGATCACGCAATCGTCGCCGACGATCAGCGCGCCGTCGAAATCGTTCTTGATGATCTGGCCCTCGCCGCCCAGCACGGCCTGGGGATGGACGACGGTGCGCGCCCCGATCCTTGTCCTGCCCTTGACGACCACGTGCGAGAGAAGACGCACGCCGTCGCCGAGCACGGCGTCGCGTCCGACGATGCAGAACGGTCCGATCTCGACGCCGGCCCCAATCGTCGCGCCGTCTTCGACAATCGCGGCCGGGTGCACCGCCATGCTCAGCCTAAGTCGTTGCCGCGGAACATGGCGCTGAACTCGGCCTCGGCAACCAGCGCCTCGCCGACATAGGCCTTGCCTTCGAACTTCCAGACCGGACCGCGGTGCTGGATCGCCCGGACCGCCAGGCGCAGCATGTCGCCGGGGACGACGGGCTTTCTGAAGCGCGCCCGATCGATGCCCATGAAGAAGACGAGCGGCGGCTCCTTGAATTGCATGGAATGGACGATCAGGGCGCCGGCCGCCTGGGCCATGGCCTCGACCACCAGCACGCCGGGCATCACCGAATATTGCGGGAAGTGGCCCTGGAAATGCGGCTCGTTGATGCTGACGGCCTTGTGCCCGACGGCGCTCTCATACGGCACGATGTCGGTGAGCCGCTCGATGAAGAGGAACGGCGGACGGTGGGGAACCAGCTTTTTGAGCTGTTCCACGTCCAGCACGATGCCGGTGTTGCCGCTGTCACCCATGGCCGTCACGTTTCGGCCTCTTTGCCAGATTCGTCAATGCGTGAATTTCGCGTATCCACTCGCGAATTGGCTTTGCCGGAGCGCCGCCATAGTCGGTTCCGGCGGCCAACTCGGCGCCGGACGGCGTCGCACCGCGCGCGGCGACGCGCGCGCCGTCGCCGATCTTCGTATGGTCGGCGATCCCGACCTGGCCGCCGAGCAGGACGAAATCGCCGAGTTCGCAACTGCCCGAAATGCCGACCTGGCCGACGACGATGTCGTGACGGCCGAGGCGGGTGTTGTGTCCGATCTGCACGAGGTTGTCGATCTTGGAGCCTTCGCCGATCACGGTATCGCCCAGCGCGCCGCGGTCGATGGCGGTGCAGGAGCCGATCTCGACGCGGTCCTGGACGATGACGCGGCCGAGCTGCGGGATCTTGATGTGACCGGCGGCGCCGGAGGCGAAGCCGAAGCCGGGCTGGCCGATCTGCGCGCCGGGCAGGATCAGGACCTCGTCGCCGATATGGGAGTTCGAAATCGTGCAGTTGCTGCCGATCTCGCAATTCCTGCCGATGGTGACGCCGCGGCCGATGACGGTGTTGGGCGCGATGCGCGTATCGTCGCCGATCTCGGCGCCAGGGCCGATCACGACGCCGGGCCCAAGCAGGACGCGCGCGCCGATGCTGGCGGAGGGATCGACCGCGGTCTGCTGCGACCAGGCGGCCAGGCCGGACTGCGGATAGAAGAGCTGCGCGGCGGCGGCGAAGGCGTGCTGCACCGAGACGCAGGGGATCGCCGTCATGCCGGCGCGGGTCTGCAGGGGCCTCGCCGTCTTCTGCGGCACGAAGCAGAAGCCGGCCGCGGTCTGCGCCAGATCGGCGGCATGGGTATTGGCGCCGCCGGCGAAGAAGGTCAGATGCTGGGGCCCGGCGCCGGTCAGGCTGGCCAGATCGTGGATCTTCGCCGCCGCGTCGGAGCCGGCCGGCAAGGCCGCGCCCACGCAGCTGCACACTTCACCCAGCGTGAACGGTCCGCGGTTGTCGTAGAATCGTGGATCGGCCATCCCGTCCTTCGCGTCCCTATTGCGGCGGCGCGGCTCCCGGCGGCAGCGGCGTGAGAACGACCTTCACATTCGGCAGCGACTGGTTCAGGCGCTGGATCGCGACGCCCGTGACGTCGACGTCGACCGTGCCGAGCACGACCGCGTTGCGATCGAGCAAGAGGTTGGCGCCGCGTTCCTGCATGATCTTCTGCAGAATAGGGCCGAGGGCGCGCTCGACCTGCTGGCGCGCGACCAGGACACCGCCCTGGATCAGGCCCTGCTGGCGCTGCACTTCGCCCTGCAAGCCGGCCTGCTTGGCCTCGAACGCCTTGATCTTAGCGGCCTTCACCGCAGGCGAGAGAATCGCCAGCTGCTGCTGCAGCGCGGCGCCTTCCTGGCGCAGCGCGGCGTCCCTGGCCTTCAAACCGCCCTCGGCCGCGATCGTCAGCTGCTGGACCTGCTTCATGATGTTCTGGCCGACGACCGAGCCGCGCAGGATCGCCGCGCGGTCGATCACCAGAATCTTCGGCGCCGGCGTGCCGGCCGGCGGCTTGGGCGGTGGCGCCGGCGGCGCGGCCACGGCGCCAAGCGAGAGACCCGTGAACAGAAGCGCCGCCGCAGCGGCGCGAACGATTACCGATATGTTTGTCATTGTATCCCCGTTCCTGCACTGAAATAGATGATTTGAGTCTTGTCGTACGGTGTCTTGAGGAATGGAATTCCCAAGTCGATCGTGATCGGTCCGAAGGGCGATTTCCAGGCGATGGCGAGGCCCGCCGAGGCGCGCAAGGCCAGATTATCCTTGATGCAGCTGACCGCAAGATCGCAGACCGGCAGCGGCGTATCCAGATGGCCGACCGTTCCGACGTCGCTGAACAGCGCGAACTGGATGCCGTAGCTGTCGGGCAGGAAGGACGGCAGCTTGATCTGGCTGCTGGCGATGGCGAAGAAGTTGCCGCCGACCGCGCCGGCATTGCCCTGCACGGCGGTGTCGCGCGGGCCGACGCCGGCCTGCGCAAAGCCGCGGAACGAATCGCCGCCCTTGAAGAAGCGTTCCTGAATCGGAATGGTCTGGCCGTCATAGCCGGTGATGTAACCCGTCTGCAGATTGACCGAGGCGATGACATCGTCCCAGATCAGCGGGTGGTAGTAGCCGATCGATCCCGTCGCGCGCATATATTTGAGCGAACCGCCGAGGCCGGCGAATTCCTGGCTCAGCGACAGGACGAAACCCCTGGTCGGCTTTATCGGATCGTCCAGCGTGTTGTAGACGAAGCTGTAACCGAGCAGCGAAGTCTTGGTTTCGCCGGCGGCCAGCTGAACTTCCAGCGGCGCGCCCGCGAACGGCGTGATCTTGTCGATCTTGTAGGTGTAGCGCAGTCCGACGGCGCCGAACTCCGAAGTCGGGAAGCCGAAGCGAATGCCGGCCGCCGTGGTGTCGCCCTCATAAGCCGCCTGCTGATAGTCGGTGACGACCTTGTACAGGTCGAAGCCGGCCGCCAGCGGACGGTCGAGGAAATACGGTTCGGTGAAGCTGAACTGGAACTGCTTGCTGATGGTGGAGAGCTGAATGCTGGCGCGCATGTACTGGCCGCGGCCGAACAGGTTCTGCTCGGTATAGCTGAACTCGCCGACGAAGGAGCTGGCCGACGAATAGCCCGCGCCCAGCGACAGCGAGCCGGTGGACTGCTCGGTCACCGTCACCGTCAGGTCGGTGCGGTCGGGCTGGCTGCCCGGCGACTGCTTGACCGAGACGTCCTTGAAGAAGCCGAGGCCGCGGATGCGGGTGCGCGACCGGTCGACCAGCAGGCGGTTGAAGGCGTCGCCTTCCACCAGGCGAAATTCGCGGCGGATGACTTTGTCGAGCGTGTGGTTGTTGCCGACGACGGTGATCTTTTCGATGTAGACGCGCGGGCCCTCATCGATCTTCAAAATGACGTCGATCGTGTGGTGATCGCGGTCGCGCGCGATACGCGGATGCACTTCGGCGAAGGCATAGCCCTTGGTGCCCGCGGCGTTGGTCAGGGCGTCGATGCCCTTTTGAATCAAGTCGGCGTCGTAGGTGTCGCCCGACTGGATCTTGACCAGGGGGCGCAAATCCGCCGCGGTCAGTTCGCGGATGCCCGATTCGATGGCGACCTTGCCGAACTTGTACTTGGCGCCCTCGTCGACCGTGAAGGTGATGTAGAAGGCGCGGCGATCGGAGGTCAGTTCGGCCACCGCCGAGACGACGCGAAAGTCGGCATAGCCGCGGCTGACATAATAGCGCCGCAGCATTTCGCGGTCGAAGGTCAGGCGGTCCGGATCGTAGTTGTCGTTCGAGGAGAGAAATTTGTACCAGTCGCTCTCTTCGGTCGCGAGCTGGCCCTTCAGCGTGTCGTCGTCGAAAATCTTGTTGCCGATGAAGTTGATGCGCGCGACGCCGGTCGAGGGGCCCTCGCTGATCGAGAAGATCAGGTCGACGCGGTTCTGCGGCCGCTGGATGATCTGCGGATCGACCGAGGCGGCGAACTTGCCGTTGCGGCGGTAGAGCTCGATGATGCGCTGCACGTCGCCCTGGACCTTGGAGCGCGTGAAGACGGTGCGCGGCTTGAGCTGGACTTCCTTCTCCAGATCCTTCTGCGTGACCTTGTTGTTACCTTCGAAGTCGATCTGGTTGATGATCGGGTTTTCGACCACGTTGATCGTCAGGTTCGAGCCGTCGAACTTGACCTTCACATCCGCGAACAGGCCGGTTTGATACAGCGTCTTGAGCGCGATGTCGGTGGTCTGGTCGTTGTAGGTGTCGCCTTCGCGCAGCGAGATATAGGAGATGACCGTGGAGGGCTCGATACGCTGCGTGCCGTTGACGACGATGTGCCGGATCGTCCGCGTCTCGGGCGCCGGAGCGGTGGCGGCGGGCGGCGGCGCCGGCGGCGCGACGGGTTTGGCGGGCCTCGCCAGCGCCGCGCTGGAGCCAAGCGTCAGCAGCAGGACCAACGCGGGAACCGCGCGCGAAAATCGGGCGAACAGGGTGATGTGCCTCATCCAGTCGTCTTCCGGTACTCTTTTTGAGGCTCGACCGCCCGTCCGGCAGCCCGCCGAGGTTTCAGAAAAGATTTAGGCGAACGAGGTCATTCCAGGTCGCCAAGAGGAAAATCCCCAGCACCACCGCCAGCCCGAGCCTAAATCCGACGTCCTGGGCCCGCTCACCGAGCGGCCGCCCCAAAACACCTTCGCATGCATAGTACAGAAGATGGCCCCCGTCGAGCAGCGGAATGGGAAAAAGGTTTACCAAGCCGATGCTTACCGAAAGTAGAGCCGCCAAAAGAATCAGGTCGACAAAGCTGACCGCGGCGACCTGACCTGACATTTTGGCAATGCCGATGATGCCGGAAACCTGCTTCGCCGCAGCAGGACCGCTGGTCAGCGCCTTAAAGGTCGTGGTTATGATCTGACCGATCTGAACGCCGGCCGCGCCAACTGCGGCAACAGGCCCCAGATACTTGACGGTGCGAGGGGTTTGAAACGAAAGACCCAGCAGGACCTTTTTCTCGCTGTCGCGCCGCGGCGCCGCATGAACAGTCAGTAACGTTCCGTCGCGATTGAGTGCGATCGCGAGGCTTCTGCCGGCATTGGCCGATACGACCTGCTGGATGTCATCGACCCCGGCAATGGCGTGACCGCCGATCGAGACGATGCGGTCGCCCTTGTGAATCCCCGCCGCCTCGGCGGGACTGCCCGGCGTCAGGGAATCCACGACCGGCGGCATCGGCGGCGCGATACCAAGATCGCCCATCTCCTGCTTGTTCTTGAACGGGTCGGTGACTTCCGTCAGCCGCGGCGTGGCCCAGACCGTCAGACGGGTCTTGCCGCGGTCCAGTTCGACCGGCAGACGCTGGCCAGCGCTGAGCGCAACGATCTGCTGGATCTCCAGAAAGCTTTCGATCGCCGTGCCGTCGATCGAAACGATGCGGTCTCCTGTGCGGATGCCGGCGGCGGCAGCCGCGCTGTGCACATCTACCTTGCCGACGACCGGCGGAACGATCACCTGGCCGTGGATCATGAAGAGGCCAGTCAGGATGACCATTGCAAGAATGAAGTTGGCGACCGGACCGGCAACGACAATGAGCGCGCGCTGGTAGAGCGGCTTGAAGGGAAAGGCGACGGCCCTCTCCTCCGCGCTCATGCGCGCCACGCCTTCACGGTCGGGCGTCGAGGCGCCGTCGGCGTCGCCGAAGAATTTCACGAAGCCGCCGAGCGGGATCCAGGAGATCTTCCACAGCGTGCCCTGTCTGTCCTTCCACTTCACGATCGCGGGGCCGAAGCCGATGGAGAAGGTCTCGATGCGGACGCCGAAAAAGCGCGCGACGGAGAAATGGCCAAGCTCGTGGAAGAACACCACGACCGTGATCAGGAACAGGAAGGCCGGAATGCCGTAGACCGACCAACTCGCCAAACCCTGCAACGCATTCATCATGGATCAATCGCCTTCCGAGCGTGGTCAGTTTACGACGCGGCGGCAGATGGCGCCGGCCTGCGCGCGGGCGCGGGCGTCGGCGGCCAGCACGCCTTCGAGCGTATCGCACGGCGCATTGGCTTGCGCCGACTCGGCGAGCGTGGTCTCGACCACGCGCGCGATATCGAGAAAGCCGATGCGGCGGCCCAGAAACGCCTCGACCGCGATCTCGTTGGCCGCGTTCAGGATGGTCGGCGCCAGCGCGCCGACGCGCATGCATTCCATGGCGAGGCCGAGGCAGCGGAAGCGCTCGTGGTCGGGCTTGCGGAAATCCAGCCGGCCGACCGCGGCGAGATCGAGCCGGCGCGAGGGCGAAGCGATGCGGCGCGGCCAGGCGAGCGCGTGCGCGATCGGCGTGCGCATGTCGGGCGCCGAGAGATGGGCGAGCGTCGAGCCGTCTTCGTAGGAGACCAGGCAATGGACGATGGATTGCGGATGCACCAGCACGTCCAGCTTGTCGGGCGGCAGCGCGAAGAGGAAATGCGCCTCGATCAGTTCGAGGCCCTTGTTCATCAGCGTGGCGCTGTCGACGGAAATCTTGGCGCCCATCGACCAGTTGGGATGCGCCACGGCCTGCTCGACGGTGGCGGTTCCCATCTGCTCCAGCGTCCAGTCGCGGAACGGACCGCCGGAGGCGGTGAGCGTGACCTTCTCGACTTCCTTGGCGCCCTCCCCGTTCAAGACCTGGAACACGGCGTTGTGCTCGGAGTCGACGGGAATGACGGAGGCGGTGGAATTGGCCAGGGCGCGGTGGAAGACGCCGCCGGCGGCGACGATGCATTCCTTGTTGGCCAGCGCCACCAGGGCGTTGCGGGCGACGGCGGCCAGCGCCGGCTCGAGCGCGGCGGCGCCCATGATCGCGACCATGACGGTGTTCGATGGCCGCGCGGCGGCTTCGATCACCGCGGCTCGGCCGGCGGCGACTTCGATGCCGGTGCCGGAAAGGCCGCTCTTGAGTTCGGCATAGTGCTTCTCATCGCCGATCACGGCGATGCGCGGCGCCATCGCGCGCGCCTGCTTGATGAGGCCCTCGACGTTGGACTGCGCCGTGATGGCCTCGACCGGCATGGCGTGCGCGCCGTAATGCGCCCGGGCATGGGCGACGACGTCGAGCGTCGAGACGCCGATCGAACCGGTCGAGCCCAGCACCGTGACGCTGCGCGCCAGCACCGGCTCCAGCGCCGTGACCTCGAAACCCGCACGCATGGCGGCAAGAGCGTTCACGGATAGACTCCCAACAACATGGCCGCCGTGATGACGAGGGTCAGAATGGGCGCCACGAACAACGTGGAATCGATACGGTCGAGCACGCCGCCATGGCCCGGTATCAGGCCGCCCGAATCCTTGCGCTGGAAGGTGCGCTTGACCCAGGATTCGAAGAGATCGCCGCAATGCGCGACGACGGCGATCAGCGCGCCGGTCAGCGCCGCCCAAAGCGGGTTGCCGTGCAGATAGACGATGTAGAGCGCCTCGGCGAGCGCGGCGGCGGCGATGCCGCCGAGGGTTCCGGCCCAGGTCTTGTTCGGCGACAGCACCGACCACAGGCGCGGGCCGCCCACGAGGTTGCCGACGACGAGCGCGCCGGTATCGGTCGCCCAGACGGCGATGAACATGCCGACGATGACCCAGGCGCCGAACGGCGCCGCGACCAGCACCAGCAGGGACAACACCGTGGTTCCCATGTAAAGCAGGCCGAAGCCGTGCCATAGCGCGGGCTGACGCTTCAGCGCCGCATAGGCGGCGACGCCGATCGCGCCGAGGCCGAGGATGGCCCAGGCGATGGGACCGGACGGAGCCAAGACCTGGGCCGCCGCGGCGGCAATCAGGGCGGCGGAGGTGACAAAGAACATCGGACCGAAGACGCGCTCGCCGATCATGCGATGCCACTCGCGCGCCGCGGCGATGCCGGCGACCACGCCGAACAGCCCGACATAGGGCGCACCGCCGAAGATCGCGGCGACGACGACCGCAGCGAGCGCGCCGCCGAACAAGGGCCGCGTGACCCAGTCCCAGTTCAATTTGATGCCGCGGAACCCCGGTGCGTGGTCCGGCCTCGAGGCGATGTGGCGCGCGCCGCTCAAGCGACGGCGTCCGAGATGGCGCCGAAGCGGCGCTCGCGCAGGGCGAATTGTTCGAGGCAGGCGGCGAATTTCTCGGCCGAGAAATCCGGCCACAGCGTGTCGACGAAGCTGAGCTCGGCATAGGCGGACTGCCAGAGCAGGAAGTTGGAGAGGCGATGCTCGCCGCTGGTGCGGATGACGAGATCGGGCTCGGGCAGCGCGCTGGTGAAGAGGCGCGTGGCGAACAGTTCGGGCGTGATGGTCTCCGGATCCAGGCGCCCTTCCTTGGCGGCGCGGGCCAGTTCGCGGGCGGCGTTGGCGATCTCCTCCTGGCCGCCATAGTCGAAGGCGAAGGTGAGGTTGAGGCCCTTGTTGGCGACGGTGCGATGTTCGGCGTCCTCGATCATGCGCTCGATGTCGGCGGCGACGCGGCTGCGGCTGCCGATGATGCGCACGCGCACGCCGCGGGCGACGAGTTCGTCCAGGTCGCTGCGGAAATAGGCGCGGAACAGGCCCATCAGCGCGCCGACTTCGGTCTTGGGGCGCTTCCAGTTCTCGGAACTGAAGGCGAAGAGCGTAAGGTTGGCGAGGCCGATGTCGGAGGCGGCGCGGACGACTTCGCGCACCGCGCTGACGCCGGCGACGTGCCCCGCCTCGCGCGGCAGATACCGCTTGCGCGCCCAGCGTCCGTTGCCGTCCATGATAATGGCGACATGACGGGGCAGAACCGTCGGCGTCTGTGGCGCAAGCGCCATTAGCTACCTCGCGTCAGGTCAGGTTGGCTCAAACCTGCATGATCTCCTGCTCCTTGCCGTGCAGCACGGAGTCGATTTCCTTTATGTGGGCGTCAGTGATCTTCTGCAATTCGTCGCCGTGTTTATGGTGTTCGTCCTGACCGATCTTGTGGTCCTTTTCGAGGCGCTTGAGCAGGTCCATGCCGTCGCGCCGCACATTGCGGACCGCGACGCGGGCGGCCTCGGCGTATTTCGAGGCCAGCTTGGCCAGTTCCTTGCGCCTCTCCTCGTTAAGCTCCGGTAACGGGATGCGCAGCAATTGCCCGTCCATCTGCGGGTTGAGGCCCAGATTGGCATCGCGGATGGCCTTGTCGACGGCCTTCGCCAAGCCCTTGTCCCAGACCTGGACCGTCAGCATGCGCGGTTCCGGGGTGGAAATGTTCCCGACCTGGTTAACCGGCAGCAGGTTGCCATAGGCCTCGACCTTGACGGGATCGAGCAGCGCCGGGCTGGCGCGGCCGGTGCGCAGGCCGGAAAACTCCTTTTTCAGGGTCTCGATCGCGCCATGCATGCGGCGGTCGAGTTCGGCTTTGTTGTAGGTCTCTGCCATGTCCTTCGTGCCCAGTCTTGCGCCAACAGCCTAACCGATCGTCAGGTCCGATCCTCGATAATCGTTGCCCGGCCCTGGCCCTTGAGGACCAAAGGCAGCGAGCCGCGATCATGGATCGAGAACACGATGATCGGAATCTTGTTTTCCCGCGACAGGCTGATCGCCGACGCATCCATTACCTGAAGATCGCGCGATAAGACCTCGTGATAGCTCAGGAAATCGTAACGTTCCGCGTCCGGAACCTTCTTCGGATCGGCGCTGTAAACACCGTCAACTTTGGTCGCCTTCATCATCGCGTCGCAGTTCATTTCGACGGCCCGCAGGGCGGCGGCGGTGTCGGTCGTGAAGAAGGGGTTGCCGGTGCCGGCGGCGAAAATGACGACCCGGCCCTTCTCCAGGTGCCGGATGGCCCGGCGCCGGACATAGGGCTCGCACACCGTGCTCATAGGGATGGCCGACTGCACCCGGGTCGGGATGTCGACCCGCTCGAGCGCCGCCTGCATGGCCAGCGCGTTCATGATGGTCGCCAGCATGCCCATGTAGTCGGCGGTGGCGCGGTCGATGCCCTTGGCGGCGCCCGACAGGCCGCGGAAGATGTTGCCGCCGCCGATCACCATGCAGATCTGGGTGCCGCCGCGGATCGCCTGCTCGACGTCGGCGGCGATGCGGTCGACCGTGGCGACGTCGATGCCGAACTGCTGCTCGCCCATCAACGCCTCGCCCGAGACCTTGAGCAGGACGCGGCGATATTTGGGCGATGCGGCCATCAGACTATTCCTTCGGGCCGGCCATCTTGGCGACTTCGTCGGCGAAGTCGCTGTCGGCCTTCTCGATGCCCTCGCCGACCTGGAAGCGCACGAAGGCCTCGATCGCCACCGGCGTGCCGAATTCCTTCGCCGCCTTCTCGATCACCTTGTCGATGCGGGTTTCGTTGTCGATGACGAAGGTCTGCTGCAGCAGGACCGACTCTTCGTAGAATTTGCGCATGCGGCCCTCGAGCATCTTCTCGATGACGTTCTCCGGCTTGCCGGACTGGCGGGCGATGTCGGCCTGGATGGCGCGCTCCTTCTCGACCACCGCCTTGTCCAGATGATCGGGCGAGAGCGCGAGCGGGGCGGCGGCGGCGATGTGCATGGCGAGTTGCTTGCCGAGCGCGTTCAGCTTGTCGGCCGGCGCGGTCGACTTCAGCGCGACCAGCACGCCGATCTTGCCGAGTTCCGGCGACGAGGCGTTGTGGACATAGGCCGAGACCACGCCGGGATCGACGGCGAGCATGATGGTGCGGCGCACCGACATGTTCTCGCCGATCTTGGCGACGAGATGGGTCAGCGTCTGCTCGACGTCGTTGGCGCCCATGTTCTTCTTCAAAAGCTTGGCGAGATCGCCCTCCTCCTCCAGCGCCAGGCGGGCGGCGGTCTTGACGAAGTCCTTGAACTCGTCGTTGCGGGCGACGAAGTCGGTTTCGGAATTCACTTCCACCAGCGCGCCGACATTGTTGCCGGTGGCGACGCCGACGAGGCCTTCGGCGGCGGCACGGCCGGCCTTCTTGGCGGCCTTGGTGATGCCCTTCTTGCGCAGCCAGTCCATGGACGCTTCCATGTCGCCGTTGTTCTCGGTCAGGGCGGTCTTGCAGTCCATGATGCCCGCGCCGGTCTTGTCGCGCAGCTCCTTCACCATGACTGGGGTGACGTTGGCCATAGTCGGCTCCGTATTTTGGGTTGAGCGGCGCGGTCCGACGAATTCGGATCGCGCCCTCGATATTCGATGAAAATGTTTAGGCGGTCGCTTCGGCTGGTGCCGCTTCGACGGCAGGCGTCAGGTCGGGCAGCTCTTCGGCGGCGCCGGTGTCGATGCCGGCATCGACCTGGCCCTGGCTCAGACCGTCGATGATGGCGCGGGCGGCGAGATCGCAATAGAGCGCCAGCGCGCGCGCCGCGTCGTCATTGCCGGGGATCGGATAGGTGATGCCGTCCGGATCGCTGTTCGAATCCAGGATCGCCATGACCGGGATGCCGAGCTTCTTGGCCTCGGAAATCGCGATGGCTTCCTTGTTGGTGTCGATGACGAACAGCATGTTGGGCAGGCCGCCCATTTCCTTGATGCCGCCGAGCGAACGGTCGAGCTTGTCGCGCTCGCGCAGCAGGCCGAGCAGTTCCTTCTTCTTCAGGCCCGAGCTCTGCGCCGAGGTCAGCGTCTCCTCGATCGTGCGCATGCGCTTGATCGAGTTGGAGATGGTCTGCCAGTTGGTCAGCGTGCCGCCGAGCCAGCGGTGATTGACGTAATACTGGGCGCAGCGCTTGGCCGCCGCGGCCACCGGCTCCGACGCCTGGCGCTTGGTGCCGACGAACAGGATGCGGCCACCGCCGGCCGAGATGTCGCGCAGGGCGACGAGCGCGGTGTGCAGCAGCGGCACGGTCTGCGTCAGGTCGAGGATGTGGATGTCGTTGCGCGAGCCGTAGATGTACGGCGCCATCTTGGGGTTCCAGCGCTGCTGACGGTGGCCGAAATGGGCGCCCGATTCGAGCAGCTGACGCATGGAAAATTCTGGCAAAGCCATGGATTCAGTCTCCTTTACCGGTTGGCCAGACGCGCGAGTTATCCCTTTTGGGGGACACCGGATGGGGACGAGAGAACACCTCCCGAAACCCACTCGCGCGTGCGAGATGGCGGGCTTATAGGGGGACGAGGACGGCGTTGCAAGGCGCAGCTTTACGCGCGCGGAGCGAGCAACTCATCTTGGAAATAGAGTATTTCGACACGCCCCGTTTGTCAAGGTTGACTTGACAGAAAGTTTCGTCCCTTTTCCGCCGCCAATCGCAGGGGGCTTCGTGAGCGATTCCAAACCACCGCGGCAGGCGGCCATCGCCTTCATCTTCGTCACCCTGGTGCTCGACACCATGGCGGGCGGGATCGCGGCGCCGGTTCTGCCCAAGCTGATCGGCACGCTCGGCCACAGCGACCCGGCGCAAGTCGCCGAGATCTTCGGCGTCTTCGGCACGATGTTCTTCGTAACGCAGTTCTTCGCCGCGCCCCTGCAAGGCGCGTTGTCGGACGCCTTCGGCCGGCGCCCGGTCATTCTTATTTCCGCGGCCGGCATGGCGGCGGACTTTGTGGTGATGGCGCTGGCGCCGAATATCGGCTGGCTCTATGCGAGCCGGCTGGTGGCGGGCATCACGGCCGGCAGCATCGCCGCCGCCACGGCCTATCTGATCGACGTCACCGCGCCGCAAGACCGCACGCGCATCTTCGGCCTGGCGGGTGCGGCGATGAGCGTCGGCACCGCGTTCGGGCCGGCGCTGGGCGGCCTTGCGGGATCGTACAATCTTCGCCTGCCGTTCTGGATCGCGGCGGGCTTAAGCCTGCTCAGCCTGCTCTATGGCTGGTTCGTGCTGCCGGAGTCGCTCAAGGCCGAGAGTCGCAGAACTTTCCGCTGGAGCAACGCCAATCCCATCGGGGCGGTCATCGGAATCGCGCGCGACTATCCGGTACTCTTGTGGTGGGGGCTCGCGATCTTTCTCTTCGCGATCTCGCAGATGGGCGTGAACAGCATCTTCGCGGTGTACACCTCGTATCGCTATCTGTGGTCGCCGCGCGATATCGGGCTCTATCTGAGCGCGATCGGCATCTGGAGCATGGTGGTCCAGGGTCTGCTGCTGCCGTTCATCATCAAGCGGCTGAGCGACCGCCAGATGATGATCGGCGGATCGATCGTCCAGGCGCTGAGCATCGCAGGCGCGGGTCTAGTGCCGAGCGGCATCTTCTATGCCGTCTTCGCCTTCGTCTGGATCGTCGGCCTGGTGATGATGAGCGCGTCGCTCAACACCATCATCAGCCAGGCGGTCGGCCCATCCGACCAGGGCCGCACGCAGGGCGCGGCGCGCAGCCTGGGCAGCGTGGTCGGGCTGATCGCGCCGGGACTGTTCGCGCTGATGCTGGCCAACGCCATCCGGCTGGGCGGCCGGCCGTTGTCGGGCGCGCCTTATGTCGTGTCGGGCGTTCTGGCGTTGCTCGCGCTGCTTGTCGCCATGCGGGCCATGCGCCGGCGCGTGGAATCCTGAAGCTTGCGCGCAAACGGGTTATGCAGGATTACACGTCGTCTTTTCCGTTCCTCCCGCTATGGTCACGTCATGACATCACCCATCCGTCGTTCCATCGAAAGCCTCGAGCCCAACGGCATCGGCCTCGTCGCCATGATGGGGCTGGGCGAGCCGGACATTATCCCGCTGTGGTTCGGCGAGAGCGATCTGGTGACGCCCGCCTTCATCCGCGACGCGGCGAAGCAGGCCCTGGATGACGGCAAGACGTTCTATTCCGGCTCGCGCGGCATCCTGCCGCTGCGCCAAGCGGTGCGCGCCTATCACATGCGCACGGTCGGCGTGGACGTGGATGTCGAGCGCATCTCGCTGCCGGGCGCGGCGACGCTGGCGGTGGTGACGGCGCTGCAGATCCTCTGCGATACCGGCGACAATGTCGTCATCGTCTCGCCGATCTGGCCCAGCATCTTCCAGGCGGCGCAGATGGTGGGCGCGGAAGTGCGCTTCGCCCGGCTGGACGACGACTGGCGCTCGGCGACGCCGCGCTGGAGCCTCGACCTCGACAAGCTGTTCGCGCAGTGCGACGCGCGGACCAAGGCGATCTTCATCAACTCGCCGGGCAATCCGACCGGCTGGGTGATGAGGCGCGAGGAACAGCTGGCGGTCCTGGAGTTCGCGCGCGCACGCGGCATCGCGATCATCAGCGACGAAGTCTACGGCACGCTGGTCTATAACGATGCGGCACACGCCCCGTCCTTCCTGCAAATCGCGGATGCCGACGACAATCTGTTCGTCATCAACAGCTTTTCCAAAGCCTGGGCGATGACGGGCTGGCGCATCGGCTGGCTGGTGCATCCCAAACGCATCGCCACGCAGCTCGGCGTCATGACCATCGCCAACAACACCGGGCCGACGACGTTCGCGCAGTTCGGCGCGCTGGCGGCGCTGTCGCCGCAGGGCGATACGTTCCGCAACGAGATGCGCGAACGCTGCGCGGTCGGGCGAGATGTCGTGCAGACATTCATCGACGGGCAGAACCGCATCCGCTGGATCCGCCCCGAAGGCGCGTTCTACGGCTTCCTGCACATGGATGGGCTCAGCGATTCGCTCGGCTTCGCGCGGGAATTGCTGCGGCGCGGACGCGTCGGCGTGGCGCCCGGTTCGGCCTTCGGACCGGCCGGCGACAGCCACGCGGATTCGTTCGTCCGCATCTGCCTCGCGCAAGACCCTGCCCTGTTGGGCGAGGGCTTGGCGCGGATCGAGAAGGCCCTCGCAAGTTTGTGAACGCGCCGCGCGCATTGTTAACCCCGCCAACGCGAATGTGAGCGGCGTCAGCGGCGGTGGCGTGCCAGAAGATGCGGGCAATTCGGCGACTGGGGCGCCTTGATGGAATTATCCTTTGCGGCGCGTCTGTGCGGCGCGGTCCTGGCCTGCGGCCTGGCCGCGGCGGCGCCGGCCGGCGCGCAGAGCGGCGCCGCGCCGCACGATTTTCAGACCTATCGCCCCAGCCTGCCCGGCACGCGGATCGAGGCGTCGCAGGCGCCGAACATCGACGGCGACATCTCCGATCCGATCTGGCAGAAGGCGCCGGCGCTGGACGAATTCTACCAGCTGGAGCCGCATGAAGGTGCGCCGGGCGACGAACGCACGGTCGTGCATGTGCTCTACGACGAGAACAATCTCTATCTCTCGTTCATGGCCTATGACGACGAGCCGGACAAGATCACGGCGCACATCAAGGCGCGCGACGGCCAGATCGACACCGACGATCTGATCCGCATCTATCTCGATCCCAGCATGACGCGGCGCAACGGCTATATCTTCGAGATCAATCCGCTTGGCGCGCGGCGCGAAGGGCTGGTGCAGAACAATATCGACGTGCTGTATCAGTGGAACACGCTGTGGGCCGCCAAGGCGCGCATCCTGCCGAACGGCTGGTCGGTGGAAGTGGCGATTCCGTTCCGCAGCATCTCCTACGACAAGGCGCGCAGCGATTGGGGCTTCGACCTGTTCCGGCTGGTGCGGCGCAAGAACGAGCGCATCCGCTGGTCTTCGATCGTGGAGACCATCCCGTCGTCGGATATTTCGCGCTCCGGCACGCTGACCGGCATCACGGGAATCGATGGCGGCATCGGGCTGGATTTGCAGGCCTATGGCGCGCTGCGCTACCAGCGCGACTGGGACACGACGGGCCATAGCGGCTTTCAATTCCGCCCGAGCGGCAACGCCTTCTACAAGATCACGCCGTCGCTGACCGGCACGCTGACGGTGAACACCGATTTCTCGGACACGCCGCTCGACCAGCGCCAGGTCAATATCGGCCGCTTCGGCCTGTTCTATCCGGAGACGCGCGATTTCTTCCTGCAGGACGCGTCGTCGTTCGAGTTCGGCGGCCTGCCGCTGCGCGACGACAACAATGCCAAGCCGTTCTTCTCGCGCAATATCGGCCTGATCAACGGTTCGCAGCCGGTGGACCTTCTGATCGGCGGCAAGCTGTCGGGCAATTACGACGGGCTCGACGTCGGCGCGCTGGTGGTGCGGACGAACGGCTCGGGCGCGACCGACGGACAGGTGCTGTCGGCGGCGCGGCTGAGCATGCCGATCTTCGACAGCTCCAAGGTCGGCTTGATCTTCACCAATGGCGATCCGACGGGGCTGTCGCGGAACAGCGTGGCGGGCGGCGACTTCCAGTTCCGCGCCTCCGATCTCATCGCCGGCAAGGAAATCCAGGGCGACGCCTATTTCGAGCACAGCTTTTCCAGCCTGGTGGGCGACGACGATTCGTTCGGCGCGGAATTGAGTTTCCCCAACGAGCCGTGGAGCGGCGTCCTGCGCTTCAAGGATGTCGGCGAGAATTTCGATCCGGCGCTGGGCTTCGTCAGCCGGCCGGGGATCAAGGAATACACCGGCAACGTCGTGCGCCGCATCCGCTTTGAGGACAGCGACGTGCGCTGGTACGAAACCGGCGTCTGGTTCGACGAAGTGACCGGGCTCAACAATGTCGGACAGTCGTCGCAGGAAGGCACCTGGGCGGCAGCCTTCCTGAACCGCGGCGAGTTCGGGCTGGTCGAGACCTGGAACGATTTCGAGAAGGTGCCGTTTGCCTTCTCGCTGCCGCACGGCGTCGTGGTGCCGGCGGGCGATTACGACTGGCAGGTGTTCCACGGCCATATCGAAACCGCGACCGACCGCTGGATCTCCGGCACGCTCGACGTGCAGTGCTGCGGCTTCTATGGCGGGCATCTGCTGCAGACCAACGCCTCGATCAGCCTGCATCCGGGCGACACCTTCACCTTCAGCCTGCAGCACACGATGGAGCAGATCAGCCTGCCGACGGGGCATGTGAACATCCACATCGCGGCGGTCGACGCGGCGCTGAACTTCACGCCGGACATGCAGATGCGGCTGCAGATGCAGTACGACAATATCAGCCACAATCTGGGTTATTCGGCGCGCTACCGCTGGGAGTTCGATCCGGGATCGGAATTGCTGATCACCGCGGGCGACGACGCGACGGTGAACAATCTGGGGACGTATGAATCGCACCTGTCGCAGTTTTCGGTGCGCTTGGGGCATACGTTCCGGATTTGAACTTCATCTGACACCACAGTGGGGCGTCTACACCGACTCCACCTGCGCCACGCCGGGGAGTGACTTGATCGCGTTCTTGAGGGCGACGGTGACGGCGAGGCGCTTGGGCAGGGCGATCTCGACTTCCTCGCCGGGGCCGCCGGGGACGACGAAGGTGACGATGCCCTTGCCGGGCTGTTTGAGCTGCGCCGCGATGACGCCGAGCGAGGCGCCGTCCGACAGATGGACGCGCAGGCCCTCTCCCGCATTGGCGGCGGCGGCGTCCAGATCGGTGATCGACGCGGCGCGCAGCTTGAGTTCGTCGCCGTCCCATTCGGCGCTGGCGGTGACCAGCACGGATCTTCCGGCCTCCAGCAGCGGACGCGAGGCGGCGAGGACTTCGGGGAACAGCATCACTTCGTACGACCCGCTGGGATCGGAAAACGTCACGAAGGCAAAGCTCTGGTCGTTGCGGCCGCGCCGTTCCTGCTTGCGGATCATGGTGCCGGCGAGCACGGCCTTGAAGCCGCTGCGGCGGCGGTCCTCGAGCAGCGCGCCATAGGTCGTGGCGCCCAGCCGGCGCAGCGGCGCGGCATAGGCGTCGAGCGGATGGCCGGAGAGATAGAAGCCCATGGCGCTGAATTCCTCGCCCAGCCGCTCGTGGCTCGGCCAATCGGCGACCGGTGCGAGACGCAGCTCGTCCTTCGCCTCGGTGGCGCCGCCGAACAGGGAGACCTGGCCGGTCTCGCGTTCGCGCGCGTTGCGCTGGGCGCTGTTGAGCAGCACGTCGGCGCTGTCCACGACCTGGCGGCGGTTGCGGTTGAGCCCGTCGAAGGCGCCGGCGCGGGCGAGGCTTTCGAAAGCGCGCTTGTTGACCAGCCTGGGATCGATGCGGCGGGCGAAATCGGTGAGGCCGAGGAACGGACCGTTCGCCGTACGCTCGGCCACGACGTGATCCATCGCCAGACGCCCGACGCCCTTGACCGCGGCGAGCGCGTAGAAGACGAGGCTTTTTTCGGCGTCGCAGGTGAACACCGATTCCGAACGGTTGATGTCCGGCGGCAGGACCTTGACGCCGAGGCGCTGCGCTTCCTGGCGGAAGACGTTGAGCCGGTCGGTGTTGCCGATATCGAGCGTCATCGAGGCGGCGAGGAATTCGACCGGATAGTTCGCCTTCAGATAAGCCGTCTGATAGGCGACCTGGGCGTAGGCGGCGGCGTGGCCCTTGTTGAAGCCATAGCCGGCGAATTTGGCGGCCTGCTCGAAAATCTGCTCGGCGATGCCGGGCAGGATGCCGCGCTTGCCGGCGCCCTCGATGAACTTGGCGAAATGCGGCGCCATTTCGGCGGCGATCTTCTTGCCCATGGCGCGGCGCAACAGGTCCGCCTGGCCCAGCGAATAGCCGCCGAGCTCGCGGGCGATGTTCATGACGTCTTCCTGATAGGTCATGACGCCGAAGGTCTCTTTCAGGATCGGCTCCAGCAGCGGGTGGAGATATTCCGGCGCTTCCTTGCCGTTCTTGACCGCGATGTATTTCGGAATCGAATCCATCGGGCCGGGGCGATAGAGCGCCACCAGCGCGATGAGATCGTGGATGCGGTCGGGCTTCATCTTGCGCAGCAGGTCGCGCATGCCCTGGCCTTCCATCTGGAAGACGCCGACGCTCTCGCCGCGCGCCAGCATCTGGAAGGTGGCCGGATCGTCGAAATCGATGTTCTGGGTGTCGAGATCGATGCCGCGCCGCTTGAGCAGGGCTTCGGCCTTGGCGATCACGGTGAGGGTTTTCAGGCCGAGAAAGTCGAACTTCACGAGGCCGGCTTTTTCGGTGTCCTCCCAGTCGAACTGCGTCACCGGCATTTCGGAACGCGGATCGCGGTAGAGCGGCAGGATCTCGTCGAGCGGGCGGTCGCCGATGACGACGCCGGCCGGATGGGTCGAGGCGTGGCGGTAAAGGCCTTCGATCTTGCCGACGATGGAGAACAGCTTTTGGGCCAGCGGCTCCTGCTCGGCGATGATCTGCAGGCGCGGCTCGCCGGCGACGGCGTCCTTGAGCGAGATGTGCTGGCCGGCCGGGTTGGGGATGAGCTTGGCGATGCGGTCGACGAGGCCGAGCGGCATCTGCAGCACGCGGCCGGCGTCGCGCACGGCGGCGCGCGCCTGCAGAGAGCCCAGCGCGATGATCTGCGCCACCCGGTCGGCGCCGTATTTGTCGCGCACATAGCGCACGACCTCGTCGCGCCGCTCCTGGCAGAAGTCGATGTCGAAGTCCGGCAGCGAGACGCGCTCGGGATTGAGAAAGCGCTCGAACAGGAGCCCGAAGCGGATCGGATCGAGATTGGTGATGTCGAGCGTCCAGGCGACCAGCGAGGTCGCGCCCGAGCCCCTGATGCCGACCGGAATGCCCTGGCTCCGCGTCCAGCGCATGAAGTCCGAGACGATCAGGAAATAGCCGGCAAAGCCCATCTTGATGATGATGCCGAGCTCGTATTCGAGCCGGTCGCGGTAGACCTTTTCCGCCGCCGCGAGCGGATGGCGGGCGATGCGGCGGTCGAGGCCGTCCAGCGCCTGCACGCGCATCTCCTCTTCCGGCGTGCGGCCGGATTCGGGCACGAAGTTCGGCAGGATGGGATCGCGCTTCTTGGGACGGAAGGCGCAGCGGCGGGCGATCTCGATCGTGTTCTCGAGCGCCTCGGGCAGGTCGGCGAATTGCGCCGCCATCTCGGCGGCGGACTTGAAGCGATGCTCGCGCGTGACGCGGCGGCGGTCCTCCTGGCTGACGAAGGCGCCGTCGGCGATGCAGAGCAGCGCGTCGTGCGCCTCGTACATGTCCGCCTTGCCGAAATGCACATCGTTGGTGGCAACCAGGGGAAGCTTTCGCGCATAGGCGATGTCGATCAGCGCGTCCTCGGCGGCGCGCTCCTCGGCCAAGCCGTGGCGCTGCAACTCGATATAGAGCCGGTTGCCGAAGATGCGGCCGAGTTTTTCGACCAGCGCGTCGGCGGCCGCGATCTGACCTTCGACGATCAGCCGGTTGACCGCACCGCCCGGACCGCCGGTCAGCGCGATCAGACCTTGCGCGTGCCCGGCCAGAAGATCGGCCTTCACATGCGGCCAGTCGCCGGGCTCGGCGCCGAGATAGGCGGCGCTCAGGAGCTTGGAGAGGTTGCGGTAGCCGGCCGCGTTCTGCACCAGCAGCGCCAGATGCGGCGGCTTGCGGCGCGAGCCCTGGGTGGCGGCGGGCGCGGCGGCGTCGAGTTCGACCGAGAGCAGGCAACCGACAATGGGCTGGACGCCGGCCTTGGCCAGCGTGTCGCTCAGCTCATAGGTGCCGAACAGGTTGTTGACGTCGGTGACGGCGACGGCCGGCATCTCGTTCTGCCGCGCCAGCCCGGCGAGCTCGTCCGGACGCAAGGCGCCTTCCAGGAGCGAATAGGCGCTCTTCACCCGCAAATGGACAAAGGCCGCCGGCTTGCGGTTTTCGGACATGATGGTCTTTCAAAAGCGGAAGCGAATCCGGCTCGCAGTATCGGCGCGGGCACCTGTGGGGACAGGGCCTTGGCTACCCCATCCACAGGTCGAACCAGATTTGTTTGAGGCGGCCCGCTCAGATACTGGCGAGCAGCGCCTGGGCCAGAGGCACAAACAGATAGGACGACGCCACGAACACCACCAAACTCACGCCTGCCGCTGCATCCTTGAACCACATGATCGCCATCTCCCGTTGCTCCTGGGAGATATGTTCTCTTTGTGTTCTAGTTCTGTCAAGAACAAAACGTGATCTCTGGTGGTCCGTCATCGCCATGAGGAGCAAACTTATCCACAGGCGGTTGGTTTCTTGAGTTCCGTCAGGGGCTTGAATTTAACAATCTTGTTATATAACATATCAGTTAAATGATGAACCTGGACACCACATTCGCCGCCCTCGCCGACCCGACCCGGCGCGCCATCCTCGCCAGATTGGCCCTGGGCGAAGCGACCGTCGGCGAGCTGTGCGCGCCTTTCGAGATCTCCGGGCCCGCCGTCTCGCGGCATCTGAAAGTGCTGGAGCAGGCGGCGCTGATCACGCGCGCGCGCGACGGCCAGCACCGCCGCTGCCGCCTGGCGCCGGCCGCGATGTCCGGCGCGGCGGAATGGATCGAGACCACGCGCGCGTTCTGGAACGGCACGCTCGACAAGCTCGAAGAACATTTGAAACGCAACGCTCCGACCGAAAAGGACAAACAGCCATGAGCGCCGCAACACCGATCACACTGGAACTGACGCGGGTTCTCGATGCGCCCGTCGAGCGCGTGTTCGATGCATGGCTCAGCACGTCGTGGGGCGATTGGGCGGGGCCGCCGGGCGTCAAGGGCGAAGTCACGCTGCTGGAACCCAAGGTGGGCGGCCGCTATCGCGTCGTCATGCATTTGCCGGACGGCAACACGCTGACGATCGGCGGCACCTATCGCGAGATCGTGCGGCCGACGAAGATCGCGATGTCGTGGAAATGGGAGAACGAGGACACCGATACGCTGGTCACGCTCAGCTTCCGGTCCTTGGGGGGCAAGACCGAACTGCATCTGAAGCATCAGGGCTTCGCGGCCGAGGCGCGGCGCGACAGCCACCACAACGGCTGGACGGGCACGCTGGACAGGCTCGTCCAGCATCTGGCGAAAGCCTGACGCCCATGATCACCATCTTCGCTCTCAAATCGGCGCCGGCCTTCGCGCGGGGGCTGGTGCGCGATCTGCGCGTGCGATGGGCGCTGGAAGAAGCCGGCCTGCCCTATGAAGCCAGGCTGATCGAGCGCGGCGCGCAGGCGACGGACGCCTATCGCGCGCTGCAGCCCTTCGGGCAGGTGCCGGTGTTCGAAGAGGATGGCCTGACGCTGTTCGAGACCGGCGCCATCGTGCTGTACATCGGCGAGCGCAGCGAGGTGCTGCTGCCGAAGGATGCAGGGAGCCGCGCGCGCGCGACCATGTGGCTGCTCGCCGCGCTCAACTCCATCGAGGTGTGCACGCAGCGGCTGTTCGAGCTGGATATATTCTTCGCCGGGCAGGATTGGGTGAAGGAATATCGCCCGCATGTCGAAGCGCGGACGAAACAGCGGCTGGCGGAACTGGCCAAGGCGCTCGGCGACAAGGACTATCTCGACGGCCGTTTCACGGCCGGCGACCTGATGATGACGACGGTGCTGCGCCTGCTGTGCAACACGGACCTGATGGCGGCCGAGCCCAAGCTCGTGGCCTATCAGGCGCGCTGCGAAGCGCGGCCGGCGTTCCAGCGCGCCCTGCGCGACCAGATGGCGACGTTCCAGGGTTAGATTTGAATTGATTTGAAGTGAATTGTCCTAACCCGTCATCGCCCGCTCTACGCGGTCGCTAGAGCTATGCGGGCGACCCATTTTTCTGCTTCGGAGATGAAAATGGGTTGCCCGGACAAGCCGGGCAATGACGGATTTGGGGGATTGATTCAGGCACACAACGACCGACTCGATCCGCTCGCGAGGCACCAGCCTTCACCATGGACGCGGCATTGGTCGTTTTCCGCGTGCGGCTGGCGCAGAAGACGCGTGATCTGTCTTGTCCCGGGCTTGCCCATGGTTTGTTCCAGCACGCGCGCGGCGGCTTCGTCGCGGTTGCCGGCGCAGGGGAAGATCGCGACCGGTGAAATCCAGCGCGCAGCGTAGTTGCCGCCCTGGCGTTCGATCCGCAGCACGCCGCCGACATTGGCCATCGCCATCGCGCCATCCGGCCCCGCGAGCCGGTCCACGGTCAGCGGCACGATGAGACGGCCACCATCCTTCAGGCCGTCCAGCCAGGTGTCCGCTGGACGCGTGGCGCCGGCGTTGACGTAGATCACGTCGGCCGGCGCGAACGGCACCGTCGCGCCGTCGCCTGCAAGGATTTCAACATTTGGCCAGCTCGCGAAATTCGCCCGCGCGCGCGCGGCAAGACCGGGATCGAATTCGATGCCGGTGACGCGCCCCTGCGGTCCGGCGAGATGGGCCATGATCGCGGTGTAGTAACCGACGCCGGCGCCGATATGGACGACATGCTCGCCCGGCCGGATCGCCGCGCTGTGGAGCAGCATCGCATGCAGCGAGGGCTGGCCGTTGTTGAGGCCGCGCTCGGGCACGATGCCGAAGAGCCCGTCATTATAGAGATGTTCCGGGTCGTCCGACGCCGTCGGCTCATAGCCCTTGGCGAAGCGGAATGCCTGCCAGGGGCCGGGACCCAGGAAATCCTCGCGGCGGACGGCGGCGAAGGCGGCCTCCAGAGCGGCATCGGCGAGCTTGGCGATTGCCAGGGTCTTGGCTGCATAAGCGGCTCGAACAGCCGCCAATCGTGTTTCGCGGTCCATCATTCCCTCCCCGGCCCGACCCGACCCGACCCGACCCGACCAGGCTTGTCTTGCCTGGCGCGGGCGCTGTTTTATGGTGTGCGCATTAACACACTCATTGTCGGTGTGTGATATCACACACCAAACGGGAGCACCAGATGGTGGCGCGGATTTATCCGGCGATCCTCGAAGGCGCGGAAAAGAAGACGTTTGCGGTCTGGCTGCCGGACCTGCCCGACTGCGTCGCGGTCGGCCGCACCCAGGAAGAAGCGATCGAGAAGGCGCAAGACGCGCTGGCCGTGGTGATCGAGACCTTCGCCGAGCGCGAGCACGCCCTGCCTCCGCCGACGCCGATCGCGGATATCGAAAGGCCCAAGAACTTCCTCGCCTTCGTCATGCTGACGGCGGCGCCGCCCGATCCATCTGAGCGGGTGAACGTCTACCTGCCCAAGAGCTTGATCGCGCGCGCCGACAAGCGGGCGGCCGAACTGGGCATGAGCCGTTCGAGCTTCTTCGGCTATGCCATCAGCGTCTCGCTGACGCTGATGGCGAAGGGGGCCTTGCTGGCCATGCCGGGTGCGCTGAAAACGACGCCGCTGCCGCCGATACGCAAGACCAAGAGCCGTTAAGGACTCTTTGATTGTCGCGCAATTTACGGGTGAAGCTGAAGTACGCTTCACCCGATTGCGCTCCTAGCGCACCGCTTTGCGGATTTGATCGAGGAACCAGTCGGCGCCGGCGTCGGGCGCGCTGTCGCGGTGCACGGCGTAGACCGCAATGCGGTCTTTGAGGAATTCCGTCGTGATCACCTGCAGGCCGAGAATCTTTGCCTGGCGCCGCGCCAGCCTCAAGGGACAGGTGGCGATGGCGTCGCTCGCCGACACCATGACGAGCGCGGTCAGCCAGCGCTGCACGGCGGCGACGAAGGCGATTTCCTCCGTGGCCGACCCCTCGTCCGAGCCCTCCTCCATGCGCGTGTCGGCGAAGACGTGGCCGGTGGAGAGCCAGGACTCATAGGTAATCTTGCCCTTGATCCTGGGATGGCCGCGGCGCGCCACGACGCAATAGCGGTCCTCGAACAGCAGTTCGGTCGCCAGGCCCGGCGCGACGGTGGGATAGCGGCCGATGGCGACGTCGATCTCGCCGCGGCGCAGCGCGTCGAGCGGCGAATGGTGCGTCAGGAACTGGACATAGAACGAGGCGCGCGGCGCGGACTTGTGAAATGTCTTGACCAGGTCGGCGCCGATCAGGGCAGCGACGAATTCCGGCGCCGCCAGCGTGAAGCGCCGCTCGCTGCGGGAGGGATCGAACTTGCCCTCGCGCACAAGCGTCTCGCCGGCCAGATCGATCAGCGCGTCGATGCGCGGCGCCAGCTCCAGGGCGCGGCGCGTCGGCTCCAGCCCGTGCGGGCGGCGGATGAACAACGGATCGTCGAACAGATCGCGCAGCCGGGTGAGCGCATGGCTGACCGCCGACTGGCTGAGGCCGAGCTCGCGCCCGACCGAGGTGGTGCGGCGACGGCGCAGGAGCCCGCGGAAGACCAACAGCAGGCCGCCATCGAGGCGTCTGATATTATTGGCATCGATATCCTTCATGAATGGAATTCAGTAATCGAATTTCGCGCGCGTGGCTAGGGTGGACCCAAGAAAAAGGGACCCAGGTTTTGAAAAACGTCTGCATCGGTTTGGCGATCGCCGTGCTGGCGGTGGCGCCCGGCGCCGCCCGGGCGGCCGATTGGGGCCATCTCTACAGCTATGTCGACTGGGCCAGCGACTACCGCTTCTACGGCGCCAGCGAGAGCAACCGACATTCCGTGGAGCAAGGCGGGCTGCACTGGGCCGCGCCGGACAATTATTACGCGGGCGTGTTCGTCACGGGCGTGGACGCCAAGGATTACCGCAACACCAGCTACGAAGTGGATCTGTATGGCGGGCGGCACGTCTATTTCGACGGCAACGACCTCAATCTGGAGGCGCTTTACAGCTTCGATCCGGATACGGCGGGACATCCGACCTACACGGCGCCGGGCACGATCTATCCGACCTACAATTTCTTCTCGGTCTCGGCGGAGCTGACGCACAGCTTCGGCAAGCTCGCGCTCGGCGGCAAGCTGATCGTCGAGCCGCGCCCGGATTCGCATGGCGGGCTGTTGTGGTCGCTGAACGGCACGGCGAGCTACGGAATCGCGGACTGGCTGAAGGCCAGCGCCGATTTGGGGCATCAATGGGTCGCGCTGCGCACGCCGTCGACGCATTGGGATATCGGCGCCACCGCGACCTGGCGCCAGCAATGGGCGCTGGACGTGCGCTATTACGGCACCGACATCAGCGTCGCCAATTGCTATGGCACGAACTGGTGCGAGCCGGCGGTGGTGGCGAAGGTCACTTATAGCTTCATGGTGCTATAGCGGGCTCTTACCCTCCCTCAAGGGGAGGGTAAAGACTTACACCGTCTGGCGCGCGCCGAGCTTGCCGGCGTCGAGCAGCTTGCCTTCATGCAGCACCACGGCGCGGTCCATGCGGGCGGCGAGTTCGAGATTGTGGGTGGCGACCAGCGCCGCGAGGCCTTCGGAACGCACCAGGTCGACCAGCGCGGCGAAGACGCCGGCGGAGGTTTTGGAGTCGAGATTGCCGGTCGGCTCGTCGGCCAGCAGGATCTTCGGCCGGTTGGCGAGGGCGCGGGCGATGGCGACGCGCTGCTGCTCGCCGCCGGAAAGCTGCGCCGGGCGGTGGTCGAGACGCTCGCCGAGTCCCAGATGGCTCAGGATGTGCGCCGCGTCGCGTTCCGCCTGGGCGCGCGGCTTGCCGGCGATGCGCTGCGGCATGACGACGTTCTCCAGCGCGCTGAATTCGGGCAGCAGGTGATGCGCCTGATAGACGAAGCCGATCGTGTCGCGGCGGATGCGGGTGCGCTCGCCGTCGGGCAGGGTCGAGGCCGCGAGACCGCCGATGAAGACCTCGCCGCCGGTCGGCGCTTCCAACAGCCCCGCGATATGCAGCAGCGACGACTTGCCCGAGCCGGACGGGCCGACCAGCGCGACGAGCTCGCCCGGCTTGAGCGCGAGGTCGACGCCGCGGAAGACTTCCAGCACGCCGGCGGCTTGCGGAAAGGTCCGGGTAACGCCCGTAAGGCGCAGCGCGTCACTCATAGCGCAACGCCTCCACCGGATCGAGCCGCGCGGCGCGCCACGAAGGATAGAGCGTCGCCAGCAGCGACAACAGCAAGGAGATGCCGGCGACCGCGGCGACGTCGAACGGCTCGACCTTCGAGGGCATGTGGGTGAGGAAGTAGATATCGGGATTGAAGACGCTCTCCCCGGCGAGCCAGGAGACGAACTTCTCGATGTCGCTGATGAAGGCCGCAATCAGCGCGCCGACCAGCAGCCCCATGGTCGTGCCGACGATGCCGATGCTGGCCCCCGCGATCAGGAACACGCGCATCATCGAACCGCGCGTGGCGCCCATGGTGCGCAGGATGGCGATGTCGCCGGACTTGTCTTTCACCAGCATGATCAGGCCGGCGATGACGTTGAGCGAGGCGACCAGAACGATCAGCGTCAGGATGAGGAACATGACGTTGTGCTCGATCTTCACCGCGTCGAACAGGGCGAGGTTGAGGTCGTGCCAGCTGGAGACCCGGGCCAGAGGACCGGCGGCGCGCTGCACCGGGCCCGCCATCGCGTCGACGCCATCGGGGTCGGCGACGTTGATCTCGAGCCGCGAGGCGGCGTCGGGAAAATTGAAGTAAAGCTGCGCCTCGTCGAACAGCATGAAGACGACGTTGTTGTTGTACTCCGACATCCCCGCGTCGAACGTTCCGGCGACGGTGTAGGTCTTGACCCTGGGCGTCATGCCGAAGGGCGTCGCCTCGCCGCGCGGCGCGGTGAGCGTGAGCTTCGCACCCGGGAACAGGCCGAACCGGCGCGCGACGCCGACGCCGACGATGACGCTGTCGCCATCACGGAAGCCATCGAGCAGGCTGCGGAAGCCGGCCGCGGCATCGGGCGTCAGCGACGTGGTGAGCACCGAGAGGGCGGCAAGATCGCCGCGGCGCATGCCGAGGATTTGCGCCCCGCGCGTGATGCCGTTGGCGGTCGCGATGACCTGGCCATCGATGACCGGGGCGACACGGACGATGCCCGGCACGCCGCGCACCCGCGCCGCGACGGCGTCGAAGTCCTTGAGCCCCTCCTGCACACCTTCGATGTTCATCGGGCCGTTGAAGCCCAGTATCTTGGAGAGCAGTTCGACGCGGAAACCGTTCATGACCGACATCACGATGATCAGGGTGGCCACGCCCAGCGTGATGCCGAGCAGCGAGATGATGGTGATGACCGAAATGAAACTCTCGCGGCGCTTGGCGCGCAGATAGCGCAGCGCGATCATCCATTCGAAGGCGGCGAAGGGGCGCGTGGACGTGCGCGGCAGCGGTGGCGCAGCTTCCGTTTCGGCCGCGGCAATGGCGGCGATTGGAGCGGCGAGAGCGTCAGGCTGCGCGAGCTTGGTCATTCCGTTCCAACTTAAAAGACATTTTGAAACCAAGCGCCTGCGTGATTTTCAGCAACGTATCGAGCTTGGGATTACCGTCCCTCGACAAGGCCTTATACAGGCTCTCGCGACCCAAACCCGCTTTCTTGGCGACACGAGCCATTCCTTTAGAGCGCGCGATATCTCCCAGTACTGCAGCAATTACGCGGGGGTCGTTCTCTTCGAGCGCCACATCCAAATAGGCTGCTCTGTCCTTGTCGGTCTTCAGGTGACGCGCAGGATCCCACTTGTAAGTTCGGACTTTCTTCGGGCCGTTCTTCATGATTCACTCCGTCACACTGCGCGCCAAAGCGCGGGCTGTCTCGATGTCTTTCCACTGACTTCGTTTGTCGCCACCAGCAAGCAACAAAATCACTTCATTTCCGCGCCTTGTGAAATAGACCCGGTATCCTGGGCCATAGTTGATTCTGAGTTCGGAAAGGCCTCTGCCGAGCGATTTGACGTCGCCAAGATTTCCCTCGATCAAACGCCGGATACGGACATTGATGCGGTCACGTGCGTTAAAGTCTCGCAAATCGTCGAGCCAATGCCGGAAAACAGACGTTTCACGAACCTGGAACATACCGGTTGTATCCTTTCGGATACGTTAGTCAAGCGTATCCCTCGAAGGCCTTATCCGACAGGGAAAAGTTGCAAATCGGCGCGTTCCTTCTTACGAAACTCCGGTTAACAGAGCAATTCAGCGAGCACCCTATGTCACAGCGCGCCCTCAGCGTGTCCCGCATGACCGGCAACCGGTCGACCTTCGCCCAGTGGTACCAGGCCGTGGTGCGCGAGGCCGACATGGCCGAGCCGTCGCCGGTGCGCGGCGCGATGGTGATCAAGCCCTGGGGCTATGGCGTGTGGGAGGAGATGCAGAAGGATCTCGACCGCCGCATCAAGGAAACCGGGCATGAGAACGCCTATTTCCCGCTCTTCATCCCGCTCTCCTTCATCGCCAAGGAGGCCGAGCACGTCGAGGGCTTCGCCAAGGAGATGGCGGTCGTCACGCATCACCGCCTCAAGAACATCGACGGCAAGCTGGTGCCCGATCCCGACGCCAAGCTGGAAGAACCCTATATCGTGCGGCCGACCTCGGAGACGATCATCGGCGACGCGTTCTCGCGCTGGATCAAGAGCTATCGCGACCTGCCGGTGCTGCTGAACCAGTGGGCCAATGTGGTGCGCTGGGAGCTCAGGCCGCGCCTGTTCCTGCGCACGACCGAGTTCCTCTGGCAGGAAGGCCACACCGCGCATGCCTCCGAGAAGGAAGCGATCGAAGAGACGATGAAGATGCTGGAGGTCTACCGCGCGTTCGCGGAAGACACGCTGGCCATGCCGGTGATCGCGGGCGAGAAGCCGGAGAACGAACGCTTTCCCGGCGCGGTGAGCACCTGGTCGATCGAGGCGATGATGCAGGACGGCAAGGCGTTGCAGGCCGGCACCTCGCATTTTTTGGGGACGCATTTTGCCGAAGCGCAAAATATCCGCTTCCAGAACGACGCCGGCGAACTGACCTATTGCAACACGACGAGCTGGGGGCTTTCGACGCGCATGATCGGCGGCGTGATCATGACCCATGGCGACGATGACGGCCTGCGCCTGCCGCCGGCGGTGGCGCCGCGCCAGGTGGTGATCGTGCCGATGCTGCGCGACAAGCCGGAGGACGCTGGCGTGCTGGAATTCGCAGCCGGGCTGGCGACGGCGCTGAAGGGAGAACGCGCCTTCGACGAGCGCCTGCGCGTGCTGATCGATTTGAAGGCGACCAAGTCCGCCGACAAGCGCTGGAACTGGGTGCGGCGCGGGGCGCCGATCATCGTGGAAGTCGGGCCGCGCGATGCGGCCAGCGGGACTGTGACCTTCATGCGCCGCGATGCCTTGCGCGACGGCGACAAGATCAAGAGCCACGCCCTGCCGCGCGACGCGTTCGTCGCGGCGGTACCCGGCATGCTGGCGGAGATCCAGGCAACCCTGTTCCAGGAAGCCAAGAAGCGGCTGGACGCCAACATCAAACGCGGCGTGACCAGCTTTGCCGGGCTGGCGGATTTCTTCGGCGCCGCATCCGAGGACGAGGACGCGGGCGAGTTCAAGGGTTGGGTGCGCGCGCCTTGGTGCCGGCCGACCGGCGCGGAACTTGAAGCCATCGACACGAAACTGAAGACACTGAAGCTCACGCTGCGCAACGCGCCGCTGGACCAGCCGAAGACGTTCGGCACTTGCATCTTTACGGGCAGGCCGGGCGTTGAAGAGGTGCTGATCAGCCGGGCGTACTGAACGGGTGGAGTTGCTCCGGGTTCCGTCAAAGGCAGGCGTTGCCGTAGTAGCCTTTCACGCCGATCAGACGCCCCTTACGGTCCACCGACCAGTGGACGGTCAAAAATTCGGTGCAAACCATGGTGCCCCAACGGTATTCCATCGTGCGGCGCCAGTCATCGGCCGGGCAAGCTTCGTAAGCCCGTCCCTGTTGCCATTGTTGGCCGGCTGGGATGCAGTTTTGCGATGGCGACTTTTCGGCTGTGAAACCCTGAGACATCAGCTCTTCGCGCATTGCCTGCTCGCTTGATCCAACGGGAAAGCGGCGGCGCAACACTGCTGTAAATTTCGAACCTGCAGCATCGTATTTCATCCAGTCCGATTTCAGGATCACACCCCGTGCGATCGGCGGTGGATCATGAATGCCGACAAACGGATCGATAAGCGCTGCAGCGAGGAACTTGGCACCGTCGGGATTGACCAATGCCAAGACTGTAATCAGGAGGATACAGACTACCAGCAGTCCAAGGGCAATGCGCAAAATCCCACGAAGAACTGTCATTCACCGCCCCACCGGCACCATGCCGTCGAAACGGACGCGGTCCGGCATGTTGTCGATCAGGGTCTTGATGTCGACCGGCGGGGCGTGGTCGAGGCCGCTGCCTTTGACGTGGTGACTTAAATCGTCGAGGTCGAAGGCCATCGAGATGTCGTAGGTGCGGTCGGGCTGGTTGCGCAGGCGTTGTTCGGCTTCGTACCAGCGCTGCTTGGCCTTGTTGTCGGTGCAGCTTGCGCGTTCGTCTCCCGCCGCGCCCCAGCGCAACTCGACGCAGTGATAGGGATCGAAGGAGATCGTGAACAGCCGGTGCATCATGTCGTCGAAGGTCATGGGGACGGGGCGCTTGGAGGAGTTGAGATAGGTGATGGTGCAGGCCTGGCTCTGCTCGGCATAGGCGCGCGCCAGGTCGGCCTGCAGAAAATTGCCGTCATAGACGATGCGCGGATCGCGCTTGACCCACATGTCGATCATGTCGGCCAAATCCTTGTAGAACTGCACGAAGGCGGCCTTGATGCGGGCGTCGCGCGAAGGCGTGGAATAGGTTTCCCATTCCAGGTTCTCCGAGCCGTAGATGTTGTCCGGCAGGCGGCCGGGATGCGGCTTGACCGAGATCATGTCCTTGATGTCGAGGTCGACATATTGCGCACGGTCGTGCAGGTCGTTGCACAGCGTCGCCATCGTGGCCTTGAGCTCATAGACCGGATTGAAATCCATGCGGCCGCCCGACACCGCGACGCGGACATATTCGTAGAAGCCCAGTTCCTCGCCATTGTAGATGTAACGCGCCTTGGTCACGTCCTGTTTGGGATTGGGCAACGTGCCGACATATTGGACGAGGGAAAAATCGGCGATCTGGTCGTTCTCGGCATAGGCGAGACGGCCGCCGAGCAGGTGGCCGGCGCTGTCGTGCTTGGCGCCGACCAGCTTGAAGGGGCGCCAGTTCTTGAGGCCGCCGCCGAGACGCAGCGGGCTCTGGCCGAATTGCGCGCCATAGACGCTGCGCGTGATGGTGTAGTCGGGATGCGCGTCCATGTAGTAGATGCGGCCGTCGGCGTCGACTTTCCAGACGATGCCGACATGGCCGTTGACGTCGTAGACGATGGAGCCGGGATGGATCGAGCCGGGCTGCAGCGCCGGCGCATAGAAGTCCGACAGCACGCCGCGCCGCTCCGCGGCGTCGGTGCGGTAAGTACCGGAGAACACCGTGTCCATCATGGTGCGCAGGGTCGAGGGGCCGTCGATGCCGCCGCCGCGATCGACGATGTCGCGGCGCGAGGTGGCGCGGTTGGCGGAGTGGGTGTAGCGCAGGTCGCCGCCCTCGCCGCTGACACCGTCGACATAGCCGAACGGCAACCCATTCTTCCAGGCATAATAGCCGCGCAGCAGATAGGGCAGCTTGGCGCAGTCGACGTCGATGTCGACGAAATGCTGGTCGCTCTTGCGGTAGGGATTGGCCGGATCGCGCAGGCAGCTTTGCGACGAGCTGCAATCGGAGGCGCCGAGCGCGGCGACGAATTTGCCGAAGCCGGCCTCGTCGTCCGCCGTCCAATGATCCTTGACGATGCGCCACGTGCCAGCGGCCTCGGCGCCGCGGGCGCACAGGCACAACATCAACGTCGCAAGCAAGAACGCGCGCATGAACCCCGGACGGCTGACCAACGCGCCCACGCTCCGGGCGCGCCGTGTCCAAGTCAAGGCGGTTTGGTCAGCGAGGTGAACGGTGGGGCGGCGAGGCGCAGGCCGGCGGCGCCAGATCGGCGAGATGCACCGGCACCGAGACGTCGCGGCCATGCTGGCGGTGGACGTTGAGCACGACCGTGCCGTCGCCCATTTGCGAATTGGAACCGGGACCGCCGGCCGGGGTCACCGGATTGCCCGTGGCATCGACGCCGTCGACATAGTCGGCGGCCTGCGGCGTGCAGGGGCCTGGCACCGGGCCGGTCAGGATGTCGGGCTCCGCCGAGCGCGCTAAAGCGGGGATCAGAAACAAGAAAGCGGCGGCCACCAGCAGAATCCGGCCGGTTGCCCGCTTGGAATATTCTTGCGCTAACATCTTCGCGACCTAGCCAGATATTTCGTGACACGCCCAACGAACTACAGTATGAAGCCAACCCATAAACAGAACGTAAGGCGCTTTTCAGAGCGGCCAAGTTCAGGGAGGCGTCCCCGCACTGCGGGTTGAAAGGCCGGGAAACCGGCCTTTCCCATTTCAGCCATACCCATGACCATCCTTGTGCGTGACGCGCTGGAAAAGAATGCCCGCTTTCTTCCACCAACTCGGCTTGCGTCATCGCACGGGGACAACTCTTTAAAAATCACATAGACTTCCGGTTGAGTTCCGTTTGGGCAGACTGCATTGATAAAATTGGAGCATCTCCAACGCACGTTTTGCGCGCTACTTGGCTCGTGTGCAGTTTGTCTAATGGCAAACTTCTTCGCCGCTGGGGCGGCGGTTGGTCCATCCCGCCAGAACTACATCGTTGTGGCCGTCGATAGGGCCGAAAACATCTATCTCGACAACGTGCCGAGAGACAGTTCCGAGTTGACGAATGCCTTCTTAGCAAGCGGATCGCCAACGATTTACGTCGTGGGCGATAAAGATGTCAGGTATCAAGCAATAGGACGGATTCTGATATCTGCTGAGAACGCAGGAATTCACAAAGTTGTCATTGGCTACCACATTCTAACAGGCGAGAAACTCGTACCAATCCAACCAGTCCAACAAGCTCACGTAGATGGCACGTTTCCGATTGTTGTCGCCACTGCGCCAAGCACGCGACAAAACGATGTCGTCATTATCGTCGATTTTGACGGCACCGTGCTTTGGAATCAGGTTGTTTTAGATCGGGCGACACTCGCCGCGACCCTACAACATTTGGCTAGCAAGAATCCAAAAACCAGAATCTACGTCTGGCCAAATCGCCTAAGCAAATACGACACAGTTGTGCATTTGATTGCAGACGCCGAGCACTATGGGTTGAACAACATATTTGTCGTCGGCATAGCACCATAGGGAATTGACCTCTCTGTAAGAGTGAGAAAATCCATTCATTGAGCACACTGGGGGGATGAAATGTCGCGCATTTATCGCGTCGTTGCCGGCGTTATTGGACTCTCGTGTCTACTTCTACTCGCTGGTTGCAGCGAGCCTCCACCGAAGTATTATGGAATCTATGCGCTCGATCATGGCCATTTCATTGAACTGGGTGATAGCACACCCGAGGAAAAGCGTCTCGATTTTAGCCCAACAGTTCAAATTCTGATTTTCGACAAAGTCGTCGCTACACCCTTTAGTGATTCCTCCCAAGTGACCATAAAAAAAAGGGCGCTTGTTCGATACGATGTAGAGAACGTTCAGAACGCACAAGCGCTTCCAATCAAAACTGTCGTAACCAATTCCAGCGCGCCCTTCGCGGTCTACCCCGATCTCGCAAAGCACTTCAAACCCGACGATAGCAACAAAGAAATGTTGTATGCTGTACCGGACAAGCCGCTTGACGCAGGGCTTTACGTTCTCACGTTCAACGGCAAGAATTACCTTTTTGACGTGGGTCTTGGCGCTACGCCAGAACATCAGAGCAGTTTGAGTGGTTGCGTGGATCGATACCTGAAAACTGAGCCCATGGAGGGAATGCGAGCGTTTTTTCTTTTCGGAACGGGCAAAGCACGCAGCGCAAGCGGCAATGCCATCTTAGAGGAAACGTACAAACCCTGTGCCGAACGGGATGCTGCAGCCAGAACTGAGAGCATGATAGCCGCGGCAATAGGCGGAGATTGGCCGAAACTTCGTCAACTCGTTGAGCAAGGCGCTAACCCAAATGCAGTTGACCGAAGCGGCATTACGCCCTTGATGGATGCGATACTGAGAAGTAATGGTGGCGATGCCGCAGCGGAAGACACCGTCAAGTTCTTGCTAGAGCATGGCGCCGAACCCTTCGTCGCTCTTCCATCTGGACAAACCCCGCTTCACACCGCGGTACAGAACGCGCGTATTACAGCCATGTTACTGGATCACGGTGCTCCAAGTAGTCCGCTAGACCAAAGTGGCGCCACACCACTATTTAGTGCCGCCTGCGCAGGTATTGCGGGTCAGGGTGCAGCCGAGGTGCTGATTGCCCACAACGCACAGATCAATATTGGTGACAACAATGGTGATACACCGCTGCACTGTGCCTCTGCCGGTGGCTCTATCGCTGTGGTCAAGTTGTTGTTGGCGCACGGCGCGGCCGTCAATGTGACCAACAAACTCGGCAAGACCCCTTTGGATAAATCGATCGGGCATCCTGAAATATCAGCTGTTCTCAAGGCCGGTGGCGCAACTGGCGACATCCCCATTCAGCTACCTTATCTCTACGAACAGTTGCGAAAGCCAGCCTATAAGGCAACGTTCTTGGCGCTGTTCATGGGTCAACCCGATACTCCGCCGTGGGTAACAGAGTACATCGCTGCGCTCGGTGGCGTTGAAGCACCGGGGAAGGTAGTCACGATTATGGGCTCCGAATACGAGTTCTATAACGTTTGCCAGCCTCACAATTGCGGCGACAATCATATGTATGTGCTCTTTACGCGCGATGCGGCGCAAGCGTGGGCAATGTCTATGGAGAATAGTGCCAACCAACGATTTTTCGGCAATCCTGATGAGGTAAAACAGGCGTTTCTAAGCACCGCCGATCGGCAATAGCTACGGCCGATGTTGAAGGCCAAAAGGACTCGCGCGGGGGTTTCATGTTCGAGCGACTGTTCGGATTGCGGGCGCATGGCACGACGGTGCGGCGCGAGCTCGTGGCCGGGGCCACGACGTTCCTGACCATGGCCTACATCATGTTCCTCAACCCCATCATCCTGGGCCAGGCCGGCATGCCCCAGGGCGCAGTGTTCGTCGCGACCTGCATCGCCGCGGCGGCGACGACGCTGCTGATGGGGCTGTACGCCAACCTGCCGGTGGCGCTGGCGCCCGGCATGGGGCTGAACGCCTATTTCGCCTTCACCGTGGTGCCGGCGCTGGGCGGCGACTGGCGGCTGGCGCTGGGCTGCGTGTTTCTCTCCGGCATCCTGTTCGTCATCGTGTCGCTGACGCCGGCGCGCGAATGGCTGATCAACGCGATTCCGAAGAGCTTAAAGCTCGCCATCGCCGCCGGCATCGGATTTTTCCTGGCGCTGATCGGCTTCGCCAATGCCGGGATCGTGGTGGCGAGCCCAGCGACGCTGATCAGCCAAGGCGTGCTGACCGAGCCCAAGACGCTGATCGCGGCGGCCGCGTTCGTGCTGATGTTCGCGCTGGCGGCGCGCGGCGTGATCGGCGCGGTGCTGATCGCGATCGTCGCGGCGACGGTGGCCGCGGTGCTGCTGCACCTGTCGCCCGCGCCGACGACGCCGATGGCGATGCCGCCGTCGCTGGAACCGACCTTCCTGCAGATCAAGTTCAGCGGCGCCGCGGGCGGCGCGATCGCGCTGGCGGTGTTCTCGTTCCTGCTGATCGATATGCTGGATACGTCGGGCACGCTGACGGCGGTGGCGCAGCAGGCGAACCTGCTGGAGCCGGACGGAAGGCTGAAGAACGCGCGCCGCGCGCTCGCCGCCGACGCCATCGGCACGATGATCGGGGCGGTGCTCGGCACCTCGCCGGTCACCGCCTATATCGAGAGCGCGTCGGGCGTGCAGGCCGGCGGGCGCACCGGACTGACCGCAGCGGTGGTCGCGGTGCTGTTCCTGGCCGCGCTGTTCTTCAGCCCCCTGGCCGGCGCCGTGCCGGCCTTCGCGACGGCGCCGGCGCTGGTGTTCGTCGCGGCGCTGATGGCCAGGGGCCTGAAGGACATCGACTGGGACGACATGACGGAAGCCGCCCCTGCCCTCGTCACGGCGCTGGCGATCCCCTTTACCTATTCGATCGCCGGCGGCATCGGCATCGGGTTCATCGCCTATGCCGCGATCAAGATCGTGTCCGGGCGCTGGCGCGAGGTGAACGCGGCGGTGGCGATCATCGCACTGGCGTTCGTGGCGAAGATCACGCTCACTTGATGCCGCTTCGTTCCTCTCGTCGGACGCGCGCGAAGCAGTTTAGGCTGGGGACATGACCACCGCTTCGCAAGCCCCAGACAAGCCCGCGTCCTCCACCCAGGTGTTCCTCTATTTCGGGCCGCTGACGCTGTTTCTTTATCTGGCCCTGCCGCACGGCTATCTGCTGGATTTCGCGACGACGTACATGCTGAAGGACCGGCTGCATGCGACGGCGGACCAGGTCGCGACCTTCCGGCTGGTGACCGGCATTCCCATCTACCTGTCCTTCCTGTTCGGCTTCGTGCGCGATTTGTGGAATCCCTTCGGCCTGCGCGACCGGGGCTACTTCCTGCTGTTCGCGCCGATCACCGCCGCGATCTTCCTATGGCTGGCGTTCACCCAGATATCCTACGCCGGACTGCTGGCCGGAATGTTTCTGGCGATGGCGTCATTCCGCTTCGTCTCGGCGGCGTATCAGGGCCTGATGGCGCTGGTGGCGCAGGAAAAGATGATGTCAGGACGGCTGTCCGCGCTGTGGCAGATCGTCAGTTCGCTACCTTATGTGCTGGGCGCGGTCGCCTCGGGATGGGTGGCGGAGAATCTGACGCCGGAGAAGACCTTCCTGCTCGCCGCCGGGCTCAGCCTGGCGCTGCTCCTGTTCGCGGCGTGGCGGCCGAGCGCAGTGTTTGCCCACGCCTACGACCGGCCGGAGGCGAAAGGCTCGACCCTTTGGGGCGACATCAAGCGGTTGGCGCTGCATCGCGCGATCTACCCAGCCGTGGCGATCAATTTCATGTTCTCCTTCGCGCCGGGCGCCAACACGCCGCTGCAGTTCTATCTCACCAACAAGCTGCACGCGTCGGACGCGATCTATGGCGACTACTACGCCATCTTCGTCGTCGCCTTCGTGCCGATGTTCTTTGTCTATGGCTGGCTGTGCAAGAAGGTCTCGCTGAACAAGCTGTTGTGGTGGGGGACGATCATCACCGTGCCGCAGATGATCCCGCTGGCGCTGATCCATTCGGCGACCGCGGCGCTGTGGCTGGCGCTGCCCATCGGGCTGATGGGCGGCATCGCCGCCGGCGCCTATTTCGACCTCGCCATGCGGTCTTGTCCGCCTGGATTGCAGGGCACGCTGATGATGATGGTCGACGGCGTGGCCATATTGGCGTCGCGCGGCAGCGACGTGCTGGGCTCGAAAATCTACACCAGCAGTCCGCAATACGGATTTTTGTACTGCGTCATCGCGACGACGATCGTCTACGCGCTGATCCTGCCGGTGATCCTGACCATCCCCAAGGGCCTGATCGCGACCACGGACGGCGAGCGCAATGTCGAGGCCGAAGCCACTGTCGCCGCCGAACTCGCGGCCACCTGACGGTTAAAGGTCGAAGACCTTGAGAGCGATGAGCGCGTAGAACAAGACCCACAGCACGGCGGCGATGCCGGTGGCGATCAGCGCCTTGCGGCCGAGCATGGGGGTCAGCGGGGCGCCGGTGTCGGGGTCGGTCTCGGCGCCCATGCCGATGGGGAGCAGACAGAACAGCGCCAGGAACCAGAGGATCGCGAACGACCCAAACAGGACGACGCCGTGGACGAGATCGATCAAGCCTGTTCGAGCTCGACCAGCGTGCCGACGAAATCCTTAGGGTGCAGGAAGAGAACCGGCTTGCCGTGAGCGCCGATGCGCGGCTCGCCGGTACCGGTGATCGTCGCGCCCTCGGCTCTCATCTTGTCGCGGGCGGCATAGATGTCCTCGACCTCGTAGCAGACATGGTGCATGCCTCCGTTCGGGTTCTTCTTGAGGAAGTTCGCGATGGGGGAATTCTCGCCCAGCGGCTCGAGCAGCTCGATCTTGGTGTTGCCGAGATCGACGAAGACGGTGGTGACGCCATGGTCGGGCTGCGGCACCTCGCCGGAGACCTTGCCGCCGAGGACGTCGCGGTAGACCGCGGCGGCTTTCTTGATGTCGCTGGTCGCGATGGCGACGTGGTTGAGGCGGCCGATCATGGTGCGCTCCGCGCAGAGGTCAGGTATCAGATTCAGAACCTTCTGATACCTGATCCCTGATACCTGTCAAATCTCGATCACTTCCACTCGCGTCACCGGCTTCTTGCCCCAGGCGTCTTCGGCGGCTCTGCGGGCGGCGCGACGGACGGCTTCGGCGAGCTCTTCGGGGCGTTTGGGGTTGTGGCGCTTGATGGGAGCGTCCAGGGCATTGCGGATGGCGGCGTGAACGGGTTCGGGGATGCCTTCGATGATGACCGACGGCTCGGCAACGACGCGGCCCTTGCCGTCCATGACAAGCGTGATGGCGATCATGCCGGCGAAGGCGAGCGCGCGGCGCTTGGCCGACAGGCCGATGCCCGCCTCGATCAGGATGCGGCCGTCGCGGTGGATGCGGCCCGACGGGACTTCGTCGATGACGCCGGCGCGGCCGGGCGCCAGGCGGATGAGCTGGCCGTTTTCCGGCACGATGGCCTGGGGCACCTGCAGCGAGCGGGCGAGACGCGCGTGCTCGGTCTGGTGGCGCAGTTCGCCGTGCACGGGGACAGCGATCTGCGGCCGCGTCCAGCGATACATCTCGGCCAATTCGTCGCGGCAAGGATGGCCGGAGACATGGACGAAGTGGTCTTCGCTGGTCAACAGCTCGACGCCGAGGCCGGCGAGCTTGTTCTGCATCTCGTGGATGCCGATCTCGTTGCCGGGGATGACGCGCGACGAGAAGATCACCGCGTCGCCCTTGCCGAGGCTGACATGGGGGTGGTTGTTGTCGGCAATCCGCGCGAGCGCGGCGCGCGGCTCGCCCTGGCTGCCGGTGACGAGATAGAGCACGCGATTGGGCGGCAACTGGCCGGCCTCTTCCTCGTCGATGAGGGAGGGAAAGTCCTTGAGGTAACCGGTCTCGCGCGCGGCGTCGGTGATCTTGTGCATGGCGCGGCCGACGAGGGCGACCTTGCGGCCGTGTTTCTTCGCCGCCTTGGCGATGGTGTCGAGGCGGGCGACGTTGGAGGCGAAGGAGGTGACGGCCACCCTGCCCTTCAGCGTGCCGATGAGATCGGTGAGGCTCTGGCGGACACGCGCTTCTGATCCGGATTCGCCGGCGACCAGGGCATTGGTGGAATCGCAGACCAGCGCCAGCACGCCCTCGTCGCCGAGTTTCTTGAGCGCGGCGCTGTCGGTGACCTCGCCAATCATCGGATCGGGATCGATCTTCCAGTCGCCGGTATGAACCACGACGCCGAGCGGCGTCTTGATGGCCAGCGCATTGGGCTCCAGGATCGAATGGGTGATCGATAAGAATGCGATCTCGAACGGGCCAAGGATAAGCCTGGACGACAGCGGCACGCGCTTGGGATGCACCCGGTCGGCGAGGCCGAATTCCTCCAGCTTGCCTTCGATCAGCACGGCGGTGAACGGCGTGGCGTAGATCGGGCATTTGAGCATTGGCCACAGATGCGGGATGGCGCCGATGTGATCCTCATGCGCGTGCGTCGCGATGATGGCCAATACGTTCTCTCGCTGCTCCGCCAGGAAGCGGATGTCCGGCATGATGAGATCGACGCCGGGCGAGGTGGTCTCGCGCCCGAACAGCACACCGCAATCGACCACGATCCATTTGCGGTCGTCGGGCGGGCCATAGCCATAGGCGTTGAAATTCATGCCGATCTCGCCGGAACCGCCGAGCGGCAGAAAGACGAGTTCGTCGTCGCGTTCGGGTGTTCTCATTCCGGTGTCGGTTTCGCCTTCGCGCGTTCGGCGTTACGCGCGTGAATCTGGACGAGGCCGCGAATGGTAAGATCGGGATCGAGATGCTCGATCACCGTGGTCTGCTTGTAGAACAGATTGGCGAGGCCGCCGGTGCCGATGACCGTCATGGGGCGGCCATACTCTTCCTTGATGCGGGCGACAAGGCCTTCGATCAGGCTGATATAGCCCCAATAGAGGCCGGACTGCATCGCCGAGACGGTGCCCTTGCCGATGACGTTCTGGGTGCGGGCGACGGCGACGCGCGGCAGCATGGCGGCGGCGCCGTGCAGCGCCTCGGCCGAGACGTTGGCGCCGGGCGCGATGATGCCGCCTTCGTAGTCGCCCTTCTCCGAGACGATGTCGAAGGTCGTGGCGGTGCCGAAATCGACGACGATCAGGGCGCCTTTATACCTTTCGTGCGCCGCCACGGTGTTCACCAGGCGGTCGGCGCCGGCGCCGGTGGCGTGGACCTCGATGCCGAGATTGAGATCGGGATCGCCGATCACCAGCGGCTCGCATTTCATGTATTTGCGGCAGAGCTGGCGCAGGTCGAACAGGGCGGCGGGCACCACGGTGGCGATGATGGCGCTGTCGATGTCGGCGAAGGTCAGGCCAACCAGCTGCAGCAGCGGCTGCAGCAGCACCGCGTATTCGTCCGAGGTGCGCGTGGTCTCGGTCACCGCGCGCCACTCGGCACGGGTTTCCTTGCCGTCATGGACGGCGAAGACGATGTTGGTGTTGCCGGCGTCGATGGCGAGAAGCATGGGCCTTTCCTCAGGCGAAGAAGACTTCGCCGGCCGAGATGTGGCGCACGACACCGGCACTTTCGCGCAGGATCAGGGCACCGCTGTCGTCCAGGCCTTCGAACACGCCGCTCGTCTCCTCTTGAGCGAGGCGGGCGCGGATGCGCGTGCCCAGCCCGGCCGCGCGCGCCAGCCAGGCGTCGCGGATGGCGGCGAACCCTTTAGCCGCCCAGACCTCATACCATCTGGCGAAGTGGGCCGCGAGGTGAAGCAAGGCGTCGTCGGCCGTCGGCACCGTCGCACCCAGCGCTTTCAGCGACGTGGCGAGGAATTCGGTGCCCTCAGGGTGCATCGCCAGGTTCACGCCGATGCCGATGGCGAGCCAGGTCGGCGCCTCGCCGCCCGCGCTTGCGGATTCGAGCAGGATGCCGGCGATCTTTGCGCCGCCGGCCAGCACGTCGTTCGGCCATTTGACGCGCAGTTCCGCATCGTGCGCGAAATCGGCAAGCATGGCGGCGGCGGCAATGGCAGCAACGAAGGAGAGCTGGGCGCATTCGGTGGCGGATTTGCCCGGGCGCAGCATCAGCGTGGCGGCGAGATTGCCGCTCGGCGACTCCCAGACGCGGCCGCGGCGGCCCCTGCCCGCGGTCTGGCGCGCGGCGGAAATCCAGATCGGGCCGGCTTCACCGGCGGCGGCCAGGCGCTTGGCTTCTTCGTTCGTCGAGTCGATGACGTCGAACGTTTTGAGGCCGTAACCTTGCGGCCAGTTCACGGGAACAGCGCGTGCGCCGCAGTGCCGGCGATGGCGAGCAGCGGACCGGGCACGATGAAGAACAGCATCGAGACGGCGGCCGAGCCCCACATGACGACGGCGGTGCCGTGGCCGACGTCGCGGTCGAAGCCGCGCACCGGCTCGTCGAAATACATGATCTGCAGGATGCGCAGATAGTAGAAGGCACCGATCACGCTGGCGAGGACGTTGACGATCGCCGGCACGTAGAGATGCGCCTGCATGGCGGCGCCGAAGACGTAGAACTTGGCGGCGAAGCCGGCGAGCGGCGGCAGGCCGGCGAGGCTGAGCGTCAGGGCTCCGAGCGCGAAGGCGAAATGCGGCTGTGTGCGCGACAGGCCGGCGAGGTCGCGGATGTCCTCGACGCTCTCACCGTCGCGACGCATGGCGGCGATGCAGGCGAACATGCCGAGGTTGGTGACGAGGTAGAACGCCAGATACACCAGCATGCCCTGGATGCCGGCCAGCGTGCCGGCGGCGAGCCCGAGCAGCGCATAGCCGACATGGCCGATGGAGCTGTAGGCGAGCAGGCGCTTGATGTTGGTCTGGCCGATGGCGGCGACGGCGCCAAGAACGGTGGAGAGCACCGAGACGGCGAGGATGATCTGCTGCCACTGGTGCAGGATCGCCGGGAACGGCGCGATGACGGCGCGGATGAAGAGCGCGAAGGCGGCGACCTTGGCCGCGGTGACGAAGAAGGCGGTGACGGGCGTGGGCGAGCCCTCGTAAACGTCGGGCGTCCACATGTGGAACGGCACGGCGCCGACCTTGAAGGCGAGGCCGGCGACCAGGAAGACGAGGCCGAAGATCAGGCCGATATTGGGACCGCTGTTCGCCGTCGCGGCGGCGATGCCGGCGAATTCGGTGGTGCCGGTGAAGCCGTAGATCAGCGAGATGCCGTAGAGCAGCATGCCGGAGGAGAGCGCGCCGAGGACGAAGTATTTCAAGCCTGCTTCGGTCGAGCGCAGGGAGTCGCGGTTGAACGCGGCCAGCACGTAGAGCGCCAGGCTTTGCAATTCCAGGCCCATATAGAGCGCGATGAAGCTGGAAGCCGAGACCATCAGCAGCATGCCGAGCGTCGCCAGCAGCATCAGCACCGGCAGTTCGAAGCGCTGCGTGCGGTCGATGGCGAAGAATTCCTTCGCCATCAGGATGCAGAGCGCCGAGCCGGCAAGGACGAGAAGCTTCACGAAGCGCGAGAAGCCGTCGACCACGAAGGCGCCGTGGAACGCCGATGCCTTGTCGGCATGGGTGAAGACGATGACACCGGCGGCTGCCAGCACGGCGATGGCGAGCCAGGAGACCAAGCCCGTGGTGCGGTCGCCGCCGAAGACGCCGACGATCAACAGCGTCATGGCGCCGACGGCCAGCGTCAGCTCCGGCAACAGAACCATCAGGTCGGCTTGCAGGTTCACTTGACGACTCCCTGCGCGCGCGTGGCGACCTGGCCGCCATGATCGAAGGCAAGCGCGGTTTGGTATTCGGTGATCAGATTCTTGACCGAGGACGAGGTGACGTCGAACACCGGCTTGGGATAGAGACCCATCAGGATGGTGACGACCACCAGCGGCGCCAGGATGGCGATCTCGCGAGCGTTGAGGTCCTTGATCGTCATCAGCGCCGGCTTGACCAGCTCGCCGAAGATAACGCGGCGGTAGACATAGAGCGCATAGGCCGCCGACAGGATGATCCCGGTCGTTGCGAAGATCGCGACCCAGGTGTTGACCGCGAAGGCGCCCAGCATGGTCAAGAACTCGCCGACGAAGCCCGAGGTGCCCGGCAGGCCGACATTGGCCAGCGTGAAGATCATGAAACAGGCGGCGTAGATGGGCATGCGATTGACCAGGCCGCCATAGGCCGCGATCTCGCGCGTGTGCATGCGGTCGTAAATGACCCCGACGCAGAGGAAGAGCGCGCCGGAGACCACGCCGTGGCTGAGCATCTGGAAGATGCCGCCCTCGACGCCCTGATGGGTGAGGGTGAAGATGCCCATGGTCACGAAACCCATATGGGCGACAGAGGAATAGGCGATCAGCTTCTTGATGTCTTCCTGCGCCAGCGCCACCAGCGAGGTGTAGATGATGGCGACGATGGAGAGCGCGAAGACCAGCGGCGCGAACATCTCCGACGCGCTGGAGAACATCGGCAGCGAGAAGCGCAGGAAGCCGTAGCCGCCCATTTTCAGAAGGATCGCTGCCAGGATGACCGAGCCGGCCGTCGGCGCCTCGACATGCGCGTCGGGCAGCCAGGTGTGGACCGGCCACATCGGCATCTTCACCGCGAAACTGGCGAAGAAGGCGAGCCAGAGGAAGGTCTGCAGCCTGGGATCGAAGTGGAAGTGCAGGAGCGTGACGATGTCGGTGGTGCCGGCGGTGTAATACATCGCCAGGATGGCGAGCAGCATCAGCACCGAGCCGAGCAGCGTGTAGAGGAAGAACTTGAAGCTGGCATAGACGCGCCGCTTGCCGCCCCACACCCCGATGATCAGGAACATCGGGATCAGCCCACCCTCGAAGAAGAGGTAGAACAGCACGAGATCGAGGGCGCAGAAGACGCCGATCATCAGGGCTTCGAGCGCCAGGAACGCGATCATGTATTCGGCGACGCGGGTCTCGATCGATTCCCAGCTGGCCAGGATGCAGAACGGCATCAGGCCGGCGGTGAGCACGATGAACAGCATCGAGATGCCGTCGACGCCCATGTGATAGCCGATGCCGGGCGCGAGCCAGTCGGCGGTTTCCACGAACTGGAAGGCCGACGTGGTGCCGTCGAACTTGATCCAGATCAGCATCGCCAGGACGAATTCGACCAGCGTCACGATCAGCGCGATCCAGCGGGCGTTGCTGGCGACGGTCTTGTCCGAGCCGCGCGTCAGCAGAATCGCGGCGACGCCGAGCAGCGGCAGGAAGGTGACGATGCTGAGGATCGGCCAGCCGCTCATGGGTGAACTCCCGAGAGCAGCAACCAAGTGGCGAGCGCGACGACGCCGATCAGCATGGCGAAGGCGTAGTGATAGACATAACCGGACTGCAGCCGCACCGCGCCGCGCGTGGCGTCGAGCACGCGGGCGGCGATGCCGTCTGGGCCGAGGCCGTCGATGACCGTGCCGTCGCCGAACTTCCACAGGAAGCGGCCGAGCTTTTGCGCCGGCCGCACGAACAGGAAATCGTAAAGCTCGTCGAAATACCATTTGTTGTAGAGGAAGAGGTAGAGCATGCCCCGCTTCGCGGCCATCCGGGCCGGAAGCTCCGGATTGAGGATGTAATAGTAATAGGCGACGCCGAAACCGATGACGGTAAGGACGAACGGCGCCACTTCCACCCACATCGGGAAATTCTCGAGCTGGGGCTTCAGACCGTTGCCGGCGATGGCGCCGAGCGCGCCGTGCCAGAAGCCGGCGGATTGCTCGCCGATGAAATAGTGGTCGAACAGGATGCCGGCGAAGACAGCGCCGGCGGCCAGCACCGCCAGCGGGATGAGCATCGTCAACGGGGACTCGTGCATGTCCGACAGCGCCGGCGCGTGATGATTATCGTGGCCGTGATCGTGGCTGACGTCCTGTCCGCGATAGCGGCCATGGAAGGTCATCAGGAACTGGCGCCAGGAATAGAACGACGTCATGCCGGCGGCGAGCAGCGTCAGCAGGAACGCGTAGGTGCCGATGCCGGTGTGGGCCGAGTAAGCCGCGTCGATGATCGAGTCCTTGGAATAGAAGCCGGCGAGGCCGACATGCAACACCGGCAGTCCGACGCCGGTCAGCGCCAGATTGCCGATCAGCATCATCGCCCAAGTGAAGGGAATGGCGCGCGCCAGGCCGCCCATCTTGCGCATGTCCTGCTCGTGATGCATCGCGTGGATGACTGAGCCGGCGGCGAGGAACAGCAGCGCCTTGAAGAAGGCGTGGGTGAAGAGGTGGAACATCGCAGAGCCGTAGGCCGAGACGCCGGCGGCGACGAACATGTAGCCAAGCTGCGAGCAGGTCGAGTAGGCGATGACGCGCTTGATGTCGTTCTGGAACAGGCCGACCGAGGCGGCGAAGAACGCCGTCGTGGCGCCGATGACGGTGACGAAGGCGAGCGCCACGGGCGCATGCTCGAACAGCGGCGAGCAGCGGCAGACCAGGAAGACGCCGGCGGTGACCATGGTGGCGGCGTGGATCAGGGCGGAGACAGGCGTCGGGCCCTCCATCGCATCCGGCAGCCAGGTGTGCAGGCCGAGCTGCGCCGACTTGCCCATGGCGCCGACGAACAGCAGCAGACAGAGCGTCGTCAGGATATCGACGTTGTATCCGGCGAACAGGAAGGTGTGGCCCACCATCGACGGCGCAGCGGCGAAGACCTGGTCGAAGTCGAGCGTCTTGAAGACGAAGAAGATGCCGAAGATGCCGAGCGCAAAGCCGAAATCGCCGACGCGGTTGACGATGAAGGCCTTGATGGCAGCGGCGTTGGCTTCCGGCTTCTTGTACCAGAAGCCGATCAGCAGATAGGAGGCGACACCGACGCCCTCCCAGCCGAAGAACATCTGCAGGAAATTGTTCGCCGTCACCAGCATCAGCATGGCGAAGGTGAAGAACGAGAGATAGGCGAAGAAGCGGGGGCGGCCGGGATCCTCGGCCATGTAACCGATCGAATACAGATGCACGAGGCTGGAGACGCCGGTGACCACGACCAGCATGACGCCGGTCAGCGCGTCGACCTTGATCGCCCAATCGACGCGCAAATCGCCGGAATAGACCCAGGGCAGCACCTGCACCAGATGCGCATGGCCCAGGATCGTCACGTCGTAGAAGGCGACCATGGAAAGCGCGGCGGATATAAACAGCGCGCCGGTGGTGACGAGTTCCGAGGCGCGCGCGCCGATGACGCGGCCGAAGAGGCCCGCGATCAGGGCAGAGATGATGGGCAGGAAGACGATGCTTGCGTACACGCTTCAGCCCTTCATCAGGTTGACGTCTTCCACGGCGATGGTGCCGCGGTTGCGGAAATAGACGACGAGAATGGCGAGCCCGATGGCGGCTTCCGCGGCCGCGACGGTCAGGATGAACAGCGCGAAGACCTGGCCGACCAGGTCGTGCAGGAAGGACGAGAACGCCACGAAGTTGATGTTGACGGCAAGCAGGATGAGCTCGATCGACATCAGGATGACGATGACGTTCTTGCGGTTCAGGAAGATGCCGAAGACGCCGATGGTGAAGAGGATCGCCGCGACGGTCAGGTAGTTGGCCAGTCCGATGGTCATCTAAGCCCCCTGCCCCGGCTTGACGTCGACGATGGTCATCGCCTCGTCCATGGTGCGGGCGTTCTGCCGGCCGATGTTCTGGCGGCGCACGCCAGGCCGATGGCGCAGCGTCAGCACGATGGCGCCGATCATGGCGACCAGCAGAACCAGACCGGCGATCTGGAAGTAGTAGATGTAATCGGTATAGAGGATGCGGCCGAGCGCTTCAGTGTTGCCGAGGCCCGTCGGCGTGGGATGCGCCAGGAGGCTCTTGGCGAGCGGCGAGAACGTCCACAGCCAGGCGCTGGCGAACAGTTCGACCATCAGCAAGAGGCCGACGCCGGCGCCGACCAGGATATATTGCTGCGCGCCCTTCTTGAGCTCGGCGAAATCGATGTCGAGCATCATGACGACGAAGAGGAAGAGGACCGCGACCGCGCCGACATAGACGATGATGAGGATCATCGCCAGGAACTCCGCGCCGAGCAGGACGAACAGGCCGGCGGCGTTGAAGAAGGCGAGGATCAGGAAGAACACCGAGTGCACAGGATTGCGCGCGACGATGACCATGAACGCCGAAGCGAGCAGGATCGTCGAGAAGGCGTAGAAGGCGATGGTTTGAAGCAGCATGTTATGCCCCACCGTCATGTGCGGGCGTCGCGACGCTGTCGCTGCGACCCCGCCCATCCAACGTGCCCATGGGCGAGAAAGAGTCTTTGCGCGCGCGGACGCGCGGAAGTTGGGTGGCCGGCTCAAGGCCGGCCATGACGTGTGGGGGGGATGTGAGCATCGCGATCATCGATACGGCGCATCCATTTCCAGGTTCTTGGCGATCTCGCGTTCCCAGCGGTCGCCGTTCGCGAGCAGGCGGTCCTTGTTGTAGTAGAGTTCCTCGCGCGTCTCGGTGGAGAATTCGAAGTTGGGGCCTTCGACGATGGCGTCGACCGGGCAGGCTTCCTGGCACAGGCCGCAATAGATGCATTTGACCATGTCGATATCGTAACGCGTGGTGCGGCGGCTGCCGTCTTCGCGCGGCTCGGCCTCGATGGTGATGGCCTGGGCCGGGCAGATCGCCTCGCACAGCTTGCAAGCGATGCAGCGTTCCTCGCCGTTGGGATAGCGGCGCAGCGCGTGCTCGCCGCGGAAGCGTGGGGATAGCGGGCCTTTCTCGAACGGATAGTTGATCGTCGTCTTCGCGGCGAAGAAGTAACGCATGGTCAGGAAGAAGCTCTGGATGAACTCCCAGAAGAAGATCTGACGCGCGGTGCGGTCGAGACTGGCCATGGGACCCTCAGACGTGATGGTGGAAAACGAGCACCCAGCCCGCCGTGACCACCACCCATAACAGCGACGTGGGCAGGAACACTTTCCAGCCGAGCCGCATCAACTGATCGTAGCGATAGCGCGGCACCATGGCCTTCACCATCGCGAACATGAAGAAGAAGACGAAAATCTTGAGGCTGAACCAGATGACGCCCGGCACCGCGGTCAGCGCGGCGACGACGAACGGGATCTGGTTCAGCGGCCAGAACAGCGGCGGGAGCCAGCCGCCGAAGAACAGGATCGAGCACATGGCGCACATCAGCACGACGCTGACATATTCACCGAGGAAGAAGAGCAGGAACGGCGTCGCGGAATATTCCACGAAGAAGCCGGCGACAAGCTCGGATTCGGCCTCGACAAGATCGAAGGGCGGCCGGTTGGTCTCGGCCAGCGCCGAGACGAAGAAGATTGGCAGCATCGGAAACAGGATGGAGAAGGCGAACCAGCCATGCTCCTGCGCCCGCACGATGGCCGACAGGTTCAGCGAGCCGGCGAACAGCAGCACCGTGATGATGACGAAGCCGATGGACACTTCGTAGGATACCATCTGGGCAGCGGCGCGCAGGGCGGAGAGGAACGGGTATTTCGAGTTCGAGGCCCAGCCGGCCATGATGATGCCGTAGACGCCGAGCGACGACATGGCGAAAAGATAGAGAATCCCAACGTTGATATTTGACGCGACCCAGCCGTCGGCGACCGGAATGACGGCCCAGCCGGCGAAGGCCAGCGTCGCCGTCACCAGCGGCGCCAGGATGAAGATCACCTTGTTGGCGCCCGACGGGATGATGACTTCCTTGAGCAGGAATTTGAAGGCATCGGCGATGGTCTGCAGCAGGCCGAAAGGGCCCACGACGTTGGGACCGCGGCGCAACTGCACCGCCGCCCAGATCTTGCGGTCGGCCAGAATGAAGAGCGCGACCATGAGCAGAGCGATAAACTCGAGCACGCCAAGCGTTACGACCTGGCTGATAGTCCAGGCCCAGTTGTAGGACAGGCCCCAGGTCTGCAGGAGATGAAGCAGCAGCATCGCCTACTCCGCCGCCATCGCAGGCACACCGGTCACGAATTCGCGGCTGCACTCGGCCATCGTGACGCTGGCGCGGGCGATGGGGTTGGTCAGGTAGTAGTCGCTCATCGCACTGCGCAAAGGCAGCGAGGTGTCGAGCGGACCTTCGGCGCCGACGGCGTTCCAGTCCGTCGCGCCGGCGCCGCCATGCGGCACGGTCTCATGATGATTGGCGAAGTGCGGCGCGTCGGCGACGATGGCGGCTCGCAACGCGTCCAGGTTGTCGTAAGGCAGGCGCTTGCCGAGCGCGTCGGACAGCGCCCGGATGATGGCCCAGTCTTCCTTGGCCTCGCCCGGCGGGAAGGCGGCGCGATGGCCCGGCTGCACGCGGCCTTCGAAATTGACGTAGAGGCCTTCCTTCTCGGTGTAGGCGGCGCCGGGCAGGATGACATCGGCATTGTGCGCGCCGGCATCGCCATGGCTGCCCTGATAGACCACGAAGGCGCGGCCTAGATGGCTGCAATCGAATTCGTCGGCGCCGAGTGAATAGATGAAGTCGATCTCGCCCTTCTGCGCGCCATCGACGATGGCGGCGACGTCGCGGCCGGTTGTTCCATCAGTATTGGCGCCCGGCACGAAGCCGAGATCGAGCGCGGCGACGCGGGACGCAGCGGTGTGCAGGATGTTGAAGCCGTTCCAGCCGCCTTCGGCGGGGCCGCCGGCGGGGCCGATCATGCCGGTGTCGGCGGCGATCTTCGCGGCCAGCTTGAGGATCGCGGCGCCGTCAGCGCGCGCGATGGCGGATGCGCCGACAATGATCATCGGGCGCTTGGCGTCACGCAGGACTTTCGCGAAGTCGTGGCCGCCATTGGCGATCTGTTCCAGCGTCGCGACGTCCGCGCCGAGGTCCTTGACCGGATAATGCTGATCCATCGTCACGCCGAGACCGGTGATCTGGAGGTTGCCGGCCAGCCAGGTCTTGCGGATGCGGGCGTTCAGCACCGGCGCTTCCCAGCGCGGATTGGCGCCGACAGTGAGGATCGCGTCGGCCGCTTCGACGCCGGCGATGGTCGTGTTGAAGAGATAGGACTGGCGGGCGCCGCCGAGCTTGGCGCCGTCCTGGCGGCAATCGATGTTCCTGACGCCGAGCGAAAGCATCAGATCCTTGAGCGCCTTGATCTCCTCGGCCGCTGCGAGATCGCCGACCACGGCGGCCATCTTGTCCGCTGTCGTCGCGGCGATGCGCGCGGCGATTGTCGCGAACGCTTCGGCCCAGGTCGCGGGCAAGAGTTTGCCGCTCCTGCGGATGTAGGGTTGATCCAGGCGCTGGCGCACCAGGCCGTCACAGGCGTGACGCGCCTTGTCGGAAATCCACTCCTCGTTGACCGCTTCGTTGAGGCGCGGCAGCACGCGCATGACCTGCGGCCCGCGGGCATCGACGCGGATGTTGCAGCCTTGCGCGTCCATCACGTCGACGGAGTCGGTCTTGCGCAACTCCCAGGGACGGGCGTTGAAGGCGTAGGGCTTGGAGGTCAGCGCGCCGACGGGGCAGAGATCGACCACGTTGCCGGAGAGTTCGCTAGCGAACGCCT
>DATCAT010000057.1:0-39978 GCA_036512455.1 Rhizomicrobium sp.
TAACGAACCAGGCCAACACGAAAATCCAGGGAATAGGGTCGCGCCATCCACGCCTCCCGAATCAGCCGCGGTCCCAGACTCGCCTATCGTGCCAACTTTGGGAATCCGACCCGAGTCAGTTCATTCCAAAACTGCTCTAAGCCGCCGATCGCCATTCTCTCACCCGATCGTGAGAGGCGCGGAACATGGCGGACAAGACGATGGTTGCAGGAGCGGTTGACGGCGGCGTGCGGGCCTTGCTGCGCGTCGAAGGCCTGGCGCTGCTCGGCGGCGCCGCGGCGCTCTATTGGCACAGCGGCGGCGACTGGAAAATGTTCGCCGCCCTCTTTCTCGTGCCCGATTTGAGTTTCGCCTTCTATCTCGGCGACCCGCGCATCGGTGCCGCCGCCTACAACGCGCTGCATTCGACGGTCGGGCCGCTGCTCCTGGCAGCAGCGGGACTCGCGCTCAACCAGCCGCTTGCCGTCAGCGTTGCGCTGATCTGGTTCACCCATGTCGGCTTCGACCGCGCCCTCGGCTACGGCCTGAAATACGGCCGCGGCTTCGGCTTCACACATCTGGGCCGCATCGGCCGCAAATCCAAGGAGAGCTAGATGTTCATCGGACATTACGGACCGGCCTTTGCCGGCAAAGCTTCGGAAAAAAGACTGCCGCTGTGGCTTTTCTTCTTGGCCGTGCAATGGCTGGACGTCGTGTGGTCGGCGCTGGTGATGCTGAACGTCGAGAAGCTGCGCATCGTGCAGGGCTTCACGCAGGGCAGTTCACTCGATCTCTACTACATGCCGTACACCCACGGCCTGCTCGGCGCGGCGGCCTTGTCGGCGGCGCTGGGCGCGGTGACGGCGCTCTTCTTCAAGGAACGGCGCGCCGCGATCGGCGCGGTCGTTGCCGGCGCGGTGTTCTCGCACTGGATGCTCGACCTTGTCGTCCATGTGCAGGACCTGCCGCTGCTGGGCGACGGCTTCAAGGTCGGGTTCGGCCTGTGGCGGCATCTGTGGATCAGTCTGCCGCTGGAACTTGCGACGCTGGCCGCCGGCGCGGCCATCTACGCGCATGCCGTTCCGAGCCAGACACGGCGGGGCGACGCCTGGCTGTGGACCTTCGTCGCCGCGATGACGGCGGTCCAGATCTACGGTTCCTTCGGCCCTCAACCCGAATCGCCCCTGGCCGAGGCCCGCACCGCGCTCGCCGCCTATATCGTCCTGGCGGGACTGGCCGGTTTGGTGGATTGGGCGCGTGCCGCGGCCCCCGCCCGAGGGGCGGGCTTCTGGGAACCCGGCCGCCTTAATCCTGTGCGTTAGGTTTGTTAACGATAAGCGATTGACGGGCCGGGGCGCATCGCTATAACCCCGGCCCTCTGTTCACGCGTTCCAGGTCGAAGGGGAGTGCGCATGGGAACCCAACTTCCGTCCGGTTACAAACCGTCGGAGAGCGAACCCTTTATGAATGAGCGGCAACGGGAGTATTTCCGCCGCAAGCTGAATAGCTGGAAAGACGAGATCCTCCGCGAGAGCCGCGAGACGATCCAGAACCTGCAGGCCGAGACCGTGCCGCATGCCGACTTGGCGGATCGCGCTTCGACCGAGGCCGAGCGCCAACTCGAACTGCGCACCCGCGACCGACAGCGCAAGCTGATCGCCAAGATCGACTCGGCGCTGCGCCGGCTCGAGGACGGATCATACGGCTTCTGCGAAGAGACCGGCGAGCCGATCTCCCTCAAGCGCCTCGACGCCCGCCCGATCGCGACGCTGTCGCTGGAAGCGCAGGAGCGGCATGAGCGGCGCGAGAAGGTTTATCGCGACGATTAGTTGATCCCTGGATACTGAAATGGAAAACGGCCGGACCCTGAAAGGATCCGGCCGTTTTGCCTCTGCCCCTCTACCCCAATTCAGGGTGGAATGTCGTGCACCGGATCCCGGATCGCTCATACGCTGTCCCTATGAGCCGCCGTCCGGGATGATTTCGCTGCCGCGAAATCAGAACGGCATCAGGATGTCGAACAGCTGCGAGCCGTAGCGCGGCTGCTGCATGTCGCTGACCGTGCCGCGGCCGCCATAGGAGATGCGCGCCTCGGCGATCTGGCTGAGATCGACCGTGTTGGCGCTGGTGATGTCTTCGCTGCGCACGATGCCGGAAACCTGCAGGTCGCGCAGCTCGTTGTTCACCCGCACCTGCTGATGGCCGCCGATCACCATATTGCCGTTGGGCAGGACCTGGGTGACCAGCGCGGCCAGCGTCAGGCTGATCGATTCCGAGCGCGCCACCGAGCCCGAACCGACATTGGAGGTGTTGGAGCCCATCTTGACCAGGCTCGACGGATCGGCCCCGGTCGAGGCGGCCAAAGGCGTTTCCAGGCCGAAGAAGTTCGTCAGATTGGCGTTGTCGGCATTGGTGCGCGAGCGCGTCGTGGTGTTGTCGAACTTCGCCGTGTCGGCCACCGTGATGTTGACCGTGATGATGTCACCCGGACGGCTGGCGCGCGGATCGTGGAAGAAGCTGCGCGAGCCCGATGCCCACAGCGAATTGACGGCGCGCGACGGCGCCGGCGGCGGCGGCATGGGCAGCGCCGGCGACGCGGTGTTGATCGGCGAGGCCGGATCGGCCATCGACGCCAAGGCCGGCGGATCGCCGATTTCGCGCACGCGCTCGACGGCGCTGCAGCCGCCCAGGGCCCCAAGGCCGACGGCCAGGCAAACGATCTTCGAAGTGTGGCGTTTCATGGCTCTATCCTTCAATGGGCGCGTGCGAGCGTGGTGGGCGCCGCGATGTTGAGCACCGAGCTGGCGGCGCGGACGGCGCCGGGACCGGTGACGATGCAGCTGATCTGCCGGAACGAGGCCGGGTTCTGCACGGTGATGGTCTCGCCGACGCCGCCTTCGCTCAAGGCGCGGCCGCTGGCGGTCAAGGTGACGCCCGGGGCCTGGAAGGTCATCGTGACGATGGAGCCCTTGGCGACGACGACGGGATGGCGCACGTCGTCGGTGCGCACGATCTCGCCGGCACGCAGCATGCGGCGGGCTTCCATGCCCTTGAGCGCATCCATCGACGTGGCGATGCCGGAGAATACGTTGGTCGCGGCAATCGTGCCGTAGACCAGGTCGGATTCGCCGATGGTTTCGCCGCGCGCGATGTCGCGGTTGGGAACGACCACCCGCATGCCGCTGTCGGCGAAGGCCGGAGAGGCGATCAGCAGGGCCGAGATAAGGACGAAGAGACGGAGCAACATCGTTATGCACCTCCCAGGCGCGCGGTGTCCTGCAGCATCTGATCGGCCGCGGTGACCACTTTGGAATTCATTTCATAGGCGCGCTGCGCCGTGATCAGCGAGGTGATCTCCTCCACCGCGTTGACGTTGGAAGTTTCCAGGAAACCCTGCTGCAGGGTGCCGTAACCCGAAGAGCCCGGAACGCCCGATTGCGGCGAGCCCGAAGACGGGGTCTCGAGAAAGAGGTTGTTGCCTACGGCTTTGAGGCCCGCCTCGTTGGCGAAGCGCGTCAGTTCCAGCGTGCCGACGACCTGCGGCGCGGTCTGGCCGGGCACCGTGCACGAAACCTGACCCTGGGCGTTGACCGCGACGGAGAGCGCGTTGTTGGGAATGGCGATGCCCGGCGCGACCGTGTAGCCCTGGTCGGTGACCAATTGGCCTTCCGGCGAGAGGCCGAAATCGCCGGCGCGGGTGAAAGCGTCGGTGCCGTCCGGCTGCTGCACGCGGAAGAAGCCCGGACCCTGGATCGCGACGTCGTAAGGATTGGACGTGTTCTTCAGGTCCCCCTGGCTGGTCACGCGATAGACCGAGGCGGTGCGCACGCCGGCGCCGATCTGGATGCCGCTGGGCAGGACCGTGCCGGAATCCGAGGAGTTGGCGCCCGGCATCGAAACGTTCTGATAGAGCAGGTCCTGGAATTCGGCCCGCTGCTGCTTGAAGCCGGTCGTGTTCATGTTCGCCAGATTGTTGGCGATGACTTCGACATTGGTCTGTTGGGCGAGCATTCCGGTCGCCGCGATCGAGAGAGCGCGCATGTCTTAAGTCTCCTTAACTTTGCAGGCTGCCAAGCTTGTCGATCGCCTGGCGCATGAGATCTTCCTGGGTCTGGGTCATCGTGGCCGTCGCCTGATAGGCGCGCATGACCTCGATCATGTGGCTGATCTCGATCACCGGCTCGACATTCGAGGTTTCGAGCATGCCCGAGTTGAGCGTGTAACTGTCGGCGCTGACCGGCGATTGGCCGTCCGCGGCATAGAGGCTGGCACCTTCCTTGGTCAGGGCGCGCGGATTGGCGAAATCGGCGACGCGGATACGGCCGATCTGGCCGTTCTTGCCGCTGACCGTGCCATCCTGGGCGATATGAACCTCGCCGTCGTCGGGCGTGATGGTGATGGGCCCGCCGTCGCCCTGCACGGCATCGCCGTTGCTGGTGACGAGCTGGCCGCCGGCATCGAGGCCGAAATGGCCGTTGCGCGTGTAGCGCTCGCCGGACGCGGTCTGCACGACGAAATAGCCCTTGCCGTGAATCGCCATGTCGAACGGCGCATTGGTGGTATTGAGATGGCCTTCGGAAAGATCGCGCACCACGCCGGCATCCTGCACGAAGCTCAAGGACTGCATGCCGGTCTGGCCTTCGGCGGGCCGAACCTGGGCGATATATTCGTTGAAGGTCGGCTCTTCGCGCTGATAGGCGGGCGTCGAGAGGTTGGCGAGATTGTTCGCGATCACGTCCATCGAGCGATAGGACGCGATCTGATGCGACAGACTGATGAGTAGCGAATTTTCCATAGTCGGGGCCTTGTCGAACCTTTCTGGTCCGCCGCAACCGCTGCAGCGCGCGTGCCAGACGAAAAGCCAACGGTTCGCCGGGTTTTCGCGAAGGCCGGCGGCGTCCGCGACGCGCTCTGCCCGGCAAGAATTTCCACATTGGCGATTTGGGACCGCCGATTTGAACCAGTCCTTAACCACGTCTGCCTAACTTCGCGTCCAGAGATTTCTCGCGAAGGGCTCACCAGCGTGGCGAAGAAGGAAAAGCAGGCGGCGCCGGAAGGCGAAGACGCGGAAAAGAAAGAGGGCGACGCCGCTGGCGACGCACCCAAGCAAGGTTTCATTAAGAAACTGCTGGGCAACAAGCTCATCCTGTTCGGCGGCGTCGGCCTGATCCTGGCGCTGGCGCTGGGCGGCGGGGCCTATTGGTTCTTCTTCAGCGGCTCCGATGCCAAGCCCACCGAGTTGGCCGCCGGCGCGCCCGAAGCGCTGCCGCCGACACCACCGAACGTCACTTTCTACGACATGCCGGACATTCTTGTGAACATCCAGGGCAACGACTCCGCACCGGCCTACCTCAAACTGTCGGTCTCGCTGGAGCTCGACGGTCCGGAGGAAGTCGCCGGTCTGAAGGCGCTGATGCCGCGCATCGTCGATCAGTTCCAGGGCTATCTGCGCGAATTGCGCATGGACGACCTCAAAGGCTCGGCCGGCATCGTGCGCCTGAAGGAAGAATTGCTTCGCCGCATCAATGCCTCCGCCGCGCCCTACCGCGTGCGCGACGTTCTCCTCAAACAAATGCTCGTGCAGTAACGGAGCCCTCATGGCCGACGAAACGACCGAAGCGACAGCGAGCCCCGAAAACCCGGAGGCAGCCGCGGCCGAGACCATTCCGGTCGCCGCCAATGGCGGCACCGCGGAACGCATCCTGAACCAGGAGGAGATCGACTCGCTCCTGGGCTTCGATGTCAACAACGACCAGCTGCAGGACAAGTCCGGCGTCCGCGCCATCATCAATTCGGCGCTGGTCTCCTACGAGCGCCTGCCGATGCTGGAAATCGTCTTCGACCGCCTGGTACGGTTGATGACGACGTCCTTGCGCAATTTCACCTCGGACAATGTCGAAGTGAGCCTGGACAGCATCACCTCCATCCGCTTCGGCGACTATCTCAATTCCATCCCACTGCCGGCGATCCTGGCGGTGTTCCGCGCCGAAGAGCTCGACAATTACGGCCTCTTCACCGTCGATTCCAATCTCATCTATTCGATCGTCGACGTGCTGCTCGGCGGCCGGCGCGGCTCCTCGGCCATGCGCATCGAAGGCCGTCCCTACACCACCATCGAGCGCACGCTGGTCCAGCGCATGATCGAGGTGATTCTGGCCGACATGTGCGCCGCCTTCGAACCCCTGGCGCCGGTGAATTTCACGCTCGACCGTCTGGAGACCAATCCGCGCTTCGCCGCTATCGCCCGCCCCGCCAACGCCGCCATCCTGGTCAAGCTGCGCATCGACATGGAAGACCGCGGCGGCCGCACTGAATTGCTGCTGCCCTACGCGACGCTGGAACCGATCCGCAAGCTCCTGCTGCAGCAGTTCATGGGCGAGAAGTTCGGCCGCGACTCGATCTGGGAAAGTCATCTGGCGACCGAGCTGTGGTCGACCAAAATCGAGATCGACGCGATTCTCGACGAGCAGACCTTGCCGCTCAACAAGATGATGAATCTGGAAGTCGGCCAGACGATCATGCTAAACGCCTCGCCGGATTCGAAGATCGAAATGCGCTGCCGCGGCGTGCCGCTGCTCAAGGGCCGCATGGGCCGCGTCGGCTCGTCGGTCGCCGTGCGGATCGACGAAGCCGTCGAACGCACCGACGCCTCCAGAGGATTGTAAGATGATGCACACGCTGAACCTTGGCCTGATCGTCGAACTCGCGCTCACCGGACTTTTGGCCGTCACGCTGATCTATTGCATCGTGCTGGAACGCCGTCTGGCCGCGGTGCGCCGCGGACAGGAAGGCCTCAAATCGACCATCGGCGAACTCAACACCGCCATCACCCATGCCGGCGCCTCGATGCGGGCGCTCAAAGCCACCGCCAGCGGCGCGGCCGAGGCGCTGGACGAGCGCTTGGCGCGCGCCCGTTCGATCATCGACGAATTGTCGCTGCTGACCGCCTCGGGCGACCGCATCGCCGAGCGCTTCGACCGCGCCAGCGACGCCAGCGCTTCGGCACGCTCGCAGTCGACGGCGAATCCCGCTTTCAATCTTCCGTCCGGCAGCATCATGAAACGCCTGGACGCGCTCAGGGCGGTGCGATGAACGGGTTGACCAGATATCTGCGCTTGCTGCCGGCGGTCGTCATCGTCGGCACGGCCTTGCTCGCCATCAAGGGCGTCGATCTCGCGCATGCCGCGCAAGCGCCCGAGCAGGCGTCCGACCAGCCGGACAATTCCGGCCTGGCGCCGGCCGATGCCGACGGCGGCTCGGCGACGCGCGATTTCGCCGGCGACGACAGCACCAGCGGCAGCGCCGCCACGGTGGACGTACTCTCCAGCCTGACGCGCCGCAGAGCCGAGCTGGATGCGCGCGAGCGCGCGCTCAACATGCGCGAGAATCTGCTCTCCGCCGGCGAAGGCCGCGTCGACCAGAAGATCGGAGCGCTGAAGGACCTGCAGACGCAGATTCAGACGCTGCTCACCCAGCGCGACGCAAAACAGGACGATCAGATCAAATCGCTGATCAAATCCTACGGTCCCGACGGCATGCCGGCCAAGAAAGCCGCGTTGATCTTCAACACCATGCCCGACGAGGTTCTTATCCCGATCGCCAAGGGCATGAAACCCGCCGACCTCGGCAGCATCCTGCAGGCGATGAACCCCGACGCGGCGCAGCGGTTGACCGTCAAGCTGGCTTCGCTGCTCAAGCTGCCGGAGCCGCCGCCGGTCGTCTGCCCGACCACGCCCGGCTCGTCGGCGGATATCGCCTCGCCGCCGCCCGGCACGACGGCCTCCGCCGCGCCGCCGCTGCAAACCGCCGCGCTCTCGCCGCCTGGCAGCACGCCGGTCGTATCGTCGCTTCCGACGCCGCCGCCGCCGCCGCCCGCGCAATCGCCGCCGGCTGCGACGCCCCCTGCGGCGCCACCCACCCAGGCCTCGACACCGCCAAAGCCGCATGCGCCGCCGGTGCACCACCCGGCAACAACGCCGCCGGCCAAGCCCGCGACCGCGGCCGCAACCCCGCCGGCCAAACCCACGGCGGCTGCCGTGACGCCGCCCGCCAAACCAGCAACGGCAGCGGTTACGCCCACGGTGACGCCGCCGGCGCAACCAACCACGACGCCCAAGCCGGCGACCCAAGCCGCCAGCGGCCCGCCGGCGCCGCTCGCGCCGGCCAAGGGCGGCTAGGCGAAATCGCGGATGCGGCCCGGCTTTTACGGTTTACGGGCGGTTAACGCCGTGGCGTCCAAACTGGGCCAGGACGAAAGGACGTCCTCTCTTATGAAGCATGCCGTCACACGCACGAACCTTCTCCGCCTGGTTTCGGCGGCGTGCCTGTTTGCGTTCTTCGTGCTGCCGGCGCGCGCCGGCGACACGCTCGGCGTCAATACCGCCGGCGGCTATGCGCGACTTCTCTTCAGCTTCGCGCCGAGCGCCCATGTCGGCGCCGCGGTGAATGGCGGCGTGCTGACGCTGAGCTTCAGCCGCGACACGTCGATCACCGCCGCTGTGCTGACCCAGAACCTCGCCGCCTATGCCGGCAGCGCGCGGGTCGATCCCGACGGGCGCACTTTTCGCCTGGCCCTGACGCAGCCGGTGCGCATCCATTCCAGCGCGGTCGGCAATCAACTCGCCATCGACCTGGTGCCGAACAGCTTTAGCGGCACGCCGCCCGACCTGCCGCCGCTGCCGCCGCCGGCGCCCAAGACAGTGGACGTTGCCACGCTGCCGCAGATCGCGGTGCGCGCCGGCGCCTATCAGAATTTCACGCGGCTGGTGTTCGACTGGCCGCAAACGGTCAAATACGCGGTGTTTCCCGGTGCCGGCAAACTCGGCGTTCGCTTCGAAGCGTTGGCCCGCGTCGATGTTTCCGCCATCGCGCGTTTCGCGCCGCCTTGGGTGAAGAACGCCAGCTGGCGCATCGACGGCAAAGGCACGATCGTCGAGTTCGACACCGATGCGGCTTCCGGCTTCCACGACTTCCGCACCGGCTCGAAGATCGTGGTCGACGTGCTCGCGCCCAAGACCGACGCGGATTCCTATCACCCGCCCGGCACAGAGAAGCCGGTCATCACCGCGCTGGCCGGCAAACCCACCAATACGCAATCGGCGCTGTCGGAAGCGCAAGCGGCTGCCATCGCCGCGACCGCGCAAAAACTGGCCGATGCCAACAAGCCGCCGACGGCAACGCCGCCGCCAGCCGCCCCGCCGCCAGCGGCCGCCGCCCCGGCTGCCACGGCGCCGGCTGCAGCGGCAGCGGATCCCAACGCCACGCCCGTCGCGCCATCCACCGCCGACGCCAGCGGACAGTTGACGCGCAGCGGTGCCGTGCTCACCTTCGCCGGCGCCGCAACACGCGGCTCGGCCGTGTTCATGCGCGGCTCGACGGCCTGGATCGTTCTGCAAGGCGCGGCCCCGCTCGACGCCGTGAAACTGAAAGCCGCGCTGGGCGACTTCCCGGCCGCGGTGGAAGCCGCCTCCGCCGACGGCGTCAGCGTGCTGCGCATCACGCTGAAACAACCCGAACAGATCGGCGCCCATGCCGACGGCTCGAACCTGAAGGTCGTCATCGCGCCCCAGGTCAGCGAGCAGCCGATCGCCATCGGCTTTGCCCGCAACCAGGACGACGCCACGCATTCCTCGCTCAGCACTTTGCTGCCGGGCGCCAGCCATCCGGTGACGCTGACCGATCCGGTGGTCGGCGACCAGCTGATCCTGGTGCCGTCCGCGGTGGGCCGCGCGATGATCGCAGCCCACGACTATGTCGAGTTCGGCGTGCTCAAGACCGCATCGGGCCTGGCGCTGGCGCCCTATATCGACGATCTCTCCGTCACCATCGATCGCACGCGCACGACCATTACCCATCCCGGCGGCTTGGCGCTGACGCCGCCGACCATGCCGGTCGCCGATTCGCCCGCCGCCATCGCCGCGCGCGATGCCGGCCCGTCCTTTCTCGACTTCGCCCATTGGGCGAAATACACCGGCGGCAGCTTCCTCAATACCGAGCGCCGCCTGCGCGCCGCCACCGCGCGGCTGAAGCCGGACGACGCCAACCATGCGCGCCTGGTGCTCGCGCGATTTTACCTCGCCAACGGATTTTCCGCCGAAGCGCTCGGCGTCATCAATCTGATGCAGGCCCAGGACCCCGCGCTGCAAAGCGACCGCCAACTGCAGACCATGCATGCGGCGGCGAACTACATGATGGGCCGCTATCGCGACGCCCATAACGATATCGCCGGCGCCGCCTTCGATGACGACCGCCACGCCGCCTATTGGCGCGGACTGATCGAAGCCGCGCTGGAGGACTGGAACAGCGCCGGCGCCGACCTCGACCGGGCCGAGCCCGTGCTGAAGCAATACCTGCCCGATTGGCAGGCGCGCCAGCGCATTGCCAAGGCGCAGACCGCGCTGGGGCAAGGTCACCTGGAAGTCGCCGACTCCGCCGTCGCCAGGCTGCCGCAGACGATCGACAAATCCCTGGCGATCGCTGCCGATCTTGTCCGCGCCCGGCTGTTGGCGGCCGAGAATCGCGGCCATGAGGCCGGCGTCCTGTTCAACGCCATCGAGAAGAGCGGCGACGAACGCGCCGAGGCCGAGGCGATCTATTACCGCATCGACGCCGCGCTCAGCGCCGGCGTCATGAGCCAGGATGCTGCCATCGCGGCGCTGGAGCGCCTGCGCTTCCGCTGGCGCGGCGACATGCTGGAAATGAAGACGCTGCGCAAGCTGTCGTCGCTCTATTTCGCCAAGCAGCGCTGGCGCGACGGGTTGCACACGCTGCGCGTAGCGGCGGCGAGTTTCCCCAATGACGATCTGGCGCGCAAGGCGCAGGACGACATGCGCGGCGCCTTCGCGGCCCTGTTCATCAAGGGCAAGGCCGACAAGATCGCGCCGGTCGAAGCACTGGCGATCTTCTACGATTTCATCGAACTGACGCCGATCGGACCGGACGGCGACGAAATGATCCGCCGCATGTCGGATCGGCTGGTCGTGGTCGATCTGCTGGGCCCGGCGTCCGAGCTGCTGAACTATCAGATCGACAAGCGCCTCGACGGCGTGGCGCGGGCCCAAGTCGCGACACGGCTCGCCATGATCTATCTGATGGACCAGAAGCCGCAGAACGCGCTCGATGCGATCCGCGGTACGCAGATCAGCACCCTGCCCGACGACGTCAATCACCAGCGCCTACTGTTGGAGGCGCGCGCCTTCGCCGCGCTGAAGCAGTGGAACAACGCGCTCGACCTGATCGCGGTCGACGATGCCGCCGACACCGCGCGGCTGCGCGCCGACATCTATTGGGAGAGCGGCAACTGGGCCATCGCCGGCCAGAAATCCGAGGAATTGCTGGGCACGCGCTGGAGCGATGCGACGGCACTCAACGTGGCCGACCGCGAAGAAGTCATGCGCGCGGCCGTCGCCTATTCCCTCGCCAATGACGAAACCAGCCTCGATAGGCTGCGCGATCATTTCGGGCCGAAGATGAAGGCCAGCCCCGACGGCAGCGCCTTCGCCGTCGTCGCCCAGCGCATCGACGCCCATGGCGTCGCCTTCCGCGACACCGCCGCGCAGATCGCCTCGATCGACACGCTGCAGACCTTCATGAAGGACTTCAAGAAGCGCTACGACACGCCGGCGGCGGCGGCGAATTAGTTTCTGCGCTTCGCCTTGTTGCCTTCAGCGCCCAGCACCGCATCCAGCCACTGGATCGTTCGCCCTGCGATCTTCTCCCAGCCCGGCTCGCCGATCAGCCAGTGGCTGTGGCCCGGCACGTCTTCATAGACCGCGCCAGGGTAGCGCTCCGCGGTGCGGCGCACGGTCGATGGGGGATTGATGCGATCGTGCTGGCCGGTCAGGCAGAGGATCGGGCAGGTCACTCCGGCGGCCTTGACATGCGAGGCGCGCTTGGCGTCCCAGCCCCAATGCATGATCTCGAACGTCGCCAGCCCCGACTCCGGCACGAAACCGGCGAACACACGCTTGCGCTCCAGCGGCGGCAGCCGGTCGAGCGAATGGGCCGCGGCGACGTCGTAGTCGGGATAGAGCACCTGATTGGTCAAATTGCCGGCGAGCATGATGGTCTGCGCCGAAGCGACCTCGAACAAAGTCGACGGCATGATGCCCCAGGGCGCGCAGGGCGCCAGCAGCACCAGGGCGCGCGCCTTGCCGTTCGCGGCCAGCATCTGCGCCAGCAGCCCGCCGAGCGAATGGCCGAGCAGCACCGGCGGCGCATCGAGCCTGGCGATCGTCGCTTCCAGATCCTTCGCGTAATCGAGGAGGCTCGTCGCGCCCAGCGCGCGGCTGGGCTTGGCGCCTTCGTCGTGATGGCGCAGCACCGGCGCGTGCACCTTGTAGCCGGCGGCCTCGAAGGGGCTGCGGAATTTGTCGAAAGCCCACGGCCCGCAGAACGCGCCATGGATCATGACAAGCGGCGGGCGTTTGGCTGTCGTCACGCAACCGGGCCGGCGACATCGCGGAAGGCGGCAATGACCTTGGCGTAGGTGTCGCGCTTGAACGGCACGATGAGACGCGGCAAGGCTTCGAGCGCCAGCCATTTCCAGGCGCCGAATTCCGGCTCCGCGGTCCTGATGTTGATGTCGCTGTCCTCGCCGGTGAAGCGCATGGCGAACCATTTCTGCTTCTGGCCGCGGTATTTGCCGTGCAGCGCCACGCCGAGCAGATGCTGCGGCAGGTCGTAGGTCAGCCATTCGTCCATTTCGCTCAAGATGGTCGCCTTGCCGGTGCCGGTTTCCTCTTCGAGTTCGCGCAAAGCCGCCTGCGCCGGCTCTTCGCCGTCGTCGATGCCGCCCTGCGGCATCTGCCAGCCCTCGACCGTCTGGTCGATGCGGCGGCCGACGAAGATCAGCCCTTCGAAATTGACAAGCATGATGCCGACGCAAGGCCGGTACGGCAGATCGTCATGTTTGAGGAAACCGCCGGGGCGGGGCATGGCGAAACGGCTTTGGTTATTTTTTCGGGAGAACTATGGCCGATGCGGGCACCAGAACAAAGCCCCGGCCGGGCAGGCCTTGCGCCCATTGCGAGACGCGCTCGATGGTGATGGGCCGGATGAAGCCGGCGCCGGAGGCCGAACCGTGGGCACGCGCGGCGTTCTCGAGTTCGGAGAGCTGGCGGTCGATCTCCATCGCGGTCTCGATCGTATCGATGGTCGCGGTGGCCTGGGCGAAGGAGACACCGGTGCGCGCCGCCACGTCGGGCGCCGCCGAATGGCTGGCCGCGCCATTGTCGTAGAACAACAGGCCGCGGCGCGCGAGATAGGTGAGCACCGGCTCGAGCGTATCGGGATCGGAGAGCAGACGTCCGCCCAGCAGGTTGGTGACGCCGGTGTAGCCGGTGAAGCGCGTCAGCGACCAGACGAGGCGCTCGGTGTTGGCGTCCTCGCCGACGCCGGAGCGCAGCGTATGCGGTCCCGGATCGCTGTCGGGAAAATCGTAAGGTTCCATCGGCACTTCGACGAGAACTTCGTGGCCCTCGCGCCGGGCTTCGCCGACCCAGCGCTGCACGTCCGAGGCATAGGGCGCGAAGGCCAGCGTCACCTGCGGCGGCAGGCTGGCGAGGGCGGCGGCCGTCATCTTGGCGCTGATGCCCAGGCCGCTGATGACGATGGCGATGCGCGGGTGTCCGTTCTCGAGCGCCGGCGCCGCATAGGCACGCTGCGGCGGCGTGCCGTCGGCGGCGATGCGCGGCAAGGGGCCGTTGTCGGTCTTTTCGATCAGCGCCGGATCGGCGACCAGGGCGGCGCCGGCATAGACCGGCTGGGTGACCTCCGGCGGAACGATGGCGGGCGGCGGCGTGGGCTCGCCGGGCTTGGCCACCGGATTTGCCGGTGTCGCGGGACTAGTCGGCGGCAAATGAACCGGCGTCGTGGCGAGGCTGCGCGGCGTCTGCGCCAGCGTGAAACGCACCATCGGTTCGCCGGCGCGCGGATCGCCCCACAGGACGACGGCGATGCCGAGCAGAACCAGGCCCGCGAAGAATCCGAAATAGGCGAAGGCAAGCAGGCGCAGCCCTCGCCGTGGCCGGGCACCTAGTTCGTCGCCGGTCATGCTGCTCGCAGCCATGGCCCCAGAATAGCGCAATTTACGGTTACGGAGCCGTTAACAAGCCACATTCAGGCATGGTCGGGCGCGGCGGCGCGCACCGCCAGCGTCTTGTGCAGGAAGGCGAGCGCCATGCTGAGCTGGAAATCGTCGTAGGCGCGGCCGGCCTCCGGCTCGATCGCCTTACCCAGAGGCTTGGCGGCGGGTCCTTCGGCCAAAAGGTGATGCGGCAGTTCGACTTCGCGCTCGTAGTCGGGCGCGCCCGGGCCGCCGGAGACCACGATATCGGGCACGATGCCCGTCACCTGGATGGAGCGGCCGGCCGGCGTGTAATAGCGCGCCGTCGTCATGTGCAGCGCCCCGCCGGCGCCGTTGTCCAGCGGCATGATCGACTGCACCGAGCCCTTGCCGAAGGACAGCGAGCCCAGGACGGTGGCGCGGCGGTGATCCTGCAGCGCGCCGGCGACGATCTCCGACGCAGAGGCCGTGCCGCCATTGATCAGGAGGACGACGGGCTTGCCTTCGGCGATGTCGCCGTAATGCGCGTCGTAGCGTTCGATGTTCTGCGGGTTGCGGCCGCGCACCGAGACGATCTCGCCTTCGTTGAGAAAATCGTCCGACACGTCGATCGAGGCCTGCAGCACGCCGCCGCCATTGTTGCGCAGGTCGACGACGAAGCCTTTGAGCGCCGGACCGATCTGGCGCTTGAGGGCGGCGACCGCGAGGCGCAGATCCGGATCGGTGCGGTCGCTGAAGGCGACGATCTTGATGTAGCCGACATCGCCTTCGCGGTGATAGGTCAGCCGCTCCACTTCGATGGATTCGCGCGTCAGCTTGAGGTCGAACGGCTTGGCCGCGCCGCGCGCGATGGAGAGCGCCACATCGGTGCCGATGGTGCCGCGCATGCGCGAGGAGACGTCGTCGAGCGTATGGCCCTTCATCGCCACGCCGTCGATCGAAACGAGGATATCTTCGGGCTTGATGCCGGCGCGGCTGGCGGGGGTGCCGTCGATCGGCGAGATCACCTTGGCGATGCCGTCCTTGACCGTCAGCACCAGGCCGACGCCGCCATAAGCACCGGCCGCCTTGGTCTCCATCGCCTCATAGGTCCTGGGATCGAAATAGCTCGAATGGGCGTCGAGATTGCTCAGCATGCCGCCGATGGCGCCTTCGACCAGCGTGCGGTCCTCGGGCTTGTCGAGATAGTTCTCGCGCACCCGGTCGAACGCGACGCCGAAACGCGCCAGCTGGCTCTCGGTCGAGAACAACGGGATCGCGCCATAGGCGAAATGCGACGCCGCCAGGGCCAGGCCGAAGCCCGCCACGGCGCCAAGCGCGACCAGGAACAGCCGGTTCATGTCCCCCCGCCTGCCGCCGTCAGTTCGCCGCGCTCGGCGCGACCGGAAGCGCCGCGACCTTGCCGTGCAGCATGTCCAGCGCATAGGTCAGCTGGAAGTCGAACGGCTTGCCGTCGGCAGCGGTCTTCGGCGCCGTCGCCGGCGGCCGGATGATCGTCTGGTTGGCCTTGGGCTTGACCGGTTCGCCGGCCAGATGGCCCGGCAGATCGGCTTCGCTGGGACGGGCGATCTTGGGGATATCGTCCTCGTCACCGGCCGCCACCATGATGTCGGGCACGATGCCCTGGGCCTGGATCGAATGGCCCGACGGCGTGTAGTAGCGCGCCGTCGTCAGGCGCAGCGCGCCGCCGCCTTCGCCAAGCGGAATGATGGTCTGCACCGAGCCCTTGCCGAACGAGGTCATGCCCAGGATCGTCGCGCGGTGATGATCCTGCAGCGCGCCGGCCACGATCTCCGACGCCGAAGCGGTGCCGGCATTGACCAGCACGATGACGGGCTTGCCGTCGGTGATGTCGCCGGGATGGGCGTCATAGCGCTGCGTGTCGTCGGCATGGCGGCCGCGGGTGGAGACCACTTCGCCCGAGATCAGCATGTCGTCGGAGACCTGCACCGCCTGGTCGAGCAGGCCGCCGGGATTGTTGCGCAGGTCGAGGACGTAACCCTTCAGGCCCGGGCCGATCTGGCGCTTGAGATCGCGCACCGCGTTCTCCAGCCCGCTGGCGGTATTCTCATTAAAGCCGGGCATGCGGATGTAGCCGATGTCGCCTTCGCGGTGCCAACGCACCTCGTCGACCGCGACGACGGCGCGCGCCAGCGTGACGTCGAACGGCTTCTTGGGCGCCGTCTTGTCGCCGGTGCGCAGGATCGTCAGCGTGATCTTGCTGCCGGCGGGCCCGCGCATCTTGTCGATGGCGTCGTTGAGGTTCATGCCCTGCACCGAGGCGCCGTTGATGGCGGCGATGTAGTCGCCGGCCTTCAGCCCGGCCTTGGCGGCGGGCGTGTTGTCGATCGGCGAGATGACCTTCACCAGGCCGTTTTCCATCGTCACTTCGATGCCGATGCCGCCGAACGATCCCTTGGTCTGGATCTGCATGTCGGCGAAGGCCTTGGCGTCCATGTAGCTGGAATGGGGGTCGAGATTGGAGACCATGCCCTCGATCGCGGCGTTGATCAGTTCGCCGTCGTCGACCGGGCGGACGTAGTTGGCGCGCACCCGCTCGAAGGCGTCGCTGAACAGGTCGAGCTGGCGGTAGGCGCTCATGTCGTTGGCGCCATGCGCCGCCGGCAAGAGGCCGAGCGCCGCGATGAAGCCCACGACCATGCCGAGGCCGACGAATGCAAACCGTTTCATGATCTCTTTGCCTTCCTAGGATCGAGGCCCAGCTGAGGTGCGGGACTTAAGGCCCGCCCGTTTTGACGCAGTTCGAAGTAGAGCTCGCTATTCTGGCCCATTTGCGGCGCATTTCCCACCGCAGGCATGATGCCCACCGGCTCGCCCGCCAGCACCAGATCGCCCGGCTTTACCGTGATCCGGTCCAGCCCCGCCAGCACCAGATCGTAGCCAACCGTGACTTCCAGGATCAAGACTTGCCCGTTCTTATGGTAAGGACCGGCGAAAAGCACCTCGCAATCGGCCGGTGCGACGACCTGCGCCCCCGCCGCGGCGGCAAAAACGACCCCTGGGCCATGGCCGTTTGCCGGCCCCGGCAGCATGGTTCCCACCACCGGCTGCAGCAAAGAGCCGCGCGGTGTTCCCGCGGCGGAATTTTGCGCCGTCACCACCACGACGCTTTGCTGGGCCGGGCGGGCCCGCAGTTCGGCGACCTTGGCCAGCAGGACCTCGAGATTGGCCGCCTGCCCGGCGATGGCGGTGAGCCGGTCCTTCAGGGCGCCATAGGCCGCATCGGCGATGACCGCCTGCGCCGTCCTGGTCGCGAGAAGTTGATCCAGTTCGACGCGCGCATGGGCCAGCGAAACGGCAAGGCGCACGCCGTCGGCGCGCCTGGCGATCAGGGCGGCGCGGGTGCGGTTGAGATCTTCGATACGGCGCGCCAGGGCCGCCGCGCTGCCATAGACATCCGGCAGCGAGGCGCCGACCAGCATCGCGCCGCGCGCCGCGCCGAGCGCGTCGTCGGGCCGCAGCGCCAGCGCCGGCGGGGTGTCGTGTTGCAGCCGCTCGATCACCGCCAGCAGCCGCGCCACCGCGATGCGGTCATGTTCGAAACCGGCGGACAGCCGCTTGTCTTCGGCCGCCAGCCGGACGATGGCGGCATCGAGAACGATCTTCTGCTTTTCCAGCGTCTGCACCCGCAAAGCGGTGGCGACAAGCTTCTGGCGCAGCGCGCGCGCCTGCGCCTGCAACGCGTCACGGTGGGCCTTGGCGGAGTCGACGCCCCGCGCGCCCTTGGCGAGGTCGCCCTTCAAGCGTTTGAACTGATCCGCCGTCGACGGCAGATGCGCGGCATCCTGTGCCGGCAGCGCGTGGGACATGTCCGGCAGCGTCTCGACGGTCGGAGCGACGACCGCTTGCGGCTTTGGCCGCGTGTGCGCGGCGCCGTGCGCCGGGTGATGGACCGGTTTCTTGGCGGCCGTCAGGAAGAGCGCGCAGACCAGCGCGGCACCAAGCGCAAGGCGATGCCGCAGCGGGGTCAGGCGACCGTCTCCGCCGGAACCGGTTCGACCAGCGAGTGCCCCGTCATCTGCGGCGATCTCTCCAGGCCCATGAGATCGAGCAGGGTCGGCGCCACGTCGGCGAGGCGGCCGTTGGCGAGCTGGATGCCGGGGCGTGCATTGACCGCGACGATCGGCACGTCGAGCGTGGTGTGCGCGGTGTGCGGCTCATGCGTCACCTGATCCTTCATCAGCTCGATGTTGCCGTGATCGGCGGTGATCAGCAGCACGCCGCCGGCCTTCTCCACCGCGGCGCGCAGGCGCCCCAGACAAACATCGATCGCTTCGACCGCCAGGATCGCGGCTGACATGATCCCGGTATGACCGACCATGTCGGGATTGGCGAAGTTGACGACGATGAGATCGTAGCGGCCGCTCGCGATCGCCTCTTCGAGCTTGCCCAGCACCTCGAAGGCGCTCATTTCCGGCTTGTGGTCGTAGGTGGAAACCTTGGGGCTGGGCACCAGGAAGCGGTCCTCGCCGGCGAATTTGTCCTCGCGGCCGCCATTCAGGAAGAAGGTGACGTGGGCATATTTCTCGGTCTCCGCGATGCGAAGTTGTTTAAGGCCCCGCGCGGCGACGAGTTCGCCCAGCGTGCCGGTGACGTTCTCGGCCGGGAACAGCGCCGTCATCAGCGTGTTGAGCGCGTCGGAATATTCGGTCATGCCGGAAGCGGCGCAAAACCGAACCACCCGGCCGCGGGAAAATCCGCTGAAGCCCTTGTCGAGCAGCGCCAAGCAAATCTCGCGCGCCCGGTCGGCGCGGAAATTGGCGAACAGCAGCGCGTCGCCGTCGGACATGCCTTCGTAGCCGCCGATCACCGCCGGCAGGACGAATTCGTCGTTGACGTCGTTGCGATAGGAATTCGCCAGCGCCGCCTGCGCGTCGGCGAATTTCTCGCTCCTGGCATCGACCAGCGCGTCATAGGATTTCGTGACGCGATCCCAGCGCTTGTCGCGGTCCATCGCATAGTAACGGCCCGACAGCGTCGCGATGCGCACGCCGGCAAGGCCCGCGATGGAATCCTCGAATGTCTTGAGGAAGCCCTGGGCGCTTCTGGGCGGCGTGTCGCGTCCGTCGAGGAAGGCATGCACGAACACCGGCACCTTCGCGGCGGCGGCCACGCGCACCAGCGCGGTGATGTGATCCTGATGGCTGTGCACGCCGCCGGGCGAGAGCAGTCCCATGACATGCACCGCGCCCTTCGTCGCGCGCGCTTTGGCGATCAGCTCGACAAGCGCGGGCCGGGTGGCGAGCGTGCCGTCCTCGATGGCCAGATCGATGCGCGGCAGATCCTGCGCGACGACGCGGCCGGCGCCGATATTCATGTGGCCGACTTCGGAATTGCCCATCTGGCCGGTGGGCAGGCCGACCGCGCGGCCCGAGGTCGCCAGCAGGGCATGCGGCGAGTCGGCCAGCATGCGCGTGTAGTTCGGCGTCTTGGCCGCGGCGATGGCGTTGTCGATCGTCTCGCTGCGCCAACCCCAGCCGTCCAGGATGCACAGCACCGCCGGGCGGGGACGCGGGGATGCGGAAGACGTGGACATCGCAGTTCCAGTTGAAATCGGTGCTGCGGCGAAAATAGGAAGGTGGGGAGTCTGTGTCCAATTAAAGCCGCCAAAGTTACGACGCTCTTTTCCTCCCCCGTTGTTACGGGGGAGGTGCCGAGCGCAGCGAGGCGGAGGGGGCCAGCGCGGAAAGATATCGCCCAGTCCGCCCCCTCCACCGCTTCGCGGTTCCCCTCCCCCGTAACAACGGGGGAGGAAAAAACGGCCCACAAACACGAACGCCGCCAGTGTGCACCTGGCGGCGGTTCGTGCCGATGCGCGAGGGGCGGATGCGGCCGGCGTGACGCCGACCGACAAACACTACGCGCATCTCCGCGAGACTTTGCGGACTCCTGGCCGCCGCTGACTTCGGCCGCCTCTCCGCTCGGTGCGCGTGACCCGCACAAGTCTCTGTATGAGGCCCACGTCAGCTTCGCTCGGTCATGTTCGTCCCCGGTTCCCGCTTGGACAAATGGGGTACGAAAACTGCATTTCAAGTACCGGTTGTAGGAATATTTGTGACGTATTGTCAGTTGTACCGCACTGCGCAAAAGGCGCTGCTTGCCGGGAAGAACTTGCCGGGAGCCGGCCGGACCCCTGCCGCGAGGTCCGTATCCCTTTGAAAAAACTGAGTAATTTTCGAACCGCCCCCCGGCACGATCCTCGCAAGGAGGGACGCGGAATAATGCCAGAGAGCAGAACCGCCTCATGCGCCGCGCACTTTATATACGAATTGCCTGCCTCCTCCTCGGCGCCGGCCTGGCCGCCGCGCCGCTGCCGGCGCTGGCCTTTTCGCGGGTCAAGGATCTGGTCGAGGTCGAAGGCATCCGCGACAACATGCTGGTCGGTTACGGCCTGGTCGTCGGCCTCAACGGCTCCGGCGACAGCCTGAAGAACGCGCCGTTCACCCAGCAGAGCCTGCAGACCATGCTCGAGCGCATGGGCGTGAACACGCGCGGCACCACGATGCAGACCAAGAACGTCGCCGCCGTGATGGTAACGGCGAACCTGCCGGCCTTCGCGGCGTCCGGCACGCGCATCGACATCTCGGTCAGCGCGCTGGGCGATGCCAAGAGTCTTCAAGGCGGTACCTTGCTGGTCACCTCCATGTTTGGCGCGGATGGACAGATTTATGCAGTGGGCCAGGGGCCGGTCGCCATCGGCGGCTTCACCGCCGGCGGCGACGCCGCCAGCGTGACGCGCGGCGTGCCGACGGCGGGGCGCATCGCCAACGGCGCCATCGTCGAACGCGAGATCGGCTTTGCCCTCGCGTCGCAACGCTCGCTGCGCCTGTCGCTGCGCAACCCCGACCTGACGACGGCCTCGCGCATCGCCAGCGCGCTCAACGCCTATATCGGCGGCAATGTCGCCGAGGCGACCGATCCCGCGACCGTGCGCCTGACGGTGCCGGACGGCTATCCCAAGGGCGTGATGGGTCTTCTGACCGACCTCGAACAGGTCAAGGTCGATCCCGACGAGACCGCGCGCGTCGTCATCGACGAGCAGTCCGGCGTGATCGTGATGGGCGCGGATGTCCGCATCTCCACCGTCGCCATCGCGCAAGGCAATCTCACCATCCGCGTCACCGAGACGCCGCAGGTCAGCCAGCCGGCGCCGTTCTCCAACACCGGCACGACCACGACCGTGCCGCGCACGCAGATCCAGATCGACGACGGCAAGGGCAACAAGATGGCCGTGCTGCACGAAGGCGTGTCGCTGCAGAGCCTGGTGGACGGCTTGAACGCGCTGGGCGTCGGTCCGCGCGACATCATCTCCATCCTGCAGGCGATCAAGGCGGCCGGCGCGCTGCAGGCCGACATTCAGGTGATCGGATGAGTGCCGGCGGGATCGATACGTCCGGTGCGATGACCGCGCTGCAATCGGCGCCGGTCGCAACTCCGTTCAAGACCAGCGATCCGGACGTCGCGAAAAAGGCCGCCGAGCAGTTCGAAGGCGTCTTTATCACGCAGTTCCTGGGCGAGATGTTCCAGGGCATTTCCAGCGACGGCCCGACCGGCGGCGGTCAGGGCGAAGAGATGTTCCGCTCCCTGATGATCGACGAATACGGCAAGCAGTTCGCGGCCCAGGGCGGCTTCGGCCTGGCGCCGGCGGTGCAGCGCGAGCTTCTGAAGACGCAGGAAGCCGTCCATTGAACGCGAACCCCAACAACGAGCGCATCGAGCGGCTGGTCAAGCTGGCGGAGCGCCTGATCGAAGCGATCGAGGGCGACATCGCGGCGCTGAAGGACGGCAAGCCGCAAGCGATGCGCACCACCGATCCCGAAGTGCAGAAACTCTCGGCGCTCTACGGCCGCGAGGCGCAGGGCCTCAGCGCCGACGCCGCCAAAGCCGCGCCGGCGCCGCTGCGCCAGCGCTTCGTCGAGACCACGAAGAAATTCCGCGAGCTGCTCACCCTGCATGCCCGCATGCTGACGCGTGTGCGCAACGCGTCCGAAGGCATGATCAGGGCGATCAGCGCCGAAGTCGACCGCCGCGCCGCCCCGACCCGCACCTACAACCCGCGCGCCGCGGCCTACGGCAAGCCGGCGCAGGCGATGGTGTTTAATCGGGTGGTGTGAGGACTCTCGTTCATCTGCCGTCGCCCTCGATGGCGGAGACTTTGGCGACTGGCTCAATGGCCCATGCCGACGACGCCCCTAATAGAAAGGCCGCCTAGATGGCCCCAAATTAGCGGCTGCGAAGGCTTCGATAAGCAAATTCAGCAACATATCGTGATCACAGGAACTTCAATATCTTGTGGTTGCGATTCTAGATTATGCCCCATTTAGACTGTAGCGTTTTTAAAGGTTAGTGATTCGGCTCACGTAGCTTGCTCGGAAGGTGCCCTGACTGTATGCCCCCCGAGCATTTTTTGATTCGAGGAACACTCGCGGGGGAGGAGTGAACTGCCATGTTTATGGAGAAACTCCGGGAATTGTATTCTTGGTTTACCTTGGCGGACTATGAGAAGGCTAGTGAAGAGGCAACCAAGCGTATAGTAAAACGATATATCCGGGGCAATGTCTCGGGTCAGGATGGTCGTTATCTGAACGAAGGAAACTTGGCCGACCTATCAGCGCGCGGGGACCTCGCTGCTACGCGGCTAAGGCAGAAAATTCTTTCATAAGATTCCAACTACGGATGCAATATGTCGCTATCACCCGATCAAATCAGGGTGCTGGATACTATTCGCGATGAATGGGATTCCGCCGAAACGGACATAAAGCTAGCCGAGCAGGTGTGTAAGGACATCATTGTTCCTGCCGTGAAGGAACTTCGTTACGCTGGCAGACGCCTTGTTGATTTGGTTCAGAAGATTTCGAACGAACCAACGTCGGGTGAAATTCCCAAACTACTGGCCGACGTAGAATTCGACTGCCATAGAGCGAGGCACGACGCTATCGACGCCGCGTCTGCCAAGATAGCTATTCAGCTGGATATTATGGCGGAAAAGCTCGGCTACGATGTCATCCTTTCCGTTGCGCCCGAATTTCGTGACATCTCACTGAAGGTTCTCGCAATTCGGGAGCGAGTCTTGAACACGCGGGGCGAGAACCGAAAGGATCGTGTCAAGATATACGCCGTCGTTTCGGCCACAAACTTCAAAGACCTCGTTGAAGCTTATGAACTCCTAAAAACCAGCGAACCAATAATGGTGAAACTGGCGAAGCTTGGTCGCCGAAGAGATTTCTACGGGCGCTGGGGATTTTGGGTTGGTGCCGCCGGCCTCCTCATCGGTGCAGTGAGTATCTACCTGATTTTCTTTCCACCTCATTCCGATACGACTACCGCACCGACGCCCACCTCAATCGTTGCCCCAGCCCCCGCAAAGCACGGCTAAGGTCCGCTAGGCAATATAATTCTTGTGTGGCGCGCGTGGCTACGCCAGCAAATTCAGCGCCAGCGTTGCGTTGCTGGTTTGCGTCAGGAGGTAGGGGGAGACGCTGCCGCCTTGGATGCCGGGGCCGGTGGCCGGCGCGGGCGGCGCGTTGGTGGTCTGGTAGGCTTTCTGCAGCGCCGACAACACGCCGAGCAATTGTCCGCGCGCGACATCGGCGCCGACCTTGGTCGACATGTCGAAGCTGGACGCCAATCCGAGCCCGAACGCCTGCGTCGTCGTTGTCGTCGAGGACGATGTCGACGTCGTCTTGGAGGTCGACGGGCTGGACAGCGTGCCGGCGGGAATGCCCAGCCGCGCCAGCGCGTCGGAGTCCTTGGCGCCCGCGACAAGTCCCAGCGTGACGCCCGGATTGACCGCGATCTTGAGGCCCGCCGCGCCGCCGGTGTAGTTGACCGAGGCCTTGCCGTAGGTCTGCAGCTGGATGTTGATCTTGGTGGCGAGCGATTGCAGCGTCTCGCCCTTGTCGATGGTGATCGTCGCGGTGCGCGTCGCCGCGCCCTGGAATTGGATCTTGAACGTATCGCCGGCGCGCAAGGTGGTCTGCGAGGCGAGGTCGACGGTCTGGTTCGGATTGATGGTGCCGCGCGGCAGCCCGAGCGCATCGAGCACGCTGGAGCCGCTGGTATCGACCGCGATGCCGGCGCCCGACGAGATGCCGTCGAGGCCGCCATACTGCCGCGTCCAGTTGATCGCGCCGCTGCTCGACAGCGAGGTCGCGAACATGTTGCTGACATTGGCGACGTTGCGCGACTGGCCCGCGAAAGTACCGGTGGTCGAACCGGTGAGATAGACCGTGCCGTCGCCGCCGACCGTCACCGCGCCGGCCTTGTCGGTGGCGCCGGTGCCGACATAGGAAACGAAATTCGCCGCCGCCGTGGCGCCCTGGTCGGTGAGATTGAAGACGAAGGCGTCGCTGCCGCCGGACGCGGCGTTGGCGATGCTCGCCGCGCCGCCGGCGGTGAGATTGGCGTTCTGCGTCGTGCCGGAGAGGTAGAGCTGGCTGCCGGAGACGGCGAGGCCGCCGATGCCGCCGCCGTTCTGCAGATCGCCCAGATCCTGCGTCCACACCGGCGCCGTGGTGGCGTCGCCGCCGGCATATTTGGAGACGATGGCATGGCCGTTCTGCACGCTGGCGACGTAGAGGCTGCCGTCCGCCGCCGTGGCCGTCGCGGCGACCGTGTCGCTGCCGCTCGTGCCGAATTGTTTGTCGTAGACCAGCTTGCCCTTGTTATCGAGCTTGGCGACATAGGCGTCGGTGCCGCCGGATTTGGTCTGGCCCGAGCCGATGACGCCGCCGGAGACCTGGCCACCGATGAAGACGTTGCCGCTGGCGTCGACGCTGACGGCGGCGGCCTGGTTCTGGCTCAAGGTCTGGAGCTGCTTGACCCAGCTCTGGTTGCCGTTGGCGTCGTATTTGGCGACGAAGGTGTCGGTGTTGCCGTCGGTGACCGAGGTCGTGGACAGGTCGGCCGTGGTCGCGCCGGCGATGACGACGCCGCCGGTCGGATCGAGCGCCAGCGAATAGCCATTGGCCGTGCCGGTGCTGCCCAGCATGCGCGTCCACAGCACATTGCCGGCCGAATCGTATTTGGTGAGATAGGAGTCCTGGGCGCCCTGGTTGATCTGATTTCCGAAATTGCCGGTGGCGTTGCCGATGACATAGACGTTGCCGGACGAGTCGACCGCAGTCGCCTGCGCCGTGGTGGTGCCCGAGGTCGGCTTGGCGTTGACGCTGAAGCTGCTGGATGGCGCGCTGTCGAGATTGGAGAGCTTGATCAGGCGGCCCTGCTGGTCGGCGGCCTGCGACGAACTGGTGGTCGTGCCCGTGGACGTCGTGCCGGTCGTCGTGGTCGCGGTGGCGAGGCCGGCGGTGCCCGCCAGATAAAGCGACGGCGTCGCGGCCGCCGATGACAGGCTGACGGTTTCGCTGCCGCCCGGCGAGACCTGCAAGCCGTAGGTCGCCTTGGTCGGATCGAGCAGGGTGCCGGCGGTGAGGACTTTCTGGAAGCGCGTCGCGAAACCACCGGCCGACAAGGTCTGGTTCACATAGCTGACGACGTTGTCGAGCGTCAGGGGACCTGCGATCTGCGACAGGTCGATGGCGACGTTGGTGGTCGTGGCGCCCTTCTTGACCGCGATGGTGAAACTGTCCGAGGTGCTGAGGCCGGGCAGCGCGTTGCCGAGATTGGCGTTGCTGGTCAGCGTCTTGGTGGCGTAGTCGAACGCGCCGAACGGCACCACCGCGCTGGACGTCACCGAGGCCGTCGGATTGGCCGCCTGCAGCGTGAAATTGTTGAACGTCGTCTTGGCGATGTAGTTCTGAACCTGGCTGAGCCCGGTCTGGAAACGGGCATTGAGTCCGGCGAGCTGGCCCGCCGTCATGCCGTCGCGCTGGCCCATCTTGGCGATGTAGGCGAGTGTGTTCACCGCCGAATAGAGCGAGAAGAGTTTCTGGTTGTCCTGCTCGGTCTTGGCGTCGGCCTTCGTCGAGGTGCTCAGCGGCACATTGCTGGTGTCGAGGAAATTGGTGGTCGAGAGGACCTTTGCGTCCATCGCCGACTGCGGCGGCTGCGGCGCCTGCCAGGGCGGCGCGTCTTTCGCCGTCGCGCTGGTGGCGGACTGCGCGGCCGACTGCGTTACCTGCTGCGCCGGCGCAGCATTCGTCGCCAGCTTCGCTTGATAGAAACTGAGCAGCACATTCGGATCGAGGCCAATCGACAAGCTGTGGAAGACCTTTGCGGAGCAATGCGGGAGTGTCGCCGCTGGCGCGTTAACGTGGCGCTAAGGGGCGGCCGACGTGCTTAAGCGGACCTTAACGGGCGCTGCGCGACACTGGCCCGATGCAGGCGCACCGCGACACTTACGAACACGGTCTGAAGCTTTCGGCCCAGGGCCGTCATCTCGAAGCCATCGAGCAGTTCGAACGCGCCCTCGGCGCCCGGCCCGACGATGCCAGGGTGCTGTTCGCACTGGGCAATACGGCGCGGACGCTGGGCATGGCGGGGCCGGCCGAGGAATTCTTCCGCCGCGTGCTGGCGCAGGATCCGGCACGGCTGGAAGCGATCGTCAGCCTCGCCAACCTGCTGCGGGCGCAAGGCCAGTTGCAAGCGGCGCAGGCGCTGCTGGCGCCGGCGCTGGCGCGCGATCCGAATTCGCCCGAGCTTTGGCTGACGCTGGGCTCGACGCAGCGCGAGATGGGCGACTTCGCCCGCGCCGGCGAACATTATCGCCGGGCGTTGGCGCTCAAGCCGGACTATGCCGCCGCGCTGGCCAACCTCGCCGACCTGTTGACCGATGAAGGGCATCGTGCGGAAGCCCTCGATCTCTACGATCGCGCTCTCAAGCGCGAGCCGGACAACGCCCAGGCGCGGATGAACCGCGCCGTACTGCATCTGCTGAGCGGAAACCTGAAGGACGGCTGGCGCGACTATGCGGCGCGGCTGAAACTCGCCGGCAAGGCGCCGGTGCCGGATCACAAGCTGCCGCGCTGGAGCGGCGCCAGCCTGAAGCGGACGCGCCTGCTGGTCAGCGCCGAACAAGGCGTCGGCGATCAGGTCATGTTCGCCAGCATGATTCCCGATCTCGCGACGCGCGCCGCGCGCGAGGGCGGCTCGGTTCTGCTGGAGTGCGAGCCCCGGCTGGTGGCGCTGTTCGCCCGCTCGTTTCCCGGCGTGACGGTGCATGCGTGGGACCTGGAGACAAGAGGCGGCGTCACGCACACCCGCTATGGCTGGCTGAAGCAGGCCGGCGGCGCGAACGCTTTCATCGAGATGGGCAGCCTGCCGAAAGTCCTGCGCGGCGACATCGAGAGCTTCGCCAAAACCAACGTGTTTCTCAAACCCGACGCGGGCGAAATGGCGCGCTGGGGCGGGCTGTTCGCGGGCGTGGGCGCAGGACCGTTCATCGGCGTGTGCTGGCGCAGCGGAAAAGCAGGTGGTCATCGTTCTTTACAATATGCCCCGCGCGAGGCCTGGGCCTCCTTCATCGCCAAGCTTCCCGGCACCGTGGTGAGCGTGCAGTACGACGCCGGCGAAGACGAGATCGAAGCGCTGGCGCAGATGAGCCAGCGCGCGATCGTGGCGCTGCCGCAGCTAGACCAGAAGAACGAACTAGACCGCACGGCGGCCATGCTGGCCTCGCTCGACGCGGTGGTCACGGCGCCGACGGCGGTCTCGTGGGCGGCGGCGGGAGCCGGCGTCGACACCTACAAGGTTCTATACGACACGAGCTGGACGGGTTTCGCGCAACCTTACGAGCCGTTCGCGCCGGCCTGCGAATTGATGATGCCGCAGACGCGCGGCGACTGGGCGGCGACCTTCGTCAAGACTCTGGCGCGGCTTACAGTGCGGCTCTGACGGCGACGCCGGTGCGGTGCAGCGCCTGCGCCAGATCGGCCGCGATGCGGGCTTGGCCGCCGCCGTCGATGGTCATCAGGCCCGCGCTGCGCATGTCGCGCCGGCGCGCCGGATCGCTCAAGAGATTCCACACGCCGCGCGCAATGTCATCGTCCGCGACGCTTTCGGCGACGCCCAGCGACGCGCCCATGCCGGCCTGCTCGAAGGCTGATGCCGACAGGGCGTGATCTTCGCTCAGGCACAGATAGAGCGCCGGCACGCCGTAGGCGGCCAGTTCATAAGCGGTGACGCCGAACGCGGCCAGCGCCAGATCGGCGCCGGCGAATTCGGTGGCGAGATCGTCGGCGCCTTCGATGGTTTCGAAATTGGAACGCAGGGCGACGATCTGGCGCGCCACGGCGGAGCGATTGGCGACGCCGGGCCCGATCACGAAGCGGGCGCGGAACACCGGATCGAGCTTGGCCAGCGCGCGGGCGCTGCGCAAGGTCAGGCCGAGCGGATCGCTGCCGCCCATGGTGACGAGCAGACTGGGACGGCCGCCGGGGTGGCGAGATGGCGTTGCCGGGTTCGAACCCAGGAGCGACCATTCCCAGCCGATGCGCGGCTCGCAGCGCGAACCGGACCAGTCCAACGCCTCGGCCTGCGGCACCGGCGGATAATAGGCCAGATCGGCGGCGAGGCGGCGCTCGGACGCGTCGTCGACGACGGCGGTCAGGCGCACGCGCCCAGCCAAGCCGGACAGTTCGAAACGCGACGGGCCCTCGCGGCAATCCAGCAGGAGCAGATCGGGGCTGTGCGTTGCGATCAACGATTCCAGCGTTTCGGTGCCGCCGAGCAGGGTGGCGGCGAAGCCAGCGCGATAGATGGGTTCGAAAGCGTCTTCGGTGCCGTTCAGGGCGAACAGCGAGCCGATGCCTTCGCGATCGCGCAGGGCGCGCGCCAGCGACACCATGCGCTTGACGTGGCCATAGCCGAAGCGGCCGCCGCCGTCGCAGCGGATCAGCGCCAGGCCGCCCTTCGCAGCGATCGGCTTTTGCTTCACATGCGCGTTGATGCCGCGCAGGCCCGGCTCGCGTTCCAGCAGCAGCAGGATGTCGCTGAGAGATGCTTCTCCGGCGCGGGCGTCGAGCCGGGCATGCACCGCTTCGATGAACGCCAGGTCGTCCGGCGTGTCGATGGTCAGCCGGCCGCCCTCGCGCGCCAATTCGAGATAGGCCGGCGCCCGCGCGATGGGCACGAAATCGGGATGCAGCTTGAAATAGCCGGTGACGTGCTCGCGCGCGACCGGATCGTCGGGCGCATCCATCATCAGCTTGTCCAGGCCGCGGCGCGTCAGCGGATCGACGCCTTCATGCGCGGTGGCCGCGCCCTCTTCCATCAGCACGAAATCGCCGCCCTGGGCGATCATGGCGGTCAGGAGGTGATCGACGAAGCCCGCATCGATGAACGGCGCGTCCGACGAGACCCGCACGATGACGTCGGCACCCGTCGCCTCGGCCGCCAGCGCGAAACGCGCCAGCACGTTTTCCTCCGGGCCGCGGATGACGGCGACACCGAATTCGCGGCCGAAGGCGACGATGGCGTCGTCCAGCGGATTGTTCGTGGTGGCGATGGCGACGTCTTCGATGAGATGGGATTTCTTCAGGCGATGCACGATGTGCCAGAGCAGCGGATGCCCGGCGATCGGCCGCAGCACCTTGCCGGGCAGGCGCGTCGAGCCCATGCGGGCCTGGACGATGGCGACGATGCGCAGATGCTCGCTCAAGCCGCGGGCTCCCAGACGGCGCGGACATGGGCCAGGGGCCGCATGCCGTCGGCGGGATCGGCGCGCCATTCGCGATCGGCGAGTTCGGAAGGCTGCGGCCCTTTGAAACCGTTGCCGTCGGCGACCGCCGATTCGCGGATGCGCGCGATGACCGGCGCGATCTCGTCCGGCAACCAGCAATGGCCCGAGGCGTATTCGGCGCCCTCGCCTTCGAGGTCGAGATGGAATTCCACGGCGCTGGCGCCCCAGCGGTGCACGGCGCGCTCGATCACGGCGGGGCGGCGGGTGTGGTCGGACCAGCCGACCTTGCAGCCGGTGGCGTCGCGGATGGCGGCGATGGCCGAGAGGTTGGCCTGCGCAGCCGGCGTCGGATAGGCCGAGACGCAATGCAAAACCGTGATGTCGCTGGCGCCGGCGCGCCTCAGCGTATCGGCGGCGGCCACGATCTCGTCCATCGTCGCCATGCCGGTGGAGAGCACGATGGGCTTGCCGGTGGCGGCGCACGCCTCGAGGAGTGGCGTCACCAGCAATTCGTAGGACGCGATCTTGTAGAACGAGACGAAGGGTCGCAGCTCCTCCACCGCCTCGCGGTAGAACGGCGTGCAGGAAAACTGGATGCCGCGCTTCAAGCAGCGTTCGGCCAGGGGCGCCAGATGCGCCAGCGGCAATTCCCACTGCTTGCGGGCCCGATGCTTTTCGCTGCGCGCGAGGATTTCCGGCGCGAACATGCGGTCGATCTTGAAGAGCTGGAATTTGACCGCGTCGCAGCCGGCATCCGCCGCCGCGTCGACAAAGGCGAGCGCGCGGGAAAGATCGCGGTCGTGGTTGCTGGAGGCTTCGGCGATGAAGATCGGGGCGCGTGTCATGCGTCGGTTCCTTCTTAACCGTTTTTAAAGCGGTCATGGCTAAAAGAGCGTTAACGAGAGGCCGCCATGGGCGCAGAGATCGCACACGTCAGCATTGCCTGGGCCGCCCATGAGGGGCCCTGCGTCGCGCGCAAGAACGGCTTCGACATCATTCATTGCGAGATGTGCGGCTTTCGCCATGCCGTGCCGTTGCCCAATCCGGCGACAATGGAACGCGAATACCGCGAGACCTATTACAGCGACGAGAAGCCGACCTTCCTCGCCCATGCCGGCGAAGACCAGCAATGGGGCGAACTGGCGCAGACCGACCGTCTGGAGTGCTTCGAACGCATCCTGGGACCCAGCCGCCGGCGCCTGCTGGACATCGGTTCCGGACCCGGCTTCTTCCTGAAAACCGCGAAAAATCGCGGCTGGAACGTGATGGGCATCGAACCCTCGCGCCAGGCCGCCGCGCATGCGCGCGGCCTCGGCCTCGACGTCGCGGAAGGCTTCTTCGGCGCCGACACGGCAGCTTCGCTCGGCCGCTTCGACGCCATCCACCTGAACAACGTCCTGGAACATGTGCCCGATCCGATTGCGATCCTGCTGGCGGCGCGCGAGATCCTGGAGCCGGGCGGTATCCTGTGCGCCGGCGTGCCCAACGATTTTTCGCCGCTGCAGATCGCCGCCGCCGCCACGCAAGGCACCGGCGAATGGTGGATCGCCCCGCCGCATCACCTGAACTATTTCGACTTCGCGACGCTGGCCAATCTCCTGGAGCGGCTGGAATTCGAGATCGCCGAGAAGACCACCAGTTTTCCGATGGAAGCTTTCCTGCTGATGGGCGACAACTACACGACCGATCCGGCGCTCGGCCGCGCCAGCCACAACAAGCGCAAGAAGTTCGATTTGTCGCTTGAGGCCGCCGGCCTCAAGGAAACCCGCCGCGCCTTCTATCGCGCGTTGGCAGAGACCGGCATCGGCCGCGAGGCGGTCGTCATCGCGGTCAAGTCTTGAGCGCCTCGCCCTTTTTCATCGTGTCGAGCGGACGCTCCGGCACCGCCATGCTGCACAAGGCGCTGTCGGCGAATCCCGATATCGAGATGAGCCATGAATACATGGTCCAGATCACGCAGCCCCTGGCCGTGCGCCGCTATCTCGGCCTCTGCGATAGCGCAGAAGCCCTGGAAACAATGGCTCAAACGCACGCCGCCGCGATCCATTTCAGCGCCGCCGGCCATTGGGGCGACTCGTCGAACAAGCTGTCCTGGCTGATTCCCGAACTCGCCGAACTGTTGCCGCAAGCGAAGTTCGTCCATCTGGTGCGCGACGGCCGCAAGGTCGCCGGCTCCTATTTCCGCAAGCTGGGCGATGAGTGCTACGACGACCGCTCCACCGCCATCCTGCAGGCGCATTACGACGATCCGCTGCGCAATCTCGCGCCGCCGCCCGAGAAGAAATACTGGTGGCCGGTGCCGCGCCGCTCCGACCCGACCGCCACAGCATTTCGTGGTTTCCATCAGTTCGAACGCATCTGCTGGCACTGGGCCGAGGTCAATCGCGTCATCATCGAGTCCCTGACGGCTTTGCCGCCCGCCAAGCATCTGTTTGTTCGCCTCGAGGATCTGCGCAATTCGCCCGCTGCCGCGCGCGCGCTTTATGACTTTCTTAACCTTCCTTACCGCGATGCATATTTCTCCGCATTCGAGAAGCCGCACAACGTCAACAAGCCGGAAGATCGCCTGCTCGACACGTCCGAGCGCGCGCGCTTCGACGCCATCGCGGGGGCGATGATGCAGCGCCTGGGCTATGCGCAACGTGCCGAGTATGTAGTGAATTATTAACGCTGAACGGCGAAAGATGGTTACCGGATTATTCCTCGGGCCATCTCATGATCGACACCTGCGAACTGTGCCATCGGGCCGCGCTCGACCCCGTCTACAAACCCGAACGTTCGACGCGCGGACTGACGATCTATCTGTGCGGCATGTGCGGCCTGCTGCAGAGCCTGCCGCGCGCCGATCGCGCGGCGCGCGCGCCGGCCGCGGTGTCGGGCGGCGCCGATTGGGGCAATGTGCGCTACGGCAAGGGTTTCCGCACCCAGATCGCGCTCGACGCGCTGCGCCGCCACTGCAATTTCAACGACGAGTTCTCTGTTCTCGATGTCGGTTCCAATCGCGGCAGCTTCGCCCGCGCCCTTCTGGAAGCGGCGCACCGCGTCCAGCTTACCGCCGTCGAACCCGATGAGCGCGTGGCGTCTTCCTGCGCCGGCCTCAAACGCACGCAGCTGATCCAGCAGCGCATCGAAAGCGTCGCGGTCGAGACCCGCCGCTTCGACGCGGTGCACTCCTGCCACACGATCGAGCATCTCATCCATCCGGCGCACACGCTGGCCGATCATCACCGCACGCTGAAGGACGGCGGCATCCTGGTGCTGGACGCGCCGAACACCGCCCTGCTCGCGTCCGACGATATCGTCGAGGAATGGTTCATCGACAAGCATCTCTATCATTTCTCGGCGCGCACGCTGACGCGCATGATCGAGGCGGCGGGCTTCACCATCCTCGAACATCCCGATCCCAAAGACCGCAGCAACCTGCTGTTCGTGGCGCAGAAGAACGGCCACAAGCCGAGCAATGCCGGCAGCGATCTGCTGGAAGTCGATTACGCCACCGATCTGATGGCGACCTATATCGCCAATCGGGCGCGCAACATGGCGGCGCTGACCGCGGTGGCCGCCGAATTGCTGATGCTGGCGCCGCGCCGCGTCGCGATGTGGGGCGCCGGACGGCTGTTCGACAGCCTGGTGACCTATGGCCGCTTCGACGCCACCGCGCTGACCATCCTGATCGACAAGCATCTGAGGGCCCATGTCGGCGAGCGCCATGGCTGCACCCTGACCGGCCCGGAAAATTTGGCGCAGGCCAATCCCGGCGTCGTCGTGGTGATGTCCCGCGACTTCGCGTCCGAAATCGCGGCCGAGGTGGGCAAACTGACACCCGGCGCCGAGATCATTCTGTATTCCGACCTGATGAGTCGGGCGCGCCACGCGGCATAGGAGCGGTCATGGCCTTGACCTTGCGGTCGATCACCGAAGACGCGCCGCGCACCACGGCGCAGACCCTGGAAGCCGAGCTGGCGGCGGCGGCGGCGTTCACGCGCAAGCACACGATCGCCTCGATCTATCATGCGGGCTCGGGCCATCCCGGCGGCGCGCTGTCCTGCGCCGACCTGCTCGCCTGCCTGTTCGGCGCGGAGCTGAATTTCTGGCCCACCGCGGTCGACGATCCGGCGCGCGACCGCTTCGTGCTTTCCAAGGGCCATGCCGCGCCGGCGCTCTACGCCGTGGGCGCGCATTACGGCTTCTGCGACGCCAAAGAGGCGCTGCAGCTGCGCAAGCTGAACAGCAAATTCCAGGGCCATCCGCATGTCCTGGACCTGCCCTGGGTCGAGACCAGCACCGGCTCGCTGGGCCAAGGTTTTTCCGTCGCGCTCGGCATGGCGATGGGCCTCAAGCTGCAGAACATTCCGGCGCGCGTCTACACGCTGCTGGGCGACGGCGAATTGCAGGAAGGCGAAGTGTGGGAGGCGGCGATGTGCGCGGCGCACCACCGGCTCGACAATCTGTGCGTCATCATCGACTACAACAAGCTGCAGAGCGACAATCTCAACAACGTCATCATGCGGCTCGAGCCGCTGGCCGCCAAGTGGCGCGCCTTCGACTGGGGCATCGCCGAGATCGACGGCCACGATATTCCCGAGATCCTCGCGACGCTGCGCCGCGCCGGCGTGACGCAGCACCGCCCGTCCGTGATCATCGCCCACACCGTCAAGGGCAAGGGCGTCAAATACATGGAAAATATCCCGGCCTGGCACGGCAGCGTGAAGCTGACGCGCGAACAGGCCGAGGAAGCGCTGGAATCGCTGGGCGCGAGCCGCGCCGAGATCAAGGACTTGCTCGATGTCTAACGCTCCCGCTCTCATCGCATCGACCGGCGACTCCCTGCGCGAAGCCTTCGGCAAGGCGCTGTCGGCGCTGGCCGACGAGTTTCCCACCGTCGTCGTGCTCGACGCCGACATCGCCGGCGGCACCGGCGTGCACCATTTCCGCAAGAGCCACCCCGAGCGGTTGCTGCAATTCGGCATCGCCGAGCAGAACATGATGGCCGCCGCCGGCGGTCTGGCCGCGACGGGCCTGATCCCCGTTGTCACGACCTTCGCCGTGTTCTGCCTGCGCGCCGTCGAGCAGGCGCGGCTTTCGCTCGCCTACACCCGCCGCAACGCCAAGATCGTCGCCAGCCATCCCGGCCTCGACGTCGGCCCCGATGGCGGCTCGGCCCAAGCGCTGGAGGACATGGCCGCGTTCCGCGCCATTCCCGGCATGACGGTGATCTCGCCGGCCGATCCTTTGGAGATGGCGCAGGCCACCCGCGCCATCCTGGAATTCGACGGCCCGGTCTATATGCGCACCGGCCGCAGCCCGGCCAAGCGCCTGTTCGGCGACGACCACACATTCGAGATCGGCAAGGGCCAGATCATCCGGCAGGGCCACGACCTGACCATCGTCGCCTGTGGCGTCGAAGTCGGGCGTGCCCTCGAAGCGGCCGAATTGCTGGCTGAGGAGAATATTTCCGCCCGCGTCGTCAACATGCCCACCATCAAACCGATCGACGGCGAGTTGCTCAAGCAATGCGCGCTCGAAACCGGCGCCTTCGTGACGGCGGAAGATCACAACATCCATGGCGGGCTGGGCAGCGCGGTGGCGGAGTCGCTCGCCGCCTCGCGCCCCTGCCCGATCGAGTTCGTCGGCGTCAAGGACGTGTTCGGCGCCTCCGGCGAGCCGGAAGAACTCGCCGAGCAGTTCGGCCTGACGGCGCCGCACATCGCGGCCGCCGCGCGCGCCGCCCTGGCGCGCAAGAAACACCTGCGCAAGAAGTCCTGACGATGAGCCGCTTTTCGCTCGCCGGAAAAAACGCCGTGGTCACCGGCGCCAGCCGCGGCATCGGCCGCGCCATCGCGCTTGGGCTGGCGGAAGCCGGCGCCGATGTCGTCTTCACCTATCGCGAAAAACGCGACGAAGCCGAAGCGGTCGCCGCGCAAATCCGCGGGCTTGGCCGCCGCGCCCTCGCCTTGCCCATGGACGTCACCGACCGCGCCAGCGTCGAAGCCGCCGCGCGCGACGCAAGAGCGTTCGGCAAGATCTCCATCCTCGTCAACAACGCCGGCATCAACAAGCCGACCGACTTCGATCACGTCAGCGATGCCGATTGGGACACGATCCTGAACACCAATCTGAAGGGTCCGTTCGTCTGCGCCCAGATTTTCCTGCCGCTGCTGGCGGAGGCCGGCGGCGGCTCGATCGTCCATATCGGCTCGGTCAGCGGCCAATATGGCGGCCCGCGCACGGCGCACTATGCCGCCTCGAAGGCAGGCCTGATCTCGCTGGCGCAAGTCATCGCGCGCTTCGGCGCGGCGTCCAACGTACGCTCCAACGTCGTCGCGGCGGGACTGATCGCCTCCGACATGGGCAATGCCGGATTGCAGGCGGCCAGCGTCCAGAAGGCGGCGGAAGGCATCATCCTCAAAAGGCTGGGCCGCGCGGAGGAAGTCGCCGACGCGGTCGTGTTCCTCAGCGGCGACGCGTCGTCCTACATCACGGCGCAGACCCTCAACGTCAACGGCGGATTGTATTTCTGATGAGCAAGACTTTGCTGATCGTCTCGGGCGGGATCGAAGCGGCCGACGCCGCGCGCCGCGCCAAGGAAATGGGGCTCTATGTCGTGGTCTCCGACCGCGACACGGCGGCGCCGGGTTTCCAATACGCCGATTCCTGCCTGATCGCCGATGTCTATGGCGCCACCGAAACCGCCGCCGCCGCCGAGCGCTACAGCCGCAAGATCCGCAAGATAGACGGCGTGATCTGCGTCGCGGCCGACGCGCCGATCACCACCGCGACCGTGGCGCAGCGCCTTGGCCTGCCCGGCATCTCGCTCGCCGCGGCGGAACTGGCCTGCGACAAGCTCGCCATGAAGCGCCGTTTTGCGGATTGCGGCGTGCCGGTGCCGTGGTTCCGCGAAATCGAGACGCCGCAGGCCTTGCAGCGCGTCGCCATCGAGCGCGGCCGCGATCTCGTCATCAAGCCGGTCGACTCCAGGGGTTCGCGCGGCGTGCAGCGCGTCGCCCAGGTCGCCGATCTGGAAAAAGCCTTCTGGTTCGCGCGCTCGCATTCGCCCAGCGAACGGGTGATGGTCGAACAGTATCTGAGCGGTCCGCAGGTCTCCACCGAGTCGGTCGTGGTTGACGGACGCTGCTTCACGCCGGGCTTCTCCGACCGCAATTACGAATATCTGGAGCGCTATGCGCCCTTCTTCATCGAGAACGGCGGCGACCTGCCGAGCCATCTGTCGCCCGAGGTCCAGGCCAAGGTGAAAGACGTCGTGGCGCGCGCCGCCGCCGCGCTCGGCGTCAGCAACGGCACGGTCAAGGGCGACATCGTCGTCCACGAGGGCGAGCCTTACGTCATCGAGCTGGCGGCGCGCCTTTCCGGCGGGTTTTTCTGCACGCGCGAGATCCCCTTGAACACCGGCGTCGATTTCATCGCCGCGGCGATCAAGGTCGCGCTGGGCGAGAGCGTTTCGCCGGAAGAACTCGCGCCCACGCAATCCACGCCCGTCATCCAGCGCTACGCCTTTCCCAAGGCGGGCCGCGTCGTCTCGGTCGAGGGCCTCGAAGAAGCCCGCGCCATCGCCGGCGTCGCCGAACTCGTCGTCACCGCCAGGCCGGGCGACATCATTCCGGCGGCCGGCGACAAGCGGCCCTCCGCCGCCATGGTCCTCACCGTCGGCGCCTCGCGCGACTCGGCGCTCGCCGCGGCGAACGACGCGCTGGCCCGCCTGAAGATCACGACCGCATGAACGCGCCGCTGACCCAGCGCGATACCGCGGTTGCCGGCGGCACGCTGCAGCTCTTCGCGCTGTTTCATCTCAACCTGGCGTTCTCCTCCATCGAGGAAGAGCGGCGCGGCGAGGTTATCGCGCGCTGCTATTGGCCGCTGCTGCGCCTCGCGGAAAAATACGGTCCCATCGGCATCGAAGCCTCCGGCTTCACGCTGGAAGAGATCGCGGCGCGCGATCCGGCCTGGATCGCCAAGGCGCGCACGCTTCTGGACGCCGGCCGTGTCGAACTGATCGGCTCGGGCTATTCGCAGATGATCGGCCCGCTGGTGCCCGCGCGCGTCACGCAGGCCAATCTGGCGCTCGGCAACGAGATCTATCAGCGGCTGCTGGGCGTCAAACCGGCCGTCGCATTGGTCAACGAGCAGGCCTATTCCAGCGGCCTGGTCGGCCTGTATCTCGATGCCGGCTATCGCGCCCTGGCGATGGATTGGGACAATCCCGGCACGGCGCATCCCGATTGGGCGCCGGAAACGCGCTACCTGCCGCAGCGCGCGCTGGGCGCGGACGGACGCAGCATCGGTCTGCTCTGGACCAACACCGTCGCCTTTCAGAAGATGCAGCGTTTCGTGCACCGCGACATCGAGATCGACGCCTATCTGGATTACGTGCGCGGCGCGCAAGCGCCCGGCCGGCGCGCGCTGTGCGTCTATGCCAGCGATGCGGAGATCTTCGATTTTCGCCCCGGCCGCTTCAAGACCGAGGAGAAGCTCACCGGCGCAAGCGAATGGTCGCGCATGGAAGAGGCTTTCGCGCGCCTGGGCGAGGAATTCGAATTGATCGCGCCGTCCACCGTCCTGGCCCTTTGCGACGTCGCGCGGGCCGGCCAGACGCTGCGGCTCGAGACGGCGGCGAGCCCCATCCCGGTCAAGAAGCAGCGCAAATACAATCTGGCGCGCTGGGCCGTGACGGGACGCGACGATCTGGGCGTCAACGCGGCGTGCGAACGCATCTACCGCGGCCTGGTCGCGAGAGACGCCGACGCGGCGGCCTGGAAAGAGCTCTGCTATCTGTGGGCCAGCGATTTCCGCACCCACATCACCGAGAAGCGCTGGAGCGACTTCTGCGCGCGGCTGCGCGCCGCCGAGACGCTTTGGAGCGCGACCGCGACCGCGCCGGCGCCGCCGGCGCAAGGCGACAGGCTCGAGGCGCGTCTCATCGAGATCGCCACGCCGCAGGTCACGGCGCGACTGGACCGCCGCCGCGGCCTTGCGCTGGATTCGATTCACTTCGCGAGCCATGCCGCGCCGGCCGTCGGCGGACTGGCGCACGGCCATTTCGACGACATCGCCCTGCAGGCCGACTGGTACACCGGCGACTGCGTCTTTGAAGCGCCGGGCGAACACAAGATCACCGATCTGGAATGGTGCGAGGCGCAAAGCTGGCGCGCCGATAATGGCGACGTCTTCGTTCACGGCCGCATCGACACCGCCAAGGGAGCGATCGACAAGACGCTGCGCTTCGCCGCAGGCGAGCCGCGCATCGATTTCGACCTGACGTTCCATTGGAGCGATTGGGGCAAGGGCTGCCTGCGGCTGGGCCATATCACGCTGCTCGGCGACGCTTTCGACGCCTCACGTCTCTCACTGGTCACCCAGAACGGCGGCCACGCGCCCGAGCGTTTCGACCTGGCGGGCCAGACCGTCGAGCATGGCGCGCCGGTCTCGTTCCTGGTGTCGTCGACGCAAGGGTTGGGCATGACGGAAGGCTGGGCGGAGATCGGCGACGACCGCACGCGGCTGCGCATCGAAGTGGACCGCGCCACGGCCTGCCTGCTCGGCCTTTTGACCCACCGCGTCAGCGGCGGCGAGCTGTTCTGCCAGCTGATCCTGTCGGCCTCGGAGCTGGACGACACGCGCAAGCCTTCGCCTTATGCAGCGGGTCCCCGCCGCGTCCGCTTCAGTTTGATCGGCGTGCGCGTCTAATTCCAATTCGTACAACGCAAAACGGACGGCGATCTTGCGAGCGCCGTCCGTCTGCTTTTTACACCCACCAGAAAAGTCCCCTACGCCCAGGGGTGGGAGATCGATTCTTCGATTCTCCCGGTGTCCGAAGAGAAGCGGCGGAGCTTTCGCCCCGCCGCTCTCAGGCTTAGCGGAACAGCGACAGGATGGTCTGCGGCGCCTGGTTGGCGATCGACAGAGCCTGCACGCCGAGCTGCTGCTTGACCTGCAAGGACTGCAGCAACGCGCTGGACTTGGCGAGGTCGGCGTCGACGAGATTGCCGATGCCGGCAGTCAGCGTGTCGGCCAGCTTCTGGCTGAAGGTCGCCTGGATGGAGAACTTCTTCGCGCCGGACGACAGCTTGGCGAGAGCGGAGTTCACACCCGTCAGCGACTTCTGCAGTGTCGCGACCAAGGTCGAGGCTTTCGTGGAGGTCGAGATCGTGGCCGTCTGCGTCAGCGTCACGATGGTGCCCGAAAGCGCCAGCTTCTGGGCAGAGGTCGTGATGCGGCGCGTGCCGTCCGAGGACGCCAGGGCCGTGATCTGCGTCGTCGAACCGTCGACCAGGTTGGTGCCGTTGAACGAGGCGTTCTTCACGATCGTGGTGATCTGATC
>DATCAT010000058.1:0-35079 GCA_036512455.1 Rhizomicrobium sp.
CCGCACGGCGCAATCCGTGTGCGCTGTTTCCGTTCGACGTCATGCGTTAACGAATATCGCAACAACGGCCATACCAAACTTCACCACGAACACGCTGCGCGTTCGTCAACCGATGAAGGCATGAAAACACCAGTCTCCCGGTGCATGACAAGTGCATGACAATATGAGTGCTCGCTAAGCCATTGTTTCTTGGTGGCAGAAACGAATGAGTTTGCCGATCGCCAGAGCTCCGATCCCAACCCGCGTTCTGCAGGACCGTGTGAGCGGAACCACCAGCGCCGCGCCACTCCGATGCGTTCAATTGCCCGATCGATGGGTCAGCAGGCGTGCATTGCATCGCCAGTGGCGTTTGCGATGCATGCAACCGCAGCGTGAATTGCGCAGGAGCTTGATGAGGCGGCAAGGAGGGCGGTGTATCTGTCCGGGGCAACGGCACGCGATCTGCGAACAATTCATGGGCGGTCTCTACAGATCGCCCGATGCCCTTTTGCGGAACTGTAGAATCGAGTCGTGCGCGAGATTTTCAATATCGGTGATGGCTGTAAACCTCAGGTGATAATCCATCTTCCAATCGGCATGACCGATCACGGGACAGGTTCCGTCGGAACGGGGCGCAAAAGGAAGCACCAATTCCTCGTTGTATCGGGTGCTGCCCACAGCCATGGCTATGCGGCGGCGTCCAATCATGGCTGCTCCCCTTGCAACGGCCGAAAAGTTGCGCATGCGCACCCCGTGACAGCGTACCGGCGCCGGCCTCACCCAATCGGTGCCATCCAGGTCTTCGCGAAGAATCCGGCACAAATCGATCCCGGCTTTTCGGACCGTGACATGGTTTTCGGGCAACACCTCGAACAGCATCATATTTGGAACCAGCGCGCTCAACCTGGCGGAATCGAACCGCTCGTATTGGGGAGGATCATTGCCCTGCCAAAGCGACAGCCAATAGCCCGCCAGTTCGCGGTTCGCGGCGCCCAGCGAAAGCTTCTCTATGACATCTTCCGCCGCCGCCTTCGTAATTCTACGCATAAACACTCTCCAAGCCGGCAACTGCCGAAGATGCAATTCGGGCAATTTCAGACGTCACTTGTCAAGTTGCTCGTCCGAATTGGCCGGCATGTAAGACATGTTGCACGAAAATAGTCGCCGTGTGTAGCGCTGACCGGGATCGCATTGCGACCAGCGCCCGCTGCCGCACTTCCCGTTCCGTAGCCCTACATAGGAGGATGGCGATGTCGTGCGGTAGGACATTCTCATCAGCCGCCAATTGCCGCAGCAGGGCCAAGAAGCCTTCGCCCAGCTTGGTTCTCGGCCCCTCGTCCGCGAACACGGCGAAGGCAAGATGGTTATCGAGTATTACGGCAGCATAGTCACCCAAAGAGATGCCGAACTTCTTGGGCCAGGAAGGCGCCAGCGGCAGCACGAAATACGGCATCCTCCGCGACACTCGTCGGGCCGACGCGACAATCGGACTTTTCTTGGAGGCGATGCCATACCGCGATGAGATCGCGATTCGGCAACTGCGAATAGGCTTCGAGATGGTAGCGTGCGGTGCAGAGCACCGTGCGTCAGTTCGACGAGCCGCGCAATGTCGATGCCCTGCCCGACCTTCCCGCCAACTTACTGCGACAGTCCCAGCGTGATGACGTCGGCGGTCAGGAACATCTTGTGGGAGTCGTCTACGCCTTGGCGATCGAGCTGCTGACGGTTGCACCGATGCGAATTAAGAACCTGACAACGCTGGAGGTCGAGCGACACTTCATCCGTTCAGGCCGCGGCGCGCTGCCGGTCTTTCATCTCGTCGTACCGAGCGAGGAGGTAAAGAACGGCACTGCTATTGAAGTTCAGCTGCCCAAGCGAAGCACCGAACTTCTGATGCCATATCTCAAATCTTACCGCCCTCGTCTGAGTTCGGTCCCCTCGCCATGGCTTTCCCCCAATGCGGCGGGCCAGCAGTGCAGCATCGTGGGCTTTGGTCGGCAAATCAGCCAACTGATCCATCGCCACACCGGTCTGAAGATGCACCCCCATCTGTTTCGTCATCTGTCGGGAAAATTCATACTCGATGCACATCCGGATGCGATCGAGACCGTTCGGCTAACCCATTGCTGTGATTACATGCGGGAATCGACAGTTTTGCAGCGAAGCTATTGATTGGACTACGAAACAACGTGCTTCCCAAGCTTCATACGAGGGTTCGATTCCCTTCGCCCGCTCCAAGGCTCAGCGAAATTCGACAGGCCGGTCTTTTGCACAAATTTGAAGGCGACGTTGCAAACAAACGCCAAAGGGGCGCTAATGCCGCCTCGCGTGCGGGCTGCTCTGGATCGTTCAAGGGCATTGCGTCGATGGGGCGAAACCATTGCTTTGACGCGCTGCGCATGCGGGCCGGATGAGCGTCATGCTGCATCTTCACTTCGACGAGAACCTGCCGCACCAGATCTACCAGAAGCTCTGGTCGTATTTCATCGATCATCATGTGTTGGGACAGCCCATGCTCATCATGCTGGGCGCGCTGGCCGTGATGTTCGGCGAGGTCCTGATCCGCGATTGGAACAAGACGGCGCTGTACCGGCTGTTCGTCCGCCGCAGCACCTCGGCCAAGATCGACCTCGTCTTCTGGGCGCTGCAAACGCTGGGCCTCGCGGCTTTCGTCGAGATGGCATTCACGCTCGGCATCTCGTTTGGCGGAGAGCGCCTCGCGCAGGCCGCCGAACAGCACGCCAACTGGGCCCGCATCCCGCTGCCGTCGGACGGACCGATCGAGATCGCGTTCTCCTTCGTCGTGTTCTGGATCCTGAGCGGATTTTTCGGCTACTGGGTTCACCGGCTGTACCACGGCGCGGTCTTCTGGAAGGTGCACCGTTTCCACCATGCCGCATCGGAATTGAACTTCATCACGGCGCTGCGCCTGCATCCGGTCGAATCGATCACGCGGGTGCTGCTGCCGCTCTCGCCGCTGACATTGTTTCACGTCCCCGACGGCGTGCTGCTGGTCTCGGTCGTCGCCGGCAATTTCATTAACTATTGCCAGCACTCCGAGATCGACAGCGACTGGGGCTGGATGGGCCGCTGGATTTTCGGCAGTCCCAAGGTGCATCAGTACCACCATTCGATCGACGACGAGCACCGCGATGTGAACTTCGGAAACTGCCCGCTCTGGGATCATGTGTTCGGCACCTGGTACGGCGGCGGCAAGGAGCCGTCGGCCTACGGCACGCCCGATCATGCCTATGACCAGCGCCCGCTGTGGCAATTCTTCCAGGACGCGTGGGCCTGTTACCGGAAAATGGGCGCGTGGCTTACCTGGCCGATCCGCAAGGCCGCATTGCGCTGGACGGGTGCGGCCCGCAGCGCCGGCTGGGCGGCGGAGGACCGCGTGGATTGAGCGCCGGCGCGGCGTCACGCACTCGACATCACGAACGGCGTTCCGCATGATCCGAACGGAGCACGAGCCGAGACAAGGGCGATCATGGCCGAGGCACAGAAGCCGAAGAGAGCCAAGCGCCTGCTGCTTTGCGCCACGGGGGCCTATCACGCCTACTCGCTGCCGCGCATTGTCCTTCAGCTGCTCAAGCATTTCGCCGACGACGTGCAGGTCGTGCTTTCGCGCTCGGCCGCCAAGCTGGTCTCGCCTTACGCGGTCGAGGTCGCCAGCCGTCACAAGGTCTTCGTCGAGATGGACGAGCGCAGCGACGATGTCTTCGTGCCGCACATCGAGCTCGGCCGGGATGTCGATCTGGTTCTGGTCTATCCGGCGAGCGTCAATATTCTGGGCAAGGTCGCGAACGGCATCGCCGACGAACTGATCTCGGCGATCATCCTGGCGACGGATGCGCCGGTCGTGTTCCTGCCGATTTCCAATGCCGCCATGAACGAACATCCGGCCGTGCTGCGCAACGTCGCCCGGCTGCGCGAGGACGGCTATGTCGTCGTCTCATCGCTGGAAGCGATGGAGGTCGCGACTCGCGAGGGCCTCGAGGAATTCACCGGGCCGTTCCCGATTCCCACCTTGTTGATGCAAATGCGGGCGGCCCTGAATCAGGACGGCGATGTCGGGCGCGCGCGCCGTCCCCCGGCGAGTTGACAGTCCAGTAACCCTGCTCCTAGCGTCCGCAACAATATTTCAAGAGAAGACCTAGAGGCTACAGCCATGCCAGACCGCTACCGGCGCAACGCCAAGATCGAGGAAAGCCCGCTTCAGCGCGACCTGATGCTCTACGACCCCGAGAAATCGCAGTTTTTCGTCCTGAATGCGACGATGGCCTATCTCTGGAAACATTGCGACGGCAGCAAGGATCTCGCTGCGATCATTGCGGAAATGCCATCCGACTTCGCCGCCGTCGACCCCTCGCGCGCGGCCGAAGAAATGCAGGCGGCGCTGAAGGAGTTGATTGCCCTTGGCTTGGTTGAGTCCGCCTGATATATTGTGTCTTCGATTGCCACGTACTTGAGGGGAGCTTCGTCATGAACATGCAGCCGATTGCCGGCCGGACCGAAGAGAAATCGGATCTGCCGCACTACGAAACGCCGCGTATTCAGGCGATGAGCGAGAAGGAAATTCTGAACTCCTTCCAGATCACGCAGTCCATGGGCGTTTGGTGGAACATCGCTTCCTGCTGACGCCTGCGTTCCACGTCTTCCAAGTATGCGGCGCCCCTTTGATTGGCTTCAAAGGGGCGTATTGCTGAGAGCGCGATGACAATCGGCACGTTGTCCGCCCTGCTTGCCGAAATCAAGGCGCAAGCCCGACACCCCATTCTGTCATCTTCCGTGGTCATGGCCGGCCGGAGAATTTCGCTCGCCTGCGACGAACCCGGCTTGTTCGGCGAATTCTTCACGATGTTCGGCGCGCCCGAGCCGGTACCGGGTCCCCCCGACGGTCCGGCCGACATGGATCTGACCGTCCGCTCACGGACCGGCAGCGATTTCGGCTGGTTTCACATGGCCGGCGACGACGGCCTGCCGCTGGACGGCGTCGAATTCCAGTTTTCCGTGTCCGAGGACAGCGGCCATTTCGAGATCTTCGAACAGCCCGATCCGACCTGGACCTGCTTTGCCTTTCGCGGCACGGCGATGCCGGCCTTTGCCTTCCACGAGCGCGACTGCCTGTTTTCGCTCGAGCCGCGCTGGCGCTCCAACATCATGTGGCTGTTGTTCTGGCGGCTGCTGCGCATCCGGGCCGATACGATTTTCTTTCATGCCTCGGCCCTGGGCATGTCGGGACAGGGCACCATGCTGGTGGGTCCTTCGGGGGCGGGAAAATCGACGACCGCGCTCGCCCTCGCCGCGCGCGGCCACAATTTCCTGAGCGACGAAGTGGCCGCTTACGTCCCGGCGAGCGGCGCGCTTTTCCCGTTCCGCCGTCCGGTCGGCATCAAGCCGGGCCCGCGCTCGGACGCCGTCGAGCGCGGCTTGTCGGCGGAGAACGCGGGCAAGATCGCGCGGGACGGTTTTGTGCGGTTCGACGTCAACACCCTGTTCGCGGTCGAAGAGCCCAGACCCGTCCCGTTGCGTAACGTCGTATTTCTACGCGGCTTCGCCGACAAACCGCTGCTGTCGCGGATCAGCCCGGGCCGCGGCGAGATCGCGGAACTGCAGCCGCTCATGAGTTCTTTCCTTAACGCGCCGCATGGACGGCGTATATTTGAACTGAGCCGCTTGCTCTCCGCCGCGAACGTATATGAACTGCGCCTGGGGGGCCCGGACGAAACCGCGGCCTATCTGGAACGGGCTATCGGATGACAATGCTGAAGAGCGTGAGCGCGCGCGCCGATGCCGTGGGGACCTTTCGCCATGTCAGCGTCTGGCTGATGGAGACGGTGGCGCGCTGGACGCCATCGACCCCGGAAATGGAAGCCAAAGTCATGTTCGGGCGGCATATCTGGGACTACGCGCAGATGGCCGACGCGCTGGGCAAGCGCACATTCGAGCTGCGCCGGCACGAGCACTACACGGCGCCGCCGAGCGCCGGCTATGACGCGGTGCTGAAGGACGCCAGCGCCGCGCGCGCGACGGGCGATCGCATCTCGGCGCTCTATGACGGCATCCTGCCCGGCCTGATCGCGCGCTATCGCGACTATATCGCCGGCACCGACAAGATCCTCGACGAGCCGACCATCGTCATCGCCGAGCGCATCGTGCGCGAACTGGAACGGCAGCGCGCCGAAGCGTCGGATCTGAAGGCGGAATTGAAGCTCGCGTCCGGCAGCGGCCCGCTCCTGGCGGCGCGCGAAAAGGCCGTGCGCAGCATGCTGGCGGAGGCCGGATGAGCGACGAGATCGGATATTTCCAGGTCGGCAACGTGACGCTGCGCGCCGAACCGGCGCGCGATGCCTGTTTCACGGTCGTCTATCGCGACGCCGAGATGCACGAATACGACGATGCGTCCGACACCGCGCGCCGCGAGAACCTGCACCGCCACATGACCAACGAGATCACCAGTCTGGAGATCGCCGCGGCATGCCTCTACGAATTTCCCGACGCGCCGTGGGAGCTGCGGCTCGAGCTGGCGCGCCAGTGCTGGGACGAATCGCGTCATGTCCGCGTTCTGCACCGCCGCCTGCTCGAAGTCGGCGGCTACAAGGGCGAGTTCCCCATCGGCACGCTGGAATGGAACGTCACCTGCGCGCTCGACAGCCTCATCGGCCGCCTGACCACCCAGAACCGCACGCTGGAAGCCGGCGCCATGGACGTGGTCGGCATTCTGGCCCGCAACGTCCGCGCCTCGGGCGACGACGAGACCGCGGACGTCCTGGAAGGCATCCTCGCCGATGAAGTGCAGCATGTTCGTTTCGCGAACCGCTGGATCAAGCGCCTGGTTGCCGAGGACCGCCGCCAGCTGATGAAGGTCGCCCATGCGGTGCGCTTCCTGATGGAAGCCAATTCGAAATTCCAGATCAAGGACGGCGGCGAGCTCAACGTCATCGGCGTGCAACTCGCCTCTCCCGAAGCGCGCATTCCCGCCGTGAACGTCGAAGACCGCAAGCTGGCGGAGTTCACCGACGAGGAAATCCACGAAATCCTGCGCCAGGCGGGCTTCCGCACCCTCGTTCCCAATCCGGTGCCTGCGTGACGGCGGAGCTGTTCGCCGAAAGTCCCGAGCGCGACGGCCGTTTCGTCGTCAAGGACGTCCACGCGGACATGGCCAACTTTCCCGCCGATCATCCCGAACACAGCGTCGAATTTCTCCACCGCCAATTGAACGAGGAGCTCAACAGCCTGGAGATCGCGGCGCGCAATCTGGTGGACTTTCCCGAGGCCGACTGGAACCTGCGCCTGGCGATCGCGCGGCAATGCGCCGACGAAGCCCGCCATGCCATCGCCTTCCGGCGCCTGCTGGAGAAACGCGGCGGCGCGGTCGGCAAGTATCCGGTGATGAACTTCCAGTACCGCATCATCACCCAGATCAACTCGCTGATCGGCCGGCTGGCGGTCGCCAATCGCAGCTTCGAGGCGTCGGGCATCGACGCGATCCAGGACGGCATCGAAACCCAGCGCCGCAAGGACGACCAGGAATTCGTCACCCTGTTCGACGCGCAGCTTGCCGACGAGGTGCAGCACGTCCGCTTCGCCAATGTCTGGATCAAGAAGATGATCGAGAGCGACGGACCGCGGGCGATCATGGCCCTGGCGCGGGCGATCGCCCATGCCGACCAGGCCTTCAAGCTCATCGCCGGCGGCACGGGAATCTATTACCCCATCGCCGACGACATCCGCCGCGAAGCCGGCTTCACCGAAGACGAGATCAGGACGGCGCACAGTTTTGTCCCGCAGCAATGAGCGGCGATACGGTCGCGGGATTGTCCGCCGGCGAGCTTGAGGCGGTTTCGCAGCTGTGGAAGCGCGAGCGCCGGACGCTGGTCACGACGTTCAGCGGCACCAGCATGATGCCCGCCATCGCGCCCGGCCAGGAGGTCGCGGTCGAATGCGGCGTCGAGCCGCGGATCGGGGACGTCGCCGTTTTCCTTCGGGACGATCGGATCGGCGTGCACCGCGTCGTCGCGCGCTGCCGCGACCTGCTGGTGACCTGGGGCGACGCCAACCCGCTGCCGGACGATCCCGTCGATGCAGCCCAGGTCCTTGGCACGATAAGCCGCGTTCCGCCGCGGCCGCCGTCCTCCTACCGGACCGTGCTTCTGGCCTGGCTTGGCGCCAGCGATCCGGCGCGGCTGCGGCGCCGCTTGCAGCTCGCCTACCGCTTGCGCGGAGCGCTGGCCGCCGGCCCCGCCGGCTTCGCAGCCAAGGCGGCGCGCGCACTTTCTCGCGGATCGCGACGATGAGAGACTATGCGGTTCCGATCGGCGTGCTTTGCGCCACGCTGGCCGCCGGGTTCCTGCTCGGCCCGGCGCCGCTCTCCAATACACGTTTCGTGGAATTTTCGCTTCCCGACCGGTCCAGCTGGCCCTCCTTCATCGTGGCGGGGCCGGACGGCGCGATGTGGTTCACCGAGCAGACCGCCAACAAGATCGGGCGGATCACGCCGGCGGGCGAGATCTCCGAATTTGCCGTTCCGACGCCGGCCAGCGTGCCCTACAGCATCGATTCCGGACCAGACGGCAATTTGTGGTTCCTCGAAGTCGGGGCGAACAAGATCGGCCGGATCACGCCCTCCGGCACGATCAGGGAATTCGCCATTCCGACGCCCGCCAGCCAGCCGATCGGCATCAGCGCCGGCGCCGATGGCGCCGTGTGGTTCACCGAAGGACGCAGCAACCGCATCGGGCGCATAGACCGCAACGGCAAGATCACGGAATTTCCCATTCGAACCGCGGCCAGCCATCCGCGCATGATCGCGGCGGGACGCGACGGCAATCTGTGGTTCACCGAAGAGGCGCCGGCGGTGAACCAGATCGGCCGCATCACGCCCGCTGGAACGGTCACCGAGTTCAAGGTCCCGACGCCGAACGCATCCTTCGGCTGCATCGTGTCCGGACCCGACGGCGCGCTGTGGTTTGCCGAGGAACTCGGAAACAATATTGGCCGCGTGACGACGAACGGCGTCGTCAAGGAATTCGCCGTCCCGACGCCGGGCTCGCTTCCCCGCTGCGTCACGGCGGGACATGACGGCGCCGTGTACCTGATCGAAGGTTACGGCCGGAAACTGGCGCGCATCACCGCAGCGGGAAGCATCACCGAATTCGCGCTGCCGGCGGCGTTCGGACAACCCTACGGCCTGGCGACGGCGGCGGACGGCACGATCTGGTTTACCGGCCAGCGAAGCGGAAAGATCGGTCGATTCATCCCGGCGGACACAAGCGGCGGTGCGCATGTCACGCGGTAGGAAAATCAACCGGCGGCGCGGTTTATCTCCATTTTGCTGCGTGGTAGGATAGCGCCATGTCGGAGGCGAGCGTTACTGGACCAATCGGGATCGGTATTCGCGACAGCCTGTCGCGAGCCGGCTGGATTCAGTCGCCGGCGTTCGATTTCTTCTTCCTGATCTGCGCGCCGCTGGTCACGGTGCCGATCATGGCCGGCGTCTTTTTGCGGATTCCGATCCTGGCCATCGTCGCCGCCACGGCGCTCGCCTTCGTCCACTACATCTCGACGGGCGCGTTCTATTTCTGGAGCGAGAACCAGGCCTATTACCGCTCCCGCTGGCTGGCGTTCTACGGCGGTCCGGTGATCCTGGCGGCGCTCTATTTCCTCCTCGTCGGATTGCACGTTCCCTACGTCCTTCAGCTGGTGCTGTTCTTCTGGAACACCTGGCACGTGTCACGGCAGAATTGCGGCATCCTGGCGATCTATCGCAGCCGCGCCGGCGTCTCCGACCCGCAACAAAAGAGCACGGCCAACAACGCGATCCTCGCGGTCAGCCTTTTCCTGTGCATCTGGAACATCCGAACGCACCAGCAGGTCGGCCCGCTGTTCGCGATGATCGCGACGGACTTCGCGCGCTATCTCAAATACGCGACGGGCGCGGTTGCCGCGTTCTTCGTGCTCAAGTTCTTCGTCGCGCTGGCCCGCCGCCAGGAGCCGCTCGGCATCCCGGAGGGCCTGTTCATCGTCTCGAGCCTCGTCTTCTTCTATCCCTACCTTCTGCTGCGCGATTCCCAATACGCCACCCTGATCATGCTGCTGCCGCATTACGTGCAGTATCTGGCGCTCGTCTGGCTGCTGCATCGCCGCAAATTCGCCGGGCCGTCGGCCGGCATTCCGGCGCCGTTGCGGTTCCTCAGCACCAAGCTCGTCGTGCTCCTGCCGGCGCTGGTGCTGGTGGGGTACGGCTTCGCCAAGCTGCAGGATTTTTCGATGCAGCACGGCTACACGGACGTGTTCTTCACCTTCTACCTGCTGCTCGCGCTGGAGCACTTCTATCTCGACGGCCTGATCTGGTCGTTCCGCCGGCCGCATGTCCGGCAGACCATTCTGCCCTTCCTGCTGCGCCGCGGCGCGGGCGCAACGCCGTGACGGACGGGACCCGTTGATGCACGAACATGGCCTCTCCGCGTTTCTTGCCGCGCTGCATCACGGCGATCTTTGGCACTGGTTCATCGCCCGCGCCGGCGCGAACCTGTTCAACGTCGCCTCGATCGGCAACTACCTCAAACTGATTCTCGGCCTCAGCGTGACGTTTTTCCTGGAGGTCGCGTTCCGCAAGAACTGGCGCGTGCGCTACGGTTCGAAGGATTTCCGCGTCGATCTTTTGTACTACGTCTTCTACTATGGCGGCTTCTATCACATCTTCTTCTTCGCTTGGCTCTACAACGCGCTGATGGCGCTAGAGACGCATTATGCGCCGTTCCTGCAGATGAACCTGCTGTATCACATGTCGCCGCCGATGCAGATGGTCGCGATGGTTCTGACCTCCGACTTCGTCGGCTACTGGAACCACCGCTGGCGCCATTGGAGCCGGTACATCTGGGCCTTCCACCGGGTGCACCATTCCCAGAAGACGCTGACGGTGGCCACGACTTATCGCTTCCACATTCTGGACGAGACCTTCCTGCGGCTTTGGTTGTTCATTCCGTTCCAGCTTCTGGGAACCACGGTCACGACGTGGCTGACGCTCGACTTCATCATGGCGTGGCTGCTCCTGGTCCAGCACTCGGAATGGGACTGGTCGTATGGCTGGCTGGGGCGGATCTTCGTCAGCCCGATATTCCATCGTAAGCATCACTCGACCGACGCCCGTTTGCAGAACAAGAACTTCTCGATGCTGTTCTCCTTCTGGGACGATCTCTTCGGCACGGCGGACCGAACCTCGTCGGCGCCTACGACATACGGCCTGGAGGACGGTCACATGAACGAGACGTTCTATGGCCAGGTCGTCTATCCGTTTGTGCTGTTCGGCCAAGGCCTGGCGGCAGCGCTGGGCCGCGCCCCGGAGCCGGCCGTTACCGCCGCCGGGGACGGCGTCTCCGCCAGCACCAACCAGCCGATCGCGCCCTAGTGCCGGCGCCGCGGCAGGCCCATCTCGACGGCCTTCGCGGGTTCGCCGCCGCCATCGTCGCGGTCTCGTTGTGTATCGAGTTCATCGTTCCGCCCCTCGCCGGTGAGCCCGAGGCGTCGCTGCGCCGCATCCTCGCCTACGACTTCAACATGGCCGATGCCGGTTTCGTCGCCCTGTTCGCGCTCAGCGGCTACCTTATTCCGCACAGCTTCGGCGGCGCGCACCCGTTGCGCAACTTTGTCCTGAAGCGTGGCCTGCGGCTCTATCCGACGTTCCTGGTCGCGGGGCTGCTGGCGCTGTGCCTGCTGCCGCTGGCGCCGGGTTTTCATCCCACATGGCGTCAACTGGTCAAGAGCTTCGTGACGATGCATCCGCTGACGGCGAGCGCGCAGTTCGATCACAGTCATTGGGTGCTGGCGCTGCTGCTGATGTTCTACGCGCTTAGTATCGGCGCGGCCGGTTTGAATCTGCTCGGCAAGCGGTGGTTTGCGATCAGCGTCGCCTTCGGCCTGCTGGCGCTGTGCGGTGGATTGACAGCGATCGGCTCTTTGTATCACCGCCATTTTCCCATTCTTGCCCTGCTGTGCCTCGCGGTGGCGCATTTCGGCTCGTTCGTGCGTCAGCGTCAGGATGCGGGAGCGGTGGAGAGTGACCGCGCGTTCGTGGTCGTTACAGCGGCGTTCTGGTCGGCGCTGCTGCTGATCGTTGGCCTTGCCTGGAGCCCGCATTGGGGCCTCGGCGAGCTTTGGCTGGGCAAGGCCCTGGCTTTCGCGGCCGGAGGAGCATTGTTCCTGTACGGCGTGCTGCGCCGGCGCATGGCCGCGAGCCGGCTGCGCTATCTCGGCGATACAAGCTACGCGATGTATTTCTTTCTGCCGCTGCTGCTGTCGGCCGCCAACCCATACGTTGCGCAGAACAACCTGGGCGCACGGCTGGCGGCGGCGGCGGCGGTCCTGGCGCTCGCCTTCGCGGCGGCGGCCGTCACGTTCCGATGGGCCGGCAAGCCGTCTACGAATCTGAGCCATCGTCTTGTGGCCGATGTCGCCTCCGGTGCGCCCGTCTTGCAGCCCCATCCGCCGGTTGACGTGACATGATTCAGCCGACGGCACAGGCGCCGCAGGAGTTGTGGCCGATCGTCTGGGGTCTGGCGACGGCCAAGCCCTGGCCGCCGCAGGATGGCGACGCGCTCGAACCGTTCTTCGACTATGCCCGTCGCGAAAACCTGCTGCCGCTGCTGCTGGCGGCGGACGGCCTGCCGGCGCCGATCGCCGCTGCGACGTCGCGCTATCGTCCCTTCGCGGCCCTCTACCGCAAGCGCTACGAACTGGTGCGGGAGGCGTTGCCGCAATTCACGCGCCTCGCCGGCGACGGGACTTTCCTGTTCTACAAGGGCGCCGACTTTTGCCACCGGCTCTATGCACGCCCAGAACTGAGACCGATGGCGGATGTCGACGTCCTGGTGCCCGGCGGCGCGTTCGAGGCCGTGCTGGCCCGCTTCGCGCACGAAGGCTTTGAGCGAAAGCGCGGAACGCACGGCTCCAGCTTCTCGCCGGACCATCATGAGACATCGATCATGATCGGCGAGGTGCATGTCGAGATCCATCGCTGGTTCGCCCAGAAGGTCCGCACCGCCATCGACTATGACGCCCTGTGGGGCCGCCGGGAGCCCTTCGAGGCCGACGGCATTTCGGGCATGCGCCTCTGCGGACCCGACGCGCTGCTGGCACAGGCCTATGAGCTTGCGAAAGACGAGTTCAGCTCGGCGCTGATCCGCTACGTGGATTTTTATCTGCTCGTTCGCAACCAGATCGAGGCGCTGCCGCTTTGCGTCGAACGGGCTCAAGAATGGGGGATCGAGCGTGCCCTGTTCGGAGCGCTTTTCCTGACGGCCAGGCTGTTTCCTTCTCTTCAGCTGCCGCAAGTGACGCGCGCCACGAACGAACTCCTCACGCCGCATCAAAGGGCCTATCTGAAAAATCATGTCCTGCCCGACCCCGCAATCGAGGCCAGCAATCACGCCTCGGGACGCCTAAGACAGATCAAGCGGAAATTTCTGCTGATGGACAGCAACTGGCGCAGACTGGCTTTCATCGGCTTCGCCGCGCAACAGGAGATCAAGGGCTCATTCCACGAATGGCGCGCCCGCCGTGCCGGCGCCAACCTGCCGCCGCGATGGCGGCGCCGCGGCTAGAGCGCAATCGGGTGAAGCGTACTTCAGCTTCGCCCGTAAATTGCGCGCCAATCAAAGAATCTAGAGCATGATTTGATTCGGCATCACCAAATCATGCTCTAGCCGGCCGGATGCACCATGAACTGCGGCACCAGGGTGCGGAACGAATAATCGGCCAGCGGCGGCACAATGAGGATGACGAGCGCACCCAGCAAAAGCGCGCGATGGACGCGGCCGCGCGTTATCGCGTCGTAAGCAAAGGCCGCCAGCACGAACAGGTCCTGGTCCACATAGTGCGGCAGCTGGTGCAGATGGGTGATCCGCCCCAGGAGCGGAAAGCGGATCGCCAGCGCGACGGTGCCAAGATACATCAGCCGCTTGTGCGCATCGCTGTCGGTTCGGCGCAGCAGAAGCGCCATGCCGGCCAACGCGAAGAAGTCGATGGCATCGACATGCACGACGACGTGCAGCATGAAAAAGTCGAGCGCTGTGTGGGTGGGACTGTTCTGGGCCTCGCTGATCGCGGCGCCGAGGGTCAGACCGAGCATCACGAAATAGAGCGCGATACCGCCGAGGCCCAGCCTCTTGTGCAGGTCGATCCGGCCGGCGGAGACCAGCGCGGCTTGGGCGAAGAACAGGACAACCCAAAGCGTAAAGGCCGTCGCGTGCGCCTTCACCCAGTCGGATCGCCACTGGTCCTGCAAGACATGCATGCGGAGAAACTCGCTGCCGAGGCCGCCGGCATCGATCAGGACGAACATCGTGGCCATGCCGGTGAAGAACACCCGGTCGTTCAGCCGCCGCCGCAAAAATGTCATCACAGCCGACATGCTTCCCCTAACCGCTGACCGTGAACCGCCGCGCCCAGCGGCCGAGGACAAAGAGCCGCCAAACGGCGCGAAAATCCTGATGGGCGCCCTGCTGGAAATCGGCGACGAAACGCGCCGCACCGGCCCCATCCACCCAACCGGCGTTCTGAAAAGTGCCGTCGTTGACCGCTTCGACGACCAGGGGAAGAAGCGGGCCGCGCAACATCTCCTCGTCCGGCGTGCCGAATCCCATGCGATCCGGACGCTCGGTGATCGCCGCGGGAACATGGCGGCGCGCGACATCGCGCAGCGCATGCTTGCGGTCGCCGGCGGCGATCTTGTACGCGGCGGGAAGCGAAAACATGAACTCCACGAAGGCCCGGTCGAAATACGGCACGCGCGCTTCGACCGTGTGCGCCATGGCGCTGCGGTCGCCGTAGCCCAGAATGATCTTTGCGTTGCCCCAGCGCACGTCGAAATGCAGCAGGCGGTTCACCAGCGAGACGTCGCGGCCATAGCCCGAGCGCGCCGTGGCAAATTCGGCCGCGTTGCCGCGAACCCCGCCGCTCGCGATCCACGGCATCGGTGTCCGCCCGCGGAGGTAGGGGCTGACGAAATAGTCGGCGAAGAGACGGGCTGGACCGATGCGGTCGCGACGGCCGATGGCCATCAATTCGCCCAGCGCGGAGACGGCGTGGCCGTGCTGCAGAAGATCCTTCACCTGCGCGCGCTGGTGATACTGATAGCCGGCGGCGATCTCGTCCGCGCCCTGCCCGTCCAGCACAACGGTCGCGCCCTGCCGGCGGCAAAGCTCAAAGACCCGATATTGCGCGAATGCCGGCATGGCAAGGGGCGGCTCCTCCAGCGTCCACAATATCCGGTCGGTATTGTCGTCGATCCACCGGGCGTCGAAGCCGATCTCGTGGTTTTCGAGGCCGTAGCGCTGCACCATGGCATCGACATAGGACAATTCGCAGAAGCGCGGCGCGGCGTCGCGATAACCCAGCGAGTAGGTCGGGAGCGGCGCGTCGCGGCAGGCGAGGCCGACGAGCGTCGACGAGTCGACGCCGCCCGACAGGAGCGCCCCGACCTTCACATCCGCCCGGCGATGGGACGCGACCGCGCGCGCCAGAAGTTGTTCCGTGCGCTCCACCGCTTCGGCATAGGACGGCGGCTCGCTGGCGGTCGTGAAGTCCGCCAGGTCCCAATAGGGCTTGAAATCGGGCGCCTGCGGCGCATCGAGGTCGATGGCGGCCCAGGTCGCGGGCGGCATCATCCGGACGCCTTCGAAGAACGTCTCTTCCAGCGTGGGAAAGCGGCTGCCGCGCAGGAACATCTCGATCAGGGGCCGGTTCGATGCAAATGTCCGCCCCGGGCGTACGAACTGCTTGATCTCAGACGCTAGCAGAAGCGCGCCGTCTTCGGCGATCATCCAGTGCAACGGCTTGATGCCGAAGCGATCCCGCGACAGCACGAGCCGGTTGCGCGGCAAGTCGAGCACCACGAGCGCCCACATGCCCTCGAAGCGGGCAAAGCATTTCTCGCCCCAGGCCAGATAGGCGTGGAGTATGACTTCGGTGTCACCCTGGGTGCGGAAGACGTGGCCTAGTGCCTGCAATTCCGTGCGCAGTTCGCGAAAATTGTAGATCTCGCCGTTGAAGACGATCCAGGTCTTGCCGATGCTGTCGCCCATCGGCTGCAGCGCGGCGTCGCTGAGGTCGCAGATCTTGAGCCGGCGGAACGCCATCCCGAGCCGCGCGCGGTCGGCCGGTAGCGTCTCGAGGCTGGTCGCGGCGGCGGGACTTGCGCCCTCGAGCAGCAGAAAGCTCTCGCCGTCGGGGCCGCGATGGGGGATCGCGGCGTGCATGAGGGCAAGGCGCGACCGCAAATCCGGCGCGCCGCCCTTGTGCAGGATGACACTGAGACCGCACATGCGATTACCCTGCGGCTGCCTTTCGCCGATCGACCGAGACGATCCCATCGCGGCAATGAAGATCGAACCCCGCCGCCGTTATTTCGACATCGCCCGGCCGCACATCGTTCGTCAGGCGATAGCCGCTGGCCTGGCCGTGCGCAAGCCGGGCGCCGGCCCGGTCATGGACCAGGCCGCTGAACTGATCGCCGAGCCCATGCAGAACGTGCCATGTCCGCTCGCTGGGCCAATCGGCGAAGGGCACTTGTGCCGCCGCGAAATCCTTTGCGGATTGGTAGGATTGCCCCTCCGCCGATTGCGGCGAACGCGGCGGCGCGCCCTGGGCAATCTCAGCCAATACCGTGGATACGAGACCCGCGGCCCTCTCGGCGAGGTCGAAGTAGAGCTCGCGCGACGGCCGGCCGCGCGCCAGCGCAATGGTGCGCATGGCCGCGATCTCGCCGGTGTCTATGCCGGCATCCATCCAATGGACCGTGACGCCGGCGTCGCGGTCGTCAGCCATGTAGGTCCAAAAGATCGGATCGGGCCCGCGATGCCTCGGGAGCGGCGCGGTGTGAACGTTGAGACCTCCAACCCGGGGGCAAGCCAGTGTCGCCGAAGACAATATCCTGGGAAAGGAGGCAACGACCAGGACGTCGGCCTTCATGCCGTTCAATCGGCTTTCCTCGAGCAGCGGAACGCCGATCGCGCGCAAGGGATCCTGCGTGCGGCGGACGAGACGCCGCAAGACATCGAGCCGTCTTCTCTTGTGGTCGGGAATGACGATGCCGAGCAGGCGATGCTCGCGCGCGACACGCGACAACACGATTTGGGACAGCGGGCTGCCGCTGGCGAAGCCGATCACGGACAATTGGTGGGCGCCGCTCACGGGAACATGCTGTCGGTTTTGCCTTCAAGCCGGTAGGCGACGAGCGATTCGTATTCGTGCAGAACGCGGCCCAGGCTGTAGGACGTCTTCTCGAAACTGAACAGCCAATAAGATTGTCCCGACCTGTCGGAGATGTTCTCCGACGGCCATGGCACCATCGGCCAATGCAGATGGTCCGCGACAGCCAGGGCGCGCCGCATCTGGATGGCGGTGGTCACGAGGAGCCAAACCTGCCCCTTTCTCGGCGACAGAAGATTCCTGGAGAACTGCAGGTTCTCGAAAGTGGTCCGCGATTTGCCCTCTATGACGAGGCGATCGCGGGAAACGCCAAGACTTGAAAGCGTCGTCGCCGCATATTGCGGTCCGCCATCGTCGCCAAACAGATAGACGGAGCCGCCGGTGTAGACGACGGTGGCCTTGGGATAGCGCCGGGCAGCCGTCGCGCCCTCGACCATGTTCGGCAGATTGCCGCCCAGGATCAGGATGCCGTCGACATGCGCCGGCGGTCGCGGCTGCATAAACTTGCTCTCGAGCGGATAGGCCAACCACTGATCCACCGGGAAGAGAAGGACCGTCAGGCAGATGGCAGCCGTGACCGTGACGATGGCGCGCCCGAGCCCGTGCCACTCGGTCCAGGAGAGCGCCGCGCCGGCCGCGAACAGCAGGATCGCGAAATTCGCCGGCTGCAGGATCAATTCGACGATCTTGGTGACGACAAACATCAAACGTCTCCCTCCGCGCCGAACGCGCCCGCGCGGACCAGCCTGGCGAATTCCGGGCTGCGCTCAAGCAGTTCTTCGTAGCCCCCACGGTCCACGATCTTGCCGCCCCCGAGCACGATGATACTGCGGCAGCGCCGGATGGTCGCAAGTCGGTGCGCAACGATCAACACGGTGCATTGCCCGAGCAGGCCTTCGATCGCGCTTCCCAGCAGGTCTTCGGTGTTGTTGTCGAGCGCGGCGGTGGCCTCGTCCATCACGAGTATCTTGCGGTCGTCGTACAACGCGCGGGCGATGCCGATGCGTTGGCGCTCTCCGACGGAGACGGACGTCCCGCGTTCTCCGATCCGGCTCGCCAGCGCGCCGCCGAGCTTGGCGAGCAGCGCGTCCAGCTGGACGAGGGAAAGGACGTGGCGGACGCGGTCGTCGTCGATCATCCCGGCATCGACGCCGAAGGCGACATTCTCGCGCAGGCTGGCATCGAACAGCGACACGGCCTGCGGAACGTAGCCAATCATGGCTCGCCAGCCCGCCATGTTCGCGGCCACATCCACGCCATCGACGCTCACCAGCCCGGCATCGGGCCGGCGCAAGCCGACAAGGATGTCGGCCAAGGTCGATTTGCCCGCGCCGGACGCACCGACGATCGCGACCGCATCGCCTTTGGCCAGCGCGAACGATACGTCGCTCAGCGCCGGTTCGTCGCGGCCGGGATAGCGGTAGCTGACGGAACTGAGGGTTATCTCGCGCTCCAGAGGGCGGCCCGGCTCGGCGCCCGATGCGTCGGCGCGTTCGCGCGGCAGGGCGAGATCGCGGCGCAACACGCTGACGGGATGGGCGAAGCCGAGCAACGTCGCGCCCGCCGCGAGCGACCGGCTGAACGACGGCATCAGCCTGAAGCCCGCGACCGCGAAGATTCCCAGCGTCGGCAGCGCGACATTGCTGCGCGCCGAAGCCAGAGTCATGAATAAAATCACGATCGTCATCGCGCCGAACAGGACCGGCTCGGCCAGATAGCGCGGGATGCTCTGCAGGCTCATGATCGATTGCAGCGCCTGGGCCTCACGCACCCGCAACTCTGCGAACCGCGCCACGAACCAGGGGATGCGGTTCGAAATCCGGATCTCACGGCCACCTTCGAGGCATTGCTGAAAGAATTGCAGGCGCTCGTTGGCCAGGGCGGTGCATGCCCGGCCCAACGCCTCGATCCGGGCGCGGACGCCGCGCTGGACAATGCCGAAAAACGATCCCAGCAGGCAGACCGCGATGAACGTCGGCCCGGGCGCGATGCAGACAAGCAGCGCCAGCACGGCGACGAAAACCGAAAGCTCGTTGGCAAGCGTGAGATAGGCGCGCAGCACGGATGTCAGCGTCGGGCCGCCGGCGACATCGGCGACATTGGTCATCTCCGCGGTCTTGCGCAGCGACATGGCGTTCCACGAGGCGTGCAGGTAGGACGTCAGCAGAGACGCGCCGAGCGCCGCCGCCATGCGCGCGAACATGCGCTCCTGGTGCCAGGTCACCGCGATGCCGTAGACGTTCTTCGCCACGATGAACGCGAGGTAGAGCAGCGAAACGGAGACCGGCAGCCAGCGCAGCGTGCCAAGCGCGCCGTGGCGGTAGAGATAGGCGACCAGCGGCAGCTTCGCGGCGCCGGCCGGATCGACCAGCGCCCGGATGATGACATAGGTGAAGGCGACGCCCGCCACATCCAGCACCGTGGCGCCGAGGATCAACGCACCCGCTGCGGCAAAGGCCGTCCGCTGCCTGCGGTCCAGGATCGCAAGGCCGCCAAAAGCGCCTTGCAGGCCACGCCACGAAGGATCGGAGGTCATGGGAACGTCGTCCGCTGCATGCTCATGGCGCCGATCATTCCGGCAGCGGCTGGTTCATCGCCATGCGATTGCGGCGCTTCGTCAGCCACATGACCACACCGGTGACGACAAAGAGAAGCGGCAGAAAGCCGCTCAGAAAAACGAAGAATCGCCAGACGGGCCCCAGACCGTCCCCGACATGCAAAGGTTTTTGCCAGGCGAGAAACGTCTCGGCATCGGAGAGCGTGCCCCTGTCCCGCACCGCGGTGACTTTGGCGCGATAGGGATCGACATAGACCAGTGCAAGGATGGGCGAGCCGTCATCCGGACGCATCGTCACGCTGATGGCCTGAGCCGGCCGCAGCATGATCGAGACGACCTGATCGTGCGGCAGAGCCTTGCGTGCGAGCGCGACCGCCACATCGGCCCCGATCGGCGCGTTGCCGTTCGGATCGATTTGAGAAAGCGCGCTGACGTTGGATGCGGGCGATGCACCGCCGCTCAGGGCGCCGCGAATGGTGTCGGAGAACACCATGCCGACGCCGGTGAAACTGACGATGATGAAAACGACGAAGCCCCAGATGCCGGCCGCGCCATGCAGCTCGCGGTAGAAGCGCAACCCCCTGGCGGCACGGCGCACGACAAACGCGGATTTCCACTGCCGCGATCTTGGCCACCACAACACCAGGCCTGTGAGGCCAAGAACAAGCATCGCGATGCCGAGCCAGCCCACATAGGGGCGGCCCGACGCGCCCAGGAACAGATTGCCGTGAAGGTCGTGGGCAATCGCGACGATCGGCGACATGACCGAGATGCGCGAGCCCAGAACCTTCGCCGTCACCGGATCGACAAAAATCTCGCCGCCCTGAACAGCGATGCGCCCAGCCCGCCGGCCGTCGCGATTTGCCGAAGCGGGCGCACCTGCCGCTGGAAAAAAGCGCACGACGGCGGGGTCGCCGGGCCGCTTGGGCAATTCCAGGAATACGGGGCCTTGCGCAGCAGGAGCCGCCGCACGTGCCGCCGCGATCAGATTGTCGAGCGGTTGCGGCGTGCCGGACGCGCTGGCGCGCGGCATGGGCGCCGTCAGGCGATCGATCGCGTCATTGTAAACCAGCACGCTGCCCGAAAGCCCAAGGGCAACAAACAGGACGCCAAGCACAAGCCCCATCCACATGTGGACCTGGAACAGAAGGCGCCGGATCATGTGTCAGCCCATTGGCGAACGAATTTGTGGTGGCGCAGACGCACGACCTCGGAGTTCCCGCCCTGCGCGGACCTTACACCGATGCGCAGCGTTCGAATAGAACACGGGTGGTCTCGGCTTGGACGCGAGAACCTGGATTGGCTAGACTGACGCTGCGGGGCGTTCCTCGCGCACCCCAGGGGCGGTCGTGCAGAGGTTTTTTCACTTCATTCTGAGCCACGGCTATTTCGACGTCACCGTCTTGTGGCGTCAGTTCTACGACGAGTCCGTGTCGTTCAATTACTTCCGCTGGTATTTCATCCTGATGTATGTCGCTGTCTGTGCCGCCGTCTTTCTGGCGACGCGAAGCGGCCGGACGATCGATCTCTCCGGTTTCGGATCGTTCCTCCTGCCCGAGGATGTCCGGCGCTCGCCTTCGTTCAAGATCGACCTGTGGTGGGCCCTGATCTCGCTGTTCAAGCTGCCCGGCATCATCACGGGCGCCATCGTGGCGGTCTTTTCGCTGGCCGCGATCTCCTCGCTTGTCGCGGCGCTGCATATCGGACTGCTGGGCGACGCGGTCGCCAAGCTGCCGGAGGCCTTGCGCATCACGATCATTTTCGCGGTCGCCCTGCTGTCGGCGGAATTCGGGCACTACTGGGCGCACCGGCTGTCGCACCGATCGGCGTTCCTCTGGCAGTTCCACAAGGTTCATCACTACTCCGAACAGATAAATCTGCTGACCGATGCGCGCACCCACCCGATCGACAAGATCTTGCCGCTCGTCTTCTCCTCGTTTTGCATGGCGGTCGGCGTCAGCCTCGTGGCGCGGCCGATCGGCACCGGCTACGAGGCCTATCTCGCTCTCGCCACCTCGTACTGGTGGCTGTGGCCGGCGGCCACGTTCCCGCTCACCGTCGGGTATTTTTCGCATTCGCGGCAACTGCCGATTTCCCTGGGTTGGGGAGACTATGTCTTTCTCACGCCGGCGATGCACATCGTGCATCATGCGCGCGACCGGGCACTCCACGACGGCAACTATGGCGGAAGCCTGTCGCTGTGGGACTGGGTGTTCGGGACGGCGCACCGGCACGACTTTCGCGAGCCCCTGCCGCTGGGCATCAGCGAATTCGGTGACGACCACTACCGTCACGTCGGTCAGGTCTTGTACGAGCCCTTCATCGATGCGGCGAGGGTGGCCCGAGACGGTACGGCCAAACTCCTGGCTCGCCGGCGAACGACGTAGAAGACGTTCGGCACTCCCGCGCCAGGGTCTCCGGTCCCTTGCCGGCGGTGTCATCCAGATTTCTCCCCAGATCATCTGAGTGACGATCTCGCGTTCCTGTTCGCGAAATGCATAAATATACGTTGTCAACTACAGGGGTCGGCATGCGCGCGGGTCGATTTGGCCGGTTTGTACCGGCGGTTGCATTTCTGGCGGCCGGGACGTTTCCGGCGCTCGCCGTAAATCAGACCCCCACGATCACCCTGCCCGTCACCAACTACCCCCTGCCCTACGGCCTCAACCTGGCAACCAGCAGTTTCGGCGCGACGCCAATGCCGACGCTGCAGTCCTTCGTCGGCGGCGAGCAGAACGGCCTGTGGGTCATGATCGGCGGCCGCACCAACGGCCTGCACGGCTTTTCCACCAGCGGGCTGACCAACTTCCCCGTCGCGTTCCAGAGCCGCGACATCTGGGTCGTGGACCCGGTGACCAAGCAGAGTTGGTCGCGGTCGCTGGAAGGCTCGGGCCTGCCGCTGTCCGTGATCGATGCGCTGACCGCCGCGAACTACGAAGAAATGCAGATCGGCGGCAAGCTGTACATGATCGGCGGCTATGCCTTCGACCGCACCCAGAACAAGTTCCTCACCTATGACACGCTGACGTCGGTGGATCTGAACGGCCTTGTTGCCTGGGTGAAAGGCGATCCAAATGCACCCGCTCTCACCTCGATCTTCCGAACCATCCACGATCCGGCGCTTCAGGTGACGGGCGGCGAGCTCACCGAACTGGACGGCCGCGCCATGCTGGTGTTCGGCCAGAATTTCGATGGCGACTACAGTCCCGGCGCCAACGGCAACTACACCAGCCAGGTCCGCAGCTTCACGATCACCGACACCGCCGCGACGCTATCGATCGGCGCCGTCACCGCGTCGCCCAATCCGGGCGATCCGAGCCAATATCGCCGCCGCGATTTCATCATGGTCGACGTGCTGCGCCAGGATCCCGTCACCCGGGCCCTGACGCCCGGCCTGGTCCAATTGGCGGGCGTATTCACCACCACCAATGGCGGCTGGACCGTGCCCGTGGAAGTCGGCCCCGACGGCGTGCCGCACCAAGCCGACCCGGCCGCCGCCGCGACCTTCAAGCAGGGCCTCAACGTCTATTCCGCGGCCCATTTCGCCAGCTTCTCGCAGGTCACCGGCGCCAATTACGACACGCTGTTCGGCGGCATCTCCGCCGGCACGTTCGACACGGCGAGCAATACGTTCACGCCCGATCCCGGCCTGCCCTTCAGCAACGTCATCACGACGCTGGTGATCGACAAGACCGGCAAATACACGCAGGACGTGATGGCTGCCGCGTTCCCGACGATTGCGTCGCTGACCAACGGCCAGCCCCTGCTGTTCGGCGCGAACGCGCACTTCTTCCTGGCCGACGGCGTTCCGACCTTCGCGGGCAGCGAGATCATCGATCTCGACGCCGTGATGGCGAACGCGGCGGCGGACACAGTCACGCTCGGCTATATTTTCGGCGGCATCTCGTCCGACCAGCCCAATGGCGGCCACACGGCGGCGTCGAACCTCGTCTTCAACGTGACGATGGCGTTGCCGCCCTTCGTCGACCTCAACGCGGCGGGAACGACGACCGCCATCGCCGGGGCGATGGCGCGCCGCCTTCTGATCGAGAATGCCGGCGCCCAATACAACATCCCGGCCGGCGCCGATCTCACGGCATTCGGCGGCGCTACGGTCACCAACGGTCAGTTGGTCGTGAACGGCAATCTCGCGGCGCGGTCGCTCATCATTGGTGCGGCCGGCACCGTGCGCGGAACAGGGACCATCGACGCCCCGACGATAGTGGGCGGCACGCTGCGCCCCGGCAATTCACCGGGCACGCTCAGCTTTACGCAATCGGTCGTGCAGAGCGCGAGCGGCACGCTGATGCTGGACATCGACGGCAGCGGGACGGGTAGCGGCGCCGGCAACTATTCCCGCGTGGCCGTGACCGGCGTGGCGAGCAGCTACACCGCCGGCGGCAGCATCGCGCCCGTGCTGCGCGGCATTGCCGGCAGCGCCGGCAACACCTACTCGCCCGCGCTCGGTCAGCGCTTCACGGTGGTGACCGTCACGGGCGGCGTCGCCGGAAGCTTCGCGAGTTTGGTGCAGCCGGGCGCCGGCCTCGCTGCCGGCACGCGCTTCGACGTGTCGTATGGCCTCAACAGCATCGATCTCTTCGTCACGCCGGCGTCGTTCGCCGACCTGTCGGCGTTGGGCGGCGAAACCACGCCGAACCGCGCGGCCGTCGGTGGCGCGATCGACGTCCTTCGCGGTCCCGCAGGCCCGCAAATGACCGGCGACCAGGCGGTCGTGATCAACGCGCTGTACGGCATTCCGGTCGACGCCGCCTACGAATCGCTCGACCAGATGGCCGGCACGGTGCATGGCGATGCCTTGTCCGCGGCGTTGTCGCTCAATCGCTTGTTCGCCTCCGGCGATGACGGCTGGAGCGCCGGGCCGAGCACGTCGCTTGCCGGCGACGCCCGGCTGGGCCTCTCGGCGCTCGACATCATGGCCGCGCCGGAACCGGCGGCCCTGAACGGCGCCTCGCCCTTCTGGGGACGTGCCGCAGGCCAATGGACGAATGTGGCGACGGACGGCAACGCGCCCGGCCACACCGCCAGTGCCGGCGGCGTGATCGTCGGCTTCGACATCGTTCGCGACGCCGGCATGCACCTGGGCATCGCCGGCAGTTATGCCGTGGCGGACCTGACGACGAAGAACGGCGCGGCAGCGGATATCCAGAGCGGACGCGTGCTCGTGTATGGTTCGAAGGTCTTCGGCGCCTGGCGCTTCGAGCACGAGTTCTCGCTCGGCTTCGACGGCTATCGCACCCGGCGTTTGATACGGATCGGCGGGCTGACACGCACGGCGATGGGCAGCAGCGATGGCTACAATGTATCGGTTGATCTCGCCGCCCACTACGACTTAGGCTTCGCGGTCCCGTTCGGCGAATTCCGCTACGACCATGTGCACCGCGACCGCTTCGCCGAGACCGGCGCAGGCAGCCTGTCGCTCATCGTCGCCGACGGCGATCTCGATGCGCCGCGCCTGTTGGCCGGCGCCGATTTCGACCTCGTCCGCGCCTTCGGCGGTTCCGGCGGAAGCGTCATGCTGCGCCTCGCCTGGGCACACGATTTCGACGGCGCGTTCGCAACGACCGATGCGGCATTGACCGGCGCCCCGGCTGCGACCTTCACGGTGTTCTCCAGCCGTCCGGGCAACGATGCGGGCCTGGTGGACCTACGCGCCGACACCAGCATCGGAGACGGCTTCAGCGTCTATGGCGCCTACAGTCTCGAGGCTCGCGAACGGGAAATCGCGCAAGGCATCTCGTTCGGCGTCCGCGCGGCCTGGTAGCGGCGGAGAACATCGTAAAGCCGGGGTTCCAGCGGCGGTCGCCGCGCAAACGCACCTCTGGTACTCGGCCCGCCATTCGGCCATTCTGTTGCCGGTCGATCGGGGTCCATTGAGAGCATGTTTGAAGGGGGTCTTCGCAAGTCGTGGCCCTATGCCGCAGGCCTGGGCTTTCTGCTCGCGGCCGGCGGGTTGTTCATTCTGCTCGAACCGCACATCGCCCCAGACCTCTGGCAACGCGGTTCGACCTATGCCGGCGCGCATTGGCGCCGGTTTCTGTTCGGCCCCGGCGGGCGCATGATCCTGATGCTCGCGGCGTTGATGATCATGGAAGTGTTCTTCCTGGAATGGCAAAAGACGTCGATCTGCAGCATATTCTTCCGCCGCAGCCGATCGTCGAAAGCCGACGCCGCCTGGGCCTTCCTCTATTTCGCGCACCTGCAGTTTTTCGTCGAAACGGCGCTGACGCTGGGCGCCGCATTCGGCCTCTCGAAATTGATCGGCGCGGGCTACACGCATCTGGGATGGCAGCGCTTTGAAATGCCTTTTCATGGTCCGCTGGCCATGGCGGCGACGTTCGTCGTTTTCTTCCTGGTTTCGACCTTCGTCGCCTACTGGTCGCACAGGCTTGAGCACTGGCGGTATTTCTGGCACCTGCATCGCTACCACCACTCGGCAACCGAGTTGAACGTGCTGAGCGGCTTTCGCAGCAACCCGGTGGAAAGCCTGGTGAATGCGCTGGGCCTGCCGCTTCCGCTTATCCTGCTGCGCATGGATGACTGGACCGTCATCGGCCTGGTCATGGCGTACCAGTCGATCGCCACCTTGCAACACAGCGAGTTGCGCTGGAATTTCGGCTGGTTCGGCCGCTGGGTGATCGTGTCGCCGCAGATGCACCAGATCCATCATTCCATCGATGCCGAACACAAGGACCGCAATTTCGGCGTTTGCCCGCTGTGGGACCATCTGTTCGGCACCTGGTATTCCGGGCCGAACCTGCCGTCGGGCTACGGCATTCCCGATCCGTCTCATATCGAGCGGCCTGTCGTGCAGTGGCTGTTCGACGTCTGGGCCTTCTATCGCGACGCGGCGCTGTGGCTCAGAGGCCTTGCGGGGCTTGGCCGGAGCGCGCCCGCATTGCCGCCGGAGCCGGCTTCGCCGGCCGGCGCATCGCATTCGTGACCCCAGGTCCGCAAGCGCATTTTCAGGCTCTCGATTCTCTTCGCGGCATCGCCGCCCTAGGCGTCGTGTTGCTGCACATCACCTGGGTGTTTCCGGGTTCCGGGTTTCAGCCCGTCCTACACATGGGCCTGATGGTCGATTTCTTCTTCGTGCTGTCGGGCTTCGTCATCGCCTTCAACTATCGCGAGCGCCTTTCGAGCGGTCCCGACCTCGGCCGTTTCGTCTGGCTGCGGTTTTGGCGTCTCTACCCGCTGCACCTTGCGATGCTGGCGCTGTTTGTCGCGATCGAAGCCGGCAAGCACCTGGCGCGAACCCGGTACGGCCTCGCCGGGCAGGCCGCACCCATGTTCGACCTGAAAGCGATCGGAACGAATCTGTTCCTGTTGCAATCGCTTCAGACCCATCCCGCGGCAAACGATTTCAACGCGCCCTCGTGGAGCATCAGTGCTGAGTTCTACACCTACATCCTGTTTGCGCTCGTGGTGGTCCTGCTGGGGACCGGCAGACGGTTCATCGCCGCCGCGCTGGCGATCATGCTCGCGAGCGCCGTCTTTCTGAGGCTTGCACCGGGTCCGTTCGCCCTGAACTGTTCGTCCTACCTTGGCATCTTCCGCTGCACGCTGGGTTTCTTCCTGGGCGCTCTTCTTGTGCCTGTTCGAAGCAGGCTCGCGTCGCGCGACCGCGGGCGGGCGGCCGATGCGATCGCCTGGGCCTCGGTCGCCGGCGTCTTGCTGGTGCTCGCGCTACCAGCCGGCTTCAGCGATCTTGCGATCTATCTGCCCGTCGCGATTTTGATCGTCGCCTTGTCGCTGGACTCCAGCGGTACGCTGGCGTCATTCCTGAGCCTGCGGCCGCTGCGTTGGCTGGGCGCCATCTCGTATTCGATTTACATGACTCATTTCGCCGTCACCTGGCTGATGGCGCAGGCGCTCCACCTCGCCCTTCATATCCCGTTCGAATTGTACACGCAGGGCGGCATCACGGCGCCCACGCTGGTACCTCCCGCCTGGCTCGGTTCGGCCTGGGTCATCGCGGCCATCGCGCTCACGCTGGCGCTGTCGCAGATCACCTACGCCTGGATCGAAGAGCCTTTCCGCCTTTGGTCCAAACGCCGGGCCGCGAGGCCATCGCTCTCGCCCTAATGCACCCGCTCGATGATGATCGCCGGCGCCATGCCGCCGCCGGCGCACATGGTGATGAGGCCCCTGGTAAGGTCGCGGCGCTCGAGTTCGTCCAGCATCGTGCCGATCAGCATCGAGCCGGTCGCGCCGATGGGATGGCCGAGCGCCATGGCGCCGCCATTGACGTTGACCTTGGCGCGGTCGAGCTTGAGGTCGCGGATGAACTTCTCGGTCACCACCGCGAAGGCTTCGTTGACTTCGAAGAGATCGATGTCCTCCAGCGTCAGGCCGGCGCGGGTGAGCACGCGGCGCGCCGCCGGGACCGGTGCGTTGAGCATCAAGGTCGGGCAATCGCCCTGGTTGGCGGTCGCCACCACGCGCGCGCGGGGTTTGAGACCATGGGCCCTGGCATAGTCCGGCGAGGCCAGCAGCAGCGCCGCCGAGCCGTCGACCACGCCCGAAGAATTTCCGGCATGGTGGATGTGGTTGATCTTCAGGTCCGGATATTTCTGCAGGATCAGCTTGCGGAAGGTCAGGCCGTCCGCGTTGAGCGGCACGTCGGCGAGTTGCTCGAACGAAGGCCTCAGCGCGGCGAGGCCTTCGGCCGTCGTGCCAGGGCGTGGGAATTCCTCGCGGTCGAGCGCGACCGAGCCGTCCTCGTTGTGAACCGTGACCAGGCTCTTCTTGAAATGCCCGCCCTTGATTGCCGCATCGGCACGGCGCTGGCTTTCCAGCGCAAGCGCATCGACGTCGGCGCGCGTGATGCCTTCCATCGTGGCGATGGCGTCGGCGCAGACGCCCTGATTGGTCTGGGGATGAAGGGCGCGCAAGTGCAGATTGCCGGTGTCGAACAGCGGCGGACCGTCGCCGGCCTCGCGGCGGTTCGGCATGGACATCATCTCGGTGCCGCCGGCCACCACCAGATCGGCCATGCCGGCCATGATGGTCGAGGCGGCGAGGTTCACCGAGGTGATGCCGGAGCCGCAAAAGCGATCGAGCGTGACGCCGCTGCTGCGCATGTCATAGCCGGCATCCAGCGCCGACATGCGGCCGAGGTCGCAGCTTTGCGGGCCACGCTGGGAGCTGGTGCCCCAGATCACATCGTCCACTTCGGCGGTATCGATTCCGTTGCGCACCGCCAGGGCCTTGAGAACGGCCGAACCCAGGCGCTGGGGATGGATCTGGGAGAGAGCGCCCTTGGGGTATTTGCCGATGCCGCGGGGCGTGCGGCAGGCGTCGATGATCCAGGCGTCGGTCATGGAGCGGGTTCCTTCAGCGTTGTCGTCCGGTTGGTGTGGATTCGAATGTCAGGGGCCTATCGGGGGGCCAAGCCGATTGCGCCGTCAAGTCCGATGTGAGTGCCGGCCCGCAAACCTCCGTAGCGCGCATTCGCATCGGCCGCGCGGCTTCGGGCAGTTCCGCAACCCAGTATCAGTGTCTTCCGACATGACCGGCAGCTCTCTCAACACTGCGGAGCTGCCAGCCTTCGTGCCGGATGCAGCAAGTATCATGCGCGCCGATCGTCCGTTTTGCCGCCAATACCGCGCCATTAGGCGTTCGCGCCGATTGAGCGCACGGTCGCCCGGCAGCCCTTCGACGCGTAGGAGCGAACGGCGACGGCACCTCGCGTGCTCCTGCCCCAACGAGGGCATATGGCTTTAGCCAATCACGTGCTTGCGATTCTATCGAAGGACGATTTGGCGCTGCTTCAACCGCATCTGGAGCCGGTTCCGCTTGCCTTCCGGCAGAGCATCGAAGAACCGAACGCGCCGATAAAATTCGCCTATTTTCCCGATGACGGGATCGTCTCCGTGGTGGCGAATGGCGGCCGCGGCCGCGCCGTCGAAGTCGGAATCATCGGCCGCGACAGCGTGACGGCGCAGCCGGCGATCCTCGGCACCGACCGCTCCGCCAATTCCACCTTCGTGCAAGTCGCGGGATTTGGACAGCGCATCGAGATCGATGTTTTTCGCAACGCCATCGCCAGAAGCGGGACGCTGCAACACACGCTGCTGGCGGTGGTGCAGGCATTCCATATGCAGGCGGCGCACACCGCCCTGGCGAACGGCACGGGCAGAATTGAAGAACGCATGGCGCGCTGGCTGCTGATGGCGCATGACCGGCTGAGCGGCGACGCCTTGCCGCTGACGCATGAATTCCTGGCGGTGATGCTGGGCGTGCGGCGCGCTGGCGTCACCGTGGCGCTGCAAAGCCTCGAAGCGAATGGATTGATCGCGACAAGGCGCAAGGCCATCGAGGTGCGCGACCGCGCCGGACTGATCAAGCTCGCCGCCGACATCTATGGCGTGCCGGAAAGCGAACAGGCGCGGCTGACGGGATGGAAATCGCCCAAGCGATCGCGGTGACGTGCCGCTAGCGCCGCTTGCGCACCTGGTCGGCGATAAACCACGGCGCGTAGAGGACCAGGATCGAGACGATGCCGAGCGCGACGGTCGCCGGGATGTAATACGGCCAGTCGGGCAGAAAATCGTAGAACGTCGCGTGGCCCGGCTTAGCGCGGAAGAAGCCGTAATTGACGCCCAGCAGCCAGTCGGTGAGCGCGGCCGCGGCCGCGTAGACAAGCGTCCAGGCCGCGACGCGCGGGAGCGATGCCGGCACGGGGCGCAGGTGCGTGCCGAAGGTGAGATAGATCACCGAGGCGATGATCGTCCCGTGACCGAGCAGGAAGACGATGAATTGCGGCTCGGGGAAGGCAAAATTCACGTCCGGCGTGACCAGGCCCTGCATCGTTCCGGCCAGGGCCCAGAAATAGGCGAGCTCATAGGTCTTTTGGGCGGGACGGATGAGCGCCGCGATCAGCGCGATCGTCGCCCAATCGCACAGATTCATCGGCAGCTCGTTGCCCAGCCCCAGCCAGTCGCGCGAGATAAACAGCACGTACCAGGCGATCCAGGTGCCGATCAGGAGAGCGGCGAAGAGGTAGCGGAAAAGCGCATCGGCGCTGGGCCTGTGGACGCGCGTGACATGGACCATCATCGCCGGAACGGCGAAGGTCAGCGCCATGACGATAAGATGCTGGTGCCCGAACAGGACGAATTTGTCGTGCAAGGACGCCCCTCCTTCACGCGATTGCCGTGCGGAGCATAAGCAAGCCCGCCGCCATGGCAAAATCGTGGCGCGGCGCCTGTCGCGGAATTAATTCGCCGCGCGTCCGAAATAATCCCGCGCCCAAAGGAACAGCGCCAGCCCCGCGTCTTCGGCGGCGCGCAGGTGGGCGGACGAGGCGCCGACCAGGAACGTGCCGCCGGGCGTCAGGTGGTGGTCCAGCAGGAAACGGTCGATGGCGCGGGACAGCGCCCGGCTGTCGCCGCCGCGCACGACGGCGTCGGCGCGGGCGAGAAGCGCGGCATCGATATCGCTTTCGTCCGCCACGCCCAGCAGCACCCGGCAATCGCAGATCGCGGCGATGCGTTCGCCGGCCGCGCGCATCTCCGCGTCCGGCAATCCCTCCAGCAGGAAGATCGCTGCGCCCAGATGGGTGCCGCGATTCATCAACACGCCAGCATAGGATTTGTAGTCGAGGCCGAGGCGCTCGGCGCGTTTGAGGCGATGCAGCGCGATGTCCCGGCGCGGCGGCTTCCACGCCTCGCGCTGCGCCTTGCGCCACAGCCAGGCTTCCCAGGACAGATCGAGCGTCGGGCCGCCATTGTGCCCGATGCGCGCCGGCGTGCCCTGGTAGGGCGTCAGCTGAACTGGAAGGCGCTGCCGGTGTGGCATGAAAGCTCGCAAAACCACGTCTATCCCACTCTAACAAGACATTTGCGATGCGATGAAGGCCGGATCGTCGCAGTGCAGCAGATTTCTTCGCCGCCCCGCACCGACGCGCTATAACTAGTCACCGTGCCTGGCGAATCCTTTGCCGGGAGACTCGTTTCATCCGGGTACGGAATATGTCGAACGTCGCGGTTATCGGCGCCCAGTGGGGCGACGAAGGCAAAGGCAAGATCATCGACTGGCTCGCCAATCGGGCGCAGGTGGTGGTGCGCTTCCAGGGCGGCAACAATGCCGGCCACACGATCGTGGTCGGCGACAAGACCTACAAGCTCTCGCTGCTGCCGTCGGGCGTGATCCAGGGCAAGCGCTCGATCATCGGCAATGGCGTGGTGGTCGATCCCTGGGCCTTGGTCGAGGAGATCACGCGCCTCGGCGAGGCCGGCATCACGGTTACGCCCGCGACGCTCGTCCTGGCGGAGAACGCGGTGCTCGTGCTGCCCATCCACCGCGAGCTGGACGCGGTGCGGGAGTCTTCGAATTCGCTGCAACGATTGGGCACGACCAAGCGCGGCATCGGGCCCGCCTATGAAGACAAGGTCGGGCGGCGCGCCATCCGCGTGGTCGATCTCAAGGATCTCACCTCCTTGCCGGCGAAGATCGAGCGGCTGCTGGCGCATCATAATGCACTGCGCCGCGGCTCGGGCGCCGAGGAGGTCGATGCGGCCGCTCTGCTGCGCCTCCTGACCGAGATCGCGCCCAAAGTGCTGCCCTATATCGGCTCCAGCTGGCGCGAGCTGGACGCGGCGCGGCGCGCCGGCAAGCGCATCCTGTTCGAGGGCGCGCAGGCCGTGCTGCTCGACATCGATCACGGCACCTATCCCTATGTCACCTCGTCGAACACGGTGGCGGGACAGGCGGCGGCGGGGTCGGGCGTCGGGCCGCGCCAGATCGGCTATGTGCTCGGCATCACCAAGAGCTACACGACGCGCGTCGGCGAGGGACCGTTTCCGACCGAACAGATCAACGATATCGGCGAGACGCTGGGGGCGCGCGGCAACGAGTTCGGCACGGTGACGGGGCGCAAGCGGCGCTGCGGCTGGTTCGATTCGGTGCTGGTGCGCCAGACCGCGATCACCGGCGGCATCGACGGCATCGCGCTGACCAAGCTCGATATCCTGGACACGTTCGAGAGCATCGAAGTGTGCGTCGGCTACCGGCTGGGCGATGCCGTGCTGGACTATCTGCCGGCGGACGCCAACGACCAGGCCAGGCTGGTGCCGATCTACGAGACCATGGCGGGCTGGAACAGCTCGACGCGCGGGGCGCGCAGCTGGGCCCAACTGCCGGGCAACGCCATCAAATATGTGCGGCGGCTCGAGGAATTGATCGGCGCGCCGGTGGCGCTGCTCTCCACCAGCCCGGACCGCGACGACACGATCATGGTGCGAGACCCGTTCCTTCAATAGGGCGTCGGACAACTTCCCTAGCGGCAGCGCCCCTTTCGCCGGCCGCGAAAACGCGGCAGGCTTGGCCCTAGAGATAACAGGCCAAGGGGTACCGCGCATGATCAAGACACGATTCACCGAGATGTTCGGCGTCGAGGCGCCCATCACCATGGGCGGCATGACGCGCGTGGGCAAGGCGGGACTGGTCGCGGCCGTGGCCAATGCCGGCGCGCTCGGCTTCATCACCGCGCTGACGCCGGGCTCGCCGGAGCTTCTGGTGAAGGAAGTGAAGAAATGCCGCGAGATGACCAACAAGCCGATCGGCATCAACCTCACCATCCTGCCGTCGATCAACCCCATTCCCTATGACGAATATCGCCAGGCGATCATCGAGAGCGGCGTCAAGATCGTGGAGACGGCCGGCAACAATCCGGCGCCGCATCTGCCGGCGTTCCGCGCGGCGGGTATCCGGGTGATCCACAAATGCACTTCGGTGCGCCATGCGATCAAGGCGCAAGCGGTGGGCGTGGACGTGGTCTCGATCGACGGGCTTGAGTGCGCCGGACACCCGGGCGAGGACGATGTCGGCGGCCTGATCCTGTTCCCGGCGACGGCGGACAAGCTGACCATCCCGATCATCGCCTCGGGCGGCATCGCCGATGCGCGCGGGCTGGTGGCGGCGTTGGCGCTGGGCTGCGACGGCGTCAACATGGGCACGCGCTTCATGGCGACGGTGGAGGCCGACATCCACCAGAACGTCAAGCAGGCGATCGTCGACAATGACGAACGCGGCACCAATCTGATCTTCCGCACCATGCACAACACGGCGCGCGTCGCCAAGAACGCGATCAGCGACCGCGTGGTGGAGATCGAACGCGCCGGCGGCGCCAAGTTCGAGGACGTGCGCGAGCTGGTGGCCGGCACGCGCGGCGCCGGCGTGCTCGACAAGGGCGACATGGATGCCGGCATCTGGTCGGCCGGCCAGACGCAGGGCCTGATCCATGACATCCCGACCTGCAAGGAACTGGTCGACCGGCTGATGAGCGAAGCCGAAGGCATCATCCGCAAGCGGCTGGAGAGCATGCTGGCATAAGAGCGAATTGCGAGTGGCGAATGGGGATTCTCCCAATTCGCTATTCGCTATTCACTACTCGCTGCAAATGATTGATCGGCCCATTCCCCGCGCCGAAGCCGGGCGCGGTGCGGATCGCCGCTTGCACGAAATCGTGCGCCCGCTGGACTGCATCGCCGAGCGGCAGACCCTGACCCAGTCCGCAGGCGATGGCCGTTGCCAGCGTGCAGCCGGTGCCGTGGGTGTGCCTGGTGTCGATGCGCTTGGCGACATAGGCGCGCGGCTCGGCATCGAGCGTGAACAGAAGATCGCTGACGGTATCGGCGGCGCCATGGCCGCCCTTCAGCAGAACGGCCCCCGGCCCCAGCGACAGCAAGGCTTCACCCGCATGCCGCATGTCCTGCGGCGTCCGCACGTCGAAGCCGCACAGCCGCTCGGCCTCGGGGATGTTGGGTGTAACGAGGCCGGCGCGCGGAAACAAATCCGCCTTGAGGACCTCGATCACGCCGGCGTCCGCGAGCGCGGCGCCGCTGGTCGAAACCAGCACGGGGTCGACGACCAGCGGGATGTCCCTGGCGTGCGCCGCCAGCACGGCGGCGACGGTGCGGGCGATCTGTGCCGAGCCCAGCATCCCGATCTTGATGGCGTCGGCGCCGATGTCGGACAGGCAGCGCTCGATCTGCTCGCGCACCAGCGCGGCGGGGATGAGATGGATGCCTCCGACGCCGGTCGTGTCCTGCGCGGTGATCGCGGTTACGGCCGTCATGGCATAGGCGCCCAGCGCTGCTGCCGTCTTGATGTCGGCCTGGATGCCGGCGCCGCCGCCGGAGTCCGATCCCGCAATGCTCAGAAGCCGGACAGGCTTCAAGCCGCGACCTCCTGGATTGCGGTTACAACGTCATGGACGACGGCGCGGACGAGGGCTTCGTCGTCGCCCTCGGCCATGACGCGGATGACGGGCTCGGTGCCGGACTTGCGCACCAAGAGGCGGCCCGAGC
>DATCAT010000059.1:0-17855 GCA_036512455.1 Rhizomicrobium sp.
CTCGACCTCGATCGAGACGTTGTCGCCCGGCATCACCATCTCGGTGCCTTCGGGAAGCTTGACGATGCCGGTCACGTCCGTGGTGCGGAAGTAGAACTGCGGACGGTAGTTGGCGAAGAACGGCGTGTGACGGCCGCCCTCTTCCTTCGTCAGCACGTAAACTTCCGCCATGAAGTTGGTGTGCGGCGTGATGCTGCCCGGCTTGGCCAGAACCTGGCCGCGCTCGATGCCCTCGCGCTCGATGCCGCGCAGCAGGCAGCCGACATTGTCGCCCGCCTGACCCTGGTCGAGCAGCTTACGGAACATCTCAACGCCCGTGACCGTGGTCTTGGTCGTCGGACGGATGCCGATGATCTCGACTTCCTCGCCGACCTTGATGACGCCGCGGTCGATGCGGCCCGTCACCACCGTGCCGCGGCCGCTGATCGAGAACACGTCTTCGATCGCCATCATGAAGGGCTGGTCGATCGGACGCTCCGGCTGCGGGATGTACTCGTCCACCGCCTTCATCAGCTCCAGGATCGAGTCGTGGCCGAGCTTGGGATCCTTGTCTTCCAGCGCGCACAGCGCGCTGCCGCGGATCATCGGAATCTTGTCGCCTGGGAAATTGTATGAGCTCAGCAGCTCGCGCACTTCCAGCTCGACGAGATCAAGAAGCTCCGGGTCGTCGACCATGTCGCACTTGTTCAGGTACACCACCATCGCCGGCACGCCGACCTGGCGGGCCAGCAGGATGTGCTCGCGGGTCTGCGGCATCGGGCCGTCGGCCGCCGACACCACCAGGATCGCGCCGTCCATCTGGGCGGCGCCCGTGATCATGTTCTTCACGTAGTCGGCATGGCCGGGGCAGTCGACATGGGCGTAGTGCCGCGCCTTGGTCTCGTACTCCACATGCGCCGTCGAGATCGTGATGCCGCGCGCCTTCTCTTCCGGCGCCTTGTCGATCTGGTCGTACGCCGTGAACGTCGCCCCGCCGCTCTCCGCCAGAACCTTCGTGATCGCAGCCGTCAGCGACGTCTTGCCATGGTCGACATGGCCGATCGTCCCGATGTTGCAGTGCGGCTTCGTGCGTTCAAATTTGGCCTTCGCCATCGTCTCTTGTCCTTCGTTCTTCATGTGCCGCTTTCACGGTCTTGGTACTTACTTTCGCCGGCCCTCCTACGCCCAAGTGGGCTTCGGAGGGCAACTTTTCGGCTTTGCCGAAAAGTTGGAGCGGGTGAAGGGAATCGAACCCTCGTCATAAGCTTGGAAGGCTTCTGCTCTACCATTGAGCTACACCCGCCCGTCCGACTTCCTTCTTTCCTTTCAACCACTTCCCGGCATTCCGGGGTGGCGCTGCGAACCTTTCACCGGTCCCCCTTCGCCAAGGCTTCGGGGGACAACCTTCGCCCCCTTGCGCGGGTGGCCTGCCAACCGAAGCCCGAACGGGCGAAGGTTGGTGGAGGAGGTTGGTTTCGAACCAACGTAGGCTAAGCCAACGGATTTACAGTCCGTCCCCTTTAACCACTCGGGCACTCCTCCAAATTTACTCAGCCGGTCCAAATACTTACGCACCAGTTCCGAGCGGCACAGGAGCGCGTCCGATCCATGGGAGCGAACGTGTATAAATGCCTTTCAGAGGGATGGCCGCGAGCCGGGGGTTATTGGCTAACTCGGACAAGCTGTCAATAGAATATTACCGCGGGAAAGGCCGCTAAAATGCCTCCGCGAACAACAGCTTGGCCCAAGGCTAACCCCAGCCCGGCGGCGGACGCAAGCAAATTGACGCTTTTGCGCGCTCCCGCCGATTCCAAAGGTTAAGGGGCGCAGGTGACGGTCCGGCACATGGCAGGACGGCAAGGAGCATCGCGATTGCGGCGCGGCTGCATTTCACTATAAGCCCCGCGCATGGCACGCCCTGACCGCAAATTCGACAAGCGCCCGGACCGCAAACCGGAGCGCAAATTCTTCAAGCCGCAGCAAAAGCCGGAAAGCGGCTTGTGGCTCTATGGCCTGCACGCCGTACGCGCGGCGCTGGCCAACCCCAAGCGCTTCGTCAAGCGGGCCGTGCTGACGCCGCGCGCCGTCGAAGAGATCGGCCCCAAGCTGCTGGGCCGGGCGCGCCAGGACGTGACGGACATGGCCGGCGTGTCGAAAATCCTGCCGGAGGGCGCGGTGCATCAGGGTGTGGCCCTGCTGGTCGAGCCCCTGCCCCGGCGCGACCTCGAAGACGTCCTGGCCGAGGCCGCGGGCAAGAGGCGCGTCGTGCTGGTGATGGATCAGATCACCGATCCGCACAACGCCGGCGCGATCCTGCGCACCGCCGCGGCGTTCGGCGTCACGGCAGTCATCGTGCAGGACCGGCATTCGCCGCCGGAAACCGGCGTGCTGGCCAAGGCCGCGTCGGGCGCGCTCGACATCGTTCCGGTCGTCGTCGCGGTCAACATCGCGCGCGCGCTGGAGGAATTGGGCAAGCTCGAATTCTGGCGCATCGCGCTGGCCGGCGACGGCGACATGACGCTCCAGGACGCGCGGCACAAGGGCGACATCGCGCTGGTGGTGGGATCGGAAGGCGACGGCGTCCGCCGGCTGGTGCGCGAGCGCTGCGATGTCTCGGCCTACCTGCCGATCGACTCTGCGATGGAGAGCCTGAACGTCTCCAACGCGGCGGCGGTGGCGCTCTACGAAATTCAGCGATCCTAGAACAGCGCCGCGACGACGTTTTCGCCGCCATAATCCTCGACGAACACCAGAACCTTGTAGCCGTCGGCCAGCTGAAGGTTTCCGGTCGCGTCGTGCATCATGACGCCGTCATTGCTCATCGACGCGGTGCGGCGATCATAGGCGAAGCGCGGCGCCAGCCCCTTGTACTGGGCGCGGATCAGATTGAAGAGCAGCGCCGCGTTCTGTGGCGCGATGCGGATGCAGCCGGCGCTGGCGCGCGTACCGAGCTGGGCGAGCTCCAACCCGCTCGCGCCGTGGATCGCCAGACCGGTCTGCAATCCGCGCTGTTCCCAGTTGAAGAACATCGCGTATGGCATCGGCTGGTGCCACTGGCTCGAATAGTGGTTCTTGTACAGGCGGTCCGGATCGAGCTGGTAATAGCCGCGCGGCGTGTAGCTGGGCTGGCGCGTGCCATCCGCCGCGATCTCGATCTTCTCGCGCCCTGTCGAGGCCGGCCAGTTGTAGAGCATCGCCAGATTGCCGCCCGCATCCTTGCGGAAGACATAGAGGTGCTGCGCCCAGGGGCCGTTGTCGGCTTTGCTGACATAGAGAAACAGGCCGAAATTATCGAGCATCTCGTGCGTGAGGCTTTCCTTCAGCCGCGTCGTCACGCGCACGAGCTCGGCCGGGCTGACAGCGACGCGCGCAGCGGATGGCGGCGCAGGCGGCGGAACGAGCGCCAGCGCCGGCTTCGACGTCTGCGGCGGGGCCGGCGTCTCGGCAACCTCGACGCTGGGCGGCGAGGCGGATGGCGCTTGCGGAACGATCAATTCTGGCTTCGCGGGCACCACGCGGGGCGCCGGCGGAATGACGACTCGAGGCGGTGTGGGCACAGCGGCGAGTTTACGCTTGACGGGCGCCTGCGCGACTTGCGGTCCGAGCAAGTCGGAGACGGAAGCGACGATGAATTTGGTGCCTGCCTGCGCCATCTCGACGACCGGTTGCACGACATAGGCGCGCGTGGTTTCCAGACCGTTTGCCACCGCCTGACGGCTCTGCTGTTCGAGGTTCGGGGCGCGCTGAAAAGCAAGCTGCACGCTGAACGCCATCGCGATCAGCAGATAGATCATGCTTAATTTTCGAAGCGCCGACATGGAGTCCGGTCTGGTCCCGCCAGGCCAGACTAGCGGAAAATGGCGGACCTGTCCCGGTCGGGGACAAGCCCCGGTTAACGCCCCGCGGTTTACTCAGGATTGCGGGGATTGGGCGGCTACGCCCGCGAAGTTGTCGATTATGACCAGGACGCGGACGCCGTCCGCCAGAACGATGTCGCCCTTCTCGTCATGGGCAGTGATCCCGGCAGTGTTGGTGGTGCCGCGGGCGTCATCGAAGGTGAAAACCGGGACCTGTCCGCGCTCTTCGCGCAGGAAGCGGTGGTAGAGCAGATCGGCCTTGGCGATCGGCAGACGGACGCAGCCGCCCGACGCCCGGCGGCCCATCATGGCGAGTTCGTGGCCGCCGATGGCGGCATGCAGCGCCACGCCGGCCATCTGGTTGCGATAGGCGTAGTTCAGGAACATCGCCCAGGGCATGCGCGCGTCGTTCCATTTGGCCGAACGCGCCATCGGAAAGAAGCGGTGCACGTCGAGCTCGAACAGGCCGGTCGGCGTGGCCGTGAAATATTGCTCGGACTTTTCGCGCCCGGTGGAGACGGAGAAGGTCTCTTCGAAGGAGAGCGTTCCCTCGGCATTCTTGTGGAAGAGGAACAGCCGCTGCGCCCAGGGGCCGCTGGATGCCTTGCTGACATAGATGAAGGTGTCGAAATACGGCACCAGGCTTGACGGCACCTTGCCGGAGACGCGTGTCGCCACGCGGCCCGCTTCCTCGGCGAGCATCGCGGGATCCGGCGCCGCGATCTGCGGCGGCAGGGGCGTGGCGGCGACAGCGTCCTGCGGCAGGTGCGGCTGCGAGACGGCGCGCGCGATGGCGCGCGGGCGCACGGGTTTGGTCCGCGGTTCGGCGATCAGGACACTGACCATCGTGACGGGCTTGACGGGGTGCGGCCTGGCAAGCGGCGCGATCGCGACGCGAGGAGCAGCAGGCGCTGTCGCCCTTGCTTGATCGCGAGGTCCGAACGCGATCGCGCCGCTCATCGCGACGGATGCGACGATTGCGGCGGCGGCCAATTCCCTCAGCGACGGCATGAACGTCCCACTACCTCAGAGCGCGGCGGCGCGTTCCATATCCTGCCGCAAAGTGCGGCTGGACTGCCAGTAGCAATATGCCGAGAGCAGACTGGTGACGACGGTGGAGAGCAGCGCCCAGCGCAGCGAATCGGCGCCCAGGCTGGGCCGCAGCATGTCGCTAAGGAAGCCGACCCATTGCGGGCCGAGGCCGAGCCCGATGATATTGAGGATGAAAAGCAGAATGGCCGCCGCCGTCGCCCGCATGCGCAAGGGGACGAGCCCCTGCGTCGCCGCATAGGCGGGTCCGAGATAGGACGCGCCCAGGAACTGCGGCAGCGCCAAGGCGACGATCACCACGATCAGATTCGGCGAGAGATAGAAGACCGGCGTAAAAGGCAGGCCGATGAAGACGGCATAGACCGGCACCATCATGGTGCGCCGGATATCCTTTTTGCCGATGCGGTCCGCGATCACGCCGGACATGGCCGTGCCGATGAAGCCGAAGATGCCGGTGGTGACGGAAAGCAGAAATCCGATCTGCAGGGGCGACATGCCGTGCGAGCGGGCCAGGAAGGACGGCACGAAGGCGATGCCGGCATAACCGCCAAAGGCGCTCATCGACGTGCCGATGGAGAGATAACGGAACGAACGCTGGCTCCATAATACCTTCGCCGTCGCGATGAGGCCGGGCGCATGGCCCGTATCGGCAAGGCCTTCGACATGGCCGCGTTTGGGTTCTTCCACCGTGAACAAGAACAGGAAAACCAGGAGAAGGCCCGGCGCGCCGGCAAGAAGAAACGCCATGCGCCAGCCATAGTGCTGCGCCACCCAGCCGCCGCCGAAGAAGGCGATCAACAAGCCGATGTTCAAACCTGCGGCATAGATCGCCAGCGCGCTGGCGCGTTCCTTGGGCGGATAGAGATCGGCGATGATCGAGTTGATCGACGGACCGGTGCCGGCCTCGCCGACGCCGACCCCGATCCGCGCGATCAGAAGCTGCCAAAAGCTGGTGACGTAGTAGCAAAACACGGTCATCAGGCTGAACAGGCCCAGCGAGACGGCAATGAGGTTGCGCCGGCTGATGCGGTCGGCCAGCAGCGCCAGCGGCACGCCAAGCGTGGCATAGAACGCCGCGAAGGCGGGGCCCGCGAGCAGGCCCAGCGCGGTGTCGGAGACCTTGAACTCGGCCTTGATGAGCGGCAGCAGGATCGCCAGAACCTGGCGGTCGAGATAGTTGACGACGAAAACCAGCGTCACCATGAACAGGACGTAGTGACGATGCTGGGTTGAAGTTGTGCCGGCGTTGCTCACACTGCGACCTCGATCATATCTGCCGGCAGCGTCTGCGCGCGCGCCATGTCATGGCGCAGCGTGCGGCTTGCCATCCAGAAGCACCAGGCCGCGATCAGCCAGGTGAATGCGGTCGAGAGCAGCGCCCAGCGGATCGATTCGGCACCGAAACGGGGACGCAGCAGGTCGCTCTCCAGCCCTACCAGATAGGGCCCGGTGCCATAGCCGATGATGTTGAGAACGAACAGCAGAACTGCGGCGGCCTGGGTGCGCATACGCAGGGGAACCAGGCTTTGCACCATCGCGTAGGACGGCGCGAGATATGCGGCGCCGATTAAGGTCGGCGGAATGGCGCAAAGCAGCGCGACGTAGATGCTGGGCGACAGGAAATAAAACGGAAAGAACGGTATCGCAGCGATGATGATGATGACCACGATCCACATGTTCCACCGCACGTCGCGCCTGCCGAAATAATCCGCGAGCACGCCCGAAAAGAATGTCCCGCCGCCGCCGACAATTCCGAACAGGACCGCAATCACCCAACCTGTCGTCTGCGCATCGAGACCGTGGAGATGCTGCAGGAAGCCCGAGATGAAGGTGGTCGCCGCATAGCCGCCAAAGGCACTCATCGCCGTTCCAATGGCGATAAAGCGGATCGAACGCCGTATCCACAGATAGCGGAAGGTCTCCCATATCCCCGGCGCACGCCCGGTATCGGCGAGCTGCTCGACATGCCCGCGCTTGGGCTCGGGAATCGTGAAGAGAACCAGCAGTGCGATGATCAGGCCCGGAACGCCAGCGACGAGAAATGCCGTGCGCCAGCCGAAATGTTGCTCGACCCAGCCGCCGCCAGCGAATGCGAGTAGCAGGCCGATATTGAGGCCGGTGGCGTAGAAAGACAGCGCGCCCGCCCGCTCCTTCGGCTCATAGAGATCGGAAATGATCGAATTCACCGAGGGCGATGTCCCGGCCTCACCGACGCCGGTCCCGATACGTGCGCCGACGAGTTGCCGGAAGCTGCCGACATAGGCCGACACGACGGTCATCGCGCTGAACAGGACCATCGAATAGGCGATCACGTTGCGCCGGTTGGCACGGTCGGCGAGCCAAGCCAGCGGAACGCCCAGGGTCGCATAGAGAATCGCAAAGACCGTGCCCGAGAGAAATCCGACATCGGCATCGGTCAGATGAAACTCGGCCTTGATGGCCGGCAGCAGGATGTTGAGGATGTTGCGGTCGAGATAGTTGACGACATAGACCAGCGTCAGCATCACCAGGATGTAGCGGCGCGAAACGCCGCCAATGCCGGCGCGAACGAGCGCGGCAGTCTTTTCTGTCGACAAAATAGTCTCCCCGGACGCTACGGCTTTTCGCCAAGCGTAACAGAAAGCCGCCCAATAGAAAGAAGTCGGGGCGCGGTCAGTGGCTGCGGCTATACTTCGTCACGATCGGCTCGTGTCCGGGGATTGGCTGGCTGGTGGTCAGCGACGTGGCGTTGCAAGTATAGGCCGTCGCCTGCGGATGCGTCGGCACAGGCGGCGTCACGGTGATGGGCCGGCCATGCACGGTCACGGTGACCGCAGTGTGGACGCTGCCGGGTGTCGTGCAGAACGAGAAGCGGCCGCCAGTCGCGGACCAGGTACCGCTCGCCTGCCCGACCGCATGGCCGGTGGCCGTCATGCCGCCTTCGTTGGCGGCGACGGTGGCGTGAACGTCGGAATGCCCGGTGGCGAATGTCCCGTCAGCCATGAAGGTGATCATCAGGTCGTTGTGGGTGATGCCGGTGACATGGGCCATGTGGATGTTGCGGCTCATCCAGGCCGCGCTGCCGCCGCTGGCGTAGTGCCAGGTGCCGATCAGGCAGCGGTCCAGCACGTGAGAACCGGCGCAGTCGGCCAGTGCCGGTGATGCGACGAGAAGCGAAAAGGCGGCGCACGCGAAAAGCTTTTTCAACTTGGCTCTCCTATTTCTGTCCGCGCCGCTCGCCCTTGCGGCCCTTCACCGCCAGATCGACGGTGAGGAGGCGGCGCTGGCCGCCGACGCGCATCTGCTCCGAGCCCAGAAGATACATCATCGCCTGGTAGTCGCCGAGGGAGTCTTCCAGAGCGTTTGTGAAACCTTGCGCGTCCTGCGCCTTGTTCATTTGAATTTTCGCGAAACGCAAGGCGTCGGGGCTGTTCTCCGCGACGCGGTGGGCGAAATTGTAGGTCTCCTGTTCGAGAACTTCCGGCGCCAGGACCTGGTTCACAAAGCCGAATTCGTGCGCCTCGGCCGCGGAGATGAAGCGGCTCTCGAAGCAAAGCTCCTTGGCCTTGCGGATGCCGACATCCCAGGGGATCGACATGTATTCGACGAAGCCGGCCAGAAATTCCGCAGTGGAGGCGGCGAAGACGATGTCGCAACAGGCGGCCGTCATCCAGCCGGCATAGATGCAATAGCCTTCGACCATGGCGATGGTCGGCTTGGGAAAATTGCGCCAGCGCAGATGGACGTCGAGATTGTATTTCTTGAACTGATCGTAATAGTCGATGGTGCCTGGCTCGGCGCCGAGGTTGCGGCGGTAGTCCAACGCCTCCGGCGTGCCGAGGTCGTGGCCGGACGAGAAGGTCCCGCCGGCGCCGCGAATCACCACCACGCGAACCGTCTTGTCCTTGCCGGCGCGGGTGAAGGCTTCGTCGATCTCGTCCAGCATGCGATAGCCCAGCGCATTGCGGTATTTCGGGCGGTTCAGCGTGATCGTCGCGACCGGACCATCGGTGCCGTAGAGAATGTCCTGGAACGTCACATGCGCCTCCCGAATACGGTTTCTCGGGGACGGTGCCGAGAATCGGCGCGCGCGTCCATCGCCAGCGCCTTGCGCCGCACACCCATTGCCATAAAGTCTGGCCCAACGAGGGACTTATGGCCGACATCTTCATCTCCTATGCCCGCGAGGATCGCGAGTGGGTCGAGAAGCTGGCCAACCAGCTGGTCGCCGAGGGCTTCACGGTCTGGTGGGACTGGGACCTGCTGGTCGGCAAGCGCTATCGCGAGACCATCGAGACGGAACTCCAGACGGCCAAGGCTGCCGTCGTGGTCTGGTCGCAGCATTCGATCCGCTCGGATTTTGTGCGCGACGAAGCCGAAGATGCCCAGCAGCGCAATATCTTGCTGCCGCTTCTTAAGGAAATAGTTCGCCCGCCGGCGGGCTTCCGGCAGCTCCAGACCGCCGACCTGAGCAACTGGCAGGGCGGGGGCCAGCACATCGAGTTCCGCCGCATGCTGCGCGGGGTGTCGAGCCTGGTCGGACGGCCGCCGGCCGGCGACAGCGGTCCCATTCCCGTCGATCCGGCGCATCCGACGACACATTTCACGGAGGCAGCCGCTCCCGTGCCGCCGGCCGAAGTCACGCCACCGTCACCGAGCTTGCCACAGCCTGAACCGCCACCGGCGATTCTGGCGAAGGCGCTGGAACTGGTCGCCGCACCGACGCCGCCTCCTGTCATACCGCCGGTACAGACGCCCGTCGCTTCGGCACCGCGCGCGTCGAACCCGGTCCTGATCATCGCCGCGGTCGGCGCTGTTGCCCTGATCGCGATTATATATCTTGCGATGCAGTTCTTCGGATCTGCGAGCAAGCCGCCGAGCAAGCCTTCAACGCCGGCCATCGCGGCGCCCGCAGCGCACCCGGCGCCCCTGGGCATGCGGCCGGACGCCAGCCCGACCCCTCCAGCACCCGGCGCCGTGCCGACGGGCGGGACAAATGGCGGCGGCGATGATGCCGGCGGCGATGTCGGCCAATCTGGTCCGCGTCATGGCGGCGGGGCGACCGACGCACATCCCAGCAATGACAGCACGGATGGAAGCAGCGATAGCGGCGACACCGGCCAGGGCAATACGCACTGATCGTTGCGAGCGTCAGCCGCTGCCGAACTTGCCGCTCTTGGCCCAGCCGCGCGGCGGCAGGCGGCCGGCCTGGGCGCGGGCGCCGCGCCAGTCTTTCAGTTCGGCGGATTCGAACAGGCGGTTGTTCTCGTCCTTCAGGCCGTCCTTCCAGGTGAAGACGGTGGCGTCGAGCAGGCCGCCGTCCTTGTAGCGCTGCAGGTAGACGCCCTGCCCGCGCGCCATCTCGGGCACGTCTTCCAGGGCGAAGATGATCATCTTTCGATTGTCGCCGATGATGGCGACGCTGTCGCCGGCGACGAAGGCGCAGGCCTTTGCCTCGACGCCGGGCTTGACGTTCATCACGCGCTTGCCGGCCTTGGTCATGGCGACGGCATCGTCTTCGCCGGTGACGAAGCCATGGCCGCTTTCGGCGGCGAGCAGCAGCTTGCGGCCCGGGACATGGGCGAACATCGTGACGATGTCGGCGTCGGGCGGCAGGTCAATGAAGGTGCGGATGGCCTCGCCGTTGCCGCGGCCGCCGGGCAGCCTAGAGCATTCCAGCGTGAAGAAGCGGCCGTCGGTCGAGAACAGCATCAGCTTGTCGGTGGTCTGGGCATGGAGCCAGAATTTGCGGCGGTCGCCTTCGCGGTATTTGACGCTGTCGTTCTCTTCGCTGTGGCCCTTGAAGCTGCGCAGCCAACCCTTCTGCGAATAGACGATGGTGATCGGCTCCTTCTCGACCGCGGTTTCGAGGATGGCGGCTTCCTCGGCCAAGGCCTCGATCTTGTCGATATGCTTGGCGGCGATGATCTCGGTGCGGCGCTTGCCGAGCGCCGTCTTGATGCCGAACTTGGCATCGATGGCTTTGACTTCCTCGATCAGCTTTTCGGCTTTCAGCTTGTCGGAGGCCAGCAGCTTCTTGAGTTCTTTCTGCTCCTTCGACAGCGCGTCGTGTTCCTGGCGGATCTCCATTTCCTCGAGCCGGCGCAGGGAGCGCAGGCGCATGTTGAGGATCGCTTCGGCCTGGTTCTCCGTCAGCTTGAAGGCCTTGATCAGCGCGGGCTTGGGCTCATCCTCGGTACGGATGATCCTGATGACCTTGTCGAGGTTCAGATAGACGGCGAGATAGCCTTCCAGGATCTCCAGCCGGGCGATGATCTTGTCGAGGCGGTGGGTGCTGCGGCGCTCGAGCACCTCGCGGCGGTGATCGATGAAGGCCTGCAGGCATTCCTTCAGGCTCATGACGCGCGGCACGGTGCCGCGATCGAGCACGTTCATATTGAGCGGGTAGCGCGTCTCCAGATCGGTCTGGCGGAACAGCTGCTCCATCAGGATTTCGGCTTCGACCGTGCGGCTCTTGGGCGTCAGCACGATGCGGATGTCTTCGGCGCTTTCGTCATGCACGTCGTCGAGCAGCGGCAGCTTCTTCTGCTCCAAGAGCTCGGCGATGCGTTCGATCAGCTTGGCTTTCTGGACCTGATAAGGAATCTCGGTGACGACAAGCTGATAGACGCCGCGGGCGCCTTCTTCCTTGTTCCAGCGGGCGCGGACGCGAAAGCCGCCGCGGCCGGTGCGATAGGCCTCGGCGATGGTGTCGGGCGCGTCGATCAGCACGCCGCCGGTCGGAAAGTCCGGGCCGCGCACGATGTCCGACAAGGTCTTGTCGCGGGTGTTCGGATTCTCGATGAGCTTCTTGAGGGCCTCGCAGAGTTCGCCCAGATTGTGCGGCGGGATCGAGGTCGCCATGCCGACCGCGATGCCGGAGGAACCGTTGGCCAGCAGGTTCGGGAAGGCGGCGGGAAGAACGATCGGCTCTTCCTCTTCGCCGTCATAGGTGGTGCGGAAGTCGACGGCGTTCTCGTCGAGACCATCCAGCAGCGCCTGGGCGACATCGGTGAGCTTGCTCTCGGTGTAGCGCATGGCGGCGGCGTTATCGCCGTCGACATTGCCGAAATTGCCCTGGCCGTTGACCAAGGGATAGCGCACGGCGAAATCCTGGGCCAGGCGGACGAGCGCGTCGTAGACCGACTGGTCACCATGCGGATGGTACTTGCCGATGACGTCGCCGACGATGCGGGCGGACTTCTTGAAGCCCGAGGCCGGGTTGAGACCGAGCAGCCGCATTGCCCAGAGCACGCGGCGATGCACGGGCTTGAGACCGTCGCGCACGTCGGGTAGCGCGCGCTGGGTGATGGTCGACAGCGCATAGGCGAGGTAACGCTCGGCCAGCGCTTTGCCCAATTGTTCAGGACGAATGTCGTCTTTGATGTCGGCCATGGTGTTTGTCTATTATGATTCGCGGCCCGCCAGACCATCGAGGCGCAGGCGCGCCTGCGGCATTTCCTTGCCGTGGGCGTGCAGCACGCGTTCGCTCAGGAAGTAGCCGGTGAGGCGCAGGCCGGCGGCGACGTCGGCGGCGACGGGCGTGGCGTTCTGCGAGCCGAGCAGGAAGCCGGGCAGCGCGAACAGGCGCTCCTTGTAGATGGCGCCTGCTTCGCCGGAGACGGCGCGGCCGCTGCGCGGCGAGACGTAGATCAGATTGTCCACCGCGCCGGTCGAGGCGCAGCGCGTCAGATCGAGGCCGAAGCCGAGGTCCTCGAGCAGGCCGGCTTCCCAGCGGACATAGAGCGCGCCCCAATGGGCGAAATCGCTGGACCGCATCGCGTCGAGCAGGATGTCGCCGGCCTCGAACACGCTCGCATGGGCTTCGCGCTCGGGCAGCGCGGCGACGGCGACGGCGGAGAAGGCGTTGAGGCCAGTCAGCGCTTCGCGGCTCGCCATCATGTCGCCGGCGCGGGCCTTGACGACCTCGGCGGTGAAGCTGCCCAGATGCTCGTTGAGCCGGGCGCGCCAGTGCAGGTGCAGCGTGTTGCCGGGCTGCAGATCCGGCTTGGAGCGCCGCGAGGCGCCGCCGCGCACCAGGCCGAGATGGCGGCCGTGCTGGTGCGTCAGCGTCTCCAGGATCGCGCTGGTCTCGCCGTGCGGCCGCACGGAGAGCACGACGGCGTCATCGGTCCATTCCATTGTGCCAGCTTGTCATGGCCCGCGAATGCGGGCCACCTAGTTGAGGTCTTCGCTGGTGTCGCAGATTTCGCGAGAAGTCGGAGCACCACAGGAGGGATGAGTTTGTCGTCACCTGGGTGGCCCGCATTCGCGGGCCATGACAGCTGAGCGGGGTTTGGGGCGTTCACTCTTCCGGAAACTCCAATCCCATCTCCTTGTAGTGGTCGCGCTGCTCGGCCCAGTCTTCGCGGACCTTCACGAACAGGAAGAGATGCACGCGGCGCTGGAAGAGGTCTTCCATCTCCTTGCGTGCCAATTCGCCGATCAGCTTGATCGTGGCGCCACCCTTGCCGAGCACGATGGCCTTCTGGCCCTCGCGCTGGACGTAGATGATCTGGTCGATCTTGACCGAGCCGTCGTCGCGCTCGGTCCATTTCTCGCTCTCGACCGTTGAGGCGTATGGCAGTTCGTCGTGCAGGCGCAGATAGATCTTCTCGCGGGTGATCTCGGACGCCAGCAGGCGCGAGGGAATGTCGGCAGCCTGGTCGGCGGGGTAGAGCCAAGGACCTTGCGGCATGAGTTTGGCGACCCAGGCGGAGAGATCGGCGACGCCGTCGCCCTTGAGCGCGGAGATCAGGAAGATTTCCTCGAACACGCCCTCTTCGCTCAGCTGCTGCACCAGCGGCAACAGATCGGTGCGTTTCATGCCGTCGATCTTGTTGAGCGCCAGCGCGGCCTTGCTGTTGCCCGTCTTGAGCGCCTCGATGATGGCGTGGGTGTCGTTGGCAGCATGGCCCGAAGGATTGCCAGTCAACTCAGCGGCGTCGACCAGGAGGACGACGGCGTCGGCGTCGCCGGCGCCCGCCCAGGCGGCGTTGACCATGGCGCGGTCGAGACGGCGGCGCGGCTTGAAGATGCCGGGCGTGTCGACGAAGACGATCTGCGTCTCGCCTTCCATCGCGACGCCGCGCACGGCCATGCGGGTGGTCTGGACCTTGGGGCTGACGATGGCGACCTTGGAGCCGACGAGCGCGTTGACCAGCGTCGACTTGCCGGCATTGGGCGCGCCGATGATGGCGGCGAAACCGCAGCGCGTGGTCATGGCTCGAGAACCTTCGCCAACATCTTCCCCGCCGCGTCCTGTTCGGCTTCGCGTTTGGAGCCGCCTTCGCCGGTCAAAGGTTCCTGTCCGCTCACCGATACCTGCACCACGAAACGCGGTGCATGGTCGGGGCCTTCGCGTTTGACCAGCGAGTAGACCGGCGCGCCGTTGGCGCCTTTGCGGGCCTGGGCCCATTCCTGCAAGCTCGTCTTGGCGTCGCGCATGTCTTCGTTGATGGTGTCGAAGATCTCGGCCCAATAGCAGTCGACGAAGCGGCGCGCGGCTGCCATGCCGCCGTCCTGGTAGAGCGCGGCGATCACCGCCTCGCAGGCGCCGGCGAGGATGGCGCCCTTGCGGCGGCCGCCGCTCGAGGATTCCGAATTGGCCAGGATCAGATGCTCGGCGAGGCCGGCGGCGTCGGCGGCGCGGGCGCAGGCTTCCTGGCGCACCAGGGCGTTGAATTTGAGCGCCAGCGCCCCTTCGGCGTCGCCGGGATAGCGGGCGTGCAACTCCTCGGCCACGATCAGGGCGAGGACGCGGTCGCCGAGAAATTCGAGACGCTCGTTGGAAGCGATGCTGTTGGCGCTGGAATGGGTCAAGGCGCGCTTGAGCAGACCCTGGTCGGCGAAGACATGACCGAGCCGTTCTTCCAGGTCAGTCGATGAGGGTGAACATCCGGCTGAAGCGGATCGCGCCGGGCCAGGTCCAGGGTTCGTACCAGATTGCGCTTTCATCGATGGAGAAGAATCGGAGTTCCGCCCGTCCAACAAGGTTTTCGGCCGGAACGTATCCCACATTGCCGCGGCTGTCGTCGGAATTGTCTCGGTTGTCGCCCATCATGAAATAGTGGCCCGGCGGCACGACGAAGACGATGGTGTTGTCGAAGTCGGTCGTGCCGCGGTCGAGCACCAGATAGGAGCGGCCGTTCGGCAGGGTCTCGCGAAACTGCGGCACCGGCATGGTGGTACCCATGATCGCGTCGTGCTCGATGAAATCGGCAACCCGCACTTTGGGCACGGCCTTGCCGTTGATGTAGAGCACGCCGTCCAGCACCTGGATGCGATCGCCGGGCAGGCCGATGCAGCGCTTGATGTAGTCCTCCATGTAATGTTCGGAGGCCGGGTTCGGCATCTTGAAGACGATCACATCGCCGGGCGTCGGCGCCGAACCGAAGACGCGGCCGTGGAACGGCGCCAGGCTGTAGGGGAAGGAGTTGCGGCTGTAGCCGTAGGCGAACTTTTCCACGAACAGATAGTCGCCGACCAGAAGGGTCGCGATCATCGAGCCGGTGGGAATGTTGAAGGGCTGGAACAGGAAGGTGCGGATGACGAGCGCGATGAGCAACGCGTAGACGATGGTCTTGACCGTCTCGAGCCAGGAATCGCCGGGCTTCTCCTTGGGGGCCGGCGCCGCGACAGGCTCGGGCGCGACGGCGGCCGGCGGGTGCTCGACCGCGTCGGGCGCGGCGTCGATCGTGTCGCCAGGCGCTTCGTCGATGATTTCGTCGGGGGCGGGATTATCGGACATTTCGGGCTCTTTTGGAGTGCGGGGCGCGCGAGGTCAAGGCGGGGGCTGCGATCTTGCTTAAACGACCGGCACCGCCGAAATGATCACGATCGCCTGAGCCAAGGGGAAATCGTCGGTGATCGTCAGATCGATCTGGGCGGTGTGGCCGGCGGGCGTGATCTCCTGAAGCCGTCTTAATGCGCCGCCGGTGAGCCGCAGGCTGGGCTTGCCGCCGGGCAGATTGACCACGCCCATGTCGCGCCAGAAGACGCCGCGGCGCAGGCCCGTGCCGAGCGCCTTGGAGCAGGCCTCCTTGGCGGCGAAACGCTTGGCATAGGAGGCGCCGCGCTGCGCCCGCTTGTCGGATTTCTCGCGCTCCAGTTGGGTGAAGATGCGGGAGAGGAAGCGCTCGCCGAAGCGCTCGATGCTCTTGTCGACGCGGCGGATATCGATGAGATCGGAACCCAAACCGATAATCATGGCGCGGCCCCGCCGCGCGGGATCGCGAACAACAGCAACGCGCTGCCGGTCAGCACGCACAGGAGACAGAAGATGAGCGCCATGGCGCCGAGGCCTTTCGTCGCTTCGCTGCCGAGTCCGATGGCGAGTCTAGGATGAAGCGCGGCGAGCGCGCCAGCGGGGCTTTCCACCGCGAGCGCGGCGCTGTAGGCGCGACCCGTCTCGGCTTTAAACGAACCCAGGCGATAATAGAGCGGCCAGTTGTTGGAGGGATCGAGCGAGCGGGCCCGATAGGCCTTGTACGCCTTCTGGCGGCGCGCGGCGTCGGCGGGATCAAGCGCGGCTTGTTTGGCGTGCCAGCGGCTCCAGTCGGTCGCGCCGCGCGCGATCGGCGTTCCGCCGGCTGTAACGGTCCAGGCGACGGCGAGGTCGGGATCGCGGCGCGGGCAAACCGCTTCGGCGCCGGCATCGCCGGTCAGGCAGGCGAAGTCCTCGCCGTCCTGCTTGCGGTCGAATTCGAGCCAGAGGTCGTACGGCCCGGAGACCGCGACTTCGAAGACCGGCGTCCGCATGGCGCCGGGATGCGCAAGGTCGACCGGCATTTGCACGGGCAAGGTGTTCGCGGGCGCATAGCGCCATTCGACGAAGGCAAGCGTGGCGGCACCGATGACGACGATGCCGAGGCCCAGCGCGATCAGGGCGCGGCGCGGCAACAGCTTGCGCGCCAGATAGACAATGGCGAGCCCTGCGAGCGGTCCGGCGATGAGAAGATAAAGCATCTCAGCCGGCGCGCGCTTCGTCCATCAACGCGCGCATCTGGCGGATGGATTGCTCGAGCCCGACGAAGATCGCTTCGCCGACCAGGAAGTGGCCGATGTTGAGCTCGCGCACCTGCGGTATCGCTGCAATGGGCCCCACATTGTCATAGGTCAGGCCGTGGCCGGCATGGACTTCCAGGCCGAGGCGCCCAGCGGCGGCGGCGCTCTGCCGGGCGGCTTCCAGATGCTGCGCGACGGCGTCCGCGTCGCCCGCGATCACGGCCTCGCAATAGGCGCCGGTGCACAATTCGACGACCGGAGACCGAAGCGAGCTTGCCGCTTCGATCTGGCGCGCGTCGGGATCGATGAACAGCGAGACGCGGATGCCGGCATCGGACAGGCGGCGGATCATCGGCGCCAGATGATTGTGCTGGCCGGCGGCGTCGATGCCGCCTTCGGTGGTGCGCTCCTCGCGCTTCTCGGGCACCAGGCAAACGGCATGCGGTTTGGTGCGCAGCGCGATCGCCAGCATCTCCTCAGTCGCCGCCATTTCGAAATTGAGCGGAATGCCGATCTTGGTCGACAACTGCTCGATATCGGCATCGGCGATGTGGCGGCGGTCTTCGCGCAAATGCGCGGTGATCGAATCCGCGCCGGCCTGGGCCGCGATCAGGGCCGCACGCAGCGGATCGGGATACGGGCTGCCGCGTGCGTTGCGCACAGTGGCGACATGATCGATGTTGACGCCGAGACGGAGCTTGCCGGTCATGCTTGGCCTTCGTCGCAGCGGCGGAGTTTTTCGTGGAGCGCGTCGAGGCGCTTGTCGGGATGGTCGCCGTCGCGGCGCGCGGCATTGACATGCGCGACGATGATCTTGACCCGCTTGTGCCAGGCGCGGCCACGCTCGAGGAGATGACGAAGGTCGGGTATGTGTTTGAGGGTCGACGCATTAAAGTTGCGTGGAGGTGCTCCGGCGCCTTTTCGATTTCCCGAATTACGTCCAGTACTTAGCGATTTTTCGGCAACATAATTGTTTTTGGATTT
>DATCAT010000060.1:0-24445 GCA_036512455.1 Rhizomicrobium sp.
CCGACCAAAAATGCTATCGCAAAAGCGCATGCCCGGCCTTCCTACTTCCTGAGTCTCGACAACCAGAAAGTAGCTGCTAAACGCAGGTTTGGCCGGGCATGTACCCGCGTCACAGTGAATCTTCCCCGGACAGCCCTGCCCCGAAGGGGGAGAGGGAAATTCGGGGCGGTCATTTTCTTTCTCCATGCATACGCCTGTACATATACCACTAAATCTCTATTGACTCGCTATAGATTAAGAACATTATACCCATGCCGTCGGCGCGCTTGGCGCCGGTCATGAGGGATCCCGTGGAATGAACATTCGATTTGCCAGGCTTGCAGTGCTTCTTGTTTCGGTCGCGTCCGCCATTGCGCTTGGTGGGCCGGCCTTCGCTGCGGCGGCGCCCAGCACCGAAGACCGCCTGCGCGCGCTCGAAGACGAACTGGCCAATGTCGACGCCCAACTCGGCGATCTCAAACGCAGCCAGTCCGACCAGTATGGCGACGTCAATCGCCAGATCGCGAGTCTTCCGAACGTCAAGCTCGACAATGGCCGGCTGTCCGTCGCCTCGGCCGACGGCAATTTCACCCTCGCCGTCCGCGCCCTGGCGCAATTCGACTGGGGCTATTATTCGCAGAGCAACACCGCCGCCGCCCTGCCTGCTGCCTTCGGACCCGACCTCGGCAGCGGCACGAATTTCCGCCGCGTCTATCTCGGCATCCAGGGCAAGGCCTTCGGCGACTGGTCCTACAATGTGAACTTCGATTTCGGCGGCAGCGGCGGCACCGAGACGCCCGGCCGCGTGCAATCGCTCTATGTCCAGTATGACGGCCTCAAACCCTTCGCTTTCCGCATCGGCGCCTATCCGCCGCCCGCCAACATCGAAGACGGCACCTCGGCCGGCGACACCATCTTTCTGGAGCGCAACGCGCCGTCCGACCTGCAGCGCAACATCGCCGGCGGCGACGGGCGCGACTCGATCACGGTGCTCTACACCGGCGACGAATTGTTCGGCGCCCTCTCCTACACCGGCGACAAGCTGCAGGACGGCGCCAAGGCGCTGGCGGCGGCCGGCGCGACCGCGGCGCCCAATTTCGACGAGCAGCAGGCCTTCGTCGGCCGCCTCTCGGACCGCTTCTATCACGACCTCGACGCCAACTTCGTCGTCGGCGTCAACGGCTCCTTTGTTGTCAAGCCGCCGGACGCGGTGGCGCACGACGCGCCGAATCTTTCGACCACGCCGGGCGCCACCGCGCTGAACAGCGTCACACTGTCCGATCCGCCGGAACTGACCGTCGACTCCAACGGCATTCTGTTCGCCACCACCGGTTCGCTGCCGGTGCGCCATGTCGCGCAATGGGGCGTGGAAGCGGCCGGCAACTATCAGAGCGTCTACGGCCAGGCCGGCTATTACGGCTTCGAAGTCGACCGCGCGCCGGTCGCCTTCACCGAGTTCACCGCCGCCGCCACTTCGCACACGGCCATCCTGCAGCCCTCCAGCAACAGCTTTTCGGGATGGTATCTGCAGGCCAGCTGGATCCTGACCGGCGAGCAGAAGCCCTACAACGCCGCGACCGGCTCGTTCACCGCGCCCAAGGTCGCCCATCCCTTCGGCTTCGGCGACGATCCGGGCCTGGGCGCCTTCGAACTCGCGGGCCGCTACAGCGAGCTCGATCTCAACAGCCACGCACTGGACGCCTCGACCGTCGTCACCAACTGGGTCGGCGCCAACCGCACCTACACCTTCTACAACACGGTGCGCGGCGGCGATCAGCGCATCGCGACGCTGGAGCTGAACTGGTACCCGAACAACTTCGTCAAGTTCGGACTTGCCTATCAGCTCATCCAGGTCAGCCGCTTGCAGAACCCGGCGGCGGTGACCACGGCTGGCGTGCCGGTTCTGCCGACCGCGAACGGCGGACAGAATCTGTCGACGCTGGCCTTGCGTGCCCAAATCTCGCTCTGAGCGTTGTCTTAACTGGTGGATGGGAGTGTTTCGAAAAATGACTCGCTTTTTCAGTGCCTTAGCTGCAATTGCTCTTTTTGTGAGCAGCACCGCACAGGCCGCCGACATCACCCTTTTGAACGTCAGCTACGACCCGACGCGCGAATTGTACAAGGCGGTCAACGCCGCCTTCGCCGCCGACTGGAAGGCCAAGCATGGCGACAACGTCACCATCAACCAGTCCCATAATGGTTCGGGGGCGCAGTCGCGCGCCATCATCGACGGTCTCGACGCGGACGTCGCGACGCTGGCGCTGGCCTACGACATCGACGCCATCGCGGCGAAAGGCCTGATCGCCAAGAACTGGCAGTCACGCCTGCCACAAGGCGCCACGCCCTACACCTCGACCATCGTGTTCCTGGTGCGCAAGGGCAATCCCTGGAAGATCAAGGACTGGCTCGATCTGATCAAGCCGGGCATCAGCGTCATCACGCCGAACCCCAAGACGTCGGGCGGCGCGCGCTGGGCCTTCCTCGCCGCCTGGGCCTATGCGCTCAAAGCGCCCGGCGGCAACGCCGACAAGGCCAAGGCCTTCGTCGCCGCGCTCTATCATCACGTGCCGGTGCTCGACACCGGCGCGCGCGGCTCGACCACGACCTTCGTGCAGCGCGGCATCGGCGACGTGCTGCTGTCCTGGGAGAACGAGGCGCATCTGGCGCTGAAGGAGCAGGGCGGCGACCAGTTCCAGATCGTCTATCCGCCGGTCTCGATCCTGGCCGAGCCGCCGGTATCGGTGGTGGACAAGAATGTCGACCGTCACGGCACGCGCGCCGTCGCCGAGGCCTATCTCAACTTCCTCTACAGCAAGCCGGCGCAGGAGATCGAGGCGCGCAATTTCTATCGCCCGCGCGACGCCGCGGTGCTGGCGGCGCACGCCGCCGATTTCCCGAAAATCACGCTCTACAATTTCGCCGAATTGTTCGGCGACTGGCAGAAGGCGCAGGCGACGTATTTCGCCGACAAGGGCGTGTTCGACCAGATATACAAACCGGGCCAATGAGCCTCGCGGCGACATTCCCGGCGCGCGGAGGCGCGCCTTTCAAAAATGGCGCGCCTCCGCGCGCCGCGAGAACCTGGCGCAATCCGAGCGCGCTGCCCGGCTTCGGGCTGTCGCTCGGCTTCACGCTGTTCTACCTGTCGGCGATCGTGCTGGTGCCGCTGGCGGCGCTGGTCATCCGGCCCTGGGAACTGGGCTGGAGCGGTTTCTGGGATGCCGTCGGCAATGCCCGCGTGCTGCATGCGCTGAAGCTGTCCTTCGGCGGTGCCGCGATCGCGGCGGCGATCAACAGCGTGTTCGGCCTGATCGTCGCCTGGGTGCTGGTGCGCTACCGCTTCCCGGGAAAACGCATCGTCGACGCGCTCGTCGACCTGCCCTTCGCGCTGCCGACCGCCGTCGCCGGCATCGCGCTCTCGGCGCTCTACGCCCGCAACGGCTGGCTGGGCGCGCCGCTGGAAGCGATGGGCATCCACATCGCCTACACGCCGCTCGGCGTCGTGCTGGCGCTGACCTTCATCGGCCTGCCCTTCGTGGTGCGCACGCTGCAGCCGATCCTGAGCGAACTCAGCAGGGAATCCGAGGAAGCGGCGGCGACGCTGGGCGCGACCCGCTTCCAGACCATGCGCCGCGTCATCCTGCCGATGCTCAGCCCGGCGCTCCTGACTGGCACCGCGATGGCGTTCGCCCGCGCCGTCGGCGAATACGGCTCGGTGATCTTCATCGCCGGCAACCTGCCCGGCATCTCCGAGATCGCGCCGCTACTGATCATCATCAAGCTGAACGAGAACGACTATGCCGGCGCCGCCGCCATCGGCGTCATCATGCTGGCGGCGTCGTTCGTCATGCTGCTGGCGCTAAACCTGCTGCAAGCCTGGGCGAGCGCGCGGCGGTGAAAGTGATCTTCCGACCGCGCGGGCCGACCCGGGACCATCCCTTGCTGCGCTGGAGCCTGACGGGAATCGCGCTCGGCTTCATCGGCCTGTTCCTGGTGCTGCCGCTCGCCACCGTCTTTACCGAGGCGCTCGGCGAGGGCTGGCGCGCCGCGCTGGACGCGATCACGGACCCCGAAGCGCAGTCCGCGATCCGTCTCACGCTCCTCGCCGCCGCCATCGCCGTGCCGCTGAACGCGCTGTTCGGCATCGCCGCCTCCTGGGCCGTGGCGAAGTTCGATTTCTGGGGCAAGGGCTTCCTCGTCACGCTGATCGACCTGCCGTTCTCGATCTCGCCGGTGGTCTCGGGCCTGATCTATGTCCTGATGTTCGGCCTGCAGGGCTGGTTCGGCGACACGCTGCGCGATCACGACATCAAGATCATCTTCGCCCTGCCCGGCATCGTGCTGGCGACGATCTTCGTCACCTTTCCCTTCGTGGCGCGCGAGCTGATTCCGCTGATGACCGACCAGGGCCGCGACGAGGAAGAGGCCGCCGTCTCGCTCGGCGCCGGCGGCTTCTCGACCTTCCGCCGCGTGACGCTGCCCAACATCAAATGGGGCCTGCTCTACGGCGTCCTGTTGTGCAACGCGCGCGCCATGGGCGAGTTCGGCGCGGTGTCGGTGGTTTCGGGCCACATCCGCGGCCTCACCGACACCATGCCTCTGCATATCGAGGCACTGTACAACGACTACCACTACTCGGCCGCCTTCGCGGTGGCGACGCTGCTGGCGCTGCTGGCGCTCGTCACGCTGGCGCTCAAATCGCTGCTCGAATGGCGCTATGCGGACGAGATTTCCGCCGTTCATCATCACTGAGGAAAAATTCATGTCGCTGGTGATCGAAAAAGTGCAGAAACGCTTCGCCGATTTCGAAGCCCTGCGCGGCGTCAGTTTGAGCGCGCCGGACGGCGCCTTCCTGGCGCTGCTGGGGCCCTCGGGCTCCGGCAAGACGACGCTGCTGCGCATCTTGGGGGGCCTGGAACATGCCGATCTCGGCCATGTCGGTTTCGCCGGGCTCGACTGGCTGACGCTGACCGCGCGCGAGCGCCGCGCCGGTTTCGTGTTCCAGCAATATGCGCTGTTCAAGCATATGACCGTCGCCAAGAACATCGCCTTCGGCCTCGAAGTGCGCCCGGCGCGCAACCGTCCGGCGCGCGCCGAGATCAAGCGTCGGGTCGAGGAGCTGCTCTCGTTGGTGCAATTGGAAAATCTCGGCGGCCGCTATCCCAGCCAGCTCTCGGGCGGACAACGCCAGCGCGTCGCGCTGGCGCGCGCGCTGGCGATCGAACCGCGCATGCTGTTGCTCGACGAGCCGTTCGGCGCGCTCGACGCCAAGGTGCGCAAGGATCTGCGCGCCTGGCTGCGCGCGCTGCACAAGCAGCTCGGCCTGACCACGGTGTTCGTGACCCACGACCAGGAAGAGGCGCTGGAGCTCGGCGACCTCGTGGCGGTGATGAACGAGGGCCGCATCGAGCAGATCGGGACGCCCGACGCGTTGCGCAACCGTCCCGCGACGCCGTTCGTCGCCGAGTTCCTGGAGACCGTCGCGCCGCCGCCGCGGCCCTACAACGTCGTCGCCCTGCATTAGTTGTCCTCCCCCTGTTGTTACGGGGGAGGTGTCGAGCGCAGCGAGGCGGAGGGGGGCAAGCGCCGCGGAGCAGCGCCCAGTCCGCCCCCTCCACCGCTTCGCGGTCCGTCGGCGGCCGCACGCCACCGGTTCGAGTGCGGCCAAGCCGACCCCCCGTAACAACGGGGGAGGAAAGTGATATTCGGCCGCATATGTCTGACGAGGCGTCACGAAATAAATCTGCAGCCTGAACTATCTTAGTCACGCCAATCATCTCTAAGGCTATCGCCTCAATTCGATCGGGTGATCGCATGGAAGAATTTTGGGTATACGAAAATTGGACCCACAAGCGCGTACGCGTACACAAAGCGGGTTGCAGCTATTGCAACAACGGGCGCGGTACGCAGGCTTCGCATTCCGGCAAGAACGACAAATGGCATGGCCCATACCGAAATCTGAGCAAGGCATTCAGCATCGCTGTCCTGCTAAAGCGCGAGGATACACAGCGTTGCGCAAGATGCACGCCATGATCGTTCGCGGCACTTCTTGGTCGCCTACGCGCGCCTATTCCGCGATCATCCCTTCGCGCTTTGCGTCCTCATGCCAGAAGAACACGACCTTCGGGTCCGACCGGGTCAGTTTCTTGTCCTTGTGGGGATAGTCGAAACTGGCGAGCAGGTCGCGGATCAGTTCCAGCCGCGCGATCTTCTTGGTGTCGCTGTGCACCACGCGCCAGGCCGCCGGCGGATGGCTGGTGCGCTCGAGCATCGCGTCCCTCGCCTTGGAATAGTCGTGCCACTTCTTGCTCGCCACCGCGTCGATCGGCGAGATCTTCCAGCGCTTCAAGGGATCCTTCTCGCGCGCCGCCAGCCGCTTCTTCTGCTCTTTCTTGCTGATGTCGAGATAGTATTTGCGCAAGGCGATGCCGTCGCGCACCAGCATGGTCTCGAACGGCACGACGTTTTCCAGGAACGCCTCGACCTGGTCGTCGCTGGCGAAGCCCATGACGCGCTCGACGCCGGCGCGGTTGTACCAGGAGCGGTTGAAGATCACGAACTCGTCGGCGGATGGCAGGAACGGCACGAAGCGCTGGAAATACCATTGCGATTCCTCGCGGTCGGACGGCTTGCCCGGCGCGTGCACGCGCGTGTCGCGCGGGCTCATATGCTCGGTCAGCCGCTTGATCGTGCCGTCCTTGCCGGCGCCGTCGCGCCCCTCCAGGATCACCAGCACGCGGCCGCCGGTCTTCAGCAAGTGGCGTTGCAGCGACACCAGCTCGATCTGCAGCTTGTGCAATTCGCGCGCATAGTCGCGCTTGTCGATGACGTCCGCGTCCCTGGACATGGCGGCCTCCGTTGTGCGGCGGCCATTAGATCAGAGGCGCCGGCTGGGGACCACCGCGCCGTCGGCGGTGCGCTGGGCCACGATGCCGAAGACCTCGGCCAGCGCCGTGTCGGACAGCGCCGCGCCCGGCGCTCCCCCGGCCGCCACGCGGCCTTCGTGAAGGACGACGATCTCGTCGCAAGAACGCGAGGCGAGCGCCAGGTCGTGCAGCGTCACCGCCACGGCGGTGCCGCGCGCCGCTTCCTCACGCAACAGATCCATCAGCCGCAGCTGATGCGCCGGATCCAGATAGGCGGCGGGCTCGTCCGCCAAGAGGATCGGCGCCGCGGTCGCCAGCGCCCGGGCGAACAGCACGCGGGCGCGCTCGCCGGCGGACAGTTCGTCCATCCGCCGCTGCGCGAACTGCAGCGCGTCGCAGCGGATCAGCGCTGCGTCGACCGCTTGTCCATCTTCTACCGACAGCGGCGCGAAGGCGGCGCGATGCGGCAGGCGCCCCAGCGACACCAATTGGCGCGCCAGCACCGGCCAATGCGCGTCGGAACCTTGCGGCAGATAGGCGATGGCGCGCGCCAGGCCCTCGCGCGACCACTGCGCCAGGGGCCGATCCAGAATGCGCAACGCACCCGCCGTCATCGGCATCAGGCCGAGCGCGACGCGCAGCAGCGTCGTCTTGCCCGCGCCGTTGGGCCCGACGATGCCGGTGACCGCGCCGCGCGCGAACGCGGTGCTCACCGCGCGCAGCACCGGGCGCGCGCCATAGGCGGCGCAAACCCCGTCGAAAGCCAACGCCGCGCTCACGCATCCCTCCGTAGACGGAGGATCAGGACGAGGAAGAACGGCGCCCCCAGGATGGCGGTGACGACGCCGAGCAGGAGCTGGCCGTCCGGCGCGATCAGGCGGACCGCGATGTCGGCCGTGGTCACCAGCGCAGCCCCGCCCAGCGCCGAAGGCAGGATCAGCCGCGACGGCTCGTAGCCGTAAAACGGCCGCAGCACATGCGGCACCATCAGGCCGACGAAGCTCACCGCGCCCGCCACCGCGGTCGCAGCCCCCGTCGCCAGCGCCACGCCGACGACGATGCGCCCGCGCACCGACGCGACGTTGACCCCCAGGCTTTGCGCCGCTTCGTCGCCCAGCGTCAGCGCGTCGAGGCCGCGCGACGCGGTCAGCAGCAGCACAATGCCCGCCGCCGTCAGCGGCGCCGCGAAATACAGATCCTCCAGCGTGCGGTCCTGCAGCGATCCCATCATCCAGCGCACCATTTCGCTCATGGCATAGGGATTGCGCGCGAAGGACAACGCCAGCGCGGTGAGCGCCGTCGCGAAGCTGGCGAGCGCGACGCCGGCCAGCACCATGGTCCGCACGCCGGCGCCGGTGCGCGACAACAGATAAAGGATGCCGGCCGAGAGCAGCGCGCCGCCGATCGCGAAGGCCGGCAGCAGAAACGGGCTCAGCGCCGCGAAGCCGAAATAGAGCGCCAGCACCGCGCCCAATCCGGCCGACGACGTAACGCCGGTGACGCCGGGCTCGGCCAGCGGATTGCGGAACAGCCCCTGCAACGCCGCGCCGCTGGCGCCCAGCGCCGCGCCGACCACGAGCGCCAGCCCGGCGCGCGGCAAGCGGATCTCGCGCGCGATGACGCCGGCCATTCCGTCTCCGCTGAACAGGCCGTCGAACAGCGCCGCCGCGCTCAACGGCGAGGGTCCCAGCAGGAACGACAGCGCGAACGACGCCAGCAGCACGGCGGCGAGAACCAGCGTCGCAATGCGCGCGCGGCCGAACAGCGCGCGGCGCTTGCCCTGCCCGATGCTGACCGTTCCGCCCACGCGCCGCTCCCATGGCGTCGCCGCTTGCGGGACCTTCCGCATTCCGCGCGCCAACCCCGGCACAAGGACGGACGACACGCTTGGGTCAGGTTTCCTGGCTCGCGGCAGACGCATCCGCCTTCCCGGCTTCCCCAGATTCCTGGGCTTACCAGTGGCATCGTGGATGCGCTTAACGCCGCTTACAGTTGCGGGGGCAGCCGCGGCTTGCACCGCGTTCCCTTGGCCTTCGCGTCGGGAAGAGTTTTAGTTGCGTGCCTGGCGCTTCGCAAGCAGCCGCGCCTGGGCACCCAATCGGGCGAACGTCGTCGCCGCGTCCGCCGACCAGGGTCCCGGACACAGCAGCGGCAGCAGCGGCTCCCAGGCCGAATATGTGCGGCCCGAGAGCGACGCCAGCGCCGGGTGATGCAGCACCAGGTCGGCGCGCGCGTCGAGCGCCTGCTTCTGGCCGCTGAGGATCAGAAGCTCGGGTGCCGCGGCGATCACCGCCTCCACCGGCACCGTGCCGCTGCGGCTGGCGGCCGGCGCGGCGTCGGCCAGGCCGGCCAGCGTCATCAATTCGCGCGTCACCGCGCCGGTCGTGGCATAGCCGTTCGGCTCATAGATCAGTGTACGGACGGATGGCCGCACCGCGGCACGCCGCGCGGCGGCCAGCTTGGCGTCCATCTCCGCAATCAGCGCCGCGGCACGCGCGGGCGCGCCCAGCGCCGCGCCCAGCGCCCGCGTCGTCTTGGCGATATCGGCCAGAGAATTGTCCCACGGCACGTCGAGGATCGGCACGCCCAGCGCCGCCAGGCTGGTATGCAGCCGCGCCATGGTTCCGGCATACATCACGACCAGGTCGGGCCTGAAATTCAGCACCGTCTCCGTCGAGGGCCGGATCTGCGCGATGCCGCCGACCTGGTCGGCGATGGTGGAGACCACCGGATTGCGGTCGCCCGCCTCGAAGGACAGCGCGGCGATATGCCCGCGCGGCACGAGGCGGAAGACATATTCGTCGGTGCAGAGGAAGGTCGAGACGATGCGCCGTAGCGCATGCTGCGGCGCGGCCAAGGCGCTATTGCAAAAAAACAATAGTCCGCAAGCGGTCGCGAACGCCCAAACGCCCTTGCGCATGCCTCGCCGCCCGCCTATGTGCCGCCTGATACTTGAGGGATTGTCCATGCGCTCGATTCTGCTGCGATCCGGCCTTGCCGCGTTCACGCTTGCCGCTCTTTCCTGCACTGCGGCGCTCGCCGCCACGCCCGATGAAATTCTCGCCGCCAACCGCGCCGCCAGCGGCGCCTTCGCCGGCAAGGCCGCCATGGTCGCCGAATACGATTATGCGGGTCAGGGCCTCACGGGCAAGGCCGCCGGCACGACCGATCTCACAACCGGCGCCTTCGAGCAGCACTACGCCATCGGACCGCAGACCGGCGCCAACGGCTATGACGGCAGCCATGTCTGGAACAAGGACAATGCCGGCATCGTGACGCTGCAGGAGGCCGCCGATTCCGTTCCGCTCGCCGTCAACAGCGCCTATCGCGGCGCCAATCTGTGGTGGGCCAGGGACCACGCCGGCGCGACCATCACCTCCGCCGGCCAGAAGAGCGAGAACGGCGCCACCTATGACGTGCTGACGGTCGTGCCCAAGGGCGGCGCCATGTTCAACGCCTGGTTCGACGCCAGGACGCACCTGCTCTATCGCCTCGAAGAGCACCAGGGCGGCGTGCTGAACACGACGACGCTGAGCGGCTATCGCGACTTCGGCGGCACGCAGCAGCCGGTCACGACGGTCGTCAGCACCGGCGACGCCAAATACGACCAGCACCTGACGCTGACCAAGGTGACGTTCCTTAGCCATTCCGATCCGGCCACATACGCGCCGCCGCCATCGGCCGCTGCCGACTTCGCCATCGCCGGCGGCGCCCACGAAGTCACCTTTCCCTTCGACCTCATCGCCAACCACATCCACGCCCATGTCATGATCGACGGCAAGGGGCCGTATTACTTCATCTTCGACACCGGCGGCGTGAACATCATCACGCCGGCGCTCGCGCAGCAGCTCGGCGTCAAGGTCGAAGGCAAGGCCGAGGCGCGCGGCGCCGGCGACGCCACGATGGAGATGGGCCTCGCCCATGTCGACGAGATCGACCTCGGCGGCGCCAGCATCAAGAACCAGCTCTTCGTGACCCTGGCGCTGGACGATATGTTTCCCGCCAACGGCACGCATATGGAGGGCATGGTCGGCTACGAGACCTTCCGCCGCTTTGTCACCCGCATCGACTATGGCGCCAAGACCGTGACCCTGATCGATCCCAAATTCTTCGATCCCAAGGACGCCGGCACGCCGGTCAAGATCGCCTTCTCCGGCAACGCCGCGATCGTCGACGGCTCCTATGACGGCATTCCCGGCAAGTTCCAGATCGACACCGGCGCGCGCTCGTCGCTGACGCTGGACGCGCCCTTCGTCGCCGCCAACGGGTTGCGCGCCAAAGCGGGCAAGGGCGTCGACGCGGTCGACGGCTGGGGCGTCGGCGGACCCTCGCGCACCCACACCGTGCGCGGCGGCATCCTGAAGATCGGCGCCGGCATCGAGGTCGATCATCCGGTGACCGGCTTCGGCGCCGACAAGGCCGGCGCCTTCGCCGATCCGTCGATCTCGGGCAATATCGGCGGCGGCATCTTGAAGCGCTTCGCCGTCACCTTCGACTACGCCCACAACGTCATGTACGTGAAGCCGGTGAGCGGCCCGATCGCAGATCTCGACACCTATGACCGCGCCGGCACCTGGTTCAACATCGCAGCCGATGGCTTCAAGGTCATCGCCGTCACCGCCGGCGGACCGGCCGACACGGCGGGCCTCAAGGGAGGCGACGTCATCACCCAGGTCGACGGCAAGCCGGCCGCCAGCCTCGATCTCCCCACCGTCCGACAGCGCCTGCGCAACGACCCGGCCGGCACTGTGGTGACGTTCCATTTGGCGAGCGGCAAGGATTTGAAGATCGTGCTGAAGGATCAGATTTAACTTCTGTCATTCCCGGCGAGCATTGCGTAGCAATGCGAGGGAAGGGAACCCACGACTGGGCACCGCGCATGGTCGTGGGTCCCCTTCCCTCGCCGTGCTGCGCGCGGCTCGCCGGGGATGACAACGGTGTTTTGCCCTCCCGCGCTTTGCAGCGTAAAACCGCAGCAGATTCTCCATCGAGGCCCCCATGCCCATCTATCGCGCCCCCGTCGACGATTATCGCTTTGTTCTCAACGAGCTGCTCCAGGTCGACCAACAGCGCGACCTGCCCGGCTTCGCCGACCTGACGGCCGACCTGATCGAGGACATCCTGAGCAACGCCGGAAAGTTCTGCGAAGAGGTGCTGCACCCCTTGAACCAGTCCGGCGACGAGGAAGGCGCCCATTTCGAGAACGGCGTCGTGCGCACGCCCAAGGGCTTCAAGGAAGCCTACAAAGCCTATACCGCGGCGGGCTGGAGCGGCCTGATCGCGCCGGTCGAGTTCGGCGGCGCCGGCCTGCCCATCACCGTCACCATGGCCGTGGCCGAGATGGGGATGAGCGCCAACCAGTCCTTCGCGATGTATCCGGGCCTCACCGGCGCCGCCTATGGCGCCCTCATCGCCACCGGCCTGCCCTGGATGAAGGAGCATGTCGCAAAGCGCATGGTCAGCGGCGAATGGTGCGGCACGATGTGCCTGACCGAGCCCAATTGCGGCACCGATCTGCGCCTGATGAAGACCAAGGCGGTCGAGCAGCCCGACGGCACCTACAAGGTCACCGGCACCAAGATCTTCATCTCCGGCGGCGACCACGACCTCACCGACAACATCATCCACATGGTGATCGCCAAGATCCCGGACGAGAACGGCCAGATCCACGACGACCTCTCCACCGTGAACTTCTTCATGGTGCCGAAATTCCTCGTCAGCGAAGACGGCAAGATGGGCGCGCGCAACGGCGTCTCCACCGGCGGCATCGAGAAGAAAATGGGCATCAAGGCGCAAGCAACCTGCACGCTCAATTTCGACGAAGCGGTCGGTTGGCGCCTCGGCCCCAAACCCGCGCCCGCAAAGCCCGGAGAAAAGCGCTCGGCATCCGCCGGCATGGCCGGCATGTTCGGCATGATGAACGGCGCGCGCCTTGGCGTCGGCATCCAGGGCATCGCCATCGGCGAGATCGCCTACCAGAACGGCTACGCCTACGCCCATGAACGCCGCGTCGGTCATGCGCTGACGGGCCCCAAGGAACCCGACAAGTCCGCCGACCTGGAAATCGTCCATCCCGACGTCAAGCGCATGCTGCTGCACGCCCGCGCCTTCGTCGAAGGCGCCCGCGCCATGGCGATGTGGACCACGGTCAACATGGCGATCGGCCGCTCGGCGCGTCCGGATGCCGAGGCCGCTGGCCTTATCGCCGACATGATGACGCCGGTGCTGAAAGCCTTCTGCACCGACATGGGCTTCGAGGCGGCGAACCTCGCCATGCAATGCTATGGCGGCCACGGCTATATCCGCGACAACGGCGTCGAGCAGTTCGTGCGCGACGGCCGCATCAACCAGACCTATGAGGGTGCCAACGGCGTGCAGGCGATGGATCTGGTCGGCCGCAAGCTCGGCCGCAAGGCCGGCGCAGCCCCGCTCGCCCTCTTCGCCCAGATCACCGCCTGGCTGGCCGAGAACGAGAAGGACGAAGCCATGGCGCCCTACGTCAAAGGCATCAAGCGCGGTCTCGAAAACCTGCAGAACGCCACCATGTGGCTGGCCGCCAACGGCCTCGCCAACCCCAACAACGCCGGCGCCGGCGCCACCGACTACCTGCGCATGATGGGCATCGTAGTGACCGGCTGGATGTGGGGAAGAATGGCCAAAGTCGCGAACGCCAAACTGGCCGCCACACAAGGCGACCCCGCCTTCTACCAGTCCAAACTGGTCAGCGCCCGCTACTGGATGGAACGCCTGATCCCCGAATGCCCGATGCTGCTGGAGCGGATCCAGGCGGGGTCGGAGACGGTGATGGCGTTTGAGTGAAGTAAGCCATCCCCGACTCGAGAGACCGGAGATTCACTGAATGACCGACACCTCGCAAAGAATACTCCCGACATGATGAGTTTCTTTCGAGGTTTGAGATCCACCGTCTCACAAGACGGAATTGGCTATGTCATTGGACTTGCCGCTCCAATTCTATTCCATCTGGGCACACTTCCGATCCCACTCCCTGTTCCAGTTTCTACCATTCTCCTTGCAAGAAGAATCGCCAAACAATTTCGCAACCCCAATGCTTTGGACTGGGGTCTTCCCGACTGGGGGACGCGCTATCACAGATCAGTACCAAGCGTACTTGACCTTCAATACCGAAAAGTGCGCCACCGCCTTCCACAGGTTCTAATCCACGAAAACAAAAAGGGCCTTTCGCTAAACGAATATCAGATCTCTCTCGCGCTTGACCCAAATCAGTTTCAAGTTCCAAGCAATATTAGAACGGTTACTGAAGCGCCCTTTACTAAAATTATTGCGAAACTTCGGTCGCGGCCTCGGCACTACGAAGAGACAGGGCTACGCCTAACAGGAATTGTGGAAGCAGGCACCAGAGCGATACTGAGAGTCCAACCCGTTCGGTTTGAAGACTACGTCAGAACAAATCTCCTGCTCGATTATCCCATTGCACCGTTCGGATCGTTGAGAGAACTTGTTCACCCAAATGGCCAACTGGAACCGCTTTCCACGTCAGGGTTGGCAAATCTGCTCGGAATTAACATTTTAATATTTACCGCCGACGGTCGGCTGGTCCTTCAAAAAAGATCAAAAGACGTTGGCGTTCGGCCCGGAGAGTACGCGCCCTCGGGCTCTGGAGGTATGAGCATATTGGATGCTGAAGGCCGCGGCGAAACAACGATAGGTCCGAGCATTGTCATCAGAGAAGTCACGGAGGAAATCGGAATTCTTGTGGACCAATCGATTTCGGATACGCTGACCTATATGGGCGTAACGAGAGAACTCATTCGCGGCGGAATGCCGGAATTATTTTTTGCCGCCAAGTCAAACCTATCTGAAGCCGAAGTTCTCAACCTATCAAGAGGAGCGCGCGACCGATACGAATTTGCGAAAGTGAGGACGTTTTCGCTAGGCGTATTTGCAACTAGAAGGTTAGAGACTCATTCCGACCTTCACTCTCTATCTAGTACACTGGACGAACTGCTGGATCGAATTTGGAGTGAAGCGTCAATTCCATTGCTGACGGCGTTGGCTCTTTGGATTCGTCTGCGAACTCGTGAAATTAAGAACGACCAGTAAGCCCACAACTGACACAAGTTCAACAACGCAGTCCGGGCGGGACATGAACTCACGATAGCTCCTGAGCAATACCTAGCCGCCCTTGCCCTACCGCCGCCCCAGTACCCAAACCGAATATCCCGCCATCGCCATCCCTACCGCCGGCACGGCCATGGCGCTGCGAGACGTCGAGAGCAGGACGATCGTCCAGAACAGCAGGAACACCACCGACAATCCTATCCCGACGATCCGCGCGGCGGGCGAGTGGCGGGCGAGGCCTCGGCCTGTGAAATACAACACCGCTGCGAAGGCGAGCGCGGCGAGCAGTCCCGCCGCCAGCGCCTCTTCGATCCACACCCCGATGCCGCCGAACCAACCCAGCACGTCGCCGACGCCCTTGGCGCCGTTCGCGATCAGACCCGCGATGCCGTACTTGCCGATGTCGAGATAGCTGGACTTGTCTGCCGGCGCGCGCACGAAGATCAGGCTGGTGCCCACCGCCAGCAGCGCCGCCAGCGACGGCGCGCCCAGCACCCAGCCGCCGACGCGAAAGCCCCGCGCGACGATCTGCCGATGATTGGTCAACCTCGCCCCCGCGAACCCTACCGCCCAAGCACCCTATAGCGCACGGCGCGCCGCGTCGAACCGTGCCACCGACCGGACGAATGCACGCCCGCGCCGGCCAAAAAAACTTTATTTGCGTTGAAAGAAAGTATCGTTCGCCGCGCTGCACACATGCGCCTATCCCATATCGTGCAAAATATTCTTCGCGTCCTCCGCGCCTCCGCGTGAATCCTCTCCGGGATAAGCAACGTCGAAATTTATTTTCGACGCCCCCTTGAACCGAGTCGGTCCAAACCCCACTTCCCGTAAATCCCCATAGCTGCATCCACACCGCCGCCGCGAAAATTCGCGGCGCGCTTTGGCGTGTCCAACAGGAAAGGGTTTTCATGATTACACGCGCAACCGCGCGAACAACACACCCGCGAAATGCCGATTCCGATGAGCGCCCGGACTCCGTCTTGCCGGGCCCGGGAAAAACACTTCGCGCTACGCCGCCGCCGCCAGCTTTGCCAACTGCCCCATCAGATTCTTCACCCCGTTCAGCCGGCTCTCCGGCGACGGCCAGTCACGCGTCACGACCACTTTCTGATCGGGCCGCACCCGCATCGTGCCGGAATGCTCGTTGATCAGCTTGACCAATGCCAGCGGATTGGGGAACTGGTTGGCGCGGAAGGCAATCGTGCCGCCTTTCGGCCCGGCGTCGATCTTCTCGACCAGCGCGATGCGGCACAGCTGCTTGATCGCGACGATGGCGAGCAGGTGATCGACCTCCTCGGGCAGCGGCCCGAAGCGGTCGATCAGCTCGGCGGCGAAGCGGTCGATGTCCTCGCGCGTCGCGATGGTGGCGAGCCGCCGGTACAGCGACATGCGCACGTTGAGATCGGCGACGTAGCTTTCGGGAATGAGCACGGCGGCGCCGATATTGATCGTCGGCGACCACTGGTCGGAAATTTCCGCCGCGCCCTCGCCCAACCGCATCTGCGCCACCGCGTCTTCGAGCATCTCCTGGTAGAGCTCGATGCCGACTTCGCGGACATGGCCGGACTGCTCCTCGCCGAGCAGATTGCCGGCGCCGCGGATGTCCATGTCGTGGCTGGCGACCGAGAATCCGGCGCCCAGCTGGTCGAGCGATTGGAGAACCTCCAACCGCCGCGCCGCGGTGTCGGTCAGCTTGCGGTCCGGCGGCGTCGTCAGATAGGCGTAGGCCCGCTGCTTGGCGCGGCCGATGCGCCCGCGCAATTGATAAAGCTGCGACAGGCCGAACATGTCGGCGCGGTGCACGATCATGGTGTTGGCGGTGGGAATGTCCAAACCGCTCTCGACGATGTTGGTGGAGATCAGCACGTCGATCTTGCGCTCGTAGAACGCGGTCATGACCTCTTCCAGCACGGTCGCCGACATCTGGCCGTGCGCCACCGCCGCCTTGATCTCCGGCACGGTCAGCTTGAGGAATTCCTCCGCCTCGCGCAGGTCGGCGATGCGTGGGCACACATAGAAGCTCTGCCCGCCGCGATAATGCTCGCGCAGCAGCGCCTCGCGCACGACCAGCGGATCGAACGGCGTGACGAACGTCCGCACCGCCAGCCGGTCGATCGGCGGCGTGGTGATCAGCGACAGGTCGCGCACGCCCGACAGCGCCAATTGCAGCGTGCGCGGGATCGGCGTCGCGGTCAGCGTCAGCACATGGACGTCGGCTTTCAGCGCCTTCAGCTGTTCCTTGTGCGTCACGCCGAAATGCTGCTCCTCGTCGACGATGACGAGGCCGAGATTCTTGAAGGCGATGGATTTGGCCAGCAGCGCATGCGTGCCGATGACGATGTCGACCTTGCCGTCTGACAACGCGATCTTGGTGTCTCTCGCCTCTTTGGCGTCGACAAATCTTGACAGCTGCCGAACCGTGACCGGAAAGCCCTGGAAGCGCTCGGCGAAATTGCGGAAATGCTGGCGCGCCAGCAGCGTGGTCGGCACCACCACCGCGACCTGCTGGCCGCTCATCGCCAGCACGAAGGCGGCGCGCAGCGCGACTTCGGTCTTGCCGAAGCCGACATCGCCGCAGACGAGCCGGTCCATCGGCCGCCCCTTGGCGAAATCCTCCATCGTGTCGGCGATGGCTTTTTCCTGGTCGTCGGTCTCCTGCCAGGGAAAGCGGGCGCAGAATTCGTCGTACAGGCCGGCCGGCGGATCGATCGGCATCAGGGATTTCAGTTCGCGGGCCGCGGCGATGCGGATCAGTTCGGCGGCGATCTCGCGCACGCGCTCCTTGGCCCGCGCCTTGCGCGCCTGCCAGCCGGCGCCGCCCAGGCGGTCGAGCTGCGCGTTGCTCTCGTCGGCGCCGTAGCGCGTCAGAAGTTCGATATTCTCGACGGGCAGGAACAGCTTGCCGCCGTCATATTGCAGTTCCAGGCAGTCATGCGGCGCGCCCAGCGCGTCGATGGTTTTCAAGCCCAGATAGCGTCCGACGCCATGCTCGATATGGGTGACCAGATCGCCCGGCGCCAGGCTCGACGCCTCGGACAAAAAGTTTTGCGCCCGCCGCACCCGCGTCGCGGCGCGCACCATGCGGTCGCCGAGAATGTCTTGCTCGGAGATCAGCGCGAAGTCGGGCGCCTCGAAGCCCTTCTCGGCGCCCAGCACCGTGATGCCGATCGCCTCGCCGTGCAGTTTCTGCGCGTCGGGCCAGTTGACGATCGTGCGGATCGCGGACAATCCGTGGTCCGACAGCACGCCGCCCATGCGCTCGGACGAGCCGGCGCTCCACGAGGCAACGACGACGCGCTTGTTCGCCGCCTGCAAGGCCTGGATATGATCGGCGGCGGCCGCAAAGACGTTGGTCTTGCCGGCGGCACGCTCGGGCTGGAAGTCGCGGCCGACCTTGCCGCCGGCATCGACAGACTTGGTCGACTCCGGCGCCTGGAACGGCGACAGGTCGCGGACATTGTGCTTGGCCAGCGCGGCGCTCCATTCCGCGTCGCTGAGATAGAGCAGCGCCGGCTTCAAGGGCTTGTAGGGCGGCGCCTTGATCGCATGTTTGTTTTCGTCCTGCTTGGGCCTGCGGAACTGCTCGCGGGTTTCGAAATAGTCCTTGACCAGTTCGAGCCGCGCCTTCTTGGTCTCCTCGGTCTCGTAACCGAGCATCACGAGGGCGCGCGGCACGAAATCGAAGAACGTATCGAGCTTGCCGTAGAACAGCGGCAGCCAATGCTCCATGCCCGGATGCTTGCGCCCCGCGCTGACCGACTCATAAAGCGGATCGTCCGAGGCTGGCCCGAACTGCGCCACATATCCGGCACGGAAGCGGCTGATCTCCTCCCTGCCCAGCGGCACTTCGCTGGCGGGCAGCAGCTCGATCTCGTCGATCTTGTCGGAGGACAACTGCGTCTCGGCGTCGAAGCGGCGGATGGCTTCCAGCGTCTCGCCGAAGAAATCCAGCCGCAGCGGCTGCTCGATGCCCGGCGGCCACAGATCGACGATGCCGCCGCGCAGCGCGAAATCGCCCGGCTCGCGCACCGTCGAGGCGCGGACATAGCCGTTGCCGGCGAGGAAACCGATCATGCGGTCGCGATCGACGTCCCGGCCGGCGCGCGCGAAGAAGCTCGCCTGCGCGATCCAGTCGCGCGGCGGCACGCGCTGCAGCAACGCATTGACCGTCGTCACGACCAGCGCGGTGCGCGGACCCTCGGCGCGCGCCAGCGCCGCCAGCGTCGCCAGCCGCGTGCTCTCGATGTCGGGCTTGGGCGAAACGCGGTCGTAGGGCAGGCAGTCCCAGGCCGGAAAGGACAGCACCGTCAGCGTCGGCGCGAAGAACTTCGCCGCCTCGATCACCGCCGCGGCATGGACGTCGTCCGACGCCACGAACACGACAAGGCTCTGCGTCCTCGCCGCCGCTTCGACCGCCAGCCAGGCGTCGTAGCCGGACGGCGCGCCGCTGACGGTGAAGCGGCCCGGCTGGCGGGCGATGTAGTCTACGCGTTCCACTTGGGATCCTTGCGGCCGCAGACCGCTTTCAGCCGCGCGAACAACGGCGTGTCGAATGCGGGCGGCGCCGGCGCATGGCCGCGCAGCCAGGCGTAGACTTCTTGGTCGGGCGCGGTCAGCAGCGCCTCGAACTGGTCGAGCTCGGACTCGCTCAAGGTCGCCAGCTCTTCGGCCGCGAAGGTGCCGAAGATCAGGTCGACCTCCTTGAAGCCGCGCCGCTGGGCCCGGAACAAAAGCTTTTTGCGGCGGGCCCCGAAAGACCCACCGTTGTCATCGTCCATCATGCAGCCGATATAGCCGCTGGCGCGGCCCGGCGCTAGCGCGTCATTTCCGCGACCTCGCGAATCGCGTCGATCACCGCCTGCGGCCGCTCCAAGGGAATGGAATGACCGCTGTCCGCGACCTCCCGGCACAGGCCGCGCGCGGACAGCGCCGCGAATTCGCGCTGCTGCGCGCGCCAGATCGACAGCAGCTTGTCGCTGTCTTCCCTGGCAAGGCCCGGCCAGTCGCGATGTCCGGCGGTCAGCGCGATGATGGGCATGGCGCCGAGATCGCGCCGGACGGCCAGAACCTCGTCCGAACTGGCGCCGTAGAGGGCCCGATATTCCGACGCCATCGCGCGCCACGTCGAAGCCTTGGCATACCAGTCGCGCAAGGCCGCGTTCACGGCGTCGGTATAATGCGCCTCGGGCGGCGGCAGGTACCGCGCGTAATCGGTCTGGAAGCGCCCGTGCTCGGCATAGGTCGCGTTGAGTTCAAAATTGTCGATCGCCGCCTGAACGCGAGTCATGAAATGGGGAACGGCGGCCTCGAAGCGTTCGCGCTGGCCTTCGCTGGAGCCGTCGGAAATGACGATGCCGGCGACCTCGTCCGGGTAGCGATAGGCGAAATAGCGGACGTCGAAGCTGCCGGCCGAATGGCCGACCAGCAGATAGGGCGGCGCCACGCCATGCTCCGCCAGCGCCGCGCGCAAGTCGGCGACGGTGCGCGAAACCGTCCGCGGCAGCGGGCCGGGATCGCTGAAGCCGAAGCCGGCGCGGTCGTAGGAAATGACGCGTGCGAACTTCGCGACCTCGGGCTGGACTTTGAACCAGCTCAAGGTCCGGCCGCCGTACCCGTGCGCCAGGATGACGGTCACCGGGCCCTCGCCCGTGTCGTAGAGATTGAACCGCCGTTCGCCGCCGATCTCGACCAACGTCTGCGGCCGCGCAAAAATGTCGAGCCAAGGTTCTGGTGCCGTCATGGGGTGCGCCTCGCTTTTGGAAGAGCGGCGCATCCTCGCCAAACAAAGTCGGGGCGCAATTCTTGTTGACAAAGAGAGTATCTGCATAATCTAAGGGGGGTGCGTTCCGCCGCCTGCCGGGTTCAGGCGATGACGGATGCCTCCGCCGCCCTTATCGTCTCCTGCCATGCGGCCATCGATTCTGTTCCCGCTTTTCGCCGAAATCCGCACCCTGGGCGGCGTCGGCCCCAAGCTGGAAAAACTGATCTCGGCACTGATCGGGCCCCGCCTGGTGGACCTGGTATTCGACCTGCCGGCCGGGCTGATCGACCGCTCCTACCGGCCCAAGCTGATCCGGGCCGAGCCGGGCCGCATCGCCACCGTCACGGTCAACGTGCTCGATCATTTCGCGCCGCGCGACCGGCGCCAGCCTTATCGCATCCGCTGTTCCGACGACACCGCGACGCTGGAGCTGATCTTCTTTCACGCCCATGCCGATTATCTGCTGCGCACTCTCCCCGTCGGCAGCCAGCGGATCGTCAGCGGCAAGATCGAGAAATACAAAGACAAGCTGCAGATGACCCATCCGGACCACGTCGTGGCGCCGGAAGAGGAAGGCGAGCTGCCGCTGCACGAGCCGGTCTACGCGCTGACGGAAGGGCTGACGCTGAAGCCGCTGGTCAAGGCGATCCGCGGCGCGCTGGAAAAAGTGCCGGCCCTGCCGGAATGGGACGATCCGGCGTTTCTCAAAACCCGCGGCTGGAAGCCGTTCGCGGAATCGTTGCTGGCGGCGCATGCGCCGGCGAGCGAGGCCGATCTGAAGTTCGAGACGCCGATACGGATGCGTCTCGCCTATGACGAATTGCTGGCCAATCAGCTGGCGCTGCTCCTGATCCGCCGCCAGATGCGCGCGACGAAGAAAGGCCGCGCCCTGATCGGTGATGGACGGCTGAAAGCCAAAGCCATCGCCGCCCTGCCCTTCGCGCTCACCGAACCGCAGCTCGGCGCCATCGCGGAAATCGAAGCCGACATCGCCGCGCCGACGCGGATGCTGCGCCTGTTGCAGGGCGATGTCGGCGCCGGCAAGACCATCGTCGCGTTCCTGGCGCTGCTGGGCGCCATCGAAGCCGGGGCGCAGGGCGCGTTGATGGCACCGACGGAGCTGCTGGCGCGGCAGCACATGGCCTCGCTCGAACCCTATGCCAAGGCGACGGGCGTGCGCCTGGCCCTGCTGACGGGCCGCGAGCGCAGCACGCGCGAGGCGACGCTGGCCGCTTTGGCAACGGGAGAGATCGACATATTGGTGGGCACGCACGCGCTGTTCTCCGAAGACGTGGCCTTCGCCGATCTCGGCCTCGCCGTGATCGACGAGCAGCACCGCTTCGGCGTGCACCAGAGAATGCTGCTGCAAGGCAAGGGCGGCCGCCCCGCCGATGTGCTGGTGATGACCGCGACGCCGATCCCGCGCACGCTGGCGCTTACCGCTTACGGCGACATGGACGTCTCGCGTCTGACGGGCCGCCCGCCCGGCCGCTTGCGGATAGAGACGCGCGTGCTCTCGGCCGAGCGGCTGGACGAGGTCGTCGAGCATCTGCGCCGCGCCATCGCCCGGGGCGCGCGCGCCTACTGGGTCTGTCCGCTGGTGGAAGAGTCCGAGAAGATCGATCTCGCCGCCGCCGAGGAACGCGCCGCGATGCTCAAACGCGTATTGGGCTCCAAGGTCGGCCTGGTGCATGGCCGCCTGAAGGGGCCGGAACGCGACGCCGAGATGGCGAAGTTCAAAGCCGGCGAGACCCAGATACTCGTCGCCACCACGGTGATCGAGGTCGGCGTCGACGTGCCGGAAGCCACCATCATGGTCGTCGAGCACGCCGAGCGCTTCGGCCTCGCCCAACTGCATCAATTGCGCGGCCGCGTCGGGCGCAGCGCCGCCAAGTCGAGCTGCCTGCTGATCTATCACGGTCCCCTGGGCGAGACCGCCAAGGCGCGGCTGAAGACCATGCGCGAGACCGACGACGGTTTCGTCATCGCGGAGGAAGATCTGCGGCTGCGCGGCGCCGGCGAACTGCTCGGCACCCGCCAGAGCGGCATGCCGGAGTTCCGCCTCGCCGATCTCACCGCGCATGCCGGCCTGCTCGCCGTGGCGCGCGACGACGCGCAGCTTGTCCTGACGCGCGATCCGGACCTCCAGTCCGGCCGCGGCCAGGCCCTGCGCACGCTGCTATACCTGTTCGGCCGCGACGAGGCCGTGCGCTATCTGAAAGCCGGTTGAAGGTTCCGCTGCGTGAGGGTGTAGCATTCGCACATGACCGATTTTGTCCCCGCCCTGGAACACGCGCTGAAATCGGTGCTGCCGCACCTGATGCAGCTGAACGGCATGACGCGGCTCTCCGGCGGCGCCAGCCAGGAGACCTGGTCGTTCGACGCGGTGTGCGAGGGCGGCATCATTCCCTTGATCCTCCGCCGCACGCCGGGCGGCATCGCGCGCGTCGCGACCGAGACGTCGACCTCGGTGCCGCTCCAGACCGAGGCCGTCGCCATCGAGGCGTCGCGCGCCGCCGGCGTGCTGGCGCCGCGCGTGCGCTATGTACTCAAGGCCTCCGACGCCATCGGCGAAGGCTATGTCATGGACCGGCTGCCCGGCGAAACCATCGCGCGCAAGATTTTGCGCGACAAGGAATTCGATGCCGTGCGGCCCGACCTGGCGCGGCAATGCGGCGAAGTGCTGGCGCGCATCCATGCCGTCGAGCTGACGCCGGAGCTGCGGGCCGTCCTGCCCGTGGTCGACGGCCCGGCGCAGCTGCGGCGCTATCGCGACACCTACGACCTCTACGACTATCCGCATCCGATGTTCGAGATCGCCTTCCGCTGGCTGGAGCCACGCATGGCCGGCGCCAAGCGACAGACCATGGTGCATGGCGATTTTCGCCACGGCAATTTGTTGATCTCGCCGAACGGCGTCGAGGCCGCGCTCGATTGGGAGCTGACGCATATCGGCGATCCGCTGGAAGACATCGGCTGGATCTGCACCAACACCTGGCGCTTCGGGGCGCAGGAAAAGGTCGTCGGCGGCTTCGGCGATCTCGCCGACCTGCTGGCCGGCTACGAGGCCGCCGGCGGCGGGCGCCTCGATATCGACGAGGTCCGCACCTGGATCGTCTACGGCTCGCTCAAATGGGGCGTGATGTGCATGAGCATGTACCAGGGCTTCCTGCGCGACCGCTCCGTCGAACGCGCCGCCATCGGAAGACGCTCGTCGGAGACGGAAGTCGATCTCATCAACTTGATCATCAGGGGCAAGATATGATGGACCAACCCTCCATGCAGGAACTCGTCGTCGCGGTGCGCGACTTCCTGGAACAGCGCGCCATGCCCGAGCTCAAGGGCCACACCGCCTTCCACGCCCGCGTCGCGGCCAATGCGCTCAGCATCGTGGCGCGCGAGCTGGAACTGGCCGCCGTCTCGGGCGAAGCCGAACGGGCGCGCCTCGCCATACTGCTCGGCCATGACGGCGAACTGCTCGCCCTCAACCGCGAATTGTGCGCGGCGATCCGGGACGGCAAGATCGGCCTCGACACGTCGGGCCTCGCCGAACACCTGACCGTCACGACGCGCGACAAGGTCGGCATCGACCAGCCGAATTATTCCGGATTGAAGCGGCTGCTGGCGGAGGGAATTTAGCGTCAATAGTTGTCGTCAAAAACTCGTCTGTCATGGCCCGCGAATGCGGGCCACCCAGGTGATCGCGAGGTCGCGCTTCACGAAGAGAGCACAGCCC
>DATCAT010000061.1:0-132774 GCA_036512455.1 Rhizomicrobium sp.
CTCATTGCCACCCGCCGCAGCCGCCACCGCTTCATCGGCAAAGCTCAATTGACCGATTCTCCGTTCCGACATCCAAACCAACACCGATTCAGCCTCGCCAAATTGAATCACGAGACCTAACTTATGCAAAGCCCTCGCGAACGCGGGCCATCCAGTTGAGGCTCTGCACAGTGTTGAAGAACTGGTTCTGATCTACCTCGGATAATTTGGTGTCCGTTGTCACCTGGATGGCCCGCATTCGCGGGCCATGACAAGTGAGAATGATCAGATAAGTCCCGCGTCCACCGCGAGCTTGCGCAGCGACACTTCCGGACGCGCGCCGTAATGCGAGATCACTTCGGCGGCGGCGAGGCCGGCGAGCTTGCCGCATGCGGCGAGATCCTTGCCGTGCGTCAGGCCAAAGAGAAATCCGGCGGCAAACTGGTCGCCGGCGCCCGTGGTGTCCAGCACGCGCTTGACCGGCCAGGCATCGATGACATGGACCTCGGGCCCGCGCGCGATGACGCAGCCCTTCTCGGAACGTGTCAGTGCGGCGGTGCCCTTCCAGTGCCGCGCCGCCTGCAGCACGGCGTCGAACGCATCGACCTGGAACAGCGCGGTGGCTTCATCCTCGTTGGCGAAGATGATGTCGAAGCTGTCGAGCCGGCGGCGGAATTCGTCGCCATAGCGGCCGATCAGGAACGGATCGGACATCGCGAAGGCGACCTGGTTGCCGGCGCGGTGCGCGATGTCCATTGCCGCGATGCAGGCCTCGCGCGCCTTGGGCGGATCCCACAGATAGCCTTCGATATAGAGGATCGCCGAGCCGGCGATTTCCTCTTCGTCCAGATCGGCAACCGAGAATTCCTGCGCGGCGCCGAGATAAGTGCTCATGCTGCGCTGTTCGTCCGGCGTCACCGCGATGATGCACAGCGCCGTGGACGGCCCATCGGTGGCGGGCGCGGTGGTGAAATGGACGCCGGTGTCCTTCATGCTGGCGCGGAAGGCTTCGCCCAACCGGTCGCGTTTCACCTTGCCTTCATAGACGCCGTTGCCGCCCAGCGAGGCGAACCCGGCCATGGTGTTGGCGCCCGAGCCGCCCGCGACCTCGCGGGTGCCCGTCAGCGCCGCGTGCAGCTGGCCGGCGCGATGCTCGTCGATCAGGGTCATCACGCCCTTGGCGATGCTGTGCGTCAGCAGGAACTGCTCGTCGACCGGCGCCAGCACGTCCACGATCGCATTGCCGAGGCCTGCCACGTCGAAGCGCTGCGCCATTGTGAAATCCCCCGGATTTTCGCCTATAAGTGGCCCTGAGTTAGAGGACGCCAGAAATGTTCGCAAGCGCCCGCAAAGCCGCGGCCATGCTGTTCGATCGCGACTTCGCCGGCATGCTGTTCTGGACGCTGCTCCTGACCGCCATCCTCTTCGTCGCCCTGTTCGTCGGCATCGAATACGGCCTGGCCGCGCTGCCCGCGCTGGGCTCGGTCTGGGTCAACCGCTTCCTGGAACTGGCGACGCCGATCGTTCTGATCCTGGCGATCTTCGCGCTCGGTGCGCCGGTCGCGGCGATGGTGGCATCGCTGTTCCTCGACCGCATCGCGGCCAAGGTCGATGCCCATTTCTATCCGGGCGATCCCAAGGCGCGCGGCACGCCGGTTCTCACGGGGATCGGCGAGAGCTTCAGGCTCATCGGCCTCGCCTTGCTCATCAACGTTGCGCTGCTGCCCGTCGATGTCGGCGTCCCGGGCCTGGCGGAGTTCGCCACGGTGCTGGCCAATGGCTGGCTGCTGGGCCGGGAGTTCTTCGAGCTCGCCTCGCTGCGCCATCTGTCGCGGCAGGAAAGCGACGCGCTGCGCCGCCGCCACAGCGGAAAGATCTATGCCGCCGGCTTGCTGATCGCGATATTAACCGTCATCCCCGCGCTTGACCTGATTGCGCCTTTTTTTGGCTCCGCTTTGATGGCACATCTCTTCAAGCGTCTAACCCATCTGGAACATTCGGCATGAAGAGTTTTGTCCCGGCCGTCCTGCTGCTCGGCCTGCTCGGCGCCTGCGCCGGCCCGGCCGTCGTCACCAATGTGAAGCTTCCCGAGGCGCCGCCGCCCGGCGAGCCGTCCGGCACCACCGGCCTGCACGAGGCGGACCTGAAAGTTGCCTATGGCCAGCCGGCTTTCGTGCGCAAGGACGGCCAGGCGCAGATCTGGCGCTTCGACGGGCCCGGCTGCAAGGCGTTCTTCTTTCTCTACTCGCGCGACGGCAACACCGCGGTCTGGCATGTCGAGACGACGCCGCGCGGACAGGGCATCGCCGCCGACCAGAACTGCCTCAACGCGCTGCGCGCCCGGGTCGCTTCGCGGCCGACGTCTTGATTTCCTTCGTCTTGTCCTTGTAGCGGCACAGATCGCGCACGACGCAGGTCGGGCAGAGCGGCTTACGCGCCACGCAGGTGTAGCGGCCGTGCAGGATCAGCCAGTGATGCGCGTGCAGCTTGTAGTGGTCCGGGACCTTCTTCTCGAGCGCCAGTTCGACCGCCAGCACATCCTTGCCCGGCGCCAGGCCGGTGCGATTGCCGACGCGGAAAATATGCGTGTCGACCGCGATGGTCTTTTCTCCGAAGGCGACGTTGAGGACGACATTGGCCGTCTTGCGCCCGGCGCCCGGCAGCGCCTGCAGTTCCTCGCGCGTGCGCGGCACTACGCCGCCATGGCGTTCGAGCAATAGTTTGGACAGCGCGATGACGTTCTTGGCCTTGGTGCGATAAAGGCCGATGCTCTTGATGTATTGGGTGAGTTTCGCTTCGCCCAGCGCCACCATCTTTTGCGGCGTGTCGGCGATTTTGAACAACGGCTCGGTCGCCTTGTTGACGCCCTTGTCCGTCGCCTGCGCCGACAGCACGACGGCGACCAGCAAGGTGTAGGGATTGAGCGATTGCAGCTCGGTCTGGGGCTCTGGCATCGTCTTTTTCAGACGGGCGAAGAATTCCTCGACCTCGTTCTTGCTGAATGCGCGCGCCATGGTGAGCCTGCAAATCTGCCGCCGCACTGTTGCGGGAAGGCGTTGCGCGCGCAAGTATTGCGGCGCCATGGGCGAGGACACCGACCTGTTGCTGGACCAGGTGCTGCGGCCAAGCCCGCCGCTGGCGCCGCATGTTCTGCGCGCCATCTTGGCCGCGGTCGCCGTCATCAATCTCGTCTTCGCCTTGAGTTTCGTCCTGCGCGGCGCCTGGCCGATCGCGCCGTTCCTGGGCGCCGATGTGGCGCTGCTCGCCTGGGCCTTCCGCGCCAGCACGCGCGCCGCACAGCGCGAGGAGCGCGTGACGCTGACGCGGTCGCAGCTCTCTATCGCGCGCGCCTTCCCGCAGAAGCCGCGGCGCCAATGGAGCTTCAATCCCTATTGGGTGCGGGTGGAGATGGACGACCCGCCCGAACACGGCAGCCAGCTGACGCTGTGGAGCCACGGAAAATTTCTCCGCATCGGCCAGTTCCTGTGCCCCGATGAACGCGCGAAATTTGCGCAAAGGCTGAAAACCGCGTTGCGGAACGCCCGTGAAATCGCGGTTTGAGCCCCGCAAGAATCGGGTCGAAAAGGGCGCCGGCAAGGCCCATGTTACGCCCATGAGCAACGTGATCTCCTTCGACGAAAACGACGCCAATTGGCGCCGCATGGGCCGCGCCATCCGCTTCCTGAGCGCCAATTATCTCGACCAGCCGACGCTGGAAGACGCGGCTTCCGCCGTCGGCCTGTCGCCGTTTCATTTCCAGCGCCTGTTTAGCCGCTATGTCGGCGTCAGCCCGAAGAATTTCGTCGCCCATCTGACGCTGGATCATGCCAAGCGGGATCTGGCTGAGGGTCGCAGCTTGCTCGACACCGCGCTCGACGCCGGCCTTTCCGGCCCGTCGCGCCTGCACGACCTCAGCCTCAAGATCGAAGCCATGACGCCCGGCGACTACGCCAAGGGCGGCGCGGATGTCGTGATCGATTACGGCTTTCACGCCTGCCCGTTCGGCACGGCCCTGGTGATGGCGACGGCCAAGGGTGTCTGCGGCCTCGCCTTCGGTGACGAAGGCGAGGACAAGAAGATGCTGGCCGACATGCAGGCGCGCTGGCCGAGGGCCGCCTATCGCGCCGCGCCGGAACGCACCGCAAAATATGCCGCGGCGATTTTCAGCCCGAAAAAGCGCGGCGCCGATCTCAGACTGCACCTGCTCGGCACGCCCTGGCAGATCAAGGTCTGGGAAGCGCTGCTGGCGATCCCGGAAGGCAAGACCTCGACCTACCGCGCCATCGCCGCGGCGGTCGGCAACACCAACGCGTCACGCGCGGTGGGCATGGCGGTCGGGCGCAATCCGATCTCGTGGATCATCCCGTGCCACCGCGTGCTCGGCAGCAACGGCGCGCTCACCGGTTATCACTGGGGCGTGGAGCGCAAGCGCGCCATGCTGGCGGTTGAAGGCGCCCGTCAATCGGAGCCGAGGACATCCGCCATCGCATAGAGGCCCGGCTTCTTGCCCTGGCCCCATTTCGCGGCGGCGACCGCACCGGGCGCGAACATGGCGCGGTCCTGCGCGATGTGGCTGAGCACGATGCGCTCCTGCGGTCCGGCCAGGATCACCTGATGCTCGCCGATCACGCTGCCGCCACGCAGCGAGGCGAAGCCGATCGCGCCGTCCTTGCGCGCGCCCGTCTGCCCGTCGCGCCCGCGCTCGGAGTTCTCGGCGAGCGAAATCCCGCGTGCTTCCGCAGCCGCCTGCCCCAGCATCAGCGCCGTGCCGCTCGGCGCGTCGACCTTATTCCGGTGATGCATTTCGAGAATCTCGACGTCGTAGCCGGGCAGGGCCCTGGCGGCATCGCGCACCAGTTTGGCCAGCACGTTGATGCCCAGGCTCATATTGCCGGACTTCACGATCACCGCATGGCGCGCCGCGGCACGTATCTTGGCGTCGTCCTCGGCGGAGCATCCGGTCGTGCCGATCACGTGCACGATGCGCGCCTGCGCCGACAGCGCGGCGAGCTCGACGGAGACGCGCGGCACGGTGAAATCGATCAGCGCCTGCGCGTTCGCCAGCAGCGGCAAGGGATCGGAGGTCAGCATGACGCCCAGCGGCTGCAGCCCCGCCAGCGTGCCGGCATCCTGGCCGAGGCCGGGATGACCCGGCGCCTCCAGCGCGCCCGCGACCAGCATCCCGGCCACTTCCGAAACCGCGCGCAGGATCTCGTGGCCCATGCGGCCCCCGGCTCCGGCAACAACGACGCGAATTTCGCTCATACAGCGATCCTAATCGCGAACCTCAGCCCGCGATATGGCTCAGATGATCGACCACATATGCGGCGATCGCTTGGCCGAACCAGGGCACGGTCAGGATCAGCGCCGAGGCGCCGACGCGCACCAGCGTCGTCTGGTCGAACGGCCATTCCGGCGCCGCCGCGATGCGGGTCTCATAGGCCAGCAAGCCCTGCAGTTTCACCGCGGCATCGGTCTCGCTCGTGGCGCGGGCGCGCAGCGTGTCGATCTCATGGCGCAGGCGTTCCAGCTCGACGGCCTTCACCGCCCGGATCCGGCGGTGGACCTGCTCCATCGTGCCGACGAAAACCCAGATGCCCATGGCGGCGCAGGCCACCAGAAGACTGACGGTGAACGGCGTGATGCCGCCGCCGATGAAGATCAGGAGGATCGCCGCGCCGATCGCGAACCACAACAGCGAAAGCCGCGACGCCGAGCGCCCGACGACCGACAGGCGGTCGATGCGCAACAGGTCGATGACGAGTTCGTCCTCGATGGTCTTGCGCATGGCGCCGCCGCCCGCCCGTGACAGCGCCACGCCGCGCGTGAAGCTCAACAGCAAAAGCGTGGTCGCGACCGTCATCCAGACCAGCAGGGCGGGATAGGCCATCAGGTTCTGCGCCGGGTCGGAGACATAGAAGAACCAGCTGACGGCGAAGCCCAGCGCCAGCCCGGCGAGGTTTGGGATGGCGAAGCGGATGCCGGCCGGCGTCATTTCCGCCATGCGCGATGCCGCGGCCCAGCCGCTTTTGAGAATCGCCGCATATTGCGTGACGTCCTGCCGGTCCTTGTTGCGGGCATAGCGCTGCATGCCCAGGACGAGGCTGATCATCAGCGAGAACCACAGCCCCAGCCAGAAGATCGTTCCGACGACGATCCGGCCATTCACCATCGCGACGAACGGGCGCCCCGAGGCTTGCCAGGCGATGGCAAAGGTCCCGGCGAAGACGATGAAGAGGATGAGCGCGGTCGCCAGCGTGCCGAACGGCGAGAGCACGAAGAGGCGCTGCTCCAGATAGGCCTGGCGGTCCGACGCGGCGAGGGCACGCGCGATGTCTGCGGGAACAGGGTCGCTCATCGGATGAGTTTTGCGCGCGTGTGACAACTTGTCGAGGCAGTCCTGCAAAGATGCCGAAGGCTAAGCCGGTCCGGCCAGATACAGCAACTCGACTAGCCCCGCCGCATGGTCCAGTTCTAAAGTCTCTTTAAGGCGTGGCTAGGATGGGCCATAAGCCGCACGAACCGGCAAGAACGAATCGTTAGTGTCCGTTGGTTCGTGTGTGACGCAACTTCCACCGCATATAGAATCGCAAATACGGATCAGCGACATTGATCTCGCGCCTTTCCTCGTCCCAATCTATTGCCGATTCAGCGCCGATTTTCCGGGAGATTACCGCCAAGTGCTTTAGGGCTGAGGTTATCTCATGCTTCTGAGGCACCATATCGGTCAGCAAGTTGGACAACGCTGCGCGGAGTTCTTCGTAGCTGATTGCGGATTTTGGGCCAGTTTCTGCTAGCGCTAGGAGAACAGCTTCATAAATGTCAGCCTCTTCGCCATTGTTTAGAGGTCTCTTCACTCTAATTTTTCGACTCTGCGGTCCTGCCACAAGTTGCTGGTAGATCGGTAAACCAGCATCTTCTGCCAAGCGCTCGAACATTGGCTCGGGGTTGTAGTCGAACGGAATTTTTTGAGGCGAAAGGAGGGAGGTCTTTTCAATTCCAAGATCAAAACAGATTTCCCAGCAGAACTTCTGCATGAGAAACGGATTCTCCTGCGCTTCCCGACAGAGACGTTCGATAAGGGCCGCAGAATAAGTAACGTTCAATGCTTCGAATCCGGAGGCAGCAATTTTCTCCAAGTCTAGAAGACTCCAGTGCGGCAACTTGATCGTCACGAAGCGGCCGGTGAGTTCGCTTTCCGCCCGAATTGCGTCGAAGGCGCGATGTGTCACCGAAAGAAGGACGACTTTGAAACCGCCGAAAACAGCACCCTTGACGTTTCGCATCACTTCCCGTCTGGCCTCGGTACCCAGATAGTGGAAGTCGTCTATGACCATAACGATCTTGTCTGCGAGCATAGCAGCTATCGCGCTGGTCATGGAATTGACCGCGCGGCGCTCGGTCGTTGAGTTGGTTGAAAGCAAAGACCCGCCGGCCGTCAATATCATTGGCACGCCGCCCTGAAGCATGGCCGTGGCCTGGTTAGAAATTGTGTCGGTTGTCTCGAAGGGCAATCGCAGTTCGGATGCGACGAAGCTCCAAACGGATTCCGCTGTCGAGTGTTGGCCGCCATCAACCCAGATGTATTCTCGCTTCCCCAAAACACGCCGACACAGAACGGTTTTGCCCGTCTTTGTTGTTCCTGCTAACGAAACAATCTGATTCGGAGTCGCAATCGCACGGGCGAGATTTCGCTCTACGTGTTGATCTTCGCGCTGCACATAGGTGACGGAAGGCTGACCGCCTGCCACGAAAACTTCGTCGCGATGATAGCTCCTGCGAAAAAGAGACATTTGCTCTGCGCCGTGCGTCACGCGCGCACAATCCCTCAACAGCGCGCGCCGGTCAAGATTTTTGCGCGCCGCCCTAGGTTTCCGCGCGCCGTGTGCGACTATCGCCTGTTTTTCATGCCAAAAAGGGCTTCGGCCTTTTGTTTAGCCATTAGCTGCTCTGCCTACGCCTGTGTATCCACTGTCCCGCCGGGCGCGGCGCCGTTGCCAGACTGGCTCGGCTGGTCAGTCTCTTTGCGCGCCACGGTCACCATGGCGGGGCGCAGCAGGCGGTCGGCGATGGTGTAGCCGGACTGCACGACATTGACGATCGTGCCCGCCGGTCTGCCCTCGCCGGGCACCTCGGCGATGGCCTGGTGCAGGTTGGGATCGAATTTGGCGCCTTCGGTCTCGATCTGCTTGACGCCGTGATTGCCCAGCGTCGCCATGAGCTGGCGTTCGGTCGCCTCGACGCCTTCGATCACCGCCTTGACCTGGGGATCGGCGGCGGCGAGCACGGCGGGCGGCAGATGCGACAGCGCGCGGGCGAAATTGTCGGCGATGCCCAGCATGTCGCGGGCAAAGCGCGAGACGGCGAACTGCTTGGTGTCCTCGCGCTCGCGCTCGGCGCGGCGACGCACATTCTCGGTCTCCGCCAGGGCGCGCAGCAGCCGGTCCTTGAGCTCGACATTCTCGGCGTTAAGCGCCTGGATGACGTCGGCCGGATGCGGCTGGTTGGGGTCCAGATTGGGGTCTTGGGGGAATTCGTCTTCGTCGCTCATCATCTCTTCCTAAGTCTTCCTAACGCGTCAGCCAAGCAATCGGCCAACCACTTTTGCCGTGTGATCGACCATCGGGATGATGCGGCCGTAGTTCAGCCGCGTCGGCCCCAAGACGCCGATGACGCCGACGACCTTGCCGGCGGAATTGGCATAGGGCGCGGCGATGATGGAGGAGCCGGAGAGGCTGAACAGCCGGTTCTCCGAGCCGATGAAGATGCGCACGCCGTCGCCGTCCTTGGCCAGTTCGAGCAGGCGGATCAGGTCGTTCTTGCGCTCGATGTCCTCGAACAGGGTGCGCACGCGCTCGATGTCGGCCTGCGCCTCGACGCTGTCCAGCAGATGCGACGTGCCGCGAACGATCAGCACTTTCTCATCGATATTGCGCGAGCCGTTGACCGGCAGCGACAAAGTGGCCAGGCCATCCGACACGACCTTGGCCGTCAAGGTGTCCAGTTCGGCACGCTCGCTCTCCAGCTCCGCCTTCACTTCGGCGCGCGCCGATTCCAGCGTGCGGCCGCGCAGCCGCGCATTGAGATAGTTCGAGGCCTCCGACATCGCCGAGGCGGGCAGGCCCAGCGGCGTGTCGATCAGCCGGTTCTCCACCTGGCCGTCCTCGCTCACCATCACGACCAGGGCCTTGCCGGGCGCGATGGAGGTGAACTCGACATGCTTGAGCGGCGAGTCCTGCTTGGACGAGACCAGGAGCCCGGCGCAATTGGACAGGCCCGAGAGCATCGAGGTCGCCTGGGTCAGCACGTCTTCCAGCGCCCGCCCGGTGCCGCTCATGCGGGCTTCGATGGCGACCCGCTCGTCCGGCGCCAGGTCGCCCACTTCCAAGAGGCCGTCGACGAAGAGTCTGAGGCCCTTTTCGGTCGGCGCCCGCCCGGCGCTGGTGTGCGGCGCATAGAGCAGGCCCATGCTTTCGAGGTCCGCCATGACATTGCGGATCGAGGCCGGCGACAGGGCCAGCGGCAGCCGCTGCGACAGGGTGCGCGAGCCCACCGGCTCGCCGCCGGAGAGGAAAGCCTCGACCAAATGGCGAAACACTTCCCTGGGGCGCTCGCCCAGGGCCGCATTCAACGCGCGGGCCGATGTCGGATCCACTTACCCAAACCTTTGACTTGTTAGGACTTTTTTACGCGAGCGTCGGTTTCGTTTGCACGCCCGTCGCAACGCGGCTAGGTAACGCCCGACGCCCAAAACTTCAAGGCAAACCACCATGCGCCCATCGGCCCGCGCAAACGACCAGATGCGTACCGTGACCCTGGAACCCGGCGTTGCCAAGCACGCCGAAGGTTCCTGCCTGGTGAAGTTCGGCGATACCCATGTCCGCTGCACCGCCAGCCTGGAGGATACCGCGCCCGGCTTCCTGCGCGGCACCGGCAAGGGCTGGGTGACGGCGGAGTACGGCATGCTGCCGCGCTCGACCCATGAGCGCATGCGGCGCGAGGCCGCGCAGGGCAAGCAATCGGGCCGCACGCTGGAAATCCAGCGCCTGATCGGCCGCTCGCTCCGCGCCGTGGTCGACATGTCGGCGCTGGGCGAACGGCAGATCGTGATCGACTGCGACGTGATCCAGGCCGATGGCGGCACCCGCACCGCTTCGGTCACCGGCGGCTTCATCGCCCTGCATCAGTGCATCGCATTCATGAAGAAGACCGGCATGGTGACCAGGCCCGCGATCAAGGACCATGTCGCGGCCGTCTCATGCGGCATCTGGAAGGGCGTGCCCGTCCTCGATCTCGACTATGCCGAGGACTCCACCGCCGAGACTGACGCCAATTTCGTCCTCACCGGCGGCGGCGGACTGGTCGAATTGCAGGGCACCGCCGAAGGCGCGCCGTTCTCGGACGATGAGTTCGCGGCTCTGCTCAAGCTGGCACGCAAGGGCATCGCCGAACTGGTCGTGCTGCAGAAGGAGGTCTTGGCGTCATGAGCGATCCGGTTTCCGCGGGCCGCGAGGAACAGGCCAGGCGCTTCGACGCGATCGTCGAAGAGGCCGGCAAAATATCCGATCATGCCCGCGTCGCGGCGACGCATTTTCGCGCCGGAGAGGTCGCCCGCGCCGGCGCCCACGCGCTGGCGGCCGAAGGCCATCTGGTCAATCTGCGCCGCCTGCTCGATGAGATCGCCGTGGTGCACGCCTCGCGTTCCCGGGCCGTCATCTGATGAAGCTTGAGCGCGGCGACACGCTGGTGGTGGCGAGCCACAATCAGGGCAAAGTCCGCGAGATCCGCGAGCTGCTGCTGCCGTTCGGCCTGCATGTCGTGGGCGCCAACGAATTGGCGCTGGAAGAACCGGAAGAAACCGAGGACAGTTTCGCCGGCAACGCCGAACTGAAGGCCCGCACCGCCACCGATGCCACGGGCCATATCGCGCTGTCCGACGATTCCGGATTGGCCGTGACGGCGCTGGACGGCGCGCCGGGCATCTATTCGGCGCGCTGGGCCGGTGGCTCGAAGGATTTCGCCATCGCGATGGCGCGCATCGAACGCGAATTGAAGGAGAAAAACGCGACCGACTATGGCGCAAAATTCGTCTGCGCCCTGTCGTTGGCCGCACCGCACGGCGCAATCCAAACCTTCCAGGGCGAGGTGCACGGCACGCTCGTCTTCCCGCCGCGCGGGACAAACGGCTTCGGCTACGATCCGATCTTCATCGCTGCCGGCATGACGCAGACTTTCGGCGAGATCGACCCCGTCCTCAAACACGGCATGAGCCACCGCGCCCGCGCCTTCGCCAAGCTCGCGAAGAGTGACGTTTTCGCGCCATGAGCGGCTTCGGCATTTACGTCCACTGGCCGTTCTGCGCGGCCAAGTGCCCCTATTGCGATTTCAACTCCCACGTTCGCGCGCAGATCGACGAAGCCGGCTGGATCGATGCCATCGTGCGCGAACTCGAATGGACGGCGCAGCTTCAGGGCGCCGACCGTCCCATCGTCGAGACGATCTTTTTCGGCGGCGGCACGCCGTCTTTGATGCAGGGTTCGAGCGTCGCTCGAACCTTGGACACCATCGCCCGGACCTGGCGCATGGCCAACGATGTCGAGATCACGCTCGAATCCAATCCCGCCAGCGCCGACGCCGCGCGCTTCGCCGATTACCGCGCCGCCGGCGTCAACCGGCTGTCGCTCGGCGTCCAGGCGCTGAACGACAAAGACCTGAAAATGCTGGGCCGTTTGCACGATGTGGCGGAGGCCAAGGCGGCGCTTGGGCTGGCCATGGCGAAGTTCGAGCGCGTCTCGCTCGATCTGATCTATGCGCGGCCCGATCAGACGGTGCGCGAATGGCGGGGCGAACTGGCGCAAGCCCTGGCCTTCGGCACCGATCATCTGTCGCTCTATCAGCTCACCATCGAGCCCGCGACGCCATTCTTCACGATGCACAAGACCGGCGCGCTGAAGATCCCGGACGAAGACCGCGCCGCCGAACTCTACGAAGCGACGCAGGAGATGACGGACGCCGCCGGTTGCCCCGCCTACGAGATTTCCAACCACGCGCGCCCCGGCGCGGAGGCGCGGCACAATCTTCTTTACTGGCGCTACGGTGCCTATGCCGGCGTCGGGCCCGGCGCGCATGGCCGTCTTGATCTCAAGGGCCGGCGCGTCGCGACGCAGACCGAGCGCCTGCCGGAACGCTGGCGCGAGACCGTGGCGGCGCGCGGCCACGGCATGATCGAGACCAGCGACATCGCGCCGGCCGACGCCGCGCGCGAGCATCTGCTGATGAATCTCCGCCTCTCCGAAGGCATCGATCTGGCCGCCTATCGCAGGCGCTGGAACACCGCACCCGATGCCGCGCGGATCGCAGCGCTCGCCGAAGACGGCTTGGTCACGCTCCGAGGCGATCGGCTGACCGCCACGCCGCGCGGCCGGCTGCTGCTCAACAGCGTGATCGCGGCGCTGGCGGCTTAGCTGCCCGGCTTCACGAACGTCGTCGGCGCGGGGTCGACGACGTGGAAGCCATCCGGCGTCACGGCCAGCACGGCGAGGCCGCGCTCGGCGGTTCCGTCGGCCATGAAACGGAAGATGCCGTCGGCGCCGGAGAAGCCGTTGGGATCGGCCAACGCCGCGCGGGTGAAGCGCTTATAGGGCTCGCCCTTCGCCAGCGCCGCGATCAGCGACACGGCATCGTAGGACAGCGCCGCCAGCGCCGGCGGGTTGGCGCCGAAGGCCTCGCGGTATTTCGCATTGAAAGCGATTTCATCCTTGGGATCGGGCGCCGCGAACCAGGCGCCGTTCAGCGTCGGCTCGGTCATCAGCGTCGGATCGTTCCACTGGCCGGTGCCCAAAAGCTTGACCTTGGCCGGATCGAGCCCGCCCGCGCCCAGCGTCGGCGCGGCCGCATGCAGGATCGCGCCGCCTTGCGGAATGAACACCGCGTCCGCGTCCGTCTTGGCGATCACCGCCGCCGGCGCCAGCACGGCGTCGACGGTCGCGAAGAAGCGCTGCACCTCGCCCAGCTCCGCCTTGGCGTCCGTGACGGTGGCTTTCAGCACGTCCAGCGTGACGTCGCCGTAGGGCGTGCTCGGCACCAGGCCGGCGAATTTGTGATGGCCCTGGGCCAGCGCATAGCTGACCACGCGGCTGGTGTCGTTCTGCGGCAGGAAGCCCATCAGATAGACGCCGTCGCCGGCCACGCTGCGGTCGGTGGAGAACGCCAGCACCAGGACGCCGCGGTCGCGCGCTGCGGCCGAAATCGCCTTCACCGACGGCGCGTAGAGCGGCCCGATGATGATCTCCGCCCCTTGCTCCAGCAGCCGGTCGCCGGCCGCCGCGGCATCCGACGGCGTCGCGCCCTCGTCGGCCGTCATCAGGATGATGTCCTTGTTGCCGGACTCGTAAACCGCCAGCTGCGCCGATTTCAGCATGGCGGCCGCCAGTGCCTTCACCGCCGGCGTGCCGCTGGAAAACGGCAGGATCACGCCCACCCGCACCGGCACATGGTCGGCGGGAATGTTGGGCATGGTGTAGAAGGTCGGCTTGTTCTCGGTCAGCTGATGGCCGGCCGGCGCGCCGCCGGTCTCGACGGCGGGTCCGACGACGACCGGCAGGATCGGCTTGGTGACGCAGCCGCTCAGCGCTATCAGAACCGCTCCGGCGGTGGCAAAAAGGCGGACCCTTTGGGCAAGAGCGGCGAGACGGGATGCAACAGGCATTGAGACCTCCACGGCAGGGCGACCCTAAGGCTTTGGACGCATTCCGTAAATCGGAAAACCCGGGCGCTCTGCCGCCCGGCCTTTACGTCACCGCGACCCCGATCGGCAATGCCCGCGACATCACCTTGCGGGCGCTGGATGTACTGGCCGGCTGTGACCTCATTGCGGCGGAGGATACGCGCGTGACGGCAAAGCTGCTTGCCATCCACGGCATCTCCCGCACCCTGACCGCCTATAACGACCACAATGGCGCGCGCGAGCGGCCCAAATTGCTCAGCCGCCTGGCGCATGGCGCGCGCATCGCGCTGGTCAGCGATGCCGGCACGCCGCTGGTCTCGGACCCCGGCTACAAGCTGGTGCGCGAGGCCTTGGCACAAGGCGTGCCGGTGCATGCCATTCCCGGCGCGTCGGCGACGCTGACCGCGCTGGCGCTGGCCGGTCTGCCCAGCGACCGCTTCCTGTTCGCCGGTTTCCTCCCCTCGCGGGCGGGGGAGCGCGGCACGGCGCTGGCGGAACTCAAAACCGTCCGCGCCACGCTGATCTTCTTCGAATCGGCGCAGCGCCTGGCCGAGAGCTTGGCGCAGATGGCACAGGTGCTGGGCGACCGCGCCGTCGCCGTGACCCGCGAGCTCACCAAGCTGCATGAGGAAGTGCGCCGCGGCACCTTGAAGATTCTCAGCGAGCAATATGCCGGGCAGGCGCCGCCCAAGGGCGAGGTCACCGTCCTGGTCGGCCCGCCTCCGCTCGGCCAAGCCGACACCGCGCTGATGGATGCGCTGCTCGATCGCGCGCTGCCCTTCATGCCGGTGCGGGCGGCGTCCGAACTGATCGCGCTGGCGCTCGACCGGCCGCGCAAGGAAATCTACGAACGCGCCCTCGAAAAGAAGAACGATGAAGACTGAACCGATTCCGGCACGGCGCCTGGCGGCGGAAAAGCGCGGCCGCAGCAGCGAGACGCTGGCCGCCCTGCTGCTGCAGCTCAAGGGCTACCGCATCCTCGGCCGCCGCGTGCGCACGCGGGCCGGCGAGATCGATCTGGTCGCGCGCTCGCCGCGCGGGGTCCTGTGTTTCGTCGAAGTGAAGGCCCGCGCGTTGGCCCGTGACGCCGTGCTGTCGGTGGCGCCGCGCCAGCAGGCCCGCATCGCGCGCGCCGCCTCTCTCTTCGTCGCCGGCAAGCCGGCGCTGGCGCAGGCCCCGATGCGCTTCGACATCGTCACCGTCGCGCCGCTGCCGCGCCATATCCGCGACGCGTGGCGGCCATGATCGGCGATCCGCTCGGCTATCTCAAGAGCATCGGCGAGAGCGGCGAAGGCCCGCATGACATCGCGCGCGTCGCGCTGACGCTCGCGGCGCTGGATCATCCCGGCAAATCGCTCGAACCGTACCTCGCGCATCTGAACGAGATCGAGGAAGCCATGCGCGCCGGGCGCGGGCTCATCCAGCGGGTCGGCGACGGTGCGCAATTGCTGGCGAGCCTGTTTGCCGAGCGCTTTGGTTATGAAGGCGACCGGCTGACCTATGACGACCCTAAGAACGCCGATCTGATGGCGGTGATCGATCGCCGGCGCGGCCTGCCCGTCGCCCTGGGCATCCTCTACATCCACGCCGCGCGCGCCGGCGGCATGAAGGCGAGCGGCCTCAACACGCAAGGCCATTTCGTCATCCGCGTGACCCATCGCCATGACGACGTCACCATCGATCCCTTCAATAACGGCATGGTGCTGAGCGGCGCCAGCGTGCCCAACGTGCTGCGCGATGCGGCCATCGCGGAGCCGGTCGGCGATATCGACGTCTTGCTGCGGCTGCAGAACAATCTGAAGATCCGCGCGCTCGAGGCGAAAGATCACGAGCGCGGCCTGGAACTGGCGCGCCGCATGACGCTGCTGGCACCCAGGCGGCCCGCTCTGTGGTTCGATCTGGCGCGCATCACCGAGGCGATGGGCATCCTGGCCGCCGCCGCCAAGGCCTATGCGGCGTGCCTCGAACTCGCGCCCAAGGGCGAGGCGTTGCACAATGAAGCGGTGCTGTCGCTGAGCCAGCTCAAGCGCCGTTTGAACTGAAGGAGAATTCATGCGCATCGCGATCCAGATGGACCCGATCGAGCGAATCGACATCGGCGGCGATTCGACCTTCGCGCTGGCGCTGGAAGGCCAGGCCCGCGGCCACGTCCTCGTCTATTACGGACCGCGCGATCTGTCCTTCCGCGAAGGCCAGGTGACGGCGCTTGTGCGGCCCTTGAGCGTGCGCGCGGTGAAGGGCGATCACTTCACGCTCGGCGAAGCGTCGGTGATGGACCTCTCGACCGCCGATGTCGTGCTGATGCGCCAGGACCCGCCCTTCGACATGGCCTACATCACCGCGACGCATATCTTGGAGAACATCCATCCCAGGACGCTGGTGGTGAACGATCCGGGCCATGTCCGCAACGCGCCGGAAAAAATCTTCGTGACCCAGTTCGAAGGCCTGATGCCGCCGACGCTGATTAGCACCGACCGCGCCGAGATCGACGCCTTTCGCGCCAAGTACAAGGACATCATCGTCAAGCCGCTCTACGGCAATGGCGGCGCCGGGGTCTTCCGCGTCAAGCCGGACGACGAGAATCTCGGCGCCCTGCTGGAGATGTTCACGGCGTTCTATCGCGAGCCCGTCATCGTGCAGCGCTATCTCGCCGAAGTGCGCCAGGGCGACAAGCGGATCATTTTGGTCGACGGCGAATTCGCCGGCGCCATCAACCGCGTGCCGGCGGCCGGCGAGGCGCGCTCCAACATGCATGCCGGCGGCCGCCCGGAGGCGACGACGCTGACGGCGCGCGAAAAGCACATCTGCGACACGATCGGCCCCGAGCTGAAGCGGCGCGGCCTGATCTTCACCGGCATCGACGTCATCGGCGACTACCTGACCGAGATCAACGTGACGAGCCCCACCGGCATCCACGAAGTCAAACGCTTCGGCGGCCCGGACATCGCCGCGCTGATCTGGGATGCGATTGAGAGACGGAAGAAGGGTTAGCGCCCGTTGGCACATTGCCTGCCACACCCTCGCTGTCATGGCCCGCGACTGCGGGCCACCCAGGTGACGACTTGCTCTCGGTCGAAAGTAGATTTCAGAACGATCCTTTGAGGACGCCACAGACTTGAACTGGGTGGCCCGGTCCGTAGCGACAGCGTGCGGACGCGGGCCATGACAGTTGTTTTTTGCGGCGAGCACCGCCTGAAAATATTTATTTGCGCAGCAAGAAAATATCGTTCGCTGCATTGCACCCACAGGCCTATCCAATCGCGTGAGAGTTTTTCTCCGCGGACTCCGCGTCTCCGCGTGAATCCATTGTTGGATAAGCAATGCGGAAATTTATTTTTCCACACCCCTTGAACCGAGTCGGTCCAAACCCCATTTCCCGTAAATCCCCACAAGTGCATCCGCAGCGGCGCGTCGGAATTCCGGCGCGCTGTTTTTGTTATCGGAGGGAACGATGAAAATGACGGCTCTATGGCGCCAGCCCGAACCGGCTCTTGTACCGTGCGTCGATGTTCGACAGCGGGAAGTAGATGAACACGTCGATGGTGGCGAACTGGTGGTCGATCACCGCGCCGTCGCCGATGCAGCCGCCGGCGCGCAGATAGCCCTTGAGCAGCGGCGGCAGGGCGCGCATCGCCTCCTTGGGATCGATCGCGTCCTTGGGCATGCGGTCCATCGGCACGAAGAGTTCGGGCCGCGCCCTCACCTCCATGCCGCGCGGAATCGGATGGAAATGGTGCATGAAGGACAGCGGCAGCGCGAAAGCTTCGGGGTCCGTTCCGGCGAAGGAAGCGCAGCCGAACATCACGTCGATGTCGAAGCGGGCGACGAAGGCGAGCAATCCCTTCCACAAAAGCTGCATGGTCGTGGTGCGGTTGCGGTAGGCTTTCAGGACGCAGGAGCGTCCAAGCTCCAGCAGCCGCTGACCGGCATGGCCGGCCAGCATCCTGGACATGTCGAACTCGCCGGAGGTGTAGAAGCCGCCGGCACGCGGCGCATCGACGTCGCGCAGCAGCCGGTAGGTGCCGACCACCAGCGGCTGGCCGTCGTCGCCCGTCACCGAACGGTCGACCACCAGCAAGTGATCGCAGACCTCGTCGAACTTGTCGAAGTCGCGCCGCTCGGCACGCATCCTGGGCGACGGCACGGCCGCCATCTCTTCGTAGAAGACGTGATAGCGCAGCTTCTGCGCCTGCTCGATTTCGCTGTCGGTCTCGGCCAGGCGCACTTCCAGCGCGCCCGCGGTCGCAAGAACGGGCCATTGCGCAAGTCTGCCCTCAAAGGGGCCAGGCTCGTGAATGTTGACCAAGCGAACAGATCCTTGAGGAGCGGCGCCGGCTTGGCGAAGCCAGCTGGCCGTCTCCCGGCGGCATGCATTTTACCGCAATGCCCCCGGCGCAGGCAAACGAGCGGCGGTATCCGCGCGTTTGCCTAGGCGGTTGCTTCCGCCGGTCGCCGGAAACCGTCCAACCGTACAAGGACCAGGAACAGGACAAGCGCCGGCAGGGCCGCCAAAGCGGTCGTGACGAAGAACGGCACGAAGCCCACGACCTTGTCGGGCAGGCCCGCGAGCGATGGAACCACGGCATCGAACAGGTGGCGATGGCCGGCGAACCAGTCGACCAGCAGGCCGGAGAGTCCGCCCAACACTTTTCCGGGCAGGGCGTAGAAGGAGCTGAAAAGGGCATATTGCGTGGCGGTGAACGCTTTGTTTGTCAGGCTCGACATGTAGGCCAACAGCGCCGTGCCGGCGAATCCCGCGGCGATGTTCTCGACCCCAATCGCAACCGCGAACATGACGATGTTGTGACCGCTGGCGGCCAGCAGGGCATAGCAGAGGTTGCCGGCGATTACCGCCACCAGGCCCGCCAGCAGCGCGCGCATGATGCCGAAGCGGAAGACGACGAAGCCGCCGATCAGGGCGCCGGCAATCGTCACCCACACCCCGATCAGGCCGGACATGGTGCCGATCTCGATCAGCGAAAAACTCTGCCGGTACATCGGCCGCGCCACGGTTCCCATGATGAAATCGGGCAGCCGATAGGCGCCGACCATCGCCAGGATAAGCAGTCCCGTCCAGCGATGGGTGCGGAAGAAATCGACAAAAGGCGCAATCACCGCACCGTAGAACCAGCCGATCGCGGCACCGATCTTGCCGAACACATGCAGCCGCGACTCCGCCGCGCGAACCTCGTCGCTAGCGTCGCGCTCCGGTGGCCGGCCGGCGAGCAGTGCGGCCACCATGCCCAGAAAGATGAGGCATCCCAGAAAGATCAGGCTGGCGTGCCAGGATACGAGCTGGGCGATGTACGGCGCGAGGGCCGCCGTGCAGAGCGCCGTCAAGCGATAGCCGAGCTGATAGGCGCCGAGCATCGTGCCTTGCTCTTCCGCCGGCGCGATCTCGATGCGCCAGGCGTCGACGGAAATGTCCTGGCTGGCGCCGCCGAAGCCCAGCAGCAACGCGAACAGCGCAACTTGCATGAGCTGGGTGTGCGGATCGCTCAACCAAAGTCCGACAAAAGCGATGAGAATGCCGAATTGGGCCACCAGCATCCACGAGCGCCGCTTGCCCAGAAGCGGATAGAGAACCGGAAGGCGCACCTGGTCCAATATCGGCGCCCAGACGAATTTGAACGAATACGGCAGCAGCGTATAGGCGAACAGCCCGATCTCGGTCATGGAGACGCCGCCGTCCGTCAGCCATAGGCCCAGCACGTTGGAGATCGTCAGCAGCGGCAGCCCGCAGGCCGACCCGAGCACCAGCATCGTGGCGGAGCGCGGTTTGAGATAGGACGCAACGGCGTCTCGCGTTCGGTTCGTCTTGCCGGAGCGGGCGCCGTCCGGGGCGATGCTCATGCCGCCCCCCGCGCGCGGAGGCGCGCAATTGAACCCCGCGCGCGGAGGCGCGCAATTGAATCCCGCGCGCGGAGGCGCGCAATTGAACCCCGTGCGCGGAGGCGCGCAATTGAACCCCGCGCGCGGAGGCGCGCAATTGAAAAACTAGCAGCCGCCTTCATGCGGCCGCGGTGTGGAGAAGCGAAGCGGTGGGGAAGAAGATGTTGAACATGTCATCCAACTGGGCGGGGTCGACGGGCTTGGTCAGGAAACCATCCATGCCCGCGTCTTTGCAAGCCCGCTTGCCGGTTTCGAGCGCATCGGCCGTCAACGCCACGATCGGCGTGCGCGGCCGGCCGCTCGCCGTCTCGTTCGCCCGTATCGCCCGCGTCGCCTCGATGCCGTCCATGCCAGGCATGTGAATGTCGGTCAGGACGATGTCGAAATTGTCCGTCTCCATCGCCTTCACGGCCGCGCCGCCCGAGGTGACTTCGACGACGACGTGGCCGCGCCGGCGCAGCAATTCACGCGTCAGCAGCGCGTTGATCGGATTGTCCTCAGCCAGCAGGATCCTGAGAGACGTCTTGAAGGTGCCCGTGCCTGCTGCTGACGGCGGCAAACCGGAAGAGGGCGGCGCATCGGCAAGCTCCGGCGGACTCGGCGGCCGTTGGGGCTGGAGCGCATAAGCCGGCTCGGGCCGGGTCAGAATGCGCTCGATCAGGGTCGAACGCCGCACCGGCTTGACCAGATAGCCCGCGAAACCCATTTCGCGCATCGCCAGGAGTTGCGAGCGCGCCGCCGGCGTCAACAGCACCAGCGCCGGAATCTGGGGATCGAGCCGGGCGGGCGGGTTCGGCTCGGAATCGGTGCCGGCGTCGACCAGCAGCATGTCCGGCCGCGCGCCGAATTCGTCGCTCGCGCTGACCACGGTGCCGCCGGCCGCGCGGATCTGGGCCGTCAGGCCTTCGCGCAAGATGGCGTTGCGGCTGAGAATCGCGATGTTCAGTCCGTCCAGGGGCGCGGCGCCGTCTTCCGCCGCCGCCTTGACCACGACCGACGGCAGGGTGAACCAGAACTGGGTGCCGCCGCCGGCCACTTCCTCGATGCCGATCTCGCCGCCCATCGCATCGACCAGTTTTTTGGAAATGGCCAGGCCAAGGCCCGAGCCGCCGAATTTGCGCGCATGGCTGGAATCGGCCTGGACGAATTCGTGGAAGATCTCGTCGCGCTTGTCCTTGGGCACACCGACGCCGGTGTCGCGGACGTCGAAGCGCACGAAGCGCCGCTCCTGCGATTCCACGACGCGCACGGTGAGTTCGACGCCGCCGCGTTCGGTGAATTTGACGGCGTTGCCGACCAGATTGGTCAGCACCTGGCGCAGCCGCACGCTGTCGCTGCGGATGATTTGCGGTACGGCCGCGTCGACCGCGGCGACAAGCTCGATGCCCTTGTCGTGCGCGCGCGGACAGGACAGCTCGACCACGCCCTCGATCAGGGGCCGCAGTTCGACTTCGTCCTCTTCGGGCGTGAAGGTGCCCGATTCGATCTTGGAGAAATCCAGGATGTCGCCGATCAGCGTCAGCAGGGATTCGCCCGACTGGCTGATGGCCTCGACATAGGTGCGCTGTTCGGGGCGCAGTTCGGTTTCGAGCAGCAGCCGCGCCATGCCGAGCACGCCGTTCATCGGCGTGCGGATCTCGTGACTCATCGTCGCCAGGAAGCCCGACTTGGCGCGGCTTCCGGCCTCCGCCTTGTCGCGGGCATCGGTGATCGCGTCTTCCAGCGCCTTGCGCTCGGTGATGTCGCGGCCGACGCTTTGCACTTCGACCAGCCGGCCGCTGGCGTCGCGCACCGCGTAATCTTCCCAGGCGATCCAGCGCCAGCCATAGGCGGTGCGGACATGCTGGTCGTAGCGCACGCGGGCGTGGCCGGTCTCAAGCCCCGCGAAGCTGCCGAACATCGGCGCGCGGCTGTCGGGATGCAGTTCGGGCGCGAAGGGCCGGCCGACGGAGCGTTGCTGGTTCAGTCCGAAGAGTTTGAAAAAGGCATCGTTACCATAGGTCAGCCGGCTGTCCGGCGCGCGCCGGAAGATGGCGTCGCCCTGGGCGTCGACCAGGCCTTTGTAGCGGGCTTCGCTCTGGTTCATGCGGGCGTTGAACGCGGCCGCCGAGGCCAGCGACTGTTCCAGCCGGGCGCTCGCCGATTTGAGCTGTACCGCCTGCTTGTCGAGGACTTCGGTGCGCTGCCGCGCCACGACGAATTCGTGCAGCAGGAAGCCGAGCATGATGGCCACCAGCACCGCGAACACGCTGGGCGCCATCAGCGTGAAGCCGTTGTGCAGCATGACGTCGCCGAACGCGATCACCAGCAAGGCGAAGGCGATCAGTCCAAGCAATGTGCGAAGCGCGCGCAAGCCGCGAACCATCCAGATAAGCCCCATGGCAAACTAGCCATGCAGTGCTTTCAGAAACCCTTAAAGGGAACGATTTCAGTAAGGTGCAGAAAAGGTTAATGTCCCCCGGTCCAGCCGACACTGGCGGGCGGGGTAAAACTTCGAGGAGGAATGCATGCGGATTTCAATGCTGGCCCTGGCCGGCGCTTTTTTGCTTGTCGGAACCGCGGCTTATGCCGACGACCCGATGGCCAATACCTACGCGAACACCGTCGCGACCAAGAACAACAAGACCGGCGCGGCCGGCACGCTTCTGTTCAATGCCGACGGGACCTACACGGCCAACGGCACCGGGCCGGACGGCAAGCCGCTGTCCTATCCCGGCAAATGGGTCACCAAGGATGCCGGCGCCACGCTGTGCCTGACGCCGACGCTGCCGCCGAACACGCCCAATGCGCCGGGCGAAAGCTGCTCGCCGCTCGCCATCCATCCGGTGGGCGATCACTGGAGCGTCACCAACAGCGTCGGCGACAGCTTCGATGTGGTGCTGACCGCGGGCCGCTAAACAGCGTTCAGGCAATTTGCCGCGCGGGCGCATAGGTTGCGGCGCCCGCGCGGTTTTTCTTTTATATCAATGGGTTATGTAAGGAACGGTCCCCGGAGAACCGCGCCGTCACAAAAGCTTTGCAAAACTGTGATGGTCCTTGCGCGCAACGCCAGTGGGATGGGTTCGACGTGATTTCCTCGGGGCAGTGTCTTCGCTGCCGTCCCATCTCGTTTGAATCTGGCGCGCACGCGAACCCATGGCCGACACCGCCCTCTGCGAACAAATGCTGAGCATTCCCGACCGAGCCATCGCGGTGCGAAAGGGCGGCGCGCGCGACACGCGCTTCAAGCTCATGACGCTTGGCGCCTCGCTGATCGTGCTGGGCATCTTCGGCGGCGTCATGGCGTCGCTGATCGTGGGCTCGCTGCCGGCGATCCGGCAATTCGGCCTACCCTTCGTCTATACCGAAGCTTGGAATCCGGTGACCGAGAAGTTCGGCGCCCTGGCGCCGATTTACGGCACGCTGGTGACGTCGTTCGTCGCCTTGCTGGTCGCGGTGCCGGTCGGCATCGGCATCGCGATCTTCCTGACGGAGATCTGCCCGCGTTCGCTGCGCCGCCCCGTCGGCATCGCCATCGAATTGCTGGCCGGTATTCCCAGCATCATCTACGGCATGTGGGGCCTCTTCGTCTTCGCGCCCTGGTTCCAGGAACATGTCCAGACCTGGATCGTCGACCGGGTCGTCGGCATTCCCTATCTGGAAGATTATCTCGCCGGCCCGCCCTACGGCATCGGCATGTTCACCGCGGCGCTGATCCTGTCGATCATGATCCTGCCCTTCATTTCGGCGGTGACGCGTGACGTGTTCGAGACCGTTCCGGCCATGCTGAAGGAAGCGGCCTATGGCGTCGGCTGCACCACCTGGGAAGTGATGTGGCGCGTCGTTCTGCCCTTCGTCCGCTCGGGCGTCGTCGGCGGCGCCATGCTGGCGCTGGGACGCGCCCTCGGCGAGACCATGGCGGTGACGTTCGTGATCGGCAATTCGCATCACATCCAAAAATCGCTGTTCGCGCCGGCGACGACGATCTCGGCCACCATCGCCAACGAGTTCACCGAGGCGGTCGGCGATCTCTACCTCTCGTCGCTGATCGAGCTCGGCCTGATCCTGTTTGTCATCACCTTCCTGGTGCTGGCGGCGGCGCAGTTGATGCTGCGGGCGCTCGAGCGCCGCGCCGGGAGCGGATCATGAACCGCGCGCTCTACATCCGCCGCAAATTATGGAACGGCTTGCTGCTGACGCTAGCGGTTTTGGCGGCGATTTTCGGCCTAGTGTGGCTCGCTTTCATCCTGGGCGAACTTTTCTACAACGGCTTCTCGAGCCTGACGCCGGCCGTGTTCACGCAGATGACGCCGGCCCCCGGCGACAAGGGCGGCCTTGCCAATGCAATCCTGGGCAGCATCCTGATGAGCTCGATCGCGGTCGCCTTCGGAACGCCGCTGGGACTCCTGGCCGGGACCTATCTCGCCGAGTATGGCCGGTACGGCCGGCTCGCCTTCTTCGTGCGCTTCGTCAACGACATCCTGCTCAGCGCCCCGTCGATCGTCACTGGCCTGTTCGTTTATGAGCTGGTCGTCGTCAACGATCCGGGATCGTTGTCGCATATCGCCTGCACGGCCGCGTTCGGTGCCCATTGCCCTCTCGGCCATTTCTCGGCCTTTGCCGGTGCGCTTTCGCTTATGGTGATCGTGATCCCGGTCGTCGTGCGTACGACCGAGAACATGCTGCTGCTGGTGCCCAACGGATTGCGCGAGGCCGCTGCCGCGCTTGGCGCGCCGCGCAGCAACATCATCCGGGCCGTGACCTGGCGCGCCGCGCGCGCCGGCATCGTCACCGGGGTCCTCCTGGCGGTCGCGCGCATCTCGGGCGAGACCGCGCCGCTGATCTTCACGGCGTTCGGTAACCAGTTCTGGAGCACCGACATCACCCAGCCGATGGCGAGTTTGCCCAAGGTAATTTTCGACTACGCCATGGGTCCCTACGAAGACCTGCACCGCCTGGCCTGGGCCGGCGCGCTTCTCATCACCGCGACCGTGCTGACGCTCAGCATCATCGCGCGCCTCTTGCAACCGAAGCGGAGCTGACCATGGACGCTGACGGCGCCCCGACGACGACAGGCGAGAAGGTCAAGGTCGATATCCGCGATCTGTCCTTCTATTACGGCTCGAACAAGGCCTTGAAGAACGTCACCGTGCCGCTGTTCGATCGCAAGGTCACCGCCTTCATCGGTCCGTCCGGCTGCGGCAAGTCCACGCTGCTGCGCATCCTCAACCGCATCTATGAGCTTTATCCCAACCAGCGCGCCGAAGGCGAAGTGATCCTCGACGGCGAGAACATCCTGCGCGCCCGCCTCGACACCAACCTGCTGCGCAGCCGCGTCGGCATGGTGTTCCAGAAGCCGACGCCGTTCCCGATGACGATCTACGACAACGTCGCCTTCGGCATCAGGCTTTATGAGCGCATGCCGCGCTCCGAATTGGACGGCCGCATTGAAAGCGCGCTGCAGCGCGCCGCGCTATGGGGCGAGGTCAAGGACAAGCTGAAGGAATCGGGCCTCTCGCTGTCCGGCGGCCAGCAACAGCGCCTGTGCATCGCGCGCACCGTCGCCACGCGTCCCGAAGTCATTCTCCTGGACGAGCCCTGTTCGGCGCTCGATCCGATCTCGACCGCGAAGATCGAGGAGTTGATCGACGAGCTCTCCGCCGACTACACGATCGTGATCGTGACGCACAACATGCAGCAGGCCAGCCGCGCCTCCGACCACACGGCCTTCATGTATCTGGGCGAACTGGTTGAATTCGGCCCGACGGAAAAAATCTTCACCGCGCCGAACAAGAAACAGACCGAGCAATACATCACGGGACGGTTCGGCTAGCGCGCCGTCAGACAGGCATCCGGGCGACCATCCGCCCCGTCGGCGTCGGCATCAAACCGCCCATGCCGGCCGATATCAGGCCCATGGCGAGCAGCCGCTCGCGGCGCAGCTTGGGCACGGTTCCGGCGCTGACAAAGCTGCGCGCGATGATGTTCTTGAGCGTCACCATCTCGCCGGTCGTCAGGTCCGTGCTGCGCGGCATGTGTTCCATCGCTCAGGCTGTAGGCCTTATCGCGGGCGAGCGCAAAGCGCGTTCTCAGACGTAATCGGCCTCCGCCGTCATGTCGGCCGGCGCGGGCCGCAGCACGGCATTGAAAACCCAGCTCAAGACAAAGCTGACGGCAAGATTGAGGAGCAGCGAACTGATCGCCGCATAGCAGGGGATGGTCACGCCGAACAGCGTGATCGGATAGACCGAGACCTTGAAATTGAGGCTCGCGGCCATCGCGGCGCCCGCGCCCGTGCCCACCGCCCAGCCGATCAGCAGCGCCCAAGGATTGAGCATGCGCGTGTACAGGCCGATCAGCACCGACGGCAAGGTCTGGATGATCAGGATGCCGCCCAGCAATTGCAGCTGGATCGCATAGGTCTGCGGAAAGCCGACGATGAAGATCAAGCCGCCGAGCTTGACGATCAGGGAGACGATCTTGGCGATCTGGCTTTCGCGCGCCGGCGAGCAGTTCGGGTTGATGTATTCCTTGTAGATGTTGCGTGTGAACAGGTTGGCCGAGGCGATCGACATGATGGCCGCCGGCACCAGCGCACCGACGCCGATCGCCGCGAAGGCGACGCCGACGAACCAGCTGGGGAACATGTGCAGCAAGAGTGCTGGCACGACGAAATTGTTGCCCAGCGCGGGGTCTTTGAACTGGGCCGCGTATTCCGGCATTTCCTTCACGCCGGCGGCGAGCGCCATATAGCCCATCAGCGCGATCAGGCCGAGCAGGAAGGCATAGGCCGGCATCGCCATGGCATTGCGCTTGATCACCTGCCGGCTCGAGGAACTGAGCAGGCCCGTCACGCTGTGCGGATAGAGGAACAGCGCCAGTGCCGAACCCAGCGCCAGCGTGCCATAGGCCGCCTGCGCCCCCAGATTGCCGGGCAGCGGCGCCGCCAGCAGAAGCTTCTGCGGCGGCACGGCGGCGAAGATCTTGCCATAGCCGCCAAGCTCCGCGGGAATGACGATGATGACCGCGATGACGGTGGCGTAGATCAAAAAATCCTTCACCACCGCGATCATCGCCGGCGCCCGCAACCCGCTCGTATAGGTATAGGCGGCAAGAATCGCGAATGCGATCAGAAGCGGCAACTCGACGTGGAAACCGAACAGCGCCACGTCGAAATGAAGCCCCAGACCCGCGATCACCACCTCGATGCCGACCAGCTGCAGCGCGATGTATGGCATGGTCGCGACGATGCCGGTGACGGCGACGACGAGGGCGAGCGCGTGATTGCCGTAGCGCCCGCGCACGAAATCCGCCGCCGTCACATAGCCGTGCTTGTGCGCCACCGACCATAGCCTCGGCAGCACCGTGTACAGGATCGGCCATACCACGATGGAATAGGGCACGGCGAAGAAGCCGGCGCCGCCGGTGCCGAACAGAAGCGCTGGCAGGGCGATGAAGGTGTAGGCGGTGTAGAGATCGCCGCCCAGCAGGAACCAGCTGACCACGGTGCCGAAGCGCCGCCCGCCAAGGCCCCATTCGTGCAGCTGAGTCAGGTCGCCCTTGCGCCAGCGCGCGGCGACAAAACCCATGATCGTGACGAAGCCGAATATGACGACGAAAACCGCCGTGGCGACGACGTTGAGATGCGCGCTCATACCTGACCGTTCCGCCGGTCGATGCCGTAGACGATCATCAGCAGGACCGTGGTCAGCACGATCCAGAGCAGCTGGTACCAATAGAAGAACGGGATGCCGGCCCAGGCCGGCTCCGTCCGGTTGTAGAGCGGCGGCCACAGCACGGCGACGAACGGCACGGCCAGAAGGATAAGGCGAAGCGCGCGAAAGCCCTTGGGCTTGGATTTGTCGGCCATGCATGCCCCCCGATTCACCGCCAAATGCGTAACGCATCGACCCAATTCCGCCAAGACGCACATTTCGCAGCGCAGCAAGCGCTGATGGCGGCGTGCGATGCGCTATAATCGGGGCGTCGCATCCTTGGGGGAGCAAAATGCGCATTCTTCTCGCCGGCCTTGCAGGCGGCATCGCTATGTTCGTCTGGTCATCGCTCGCTCATATCGCCACGCCGCTCGGCCAGGTCGGCGTCAGCACCCTGCCGGACGAGAGTGTCACGGTCGGAAACCTTGCATCCGCCATCGGCGACAAGAGCGGGCTCTACCTGTTTCCGCTGAACATGGGCGGCAACGCCGCGGTGGCCTCGGCCGCCGCTGGGCCGGGCGGCTTTCTCGTCTACAACGCGCATTCGCCGCTGACGATGTCGCCGCGCAACCTGGTCATCGAATTCGTCACCGAGCTGATCGAGTCGCTGCTCGCCGCATGGCTGCTCGCCCAGACGATGCTGTCGGCCTACGCGATGCGCGTCGGATTCGTCACGGTGGTCGGCCTGGCGGCCGCGATCACTACCAACATTCCCTATTGGAATTGGTACGCGTTCCCGACCGATTACACATTGGCCTATGGCTTCATCGAGCTCGTCGCCTATCTCGCCGCCGGCCTCGCCATCGCAGCGGTGCTGAAGCCGAAAGCGGCTACTTCGCCGGGGTGATCGCGATCTCGATGTGATCGGCGGGCGCGTTGCTGATCTGAAGCGTCAGCGGCTTGGCGGTCAGGGTGAAGCGCACGCTCTTGCGCAAGCCGGGGCAGTTGCCGTCGCTGGTATGGGCGCTGGAAGCGATCGACACGCCGTCCTGCACGGCGTCGATCCAGCCTTCGGCCGACAGCGAGACCAGATAGTCGCCGGCGCTCGCCACCGGCAGGATCACGAAACCGGCGAACTTCGCCGGATCGGCCGGCTTGGCCGGCGCGAACGGCAGGTCCGCCTTGGCGCCCGGGTTCAGCATCAGGCTCAGGGCCCGGACCGGCATGGCCTTGCGCGTTTCGCCGGATGGAACCGCATCGACGCTGCCGTTCAGCAGCGCCCGTTCGGTGTCGAGCGGCCAGGCGAGCTTGCTGCAGACCGGATCGGCCAGCGCGGGTCCCATCACCGCCAGCAACGCCGCCCCAACAAAGAAAAGTGTTCGCAGTTTCATGGATGTGCTCCCAGGACAACGAATCCGTCTTTCTCGAAGATGGCCGTCGCTTCGGGTCCGCTCAGGAAATCGAGGAAGGCTTTGGCTTCGGGCCTGGCGTCCTTCACCAGCGCGGCGGGATAGACGATCGGCGCATGGCTGTTTTCGGGAAAGGTGCCCACGACGCGCACGCCCTTATCGCTCACCGCATCGGTTGTGTAGACGATGCCCAGCGGCGCCTCGCCGCGCGAGACATAGGCCAGCGCCACGCGCACGTTTTCCGCCTGCACCAGATGATTGACGACACCGTTCCAGACGCCGAGCGTCGTCAGCGCGGTGCGGGCATATTTGCCGGCCGGCACCGAATCCGGATCGGCGACCGACAGCCGCCCGCCCTGCAGCGTGCCCAGCAAGTCGAAATGCGGCGCGATGGTCAAAGACACATTCGCGCCGGCCGGCGCGATCAGCACCAGGTGGTTGCCGAGCAGGTTCTTGCGCGTGTCGTGCGCGATCAGGCTGCGGCTGTCGAGATAGTCCATCCAGTCGGTGTCGGCCGACATGAAGATGTCGGCGCCGCCCGACGCTTCGATCTGCTTGGCCAGGACGGACGAGGACGCGAAGGAGAACACCGCGCTGTTGCCGGTCTTGGCCTGGTAGGCCTTGCCGACATCGCCCAGCGCATCGGTCAGCGACGCCGCCGCGAACACCGTGATCGTGCCCGCCTGCGCCGCCAGCGGTGCGATGGCCAGCAACGCCGCCGCCAGAAAGCCGCGAACCCATCGTGTGTTGAGCACGGACATCCCCGATACAATCCCGCCCTCGTGATATCCGAACGAATATCACGAGTCGAGATGGAGCCAGTGCGGCGATCAGGGCACGGGCCGCTCCGCGGAAAAGTTGCGTCAGTTCAACTGGTTGATGCGGCGGTAGGACAGAGCCTCGGCGATATGCGGCCGTGCCACGCGTTCGGCGCCCACGAGATCGGCGATGGTGCGCGCCACGCGCAGCACGCGGTGATAGCCGCGCGCCGTCAGCCGCATCGCCTCGGCGGCTTGCGTCAGAAGCTTCGCGCCGGCCGCGTCGGGCGTCGCAACCTGGTCGAGCAATTCGCCTTCGGCCTCGGCATTGGTGCGGATGGCTTTGCCGTCGTAGCGCGCGCGCTGGATATCGCGAGCCCGCGCCACGCGCCGCGCCACCTCGGCGCTGCCTTCGGCCGGCGGCGGCAAGGACAGATCCGCCGCCGAGACGCCGCCGACTTCGACATGCACGTCGATGCGGTCGAACAAGGGCCCGGAAATCTTGGACTGATAGTCCGCCGCGCATTTGGGCGCCCGGCCGCAGGCCTGCGCCGGATCGCTCAGATAACCGCAGCGGCATGGGTTCATCGCCGCCACCAGCTGAAAGCGCGCCGGAAAGCGCACATGCGCATTGGCGCGCGCCACCACCGCCTCGCCGGATTCGATGGGCTGGCGCAGCGAATCCAGCACGGCGCGCTGGAATTCCCGGTAGGGAGTAGCAAGCGTCCAACCATTTTGGGTTAGGCCGCGCTACCCCTGCCAGAAGGGAATTCTGGTGACTAGTGACAACCTAGACGGGAGAACCTACCGTGAAGCCATGGAGCGGGGGCAGCCATACATTCGGTTGAAACTCGATACTAGCGAACCCATTGAAATGGGAGCGTTCGTTGGTGCTTTTACCTCTATCGCTGCCGAATATGATCGCACGGTACGAGAGCGCGACGACTTACCAAGTGACGCAACGCTTTTTGTCCGCGACGTGCGAGACGGATGCATTGAAGCCGACTTAATCCCATGGGTTATGGGGGCGCTGGCAGTCGGCGGTGGTGCCATTGGGCTGGCGGCTGCGGCCAACACGCTGCACGAATTTGTAGAGCGATACGGGAGTCGCATATCGAAGTATCTCACTCCCGGCGGTCGCGCCGAAGATGCTACCAAATCTGAGCTAAAACACTTCTCAGAGCAGGTTGCGGCCATAGCGAATACCCACGGTGCTAAACTCGAAATTGCCGCTATCGAAGTAATAGACGGCGAGAAGCAAACGCGCGCCGCGTTCAAATTCGATACATCACAGGCACGGGAAATAGAAAAGCAGGTAGCAGAGCATCAGCGTGAATTGGACCGCTCCACAAATGCCGATCATGAACGCGTTATAATGACTTTCACGCGTTCCGACATTCGCATGTCGGCGTCTGGCAAGCGTAGTGGTGAGCTTGTTCGCATCAGCGCCATAAGCGAGCGCAGCCTCCCCTTGGTTTATGCGTCGAAGATTGCTGAGCAAGAAATCAAGCATGAGATTTCGGAGGCAGAAGACAACGTCTACAAAAAGGGATTTGTTGTAGACGTGAACGTCGAGCTACGCGGCGACAAGCCGTTGGCATACCGCATCACAAATCTGCACCAGGTCATCGACTTGCCCGATGAGGATTAGTCATCCTTTCGTTCTAGAAAATCGCTGACCTGTTTCAGTAGCTGTTCGATTTCCTGAACCGACGCGCCTTCAACTTTGACGCCATCAATGGTGACGGACACCTTGCGTCCATATCGGGCCTTAACCCAAGCGACGGCAACACTGGCGATTGCCGTAATCGCCACCGGCGCCACTATCACGAAATCGGCTAAAGGAATGCTTCCGGCATCCACAGCGTCCATTGTCATTATGTGCTGTGAGGCCGTCACCCCTGCACTTCGGAGTGAGCGGAGAAAATCTTTTAATTCGGCCTGAAACTCCGGGGTGTTCAACTTGGCATCATCCGGCGCACGGCGCAGACTCAAGTCGAAATATTTCTTTTCCTTTGCCATCGCTGTCATTCCGCTTCTGTGTCAGTCGCTATAGATGCACGACTTGGCACCCTATCGACTCCAAGCACTGAATGAGAAACGCCGCCGTGAATCCGCCCCGACTGATCTTGTTCGCCAAATTTCGTTCGGTCTCCGCTACGCCGATCCCAGCCATCTTTTCGACCAATTGGGCGTAGGTAACGCCCCGGCGCTTTAGCTCGCCCTTGAGCAGATTCTTGGCCTTTTCCTCGTATTCAGCCGTTAAGGGGCTGTTTTTGAACGTGTTTTTTGGCATCTGTCCGGTCCATTAATATCATCGCTTCCGATGAACTTAGTACTTGCATCCGGTGCTGTCTATCGCTACATACAGTGCACAATATCACTGGATGCGATGACAAATGGCCTCGAATTTCCTCAAACTCTCCCAAGCCCGGACGATCAGCCTCGCCCAAGTCCTTCGCATGTCGGACCAAGAGGCTTACGACGCTTTCAAGGCTATCCGGTTCGCTGAAAACGGCGGCCAGCCCTTCTGCCCGAAGTGCGGCGCGACCGAGCTTTACGCGCTCCCCCGCCGCAAGGTGTGGCGCTGCAAGGCCATTGAGTGCGGTTGCCAGTTCTCCGTTACGTCCGGGACCATCTTCGCTTCGCGCAAGCTCAGCATCCGGGACATTCTCGCGGCCATCGCAATCTTCGTGAACGGCGCGAAGGGTCATGCAGCGCTGCATTTGTCGCGCGATTTGGACGTGCAGCACAAAACCGCCTTCGTGCTGTGCCACAAGCTGCGCGAGGCTATCGGTTCGATCGACAAGGGCGCGACGGTTTCGGGCGAAGTTGAAGTCGATGGCATGCATGTCGGCGGTTACATCAAGCCCGCGAACCGCAAGGACCATCGCAAGGACCGTCGCCTTGCCTTCGTGCAGAACGGCAAGCGCCAGGTTGTTATCGCCGCTCGCGAGCGCAACGGTAAGACCCTCACGTTCGCCGCCACAACGGAAGGTGCTGGCGTCGCGAAGCTCCAAGGCATGATTGAAGCGGGCAGCACGGTCCATGCCGACGAAGCCGCACATTGGGATGTGATGCACGCGCGTTTCGAAACCAAGCGCATCAATCACAGCGAAGCCTATTCCGCTGACGGCGCTTGCACGAACCAAGTTGAGAGCTTTTTCAGCCGCCTGCGTCGCGCCGAAATCGGCACGCACCATCACATCGCTGGCCCGTACCTCGCCGCATACGCCGCTGAAATGGACTGGCGCGAGGATGCACGCCGCGAAAGCAACGGCACGCAGTACCTAACGGTCGTGAAGGCCGCTGCGGCGCATCCGGTCAGCCGCCAGTGGAAGGGGTACTGGCAGCGTCGCCGCGCGGCCTAGAAATTGCTATGACGGTGCTTTTACACACTGCGCGCGCCAGAACGTGCCAGCGTTGTTGTCATTCTTGAATGAGCCGGCAGCGGCCAGACATTCGGCTTGAGTCTGGTAACCAGGAATCTGAGTTATTGCTGTTCCATCGGTTCTGTAGGCTGCATTGTTAAAAGATACTCCAATGACGACCAATATTAATGTCCACATCTTCAGTACTCCCCAAAGGAAAACTTTTATCATCAAATGCGGATACCGCGCCAGCGTACTAAGTTCTGTGCGGCTAGTTGCTTGAGCATGTCTTGAATCAATGAGCGAGCAATCTCTGCGCGATTCGTGCCGTACATTTTCGACGGCAGCAAATCCATCATCGTCTCAATGACTTCGTCCGGTAACGTGACCGTAAAAGACGTGTTTCCGGGCGCGGTCGCCATTTTCCAGACAATGTCTCGACAATGCCGAGGCATTGTCCTATTTTTCAGGACGAAAAGCGATTCGACAGCAGGTCAAGTGATTCGCTAAAGAAAAGGGCCCCGTTAAGGGGCCCTGAGTTAGTGGTACCGGACGCAGAGGGATTCGAACCCCCGAGGCCTTTATCTCCCTTATCCCCCCAGGTGGTGCTGCGGGTGTTTGGGATTGGGGCCTGCTCGGACCTTAACCGAGAGCCTTCAACCGCTCAGCCATACGTCCGGATGCCCAATCTCGGACTCTCAACGACTTGCCGCAAGCGAAAAGTGGTAAACAAATTCTTACCTACCACATCTGGTATTGTGACAACCGCGCGTTTTGCTGGGGAAAAAACCCTGTCAAGCCGGTAACGGGAATCGCGCAGAAATTTATTAGCGCACCAACTCCCAAGCCAACTGCTGCCCTACACCCGGCAGCGACCGCACTAGCCCGCGCTTCTTAGACCAGTGCTTCAGGTTGGCGACCGTCCGCTTCATCATCAAGCGGCACAGGCCCTTGTCGTCGGTGTCCAGCCCCCGCGCCCGCATGACCGCCTCGCATACCTTGGCCGTGCTGACGGGCGCTGTGGCGGTCCTGAGGGTGTCTAGGATGACTCTGCCGGTATCGCCGTGAATGTCGGTTAGAACTTGGGGCACCTTGCGGGGGCCGAGCGCGGCGAAGTCCGCGTCAGGGTCGAACAGGCGCAGCGTCGCCTCGCAATGGTCTAGGTCTATCACTCGCTGGCGTAGCTGGGATTGAAGCCCCTCTATCTCTGTCGCCAGCTTGATCCGCTTCTCTTTCAAAGCGGATACCACATGCGTCTCTGCCATTTCACTCTCCCGTTTGAAGCGAGAGAATTACCCCCGGACCCTCATAGAAGTCCTTGGACTTTTGCTACTCCCTACCGGGAATTCCGGCAGCTCATCCAGGAACAGGACGCCCAGATGCGCCAACGACACTTCGCCTGGCTTCACACGCAGCCCGCCGCCGGTCAGCGCCGCCATCGAGGCAGAGTGATGCGGATTGCGGAACGGCCGCCGCCGCGAGATCGCGCCGCCCGGCAACTCGCCGGCCAGCGATTGAACCATCGAAAGCTCGAGCGCCTCGCGCGCGTCCAGCGGCGGCAGCAATCCGGGCAGGCGCTGTGCCAGCATGGACTTGCCCGCGCCAGGCGGCCCGATCATCAGAAGGTTATGTCCGCCGGCCGCGACGATCTCAATGGCGCGTTTTGCGGTTTCCTGGCCTTTGACGTCTCGTAGGTCCGGCGCGTGTGCCGCATCGTCGTCCGCTAAGCGAGCTAAAGGGCGATTCAACACCTGAACCCCCTTCATGTGATTGACCAGTGCGATCAAAGACGGCGTGGCGATGATCTCAAGGGCGCCGGCCCATGCCGCCTCCGGCCCGCAAGCCGCGGGGCAGATGAGTCCGCGTTGCTGTTCGCTCGCCGCCAGCGCGGCCGGCAGCACGCCGGCCACGGCGGTAACCTGCGCGTCGAGCGACAATTCGCCCAGCGCGACATAGTTCGCGATCTCGCTCGCCGGCAGCACGCCCATCGCCGCCAGCAGGCCAAGCGCGATCGGCAGATCGTAATGGCTGCCTTCCTTGGGCAGATCGGCCGGCGCCAGGTTCACGGTGATGCGTTGATAGGGCAGGGCGAGCCCGATGGCGGACAGCGCGGCGCGCACCCGTTCCTTGCTTTCGGCCACCGCCTTGTCGCCAAGACCCACGATATTGAAAATGCCGGTGCCGCCTTCGCCGATATGGACCTGGACGTCCACCTCGCGTGCCTCGATACCTTGGAACGCCACGGTGTAAACATGCGCGACAGCCATTGCGGCGGATTAGGCCGGGTTTTGCCTTGCCGCGCAACAGCCCGTGCAACGCAGCGTTGCGAATGACGGTTCAATGGGCCGCCAGCAGGCCCCACATATAGTCGTAGGTCTTGTAGCCGTTCAGCGGTTCGGCGCGCACCGCGCCGGTCGGCGGCGGCTGCAGCGCTCCAACACGGCACTCAGCAAGACGGCGACCGGCAGGCGTTTGCGCATCGCACCCTCGGCGAGTTCGGACGTTCTTTTTCTATTGCGCCGGCAACACAAGCCCCGCCGCGATTCCGGCGAGCGCCATGCGCGCCAGCCAGCCCAGGCAGTGCGCGAAGGTGATCTTGCCGTCGATCTTGATGAAAAACCCGTTGACCAGGATGACGACGAACGGCCCGGCCAGCCAGGTCAGAGCCGCGATCTCCAATCCCGCGACGATGCCGTGCGCGCCGGCGATGGCGCACAGCGCCACCACGCCGCCGCTCATCACATAGCCGATCACGCTCGCCCAGATGATGGCGCTGCGCTCCTTGCCGTCGCGGATGCCCGGCCGCCAGACTTCCGGGAAGACGTTGTAGGCGTCGTGGAACAGCACGCCCATGAACAGCCAGTCGGTGAACATGCCCACCGTGCCCGCGCCGAACGCGGCGGCGATCAACATCCAGTGCATCGTTTCCCCCAATTCCGCTGCGGCATTCCCGACCGGCGGGCCGCGCTTGGTGCGCAATATTAGCCGAAAAAGCGCGGCTTGGCGCGCCCTTGCGCCCCGTGCCGCCGCCACCTACCCTTTCGGCCACGCTATTTCCCTAAAAGAGAGACGACAGATGGCTGCGCCGCGGTTTCAAGGAACGGACAAATATGTTGCCACCGACGATTTGCGGATCGCGGTCAACGCGGCCGTGGCGCTGGAGCGGCCGTTGCTGGTCAAGGGTGAGCCGGGCACCGGCAAGACCGAACTCGCTTTCCAGATCGCCGACGCCATGAAGGCGCCGCTGATCACCTGGCATGTGAAGTCCACCACCAAGGCGATCCAGGGCCTCTACGAATACGACGCGGTGACGCGCCTGCGCGACAGCCAGCTCGGCGAGGAGCGCGTCAAGGACGTCAAGAATTACATCCGCAAGGGCAAGCTGTGGGAAGCCTTCGAGATGAAGCAGCGCCCGGTGCTGTTGATCGACGAGATCGACAAGGCCGACATCGAATTTCCCAACGACCTCTTGCTCGAACTCGACCGCATGGAATTCTTCGTCTACGAGACCGGCGAGACCATCAAGGCGGCGATCCGCCCGATCATCCTGATCACCTCGAACAATGAGAAGGAATTGCCGGACGCCTTCCTGCGCCGCTGCTTCTTCCACTACATCAAGTTCCCCGAGCGCGACACGATGCAGAAGATCATCGACGTGCACTATCCTGGCATCAAGCAGAAGCTGGTCAGCGAGGCGCTCAACGTCTTCTACCAAATCCGCGACGTGCCGGGCCTGAAGAAGAAGCCGTCGACCTCCGAACTGCTCGACTGGCTGAAGCTTCTCCTCAACGAAGACATACCGCCCGAAGCGCTCAAGGAACGCGATCCGACCAAGCTCATCCCGCCGCTGCACGGCGCGCTGCTCAAGAACGAGCAGGATGTGCATCTGTTCGAACGGCTGGCATTCCTGGCGCGGAGGGAAAGCCGCAACTGAAGGCCGATCCGCGCATCGGCTTCGACATGGGGGGTACGATGCGTAGAGGTGTCCTCGCGGCGGCAATTGGGCTTGCCCTGGCCGGACCGGCGCTTGCCGACAGCACCAATCCACCTGCGCTCGCCACGCCGCAGCCTGCGGCCTGTGCCACGTCCGCGCCGCGCACCGGCAAGCCGCTGCCCGGCGGCGATGATCTGATCCCGGTCGTGCTGTCGTCCACGGTCGCGGCCGAGGCTGCCGTCGCCCCGCATGGCAAGCCGGCACCGCCGATCGCCTGGTGTCTCGATGCGGCCGTGCCGAACGGCGGCCGGACCATCTCGGTCTGGCACGACCCGGCCGATCCCGCCTCGGCGCGCGTCACCGCCGGCACGGGCGGCTTCGAAGTGCGCGCCTTTCAAGACACCGCCGCGCCCGCGCTCTTGAAGGATCGGCCGGGCGTGACGATCTATGACGTGATCCTGGTGCAGGGCGACAAGCTCCAGGTGGTCGGATTTTTCGACGGTCCGCCGCCGATTGATGCTATGGTGACGTTCTTCGTGAAGGACCGGTTCGGAGTCTATGCGGACATTGATCTCAAAACGCACCAAGTCACGATTTATCGTCCTTTCTAGCGTCCTGCTGCTGGCTGTTCCCGCCGCGGCGCAGACGACGGACATCGACGCCTTCAAGGATACCGGCGACCAGTCCAAGCTCCACTCGGCGTCCGGCTTCGTCTGCCCGCTGTTCATCGGCCATTTCGAGCGCGACGCCTATGGCGAGCGCGATCCCTCGATCGGGGCGGATTTCTGTGCCTATTCGGCGATCGACGGCGTCTACGGCACGATCACGCTGACGCCGCTGAAAGCGGCCTACGATCCCAAAACCGCGCTGGCGCCGGAATTCGCCGAGCAGGAAGGCATCGGCGGCAGGCTGATCGGCGAGCGCACGATGAACATCGGCGGCGGCACGACCCCGATCTCGGTCTATTCGCGCACCTATGAGACCGCGGCGCTCGAGACCCTGCACTACCGCATCCAGTTCGCCTCGGGCACGGTCGGCGCCTGGGCCGTCGAAGCTACGATCGAGTTCGCCACCCCGCGCGACGACGACAAGCAGCGCGACTTCCTCAACGCCGTCTTCACCGAGGCCCTGGTCCACATCGCCAAGATCGCGCCACCGACCGGGCCGGTAATCCCTGCGGAGGTGCCGGCTGTCACACCGCCGGCGCCGCATTAGGGTTTTCAAAAAACGGGGCGCGCCTTGATCATCTCTGGCAAGTATTTCCCGCTGACGCTGAAGGACCGCAAAATCCATCTCCCGCCATGGCTGCTGGCGCCGCTTTTCCTGAACCGTGGCGGGGCACGATTCTGGGCGGTCTCTCATGAGCCCGAGATCATTCTCTCCAACACGACGACGGAAGTCGTGCTCACGCCTATCGCGCCACAGCATTGGGAAGATGTGTGGCGCTTGGAGGTCACGACAAAGGACCGGCGGGGGAACCTCGCCAAACTCTACGACATCCTCGCGGAATCGAAGATCGACGTCCTCTTCAACGAAGGCTCGATGCATTCCTTCGCAAAATACAATTCGATGTCGTTCATCCTGTCTCTCATCCACTACGACAACGATGGCGACGGTTCCAAGCTCGCGCGCTTTGCCCAGCAGTTGCCGACCGTGCCGGGCTTGGAGACGGTGATATTGCTGCGATTTCTCGATCAACTGGTTTTCGATCGGGCTCACGGCGCCCGGTTCGCTCTGAACCGGCTCAATCTGTATCGGCACATGCATGGATGGTCGGATAGGCATCAGTTTTCGACGCTGCCGGACGGTTCCGTACTCGATGACGACCACAACCTTGTCCTAGACGACGCGTTTTATGAAAAGCTCAAGCGATTGGGCAGGTCGGGAAATACAAAGGTCTGGTATACGCCCGCGGTCGACACGCACTACCGCTGCATCAGGATTCTGTTCTTTCCCGCCAATGACAATTCACCCGGTCATATCCAGGTGTCGCTGGCCCAACCGTCGACCAAGGCGTTGGCGCGCGTGAACGCGATCGTGGCGGAGCATGGCGGCAATATCATTCGATCGCAGTTACGGCCCGGGCTTTCGAAATCCTCGACGGACAAGCCTGCCATATTCGGACGGCTTGAGGGACTGAGCGAATTCGCGCGCCGCTTTGCTGCTCGGTACGAGTTGACCGTGGAGCCGGTCATTCGTGGCGAATCGACCAGAGCGCTATTGAAGAGCATCGAGGACACGATCAGCCGCGACAAGCTCCTCGAGGAGTGTGGGGTCGACATAACCGAAGAAGCGGAAATGATCGATGGGTGACATTCGCTCTTACAAGGACCTTTCGAAGATCAGTCCGGTCGAGTTCGAAAACATCGTCGACGCGCTCAGAAAGTCCATTCTGGAAAGCGCCAACCCCGACGACGACGGCGAGGAACGAGAGCAGAGGAAATACCGCCTCGACTACCTCTCGGTCATCAAGCAGAAATTCCTTCAGTTGCCGTCATCGCGCTCGGTATTCATCTCCTACACGGCAAGCGGTAAGGACATCTTTCTCCGCGCCAAGGATTTTTTCGAGGAGCAGAATTATAAAGTGAATTCCGGATTCGCGCCCGACCGCAAGGGTGATCTCATTACCGAGAACATCATCGATTTCATCGAGCGGTCGCGATTCTTTCTCGCGATATGGAGCAAGGAATACTTTGTGAGCGGGTCTGTCGGTCAGGGTTTGTTCGGCAATCCGAAAGCCGAAGAAGAAAAAGGCGCATGGATCCCGTCCATGTGGATGCCGTTCGAACTCGCGGCTGCGATGACCCTCAGGAAATGCATGGCCATTACGTGGGTAAAGGACGAAAAAATAGGGCCACACTCTGATGTCTTCACACGGATGCTGGGCGATTTCACAAGGGACGAAATCAGCCTTGAGACCGCCAAGCAAGTTCTGTCGCAGGTCTACGACAAATTCGAGCAGGATTTGCGCAATCGGCGGCCGTTCCAGTCCTGATCTTGGTCTTCGGCGCCGGAATATCGGCCCTGCCGTGCGGGGATACCGGCCGAATTAGGGGATTTCTCAAAAGCGGGATTTCGCCTTAGACTTGGGCTACCGCTATTCGCCTGCCTTCGGAAGGTTGACCCATGTTCTTCCAGTTCTTCGACGAACTCCGCTCCGCCAAGATTCCCGTCACGCTGAAGGAATATCTCGCGCTGATGGACGCGATGGACAAGGACGTCATCGATATGAAGGTCGAGGACTTCTACTTCCTGTCGCGCACGGCGCTGGTCAAGGACGAGCGCAACCTCGACAAGTTCGACCAGGTCTTCGGCCATGTCTTCAAGGGCCTCGAAGGACTGGACGCCTCGCTGCTGGCGCAGATCCCGGAAGAGTGGCTGAAAGCCCTGACCGAGAAATTCCTCTCCGAAGAGGAGAAGAAGATGATCGAGAAGGCGGGCGGCTGGGACAAGCTGATGCAGCAGCTCAAGGAGCGCATGGAAGAACAGAAAAAGCGCCACGAGAAGGGCAACAAGGCGATCGGCACCGGCGGCACGTCTCCGTATGGCAACGGCGGCTACAATCCCGAAGGCGTGCGCATCGGCCAGGACAAGTCGCGCCACGGCAAGGCGGTCAAGGTCTGGGACAAGCGCGAGTACAAGAACCTCGACGATTCGGTCGAGCTCGGCACCCGCAACATCAAAGTGGCGCTGCGCCGCCTGCGCAAATGGGCCCGTCAGGGCGCCGAGGTCGAGCTCGACCTGCCCGGCACGATCAAGGACACGGCCAACAAGGGCTATCTCGATCTGAAATTGATTCCCGAGCGCCACAATACGGTGAAGGTGCTGCTGTTCTTCGACATCGGTGGCTCGATGGATGCGCACATCAAGCTGTGCGAGGAGCTTTTCAGCGCCGCCAAGACCGAATTCAAGCACATGGATTTCTACTACTTCCACAATTGCCTGTATGAGAGCGTGTGGAAGGACAATCGCCGCCGCCACAACGAAAAGCTCAACACCTGGGACGTGATCAACAAATATCCGCGCGACTACAAGATCATCTTCGTCGGCGACGCGACCATGAGCCCCTATGAGGTCACCTACCCCGGCGGCAGCGTCGAGCATTGGAACGAGGAGCCGGGCGCCATCTGGCTCGACCGCGTCACGACGATGTTCGAGCACGCCGTGTGGCTGAACCCGGTGGCCGAGAAGCACTGGGAATACACCCCGTCCATCGCCCTGATGAGCCAACTCCTCAACGGCCGCATGTTCCCGCTGACGCTGGGCGGCCTCGATCTGGCGATGCGCGAGCTCAATCGCTGATATGAGCGCGCGGGACAGCGGCGCAAGGGTCCGCGCCGCGACAGCTGCCGACGCTGAGGCGCTGGCCAGCATGTTGGCGCGCGCCTTCTTCGACGATCCCTTGATGCTGCATCTGCTGCGCAATGAGGCGGCGCGGCCGAAAGTCATGCCGCGTCTGTTCAAGCTGCTGCTCAAGCTTGGCCTGCCGCATGGCGGCTGCTTTGTAACGAGCGGCTATGAAGCCGCCACGCTCTGGCGCCCGCCGAACGCCTGGCATGTGCATTTCAAGGACTACATCCTCAACGGACCGGAATTCTTGGGGGTCTTCGGCAGCGGCGTGCTGACGGTCATGAGCACGATGGACATCATCGAAAAGCGCCATCCCCAGGAGCCGCACTGGTACCTGCAGGTCATCGGCACAGATCCTGTCCATCAAGGCAACGGTTACGCCAGCCTGATCCTGCGCCAGCAGCTGGCTGTCGCCGATACACAAGGCATGCCCTGCTATCTGGAATCCAGCAAGCCATCGAACGTCCCGATCTACCAGAGCTTCGGCTTCGAAGTGACCGGCGAGATCAAGCTCCCGAACGGCCCGACGCTGTGGCCGATGTGGAGAAAGCCGTTAAGTTGAAGCGGCGACGCTGGGAGCGACCTCTGCTCTGAGCTAACCTTCACACACTGCAACGAGATTGCCGGGTGGCGGAGAAGTCGGGCGAATTGGGTTATGATTGGAATCGTCAAATACCTCTACATCGATACGAATGGATTCCTTCAATTACGAGACTTGAAGGACCTTCCATGGAAAGAACTCTTTCCAGATACCAGCGAGATCGACTTGCTGGTGGCGCCTGCCATCATTGATGAACTCGATCAGTTCAAAACAAGTACAAATGAGCGGCGGCGTAAACGATCTCGGCAAGCTTTACAGTTAATTGATTCTGCTTCTGAGAACGATGGGTTGGCGCTGACGATCAGAGATACCCCGATCAAGGTGCGAATCGTAATTTCGACCGCTCCCCCAATAAACTGGAACGCCTTTCCATCGCTTGACCAATCACGCGCGGACGATCAACTCGTTGCCGAAGCGAAATCCTTTGGAAAAGGTGCCGCTGTTCTCTCGCATGATTCCGGTCCTCGCATCCGCGCTCGGGTTGCGGGTGTTGATGCGATAAAGCCGCCTGATGAATGGCTTCTACCCGAAGAACAAACGGACGATCAGAGAAAGGTTTCGCAACTCACACGAGACCTGGATCGAGCGCTTAGCACTCGTCCAAGAATTGTCGCCGGCTTCGACCACTTCGAGGAGGAAACAGGGACCGTCAGAGTCATCTTGCCAGTGCTTCCTCAAATCGACCCGGGTTTGGCTGAAGAATTGTCCAAGAAATATTTGTCGAAGCATAAGAGAGAGCGGCTTCGCCGCGAAGGGCGCAATAATTCCTTGATGATTTCAATCGGCGGATATTCCGACTATGAAATTGACGAGTACAATCGCGAGTATGGCAAGTTTGAGTCTGGAGTGCGGGACTACTACCGAAACCTCCATTTAACCGTCGCGAACCTGGGGCTGGTCGCGGCGATTGGGTACTTTGTTCGCAACGAGAGTGGGGTGGAAGCCAACGGTTTGAGAATTGAGTTCACGCTGACGGGTGCTGGATCACTTCTTTCCAATCGCGATGTCGTTAGCGGCCTTGTCGGTTCATTCGAATTGCCAGAACCACCGGAGCGGCCAAGGTCTCAGCTCGACATGATTAGGGATGTAGGCATTTACAATATTCCATCGCTGCGAGACCATCTGACGCCTCGTGATCCCATCGAGTTCTACTGGTTTGAAGAACCCGAGGAAATTCCATCGTTACACAGTGCCAAGCAATCCGAGAGCTTTCGCGCGATGCGCGAGTATCGCGATAGCGCTTTGGTTTTCGCGAGCCCAGAATATCCGACGACCCTGGAGTTGTGGCTCCATGTTAGTGCAGCAAACCTCCCCGCTCCCGTCGATGCTCACGCAAAACTGATCTTCGACAAACAAAATATGAAATGGTCCGATCCTCTAGTCCAAGCCCTTATTTCGAAAGACCTCCATGGGATTGAACTCTAAATTATTGGGCACATGCTAGGACTATTGCGAGGAAGCGACGAATCCATCTATTGCGCCCGTCACGTGATCCTGTTCCGATGCGAGCGGAAAAAAATCGGGAGCCACGCCATGACGATCCAGGTCCACCATCTCAACAATTCGCGCTCGCAGCGCATTCTCTGGCTGCTGGAGGAATTGGGCACACCTTACGAGATCGTCAAATACCAGCGCGGCACGCCGGTGCCGTTCGCGCCGCCGGAGCTGAAAGCCGTTCATCCGCTCGGCAAATCGCCGGTCATCACCGACAACGGCAAGACCATCGCCGAATCCGGCGCCATCGTGGAATATCTGATCGACGTCTACGGCAAGGGCAGGATGAAGCCGAAGGCGGGCAGCGACGACCACTGGAAGTATGTCGAGTGGATGCATTACGCCGAAGGCTCGGCCATGCTACCGCTTTTGATGGCGCTCTACACCGGCATGCTGGGCGACGCGGCCGCGGCGCTCAAGCCGCGCATCGACAGCGAGATCGCCAACAATCTCGCCTACATGGAAGCCGGCATCCAAGGGCGCAACTTCTTCGTCGGCAACGACGTCACCGGCGCCGACGTTCAGATTCTGTTCGTGCTCGAAGCCGCCGGCGCGCGCCTGGCGCCCTATCCCGGACTCGTTCAATACCGCGCCGCCATGCAGGCCCGCCCCGCCTACAAGCGCGGCATCGAAAAGGGCGGCGAATACGCGCTGATGAGCCGGTGACGGCGAAGACCAATAATGTTGAGCGGGTAAGGTGATCGACCACGTCTCCGTCGCTGTCGCCGATCTGGCGCGCAGCGCGAAGTTCTACGAAGCTGTGTTGGCACCGCTGGGCTTGGACAAACTGGTGACGCGCGAGGCGACGGTCGGTTTCGGCAAGAGCTATCCGGAATTCTGGATCAATCTACGTCCCGGCTTGCCTTCCGTGCCGCCATCGACCGGAGTGCACATCTGCCTGCGAACGCGCGACGAGAATTCCGTGCGCGCCTTCCATGCCGCGGCTCTGGCGCAGGGCGGCGCCGATGCCGGCGCACCGGGCCCGCGCCAGGCGGCGATGACGACCTATTACGGCGCCTTCGTCTTCGATCCCGACGGCAACAAGATCGAAGCGGTCACCTTCCCGCGCTAAAAAAAGTGCGAATCCTGAAAACAATGATCAAGCGGCTGCGATTTGGCGCGAGCGCCCTACCAGCCCTTGTAGAGCACTATCCCTTGCGGCTGGCGATGTAGCGGTCCGCCATGGCGTCGAGCATGGCGAGCGGCACCGCGCCGCCGATCAGCATTGCGTCGTGGAAGCTCCTGATGTCGAACTTGGCGCCCAGCGCGTCGCGCGCCTTCTGCCGCGCCGCCAGGAAGGTCAGCTTGCCCAGCATGTAGCCGCAGGCCTGTCCCGGCGTCACCGCATAGCGCTCGATCTCGGTGATGGCGCCGCTCTCCTGGTCGCCCAGCGTGTCGACGTAGAATTTCACCGCCGCCTCGCGGCTCCATTTCATCGCATGCATACCGGTATCGACCACCAGGCGGACGGCGCGGAACATCGCGTCGTGCAGGAAACCGATGCGGCCCAGGGGATCGCCCTGATACATCCCGATCTCGTCGGCCAGCTGTTCGGCATAGAGCGCCCAGCCTTCGATGTAGGACGAGAAGTACGACACTTTGCGGATCAGCGGCATCTTGGCTTCGCGCTGGATGGAAAGCTGCAAGTGATGGCCCGGAATGGACTCGTGATAGGTCAGCGTCGGCAGCAGCCAGCGCGGCTGCTCGGCCGTATCGCGCAGGTTGATCCAGTAGATGCCGGGCCGCTTGCCGTCGAGCGACGGCGAATTGTAATAGCCGCCGGCCTGGCCCGCCTCGATTTCCTTCGGCACCCGCTGGATCTTTACCTCGGCCTTGGGCAGCACGCCGAAATATTCCGGAAGCCTGGCGCGGATCGCGGCGACCTTGACGTTCAGATCGGCGATCAGCTGATCCTTGCCCGCGTCGGTGTTGGGGTAGAGCATCTTTGGATCGGCGTACATCGCGCGCAGCCGCTCGCCGACCGTGCCGCTGGTCATGCCCTGCTTTCGCATGATGGCGTCGATCTGGGCCGAGTGATCCTTGATGATGTCGAGGCCCTTCTGGTGGATATCGGCCGGGCTCATCGTCGACGTCGTGTAGTTGAGCACGCTGTCGTGGTAATAGGCTTCACCGTCCGGCAGTTTCCAGACGCCGGCATCGTGCGTCGCCTTCGGCTGAAGGCTTTGGATCAGCGCGATCTGGCGGTCGAGCGCGGGGTAGACTTTCTCGTTCAGTATCTTGGCGGCCGGCGTGGCCCAGTCGCCTTCTATGTTTTTCTCCTTGGTGCGTCGCACGACCGACATCGTCATCGACGCCGTCTGTGCCGGCTGGCCGCGCAGCGCGTTCATCTGCGTCAACGTCTTGACCAGCGAGAAGTCCGGCGGGATCACGCCCAGCGCCACGTCGTGGCGCACGACATCGGCCTCTTCGTCCAGCCGCGTGCCGAACAATTCCAGACGCGACAGATAGGCATCGGCGTCTTCCTTGGTCTCGATGGGATGCTGATTGTCGAGGAAGGAGGGTACGCCGCTGTAAAGGCCACCCAACTGGCTGATGATGTAGGGCGAGCCCGCGCCGCCGCCGCCATAGGCATAGCGCTTGTTCGCCGCGTCGTTGTTCTTCAGGCCGAACAGCACGACGTCATAGCTGATCTGGTCTTCGTCGCGGACCGAAGAGCGGTCGAAAGCCGTGAGGCGGGCCAGCTCGCTTTCCACCAGTTTCTCGCCGCGCACAACGGAGGCCCAGGACGCTTCGTCCATTTCCGCTCTCTGATGCGCCCGCGCGCCGGTGTCGACGCCAAGGCCCGTCGCGAAGAACGGCGACAGGTCCAATCTCTCGCTGATGAAGGTGTCGAACAGCGTGTTCAATTTCGTTGCCGCATCCGGATCGGCGGCCAGGCTCGGCCGCGCCAGGGCGAGGACGGCGGCGCTCGCGGCGCCGGACTTCAAGACGGATCTGCGGTTCAACATGGCAAAGGCCCCTCGGCTTTCGCGGCGAAAGCTAGGCGGCGGCTCGGTCGCGAACAAGAGATCGTAGCGCGGGGCGCTTCACGTTCGCGTGCATGGCGCGAAAATACCGAACCTAGTCCTTGGACGCGCTGCCCCAATAATTGAAGCCGGCAAAGCGCGGCGTGCCGGGCAGATACATCGTCGCCATGTCTTCGACCTTGAAGCCGGCGTCCTGGATCAGTTTGGGGATCGGCCGTCCGACATGGCAGCCGCCGCCGATCGCCTTCCAGACGGGCGTGATACGCCGCTGCCAGCGCTTCACGCTGTCGTCCGGTGCCTCGCCGTGCTCGCAGAAGATCATGCGGCCGCTGGGTTTCATCACGCGCCGCATCTCCGCCAGCGCCGCTATCACGTCGGGGATCGAGCACAGCGTGTAGGTGATCAGGACCGTGTCCGCGCAATCCGCGTCGAGCGGGATCTTTTCCGACGGCAGGCCGATGAACTCCAACGCGATGGCGGACGCGGCCGCGCGTTCGCCGGCGCGCGCCCGCATTTCGGCCGCAGGCTCCAGCGCCCAGATATGCGTTACCTTGCTCGGATCGTAGAACGGAAGATTGTGCCCGGCGCCGAAGCCGATCTCCAGCACGCGCCCTTCGGCCCGCGGCACGACCTTGCGCCGCTGGTACGAAATCGGCTTCGCCGACATCGCCGTGTCGAGCAGCCGGGGCAGGATATGTCTGCTGTAGAAACCCATGTACGTCCTCCACTTATTGCCGGGGTTGGATATTTCTACGAAACCATTCCGCAAGCCCGATCTCGTCCATCGCGCTCGATGCCACCGACAGCATGACCAGTGTCGCCTCTGCTTGCTTGGCGACGAGCTTCATGCCGTTCAGGCGCAAGAACACACCGGCTGCGATGAACGCGATGCGTTTGTTGCCATCGATGAAGGCATGATTCTTGGCGAGGCCGACGGCATAGCTCGCCGCGAGGCGCACCAAATCGGTCGTGCCCTCGTAGGCGTGAAGGTTTCGCGGTCGGGCCAGCGCGCTCTCGAAGAGTCCTTCGTCGCGCAAGCCCTCTGCGCCGCCATGCTCGGCAAGACTTTGGCTGTGGAAGAGCTCAAGAACGTCTCGTCGAACCCATTTGGGTTCGCTCATTTCGCCAGCGCCCGCAGGGTGTCTCGATACTCGCGCATGATCTCGTTGCCCGCCTCGATCTGCTCCTGAACCTCGGGATCGAAGGGCGTCAGCCGAAAGCCATCGGGCGCGGTCGTCGCTGTGATGACGCCACCTTTGTCGACATTCATAGCCGCCAGCATTTCCTTCGGCAGGGTGACGCCGACCGAATTGCCAATCTGGATGAGCTTCAGCTTGAAATGCATAGCGAACCTCGTACTAACGGACGTTAGAACGATACGTTATAACGAATGTATAATCGCCACAAGCCCCGGGTTCAGAATCCTGTCGGCTTGTCTGGTGGGTCGCCGTTGTTCGGCAGGTGCATGACCGTCCGCGGGTCGGCATAGCTCGGCTGCTCGTCCGGTTTGAAGCCGCCCTCCGCGGCGCTCTTGGCAAGGCAAAGGGCAGTCCCGAGCGGACTGAAGCCGTTCGGATTCATGCACGGCAGCAGCAGCGGAGCGTTCTTGCGTTCGCGCCTTTGTTCCCACAGCGCCGCGCTGCGCGACCGGTTCACGCCATCGCGGAAGTCGACCGAGTTGTCCGGCACAGCTAGTGCGCTGCCGCACCGCGCGCGCTCTTCCGGCGACAGCTTGTCGAGATCGGCACAGCCGAACAGCGACCCATGCAGTCCGTCCAGCGAAGGCGACGGCGCGGGCGGCGCGTTCGGAATCGTGATGCCGCGATAGTCGGGCAGGGGATTTCGCGACGCGGTGACCGCGGCTCGCAGCGGCGGCGCATGCTCCCGCCTCGGCGTGACGACAGTCTTCTCCGGTGGTAGCGGCAGGAACCAGATCAGCTCTTCGTTCGGCACCGCGCCTGGCGCGGCGATCTTCTCGTGCGACAGCGTCAGCAGCGCCGCGACGATCGCAACGTGCAGCGCGGTGACGATGCCGAGGCTGACAAGCCTGCAGCCGCCGCGCATCTCACGCACCCGCCCGGTATTCCAGCAGATCGCCCGGCTGGCACTCCAGCGCAGCGCAGATCTTCTCCAGCGTCTCGAAGCGCACGCCCTTCACCTTGCCGGATTTCAGCAGCGACAGGTTCGCTTCTGTGATGCCGATGGTCTCGGCCAGCTCCTTGGAGCGGAGCTTCCGCCTGGCCAGCATCACGTCCAGGTTCACGACGATCGCCATCAGACGAACTTCGCGTTTTCTTCGGCGATGCGCCCGGCCTCATTCATCACCCGCGCGATCACCAGCACCACGCCCGCGGTGAACAGCGTCGCGAGATCGCCGCTGCCGAAGTCGAGCGAGATCTGCGGCTTGTGGATGCCGAGGCTCAGGATCAGCGAGATCGGCGCATGCATCGCGAAGGTCGCCACCACGCTGGCGAACAGCGCCACTGCGACATTGTTCAGCAGGCGCAGCGCCGTCGGCGTGAACACCGCGCCGCGCGCGTAGTGCAGGAACAGCCCGCGCAGCGACCACAGCGCCCACACAGTCAGCGTCACGGCGGCGAGTGAAAACACGAGCGCGCCGAGCCGGTACGGCAACGGCACCGCCTCGCTCAAAAGCCCGTCCATGTGGTCGGCGTTGAGGTTGAGGCCACTGCGCGTGCCGGGCCACAGATAGACCACGGCATCCCCCAGCGGCGTCAGCACCACCCCGATGGTGGCAAGCCAAGCCATCGCCCGGCTCAGCCTGGCAAGGTTGGAGGCGCTCTTTTCGGCTTCGGCCATACACGATCTCCCGTTGATCGTGTTATTGTGCGGCCGGAATAAATTATCGTCTACCGATAATTTATTCCGGCGCGATTGTGACCTTGATGCCGTCCAGCTCGTCAGCGCAGACGATCTGGCAGGACAGCCGCGAATTGGGCTCCACCGCCAGCGCCATGTCGAGCATGTCGACTTCCGCATCCGATGGCGGCGCCAATTTTTCGTACCAGCCGTCATTCACATAGACGTGGCAGGTGGCGCAGGCGCAGGCGCCGCCGCACTCCGCAGCGACCGGCAGTCCCGCGTCGCGCAGGATTTCCATCACGCTCCAGCCGTCGCGGCCTTCAACGACATGCTCGGCGCCTTTGCGGTCGGTGGCGACAATCTTCATCAGTTCACACCCAGTTTCTTCTGCAGGCTGGACGACGACGTCGTGTACTGGAAGCGCAGTTTCTCGTTCGGCTTGCAGATGTGGAACGCGGCCTGCGCCATCAGCGCGGCCTCGTGGAAGCCGGACAGGATCAGCTTCAGCTTGCCGGGATAGGAATTGATGTCGCCGATGGCGAAGATGCCCGGCGTGGTGCTCTCGAACTTTGCCGTATCCACCGGGATCAGGTTCTCGTGCAGGTTCAGGCCGAATTCGGCGATGGGTCCAAGCTTGATGGTCAGCCCGAAGAAGGGCAGGAACGCATCGGTCTCGTGGTGCCATTCGCTCTTGTCGGCGCCGGCCAGTGTCACTTTCGAAAGCCTGCCGTCGTCGCCATGCAACTGCTTGACGCTGGCGACGTGAAATTTCACCTTGCCCGACTTCTCCAGCTCGCGCATCTGGTTGACGCTGTGCTGCGCGGCGCGGAAGCCGTCGCGGTGATGGACAAGGGTAAGGCTCTTGGCAAGGGGCGCGAGATTGATCGCCCAGTCCAGCGCCGAGTCGCCGCCGCCGGCGATCAGGATGTTCTTGCCGCGGAAGGTCTCCATCTTGCGCACCGCATAGTGCACGCCAACGCCGTCGCCCTTGTTCTCGAAGGCTTCGATGTTCGGCACCGGCGGGCGTTTTGGCACGAAGCTGCCGCCGCCGGCCGCGATGACGACGACGGGGGCGACGATCTCGGTGCCCGCATCGGTCTTCAGTTTCCATTTCCCGTCGGGCAGTTTCTCGAGACCGGCGGCCATTTCGTTGAAGTGATATTGGGCGCCGAACGGCTTGATCTGCTCGAGCAGCTTGTTGGTCAGATCCTGGCCGGTGACGACGGGAAGGCCGGGAATGTCGTAGATCGGCTTTTCCGGATAGAGCTCGGTGCACTGCCCGCCGGGCCGGTCGAGAATGTCGATGAGATGGGCTTTGAGGTCGAGCAGGCCGAGTTCGAAGACCGCAAAAAGTCCGATGGGACCGGCTCCGACGATAGCGACATCGGTCTCGATGGGCGTGCTCATGATTATTCCACAATTGTTTAGTGTATGACTTGGGAAACTGGCGGTCTTCTTATGTAAAAATGGGTCCGCCAACAACCCTTTCAAGCGGTGGGCCGCAATGTGACGCAGTGCACAAACCTAGCCAAGGGCGGGTTCGTGCCGCTTCTAATCGCTTGCTTTGATTATGGATTATGGAACATCTGGGCCGCCGCGGACGGGCCTAGTCCGCCAAATAATCCCGGATGAAAGCCTGGACCGCCTCTGAGCGTATCTTCAGTTCGGCAATCGCTGTGGTGGCGCAGGCCCGATTTTCGAGGTCGATCGGTTCGCAGCAAGCGGCCGCTTCGCCCATGGGAAAGGCGCCGATGCCTCGCGCCGCGCCCTTGAGCGTGTGCGTGATTTCCTTCCAGGACTTCGCATCGCGCGCGTCGAGGATCGATTGCAGCCGCGCCACGAGTTCGGTCGCTTGGGCGTCGAACAGGCGCATGACTTCGGCGTTGATGGCCCTGTCGCCGCCCGTGTAGCGGGCGAGATGGTCAAGATCGATAACCGCGCTGGACGCCCCCGGCATGGCGGCCTCACAATTGGGTTTCAACGCCAGCTTGAGGCAAATAGATCAACGTCTCGTTAACACTTGGAACGCCGATGAAACGAATCGTCCTTGCGTTGCTTATGTCGATCCCCGGCGTCGCACAGGCGCAGGACAGGTTCGCACCGCTGGCGCCCGACGCGATGACGCCGGAGCAGAAGGCGATTGCCGACGCCATCGTCGCCACGCGCGGCAGCATGAACGGACCGTTCAACGCCTGGCTGCGCGATCCCGCACTGGCGGACCGGCTGCAAAGACTGGGCGAGCAAATCCGCTTTCATTCTTCATTGCCGCCGGCCCTCAACGAATTCGCGATTCTGATCACGGCACGCCACTGGACGTCGCAATTCGAGTGGTACGCGCACTATCCGCTGGCGCTGAAGGCAGGGCTTGAGCCCAATGTCGCCGCCGATCTCGCCGCAGGCGAGCGGCCGGCCGGGATGACCGGCGACGAAGCAGCGATCTACGACTTTTCCACGGCGCTGCACGCGACCGGTGACGTCGATGACCTGAAGTACAAAGCCGTGCTCGATCGCTTCGGCGAAAAAGGCTTGATCGATCTTATTGCGGTGAACGGCTACTACGACCTGGTATCGATGACGCTCAACGTGGCGCACGTCTCGGTGCCTTCGGGCACATCCCTGCCGCTCAAGTCGCTGCAAGACGACTGACGCCCATCAGGGGATGCAATCTGTGAAATAAATCCTAGCCTGATAAAGGTTCCGCCAAACAACACATTTGCGCTGTGGCACTCGCGCCACGCGGCATTCGATGGTTAAAGTGCGGCTGCGTCAGTGAATTTCACCGAGGGACCCATGGCGACAACGCAGCCCGTACTGCTTCAAACGGCGGAATCGCTGGGTGAGGCCGAGGCGCGTATTCCGCGGCGGCCGGAGCCGAAATTCGGCGTCGCCGCGCTCACCTTCTCGTTCGTGCTGTCGGCTTTCTGGGCCGGCGCCGCTGCTGCTTATCTGTGGGGCTATTTCGGTCCGAAGGGCCTGGCTGGCCTCGATGTGCAGGAACTGGCTCTGTTTGTGGCGGCGACCTTTATCCCACCGCTGCTGTTCATTTCCGCCGCCTGGGCGATGGCACGGGCGCAGCAGATGGCCGTCGCCTCGCAGATGCTCGCCGATGCGACCGACCGGTTGTTCTCCGCCGACGAAACCGCCTCGCGGACCGCAGCCCGTCTCGGCCGCGCCGTGCGGCGTGAGCTGGACGCCCTGAATGCCGGTCTCGACGGCGCCTTCGCGCGGCTGCGCGCGCTGGAAACCGTCCTGGAAAACCAGATCGCCGCCCTGGACGAAGCGGGCGCCCGCGCCGATGTGCGCGGCGAGGCTGTTGCCGCGCGTCTCACCGCCGAACGCGAACGCATCGAGGCGGTCGCCGGCTCGCTCAGCGATGCGGCGGCGCGCGCCGCCGAAACCGTCGCGGGCCGCACAGCCCAGCTCAAATCCTCCATCGAAACGGCCGAGGCCCAGCTGAAGACGGCCGGCACGACACTGGATGCTCAGGCGGCCAGCTTCCGCGCCGCGGCCGGCGCGGCCGCCGACGCGCCGCATGCTGCCGCTGTCGAACTCGACCGCCAAGCCAAGCGAATCGAATCCGTTGCCGACGCCGCGATGGCGCGCGCCGAATTCGTGCTCGGGCGCCAGGAGCGTCACCGCACGGGAATGAACGAATTGATGCTGCGCCTGAAGGAAGAGAGCGCCGCGTTCGAAAACGCGCTGTCCAGGGAACGTTCTTCCATGGAACAAGCGATCCAGGCCCTGGGCGGCGAAGCGCAAAAGTTCGAAACCGTGACCGGCGGCGCCGAACGCCACCTCGAACTCATCATGGCGAACGCATCGGCGCGCGCTTCACAACTCACCGCCAATTTCATGCGCGAGGCGGACAAGCTCAAAGACGCCAGCGACTCGGCGAACACCACGCTCGCCAACATGATCAGTGCGCTGCAGGAGGCCAATGCCGGCGCCCAGACCCTGATCGGCGAAACGGCGAACGAGGCCAAGGTCAACGCCCGCGCCCTGGTCGGCGAAGCGATGGCCGAATGTGAGCGCCTGCTGCGCACCTCGGGCGAGTTGTCTGCCGAAGCGGCCGAGATCCGTACGACCCTGGCCAAGACCGTCGAAGACGTGACGCATCATCTGCTGACTTTGCCCGGCATCGCCCAGCAGGAAGCGCGCCGGGTGCGCGAGATGGTGCGCAGCGAGACCGAGGAAATCCTCGATCTGTCCGCCCGCACGCTCTCCACGATTCACGCCCGCTCGGCGCCGCGCGTTGCGCGCACCGCCATCGCGCCCGTCATACCCGAACAGCCCGAAAGCGAAGGCCTGCTCGGCATGGCCAAGCGCCTGACCCAACGCCAGCGCAGAAAGCCTTCGGAACCGAGCGGCGATCCCAAGGCCTGGGAGATGCGCACGCTGCTGGCCGCCGTCGAGACCGGCGAAGCCAAGGACCTGAAGCCGAGCAGCGCCGCCGCACTCGGCGCGCTCGAAGCGGCACTGGCGGATCTGGCGATCGATCTGGACGGCATCACGGCGCAATCCGCGCCCGGCGAAGTCGATTGGCGGCGCTATCTCTCGGGCGACCGCTCGGTCTTCGCGCGCCGCCTGGGCGAGACCATCGACGATGACACTGTCAACCGCATCGCCACGCTCTATCGCGAAGAGCCGCGTTTCCGCGATGCCGCCAACGCCTATCTCGCCGAATTCGAAGCGCTGCTGGCGCGTGCCAAGGAAGGCGATGGGGGCGGATTGCTGACCTCGACCATGCTCAGCGCCGATACCGGAAAAATCTATCTGGCGGTCGCCTACGCGCTCGGTCGGCTATGAGACGCGTCTGAACCGCGCCGCATAGAAGCCGTCCATGCCGCCGAGGTGACAGGGAAGCGTCCGCAGATCGCCTTCGGCGCTGATCAGTTCGGTCCTGTCGAACACTTCGCTGGATTTCACCGCGTCACGCGAGAATCGCGCATCGCGGCCTAGAAAGGCGTTCGCCTGTTCGCGGCCCTCTTCCGGCTCGAGCGAGCAGACGGCAAATACGAGCGTTCCGCCCGGCGCGACCATGTTCGCCGCGGCGTCCAGCAATTCGCTCGCCGCCTGCTCGCACGGCGTCACGTCCGAGGCGCTCTTGATCCAGGGCAGCTCCGGATGGCGCCGGATCGTGCCGGTCGCCGTACAGGGCGCATCGAGCAGGACAAATGGCGCCAGTGCATCGGGACGGAAGTCGAGCACGTCGGCATGGACAAGTGTCGCGTCCAGCTTCGTGCGTGCCAGGTTTTCCCGTATGCGGGCCAGCCGCTCGGCCTCGCGTTCGATGGCGACGACCTGCGCGCCCATCGCCGCCAACTGCATCGTCTTGCCGCCCGGCGCCGCGCAGAGGTCGAGCACGGTCTTGTCCCGCACATCGCCGAGCAAGCGCGCCGGAAGAGTCGCGGCGGCGTCCTGAACCCACCAGTCGCCCTGCTCAAAGCCGGCAAGCGCATCGACGCGTGACGCGTCTGCCAGCCGCACGACATTGCCGAACAACCGCTCGCCCTGCGGCCCTTCAAGACCCGCAGCATTTTTCAGCACGATATCGATCGGCGGCTGTATCGCGTGCACGCCGGCAATCTTGCGCGCCGTATCTTCGCCGAACGACTCGCGCCAGCGAGTCCAAAGCCAGTCCGGCGTGTTCAGCCGCGCGGCATCCTGGGCCGCGATCAAGTCCTTGCCTTCGCGCGACACGCGCCGCAATACGGCGTTGATCAGCGATTTGAAGTGCACCGCTTTGTTGTCCGCCTGTGCCAGCCGGTTGGCGGCGTCGACGGCGGCATGCGCGGGAACATCGAGGAACAGCAGTTCGCAAGCGCCGGCGAACAGGATCTCCAAGGTCGGTCCGGATTTGTGCGGCGAGGGCGCCTTCGGAACGAAGTGCCGGATCAGCGCTTCGATCTGGCCGAAGCGGCGGAATGTCTCGCTCGCGATGGCGCGCGCGAAACCGGCATCGCGGGGCGGCAGGTTTCGAATGGATTCCAGCGCGCTGTCGAGCGGCCGGCGCTTGCGCAAGACCTCCGACAAGACCGCTTGTGCCGCGGCGCGGGCCGGGATGCCCTCGCTCACGCCCTGCCCGCCGATTTCCAATCCATGCCTGTGATGTTCATCGCCGGTTGATGTAAGCTGGCAGCGCCCAGCGTCAAGCGGACCGGACATGCCGACAGGTGCGAAAAAACCCAGCAAGGCCGAAATCGCCGCCCGTATTCGCAGCGCCGGGGAACGTGCCAAGGCCGAGGCGGAAGAGCGCCGCAAAAGCGCCGCGGTCAAGGCCATGCCGCCCGAATTGGGTGGCCCCAAGGGCCCCGAACCGACGCGCTACGGCGACTGGGAAAAGAAGGGAATAACCTCGGATTTCTAGGCCTATTGCCGACCCTTGATCGCCGAAGGCCCAAGGTCCATGTAAAACCCTGGAACAGCCCCTTTGGGCGGACGGACGGAACCCATGTTTATCCAGACTGAATCGACGCCCAACCCGGCTACGCTGAAGTTCATCCCTGGCCGCGACGTCATGGGCGACGGCCAGGTCGCCGACTTCCCGGCCAAGGAGTCGGGCGCGCGCTCGCCGCTGGCGGCCGCGCTGTTCGCGATACCCGACGTCTCCCGCGTGTTTTTCGGCTCCGATTTCATCTCGGTCACCAAGCGCGACGGCGACTGGAAGCACCTCAAACCGGCGATCCTGGGCGCGATCATGGAACACTTCACGCGTGGCCTGCCGCTGATGTCCGGGAGCGCGGAAGAAGCGGATGAAACCTCCTATGGCGAGGAAGGCGATCCGGAGATCGTCTCCCAAATCAAGGAATTGATCGACACCCGCGTCCGCCCGGCCGTGGCGCAAGACGGCGGCGACATCATTTTCAAGGGCTTCGACGGCGGCGCCGGCATCGTGTTCCTGCATCTGCAGGGCTCCTGCGCGGGCTGTCCGTCCTCGACGCTGACGCTCAAGAACGGCATCGAGAACATGCTTCGCCATTACGTGCCCGAAGTGAACGCCGTCGAAGCGGTGTAAGCTTCGGTTTCGAATCTCCTGGCCGGGCGCCCTGCATGGATCATCACGCCGTCAATGACGAAGCGCTGGACACGATCTTCCGCGCCGCGCGCACACAAAACAAATGGCTCGACAAACCCGTCAGCCAGGCGCTGCTTATGGCGATCTACGATCTGATGCGCATGGGCCCGACCAGCGCCAATTGCTCGCCGGCGCGCTTCTTGTTCCTCACGACGCCGGAGGCGAAGGAACGGCTGGCCAAACTCGCCTCGCCCAGCAATGCGCCGAAGATCCGTCAGGCGCCGGCCACCGCGATCATCGGCTACGATCTGGATTTCGCGCAAGCATTGCCCAGGCTCTTCCCGCACGATCAATCCGCGAAGACCTGGTTCACCGATCCGAAAGTCGAGGAGACCACGGCGTTTCGCAACGGCACCTTGCAGGGCGGCTATTTTATCGTCGCGGCGCGGGCGCTGGGCCTCGATTGTGGCCCGATGTCGGGCTTCAACAATGCGAAGGTCGATGAAGAATTTTTCGCCGGGACGCGCGTCAAATCCAACTTCATCTGCGGTGTCGGCTATGGCGATCCGGCGGGATTGTTCGCACGCAGCCCGCGCCTCTCCTTCGACGAAGCCTGCAAGTTTGTCTGAACGCCGGTGAAACTGCTCGCCGTCGACACAGCCCTCGGCGCCTGCTCCGTCGCCATTCTCGACGGCCATCGAACGCTCGCCCATCGCTTCGAAGTGATGGAGCGCGGTCATGCCGAAGCGCTGGCGCCCATGGTCGAAGACGCCATGATGCGCGCTGAGCTTTCCTTCGCCGCGCTCGATCGCCTGGCGGTCACCACCGGCCCGGGCACGTTCACCGGCCAGCGCGTCGGTCTGGCTTTCATGCGCGGATTGCGCGTGGCGTTGAGCAAACCGCTCATCGGCGTGACCACCCTGTCGGCCATGGCGCACCAGGCGATGGACGAGACGGGACTTGGGCTTGCCGCTGCGTTGCATGACGCAAGGCGCAACGAGGTCTATCTGGAAATCGCCGGTACAGCATCAAGCGAGCCAGCCATCCTGTCCTTTGAAGATGCAGTCGCGTCGCTGGCGCGGCTGGCGGGTACAGTCGCCTTGGCCGGCACGGCGGCTCCGGCTGCCCATGACCGGATCGCGAATTCCAGTCTTTCGAGTGTCCGCCAGCCGGATGCAATCTGGGTCGCGCGGCTTGCCCTGGCGATGCCGACCACCGACGCGCCGCCGGGGCCGCTCTATCTGCGCCCGCCCGATGCCAGGCTTCCGGCTCAGCCATGAAGGTCAGGCTCCTTTCTTCGGCGGACGGTCTTGCCGGATTGGCGGCGTTGCATGCGGCCAGTTTCGACGATGCCTGGAGCGAGCAGGTCATCGCCGATCTGCTGAGGATGCCCGGTGCGTTTGCCTTATGGCACGAGTCCGGCTTCATCCTGGCGCGCGCCGCCGGCGGCGAAGCCGAGATCCTGACCCTCGCCGTCGCGCCGGCCGTCCGCCGCCGAGGCCTGGCCACCGAACTCGTTTCCGCCGCCGCGAGTCATGCGCACCGCCTGGGCGCGGCGGCCCTTTTTCTGGAAGTGGCGGCAGGCAATCTGGCGGCGTGCGCGCTTTACCGGCGGCAAGGCTTTGTCGAAGCGGGCTTGCGCAAGGGCTATTACACCCTGGCGGGCCGTAAACCGCAGGATGCCCTCGTTTTGCGCAGCAATCTTCCGCTTTCGCCCCTTGGGAAAAGCCCGGCGGCTGGCTAAAGTCACCGTCATGGGACAGCGCCACCGGGGACATTCGTGACGCGGATCGAAAAGCTCTGCGCCGAGAAGGGCCTGCGCATGACCGAGCAGCGCCGCGTCATCGCGCGCGTGCTGTCGGACGCGGCCGACCATCCCGACGCCGAGGAATTGTACCGCCGCGCTTCCGCCATCGATCCGCACATCTCCATCGCCACCGTCTATCGCACCGTCAAGCTGTTCGAGGATGCCGGCATTCTCGAGCGCCATGATTTTCGCGATGGCCGCTCGCGCTACGAGGAAGCCCCCGAGTCGCATCACGACCACCTGATCGATATCCAGACCGGCAGCGTGATCGAATTCCGCAACGAGGACATCGAAAAGCTGCAGCGGCGCGTGGCCGAGGAACTGGGCTTCGAACTCGTCGACCACCGGCTCGAGCTTTATGGTGTGCCGAAAGGCGCAAAGAAGCCGCGCTGATGCAAACGCTGCGGGCCTGGGGCATCGTCATCGTTTTCCTGAGCGTGACTCTGATCTGTATCCCGTATCAGAGCCTGGGCCTGCGCTTCGGCTGGAAAAGCCGCAAGACCTTCCCCCATCGCTACCATCGCTTCATGGCCAAGCTGTTCGGCATCCGCATCACGACCATCGGAACGCCGGTCGCTGGTGAGGGCGTGCTGATCGTCGGCAACCACACCTCCTGGCTGGACATCATCATTTTCTCCGCGATCACGCGCGTGTCGTTTGTCGCCAAATCGGAAGTCGCGACCTGGCCGCTGTTCTCGACGCTGGCGAAGCTCCAGGAAACCGTCTTCGTCGAGCGGGCGCGGCGCAGCGCCACCGGCGAAGCCCGCGACCAGATCCGCGACCGGCTGCTGGCCGGCGATACCCTCGTGTTGTTTCCCGAAGGCACCTCGAACGACGGCAACGCCGTCCTGCCGTTCAAGAGCGCGTTGATGGGCGCGGTCGAGGCGCGCGTCGACGACGGCAAGGGCGGCCAGCGCGCCGTGCGGGTCCAGCCGGTCTCGACCGCCTATGTCGGTCTGCACGGCCTGCCGATGGGGCGGGAGAACCGTCCGCTCTATGCCTGGTACGGCGACATGGAGCTGGTGCCGCATCTGTGGGAGGCGCTGCAGACCGGCCCCATCGACGTCATCGTGGAATTCCATAAGCCGATCAGCGTCGACGAAGTCGGCGGCCGAAAGGCTCTTGCCGCCCTGGCCGAGGCCACCATACGCCGGGGCCAGACGCGCGCTTTGGCGGGTTTTGTCGGCCCGACACCGGCTGCGATGCCGGTGCCAAGTCCTGCAGGCGCGCCCGCGCTGGCGCCGGCGCCCGCCTGACCGTATAACCCCCGCCCCATGAAGAAGCTCTACATCAAGACCTATGGCTGCCAGATGAACGTCTACGATTCCGCGCGCATGGCGGAATTGCTGGCGCCGATCGGCTATGCCCCGGCCGATGCGCCGGACGATGCTGACATGGTCATCCTCAACACTTGCCACATCCGCGAGAAGGCGGCCGAGAAGGTCTATTCCGAGCTTGGCCGGTTGAAGAAACTCAAGGACGCGCGCCCGCTCACCATCGCCGTTGCCGGTTGTGTCGCGCAAGCCGAAGGCGAGGAGATCGTCCGGCGCGCGCCCCAGGTCGATATCGTGGTCGGGCCGCAATCCTATCACCGCCTGCCCGAGATGATCGCGCGCATCGCGCGCTCCGGTGGTCACGCGCTGGAGACCGATTTTCCGGCGCTGGAAAAGTTCGATGTCCTGCCGAAGGAGCCGTCGGCGTCGGGCGTAACGGCTTTCCTGACCGTGCAGGAAGGGTGCGACAAGTTCTGCACCTTCTGCGTCGTGCCCTATACGCGCGGCTCCGAATATTCGCGTCCGGTCGCCCAGATCGAGGATGAAGCACGCCGTCTGGTCGCGCGCGGCGCGTGCGAGATCACGCTGCTGGGGCAGAACGTCAACGCCTATTGCGGCGAAGGGCTGGACGGAAAGAACTGGTCGCTGGCGCGATTGCTCGATCGTCTGTCGCGCGTCGAAGGTCTGGCGCGGCTGCGCTATACGACCAGTCACCCGCGCGACATGGGCGACGACCTGATCGCGGCGCATGGCGATATCGAAGCGCTGATGCCGTACCTGCATCTGCCGGTGCAGTCCGGATCGGACGCGGTCCTCGATGCGATGAACCGCGGCCACACCGCCGATGCATACCGCCGCCTCGCCGAACGTGTCCGGCGGGCGCGCCCCGACATTGCGCTGTCCTCCGACTTTATCGTCGGGTTTCCGGGCGAGAGCGACAAGGATTTCGAAGCGACGCTGTCGCTGGTGCGCGATGTCACCTATGCCGGTGCCTACACTTTCAAGTACAGTCCGCGCCCCGGCACGCCGGCTGCCGCCGCGCGCAAGCAGATTCCGACCGATGTGAAAGACGCGCGTCTGAAGGCGCTCAATGCGCTTCTCCTGGAACAGCAGGAAGCCTTCAAGCAATCCTGCCGCGGCCGGGTGATGGATGTCCTATTCGAAAAACGCGGCCGCCAGGCGGGTCAAGCGGTCGGCCGCAGCCCCTACCTCCAGCCGGTGCATGTCGAAGACGCGACCGCGTTGATCGGCACCATCCATCCGGTGCGCATCGACGCGGTGTTTCCTAACAGTCTCCAAGGCTCGCTGCTGGCAGCTCGCGAAAAGGTCCTGACGCATTGAGCGCGGCCAAGCACAAAGGCGCCGCGAAAGAGCAGGTCACGCTCGAATTTCCGGACAACGCGCTGCTCGCCGGCCTCGCCGGCGCGCATCAGAAGAACTTCGTGCGTGTCGAACAAAAACTCGGCGTGCGCATCGCCATGCGCGGCAATCTCGTCGCCGTCGAGGGCTCGGCGGAAATGCGTGAGCGCGGCGCCGCCATCCTGCGCGCCCTCTATGCGCGGCTGGAAGCGGGCGATGCTTGCGGCACCGGCGAAGTGGATGCGGAGATCCGCTTCGCCGCCGAGCGGTCCGCCGGCCCCGTCGGCAACCAGTTCGGCTCGCCCGCGATCAAGACCGCCTCGTCGAAAGTCACGCGCGCCCGCTCGCCGGCGCAGGCCGCCTATCTCGACCTGATGCGGACCCATCCGCTGGTCTTCGGCATCGGGCCGGCCGGCACGGGAAAGACCTATCTTGCCGCCGCGTTCGGTGCGCATCTCTTGCATGAGCGCCAGGTCGAGCGACTCATCCTGTCGCGCCCCGCGCTGGAAGCGGGCGAGCGGCTGGGTTTCCTCCCCGGCGACATGAAGGAAAAGATCGATCCCTATCTGCGCCCGCTTTACGACGCGCTGTTCGATGTCCTGGGCGACCGCACCGAGAAGCTGATGGAGATGGGCACGATCGAGGTCGCGCCGCTCGCCTTCATGCGCGGCCGCACCCTGGCCCGCGCCTTCGTCATTCTCGACGAGGCGCAGAACGTCACGCCGGCGCAGATGAAGATGTTCCTGACGCGCCTGGGCGAGGATTCGCGCATGGTCGTGACCGGCGATCCGTCGCAGAGCGACCTGCCCGGCGGCCGTGCCGACGGACTGAGCGAGGCTTTGCGCATCCTGCACGGCGTCGAAGGCGCCGCGGTGGCGCATTTCACGGAAAAAGACGTCGTGCGCCACGCCCTCGTCAGCCGCATCGTTGCTGCGTATAATAAAGCCGACGCGCAAAAGCACGGGCCGTGAGCTTTTCCATCGATCTGCAATACGGCGATCCCCGCTGGCGCAAGGCCCGCGGACTGTCGGCGCGCCTGACCGCCGCCGCCGAACTCGCCCTGCGGCGCGGCGGCGCGCGCCGCAACGCCGGACTGACGATCCTTCTGGCGGACGACGCGCAGTTGAAGACGCTCAACCACGATTTCCGCGGCAAGAACAGACCGACCAACGTCCTGTCGTTTCCGGCGCCGGCCAACAAGGTCTCGTATCTGGGCGATGTCGCGCTCGCCTATGGCGTGACGCGGCACGAGGCGCTGGCGGCGAAAAAGCGGTTTGCCGATCACGCGACGCATCTGGTGGTCCACGGCGTCCTGCATCTGCTCGGTTTCGATCACACGCGCGTGCGCGACGCATGCCTGATGGAACCGCTGGAGAGTCGTATCTTGGCCGAGCTCGGCATCGCCGATCCCTACGCGGCGGAGGCGGCATGATGAGCGTTACGCCGCCCGACGAAGACAAGGGCCAGTCGCTGTTCAAGCGGCTTTCCGCCTTCGTGCGCGGCGACGGCGCCGCGGCCGCGCAGATGCGCGAGAGCCTCGAAGAGGTCATCGGCGAGAGCGACCGTCTGCGGACCGAGCTATCCGCGCCCGAACGGCAGATGCTGTCCAATCTGCTCAAATTCGGCGAATTGCGCGTCAGCGACGTGATGATCCCCCGTGCCGACATCGTGGCGGTCGAAGAGGACACTTCGCTGCCGGAGTTTGTCGCGCTGTTCCGCGACGTGCAGCATTCGCGCCTGCCGGTCTATCGCCAGACCCTGGACGATCCCATCGGCCTGGTCCACATCAAGGACGTGATGAGCTATCTGGAAGCGCAAGCCGACGGCAGCTTCCGCTGGAAGGGCGGCTCGGTCTCGCAATTCAAGCGCAACCTCCTGTTCGTGCCGCCCTCGATGCCGCTGCTCGATCTGCTTCTGAAGATGCAGACGGAGCATACGCATCTGGCGTTGGTGATCGACGAGTATGGCGGCACGGACGGTCTGGTTTCCATCGAAGACATCATCGAGGAGATCGTCGGCGACATCGCCGACGAGCACGACGAAGACTCCCAGCAGGTTCGCAAGATAGACGGTGGCATCTATGTCGCCGACGCCCGGATCGACCTGGAGGATTTCCGCGCGCAGACCGGCATCGCGCTGACGCCCGAAGACGCCGATCAGGAAATCGATACGCTGGGCGGCCTCGTCGTCTCCCTGCTGGGACGTGTGCCGCAGCGCGGCGAAATCGTCACGCATCCTTCGGGTTACGAATTCGAAGTGCTGGAAGCCGATCCCAGGCGCGTCAAGCGCTTGCGCATCCGCGAACCGGCTCTTCCCGCCATCGAAGGCAATCCGGCGGACGAGAAGCCGGCGTGACATCGGCCCTTTCGCGCATCGGAGATTTTCTGCGCGCGCTTGCGAGCTGGCGCGCGATGCTGGCAGCGATCGTCGCCGGCGCGTTCTTCGCATTCGGTTTTGCGCCCTTCGGGGCCTTCCCGGCGATGCTGCTGGGGTTGGCGGCGCTCGTTGTCCTGCTGGACGGTTGCGCCGCCCGGCCCAGGCCCAATCGCGGCGCGGCGGCGATCGGCTGGGGCTTCGGCTTCGGACAATTCGTCGTCGGCATGCATTGGATCTTCTATCCATTTCTCGTCGATCCGGCGCAGCACGCCTGGCAGATTCCGTTTGTCGCGCTGTTGTTTCCCGGCGGGTTGGCGCTGTTCCTGGCGCTTGGCTGCGCGGCTGCGCTCTATTTCTGGCGGCCGGGTCCGTCGCGGATCTTCGTGCTGGCGGTGTGTTACGCCGTCGCGGAATGGCTGCGCGGACATCTGCTCACGGGCCTGCCCTGGAATCTTCCCGCCTACGGCTGGGGCGCCTCGCTCGCGGTGCTGCAAAGCACGGCGCTGTTCGGCGCCTATGGGCTGAGCTTGGTGACCGTCTTGTTCGGCGCCGCGCTCGCCGAGCTCTTCGGCAACCCTCGGCGGCTGGCGACACCGGTGGCAATGGCCGGCTTGTTCGTCGCGCTGTGGCTGGGCGGCGAGATCCGCCTCGCTCTTTCGCCGACCGTCTTGTTGGCGGATGTTCGCCTGCGTTTGGTTCAACCCAATATTCCCCAGGACCAGAAATATGTCCGCACCCTCGCGGCGCGGAACTGGCGGATGCTGATCGATCTCAGCACGCGCAAATCGGACGTCGCGCCGACCGTCATCGTGTGGCCGGAGGCCGCGCCGCCGGTGCTGCTGCAACGCGCGCCCGAGGCGCTGGATCAGATCGCGATTCTGACGGGCGGAAGCGGGCGCGTGCTGCTGACGGGCAATCAGCGCATGGCGACCGATACCACCGGTCGCCGCCGCTTCTACAACAGTCTGTATGTGTTCGGCGGCGGGGGCCGGTTGCTTGCCACCTACGACAAATTCCATCTCGTCCCTTTTGGCGAATATCTGCCGTTTGAGGCGCTGCTCACGAGCCTCGGCATCACCCAGCTGGTCGGCTTTCCCGGGAGCTTTACCGCCGGCGATGGTCCGCATACGGTGAAAATTCCCGGGGCGCCGGATGCCGGCCCCTTGATTTGTTACGAGATACTGTTTCCGGGCGCCGTGATCGGGGAGGCCCGCCCGGGCTGGCTGGTAAATGTGACTGACGATTCCTGGTTTGGCCCCTGGGCGGGGCCGCGCCAACATCTGCTCGCGGCACGGGTGCGCGCGATCGAGGAAGGCCTTCCCGTTGCGCGCGCCGCCAACACGGGCATCTCGGCGGTGATCGATCCCGATGGCCGAATCGTCGCCGCGCTCGACCTGGGCCGCGCCGGCGTCGTCGATGCCAGCCTTCCGCGGGCGCTGGCGCCCACATTCTATGCCCGATTTGGGGATTTCGGATTCGGGTTTCTGCTAATGTTGTGCGCCGGCCTTTCCTGGGTGCTGGCGCGGCGCGCTCAGGCGTTTTAGCGTGTGAGTCGTTTCTTTCCCTAACCCTGCCGGCTGTGTATTTGTCCGGACGAAACGGAGCGTGTGTATCCACCGTGCCAAAGAAACAAGCAAATCCGATCGATGGCCAGGTGGGCAATCGCGTCCGCCTGCGTCGCATGCTCATCGGCATGAGTCAGGAGCGGCTGGGCGAATTGCTCGGCCTCACATTTCAACAAGTCCAGAAATACGAGAAGGGCGTGAACCGCATCGGTGCCGGCCGCCTGTTCGAAGTCTCGCGCATCCTGGGCGTGCCGATCGACTACTTCTATGAAGGGGTCAGCAATCAGCTGGGCGGCGGCTTCGCCGAAAGCGAAGCCTCGCCGCCGGTGATGGAATTCGTCTCCAGCGGCGAAGGGCTGCAACTCAGCCTTGCGTTCATGAAGATCAAAGATCCCAAATTGCGCAAGCGCGTGCTCGATCTCGTCAAGCAGATGGCCGAAGACTCGTCCGACTGAGTTAGCGGACCGTTTTCTTTTTCTTGCGTGAGGCTTTTTCGGCAAGACCCGATCGGCCTTGGCGCGCCGCGAGCGTGGCGTAGACGGCCTTGGGCGTCACGCCGCAGGCGGCCCAGACGACCAGCAGATGATAGAGCACATCCGCCGATTCCGCGGTCAGTTCCTTTTTGTCTTTCGCGACGGCGGCCAGAACGACCTCGACCGCTTCCTCGCCGAATTTCTTGGCGCATTTCGCGGCGCCCTCCTTCAACAAGGAGGCGGTGTACGATTTTTTCGGATCACCGCCTTTGCGGGCCGCGATGGTCTTGAACAGCTTGTCGATCGCGTGCTCGGCCATCAGTTCGCCCGATCTTCCAGCAGGCGGCGCGCGATGACGTTGGCCTGGATTTCGGCGGCGCCCTCGAAGATGTTGAGGATGCGCGCGTCGCACAAGACGCGGCTGATGGGATATTCGAGCGCGAAACCGTTGCCGCCATGGATCTGCAGCGCATTGTCGGCGCAGGCCCAGGCGACGCGCGCGCCCAAGAGCTTGGCCATGCCGGCTTCCAGGTCGCAGCGGCGGCCCTCATCCTTTTCGCGCGCCGCGTAATAGCTGAGCTGGCGCGTGATCGTGATCTCCACCGCCATCATGGCGAGCTTGTCGCGCACGCGTGGAAATTCCATCAGCGCCTGGCCGAATTGCTGGCGCTCCAACGCATAGCGCACGCCGAGGTCCATCGCGCACAGCGCCACGCCGACGGCGCGGGCCGCGGTCTGGATGCGCGCCGACTCGAAAGTCTGCATCAGCTGCTTGAAGCCCTGGCCCTCTTCGCGGCCGAGCAAATTGGCGGCCGGCACTTCGAAACCGTCGAAACCGATTTCATATTCCTTCATGCCGCGATAGCCCAGCACGCCGATCTCGCCGCCGCTCATGCCCGCGGCCGGAAAAATCTCCGTTTTCGTGCCGCGTGGTTTTTCGGCCAGGAACATGGAAAGACCGCGATAGCCGGGACGGTCCGGATTGGTCCGTACCAGGAGCGTCATCATGTCGGCGCGCACCGCATGGGTGATCCAGGTCTTGTTGCCGTAGATCTTGTAGACGTCGCCGTCGCGCACCGCGCGCGTCTTCAGCGCGGCGACGTCCGAACCGCCCGAGGGTTCGGTGAACACGGCGGTCGGCAGCTTCTCGCCGGAGGCAATGAGCGGCAGCCAGTGCTCGCGCTGGTCCTTGGTGCCGGCCGTCAGGATCAACTCCGCCGCGATTTCCGATCGCGTGGCGAGGCTGCCGACGCCGATATAGCCGCGCGAGAGTTCCTCCGACACCACGCACATCGCCGTCTTGGACAGCCCGGCGCCGCCGAATTCCTCGGGGATGGTCAGTCCGAACACGCCAAGGGCGCTGAGCTCGTCGACGACCTCGAGCGGAATCAACTCGTCCTTCAGGTGCCATTGGTGCGCGAAGGGCGCGACCTTTTCCTGCGCGAAGCGGAAGAACTGTTCGCGGATCAGGCCCATCGTGTCGTCGAGACCGGGCTCGCCGATGAACATGGCGCCCTGATGCTTGGCCATGTAAGTGGCAATGGCGGCGCGGATCTCGAGCCGCTGACCGGTCGCGACCAGCTCGCGCACTGTCGCCGTCCAGAATTCGCTCGTGTTCGAATCGTCGAGGCCCAGATCGTAGGGCCGCGCGATCTCGTTCTGGCTCATCGCGATGCCGCCGGCGATCTGCGCCAGATATTCGGCGAAGCCGGCGAGCAGGAGGAGCTGCTCGATCTCGCCGAATTTCTTGTCGTGTTCCAGATGACGGCCCCAGCGGGTCATCTGGCGCAGCGCCTCGACATAGGTCGCGAGCCAGGCAAGGCCATGCGTCGCGCGCTGTTCGCGGTCGAGCGCGGCGGGCGAAATCTTGCCGTCGGTCGTCACCAGCCGCGCGACCGACGTCTTGGCCGCGATCAGGAAACCCTCCGCCGACAGGACGGCGTCCTCGCATTTCGCCAGCAGGTGGGGAACCGTCATGTTCAGCATCGGAGAGACTTCAAAAAACACCTGTCGGGACCTTAGCGGAACGCATTGTGTGGCGCACCCCGGGACGCCCGCTTGCGGCAACGCGTCCCAAACGATTCAATCGTGCCAACACAGGAGATTCGATTTGCAGCGCATTCTCATTCTGGCCCTTGCCCTTCTGGTCGCGGCGCCGGCGGCCGCCAAGCCCGACAACGACCCCGGCTACAAGATCATGCACGACTACGTGCTGACCCTGCCCAAGGTGAAGGCCTATGAAGCGGCCTATGCGGCGCTGACGACGGCGGCCAGGGCTGATCCGTCGCTGAAGGCGGAGGTCGAGGCGGCCTCGGCCGAGAACGACCAGACCGTCGCCGCGACGATCGACAAGATGACCAAGCATCCACGCATCTATGCGTTTTTCCAGAAGCAGGGGCTCAGCAAGGCGGAAGCCACGCTCCTGCCGCTGATCCTGATGGATGCCTGCACGGCGGCGCAATATCCCACCATGGTGGCCCAGTTGGCCGACCGCATGACGCAGGCCCAGGCTGATTTCTGCAAGGCCAATATGGCGACCATCAAGACGATGCATTTCTTCAGCGGGCACTAGCCGACGGCGGCCTCCGTTCAGAGATAGTCGTTGGCGGCCTTGGCGGCCGATCCTATCCTTTGGCCTCTTCTTCGGGAGGTGGCCATGCTTCGCAAACAGTTCCTTGTCGCGGCGGGAATGCTGTTGGCCGTGCTTGTGCTGGTGCTGTTCGCGTCGGGCACCATCGCGTTGCCGGGCGACCAGGTCTTCATCGACGATGCGCCGTCGCGGCTTGCCTTGGCGGCGAAGTGGCTGCTGGTGCCGGGGTTCTCCCTTTTGATCGGCATCGGCATGGTCGCCAACCGGCGGTTCTTCTCGAGCGACGGAATCGACGGGACGCGCGCGCCGGCAAGCCCAGGCCTCGAAATCAATCTGCGCTACAATCAGAACACGCTGGAGCAGGTGCTGCTGGCGGTCATCGCCTGGCCGCTGCTGGCGTTGTGGCTGCCGGCGCCGCAGCTGGGACTGATCCCCGTGCTCGCGGTGCTGTTCGGCGCCGGCCGCATCGCCTTCTGGCTCGGCTATCTCATCGCGCCCTGGGCGCGCGCCTTCGGCTTCGCGCTGACGTTCTATCCCACCGTCGCCATTTTTGTCTGGCTCGCGATACGCGTCCTGCGCTGATTAGCCCTTCTGCGCGTCCAGCACGTCTTCGAAGGTGCGCAAGCCGGTGCGTTGCGCGTTCACCAGAACCGCCATATTGCCGGGCAGATGTTCGTTCTTCCACATTTTCGTATGCGCGCGCGGAATGTCGGCCCAGGAGAACACCTCCGACATGCACGGATCGATGCGGCGTTCGACCACCAGACGGTTCGCCTGGCTGGCTTGCAGCAGGTTGGCGAAGTGCGAACCCTGGATGCGCTTCTGCCGCATCCAGACGTAACGGGCGTCGAAGGTGATGTTGTAGCCGCTGGTGCCGGCGCAGAACACGACCATGCCGCCGCGTTTGACGACGAGGCACGACACCGGAAACGTCGATTCACCGGGATGCTCGAACACCATGTCGACGTCGTTGCCTTTGCCGGTGATGTCCCAGATCGCCTTGCCGAATTTGCGCGCCTCCTTGGTCCAGGCGTCATATTCCGGCGTGTTGACCGTGGGCATCTGGCCCCAGCACTTGAAATCCTTGCGGTTGATGACGCCCTTGGCACCGAGCGACATGACGAATTCGCGCTTGCTTTCGTCGCTGATGACGCCGATGGCGTTGGCGCCCGACACGGCGCAGAGCTGCACCGCGAAGGAACCGAGACCGCCGGACGCGCCCCACACCAGAACGTTGTGACCGGGGCGCAGGATGTGCGGGCGATGGCCGAAGAACATGCGATAGGTCGTGGCCAGCGTCAGCGTGTAGCAGGCGCTCTCTTCCCAGGTCAGATGGCGCGGCCGCTCCATCAACTGGCGGTCCTGCACCCGCGCGAACTGCGCGAAGGAACCGTCCGGCGTCTCATAGCCCCAGATGCGCTGGGTGGCTGAGAACATCGGATCGCCGCCATTGCATTCCTCGTCGTCGCCGTCGTCCTGATTGCAGTGCACGACGACCTCGTCGCCGACCTTCCAGCGCGTGACTTTCGCGCCGACCGCCCAGACGATGCCGGACGCGTCGCTGCCGGCGACGTGATACGGATTCTTGTGCGCGTCGATCGGCGAGATCGGCGTGCCGAGACCGGCCCAGACGCCGTTGTAGTTCACGCCCGCCGCCATCACGAGGATGAGGACGTCGTGCGAATCGAGCTGCCAGGTCGGCAGCACTTCGATCTGGAAGGATTTCTCCGGCTCGCCGTGGCGGTCCTTGCGAATCGCCCAAGCGTACATTTTCGCCGGCACGTGGCCGAGCGGCGGAATCTCGCCGATCTCGTAGAGGTCCTTGTAGACTTCAAGCTGCGGCTTCGCCTCAGCGGAGTGCTGCGACATGATTCTGATCCCTCTTCCCCTGCGGCAGCCTTGTTGCGACTGCTCATTCGGCGGCGCAGTAGGCCTTCCCTTGTGCTGCATTGCAACAGAAATTCTTCTCTTTTGCTGTGCAAATATGTTGGTTAGCGCAATAAAATTATCTTCTGAATGAACTGCGCTGCCAGGCCGGCTTCTTGCCTTTCGCCTTGCCGGCGATTTCCTTCAGTTTCACGGTCTGGATGGTCGAGAGCGACGAGCCCGGTCCTCCCTTCTCGAAGTCTCTAAACGCGCGGCCGTACTTTTCGACGCGTTCTTCGACCGAACCGAGGAATTCGCCTTCCCAGTCCGACAGCGTGACGCCGGCGGTTTCGGCCGCCTTGCGGGCGCGTCGCAGGGCTTTCAGCGCGGCGCGCTTGGCCGCCGCCGTCCGGTCGGGGCGCTTGGCGGGTTTTTGCGAAAAGCCCATGCGCGGAAATCAATCATCTTTGCCCGTGGCTGTCGTGCGGATTAAGCGCACGTCAAGGTAGCGCCGGGCAAAATCGCGCCCGATGACGCGCCGCCTCCACATTCTGTTCTTCGCCGTGACCGTGGCCTATGCCGCGGCCTTCGCGGCGATGCTGTTTGCGCATGTCTGGCTGTGGCAAGCCGGCGGCCGGCTGGCGGTCTTTGATTTCGTCGACGTCTATGCGGCCGGCAAGCTGGCGCTCGCGGCGCACCCGGCCGGCATCTACGATTGGACGACGCACAAGGTGGCGGAAGGGCTGGCGCTTGGCCACGCCATCACCTGGCGCGAATATCTCGGCTGGCACTATCCGCCGCCCTTTCTCTTTCTGGCCGTAGCGCTGGCCACGCTGCCGTATCTCGCGGCCTTCTTCCTATGGAACGCCATCACGCTGCCGGCCTATCTGTTCGTCATGCGGCGCATCGCCGGACACCGCGACGCGTGGCTCGCGGCGGCGGCGTTCCCGGCGACCTTTCTCAATATCCTGATCGGCCAGAACGGTTTTCTGTCCGCCGCGCTGATCGGCGGCGCGCTGGCGACGTTGGAGACCAGTCCGATCCTCTCGGGCGTGCTGGTCGGCCTTCTCACTTACAAGCCGCAGCTTGGCATCCTGTTTCCCTTCGCCCTGGCGGCGGGCGGCTATTGGCGGACTTTCGCGGCCGCGGTCGTCACGGCTGCAGCGATGGCGCTGGCGTCCATCCTGGTGTTCGGCAGCGAGACCTGGATCGCGTTCTTCCATTCCATTCCCGTGACCACCGATGCCGTGCTGTTGCGCGGGCTGCAGGGCTGGGGCAAGTTCAACAGTCCCTTTGGCCTTTGCCGCTGGCTCGGTCTTGGCTTTGATGCGGCGGCGGCCGTGCAGATCACGGTTGCCGTCGCCATGATTGCCGCCGTCGTCGCGTTGTGGCGCAGCGAGGCGTCGTTGAATTTAAAAGCGGCCGGCCTTGCGGCCGCGTCGCTGCTCGTCACGCCCTATCTCTATGTCTACGATTTGCCGATCCTGGCGGTGGCGCTGGCGTTCCTGTTCCGCGCCGCGCCGTTCGACAGGGTCGAATATGCCTGCGCCGCCGTCGCCGTTGTCGCGATTTTTCTCTTCCCGGTTCTTGTCGTTCCGACGGGCGTTGCCGCCGTCGTGTCGGTAGCCTTTGTCGTTGCGCGCCGCGCCGTTCTCACGCGCGCGCAGGCGCAGGCTTGATCCGCCGCTGAAAGTCGTCTGGACTGGCGATGGAACGTGACCGGGGCCTGGCCATGCAGATCAACGGCGTCGCGCATACCTTCATCACCGCCGGCAATTTCGTTGCGTCGCGCGCCTTCTATGCGCAGCTATTACCGTTCCTCGGCCTCACCGTCGTGGCCGATACGGCGAACACCTTCTATTGCGTCGGCGGCCGCACCGGCTTCGGCATCCATGCGCCGGCGGCGGAGCATGCCGGCCAGCGCTTCCGCCAGGGCACGGTCGGACTGCATCATCATTGCTGGCGCGTCCGCGCGCCCAGCGAAGTCGATGAGGCGCATGCCTTCCTGGTGAAGATCGGCGCGCATGTCGTGCACGGACCGCAACGGGATAATTTCGCGCCCGGCTATTACTCGGTGCTGTTCGAGGATCCCGACGGCACGCGGCTGGAGATCAACCACGTTCCCGGCGCCGGCCTGCTCGCGCCCGGCACGCGGATCGGCGGCGGTTACGCCGACGGGACGCAAAACGGCTAGCGGAAGCCCTTCGTTATCAGTCCCGCCTGCTCCAGCGCGGTGACCGCCTGCAGATCGTGGCCGGGCACGATGTGGATGTTCGGCTCGGCTTTCTTCAAGGCGTTGAGCGCGGCGAGTTCGCTTAAGACCGCGTCGCGATCCTCGCCGAGGAAAAATTGCGTCACCAGCCGCGCCCGTTCGCGCATCGTATCGATGTTGCGCATCGTCCAGGCGACGTCGCCGGTGAAGAGAAATTCCTGGCCGCTCGCGGTCTTGACGTAGACCATCTGGCTGCCCGGCGTGTGACCGGGGCTGCGGATCAGTACCATGCCCGGCGCGACGGCGAGATACTTGTCGTAGGTCAGCGGCTTGTAGCCGACGAAGGCTTCCCTGTGATAGCCCGGATTGTAGCGTTCGAGATTGGCCACCTGTTCGGCGTTGAGCTTGACGCGTCCGGACTGCATCTCGGCGTGCAGGAAGGTGAAGCCGAGCAGGCCGCCGATATGGTCGTTGTGCTCGTGTGTGACGACGATGAGCGAGGCGAATTTGATGCCGGCGCGGACGCTCTGTGCCGCCGCGGCGTCGAAACCCACGCCCATGAGCTGCGCCCCGCGCGCCGTCAATCCCGTATCGATCAGCGCCGAGCCGCCCTTGGCGAAGACGATCTTGTAGGCGAACACCGTCATCGCCACCGGCTGCCAGCCGTCGCCCGCCAGCACGGCATTGCCCGGAAAGCTGAACGGCGCGACATGCTCGTCGTGGATGGCGACCACCTTGTCGTCCGGCAAGCTGTCGGCAAGCCGGCGGATTTCCCGGATGTCGAGCGTGTAGGCGCCGGACGGAGTGCCGCTCTCCAGGATCAGCCAGTAATAGGCGCCGCCGCCCAGTGCGAGCAGCACGACGAGCGAGACCAGGATCCGTCGCGTCCACTTGCCCATGGTCGTCTCTTGCCGCTCAGCGTTCGGGATCGGTCAGGGCCGAATAGACGAAGGTCTGCGATTGGGAGCCCAGATTGACGCTGCCTGTCGCGCTCAGGCTGAATTTCTGGATCATGCCGACGAAGAAGAGGTCGTTCTTGGGATCGATCCAGAACCAGGTGCCGGCCGCGCCGCCCCACCAGATCGAGCCTTTGCCCTGCAGCGTACCCAGCTTTGCCGGATCTGTCAGGACCGCGAAGTCCAGGCCGAAGCCGAGGCCGTTGCTGCCGATGACAAGACCGCCGGCCGAGCTCGGGTCGCTCGTCACCCCGTCGGCCAGGTGATTGGCCTGCATCAAGGCGACGGTTGCCGGCGCCAGAATGCGGGCGCCGTTGTAGGTGCCGCCGTTCAGGATCATCTGGCAGAAGCGGGCGTAGTCGTCGGTGGTCGAGACCGAGCCGCCGCCACCCGAATCCATCGGCGGCTGTTTGGTGAAGTCCTGGACGGCCGGATTCATCGCGGGGGTTATTTCCAGCAGCTTGGTGGTTTGCGGCATCGTCACATAGACGCCGGAAAGGCGCGCCGCGTTCGCCGCCGGCACGAAGAAGCCGGTGTCCTTCATGCCGAGCGGTTTGAAGATATGATCCGCCATGAAATCGCCGAGGCGCTGGCCGGACAGCTTCTCGATGATATAGCCCTGGATATCGACGGCGGCGGAATAGGACCACTTGGTGCCTGGCTGATAAAGCAGCGGAATCGTCGCGATCTTGTCGATCATCTCCTTGAGGCCGTTCGACGACAGGGCCTTCTGGCTGCGGAAGGCGTCGTCCACCGGATTGCCGCTGCGAAGGCCGTAGCCGAAGCCGGCGGTGTGGGTCATCAACTCGCGCATGGTCGGCGGGCGCTTCATGTCCTCCAGCACCGGCTTGCCGTCGGCGCCGACGCTGGCCATCACTTTGAGGTTGGCGAATTCCGGAATGTATTTGGTGATCGGGTCTTCCAGCCGCCAGCGGCCCTGCTCGAACAGGATCATCATGGCGACGCCGACCATCGGCTTGGTCTGCGAATACATGCGGAAGATCGTGTCGCGAGCGAGCGGATCGCCGGCCGTGTTCTTCACGCCTTTGATGTGCAGGTCGACGATCCTGCCGTGCCGTACCAGCATGGTTTCAACACCGGCGACCTCGCCCGCGTCGACCGCATGGTCCATCGCGGCATCGAGCAGCTTGAGGCGGTCGGCCGAAAAGCCGGCCGCTTCGGGCGCTGCCGGCGTCAACTGCGACGGCGACGGCGCATGGGCCGCATGCGGCTTGGCCTGCGCGTTTGGCGCGAGCGCCAGTGCCAGCACGGCCGCGCCTGCGGCCAATCCATAGTTTCTCATGTTTCCCCGCCCTGAACCGATGTCCGTGTGCCGCCTAGATTGAGCCTTTCGGAGGCCCCAGGCAATCGCGACTTCAGTGTTTTGCGTGCGGGTCCTTCTCGCCGGCGCGCATCTCCATGGCGATCGCGTCGGTCGCGACCGGGCAGGTGTAGTAGGCCGAGCGGGCGCAATTGGGGTTGTAGGCGTTGTTGAAATCGATGGTCGCGGTCTTCGGCGGGAAAGCGCCGAAACTGTCGATATCGACATAGCGGCCGGCGCCATAGGTCACCTTGCCGGTCAAGTCATCCATGAAGAAGGAAGACATGTCCTTGATCTTCTTGGGATCGTTGTCGCCGGAATAGAAGGGCAGGGTGAATCTCCTGCCCTTCAGCGTGAAGCTGGCGTCGCCGGCATGGAAGAACTGCTTGTCGGTGCCGCGCGAGGTGCGGAAGACGCGTGGCGGCAGCTTGGGGTCGGGCTTGAAGGTCGCCGTGATGCGGTACGCCGGGTCATAAGGGAAATAGTCGACACCTTTGAAATTCAGCGCGTCGGCGCGCAGCTGATTGTAGAGCATGATGCGCACGCCCAGGACGCCGGCGCCGACTTGGGTGGGAAAGCCCTGGATATCGACATTCGTGTCTATGGGAACGGATTTCTGCAGCGTCGCGTCGTCGAGCGGTTTGCCGTGCATCGCGCCGCTCATATGGCCGGCATGGAAGGTCGCGGTCAGGATGCCGTCCTGGATCTTGCCGGGAACCCATTTGTAGCTGTCTGGCTTGCCCTTGGTGCCGTTGAGCGTCGCGCTCTGGCCTTCGCCGAGATAGGCCGCGTCCTGGATCTTCAGGATGGCATGCGGGACCTTGGACCAGGCCTTGTTGGCGTCCACGATGCCGGCGCGCCAGGCCACTTCCGGCGACAACGGCGCGGGCGCAGCGGCCAGCATCAGGGTGGTGGCAGCAAGCGCGGCCAGTGTCCGAATCCGCATTGTGTTCTCCATCATCCCCGCCGTATTTTGCGGTGCAGCAAATTTCTTATAGGCTCGCCGCCTCGCAATTAAAGTAACGCCCATGCCGCGCGACAAGCCCTGGATATTCCGCACCTACGCCGGCCATTCAAGCGCCGCGGCGTCCAATGCGCTGTATCGCGGCAATCTGGCCAAGGGCCAGACCGGCCTGTCGGTGGCGTTCGACCTGCCGACCCAGACGGGCTACGACAGCGACGACGTGCTAGCCAAGGGCGAAGTCGGCAAGGTCGGCGTGCCCATCTCCCATATCGGCGACATGCGGGCGCTGTTCGACGGCATCCCGCTCGACAAGATGAACACCTCGATGACGATCAACGCGCCGGCGGCCTGGCTGCTGGCGCTGTATGTCGCGGTGGCCGACGAGCAGGGCGCGCCGCGCGCTTCGCTGACCGGCACGACGCAGAACGACATCATCAAGGAGTATCTGGCGCGCGGCACCTACATCTTTCCGCCCGGGCCGGGCTTGCGCCTGACGACCGACACGATCGCCTTCACCACGGCGGAACTGCCGAAATGGAATCCGATCAACCTGTGCTCCTATCACTTGCAGGAAGCCGGCGCCGATGCGGTGGAGGAGGCGGCGTTCGCGCTGGCCACCGCCGTTTCCGTGCTCGACGCCTGCAAGGCGCGCGGCGCCATACCGCCGGACCAGTTTCCTTTTGCCGTCGGCCGCATGAGCTTCTTCGTCAATTCCGGCGTCAAGTTCATCACCGAGATCTGTAAGCTGCGCGCCATGGGCCAGTTGTGGGACGAGATCACGCGTGACCGCTACGGCGTCACGGACCCCAAGCTGCGCCTGTTCCGCTATGGCGTGCAGGTCAATTCCCTCGGACTGACGGAGCAGCAGCCCGAGAACAATGTCTACCGCGTGCTGTTCGGCATGCTGGGCGTGACGCTTTCGAAGACCGCGCGCGCCCGCGCGGTGCAGCTGCCGGCCTGGAACGAAGCGCTCGGCCTGCCGCGCCCCTGGGACCAGCAATGGTCGCTGCGCCTGATGCAGATCGGCGCCTTCGAGACCGACATGCTGGACTACGAAGACATTTTCGACGGCTCCAAGGTGATCGAAGAGAAAGTCGGCCAGCTCAAACTCCAGATCCGCGAAGAGATGGAACGCATCGCAAAGCTCGGCGGCACGGGCGCGCAGGAAGCGCTCGAATATATGAAAGAGCGTCTCGTCGCCTCCAACGCGGCGCGGATCGAGGCCATCGAGCGCGGCGATGAAATCCGCGTCGGCGTCAACGCCTACCAGGAGACCGAAATCTCGCCACTGACCGCCGGCAACGGCTCCTTCATGACGGTCGATGAAGCGGCGGAAGGCGATCAGATCGCGCGCTTAAAAGCCTGGCGCGCCGCGCGCGACGAGAAGAAAGTGGCGCCGGCGCTGGCAGCGCTGGAGCGCGCCGCGCGCCAGGACGTCAATATCATGCCGGTCTCCATCGACTGCGCCAAGGCTGGCGTGACCACCGGCGAATGGGCGCGCACGTTGCGCAAGGTGTTCGGCGAGTATCGGGCGCCGACCGGCGTCGCGTCCGCCGCGTCGTCGCGCAACGACGAGCGCATCGGCGCCTTGCGCAGCGAAGTCGACGCCGCTTCGAAAAAACTTGGCCGCCGCCTGACCTTCCTGGTCGCCAAGCCGGGGCTGGACGGCCATTCCAACGGCGCCGAGCAGATCGCCATCCGCGCCCGCGACGCCGGCATGAGCGTGATCTACAACGGCATCCGCTTCTCGCCCGACGACATCGTCGCCGAGGCTTTGGCGAAGCGGCCCCATCTCATCGGACTTTCCATCCTCTCGGGCAGCCATGTCTCGCTCGCCAAGGACGTCTTGGCGAAGCTGAAGGACGCGGGACTTGGCGACATCAAAGTCATCGCCGGCGGCATCATTCCGCCGGAGGACGAAGCCGCGCTGAAAGCGGCCGGCATCGCCGCGGTCTTCAGCCCGAAGGACTACGACCTCACCCAGATCATGCACGGATTGGTTAAGCTGGCGCAGGACGGGTGAAATCACCCACCAGACGTGCTAGGGATTTGCCATGCGCCGCGCCGATGCCATCGCAAAACTTCGTCAATTGAAACCGTTGCTCGACCGGCACGGGGTCGAGCGGCTGCGTGTATTCGGTTCGGTCGCACGCGACGAGGCTGGTGACGCGAGCGATATCGACTTGATCGTCGATTACATCAACAAACCCGATTTGCTCAAATTCATTGGATTGCAGCACGCATTGGCTGACGCTCTCGGCATTGAAGTCGATTTGACGACGCTCGACGGATTGAGGCCCGAATTACGGGATGAAATACTGGCAGAAGCGATCGATGCCGAAGCCGCCTAAACATGCACTCTATCTAGACGACATGCGTCAAGCCGCCGCCGACATTGCCGAATACGTAGAAGGCTATGACTATGCGCGGTTCAAGGCCGACAAAAAAACGGTCGATGCGGTGCTTCGCAAATTCGAGGTTGTCGGCGAAGCGTCGAGCCGCATCCCGCCAGAGGTGCAGGTATTGGCTCCTGATATCGACTGGCGCGGGATCAAATCCTTTCGGAACTTGGTGGCGCATTTCTACAGAGGTGTGGACTTGGAGATGGTTTGGAAACTGATCCATGGACCCCTTCAAGATTTGCCGCAGGCATTGGCCCGGCTAAAGGCTGCTATTCCGCGCTGATCAGTTCCCGGTGTTATGAGGCTCCCGGGGGGCGCTCCGCCCCATCCCGGGCCGGCGGTTCCCCAATTGTGGCAAACCCGCCGCATTCCCGCCGCCCTTTCGCTTCACTGTTTATTTACTTCGTTAACTGCGGGGGTCCGCGCTTTCCCGAAGCCGAGGGGGATATCCATGGTCGCTTACATCCAGAAAAAAGACGATCTCGCAGCCGTGCCGGCGCGCCGCACGGCGCTCAGCCACGATTTGTTTCACGGCCTGTCGCCGGAGGAATTCGACCGCGAGGCCAAGTCCCTGGCCGACGCCGAGGCGATGACGCCGCAGGTCCGCGCCCGCCTGGAAGCCCAGCTCATCGAACGGCTGAAGACGCCGGTCGACGTTCCCAGCTGGGGGCCCGACTGGGTCAAGCGCGGCGAACGCGTCGCCGCCCAGCAGCGCCGCCGCCAGGGCCGCATCGCCTCCTGGTTCGGCCGCAAGGAAGAGGCGGAGGAGGACCTGCCGCCCGATCCGCTCAATTCGGTGCAGCGCGACGATGCCGACAGCATCATGCGCAACATGGAAAAGAGCCGGCAGGTCGCGCACTACCGCCCGCTCTACATCGTCGCGCTCATTCTGGCGGTGTCGATTGCGCTGCTCGCCATGTTCGTCGACTACCAGATCATCCGCGGCGATGTGTGGACGCGCGCGCTGTCCAACGAGTTCATGGTCGTGCCGGCGTCGCTGCAGGCTTCCGTCATTTTCAAGAGCCTGCAAGTCATCTTCGCCGTGCTGATCGTGCATTTCTTCCTCAAGATCACCGGCGTCTACGGACGCAATGCGATGATCACGACGGCCTTTGTCTTCGCGCTGGTGATGATCGGGTGCCTCGGCTATCTGGTGGCCTACAACAACATGGCGGGCGCGACCTCGGCGACGCTGGAGCAGCCGCGCGCCGACGGCGCCAGCGGCGCCGGCGGCGGCAATTCCATCGATGCGCTGTTCGCCCCGGCCAGGCCTACCGCTGTGGCGCCCGCGCTGGCGACGCCAGTCGCGTCCGACGGCGTTTCGCTCGGGCTGCCGAAGCTGTCCACCACGTCGCTGGCCAATGCCGATTCCTGGTTCTGGCTCGCTTTCGCATCCGTCATCTTCTTCATCGTGACGACGGTGGCCGCGCTCTACATGCTGACGGTGGAGAACAACGTGCGCAATCTGCATATCGCGCGCGACTACAAGCATCGCCAGCGGCAGTTCGCGCAGCTGCATCTGTTGCAACTGGCCGACAAGCGGTCGTAAGACTCAACGTCCATGAAAGTCCTGCTCGCGATCGTCACCGCTACCGGGCTGCTCGGCGGCGGCGCCCTGGCGGTGCAGGCGCAGCGCCAGGCCACGATCATCGAAGCCTCGCTCGGCGACGAGGCGGCGATCGCGCCCCGGCGGCTGGTCATCGGCATCGACATCTCCAAGAGCAATCCCCTGGTCGACGACGCCGCCTTCGCCGCCAAGGTCGCGGCGCGCATCGCCAACATCGTGCGCGGGCTGGGCATGGCGTCGGAAGTGCATGTGCGCACCTTCGGCAGCTATGACGCGTCGTCGAACAATTTCTATTACGACGCGCTGATCTCGGCGCGGAACCGGCCCGAGAACGTCGCGGCGGAAATCCAGCGGCTGATCGCCGGCACGCCGCTGTTGGTGCGCAGCGGCAAGTGGCGCTCGCAATCCAATACCAACATCCTCGCCTTCCTCGACAATGTCAGCCAAAGCATCGGCTGCAGCGGCCTGCCGACGACGGTGGTGCTGGCCTCCGACGGCATCGAGGATTCCGAATATGTCCGCCTGCAGAATTCCGGCGCCCACCTGCCGGCGCCGGCGGGCCGCCCCTTCCGCGGCTGCGCCGAGATGCAAATCCTCGGCATCGGCCAAGGTACCAGGAGCCCGATCGTCACCACCCGCCTGCGCAGCGAGTGGACCCGCTGGGCCGCCGCCGCCGGTTTCGGACGGTTCGTCGGGCTGAACGACTGGTAGATCGTTCTTAAGCCTTTGATTTCATTCAATCGTTGTACATTCGAACCACTGCTTCTCGATAGGGGGTGGGATAGGTCAGATTTCTCTTGAAGCAGATAACTCTACCTGATAGAGTTATCTGAATAGATGGAGACCCTTCATGCCGATCTCGCGGGACGAAGCGGCCGAAAGCCTCAAGAAAATCGAGCAGGCCCAGAGCCGCAGCTTCACGGCTTATGGCTACAAATCCGCGGCGCCGTTCTTCTTCATCTGGGGCGCGGTCTGGATGATCGGCTATTCCGCCGGCGATTTTTGGCCGGCCTATAACGGCCGCGTCTGGCCGGCGCTTCTTCTGTTGGCGTTCATCGCCAGCGCCATTGTCGGGCGCAACTACGGCAGAAAGGACACGCCCGACGCGCGCGCCCGGAGCAACCGCATCGGCCTGCGCATGGTCGCGACCTGGGTGGCCATATTCGTCTTCATCGGCGTGGTGATGAACGTCATGCACCCCAAGACGCCCGCACAAGGCGCCGCCTTCGTTCCGCTGCTTGTGGCGGCGGCCTATACCATCCTGGGGATCTGGATGGGCGTCCGCTTCACCATCGCCGGCATCGCGATCGCGGCTTTGACGCTCGGCGGGTTCTATTTCCTGCAGCCGCATTTCCAACTCTGGATGGCGGCGGTCGGCGGCATGACGCTGATCGCGACCGGGCTGTGGCTGCGCCGGGCCTGACCATGGAACAGCCCGATCCCATCATCCATCAGCCCGTGCGCCTCAAACTGATGGCCGCGCTCAAGGTCCTGCCGCCCGACGAGGCGATCGAATTCGTGCGCCTCAAAGCCATCGTCAAGGCAACCGAGGGCAATCTCGGCGCCCACATCACGACGCTGGAAGAGGCCGGCTACGCCAAGGTCGAAAAGGATTTCGTCGCCAAGCGCCCGCGCACGCGGGTGATGCTCACCCATGCCGGACGCCGCGCCTTCGAAACCTATGTCGCCTATCTGCGCGACATCATCGGCACCACGGCCTGAAAGGATGTCATGCGGATCGAACATATTTCGCTGATCGGGTGGCTGCACAGCGTCGCCTGCGTCGCCGCCCTGTTCCTGGGCGCGTGGAATCTCCTCATGCCGAAGGGCACCGCGACGCATCGGCTGGTCGGGCGCTGGTATGTCGGCACGATGCTGGTCGTGAACCTTTCCGTCTTCGGCATCTTCCACTTCGACGTCATACTCTCCCGACCGCCGGTGGTCGGCCCCAACGTCTTCGGCATCTTCCATTGGGGGGCGGTCGCAACATTGCTCCTCCTAGGGCTCGGTGTTTACGCGGCGAGGCGCCAGCGCCGCGCCGTCTGGGCCTATGTGCATCCGGTTTCGATGATCTTGACCTACTACATGCTGATCGGCGGCCTCATCAACGAGGCCTTCGTGCGGGTGACGGTCCTGCGCGACTTCGCGATGGCGCACGCGCCGCAGGCGGTCAACGTCGCGCGAACGCCGATCGTGGGCATGGTCCAGGGCCTTGCCATGTTGCTCTTCATCGTCCTGATATTCTATTTCATGGTCAAAGTGGCGCTTTACCGGCGGAGCCAGCGCCGGACGGCGTCTTTCGCCTCGGCCGCCTAGGAGACATCGATGCTGCTCAGAAACATCCTGTTCGGTTCGCTGCTGGCGCTGACGGTGATCGCGCCCACCTGGTCGCACGCCGCCGAAACGACGGCGCTGTATGGCGACAGCACGCTCGTCGTGCGTGACCGCTTCAGCGACGAGATCGTCGGCAGCGGCCCCGATCTGGTCTTCATTCCGGGCCTGGCCTCGTCGCGCGCCACCTGGAAGGCGACGGCGGATCGTTTGAAGGCGCATTACCGCCTGCACCTGATCCAGCTTGCCGGTTTCGCCGGCGAGCCGGTGCGCGGCAATGCCAGCGGCGATTTCCTCGTGCCCACCGCCGAGGCGATCGACGCCTATCTGGTGGAGCAGCATCTGACGCCGGCGACCGTGATCGGCCATTCCCTCGGCGGCACGACGGCGCTCTATCTCGCCGAGCATCATGGCGACCATCTGAAGAAAATCCTCGTCGTCGATGCGCTGCCCTTCTTCGCCATGACCATGATGGGACCGGCGGCGACCGTCGACGGCGTCAAACCGTACGCCGACAGGATCCGCGCCAGCACGCAATCGGCGCCCAACGCGGACCAGATGATCGCGCATCTGGTGACGGCCCCCGCCGACCGGGCGATGGTGGTGGACTGGGGCAAGGCCAGCGACCCCGGCGCCGTCAATCGCGCCATTGCCGACGACATGACGCTCGACCTGCGGCCCGGCCTCATGTCGATCGCGGTGCCGATGACGCTGCTGTATCCCGACAATGCTCCCAACGGCGCGCCCAAGGACATGGCGAACACGGCCTATCAGGCGGCGTTTGCGCCCGTGCCGCACAAGACGCTCATCCGCATCGACAACTCGATGCACTTCATCATGCTGGACCAGCCGGCGCAGTTCGATGCGGCGCTGGATGCGTTCCTGAAAAACTAGAGGCCCAGCCGCGCGCGGATCGCGGCGGGCGTGACGCCGCTTTCGCGCAGGCTCGCCAGCGTCACCGCGCGGTCGCGCTTGGAAAATTTCTTGCCCGTCTCGTCCAGGATGAGCCGGTGATGCGCGTAGTCCGGCGCCGGCAACGCCAGCAACGCCTGCAGCAGGCGCTGGACGTGCGTCGCGGCGAACAGGTCGTTGCCGCGCGTCACGCGGGCGACGCCCTGATGCGCATCGTCGACCACCACGGCGAGATGATAGGCGGCCGGCATCTGCTTGCGCGCCAGCACGATGTCGCCCGATGGCTCGACCGCGATCGTGCCGTGCTCACCATTGGGGCCGGCGCCAAATTCCTCGAAGGCCAGCGGCCCGGCCAGTGCCGATGCCTTCTGCGCGTCGAGACGCAAGGCATAGGCGGCGCCTGTACCGATCTTCCTTCGGCGCTCGTCCGCCGACAGGTCGCGGCAGGTGCCCGGATAGGCGGTCCCATCGGGCCCCGACCGCGAAGCGGTCAAATCAGAAGCATGCGGCGCCTCGCCGATGCGCGCGATCTCGTCGGTGATCTCCTTGCGCGTACAGAAGCACGGATAGAGCAGGCCCTGCGCGTCCAGACGATCCAGCGCCGCGCGATAGGCGGCGTTTCGCCGCGACTGGCACAGCACCGGCTCTTCCCAGTCAAGGCCGAGCCAGCGCAGATCCGCGAAGATCGCGGCGACGAATTCCTCAGCGCAGCGCGCCATGTCGATATCCTCGATGCGCAGCAGGAAGCGCGCGCCCGCCTCCGCCGCGGTGATGGCCGCGAAGGCGTGGCCCAGATGCAGCAGGCCGGTCGGACTTGGCGCGAAGCGCGTGACGATCATCGGGCGAAGCTACACGATCCCTCGGCAACGATCATTCGCCCACTTCCCGATACGCCCTCAAAACGCTAGAAGCGGTCATGGCTCTTGGTCGCTCCCTTTCCGGTCCGCGGCTTCCGCCGCAGCGCGGAAAGGCGACGCACCTGATCGTGCTGTGTCACGGCTATGGCGCCGACGGCAACGATCTCATCGGCCTGGCGCCGCACTGGCAACGGGGTATGCCGACCGTGGCCTTCGCCGCGCCGAACGCGCCGGAGCCCTGCGCCGGGGCGCCGTCCGGCTATCAGTGGTTTCCGATTTCGCGGCTCGACCCTTCCGAGATGCAGCGCGGCGTCGAGCAGGCGTCGGATCTGCTCAACGGCTTTCTCGATGCCGAGCTGGCGCGGCTCGAACTGCCGCCCGAGCGCATGGCGCTGGTCGGCTTCAGCCAGGGCACCATGATGGCGCTGCAGGTCGGCCTCAAGCGTGCGGTCAAGCCCGCCGCCATCGTCGGCTATTCGGGCATGCTGGCGCGCGGCGCGGCGCTGGAGGCGCTGGCGCCCGACACGCCGCCGATCCTTCTGGTGCATGGCGACGCCGATCAGATGATCCCGGCGCAGGCGATGCTGAGCTCGGCCATGATGCTGGGCGAGGCCGGCGCCGCGGTGCAGTGGCACATCTCGCCCGGCATCGGTCACGGCATCGATCCGGTGGGCCTGGACCTGGGCGGCACGTTCCTGTCCCAGGCGTTCCGCGGCCTGCTGCGTCGGCGCGAGCCGCAAGTGTCCTGCCACCTTTGATTTGTATCCCATTTGTGGTACAGCCTGGCGCATGGCAAAAAGCGAAATGATCCGCGCGCGCGTCGAGCCCGACCTCAAGGAGGAGGCGGAATCCATTCTGACGGAACTTGGACTGTCGCCTACGGAGGCGGTGACGCTGTTCTACCGCCAGGTCGCAATGCGCAAGGGGCTGCCATTCGAGGTCAGGATTCCGAACGCCAAAACCAAGAAAGCCCTGCGCGACGCGCGCGCGCGCAAGGGCCTTGGCAAGCGCATGAGCCTTGAAGCCCTAAAGGCGCGTTACGGCTAGTGCGGCCGATCCGGCTCCAAAAACAGTTCGAGCGCGACCTGAAGCTCGCCGCCAAGCAGGGGCTTGCCCTGGCCAGGCTCTGGGCCGCCGTCGACCTGATCCGCCGCTCCGTCAGGCTGGACGCCCGCCATCGTCCGCACAAATTGTCGGGGGAGTGGAACGGCTTCTGGGAGTGTCACATCGCGCCCGATTGGCTGTTGATCTGGCAGGATCTGGGCGATGAAATCGTCCTTGTTCGTACCGGTACGCATTCCGACCTCTTCCGCTAGAGCGTTACCTTTCTGTCACGGCGAATCGCTTAAGTTCGCGGTGAACTTGGCAGGTCGCGCATTTTGCCATTAAGGTTCCGCCACTTCAGAGGAGTAACGACCAAAGGGACTTTCCTGTGTTAGCCGCGCGTCTCCCCGACAACTGCCCGGCGCTGGTGCTGAACGCCGATTACCGGCCGCTCAGCTATTACCCGTTGTCGCTATGGTCCTGGCAGGACGCCATCAAGGCGGTCTTTCTCGAGCGCGTGACCATTCTCGAGGAATACGACCGCGTCGTGCGCTCGCCCAGTTTCGAGATGAAGCTGCCGTCGGTGGTTTCGCTCAAGACCTATATCCGGCCGGCGCGCAATCCCGCCTTCACACGCTTCAACCTGTTCCTGCGCGACCGCTTCGAGTGCCAGTATTGCGGCGACGAGGAAGATCTCACCTTCGATCACGTCATCCCGCGCAGCCGCGGCGGCCGCACGACATGGGAGAACGTCGTCACCGCCTGCGCGCCGTGCAACCTGGCCAAGGGCGGCCGCCTGCCGCAGCACATCGGCATGCATCCCAAGCACCGCCCGCACCGCCCCACGATCAACGAGCTGCGCAGCAACGGCCGGAAGTTTCCGCCCAACTATCTGCACGAGAGCTGGGCGGATTATCTGTACTGGGACAGTGAACTCGAGCCGTAAGCGACTTATCCTCGCCCGCACTTCGCGGGAGAGGGCCCTAGCAACAGCGTGGGCGCGCGCGAAGCGCGGTCAGGTGAGGGGGTGTCCTCGCTCGCAACACTTCCCCTCACCGGGTTGTCGCTTCGCTCCAACCGTCCTCTCCCGCGAAGTGCGGGAGAGGATAAGATGCGAAGCCGCTCTCGCCGAAATTTCGTCGCTGCTCTGCGAATACACCTGTGGGGATTTACGTCAAATGGGGTTTGGACCGACTCGGTTCAAGAGGCGGTGGAAAATAATTTTCGGCGTTTGCTATCCCTGACGCTGTTCACGCGGAGTCGCTAAGAACGCGGCGATCTCGTTGGCGCGATGGGGATAGGCGTGTGTGTGCAACGCAGCGAACGATATTTTCTTGCTGCGCAAATAAATATTTCCCGGCCGTTTCAGCGCGCCTCCCGCCACATCGCGATCAGGGGCGGCGCGCCCGCCGGCGCGATGTTCTTGCGCGCGACGAAGCCGGCGCGTTCGTAGAGCCTGGTGTTCTTGGGATTGGAATTTTCCAGATAGGCGGGCATGTGCGCCTCGTCGGCGCGTTTGAGCGTCGCCTCCAGCATCGCGCCGCCGAGGCCCAGGCCCTGCAGGCGCGGCGCCACGGCGATGAAGGCGAGATAGAAATGCTCCTCGTGCGGGTGGTTCTTCTCCATCGCATCGCCCATCGCCGAGCCGCGCCTGAGGCGCGGGAAGCCGCACAGCCGCAGGAACATCGGCATCAGCCGCAGCTGATCGACAAAGCCGCCCGGGCTGGCGTCCGACCCCGGCGGCAGCCAGGCGGCGCAGACGCCAGCATCGGCGCTCATCCACACCTCGCCGAACGGAATGGCGCGCACCTTGAGCAGCCAGAAGAAGAACTGTTCCAGCGCCGTGGCGCGGCGTGGCCCCGGACGGGCGATCCAGTCGAAGATCGGATCGGCGGTAAAGGCCGCCGCGAACAGCCGCGACAGCACGGCGGCGTCGTTCTCGGTCGCGCGGCGGGGATTGGCCGCCGCCGCCAGCAGGGCATGGCGGTCTTCATTCATTGAAGTGTGGGCTCATATTTTCTCGGACAGGCGGATGGCGACGCGGCAGCCGGCCTTGATGCCCTCGCTCAGGAAACGGTAGCCGGGCGCGTCCTCGGCGCCATGCGCCAGCGCGGCATCGCGATGGGCGATTTCCTCGGCGCGGAAATCCTCGACCGTGGCTTTCAGCGCCGGGTCGCTGTCGCCGAGTCTTTCGACCTGCGCGGCGTAGTGTTCGTCGATGACTTCTTCGACGGCGGCGGTGCAGGCCATGGCGGCCTTCTCGCCCAGCAAGGCTGTCGCGGCGCCGAGCGCGAAGCCCGCGACGCGCCACAAGGGCTCCAGCGCCGTCGGCCGCACGCGGCGCTCGTTGACCAGCCTGTCGAAGGTCTTGAGGTGGCGCTGTTCCTGCGCGGCCATGTGGCGGATGGCGTCGGCCGTCTTGGAATTGCTGCTGCCCAGCACCGCGAGCTGGCCTTCATAGATGCGCACCGCGCCATATTCGCCGGCGTGGTCGACACGGATCATCGCTTCGATTTCGGCCGATGTGCCGGGCGCGGCGGGGCGGGCTTTGCGGCTCATCGTTGCCGAATCAGCAGCATGGCGCCGAGCGCGGCGGCGCCCAGCGAGATGATCGCGTTGAAACCGGCCAGCGAGATGCCGAGCAGCGTCCAGGCCGGGCGATCGCAATGGGGCACCGGCGCGCTCAGGTCCAGATGTCCGTTGAACACGAAGCCGGTGGTGCAGGCGGTGGGGCCCGTCCACCAGTGATATTCGACGCCGGCGTGAAAGACGCCGAGGCCGCCGGACACCGCGACGCCGACAATCGCCAGCGCCGCGACGACGGGCGCCAGCCGCGCGTTCAGCAGGCCCGCGGCCAGCAGGATGCCGCCGCCGAGACCGACCACCGCCGCCGCGATATGCGGCCAACGCTGCCAGTGACACATCTCGCAGGGTGGATAATTCGCAATGTACTGGAAGCCCAGCGCGCCCAGGAGCAGCGCCAGCGCCACGGCGCCTTCGAACCAGGCGATGCGCGTCGCGTTCGTCATCGCGCGAAAATCCGGCCATCGTCGGCGAAGGCTTTGAACTCCAGCGCGTTGCCGGAGGGATCGCGAATGAAGAACGTCGCCTGCTCACCGGGCAGGCCTTCGAATCGGATGTCGGGCGGAATCACGAAGGGAACTTTATCCTGTGACAGTCTAGCGGCGAGCTTGCGCCAGTCGGCGAGCGAAAGGATGACGCCGAAGTGACGCACCGGCACCTGTTCACCGTCAACCTCATTATGCGCGCCATCGCCAATCTTCGCTTTATTAGACGTCGCATCCGCGCTTAAATGCGCAACGATTTGGTGGCCGAAGAAATCGAAGTCCACCCAGTCGTCGCTTGAGCGTCCTTCGGGGCACCCGAGCAGGTTTCCATAGAAGGCGCGCGCTTCGCTCAAATCGCGAACCGGAAAAGCCAGATGGAAACGCGGGCGAGAGGTCATGACGGATCTCGTTGGTCGAAACGGCGGTCTTGTGGAGCATAGGGAAGCGCATGCCTAGCCTTCTGGCAACCCGGCGACGTGCGCCGTCGTCGCTGCTGCGCATCGACGGCCGCGCGGTCGCGGTGACGATGCGCCTCAATCCGCGGGCGCGCCGGCTGATCGTCAAGGTGCATCCCTCGACCGGTGAAATCTCCGTGATCGCGCCGTCGCAGCGCGCGCTGGACCGGGCGCTGGACTTCGCGCAAGGCGAGGCGCCGTGGATTTCGCGCCAGCTGGCGCGCGTGCCCAAGCGGGTGGCGCTGACGCTCGGCCAGGCGATTCCGTTCCGCGGCGAGGAGCATCTCATCCTGCGCGGCGATGGCGGGCCGGCGGTGGTGGGGGCCGGCGTGCTGCGCGTCGGCGGGCGCGACGAGCATGTGCCGCGGCGGGTACTCGATTTCCTCAAGCGCGAGGCGCGGCGCGAGACCGAGGCGCTGTCGCGTGCCTATGCGGCGCGGATCGACGCCAAGGTGCGGCGCGTCACGGTGCGCGACACCGCCAGCCGCTGGGGCTCGTGCTCGGCGAACAAGAGCATCTCCTATTGCTGGCGGCTGATTCTCGCGCCGGCTTTCGTGCTGAAATATGTCGTGGCGCACGAAGTGGCGCATCTGCGCGAGATGAATCACGGGCCGCGCTTCTGGCGCCTGGTGCGTTCGCTGGTGGCGGATATCGAGACCCCGCAGGCGTGGCTGAAAAAGAACGGCACCGCGCTGCATCGCTATGGGGCGTAGGTTTACCTCTCCCTCTGTGGGGAGGTTAGAAAGCTACGTCCCGCCGCCGAAAATCTTGTCAATCAGGCCGCCGATGGCGTCGGGTTTTTCCGCCGGCGGGGCGGCATCTGGCGGCATCGTGCCGTCGGGCAAGGGTTCGGTGGCGGCGATGGCGAGCGTGCCGGCGAGCGGGCGGACCGGCAGACCGGCTTCGGCGTTGCTCATGAAACTGTGGAATATCTTCGCCGGCAGCGTGCCGCCGGTGGCGTGCAGCATGGGCGCGTTGTCGTCATTGCCGATCCACACGCCGCAGACCAGATCGGCCGTGAAGCCGACGAACCAAGCGTCGTGGAAATCCTGCGTCGTGCCGGTCTTGCCGGCGGTGGGGCGGCCTTCCAGCCGCGCCGCCTTGCCGGTGCCGGTCGTCACCGTCTCGACCATCAGGCGCGTCATCTGCGCCGCGTTGGTCGCCGACATGACGTCGCCGAGGCCCGAGCTTTGCCTTGTGTAGAGCACCTTGCCGGCCCTTGTCCGTATACGGAGGATCGAGAAGGGGTTGATGCCGTGGCCGCCATTGGCGAACGGCACATAGGCCGAGGTCAATTCCAGAGGCGTGACGCCCGAGGTGCCGAGCGCCAGCGACGCCACCGCTTCCAGCGGCGAGGCGATGCCGAGGCGATGCGCTGTCTTGGCCACCACGGCGGCGCCGACTTCGGCGGTCAGCTGCGCCGCGATGACGTTGGAGGATTTGGCGAAGGCGTTGGTCAGCGACATCGCGCCCTGGAATTTTCCTTCATAGTCGGACGGCTTCCAGCCGTGAATGTCGACCGGGCCGTCGTTCATGACGTCGTCGGGCGTGCGGCCATGCTCGAAGGCGGCGAGATAGACGAAGGGCTTGAAGGCCGAGCCCGGCTGGCGCACCGCGTCGGTGGCGCGGTTGTAGGAACTGGCTTCGTAGGAGCGCCCGCCGACCATGGCGCGGATGGCGCCGTCGGGCGTCATGGCGACGAGGACGGCCTGGCTGGCGTGCAGGCTGGCGCCCTGTGCGGCCAGGCCTTGCGCCACGGCGCGTTCGGCCTGGGCCTGGGCGTCGAGATCGAAACTGGTTTCCACGATGAGCGAATCGTCGGCGTCGCCGACATAGCCCGAGAGGCTGCCGATCAGCCAATCGGCGAAATAGCCCGAGCCCGGCGTGCCGGTGCCGCGCACGATGCGCGGGCGCGTCGCCTGCGCTTCGGCCCGCGTCTTGTCGTCGATGAAGCCGGCATCCTCCATAGCGCGCAGGACGATCGCCGCGCGCGTCGTCGAGGCGTCGGCGTCGGCCAGGGGATTGTAGCGCGCCGGCGCCTTGACGCTGCCGGCCAGCATGGCGGCTTCGGGCAGGCTCAAGGCCTCGGCGTGCTTGCCGAAGAAGCGTTGCGCCGCGGCTTCGATGCCCCAGACGCCGGCGCCGAAATAGACGCGGTTGAGATAGAGGGTGAGGATCTGGTCCTTGGTGTAGCGGGACTCCAGATAGAGGGCGAGCATCGCCTCCTGCATCTTGCGCTCGAAGGTGCGGTTGGGCTGCAGGAACAGGTTCTTGGCCAGCTGCTGGGTCAGCGTCGAGCCGCCTTCGCGGACGTGGCCGGCCACCATGTTGGCGAGGGCCGCGCGGCCCAGCCCGATCGGATCGAGCCCGAAATGCGAGCGGAAGCGGCGATCCTCGATGGCGATGAAGGCGTTGGCGACGTAGTCGGGCAGGCGCGCCACGTCGATGCGCTCGCCGACGGTCAGGCCGCGGCGCGCGATCAGCCGGCCCTGGACGTCCAGGATGGTGATGTCGTGCGTCTCGCCCTTGACCAGGAGCTTGGTCGTGTCGGGCAGGTCGGAGAGGAAATGAGACCAGAACACCGCGCCGAAGATCGCGCCCCAGGCGATCAGCAGCATCACCGCATAGGGCCAGACGCGGCGGCGGCGTTTCTTGGGCGCGGGCACACTTTCCCGCGGGGCTGCCCCGGGTTCGCGTCGTTCGTCCTGTGAATTGCGTGCCATCTGGCCGACCTCGTAAGGCCGGTTCTAAGCGCGAAGGGTTAATGGGCGTTAAACATGGCGATCGTCCTGCACCACGTTCGTCGAGCCTGCGGCACATCGCTGCCAAGCGGCGCTATGATTTGCGGGCAACCGCCATTTAGACACTCGATTTGGGAGGCGTGGCGCGTTCGCCGATAATATGGCTCCCGACGGGCTCCATAGTGTTGGCAGCCGTTAATGGCCGATGCAGGTGTTATCAACAGATTGCCATACTGGCTATATTATCGTTTACCGATACTAATTTTGCGTGCTATGCTGTTATTACTGTTTTCCGATAATAAGGACGGCGAATATGCCCTCTGCACTTTCAGAGAAACCGTCAAAGCGGGCCGGGCGATATGTCTCACAACCTGCCGGCTACAAGGCCTTCATTCCTGAACCGTTGCCACCTCAACCCGGTACGCAGATCGATGCCGAGATGCAGGAACTGCTTTCAAACGCCGATCGCGCGCTCGGGCGATTGGATGGGTCCATCCAGACGCTTCCTAACCCCGATCTCTTTGTCTTCATGTACGTCAGGAAGGAGGCGGTTCTTTCCAGTCAGATCGAAGGCACGCAGGCATCGCTCAGCGACGTCATCAAGGCCGAAGCAGGCATACTCGACCCGAGCCGCCCGAGCGATGTGTCGGAGGTCATCAACTACACCGCCGCCATGAACCATGGTTTGCAACGCCTGCGAGAACTCCCGCTCTCACGGCGCCTGATCGAGGAAATCCACGAGCGGCTGCTTCGCAATGTTCGCGGCAATCGTATGAAACCCGGCGAGCTCCGCAAATCGCAAAACTGGATCGGACCTCAGGGCTGTCTGGTATCCGAAGCCCTTTTTGTTCCACCGCCGCATGATGTGGCGGAGCAAGCGCTCGGTGAACTGGAGAAGTTTCTCCATGACGAGAGCCCCATTCCGCCTCTCATCCGGATCGGACTGGCGCACGCCCAATTCGAGACAATTCACCCCTTTCTCGACGGCAACGGCCGCGTGGGACGATTGCTGATAACATTCTTCTTGTGCGATCAAAAAATACTGCAGAGACCGGTCTTGTACCTCTCTCTCTATCTGAAACAGCACCGGGACAAATACTACGCCTGCCTGCAGAACATCCGCGACAAGGGCGAGTGGGAGGAGTGGCTCAAATTCTTCCTGCGCGGAGTCTTCGAGGTTGCAAATCAAGCCACCGAGACGGCAAAGAGAATCGTCTCGCTCCGTGAAGACCATCGTCGCTTGATCGTCGATCACTTCGGAAATCACGCCGGGAAAGGGATGCGGCTCCTCGAGCGTTTGTATGAGCGGCTAACCATCAGCGTAAACGACGTTGCAGCCTTGCTGGGTATCAGTTTTCCGAACGCCAATGCGCTGGTTGGGAAGTTTCTGCGGAACAACCTGCTGGTGGAGATCACGGGCCAGTCCAGAAATCGCGTTTTCTTCTATCGCCCCTACATGAATCTCTTCTCGAGCATTTAGAACCGTTGCGCTCTGCCGGTCTGTTCCGGGCCGCCCGGGATGGCGCAAATTTGCCCTGCGGCATCGCGGGCGGGTGGTTTTCGCGCCGGAACCTCCATTTTCGGCCCCTGCGCATTGCACTTGGCGTCAAGGGTAACTACTTGTCCGCCAGCATTGGGGTTTTGGCGCTTTGGCAGACGGACTTCACGATCGGGCCGATCAGGATTTAGTCGGCCGCCTCGGCCTGCGCGCGGTGGCCCGGCCCAAATTCACCCGCTCGCAATGGCTGTGGATCGGCGGCGGCGTGGTCGCCGCGCTGATCGGGCTGCGCATGATGTTCGGCGGCACGCCGCCGCCGGTCTATCTCACCCAGGCCGTCAGCCATGGCGATCTGGCGCTCGCGGTCAGCGCCACCGGCACGCTGGCGCCGCGCGACCAGGTCGATGTCGGCGCCGAAGTGTCGGGGCGCATCGACGCGGTGTTGGTCGATTTCAACGATCATGTGAAGAAGGGCCAGAAGCTCGCGCGCATAAATACACTGAACTTCGAGGCGGCGCTGGAACAGTCGCGCGCCAGCCTGGCGCAGGCGCAGGCGACGCTGGTGCAGGCGGCGCAGATTCGCGAGCGCACCGCGGCGCTGATGCGCGCCAATGCCGCCTCGCGCCAGGCGCTCGATTCGGCCAATGCCGATCTGGCCCGCGCCGAGGCCGGCGTGCGGCTGGCGCGCGCCCAGGTCAATGCCAACGAGACGACCCTTGCCAAGGCGACCGTGTACTCGCCGATCGACGGCGTGGTGCTGGACCGCAAGGTCTCCGCCGGCCAGTCGGTGGTCGCGGCGATGACGACGCCGGTGCTGTTCACGCTGGCCAGCGACCTGTCGCAGATGGAACTGGACGTCGATATCGACGAGGCCGATGTCGGCCTGCTGCGCGCCGGCGGGGCGGCCTACTTCACGGTCGATGCCTATCCCTCGCGGCGGTTCGCGGCCAGGCTGATCTCGATCCACAACGCGCCCAAGACGGTGCAGGGCGTCGTCACCTATCAGGGCGTGCTGCTGGTGGAAAACCGCGATGGGCTCCTCAAGCCCGGCATGACGGCCACCGCCGAGATCGCGGCCACCGACGTCCGCAACGTCTCGATCGTCGCCAATGCGGCCTTGCGCTTCGTGCCGCCGGACCCGATCAAGCTGGCCGCGCCGACGCCGCCCGCGCCGCTTCCCGGCGTCACCTGGGGCCGCGTCTGGACCAAGGACGGCGCGACGCTGAAAGCCCACGACATTCGCCTCGGCGCCACCGATGGCCGCTCCACCGTGATCCTCTCCGGGGATCTCAAGCCGGGGGATGCAGCCGTCACTGATATTCAAGGCCACCAGTGGCAGAGCAAGCCCTCATCTCCCTTCGGGGGGTAACGAAAATCTACGGCAGCGGCGAGGCCGAAGTCGTGGCGCTCGGCGGCATCGACCTCGACATAAGCGACGGCGAGTTCGTCGCGGTGATGGGGCCGTCGGGCTCGGGCAAGTCGACGACCATGAATATTTTGGGCTGCCTCGATACGCCGACCGGCGGGCATTATTATTTTCGCGGCGCCGATGTCGGGGCCATGAGCAAGGATCAGCTGGCGCTGCTGCGGCGGCACTATCTGGGCTTCGTCTTCCAGGGCTTCAATCTGCTCAAGCGCACCACGGCGATTGAGAACCTCGAACTGCCGCTGATCTATCGCCACATCCCGCGCGCCGAGCGCCGCCGCATGGCGATGGAAACGCTGGCGCAGGTCGGGCTCGCCGACCGCGCCAACCACACGGCGGCGGAATTGTCGGGCGGCCAGCAGCAACGCGTCGCCATCGCGCGGGCGCTGGTGACCAACCCTTCGGTCATGTTCGCCGACGAGCCGACCGGCAATCTCGACAGCGCCAAGACGCATGAGATCATGGACCTGCTCAAGGCGCTAAACCAGCAGCGCGGCCTGACCATCGTGCTCGTCACGCATGAAGAGGACGTCGCGGCCTATGCCAAGCGCAAGGTGCGCTTCCGCGACGGGCACATCGAATCGGACACGGGCCCATGATCCTGAACGCCTTCATGCTGGCGCTGCGCGAAATCCGCAACAACCTGATGCGCGCGGGCCTGACCACGCTGGGCATCGTCATCGGCGTCGCCGCCGTCATCGCCATGGTGACGCTGGGCACCGGCGCGACGCAGAGCGTGACGTCGACGATTTCCTCGATGGGCCGCAACCTGCTGTTCGTGACGCCGGGTCTGCGCCGCGGCCCGCCCTCCGCCGCGACCAATTTCGACGAAGCTGATGCCGAGGCTATATTGCGCGAGGTTCCCGGCCTCGCCGCCGTGGCGCCGTCGGTGACGCGTTCCACCGTCGCGGTGCTCGGCAACCGCAACCGCATGACGACGCTGACCGGCGCGACCAGCCCGTTCTTCGTGGCGCGCGACTGGACCATGGCGCTGGGCCGCGATTTCTCGCTGTCGGAAATCAAGGCCGGCAAGTCGGTCTGCATCCTGGGCGAAACGGTGCGCAGCGACCTGTTCGGCGACAGCGACCCGATCGGCCAGAAGATGCGGGTCGACAAGGTCGCCTGCGAGGTCATCGGCGTGCTGGGGGCCAAGGGCAAATCCAGCCTCGGCGGCGATCCGGACGACACGGTGATCATGCCGCTGCACGCGGTGCAGCGGCGCTTCGCCGGCAACAACGCGGTCAACGTCATCTGGCTCTCCGTCGCCGATGCCGGCGACATCGCCCGCGTCAAGGTTCAGATCGCCACGCTGATGCGCACGCGCCGTCACATCGCCGAAGGCGCCGCCGACGATTTCTCGGTCAACGACATGCAGGAGATTTCGGCGATGGTGACGCAGACCACCGGCATCCTCACCGCCTTCCTCTCGGCGGTGGCGGCCGTCAGCCTGCTGGTCGGCGGCATCGGCATCATGAACATCATGCTGGTCTCGGTGACCGAGCGGACGCGCGAGATCGGCATCCGCCTCGCCATCGGGGCCCGCGCGCGCGACGTGCTGCTGCAATTTCTCATCGAGGCGGTGGTGATGTCGGCGTCGGGCGGGATCGTCGGCATCCTTTTGGGGCTGGCGGGATCGGCCGCGCTGGCCCGCGCGCTGGCGCTGCCCTTCATCTTCCAGCCCGGGATCGTGATCATCGCCGTGCTGTTCGCCGCCGCCGTCGGCGTGGCCTTCGGCTATTTCCCCGCCCGCCGCGCCGCCCGCCTCGATCCCATCGAGGCGCTGCGGCACGAATAGGCGATTCGGTGTAGCGTGCATCGCCATGAGCGATGACGTTCCACAACGCGGCGCCAGCCGCACCGCCCTCGGCGTCGCCGCGATTCGCGCCCTGCATCAAACGCTGGACGGCGAACCGAAGATTCTCGACGATCGCATAGCAGCTAAACTCCTGGGCGGCGATGCGCATCCGCAGATCGCGGCGCATCGCGAACGCGCCGACGAACCGGCGGACAAGGCTCTGCGTGTCCGGGTGCTGTTGCGCAGCCGCTATGCGGAGGATCGTCTATCCCGGGCAGTGGAGCGCGGCGTGCGCCAATGCATCATTTTGGGCGCGGGCTTCGATACCTTTGCCTACCGCCAGCCTGCATGGGCCAAGGCCTTGCGCATCTTCGAAGTCGATCACCGCGCCACGCAGGATGAGAAGCGCCGGAGATTGGCGACGGCCGGGGTTTCGCTTCCCGAAAATCTGCAATTCGTCGATATCGATTTCGAACTTGTGTCGCTGCGCGAAGGGCTGCGGCAGAGCACGCTCGATTTTTCGGCGCCCACCTTCTTCTCGTGCCTCGGCGTTCTGGTCTACCTGACGCAGGATGCCGCCGACGCCGTCTTCCAGCTGGTCGCGACATTTCCTCCGGGCAGCGAGATCGTCTTCACCTATCGCGCGGCCGGCTCGCAGAATTCCGTGGTGGCGGATCGGGCGCGTGCGGCGGGAGAGCCGTGGCAAAGCCAATTCGATCCGCGCGCCTTGAAGGACAGGCTAACCGCGCTGGGCTTCTCGGAGGTCTCGTTCCTGAGCGGCGAAGAGGCCAACCGCGACTACTTCAAGGATCGCAGCGACGGTCTTCAGGCGCCCCAGCGAACCGGCATCGCCACCGCCGTGGTCGGCGCCTGAGCCGGTGCGCTGAAGGCAATCGGACTCTCAGTTGTCGTCGTCGTCGTCGTTACTGTGGTGATGCGGCGGCACCGGCGGGATCGGCGGCATCGGCGGAGCGCCCGGCACATGCGGCATCGCCGGCGGCACCGCCTGACTTCCGATCTGCACATTGGCCATGCCGTCATTGTGCAGGTTGCCGCGATAGGACTTGATCCGGACATTGCCCGAACCCATCGCAGAGATGTGCGGATCGACCGCCATGCCGCCGAAATAGAGGTCGCCAGCGCCCAGGATGTCGACATGGAGGGGGTCGGCGAGGCCGTCGGCGATCTTCACATTGCCGGAGCCGGCGATGTCGACATTGACCGGACCGTTGACCTTGGAGGTGGTGAAATCGCCCGAGCCGGCGATGTCGACCCGAAGGCCGCCGGCGATCGCGCCGACCTGGGCGTCGCCCGAGCCGGCGATGTCGGCCCTGACGCTGCCGGCGCGGCCGGCCGTGACATGGCCGGAGCCCGCGATCTCGAGGCGCAGCTCGCCCGCGACGTCGGCGACCGCGGTCTTGCCCGAGCCGGCCATCGAAATGCGCGCCTCGCTGACGCGGCCGACCGTGGAGTCGCCCGCCGTGGTTTCCAGCCGGATCGGGCCGAAAGTGTCGCCGACCGTGGCGTTGCCGACCAGATCCTCGATGCGGACATCGGTGCCCTTGGGCACCGTCACCTTGATAAACAGCTTGCCGTCGCGCTCGTCGTTGATGTGGGAGAAGTCGAACCACTTCTTCCAGTCCCAGACGTTGAAGCTGGCGACGTCGCTGCCGGTGATGTGCAGCAGGCCGCCCTCGGTCCGCACGGTCAGAGCCGCCACCATGTCCTTGGAGCCGGAGACGTCGACCTTCATCGGCCCGTCCTGGACGTTGACGCGGACATTGCCGACCACGTCGTCGACGCGCAGCGCGTTGGTGGTGAAGCTCTTGGTCGGCCAGGTGATCCAGCCCGAATCGCCGGCCGAGGCGGGCAGCACCAGCAAGGCGGCAACCGCCGCACCGATCAGCATCGAACTTTTTCCGCTACGCATTGTCTTCGCCTCCTTGAGGGCGCCGTTGTCTTCTCACAAGGACACATAGGATGTCCCCATTAGTGAGACACGAACGCTAATTTCGCGCAGGCACCATGTTGAAACGGAAGAGGAACAAACTAGTGCCTGGCCGGACGCGGCCGGCCCTCGTGTCAGGGCATCAGCCGGTAGCCGCCACTCTCGGTGACCAGGATACGGGCTTGGCCCGGATTGGTCTCGATCTTCTGCCGAAGCCGGTAAATGTGGGTTTCCAGCGTGTGCGTCGTCACCGCCGGATTGTAGCCCCAGACCTCGTGCAGCAGAGTTTCGCGCGGCACCGTCTCGCCCGAACGATATAGGAATTTGAGGATGTTGGTCTCTTTTTCCGTCAGGCGGATCTTCTTGTCGCCGGCGTCCAGCAGCACCTTGGCGCTGGGGCGGAAGGTGTAGGGGCCGATGCGGTAAACCGCTTCCTCGCTTTGGCCGTGGCTGCGCAGATGGGCGTGCACGCGCGCCATCAGCACGGCGAAGCGGAAAGGCTTGGTGACGTAGTCGTTGGCGCCCGATTTGAGGCCCTCGATCGTGTCGCTGTCCGAATCGGCCGCGGTCAACAGGATGATCGGCGCGGTGACGCCGCTGTCGCGGAAGGAGCGGCACAGCGCCCTGCCGTCGCCGTCTGGCATCGAGACGTCGAGGATCATGAACTCGTACAAGCCTTCCGAAGCGCGGGCCCGCGCCTGCGCGCAATCGGCGGCCTCGACGATCGTGTACGGACCCTCGGCCGCCAATTGCTCGGCGAGCGAGGAGCGCAGCATCGCATCGTCGTCGGCGAGAAGGACGCGTTTGGCGCTGGGCATGAGTTTGCGGATTTCCGGGTCAGAGGGGCGCGGCGGACTCTACCCGGTTTTCGGGCGCGGGTGTATGTGGAAAGCAGATGAAAGCTTCGCGCAACTCACGTCCCCGTCAGGCGCCTTCGGTGGTCGACCGCGTGATCGAGGCGGTGGATGCATTCCGGCGCGGACGCCCGGTGCTGATTCGTGGGCCGGGCGGAACCGTTCCCGCCCTTGCCGTGGAAACATTGAGCGCGGCCGCGCTTCAGACGCTGAAGGGGACGCCGCGCCTGGTGCTGAGCCACGCGCGCGCCCGCACGCTGAAAATCCGGCTCTACACGCCCGATGTCGTGGCGCTGGCGCTGCCGCGCGACATGACGCTGGAGCGCCTGCGCGCCATCGCCGATCCGACGGACGATCTGAATTTTCCGCTGAAAGGTCCGTTCGAGACAATTCGCGACAGTCTGCCTGCGGGCTACATGGCGGCGGTCAAGCTGGCCAAGCTGGCGGGGCTGCTGCCGGCGGCGCTGGCGCTGACGGCGCGCGGCGCGCCGAAGTCCGCAGTGGCGCTCGCCGCCGCCGACATTCTTGCCTATGACGACGAGATCGTCCGCACACTGAGGATCGTGGCGCGGGCCCGCGTGCCGCTGGACGGCGCCGAGAGCACCGAGCTGATATCGTTCCGCCCGCAGGACGGCGGACCGGAGCACTACGCCATCGTCATCAACGCGCCGCCGACGGCCAAACCGGTGCTGACGCGGCTGCATTCGGAATGCTTCACCGGCGATCTTCTGGGCTCGCTCAAATGCGATTGCGGGGCGCAGCTGCGCGGCGCCATCGCGGCGATTTCCAAACACGGCGGCGGCGTCCTGCTCTATCTGGCGCAGGAGGGCCGCGGCATCGGCCTGATCAACAAGCTGCGCGCCTATCGCCTGCAGGATCAGGGTTTCGACACGATCGACGCCAATGAGCGCCTCGGCTTCGAGGCCGATGAGCGGCAATACGGCATCGCGGCGCGGATGCTGCAGCTCTTGGGCTACCGCAAGGTGCGTCTGCTGACCAACAATCCGGACAAGGTCGCCGGCCTGAAAGCGGCCGGCGTGACGGTCACCGCCAGGGTGCGCCACGCCTTTGCCGACAACGAGCACAACCGGGCTTATCTGAAGACCAAAGCCGAAAGGGGCGGACATTTGCTGTAGGCGCGGCAAATTTTGCCGGTCGGCTCGGCGCGCGCGCCAGCAATGCCGCCATTTTGCGTTGGCAGAGCCCTTGCTTCGCGTGGCGGATGACCTCCGTCAATTTCTCCGCCCCTGTCGTCAGTGCCGCCGTTTCCGGGCCAGCACCGGTCCCGCCAGCGGCGTCGACGGATGAGAGCGGTTTTTCGTTCGGCGATCTGCTCGACATCGTCAATCCGCTGCAGCACATCCCGGTGGTCAGCACGCTGTATCGCGCCATCACGGGCGACACGATCAAGACCTTCCCCAAGATCGCCGGCGACCTGCTGTTCGGCGGGGTCGAAGGCTTCGCTTCGTCGGTTGCCGACACGGTCTTCACCCAGATCACGGGCAAGAGCGTCGGCGATACGGTGCTGGCTTTCGCCGAGAACGTTTTCTCGCCGTCATCTGCACCGGCTTCGACGGCGGTCGCGACCGCGGCCGCGCCGGCAGCACCGGCCACGGCATCGATCTCGGCTCCCGTCGGCGAAGATCTGGGGGACCGGATCGTCGACTGGGTCGAGAATCTGTTTTCGTCTTCCGCGTCCGGTGCGGGCAGCGCAGCCGGCGCCGCGCCGCCGCCTTCCGTTCCCGCCGTCATGCCGATCGCGACCAGCGCGCCCGCGCTGCTGTGCGGCCCGGTCGATGCCGACGCCGACTCGATCGTCGTGCCGGGGCAGGACGCGCTGTTCGTGGCGCTGAACCGCAACGGAGTCGGCCAGGACGTTGCGTTGCGCGCCGCCGACGCCTATCGCCGGACGCTGAACGTCGCCGGCACGGCTGCCGCGACCGCCCTGCACTGACTTTCGCTTTCGCGCTACACTTGGCCGATGAACGTGATCGTCACGCGGCACGGGACGCATGAAGCGCTGCTCGACTGGGGCCAGGGCGCGCGTCGCGCCGCCATCGGCCGCGGCGGCATCGCCGACAAGCGCGCGGAAGGCGACGGCATTACGCCGGTCGGCACCTATCCCTTGCGCCGCGTGCTCTATCGTTCCGACCGCCTGGCGCTGCCGGCGACGCGCCTTGCCGTCGCGGCCACCATGCCCAATGACGGCTGGTGCGATGCGCCGATGAATCCGAAATACAATCGGCAGGTGAAACGGCCCTATCGCGCCGGCAGTGAAGCCTTGTGGCGCGACGATCATCTCTACGATCTTCTCGTCGTCATCGGCTTCAACGATCATCCGGTGGTGCAAGGCAAGGGCAGCGCCATCTTCCTGCATGTGGCGCGGCCCGCCTTCACGCCGACGGAGGGCTGCGTCGCGATTGCGCTGAGCGATCTTGTGGCGCTGGTCGCCCTGCTGGCGTCGGGCGACGCGATCGCCATCAAGGCCTAAAGGCGTTCGCCGAAGATCGCCGAACCGACGCGGACATGCGTGGCGCCGAAACGGATCGCGGTTTCGAAATCGCCCGACATGCCCATACTGAGCAGCGGCAGATCGTGGTCGCGGGCGATTTTCTGTAGCAGCGCGAAATGCGGCGCCGGCGCATCCTCAGCCGGCGGAATGCACATCAGGCCTTTGAGCGGCAGGCCGAGCGTGCGCGCGTAGGCGATCAGCGCGGCGGCGTCGCGCGGGCCGACGCCGGCCTTCTGCGCTTCCTCGCCGGTGTTGACCTGGATGAACAGGAAGGGGTTGCGGCCCGCCCTGTCCATTTCGGCGCGCAGCGCGTCCGCCAGTCTGGGCCGGTCCAGCGTGTGGATGGCGTCGAACAGCGCCACGGCCTCGCGCGCCTTGTTGCTCTGCAAGGGACCGATCAGGTGCAGCTCGATATCGTTGTAGTCGGCGCGCAGGGCGGGCCATTTGCCCGCCGCTTCCTGGACGCGGTTCTCGCCGAAGACGCGCTGGCCGGCGATCAGGGCGGGCAGAATGTTTTCTGGCCCGTGCGTCTTGGTCACCGCGATCAGTGTCGTCGCCGCGGCGGGCTTTACGGCCGCCTTTCGCGCCGCCGCGATGCGCGCGACAATGGCGGACAGGTTCTCGTTGATTTGCGCAGGTGTCATGTGGCCAGCAGTTTGTCGCGCCGGAAGCTAGCAAGCGCGGCGGCGCGCCTCAACGCAAGGCACCAGGTGGCCGGCTTGCTGCCGCCGCTGGCGCTCCTGACCGACGATGAGCGTCTCTCCGATCCGCTGGCGGCGGCGCGCGCGCTGCCGCGAGGCTCGATGGTGGTCGTGCGCGCCCGCGACGCGACGCGGCGCGAGGCGCTGGCACAGGCGCTGCTGGCCCTGGCCCGCACGCGCGGCCTGACGATCCTGGTGGCGGAGGATGCTGCAATGGCAACGCGCGTCGGTGCCGACGGCTTGCATCTGCCCGAGCGCCGGGCGCGCGAGGCGGCGCATTGGCGGGCGCGGCATCCCGCCTGGATCATCACCGCCGCGGCGCATGCGCTGGGCGCCGTGCCGCCGGGTCTCGATGCGGTGTTTCTCTCGGCGGTGTTCGCGACGGCATCGCATCCGGGTCGCATGGCGCTGTCGGCGGTGCGCGCCAACGCCATGGCGCGGGCGATGATGCTGCCGGTTTACGCGCTGGGCGGGATCGACGCACGCAACGCCGCGCTGCTGCACGGTTTTGCCGGCATCGCGGCGATCGGCGCGCTGGCTGTCTAAGTCGAGGTCTTGGGCGGCTGGTCCGGCAGGGTGAACGGCCGATAGGTGAACAGTTGTCTATCCGGCGCCTTGACCATCATGACCCGATTGTCCGGATAGTAGACGACGTCGCCGTCGTTGCGTTCGCCGAAGACGAGATATCTGAAATTCGCCGCGGAGCGGTTCTCGATGTGATGGGCGACGTCCTTGCCCGCCTCGAACCAGACGTGATCGCCTGTCTTCAAGGAATGTTCCTCGGCGCCGAGGATCAGCGTGGCCGTGCTGTCGAGGACGAGGACATGCTCTTCCTCCAGCGTATGGTAGTGATGGACGCTCGACGTTCCGCCGGGCGCAATGTCCTCGATGCGCACGCCCAGATGCTTGCCGCTGAGGTCCAGCGCCGTCCAGGTCTCGCCCCGGGCGTTGCGGCCCTCTTCGAACGCCGCCTCATGGATGTTCGTGAACGTCTTGGTCATGGCCTCAGATATTCACCACCGCGTGCAGGAATATCGCGTCCATCGCGATGCGCGGCAGCCCGTTGTAGAACACGCCGGCGCCGCGCGCGTAGCGGAGCTTCTGCCAGCCGCCGCTGAGCTGCAGGTTGGTGTTCACCGCGTAGGCCGCATCGACCAGCCAGGCATGGACGCCCAGCGTCGGCGCGCCGAGCATGCCGTCGGCCGTGCCGTTGCCGAACTCGCCGCCAACCGACCAGGAGCCGTGCGTCAGCACGCTGCTCAGATGCAGGCTCTGCGTCGCGCCGGCGGCGAAGGCGTTGTTGATGTCGAAGGCGTAGGTGTTGGCCTGGCGAAAGGCGCCGCCGACGGCCAGTTTGGTGTCGTCGTCGATGTCCCAATCGGCTTCGCTACCGACGCCCCAATCGGTCAGGCCGGCATGGCCCGCCGTCTTGTGGTCGCCATGGCCGACGATCAACCCGCCATACACGCCCAGCGTGATCGGCCCGAAATTGTCGCTGTAGTTGAAGGCGGCTTCCCACAGGCTCTTCTGGCGGTTGGCGACATTGGGGCCGTTGTTCAGGAAGGGGATGACCTCCTTGCCCTCCGACGGTGTGAAGGAGGCGGCGAATTGCAGGCCGAACAGGCGCGGCGAATAGTAGGAAATCTTGGCGTAGTTGAGCGAGGATTCGACCGCGCTGTTGAGCGCGAAGACGTTGATGAAGGCGGCGCCGGTCGAGGGATCGCGGAAGAAGGTGGCGTTGGGATTGTCGACCGTCACTTCCGGATTGACCACCGGGCCGGTGATCGACAGCGCATAGGCCGCGCCGTCCGCCATGCCGACATCGATACGGCCGAGCCCGGTCTGCGCCGAGCCGTAGACTTTCTGCACCAAGTCGCTGCCGTAATTGTCGCCCGAAAGACGGTCGTGATAGAGCTCGAACGAGGCTTTCAGCGCCAGCGACAGGCCGCTGTCATAGTCGCGCTGCAGTTTGGTGATGAGCGTCGCCGCGCCGGTCGCGCCGGTCTTGTCGAACGTGCCGGGCTGATCGGCCGAGAACGCCGTGCCGTTCACCTGGCCGCCGATGGAGTAGCTGAGGTCGCTGCCGATGAAGCCGGTCTTGGGCGAGATGCTCCAATCGTCCCAGGCGGCTTGCGCCGAACTCGCGAGCGACAGCGCCAGGGCCGTTGTGGCCAGAAATAAAACCCGCATGCCTGCCGAACCCCTGTGAAGCGCCAATTCTGCGCATAGGCAGGAGGTATGGCACAAGCCCGCTAATCTTTCGTGGCCGGCCATTAGCCTTGTGCGTTCATGCGGTTGCGCCGCCGGGGAGGGCCATTTATAAGCCCGCCCCAGGGGGGACGCGCGAACGGCGCCGTCCAGGCGTCCACAAAATGAAAGCGGCCCGATGCGATTGAAGACCGTTGTTGCCCTGGCGCCCATCTTCGCCATTGCACTTGTTTTGGCCGGATGCGGCTCCGACAACACGATGCCCGATACCGGCGGCGCCACCTCGATTTCCGCGGGCGGCGGCCGCACTTTAGGCGTTAATTCCTACCTTTGGCATGCCACGCTGGACACCCTGTCCTTCGTGCCGCTGGCCAGCGCCGATCCGTTCGGCGGCGTCGTCATCACCGACTGGTACTCGCCGCCCCAGACGCCCAATGAGCGCATGAAGGTCACGGTCTACATCCTGGACCGCAGCCTGCGCGCCGACGGGCTGAAGGTCGCCGTCTTCCGCCAGACCAAGGACACCACCGGCGGCTGGGCCGACGCCCAGGTGGCCGGCGAGACCTCCACCAAGCTCGAGGACGCCATCCTGACGCGCGCCCGCGAACTACGACTTGCGAGCGGTGGCAGTTAGTTTTCCGACAAATCGCTGTAGCCTGTTCCGTGCCGGGGCCTCAGCGCCCTAAAACCGGCACCTGAAGGACTGCGAGCGATGGCGCGTTACAACGCCAAGGAATCGGAAGAACGGTGGCAGCGCGAATGGCATTCGCGCAATTGCTTTCTCACGCCTGCCGTGTCCGACAAGCCCAAATGCTACGTGCTGGAGATGTTCCCCTATCCGTCCGGGCGCATCCATATGGGGCATGTGCGCAACTACACGATGGGCGACGTGATCGCGCGCTTCAAGCGCTCGCAGGGGTTCAACGTCCTGCATCCGATGGGCTGGGACGCCTTCGGCCTGCCGGCGGAGAACGCGGCGCGCGACAATGTCAGCGCCGGCAAGAACAGCGGCACCCATCCGCGCGAATGGACCTACGCCAACATCCATGCGATGCGCAGCGAGTTGCAGGCGCTCGGCCTCGCCATCGACTGGACACGCGAATTCGCGACCTGCGATCCGGAATACTACAAGCACCAGCAGAAGTTGTTCCTGGATTTCTATAAGGACGATCTGGTCTACCGCTCCGAAGCCGATGTGAACTGGGATCCGGTCGACATGACCGTGCTGGCCAACGAGCAGGTGATCGACGGCAAGGGCTGGCGCTCCGGCGCGGCGGTCGAGCGGCGCAAGCTGAGCCAGTGGTTCTTCCGCATCACCCGCTATTCCGACGAATTGCTGCGCGCGCTCGACGGCCTGGAGAAATGGCCGGAGAAGGTCCGGCTGATGCAGAAGAACTGGATCGGCCGCTCCGAAGGCCTGCGCTTCAGCTTCGAGCTGTCGAACCTGACCCGGCTGGACGTCTTCACGACGCGGCCGGACACGCTGTTCGGCGCCAGCTTCGTGGCGATCTCGCCCGATCATCCGCTCACGGAGGAATTGGCGAAGAGCGACGCGCGCTTGCGCGACTTCATCGCCCAATGCCGCAAGATCGGCACGGCGGAAGCCGAGATCGAGACCGCCGAGAAGATGGGCTACGACACCGGCCTGAGAGCGGCGCATCCTTTCGATCCGGACTGGAAACTGCCGGTCTATGTCGCCAATTTCGTGCTCATGGGCTACGGCACCGGCGCGATCTTCGGCTGCCCCGGCCATGACCAGCGCGACCACGATTTCGCCAGCAAATACCGCCTGCCGATCCTGCCCGTCGTGGTGCCGGAGGGCGAAGATCCCAAGACCTTCAGCGTCGCCAAGGAGCCCTATGTCGGGCCGGGCAAGCTGGCGAATTCGCGCTTTCTGGACGGGCTCGATGTCGAGGCGGCGAAGAACGAGATCGCCTCGCGGCTGGAAGCGCAGGGCAAGGGCAAGCGCACCGTGAACTATCGCCTGCGCGACTGGCTGGCGTCGCGCCAGCGCGCCTGGGGTTGCCCGATCCCGATGGTGCATTGCGCCGCATGCGGCGTGGTGCCGGTAAAGGATAGCGATCTGCCGATCAAATTGCCGGACGATCTGGATTTCAACGTCAAGGGCAATCCGCTCGACGCCCATCCGACCTTCAAGCACACGATCTGTCCCACTTGCGGCGGCGCCGCGACGCGCGAGACCGATACGCTCGACACGTTCGTCGACTCGTCGTGGTATTTCGCGCGTTTCGCCGACCCGACGGCGGCCGATCCGGTCAATCGCGAGGCGGTGAATTACTGGCTGCCGGTCGATCAGTATATCGGCGGCATCGAGCATGCGATCCTGCATCTGCTCTATGCGCGCTTCTTCACGCGCGGCATGCATGACACCGGCTGGCTGAAGCTCGACGAACCCTTCGCCAGCCTCTTCACCCAGGGCATGGTCCTGCACGAGAGCTATCAGAACGCGGACGGCAACTGGCTCTATCCCGAAGAGGTGGAGAAACGCCCCGACGGCACGGCCGTCGCCAAGGGCACCGGCGCCCCCGTCACCGTCGGCCCGTCGATCCGGATGTCGAAATCGAAGAAGAACGTCGTCGCGCCCATGGGCATGATCGCCAACTACGGCGCCGATTCGATCCGCTGGTACATGCTCTCCGATTCGCCGCCGGAGCGCGACGTGGATTGGTCGGAGTCCGGCGCCGAGGGCTGCTGGCGCTTTGCGCAGCGCGTCCACCGTCTGGTCACGGAAGTCGAAGCTCTGCCGCCGCCCGGCGCGAAGATCGGCGACGGCGTGCTTCAGGGCAGTTCGCTCGACTTGCGCCGCGCCACGCACGGCGCCGTCGCGGCGGTGACCGACGACCTCGCCAATCTGCGCTTCAACCGCGCGGTCGCCCAGGCCTACACCCTCGCCAATGCGATCCAGCAATATGCCGATGCCGATGGCGCGGTGCGCCGCGAGGCACTGGAAGCCATCGTCCTGATGATCGGCCCGATGATGCCGCATCTGGCCGAGACCTGCTGGGAGGCTTTGGGCCACGAGACGCTGCTGGTCGACACGCCCTGGCCGAAGGCCGATGCGGCGCTGACGAAATCCGACAGCGTCACCATCGCGGTACAGGTCAACGGCAAGCGCCGCGGCGAAGTCACCGTCGCCATCGGCGCCCCAGAGGATCTGGTGAAGGCCGAAGCCCTCAGGCAGGACGGCGTCGTGCGCGTGCTCGAAGGCAGGACGCCGAAGAAGATCATCGTCGTGCCGAACCGCATCGTGAACATCGTCGCATGAAACGTCTGATCGTCCTCGCCGCCGCCTTCGCCCTCGCCGGCTGCGGCTTTCATCCGCTCTATGGCGGGCTGAACAGCGGCATGCAGAAGACGCTGGCGACGATCTATGTCGAGCCGATGCCGGACAAGATCGGCTATGAGCTGCGCAACACGATGATCGACCTGCTCGACGGTCCGGGCACGGCGTCCGGCGCGGCCTACCGGCTGAAGCTGGATGTCACGCAGACGACGCAGGGCATCGCGCTGCAGAACGACGCCACCATCACGCGTTACAACGACACGCTGAAGGTGAGCTATACGCTGACCGATATGAGCGGCAAAGTCGTCACCAAGGGCATCGAGACGGGGCTTTCCGCCTACAACGTGCTGCCGTCCGGGCCCAACGCCAATTACGGCACGCTGGCGGCGCAGCAGGATGCCGACCGCCGCGCCGCGGCAGACATCGCCGAGCGCATCCGCCTCGACCTCAACGTCTATTTCGCCAAGCGCTGACCGGCGTGCGATGACCGAAATCAAAGGCCACGGCATCGAACGCACACTGTCCCATCCGCCCAAGGATCTGGTGGCGGCGCTGATCTTCGGTCCGGACCAGGGTCTGGTTCGCGAACGCGCCGAGAAACTGATCAAGTCGGTCGTGCCCGATCTGAAGGATCCGTTCCTGATCGCCGATCTCGACGATTCGGTCCTGTCCTCCGATCCGGCGCGGCTGGCCGACGAGGCGGCGGCGATTTCCATGCTGGGCGGGCGGCGCGTGGTCCGGGTGCGCGGCGCCGGCAACGCGCTGGCCAAATTGTTCGAACGCTTCCTCGACGATCCGGCCGGCGACGCGTTGATCGTCGTCGAAGGCGGCGACCTCGCCAAGGGCACGGGGCTGCGCAAGGTCTTCGAAGGCGCCGACAACGCCGCCGCCATCGCCTGCTATGGCGACAATGCGCGCGACCTGCCCGAATTGGTGCGCGAGGCGCTGAAGGCGGAAGGTCTTGCCATCGCGCCCGATGCGCTGGCGGATGCGGCCGCGCGCCTCGGCTCGGATCGCGGCGTGACGCGGCGCGAGCTGGAAAAGCTGGCGCTCTACGCGCGCGGCGCCAAGCAGGTCACGCTCGAGGATGTCCGCGCCGTCCTGGGCGACGAGGCCGAAGTGCGGACCGAGGAGGCGCTGGACGCCGCGGGCCAGGGCGACCTCAAGAAACTCGATACCGCGCTTGAACGATTGTGGGTATCGGGCACCTCGCCGGCGGCGATCCTGCGCATGGCGATGTCGCAATTCCAGCGCCTGGCGCTGGCCAAATCCGAAATGGAAAAGGGCTCGACGCTCGACGACGCGATGCGCAAGCTGCGCCCGCCGATCCATTTCATGCGTCAGGCCTCGTTCAAGGCGCAGGCGGGCCTGTGGGACACGCCGCGCCTGCTCGAAGCGCTCGACCTGCTGCTGGAAACCGAGGCGCTGTCGCGCACCACAGCCGTGCCGGCCGAAACCGTGACGGCGCGGGCGTTGTTCAGCATCGCCGCGATGGCGCGCATGGGACGGCGGTAGACTTTCCTCCCCCGTTGTTACGGGGGAGGTGCCGAGCGCAGCGAGGCGGAGGGGGAGCCGGTGCAAGGTTTCGCCCCTTCCGTCACGCCCGAAGTGGGCGTGCCACCTCCCCCGTAACAACGGGGGAGGAAAATGAGTGCATTTCCGCACTAGCTTGCGGTCCAAGGAAGACGTCATGCTCAAGGTCCGCATCATTCCCTGTCTCGACGTGAAAGACGGCCGCGTCGTCAAGGGGATCAATTTCGAGGGGCTGCGCGATGCCGGCGATCCGGTGGCGCAGGCGATGCTCTATGACGCCGCCGGCGCGGACGAGTTGTGCTTCCTCGACATCACGGCGAGCCACGAAAAGCGCGGCATCCTGCTGGACGTCGTGCGGCGCACGGCCGATGTCTGTTTCATGCCGCTGACCGTCGGCGGCGGCGTGCGCACGCTGGAGGACATCCGGGCGCTGCTGCTGGCCGGCGCCGACAAGGTCTCGATCAACACCGAAGCGGTGACGCGGCCGGACTTCGTTCGCGAGGCGGCGCAGAAGTTCGGCAGCCAGTGCATCGTCGCCGCCATCGACGCCAAGCAGGGCGCCCACAACCACAACGGTCCGCCCTTCGAGGTCTTCACCCATGGCGGGCGCAACGCCACCGGGATCGACGCCGTCGCCCATGCCGTGAAGCTGGTCGAATACGGCGCCGGCGAAATCCTGCTGACCTCGATGGACCGCGACGGCACCAAGTCGGGCTACGACATCCCCCTGACGCGCGCCATCGCCGACGCGGTTCCGGTTCCGGTCATCGCGTCGGGCGGCGTCGGCACGCTGGACGATCTGGTGGCGGGCGTGCGCGACGGCCATGCATCCGCGGTGCTCGCCGCCTCGATCTTCCACTTCGGCCAGTACTCCATCGCGGACGCCAAGGCGGCGCTGGCGAAAGCGGGATTGCCGGTTCGCATCGCATGACTCATGATGCGCGCATGGAAGAGCCGCGCGTCGCCATCGTCCGCTCCTACCGGCCAAGTTCGGGCAACCTGAACGCGCGCGCCGTGATGGCGCGCCGCGTCCATCTGCGCCGCCGCATGACGGTGGAAGAGGCGTTCCGCGCCACGGTGCTGGAATGCCTGGCGCAGGTCGGCGGCAACGCGCCGGCCATTCGCGCCCACGACCCGCGCGGCGTGCATCAGATCCGCGTCGGCCTGCGCCGCCTGCAGATGGCGCTCAATTCCTTCGGGGACTACGCCCAGACGCCGGTGCTCAAAGCGCTGGGCAAGCGCGGCCGCGCCCTCGCCGACGCCTTCGGCCCGGCCCGCGACCTCGATGTCTTCGCCGACGAGTTGCTGGCGCCGGTGCTGCGCAAATATGCCGACCATGACTCGTTCATCGCGCTCGGCCAGGCGCTGCGCCACGCCCGCGGCGAAGCCTGGGACGACGCGCTGTCGGAGATTCTCGATCCCGATTTCGGCGCCTTCCTCAACGACGTGGCGGCGGCGGCCGAGTCCGTGCCGCTCGACGCGACCAGGATCGGCAAGGTCAGCGACCGGGCGCTGGACGCGCATCTGGCGCGGGCGAAAAAGCGCGGCAAGCGCGCCGGCCCGCGCTTCGGCGAGCGCACGCACCGGCTTCGCATCGCGCTGAAGAAACTGCGCTACGCCGCCGAGTTCTTCGCGCCGCTGTATCGGCGCAAGAAAGCGGCCGCCTATATCAAGAGGCTCAAGACGCTGCTCGATGCGTTCGGCGAGGCCAATGACGTGCATGGCATCGGCGAGGCGCTGGCGCGCCTGGGCGAGGCGCCGGAGCTGCGCTTCGCGGCCGGCGTCGTCGCCGGCTGGCACGGCGCGCGCGAAAAACGCCTGACGAAGAAGGCGCTGAAAAGCTGGCGCACCTTCAAGAAGGTCAGGCCGTTTTGGAGTTAGGAAGCGGTTGTCTTCTAACCTCAATCGTCATGGCCGGGCTTGTCCCGGCCACCCATAAGCATCTCCGGTGACAATCTTCGGCGACTGTGTTCATGGGTCGCCGGCACAAGGCCGGCGATGACGATTTTTTGTAAGAGAGTCTCACGAGCGCATTCTCAACGGCACATTCAATTCGGAGATTTGCACTGCACCGTCCCCATCCACCTCCAAAATCAGCGCCGCCGACAGATCCAGTTTCGCCGGCATCGGTGTCGCCATGTCCCAGCCGGTCGCCAGCGTGTAGGCGCTGCGCAGCACGCCGCGATGGGCGATGGCGATGGCGTCGGTCTTGTCCCGGGCGCGCGCGGCCAGGAAATCGGCGACGCGGGCGAGCAGGGCGCGGGTGCTCTCGCCGCCCTTCGGCGTGAAGTCGATGCCTCTGCCGGCGCGCGTGAAGGCGTCGGCGCCGTCGCGCTCAAGAATCTCCTCGCGTGTCAGGCCTTCCCATTCGCCCCAGTGATGTTCGGCGAGCCGCTCATCGGCGATGGCGTCGTCAAATCCGAGCAGCTTCGCGGTCTCGCGGGCGCGCTGCAGCGGACTGGTGAAGGCGGTCGCGAAGCCCGGCGGCGGCAGCAGGCCCGCCATCCTGGCGCGCCCCGCATCGCTCAGGGGCATGTCGATGCGGCCCTGAATTCGGCCTTCCTCGTTCCAGTCGGTCGGGCCATGGCGGAGAAAGGCGATGCGCAATTTGAAATCCCCTACGGCTCGTGCAGGATGGTTCATAATATCAAGGAACGGATATTCATGCGCCGTGCCATCGACAAGACCAAGCCCGACGACTTTCCGCCCAACGTGCAGGCGATCTTCAAGCGCGCCGCGCCGTGCTCGGCCTGGCTGAACCAGGATCTGCTGGAGATCGACGTCGAGGAAGGCTGGGTCAAGATCGGCTACGATCTCGGCGAGCCGCATTTCAACCGCTTCGGCGCGCTGCATGGCGGCGCCATCGCCTGCGTCATGGACGACGTGCTGGCGGTCGCCGCCGGCTTCATCGCGCAATGGGGCGAGATCGCGCCGACGCTGGAGATGAAGGTGAGCTATCTCAGCCAGGGCGGCGCCGGGCGCCATGTCGCCGAAGCCAAGGTCATCAAGCGCGGCCGCACCATCAATTTCCTCGAAGCGAGCTTGATGCGCGAAGACGGCAAGGTGGTCGCGACGTCCACAGCGACGATCATGATCTCGCCGCTGAAGCGGCCCGAGCCGCCGAAGCCCTAAACCTCGATCTCCGCGATCACCGGCACGTGGTCCGAGCATTTTTGCCAGCCGCGCATCTTGGTGACGATCTGCTGTGACTTGAGGCCGCCCTTGAGCGCCTGGCTGATCCAGATGTGATCGAGGCGGCGGCCGCGGTTGCTCTCTTCCCAGTCGGCGGCACGGTAGCTCCACCACGAATAGCTCTTCTGGTCGTGCGGCACGAATTCGCGCGTCACGTCGATCCAGTCGAAGGCGGCTTTCGCCTCGCCGAGCAGATTGGTCTCCACCGGCGTGTGGCTGACGACATTGAGCAATTGCTTGTGGCTCCACACATCGTGCTCCAGCGGCGCGACGTTGAGATCGCCGACCAGGATCATCGGGTGATCGCGCTTGCCCTTGCGTTTTGCGAACAGGCTTTGCATGCGCCGCAGGAAGTCGAGCTTGTGGGCGAACTTCGCGTTCTTGTCGGGGTCGGGGATGTCGGCGCCGGCGGGCACGTAGAAGTCGTGCAGCTCGACGCCGTTCTCGAAGGTCACGCCGATATGGCGGCAATGGCCCTCGCGACAGAAATCCTCGACGCCGGTTTTCTTGAACGGCATTTTCGAGAGCACGGCGACGCCGTGATAGCCCTTCTGGCCGTGGATCGCCTGGTGGACATAGCCCAGCCTGGCAAATGCCTCGCGCGGGAAAAGACCGTTCTCGACCTTGGTTTCCTGCAGGGCGATGGCGTCCGGCTGGTGCTCTTTGAGGAAGCGGGCGAGCAATGGCGCCCGCAGCCGCACCGAATTGATATTCCAAGTGGCGATCTTCACGGTGCGAATTCCTCCGCAAGGATCGCGTAGAAATACTCGTCCCACCACGCGCCCCCTGGTCGGGCAAGGCATGCCTTGAAATGCCCCTCGCGTCGCATGCGTAGCTTCTCGGCCACGCGCCACGAGGCGCGGTTCTCCGGTTGGCAAGTGGCGATCACCCGGTGGCAACCGAGCGCGCTGAAGGCGTAGGCGAGCAGCGCGGAGGCAGCCTCCGTTGCATAGCCCAGCCCTTGGCGATCGCGCGCCAGCGCCCAACCGATTTCCCAGGTGGCGGCAGGCGCAAACCAGGGATGAAAGGCCATGTGCCCGATGAGTTCTTCGCCGGTCTTTTCCATCACCGCGATCGCCTGCGGCTTCTTTGCGTTCCGGGCCGCGTAGGCGCGGGCACGCGCCGGGCTCATGAGCCCTTCCGGCAGGAACGCGGTGACGTGTGGGTCGGACATGTAGTGGTGAACAGCACTCCCGTCGGCGGGTGCAAACCGGCGCAGGATCAACCGCTCGGTTTCAATCGGCATGAAACGGATGTTGTTCGGGATAGACGGTGATTTCATCGGCGGCGCCCCGCGCAAAGACCAAGCTGTACCAGAAAACCGAACCGTGCTGGCCGGCGCGCGCAAGGGGGTTCGAACCCCAGTATTCCCGCTTGTAAGGCCGGTGCGCCTACCGCGCCTGCATGTCGTCGATGTCGGCGGCAACTTCTGACGCCGTTCAGGGAGGTCAGTTCGGCAAAACCGCCCAAGCCCAGTTTTTCTGCTCCGCACGATTAGCGTTGCCTCTGGCGCATAACTCTAAGATTACACTGCTATATAGGTGCCCAAAAAGTTGATACACGTCCGTTCTAGAACGAATCGATCCACCCGGTTGGCAGAGGTATCGCTGCAATGTTGGGCGGTGGGTCCGGTATCGCTGGCGGCGTAGGAGTTGGACGGGGAGTTCGTGGCACAGGCGCGACCGCGAACCGATTAGAGATAATGTACTTGTCAGTATTCCAAAGTTGACCGCGGAACCTGCCAGCAGCATCCCACGCATGCTTTCCTTCAATCCAACCCAGATATTCGCCATCACGCGAAAACAAAAAGCCGTTCGCGATGAACCCCAAATACGTGCCAGTGGTTTTATAGATAAATTGCATCGTCAGGTCTTTCTTCCCACCTTTTTCCCTACTTTTTTGCCGCCACCTGATTTGGCGACTTGAGGGACTTTTACGACTGCTTTCTCCGTCTCCTTATGCTCCGGGATGTATGACGCTGGTACGGCATAGCCAATTCCCAATTGAACGTTGGAGATGAGCGCTTGGTATATTTCGACTAGGTCAATTCCATGGAGCGATATTGCACCCATCGTCATCGCTTCGACCTTAGTCAGCAGATCGGAACGTTCCCTCCGTTTTGCATTGACGACACCAATAATCTCGCCATCGGCATTCATCAGTGGACAACCACTATTTCCGGCATTCACTGTTCCGTCGATAAGATAGGTCGTCACACCCACCGCGTCGGTAGTAATTGCGGAAAGTATGCCCTGATGGGTTGTGAGCGTTTCCAAGCTAAGGGGATATCCCGAGAACAAGACCGGCATACCTGCACGAATTGCCTTCGCTGGATTGGCTTGAACGAGCGGCTCTCGATCAACGTCGATTTTGAGAAGTGCGAGGTCATGTTCGGCATCGCGTAAGGCGATTTTTGCGGAATGAAATTTCCCATCCTTGTCATCGGAAAATCTGACTAGAAGTGTGTCGCTGCCTTCCAAGACGTGATCGCACGTAACGAGAATTCCCTTCTTCGCATAGACGAAGCCAGACCCGGTACCCGCGACTTTGCCCGCGCTGTTGAGGCAATAGACCTTCGCGATTCCGGGAGAGACTTTTTCAACTACGGGGGAGTAGTCCATGGGGACCTAGTATGCGGCGAATTTGCGAATTTGGAGCGGTTGCCTAGCAGGCCACCAACGGCACGTCGAGCGATTTGACTTGCCTGCGCGTGTCCAGTCCAGCCGCTAGGGCTAGGGCGAGGCTTGCCACATCTAGTGTCATCGATGGGTCGTCATTACGCCGGTGGCGGCGTCCCATTGGGAGGTGGCTCCGTGCCAGCGCCAAGCGCTGTCGCAGCGTCTCCTGGGTCGGCCGGCGTCGGCGGGGCAGCAGCTGGCTGAACGGCAGACGCAAGCTGTTGACTGACAAGTTGGGACAGCAATGCATGAAGCAGGGAGAGATTTGGCGCGCCCGTGGTCTCGAGCGATTGGTGAGCAAGCTGCAACGCAGCGACATACGCGGGGCGATTGGCGCGGATCAGTTCTGGAAGGATGGGATCGCCTCCGAGCAGTCCGCCTGACTTCAGGCAGAGTACGAAATAGCAGGCTGCGCGAGCGGCGCGTCCGTTGCCGTTCACAAACGGATGGACGTAGTTGATCCGCCAGAGGACGTAAGCCGCCAGTTGCACTGGATCAGTACGATCCCAATATCTGTTCACCTCATCGACGAACATATTCATCAGCGCCGGAACTTGATAATGCTGCGGCGGGACGCGCTGGCCTACTGTTACCGGGCATGGTCGAAATTCGCCCGCGTAGGCGTGCAAACATGAAATCGCGTGATAATTGAGGGCTTTAATGACCTCGATCGACAGGAGCGACCGATTTAGCGCGATAGAGGCATCGACTACGGATCTTAAGAAGCCGTATTGGCGATCCAAATTGGCGACGGAAAGGCTCTGATACGCGGCGTGCGCTTCAGTTCCAACAACGTCAAAGACGAACACCGTCTATGCCGCGTTCTTCTCGCCTTCTCCCTTGGCGAGTTCGGCAGCGACCTGCTGCCGGGTTAGCGTGCTATCGGTCGGCAAGTTCCCATAGACGAATGAGACGCGCTGCATGTGCAGTTCGTTTTTCGTCAGGCCCCGTTTCGCCGCAGCGTTGAGCCGCTCCAAGAGAGCCGCATCTGTCTTTGGTGCGAAGTCAGCCATCGTTGTTTTGCCCCTGCTGGTTTGTTTTTTTGCGCTTGTCATTGTGATCCTAGAACGCATTTGACCTCCGAATCTCTCACAAATTGTTATGCAACCTTACAGGAGTCCCCTCAACACACGTTTCTCTCGTTGGTTGAATCTGTTTCAACTTCAGCGAGTCCATTTATGATATTGATTCTATTGGTATTCTTAGATGAGTTTAAGATAGGCGATGGCGATCCGAACACAGAACCTCGCTCCGTTGCACCGCAACAAACGCCATGCGCTAGACGCATGCCGTTTTCGGGTCAGATAGGTATGTAGCCGCCTTCACGTTGGCGTATCCCTTCCATGCTTCCAGCGCATAGGTCTGCGTTGCACTGCACAAATATTGAATAAATTCAATTAGTTATACTACGTAAAACGGTAATTGAACGCTGAATAATATTCAATCTGTTCATTGAAACTTCAGGCGCCGCACGTACATCCCCCTTGTCGGCAAGAGCCGGCAACGAAATTCAGCGGTGGTGAGAGGCAATCGTCCACTCCGCCGCAGGAATAAAAGGAGAGGCAATCATGACCAACGTTAACACCCACATTCCCGCCCAGCATTCGGCCTTCAACGGCGCCGTCGCCAACCTGTTCACCGGCGCCCTGGTCGTCATGGCGGGCGTCCTGACCTTCGCGATTTTCATGACGGTCTAAGACGAACCAACCAGCTTCGCCGGCGCGCCATCCCTCCCCCCGAGCGGCGTTCCGGCAAGCGGCCAGCGGGCCTTCGGCGATACCCCAATGCCGTCGAACAAGCCCAGCTGGCCATGTTCCACCCCCGTCCAGGCCACCATCGCCGCATTGTCGGTGCAAAGCCTGGGCGGGGGTATTTTTGTCTCAAAGCCTTCCGCCGACGCCAGCGCCGACAAGGCGCCCCGGATCGCGCCATTGGCGGCGACACCGCCCGCCAGCACCACGGCCGGATGGGCCGTATCGGGATAATCGCTTCTGAAGCGCCGGATCGCGGCACCCGTGCGGTCCACCAGAATATCCACCACCGCGGCCTGGAACGAGGCCGCCATGTCGGCGGCATCGACGCCGCCCGCGTCGGCGATCAGCCGCACCGCCGTCTTCAAGCCTGAAAAGGAAAAATCCGCGCCGGCGCGTCCCTTCATCGGCCGCGGCAGCGCATAGCGTTTGGCATTACCGCGGGCCGCCGCTTCTTCCAGGCGCGGTCCGCCGGGATAGGGCAGGCCCAACAGCTTGGCGACCTTGTCGAAGGCCTCGCCGACCGCATCGTCGATGGTCGTACCGTAAAGCTTGAACTTGCCGACACCCTCCACGGCCAGGAGTTGGCAATGGCCACCCGAAATCAGCAGCAGAAGATAGGGAAACGCGACGCCATCGGTCAGCCGCGCGGTCAGGGCGTGGGCTTCGAGATGATTGACCGCGACCAGCGGTTTGCCGGCGGCCAGCGCCAACGCCTTGGCCGTGGTCAGTCCGACCATGACGCCGCCGATCAGGCCGGGACCCGCGGTGGCCGCGATGGCGTCGAGGTCCGAAAGTTTGACGCAAGCCGCCGCCAGCGCCTCTTCGACGATACCGTCCAAGCGCTCGACATGGGCCCGGGCGGCAATCTCCGGCACCACGCCGCCATAGGGCCGGTGGGCGTCGAGCTGGCTGAAGACGATGTTGGAGAGGATCTCGCCCGGCCCCGGCGCGCTTCCGCGCACGATGGCGCACGCCGTTTCGTCGCAGCTGGTCTCGATGCCCAGGACGGTCAGCGGGCGCAAAGCGGTCGGCTCTTGGATAGGTTGCGTGGCTCCTCTAAACCCTTTGCCGTCATGCCGCAAAACAGAACCCTTCGCCTGGGCACCCGCGGCTCCAAACTCGCGCTAGTGCAGGCTCATATGGTGCAGCACCGCCTGATCGTGGGCGGCGCGCCCTGCGACATCGTGATCCTGAAGACCTCGGGCGACCGCATCCAGGACAGGAGCCTCGCCGATGCCGGCGGCAAGGGGCTGTTCGTCAAGGAGCTGGAAGACGCTCTGTTGCACGACGAAATCGACCTCGCGGTGCATTCGATGAAAGACGTGCCGACGGCGCTGCCGCCGGGACTCAGCCTCAGCGCCTTCCTGGAGCGCGAGGATCCGAGCGAAGCATTTCTCTCGAACAAGGCCGGGTCGTTGGACGCGTTGCCGAAAGGCGCGCGCGTCGGCACCAGCTCGGTGCGCCGCCATGCGCAGGTGGCGCGGCGAAGGCCGGATCTCGACATCGTCCTGCTGCGCGGCAATGTCGACACCCGCATCCGCAAACTCGACGACGGTGAGATGGACGCGATCTTTCTCGCGCTGGCGGGCTTGAAGCGGCTCGGCTTGCAGAGCCGCGCGACCGCGATCCTCGATCCCAAGGATTGGCTGCCGTCGCTGGGACAAGGCGTGATCGGCATCGAAATCCGCGAAGCCGATACGCTGGCGCGCGAACGGACGGGCAAGCTCAATCACGAGCCGACCGAATTCGCCCTGCTGTGCGAGCGCGCTTTCCAGGCGGCGCTCGACGGTTCCTGCCGCACGCCCATCGCGGGCCTGGCGACGATCGCCGGCGGCACGCTGACGTTCAACGGCGAAGTGCTCGCGCCGGACGGCGGCGACCAGGCGGTGTCTCGCTTTACAGTCGAGCTCGGCCACAATCCGCGCGCAGCGGCGCAAAAAGCCGGAAGCGAAGCCGGCGTGGCGCTGAAGCCGCTTGTGGAAAAATGGCTGACGCTATGATGCGTGTTCTCGTCACGCGGCCTCTGGACGACGCGCTCGAAACCGCGGGGCTGCTGCGGGCGCGCGGCCATGACGCGGTCGTCGCGCCGCTGCTCGGCGTGAGCTATCGCGACGGCCAAGCGCTGCATCTGGACGGCGTGCAGGCGATCCTCGCCACCAGCGCCAACGGCGTGCGCGCCTTCGCCCGCCATACCTCGCGGCGGGATTTTCCGGTCCTCGCCATCGGATCGCAAACGGCGCAGGCCGCGCGCGACGCCGGATTCTCCGAGGTGCGCAATGCTAACGGCAATTCGGAAGCACTGGCGGCCGCCGTGCGCGGCTGGGTGGCGCCCAGCGCTGGAGCGCTGCTGCATGCCGCCGGCGCGGAGGCCGAAGGGCGTCTCGCCGACCTTCTTTCCACTGCTGGATATGCCGTCCGCACCGAAATTCTCTACGACGTGCCATCGGTGGCTGAGCTCCCAGAGGCCGCGTACAAGTCTCTTACCGACGGTTCGCTGGACGCTGTCCTGTTGTTCTCGGCCCGCAGCGCGCAGGTGTTCGCCGCTTGCGTCACCAAGGCGGGATTGGGCGCGGCTTGCGGCCGGCTGATCGCGGTGTGCATCAGCGAAGCGGCGGCAAAGCCGCTTTCGGGCCTGATATTCAAGGAAATCCGCGTCGCGCCCAGGCCTAATCAGGCATCCTTGCTGGAGTGCCTTGGTTAGCGCCGCGCGGCGCGTCATAATTTCCGCCATGAGCGCCACCGATTCCGCATCCCCGCCGCCGCAGCATACCGTGCACGTCGTCCATCCGGCGCCGTCGCGCTATCAGGGGTTGGGCGCCATCGCGCTGATGATCTTCATGGTGATCGTCGCCGGCGTCGCGATCCTGTTTTTCTTCTCGATGCAGCAGAACAAGTTGCAGCAGCCGCTGTCGCTCGGTTCCGGCGAGCAGGGCGACGTCGCTTCGCTGCGCGATCGTCTGGCCAGCGACGAGGCGCGGCTTGCCGCGGTCGAACGCAACGGTCCCGATGGCGGCGTGAAGTCATCTCTCACGCAGGCGCAGGGCGATCTCGCTGCGCTGGCGGCGCGCGTCGGCAAGCTGGAGACCGCGCCCGATCCGCAGGCCGCGGCGCGGCTCGACGAGTCGGACCGGCGGCTGACCGCGATGCGCGCCGATTTCGAACTCAGGCTGGCGGCGCTGGAGCGTAACGCGCTCGGCTCCGACATGCCGCAGCGCATCGCGGCGCTGAGCAGCGCGCAAGGGGCGCTGGAGGCGCGCATCGCCCATCTCGAAGGCATCGACCCCACCGTCACCATGCGCCGCGCCGCGGCCGAACTGGCGCTCGCCAATCTGGTGCGCGCCAGCGCCACGCCGGGACCGTTCGTGGCGGAGCTGCAGACCTTCCGCGCCCTGATGCCGGATGTGCGCGAAGCCGGCGAGCTTGCGCCGATCGCGCAGCGCGGCGCGCCGACGCAAGTGACGCTCGCGCAACGCTTCGCCGACATGGCGGCGAGAGCGCTGGCGGCGGAGAAGAGCGGCAAGGCGACCAGCTGGCTCGGCCGCTTGTGGGCCAATATCGGCAACGTCATCGTCGTGCGCCGCGTCGGCGACGTGGGCGGCGCGGACAGCGAGAGCATTCTCGCCCGCGCCGGGGCGCGGCTGAACGGCGGCGATCTCGACGGCGCGCTGGCGCAGATGAAAGCGCTCAAGGGCCCGGCGCGGGCCGCGGCGCAAGGCTGGCTCAACGATGCGCTGGCGCGCCAGGCGATCGCGCGCGACACGGCCGCGCTGGCGCACCGGCTGGCGCAATTGCTGGCGGCGCCATGATCCGCCTGCTCGGCATTCTCATCGCCGCCGCTTTGCTGGCGGGCGGCATCGCCTGGATCGCCGACCGCCAGGGCGAGCTGGTGTTCACGCTCGACGCCTACGAAATTCACATGAGCGCAGCGGCGACCATCGGCCTCGCCGTTCTCTTTACCGCCTTGGTCATCCTGCTGGCGCGGCTGATCACGACGCTGGTCACCAGCCCGGGCGCCATCGGCGCCTGGTTCAACGACCGCCGCACCCGCCGCGGCAACGACTCCGTGTCGCATGGATTGCTGGCGGTCGCCGCCGGCGACGTGTACGAAGCGCGCCGCCATGCCGATCGGGCGCGCGGCATTCTGGGCAGCCATCCCTTGGCCCTGCTGCTGCAATCGCAGACCGCGTTGCTCGATGGCGACGGCACGGCGCAGCGCCACGCCTACCGCGCCATGCTGCATCACGAGACGACGGAGTTTCTTGGGCTTCGGGGGCTCTTCCTGCTGGCGGCGCGGGAGGGCCAGCCCGAGCAGGCGCTGCAATTCGCCGAGCGGGCGCACAATCTGCGGCCGCGCGTGCCGTGGGCCGCCAACGCGCTGTTCGATCTGAAGGCGGCGCGCGGCGCCTGGGCCGATGCCCGCAAGGTGCTGGAGGAAAGCGCCCGGCATAAGCTGCTGGACAACGATATCGTGCGCCGCCGCCGCGCGGTTCTGTTCACCGCCGAAGCGCTCGAGGCCGATCAGCGTGGCGATTCGGACGGCGCGCTGGCGCTCGCCAGCGATGCGCTGGCGCTGGATTGTGGCCTCGCGCCGGCGGCGGTGCTGGCGGCGCGCAAGCTGGCGGCCAGCGGCAAGGTATGGCGCGCGCAGGGTGTGGTGGAAGCCTGCTGGGCGCAATCGCCGCATCCCGATCTCGCCGACGTCTATGCCGCGATCAAGCCCGATGAGAGCTATGCGCAGCGCGCCACGCGGCTGGTGGGCCTGGCCCATCTCAACCGCGAGCATTTCGAAAGCCGCGTGCTCGAAGCCGAAGAGGCGGTGCTGACGAAGAACTGGCCGGAGGCGCGCCGGCTGCTGAGCCCCCTGGCGCATGACAGCGCCAGCGCCCGCGTCTGTGCCTTGATGGCGGAGATCGAGGAAGGCGAGAACGGCGATGCGACGGCGGCACATGGCTGGCTGTCGCGCGCGGCGCGGGCGGCGCGCGATGCTGAATGGCGCTGCGGCCATTGCGGCGCCTCGCAGGGCGATTGGTCCGCCGTGTGCCATGCCTGCAGCAGTTTCGACACGCTGGCCTGGTCGGCGGTCGGCGGCGCGATGCAGCCGCTGCGGGCGAAGATCGTTGCCGGGCCGAGACGGACGCCGGCGATCGTGAAAATCCCCGACGAACGCGCCGGCATCGTGTCCCTGCCGCGCCCGCCCGACGATCCGGGTCCGGGCGGGGTCGAGTATTAACGCGTTAACGACGCTGCTGTGGCCCCGCGTCAAAATACCGGTAGAATGGCTGCGCTTTACGCTCTAGCGAACATCCCGGATCCGCGTTGAGGTAACACCATGCGTTTGTTTCTCGGCTTCGTGGCCACGATTCTGGTGCTGCTCGGCATCGCCTTCTACATTTTCAGCGCGTCCAGCATTCCGCGCGCCACGCTGGAGGCGAAATACGCCACGGCGCCGTCGCAATTCGTCGATGTCGCCTACAAATCGACCTTGCCCGACGCCGATCCGGCGCTGGACGCCAAGCCGGCGCGCGTCCACTACCGCATTCGCGGGGCGCAGGACGCGCCGGTCCTGCTGCTGCTGCACGGCTCGAATGCTTCGCTGTTCACCTGGGAACGGTGGTCGACAAGACTGTCCAACGAATACCGCGTCGTCTCGGTCGATTTGCCGGCGCATGGCCTGACGGGCGCGACGCCGAACGAGGACTACACTGCCGCGGGCATGGCGAATTTCGTCGCCGCCTTCGCCGACAAGATCGGCCTCAAGACTTTCGCGCTGGCCGGCAATTCGATGGGCGGCGGCGTGGCGGCGCGCTTCGCCGAAGATCACCCCGAGCGCGTCACGGCGCTGATCCTGGTCGATGCGGCCGGCATGCCGGCCAAGGCGGGCGACCACGTCCCAATGGCTTTCCGCCTGATGCGGCAGTCCTGGGCGCGGCTGCTGATCTCCCATCTCGACCCCAAGCCGCTGGTGCGTGAAGGCCTGGGCGACGCCATCGTGCGCAAGAACATCCTGACCGAGCCGATGATCGATCTGTATTCCGACATGGCGCTGCTCGAAGGCTCGCGCGCCGCCACGATGACGCGCTTCAGCGAATACGCCGCCGGCGACGCGAACTACGTCAAGAACCATGTCGGCGCCCTGAAGATGCCGGTGCTGATCCTGTGGGGCGAGGACGATCATCTCATTCCGGTATCGGCCGCGGGCACCTGGCGCGATGCGATCCCGGGCTCCAAGCTCCTGATCTACTCCGGCACCGGCCATATCCCGATGGAGGAAGTCGATTTCCAGTCGGCCAACGACGTGCGGGACTTCTTGGTGGTGCATGGCATGGGACATGCGGTGGCGCCGCCGCCGCGGGCGCGGCACGCAAGAGCGCATTGATCCGGCGTGGCGAGCGGCGTGAATTTCTGCTAGACTTGTTGCATGGCCAAGTTGCGCAATATCGAAGTCGACGAGCACACGGCGGATGTCCTCGAAGCCCGGGCGCAAGCGCGCGGCATGAGCGTCTCCGACCTCGTTGCCGATCTCGCGGGGTCCGACGATGAACTTCCACCGCGGCTGAAGAAGATGGAAGACGAAGGTCGTGGGCCTTGGTCGCCGGAAATTTTGGCTGAGGATGCACAGCGGCTCGCTGAGTATCGCAGAACCGGCGAGGGCGTCCCCCTGGAAGATGTCGAAGCCTGGGCGGCCAGTCTGGGTACGGCAAACGAGCTTCCGGCACCGAAGCCGCGCAAGATGTGATTTTCATCTATGCACCTGCCACTTGGCACGACCGTGAGGATCGGGCGTAGCCCTACTGCGTGCATTTGACCGCAAACGGCACTATTCGTGCCCCGGGTCCTTGACGGACAGCCCCCAAATCCCGTCACATTTCGCAATGCAACAAGACGGGTTGGTGCACACGGAGGATTTTGGCGGGCCGGATCATCATCTGCCCAATCGCATCTGTGTCCCCGGGCGCGACGCGCCCTATGAGCACTACAATCTCGGCAAGCCCTATGACGAGATGTTCGGACGCGACGGCGCGGTGCATCCGCATTACGCCGCGCTCGACGGGCGGCTGACGACGCTGCCGGCCGGCGAACTTCTGCGCCGCCAGCAGGCCTGCGAGCTGTCCTTCCTGCACCAGGGCATCACCTTCACCGTCTACAGCGACAACCAGGCGACCGAGCGGATCATCCCGACCGATCTTCTGCCGCGCATCGTCACGGCCAAGGAATGGGCCCGCATCGAAGCGGGGCTGGAGCAGCGCATCCGCGTGCTCAATCTTTTCCTGCGCGACATTTATGGCGACGCCCGCGTGCTCAAGGACGGCATCGTGCCGCGCTCGATGATCTACGGCTCCAAGCACTATCGCCGCGAGATGCGCGGGCTTCCCGTGCCGCACGGCGCCTACGTCAATGTCTGCGGCTCCGACCTGGTGCGCAACGAGGCCGGCGATTTCGTCGTGCTGGAGGACAATCTGCGCGTCCCCAGCGGCGTCTCCTACATGCTGGCCAACCGCGACGTGGTGCGCCGCGCCTTTCCGGCGGTGTTCCGCTCGATGAACGTGCGCGCCATCGAGCACTATCCCAACGAGCTTCTGGCGATGCTGCGCTCGCTGGCGCCGTTCCACGAAGACGTCTCGATCGCGGTGCTGACGCCGGGCGTTTTCAACTCGGCCTATTTCGAGCACGCCTTCCTGGCGCGCCAGATGGGCGTCGAGCTGGTCGAGGGCCGCGACCTTTTGGTCAACGACAATGTCGTCTATGCCCGCACCACGTCCGGCCTCAAGCGCATTGATGTCATCTATCGCCGCACCGACGACGATTTCGTCGATCCCTTGATCTTCCGCGAGGACTCCTCGCTCGGCGTGCCGGGCCTGTTCAACGCCTATCGCGCGGGCAACGTGGTCGTCGCCAATGCGCTGGGCACCGGTGTCGCCGACGACAAGGCGGTCTATGCCTATGTGCCGCGGCTGATCCGCTACTATCTTTCCGAAGAGCCGATTCTCGACAATGTCGAGACCTTCCTTTGCCGCGAGGAGAAATCGCTGAGCCATGTGCTCGCCAATCTCGACAAGCTGGTGGTCAAGGCGGTGGGGGAGAGCGGCGGCTACGGCATGCTGGTCGGACCGCATGCCAGCAAGGCCGAGCGCGCGGAGTTCGCTGAGAAGATCAAGGCCGATCCCGACAACTACATCGCCCAGCCGACGATCCAGCTGTCCACCGCGCCGACCTTCGTCGACGGCGGCGTCGAGCCGCGCCATGTCGATCTGCGCCCCTTCATCCTGCATGGCGAGCACACCACCATCGTGCCCGGCGCGCTGACCCGCGTCGCGCTCAAGCGCGGCAGCCTGGTGGTGAATTCAAGTCAGGGTGGCGGATCAAAAGATACTTGGGTGTTGAGCGAATGATCCTAAACCTCACCATGGCCGGCCTCCGAGCCGGCCACCCAGTAGGCGCGCGTCGGCGCGCCAATGACGCTTCATTGAGGCGCCGCTTCGCGTCGCGCTGGGTGGCCGGGTCAAGCCCGGCCATGGTGAAGAGAGGTTAGATCCATGCTCTCGCGCGTCGCCGACAGCCTCTACTGGATGGCCCGCTATATCGAGCGCGGCGAGCACACGGCGCGTCTGGTGGCGGTCAAGCTCGAATCGATGGTGGAGCAGTCCAGAGAGGACGCGGACGCGTCCTGGCACCGGGTGGTGGAAGCGCTGTCCGGCGCCGAGTTCGCGCCCAAGGCGCACGACGCCTATGTCATCACCCAGGCACTGGCCTTCAATCGCCTCAATTCCTCGTCGCTGGTCTCGTCGCTGCGCTCGGCGCGCGACAACGCCCGCCAGGTGCGCGAGCAGCTCTCCACCGAAGTGTGGGAGCATCTCAACAAGCTTTACCTGCGGCTGCAGCCGGTGACCACCGAGGGCGTCTGGGGCCATCATCCGGCGAGCGTCTTCCGCGACGCGCTGGAGGATTTTCACACTCTGGAAGGCGTCATCCTGTCGACGCTCAGTCACAATGAAGGCTGGTATTTCATCGAGCTCGGCCGCCATATCGAGCGCGCCCAACTCCTCAGCCGCCTGCTCGATCTGCATTTCCGCCAGCTCGCCGGCATCACGGCGCCGAAATATTTCGACTGGCTGGTGCTGTTGAAATTCTGCACGGCGTTCGAGCCCTACTGCAAAGCCTATACGGCGCAGATCCGCCCTGAGAAGATCGCCGAGTTCCTGGTGTTCGACGGCGAGTTTCCCCATTCGGTGCGCTTTGCCATCGACCGGGTGTGCGATTCGCTGGCGCGCGTGGCGATGGCCGCGCCGCCGGCCCGCCGCGCCGCCGTCGAGCGCTTGGCCGGCCGGCTGAAGGCCACGGTCGATTTCGGGCAGATCGAGGAATTGATCAGCGGCGCCATCGTGCCGTTCCTCGCCGACATCACCAAACAATGCGAGCAGATACACGAATCGGTGCATCTGTCGTACATTTCGTATGGCGCGGAGACGGTGTTGTGAATTCGCCAAAGGGCACGCTGTCTTATCCTCGCCCGCGTAGCGGGAGAGGACGACCTGAGCGAAGCAAAGGTCAGGTGAGGGGAAGTCTGCCCGCCACCACGGCCCCTCACCTGGCCGCTGCGCGGCCGTCCTCTCCCGCAAGCGGGAGAGGATAAGGAGCGTCGATGTTCTACTCCATCCGCCACGTGACTCGCTTCCGCTATTCGGCGCCCGTCCGCGAATCCGTCATGGAGCTGCGCATGCAGCCGCGCTCGGAGGGGCCGCAATCGCTGCGCAGCTTCCAGATCACGACCAACCCGCGCGCCCAACTCTATGCCTACACCGATTATCTCGGCAACGCCGTTTATCATTTCAACGTCCTGCGCGGCCATGAAGAGCTCAAGATCGAGGCCCAGGCGGTGGTGGAAATCGCCAACGTGCCGCCGCCGCCGGACCGCGCCGACATGCTCGAATGGGGCCGCTACAATTCCTACAATCTGTCGGACGAGCATTTCGACCTGCTGGAGCCGTCAACCTTCGCCGCGATCACGCCGGCGCTCGCCGACTTCATCGCGAGCCACGACCTGGCCAAGGCCAAGGACGATCCGCTGACGGCGCTCAAGCATCTGTGCAAAACGATACATGACGCCTTCGAATATCTGCCGGGCGTCACCGACGCCCATTCCGCCGTCGACGTGGCGCTGAAGGAAAAGAGCGGCGTCTGCCAGGACTTCGCCCACATCATGATCGCCATCGCGCGCAGCTGGGGCATCCCGGCGCGCTACGTGTCGGGCTATCTGCATCATCGCGGACGCAAGGACCGTTCGAGCGAAGACGCGACGCATGCCTGGGTCGAGGCCTATCTGCCCAGCCTGGGCTGGATCGGCCTGGACCCGACCAACGACATCCTCGCCGCCGAGCGCCATATCCGCGCCGCGGTGGGCCGCGACTATGCCGACGTGCCGCCGACCCGCGGCACCTACAAGGGCGGCGGCGAGAGCGAGCTTGCCATCTCGGTCGCGGTCGAGCCGACGCAAGCGCCTGTGCGGCATGAGGACTTCCTGCGGGTCGCCCGGCCGATGAGCGCGCCCAAGCCGACGCCGTCGATGCCCGAGCACCTCTACCATCAGCAGCAGCAACAGCAGCAATAGAGGCGCTTGACCCGGCAGGCGCCGCCGCGCCTACTGCCGCGATGACAATTGGGGGCAGGTAATGCGCCTTGCAGTCGCCTATGGACGCGCCATGTTGGCGTGCACCGTCTTGCTGTGGCCGGCTACCGCCTCCGCCGACTCCGTCAACCACACGCTGCGCAAAGCGGCGAACGTGATCACGCTCGCGCTGCCGGTGTCGGCAATCGGCATTTCGCTGCTGCATCACGAAGACTGGAAAGGCATCGGCGAGTTCGCCGTCGCCGCGGGCTTAACCGTTGGCACCGCCTATCTGCTGCGCCAGAGCATTCGCGACAATCGGCCGGACGGCTCCGGCGTCCATGCGATGTCGCCGCCCGATCTGGCGCTGGCGGATTCGTCGGCGGATTATCTGTGGAACCGTTATGGCTGGCGCTACGGCGTGCCGGCCTATGTCGCGTCGGCCGTCGTCAGCTACGCGCTGACCGATGCCAAGAAAAACCACTGGTACGACACGGCGGCGGCCGGCGCGCTCGCCTTCGGGTTCAACTACGCGCTGGTCGATCGCTACCATCCGGGCCGCTATCGCGTCTCGGCGGGGCCGGGGCCTGACGGCGGCGCCATGCTGCGAATCGCGGTAAACTTCTGACGACGAAGGGGGCCAAGATGATTCGCACCATATTGCTCGCCGCGCTGTTGGGCTTCGGCCTTGGCGCCTGCACCGATATCACGCTGCCGGAACCGGGCTTTCTCACCCACGCCTTCGATTCGGACGAGGCGCCGGTGTCGCCCAACGCCTGCACGGCCGCGGGCTGTCCGCAGGCGCCGGGCTTCTGCGCCGCGCGCGGCTATTCGCCGGGCACGGTCGGCTATCAGCGCTGCATCGCCTCGGTCGAGGCAAATCTGCGCAAGGAAAACAAATAGGATTTAGCCGCGCGCCTGCACGAAGGCCGCGAGTTCCGCGGCCACTTGCGGGATCAGCGTTGTCCAGTCGCCGAACTTCTGCGGGCTGTAGACATGCGTCTTGCGGTACCAGGGATATTCGCCTGTGCCCAATTGCGGCCAGGTGCGCCCGGCGGTCATGAACCACACTTCCGTGCCGACCGCGCCGGCATTGGCCGCCGCCGCGGTCGGTGCCGAGATCGCCAGATCCAGGGCCGCCGATAGCGCTGCGGCGCCATCGAGATCGTCCTTCAAATCGACGCCCATGTCGTGGATCTCAATGCCGAATTTTTCTTTCGCCAGCGCGATGTCCGCGGCCGAGTCGCCATATTGCAGATTGACGAAGGTGACGCCTTCCGTCTGCAGGATCGGTCCCCACATCGACAGGGCGCTGTAATACTTCGCGCGCTTGGCGGCCAGCATCATCGAGCGCCAGCACAGGCCGACATAGGGCCCCGGCCCCTTGGCTTTCAATGCCGCGCGGAATGTCGCGACGCGCTCCGGATCGGGCTTGATGAAGGCCTCGTGCGGAAAATCCTTGATGTCCTTGCGCAGGAACTGCAGCGCCGAACCCATCGGTGCCCAATAGTCCGGCTCCTGTTTGTCGGTGATGAATTTGACGAAGCGCAGCGGTTTGTTGCCGTCCGGATCGAGCAGCGTGCGGTCGTCATAGGCGCCGACCTCGGCGTTGGGAAACGAGCGCTGGAACAGCGCGACGAGGCGCGTGTCGACCGCGATCTGCAGCTTGCCGCCATCGCCGACCATGTGTTGCAGATCGGGCAGGATGGTGGCGAACATGAATTCGTCGCCCAGGCCCTGCTCGCCGACCACGGCGATGCGCTTGCCGTTCAGAGCCTCGCCCTGCCAGATCGGCGCCTTGATCAGGTGATTGACGTAGGCGCGGAAGCGCGGCGAGTTGCGCTTTTCGAATTCCTTGAAGCCCTCTTCCAGCCGGCCCATGCCGATCAGGCAGATGGCCCTGGAATGCTCGGTCTCCAGGCGTTCGGCGGGGTCTTTGACATGCGCCAGGCCGTGCTCATAGGCCGCCAGCGATTCATCGAGCATGCCCAGATGGGCGTAGGCATAGCCCAGATTGTGATGCAGGCGCGCGAAATTGGGATCGAGCCGAACGGACTCGTTGTAGAAGACCAGGCTCTCCTCGGCGCGGCCCTCTTCGGCCAGCACGGTCGCCAGCGCATTCCACAGGATGGGCTCGCCGGGCATGCGGAAGATCGCATTGCGCAGCGTCTCGATCGCCGCTTCCGGCTGGCCCATGTCGCACAGGATGCTGCCCAGATTGTTGTAGCCCAGCGGGCTGTCGGGACAGGCGTCGATGTACAGGCTGAACATCCGCGCCGCGCCGTCGTTCTGCTTCAGGTTCCAGGCGATCAGGCCCAGATTGATCAGCAACTCGGGATCCTCGGGATCGAGCTGGAAGGCGCGCTCATAGGTGACGAGCGCCTTGTGGACGTGGCCCATGCGCTCCAGCGCCATGCCGAGCACGTGATAGGCCTTGGAATTGGTTTCGTCGGCGCCGGTGGCCGACAGCGCGAGCTGGCCGGCGCGCGTGATGTCGCCGCGCCGCCAGGTCTTGATCGCGCGGCGCAGAAAGCCGTTCGACTTGCGCCGGGCCAGCGCCGCGTCGACCTCTTCCTGGAGCATCTCAAGCTTGGCGAGCGCCTCCAGCTTGGCGTCGAAGCCGACAAGCGTGTCCAAAGAGGGGGTGGGCTGCGGCTGCGCCATGGGGGAAACCTTGGGTTTTCTCAACCCATACAAGCCTGTTTATGTTTAACCTTGCGTGAACGAAAAACACCAAATCGCAAGGCATTTGTTAACCAAGCCGGCTTTAGGTTTGCGCCATCGAACGCGCCGTCTGCTGGGAGGCGCCGAGGGAGTACCGACCGATGCCGCTGAAATTGTCGCTCAAGCCTGGTGAGAAATTCGTCCTCAACGGCGCCGTGCTCACCAATGGCGACAAGCGCGCCAGCCTCGTCATCCAGAACAAGGCCTGCGTGCTGCGCGAGAAGGACATCATGCAGCCGCATGAGGCGACGACGCCGGCGCGGCGCATCTACGTGCCCATCATGATGATGTATCTCGATCCGGATGCGATGGAGCAGTACTACAACGAATTCGCGCTGCGCATGACCGAGTTCATGGGCGCCGTCCAGAACCGCCAGACGCTCGCCGCCTGCATCGAGATCAGCCGCGATGTCATGGCCGGCAGTTACTACAAAGCCTTGATGTCGTGCCGCAAACTCTTCGACTTTGAACAGGAATGTCTCAACTATGACCCTGAAAGCCTACCAAGACACGCAGCGGGTTACTGAAGATCCGCGCTCGACCGAGTACCGTCTGTTCGGCCAGGTCACCGGCGCGCTGATCGACGCCCAGAAGCGCGAGATCAAGGGCGGCCCGCTGGCCGAAGCGGTCGACTGGAATCGCACGCTGTGGCGCACGCTGGCCGCCGACTGCATGGACGACCGAAATTCGTTGACCCATGACGTCCGGGCCAAGATCGTCTCGCTGTCCCTGTGGGTGACGAAATATTCCAAGCAGGTGACGCGCGAAGGCGCCTCGCTCGATCCCCTGATTGAAATCAACCGCACCATCATGCAGGGCCTTCAGGGCGCCGCCTGACGGCGCGAAAATACGAAAGCGCGAAAGAGGCCGGCTTTGACGCCGGCCTTTTTCATTCTTGCCGGGCGGCAAAATATGCCTAACGCGCCGTCCGGGGGTCGCCAAAATAATCCAGCAAAATCAACAGACTAAAAGGTTTCCGGCGGCCCGGAATCTGGCACGGTGCTTGCGAAATTGGCCTGAGGCTTTTCCACCCTCAGACGCGCAGAACGCCGTCACCCACCAGAATGGAATGGAGACAACAATGTCCTTTAGCGTCAACACGAACACCGGCGCGCTCACCGCGCTGCAATACCTGAATACAACGCAGTCGCAGCTCACCACGGTGCAAAACGCGATCAACAGCGGCCTGAAGGTGGCATCTGCCAAGGACGACGGCGCGACCTACGCCATCGCCCAGAATCAGCGCGGAGCGGTTGCGGGCTATGGCGCCGTCAACGACAGCCTTAGCCGTGGCTCGTCCGCTATCGATGTTGCGCTCTCCGCGGGACAGTCGATTTCGGATTTGCTCATCCAGCTCAAGACCAAGGCGCTTGCCGCTTCGGACTCGTCGCTGGACACCGCCAGTCGCCAGGCCCTGAACCAGGACTTCGTCGCCCTGCGCGACCAGATCACCACCATTGTGAAGAACGCAGTCTTCAATGGCGTCAATCTGGTCGACGGTTCGACGACCCAGATCACGGCCCTGGCGTCCTCGGACGGCACGCGCCGCATCACCACCGCGGCGCAGAAGCTGACGCTGTCGGGTTCGATCGTGACCATCAAGACCACCTCCACGATCTCGACCCAGGCGAAGGCCTCGACCCTGGTTGCCACCATCCAGACGTCGCTGACCAACGTGAACTCCTCTCTCGCCAAGCTTTCCGCCGGTGCGAAGAAGTTCTCGATCCAGTCGACCTTCACCAGCAAGCTGTCCGACACGCTGACCACCGGTATCGGCCAGCTGGTCGACGCCGACCTCGCCAAGTCCAGCGCGTTGCTGCAGTCCTTGCAGGTCAAGCAGCAGCTCGGCGTGCAGGCTCTGTCGATCGCCAACCAGGCGCCGCAGACCATCCTGTCGCTGTTCAAGTAACGGCAAGAAAATTGGGGAATGTGGAGAGAGCGGCGCACAGGCGCCGCTCTTTTTTTATGTGTACAGCCGCACGATGTTGCGCGCGGCGATGCCGGCCACGGCCAGGCTTTGCGCGATCTGGGCTTCGGCGGCGAAAGACGAAATCACCACCGGCGTGTCTTCCCGGCGCGCGAAGAAATCGTCCGGGCTGATGATCGCGTGATCGGCCAGGACGCTGCCCCATTTCTGGGCGTCGCGATCGATGATGCCTTTCACCTGGCCGTAGATCGGCGTGCGGTCGAACAGCTGCGCCGTGTGCACGCCGGCGCCCCAGACATAGACCGGACCTTTGACGCCGCCGAGCCGCTCGGCGGTGTTCCGCCACAGCGCGTCGTCATGGGCCACGAGCTGCTTCAGAAACGCCTGGCTTTGCGCGACGGCAAGCGGGTTCGGTGCCGGGCGGACAGGGCCGCCGGCCTTGACGGCAACCGCCGCGATCACCGGATAGAGCTCGGCCTTGAGCGCGATGCGAAACTCGAGCGGGGCAAAGCCCGCCGCCGCCAGAAGATCGCCCAGGGAATTTTGCGAAAAATAGTGCAGATGTTCGAGCGTGAACCAGCCCGGCGCGACCAGATGCGGCGCGGTGGCGCACGGAACTTCCAGCAGAACGACGCCGTCATCCTTCAGCGCCGCGTACGCCAGTTTGAGCGCCGCGATGGGGTCGGTCATGTGCTCCAGGACATGGGAGAACATGACGATGCTCAGATCCCGGCGTCGCGGCAGCGCCTGCGCGTCCATGCCGCAATCGATCGCGATGCCGTAGATCTCGCATGCCTGCGCCACGGCCTTGGCCGACGGATCGCAGCCGCCGACGTCCCAGCCGGCGCGCCGGAAGTGGTGCAGATGATAGCCCGTGGCGCAGCCGACTTCGTAGGCGATGCCCTTTGGCGCACGCGCCTCGGCCAGCGTCAACAGGCGCTTGGTCAGATTGCCGGCCGGCGCGACGCGCGCGGCCTGCGGATCGAAACAGGTGTAATTCGAATAGGCCGCGTAGTGGCGCTCGAGCAGCGCATCGCTAGCGCGGCGCACCTGATAGATGTGGCCGCAAGACGCGCAATAGCCGAAACCGATCGTGGCCTTGCCCAGGCCGGCCAGCGCCAGTTCCTGGCGCTGCACTTCGGCGCCGTTTTGCGCCGCGCACAGCGGGCAGGCGTCCATGGGTTGGTCGGTGTCGTCGCCGCGCATCGCTGTTCTCCAGGCAAACCGCAGGCTACGCGCAGCCAGTTAAGGAATTGTTGACCAGTCCGGTGCGGGCCGCAGAGCGGCAAGTCTTGCCCGCCACTGGGCAAAGTTTTCCGCCTTGAAGGCACAAAATGCCTAATAGGTAAAATCCCCTACAAATTTTACCGGGCAGCAATTTCCGACCGCGCCCGGCAATCGATGGTTAGAAAGTCCTAAACGCCGTTCGGCACGAGCCTTGCCAATGACCCTGCGTGGGCAAAAAGCCCGCGAGCAAAAAGCTCAAGCAAAACCAGAACGGAGACAACCATGTCTTTTAGCGTCAACACCAACACCGGCGCCCTTGTCGCGCTGCAGTACCTCAACGCCACGCAGTCGCAGCTGACTCAGGTTCAAAGCCAGATCAATTCGGGCCTGAAAGTTTCTTCGGCCCGTGACGACGGCTCGACCTTCGCCATCGCCCAGAACCAGCGCGGCGCGGTTGCCGGCTATTCGGCCGTGACCGACAGCCTGAGCCGCGGCACCTCCGCCATCGACGTCGCGCTCTCCGCCGGCCAGTCGATTTCGGATCTGCTGATCCAGTTGAAGACCAAGGCCCTGTCCGCCGCGGACTCTTCGCTCGACACCGCCAGCCGTCAGGCGCTGAACCAGGACTTCGTCGCTCTGCGCGATCAGATCACCACGATCGTGAAGAACGCCTCGTTCAACGGCACCAACCTGGTCGACGGTTCGACGACGCAGATCACGGCCCTGGCGTCCTCGGACGGCACGCGCCGCATCACGACCTCTGCCCAGAAGCTGGCG
>DATCAT010000062.1:0-116970 GCA_036512455.1 Rhizomicrobium sp.
GAGCCGCATACGGTGGTGAGCGTCGATGGCCTGTTCCGTTCCGCCGCGCTGGATCAGAACGACAGCTTCAAATTCACTTTCACCAAGGCGGGCACGTTCAAATATGTCTGCACCATCCATCCCAAGATGGTGGGTACCGTCACCGTGAAATGAGCTGCGTGGCCCAAACCACGCGCGCGAGCCGGAGTCTTCCCCAATCCCATCCGGATTCCGGCTCGCACTTCTTCAGCGCAGGTGCCTTCGCACCATCAGCTTCAGGCCCGACCACACATCGCTCACGGCGCAGACTTTCACGTCGACAAGATCGGTCTTCAGCGCGCGGGCGCGGATGACATCTTCCGTCACGTCGGTCGGGATTTTTGCGGCTTTCTTGTACCAGCTGACCCACAGCATGCCGTCCGGCTTCATCGCCTTGCGCGCCGTCGGCAAGTGCTTGTCGAGTTCGGCCAGCGAGGTCACGAAGAGGTGTACGAAGTCGGCGCCACCCTTCGGCGGCCGGTGCACGAATTCGGCGTCGATGCCGAGCAGGGCGCGATAGTCCTTCGGCGCGGCGATCGCATAGAGCGCCATGCCGGGTTTGATGCCGAGCTTGTCGGCCAAGGATTTGGGTGAATAGCCAGCCAAGATGCCCCTCCACCGCTTCGCGGTCCCCCTCCCCCGTAACAACGGGGGAGGAAACTCCACGAGCAACGCCCCTACTGGCTCGCCCAGATGATCCGGTGAATGAACGCCACGTCCGCCATCGGGAAGTTGCGGTCTTCGAAGGCCGCGTTGAACGATTTGAGCTCGATGTGCCGCGCCGTCTGGCGCGCCAGCTGCTTGGCCATCACTTCGCCGGCATGGGTTTTCACCACCACGCGGTCGCCGCGCCGCACGCTCGCCGCCGGCGACAGCACGATGCGGTCGCCGTCGCGATAGACCGGCAGCATGGACTCGCCGGCGATCTCCAGCGCATAGGCGTGCTCGTCGGCGACTTCCGGGAACGGGATCTCGTCCCAGCCCGCGCCGCGCGGAAATCCGGCATCGTCGAAGAAGCCGCTGCTGCCGGCCTGTGCCAGGCCGATCAGCGGCACGCTGCGGCTGAACGAGCGGCGCAGCGAGCCGTCGCGTCCGATCAGCGCGACGAATTCGTCGATCGTCGCGCCCGTCGCGTTGAGCACTTTCGAAACGCTCTCGGTCGACGGCCAGCGCAGCTTTCCGTTGGCGCCGCCGCGCTTGCTCTTGTTAAATGTCGTCGGATCGAGTCCGGCCAGCTTGGCGAGACCGGACGCCGAGAGTCCGTGTCGCGCCGCCAGCGAGTCGATGGCATGCCAGATTTGGTTGTGGGTCAGCATCATGATAATCCGTAAGAAGCCGGTCCGCAGGACAGGGTAATTGTTCCTAGAAATACGTTAATGGTAGGAATTACCACTCCTTTTGCCTCCCGGTCTAGAGGGAAAATGCAATGATTTTGGCCGCCGCAACCTCCCTTTTGCGGCTTTTTCCCGCGGAAACCGCGCATCGGGCGACTCTGCGCCTGACGAAAACCTGTGCACCGTTGTTGCCCGGCGCCCGGCCCGACGACGAACGGCTCGCCGTCGACGCGTTCGGCCTCCGCTTCCCCAACCCTATCGGCCTCGCCGCCGGCTTCGACAAGGACGCGCAAATCCCGGCTGCGATGGCAAAGTTCGGATTCGGTTTCGTCGAATGCGGCACCGTCACGCCGCGCCCGCAGCAAGGCAATCCCAAGCCGCGCCTGTTCCGCCTCGCGCGCGACCGCGCCGTCATCAATCGCATGGGCTTCAACAATGGCGGCATGGACGCGGCGGCGGCGCGTCTGGCGCGACGAAAAAGAAGCGGCGTCGTCGGCATCAATATCGGCGCCAACAAGGATTCCGCCGACCGCGTCGCCGATTATCGCGCCGCCTTCGCGACGCTGGCGCCGCTCGCCGATTACGTGACGGTGAACGTCTCCTCGCCCAACACGCCGGGCCTGCGGGGGCTTCAGAACAAGGACGAGCTGGCCGCGCTTCTGCTGGCGCTGACCGACGCGCGCGCGAAACTTTCGCTGCGCACGCCGCTGCTGCTCAAGATCGCGCCCGACCTCGACGGCAACGCGCTCGACGACATCGCAGCCGTGCTCGCTCTTGCGGGTATCGAAGGCCTCATCGTCTCCAACACGACCATCGCCCGGCCGCCGACCTTGCAGAGCCCCCTGGCGCGCGAACAAGGCGGCCTTTCCGGTGCGCCGCTGTTCGATCTCTCGACGCGGATCCTGCGCGAGATGCGCAGCCGCACCGCGCTGCCGCTGATCGGCGTCGGCGGCATCGCCGGCGGCGCCGACGCCTACGCCAAGATCCGCGCCGGCGCGAGCCTGGTGCAGCTCTACTCCGCCCTGGCTTTTCAAGGCCCCGGTCTCGTCAAGCGCATCAAGCGGGAGCTGCTCGCCTGTCTGGAGCGCGACGGCTTCGCGAAATTATCAGACGCTATCGGAGTGGATGGCCGCTGACTCTTTCATCCCCGTAACAACGGGGGAGGAAAAATCATCCGCCCAATTTCCGCGCGTCCTGCCCACGGCGTGGGCATAAACCATTTCGAAAAAGCCCTGCGCGGCGCGGCTTTCGCCGCATGGCAGCGGCGGCGCAATTCATGCACAATGGATTTTCGGGGCGGGGAAAATCGGCGATGGGTACGTGGCTGGACGTGTGGCATCTGGTGCTGGGCATCGTCGCGCGCCAATCGCCCTTCGCCCAGATCATGGTCGCGACCGGCGCGGTGTTCGTGGTCGTGATGGCGATCGAAGGTCTGCGCACCAGCCTGCTCGCCATCTGGCGGGCGCACAAAGCGGTGCCTGGTCTGCCGCCGTCCGCCGGCACGACGCTCGCGACATCCGCGCCGCTTTCGAAAAGTTTTTCCGCAGGCGCCGCCGCGCGCTTCGCTGCCGTCGCATCGCGCAGACCCAAGCCGTTAACGCTGTCTCCCCGCCAATTCCGCAGCCCGCGGCCCAAGATACGGCGCCACCCGATGCTCGAATTCGCCTTGGCGGAGCCGCTGCACGAAAATCCGGCAAATGCTCCTCTGCAGCTGCGCGACGCGCTATGATGCTCCCATAAAATGGGGGGCCCTTTGCCGGGGAAAACATCATGCAGGAAGATGTCGGAAAACTCGTCGTGCGCCTTGGCGTCGGCGCACTGTTGCTGCTTCACGGCGTGCACAAGCTTTTGACCGGCATCGCGCCGATCAAGACGCTGGTGGTCAACGCGCATCTGCCAGATCTCATCGCCTATGGCGTTTATCTGGGCGAGATCGCGGGCCCCATCCTCGTCATCCTGGGCCTGTTCAGCCGCGTCGGCGGCGTGCTCATCGTGCTCAACATGATCGTGGCGATCCTGCTGGCCGGCATGGCGAGCCTGTTCACGCTGAACGCGTTCGGCGGCTACGCCCTGGAGCTCGAGATGTTCTTCCTGCTCGGCGGCTTGTCCGTGGCGCTGCTCGGCGCGGGACGGTTGAGCTTGAATATCGGCGGACGGTGGAATTGATTTACTTCTCCGTCGCCCCCGCTTTAGCGGGGGGAGAGGGTCCGGCAGCGGCCGCTGCCGGACGGTGAAGGGGGCGGTGAAGGCACAGGCGATATGCTTTCACCATCCCCTCACCCTATCCGCCTGCGCTGACGGTCGATGGAAATCGCTTGCGAATAGGACCGTTAGGTAGGTCGACACGAAACGACAGGCGGGTTTGTATTGTCTATTGTGCGCGCGATGATTGATCCGACGGTCCTGGAGAGTCTACTGCGCGGGATTGCTATCGGTGGGTTCGTCACCGCCGGCGCGGCGCTCGCGCTGACATCTGAAAAGGTGTCGGCGCGCTGGATAGGCGTTGCCTTCTTTTTATGTGCTATCGGCCATGTCGTAGATAACGACGCGGCACTGCGCGGCACGAACGCTCATGCCGGGCTCGTTAGCTGGATACCGTCGGCGCTGGCGCCGGCGCTGTTCTGGGCTTTCACGGTCGCGTTATTTACCGATAACCCGAAGTTTCCTTTGTGGCGGATCGGCCCGGCAGCGATAGCGCTGCTTCTGTCTGTCGCCGTGGCACTTACACCGCCGATCGCAGCGCACGTATTCTCCATCTCCTATGTTGCTGTCTCAGCAATACTCGTCGCGCACGCCTTCGTGGTGATATGGCGCGGCTGGCGGGACGATCTTGTCGAGCGACGCCGTGGGCTGCGCGCACCGGTCCTGGCGGCAGGAGCCGCCTATGTTCTCATCGTCGCAACAGGAGACTTCGGGCATGTCGTCGGTCTGCCATTTCAGACTACGCCGCTCGTTCAAGCTTGTGCCCTGGCTCTGCTCGCCATCGCTGCAGCTCTTATTCTCCTGCGTGTGGATGAGGTTCTTTTAGGATCGCGCGTCGCGCGGCGGTTGCCGTTGGTGCAAATATACCCGGAAGTGGACGCGTCGGATGGACCGATGCTGGGCCGGCTCAATCGCGCCCTGGATGACGAAGAGGTTTGGCGGCGTGACGATCTGACCATCGGGGCTTTGGCAACGCACCTATTGGCGCCCGAACACCACCTGCGCCGCCTGATCAACGGCAGGCTCGGATATCGCAACTTTGCAGCCTTGCTGAATGAACGGAGAATTTCCGCAGCTAAGGTCGAACTCGCCGGTTCCACCCACAAACCGGTTTCCTCTATCGCATTCGAACTGGGATATGGGTCGCTCGGCCCGTTCAATCGGGCCTTTAAGGCAGCGACCGGGAAGACGCCCACCGAGTGGCGACTATCGCCGAACTCAAATATCCCGCCCCAAAACTGAAATGCACTCGCCGTTTTCGAACGCGGCGAGACACCCAGCTTCCGATCTGATCTTTCCGCACAGCAGTTGCGAGATCGAGGTTGAAGATGCGCTGGATAACCTGGTTGAAATGGGTCGGAGGCGTGTTCGCTGGACTATTTCTAGCGGCGGGTGGTCTCTTTTACACGCTATTGCCACCGAGTCTTCCCGTACCGCCACAATCCGACATCGTCATATCCGGTGTTACAGTCATCAATCCCGGAATGGACCGGTTATCCGATCGCACGGTAGTTGTGCATGACGGGCGTATCGTCGCCGTGCGGCCTCGTGTGGCCACCGATCCGACACCTATTTGCCGTGGCTGCTACGTCATACCTGGTTTGATCGACGCCCATGTCCACACGCCGCCGAGCATTGCGATAGGTAACCAGCGCCTCTTCGCTCTGCTCTATCTCGAATATGGCGTAACGAGCGTGCGCGATTTGGGTCAATCCGACACCTCCATCCATGCTCTGGCGGATGATCTTAACGCCGGACGTATCGTTGGACCGCATATGTATCGCTGCGGTCCGGTTCTCGACGGCGATCCACCGGGTTGGCCGGCCGCGTGGAAGGTGACCACTGCGGCCCAGGGCAAGGCAGCGGTCGATGAATTGGTGAAAGAGGGGGTCGATTGCATCAAGGTGTATAACGAGGTGAATGTCGCGACCTATCGCGCGATTGCAGCGGAAGCTGCACGCTTCAAGCTGCCGTTGATTGGTCACGTCCCGCATCGAGTCGGGCTCACCGGCATGCGCAATTTCGAAGCGCAACATCTTACGGGCGTTTCCTACCTCTCGCGCCCGCCACCGCCGGTTGGCGTCGACATGCTCTTTGAAGATATCTTAGCCACGACTGATGAGGATATCGATCACGCGATTGATGTCATGGCCGCTCGCCATATCGCCATCACGCCGACATTGGCAAGTCCCGGACTGCGGCTCATCGCTTCTGACCCTCATCGCTTTCCGCCAACCGCCGCTTCGCAGGTTCTGCCCGCGTTCTGGGGACCGATGTGGGGTATCCTTGCCAATCATCCACATGGCGGTGCGCAGATCGCAGTCCAAATCGCAGCAATTCCGCGTATGCGCACTATTGTCGGTCGCGCCCGGACCCGTGGAATCGACGTACTGGCCGGCACCGATACATTGATGCCATGGGTTGTGCCCGGCGAGGCGCTTTTGTTTGAGATCGATCAACTCGCACTTGCCTTTGGCGACAAGCAAGCCGCTCTGGCGGCAGCGACAACTGTAAACGCGCGGCACGTCGATCCAGCCCGCATAGGTATGATCGCCGCAGGAATGCGCGCCGATATCCTGCTCCTGCCATCCGATCCAACGCGGGATCTGCGAGCGCTGCGCAGATGGAAAATTGAGATCGCCGATGGACGCCGCTACGACCGAGCTTTGGTGGATGGGTGGCTCGAACTCTATCGCGACCACTTTCACGGTTTTATCTATTCCGCGGTCATGGACGCAGTGACGGCGCTGACTATTGACCACTTCAACAACTCGGCGAACAAGAGAGCTTGAATAGTGAGCGGTTACCGCGCACCGCATCGGGGAACTGTTAGGCGGCGAGCTAGAGAATTGCTGGATTTAATAGTCGCGGTTGACCCCGAGTCAAACAGTACCGCCCTCCAAGATTATCACGATCGACCGGTGCCCAAAGTGTGGCTCGATTTCGAGATACCCCCCGAAGGGGAGAGGGAATATTTCTTTTCTACCCCTTCAGCAAAAAATGCCCCCGCAGCGCCGCCACCGGCCGGCTCTCATCCTCCTGCCACATCTGCGCATGCACGTTGACGACGCGGCGGCCCTGGCGCGCCAGCCGTGCGCTGGCATAGCTCGTCATCGCGCGGCCCGTGCGCAGATAGTCGATGGTGATGTCCACCGGCTTGGAAAAGGCGGCGCTCTTGGTGTCCCACACCGTCTGCACGATGGCCGCGGTCTCCAGCAGCGAGCCGATGACGCCGCCATGGATCGCCGGGATTATCGGATTGCCGACCAATTTGGCGGCGAACGGCATTTCCAAGACGACACGGCCGTCCACCAGAGTCGCCGTCACGCCCAGAAAGGCGCAATAGGGCACCGCCGCGACCAGCGCGTTGATGTCCGGAGCGACGCCTTCGCGCGCCGCGCGCGCCAGCATTTCCATCGCCTCAGGCTCCGGCTCGAAGTTCGGTCAGCATGCCCCCCGAGCGGAGCTCGGTGAGGATAAACGTTCCGACCGCTGTCGCGATCGGCTCGTCCGCCGACTCCTGATAGGCGCGGCCGCGCGCGAAGACGATCTGGCGCGTGATCTTCACGCACTCGCCGACCACGAAGATGTCCGCGCCGGGCTTGGCCGCCTTCATGTAGTCGATCCGCAGATCCAGCGTCGCATAGCTGGTGCTGGCGCGCTTCGCCGGGTCGTTGATGATCACGCCCAGCCCGGATCCCACCGCCATGCCGCAGGCGTGGTCGAGCAGCCCGCTGATCGCCCCGCCATGCACCACGCCGGTGTCGGGATTGCCGACGAGTTTGTCGGCGTAGGGCAGGCGCATGACCGTCCGGCCCGGAACGGCCTCGGTCACTTCGGCGCCCAGCGCCTGGATGAAGGCGGTGCCGGCCTGGGATTTCATCAGGCTCAGCAGATCGTTCGGCGGTTCGGTCATCATTCCAGGTGAAAGGGCCGGGCCGGCTCTGTCAAAGGTGACACTTGAAACCGGACGTGTAAGCCCCTAGTTGAAAGTCGTCGGCCGGAACGTTTTCGGCCGCGCCCGAAAAGGGCGGAAGAGGGGGGACCCCCCTCCATTTTTTTGAGGTTCGAATAGGCGAAAATCGCCCGCGGCGAAGTCGAAAACAATACGATGTGGCGAGAGCCATCCGACCTACTACATCTAGTAGGTGTTCGTGATCGCACCTTTCCCGGAAATTGACGGCGTGTCACGAACCGTTAGAGTCCAGCGGTGTCATCCGGAATCGGACCCGTCATGGATCAGTCCCTCGCCAAACCTTCGCCGTCCACCCGCGCCGCGCCGCTCGGCAAGCGCGAACAGACCAAGGTCCAGAACCGCGACCTGATCCTGGAAGCCGCCCGCCAGGTCTTCGCCGAGCTCGGCTTCGGCGCCACCACGGTGCGCGACATCATCCGCGCCACGCCGCTCGCTAGCGGCACCTTCTACAACTACTTCAAGTCCAAGGAGGAGGTTTACCAGGCGATCCGGGACGACGTGGCCCTCGCCATCCGCCCGCGCCTGCGCGACGAGCGCCAGCGCGCCAAGACGGTCGAGGAGTTCATCGGCAGCACCTTCCGCACCTTTTTCGAGTTCGTCACCGACGACAAGGTCAACTTCCGCACCATCCGCCACAGCGCCGACACGACGCGGGTTCGTATGGATACCCCTGAAGTCGTCGCCGGCTTCGAGGAGTTGCGCGAGGACATCGAGCGCGCCATCGCCGCCGGCCTGTTCCCGCCGGTCGACGCCGACTTCCTGATGGCGTCCATCGTCGGCGTCGCCTTCGAGATCGCCGAGCGCATGATGAGCCGCGAAAGCCCCGATCCGGCCGCCGCCGCGACCTTCGCCACAGCGCTGTTCCTCGGCGGCATCCGCACGCTGCCGCATGCCGATCACCCGGCCGCGGCGGCGGGCACGGCATGAAGGCACTCCCTTGAAAGCGATTATCTGCCGTGCCATCGCCGAAGACATCGGCACGCTGAAGCTTGAAGACATCGAACTGCCGCCGCCGAAGCCGCAAGAGGCGCGCGTCCGCATCCGCGCCGCCGCGGTGAACTTCCCCGACATCCTGACCGTGCAGGGCAAATACCAGCACAAGCCCGAACTGCCCTTCACGCCCGGCAGCGAAGCCGCCGGCGACGTCATCGCCATCGGCTCGGCGGTGACGAATGTGAAAATCGGCGACCGCGTCATCTGCGGCGGCCTTGGCGGCTATGCGGAAGAGATGCAGGTCGCCGCGGCGTCGCTGCGCGCGATCCCGAACGGCATCGGCTATGCCGAAGCCGCCGGCTTCACGGTTGCGTATCTGACCGCCTATGTCGCGCTGGTGCGCCGCGCGCAATTGCAGAGCGGCGAATGGCTGCTGGTGCACGGCGCCGCCGGCGGCGTCGGCCTCGCCGCCGTCGATCTCGGCAAGCATCTGGGCGCCAAGGTGATCGCCACCGCGTCGACGCAGACCAAGCGCGACTTCCTGAAAAGCTACGGCGCCGACCACGTCCTCGAACCGTCCGGCTTCAAGGACCAGGTGAAAGAGATCACCGGCGGCCACGGCGCCGACGTGATCTACGACCCCGTCGGCGGCGACGTCTTCGACGAGAGCACCAGATGCATCGCCTTCGACGGCCGCATCACGATCATCGGTTTCACCAGCGGCCGCATCCCGCAGATCGGCGTGAACATGCCGCTGATCAAGGGCTACAGCATCCTGGGCGTCCGCGCCGGCGAATACGGCCGCAAATTCCCCGAGAAGGGCCGCCAGAACATGTTCGCGATCACAAAATTATTGGCCGAAAAGAAAATCCGCCCGCACATCCATGCGCGGTTTCCGCTGGCACAAGCCGTGGATGCGATGCGCACCCTGCAAGATCGTAGTGTGATCGGGAAAGTGATCATCGAACCATAAGCACCACTGTCATCCCCGGCTGAGCGATGCGAAGCATCGCGAAGGGAAGGGGACCCAGGCGTTCAAGCAGTCTCGATTGCTGAAGAATGATTCGCTATGCTATGCGCATGCGACAGCATCTCTACTATGTCTACATACTCGCCAGCCGACGTAACGGCACGCTCTACGTCGGTGTTTCCAACGACGTCATGCGGCGCACATGGGAGCATAGGAACGATCTCGTCGAAGGCTTTACGAAAAAGTACGGTGTGCACATTCTCGTTTGGTACGAATTCCACGAGGACATCAACGTAGCCATCGCTCGCGAGAAGCGCCTAAAGCGCTGGAATCGTGCATGGAAGATCAAGCTGATCGAAAAGAACAATTCCGGCTGGAACGACATCTACGACAGGCTAACCGGAGAGATCGCGCTGCCGGATATGCCTGGGTCCCCTTCCCCTCGCATTGCTGACGCAATGCTTGGCCGGGGATGACAGCTTGGTTCAGGCGTTCAACTTATCCAGCGCCTTCAAAATCGCGCCCGTCATCTCCGTCGTCCCGACCTTGTTCATCCCCGACTGCATGATGTCCGGCGTGCGGTAGCCGTCGGCCAGGACGCGCTCGACCGCCTTCTCCAAAAGTTTGGCATCGTCGCCGCGGCCGAAGGAATAGCGCAGCGCCATCGCGAACGACAAAATGCAGGCGATCGGGTTGGCGATGCCCTGGCCCGCGATGTCGGGCGCGCTGCCGTGGATCGGCTCGTACAGCGCATGCTGCTTGCCCGACGCATCCTTGGCGCCCAGCGAGGCGCTGGGCAGCATGCCGAGCGAGCCGGTCAGCTGCGCCGCCTCGTCCGACAGCACGTCGCCGAACAGATTGTCGGTCACGATGACGTCGAACTGCTTGGGGTTGCGCACCAGCTGCATGGCCATCGCATCGGCCAGCATGTGGCTGAGCTGGACGTCCGGGAATTCCTTCGCGTGCACCGCCGTCACGACCTCTTTCCACAACACGCCCGTGACCATGACATTGCTCTTCTCCGCCGAGGTCACCCGATTGCCGCGCAGCCGCGCCAGTTCGAACGCCACCCGCGCGATGCGTTCGATCTCGCGCGTCGTGTAGATCTGCGTATCGACGGCGCGCTTGCTGCCGTCCGCCAGCGTCGTGATCTCCTTGGGCTCGCCGAAATAGACCCCGCCCGTCAGCTCGCGCACGATCAATATGTCGAGCCCCGCCACGAGTTCGGGCTTGAGGCTCGACGCATCCTTCAGGGCGTCGAAGCAGATCGCCGGCCTGAGGTTTGCGAACAGCCCCAGATCCTTGCGCAACCGCAAGAGCCCGCGCTCCGGCCGCTTCTCGAACGGCAACCCATCCCACTTCGGCCCGCCCACCGCGCCGAACAGGATGGCGTCGGCGGCCCGCGCCTTGGTGATGGTTTCGTCGGGCTGCGACGTGCCCAGCGTCTCATAGGCGATGCCGCCGATCAGGCCTTCCTCGGTCTCGAACGCGATATTGCGGTTGGCCGTGAACCAGCCCAGCACGCGCCGCGTGTCGTCGATCACCTCCGGCCCGATGCCGTCGCCCGGCGTAAGCAATATCTTGTAAGCCATGATCTATTTCCGCATCCGCGGCAGCCGCTCCGCCGTCTCCGGCCCGCGCCCTTCGCTGCGATGGACTTCGTGCGCCAGGCCGGCTTTCAGCGGCATGCCGTCGGTGTCGTCGACGAGCTTCTTGATGGCGCGGGAGGAGCGCCAGGAATTGGCCAGCACGTCCTTCACGAACGCCGCGACCGCCGCGTCGAGCTCGGCGTCCGGCACGCAGATATTGGCCAGTCCCATGGTCTCGGCCTGCCGTCCAGAGAAACTGCGGCCGCTGAACGACATCTCCAGCGCCTTGGCGCGCCCGATGCGGCGCGGCAGGCGCTGCGACAGGCCCCACACCGGCACCAGGTCCCACTTGCCGTGCGTGTCGCCGAACTTGGCGCTCTCGCCGGCGATGATGATGTCGGCGGCCAGCGCCAGTTCCAGCCCACCGGTCAGGCAGTGGCCCTGCACCTGTGCGACCACCGGCATCGGCAGGCTGGCCAGCCGCTCCACCGTGTCGCTGCGGAATTTGGAATTGTCACCGTCGTTGAACACGCCGCCGAGATCGCCCAGATCGTTGCCGGCGCAGAAGCTGCGGCCAACGCCCTTCAGCAGCACGCAGCCGACCTTGTCGATATTCGCCGCCGCATAGTCCACCGCCGCCGCCAAACCTTTAAAGCTGTCGAAGCCGAGCGCGTTCAGTTTCTCTGGCTTGTTCAAGGTCAGCGTCAGCAGACCGTCTTTCAATTCGCGCAATACCGCTTCGCTCATCTCCGCCTCCACTCAAGCCCAGGGCATTTCACGTTTCCGCTTCGCTTCGAAGTCGGAAATCTTGGTTTCCTTCTGCAACGTCAGGCCGATATCGTCCCAGCCGTTGAGCAGGCATTGCTTGCGGAACGGATCGATCTCGAATTTGATGCAGCCGCCGTCCGGGCCGCGAATCTCCTGTGCTTCCAGATCGATGGAGACGATGGCGTTGGCGCCGCGCTCCGCGTCGTCCATCAGCTTGTCGATCTGATCCTGCGGCAGCACGATCGGCAGGATGCCGTTCTTGAAGCAGTTGTTGTAGAAGATGTCCGCGAAGCTGGTCGACAGGACGCAGCGGATGCCGAAATCCAGCAGCGCCCAGGGCGCATGCTCGCGTGACGAACCGCAGCCGAAATTGGCCCCTGCCACCAGGATCTGCGCCTTCTTGTAGGCCGGCTTGTTGAGCACGAAGTCCGGGTTTTCGCTGCCGTCCGCCTTGGTCCGCATCTCGTGGAACAGCGCCGAGCCCAGCCCGGTGCGCTTAATGGTTTTCAAAAATTGCTTGGGGATGATCATGTCGGTATCGACATTGATCATGTTCAGCGGCGCCGCGACGCCGGACAGTTTCGTAAAGGGTTCCATGGCGGGCGGACCATAAAGCAAACCGAAATCGCCGCAAACCGCGTGTCAGACCGGGTCGGTGTCGTGAAAGCGCGTCAGGTCCACCACCCGTCGGCCGTGCGGCGTCAGCGACAGCACGTCCACGAAGCGCCTATTCCACACGATATCGTCGGCGCCATAGGCATGCCGCGCATAGACCCGGTCCGCCAGCGTCTCGTCGACGCCGCTCAGCATTGCGATGACCTCGATCTGCTGCTCGACCATCATCTGGGCCGTCACCCCGTAAAGCGGGCTGGAGCGGTCGATGCGGTGCATGATCGTCCAGGACAGGGCGAACAGCGAACTGCGCTGCCGCGCCGGTTTCATTTCCTCGAAGCGCCGCATCACGATGCCTTCGCGGCTGGTCTGCTGGCGCGCCATGGAAAGCTTGATCTCGGCATCCAGGATCGAATTGCCGCGTTGGTTGGCGGTCCGGAACATCAGCGTCGGCACGCCGTCGAACGACGTGATGACGGCGCAGTTGGAAAACACGATGCGCGCGAAGGGCCGCGAGAAGCGCGCGAAAATCGTGCCGGTGAACAAAGCGAGCGTGAGAAGCGAGACGAAGCCCTCGATGCTCACGATGATGTTGGCATAGGTCGATTGCGGCATGAAGCCGGTGTAGTTCATCGACGAAATGGTCTCGAAGCTGAACAGGAACACGTCCCAGAAATTGCCGTGCCGGCTGTTCGCCAGCCCGCTGGGATCGGCGAGATAGAGCAGGGCGAAGATGAAATTGACCGCCACGAAGAAGCCCAGCAGGCCGGCGAAGAACAGCCACCACGGCGCCGTCAACACGGCGTGATAGACGTCGGTCCAGCGTGTCTGGTCCTGGCCCTTGACGATGGCGACGCGCTTGCCCGGCCGCTCGTGGATCAGGTTCGGCGGCCGGCGCGGCAATGGCTTGTCGTGCTCGCTCACGCGTTTGGCGCGGGCTGCCGGTGCAGCAAGCCTTCTAGCCCGAGATCTTCGTCAATCCTGGACCAATGGATTCCGTGCCCGGCTGCCGACAACTCCCAAGCCTCGCGATCAGACTGCGACGCGTTCTTCAACTTCGGAAACCAATCGAGCGGAGCGCTGATTTTTCGGCCGTCGCGCAGTGTTACCGCGAGCGTCGTGTCCGTGATCGCGACGTCGGCGATAATTTCTGCGATATGGTTGATCATATAAATATTATGTCATGGCCCGCGAATGCGGGCCACCCAGGTGATACCGGAATAATGGGAAGTTTGGCTGGCTCAACAAATAACTTCAATTTCTCCCTTCTGACATAAAATGACGTAGCGATTGTCAATGCGCAGGACATGAAAGCCTCGCGCTAACGCCTCTGCCTTCAAGTCGCTAATCGATGACGTCGTATGGATGGCCGTTATGCTGCGGTGAAGTAGACCTCCGCGCCTGACAGCTTTCGCTTTGAAAATCCTCTTCGCAGCTTGGCGCCGCGCAAAAGGTGATGGCTCTGATTTGGGCATTGTCCCTCTCCCAATCTCGATGTTGGTTCAATCACACCTGGGTGGCCCGCATTCGCGGGCCATGACAGTGAGGGGATGGTGCGAAGCGCATCTCTATCCACCCCGCTTCGCCGCCTCGATGTAAATCGCCCACCGCTTGCCGTGTTCGCGCCCCAGCTCGTGCAGGTAGTCCCAGCTGAACAGGCCCGTGTCGTGCCCATCGTCGAAGCGGATGCGCACGGCGTAGTTGCCGACCGGCTCCAGCGCCTCGATCGTCACGGCTTCCTTCCCCGTCACGATCTTCTTCTGGCCGGCGCCATGGCCCTGGACCTCGGCGCTGGGCGACTCGACGCGTAGATATTCCGCCGCCAGCACGAAGCGTTCGCCGCTGTCGTATTCCACCGTCAGCTGCGTCTTGGCCTTGTTGAGCCTTATCTCTGTTGGCCAGGGGCGCTTGGCGGCCCCACTTTTTTCAAGAACCGTCATTTGGCGTCGCGCTCGGCGTCCGTCAACTCGCGCGCCTCGCCCGCCAGCATGATCGGCACGCCGGCGCGGATCGGATAGGCGAGGCCGGCCTGCTTGCTCACCAGTTCGGCCTTCTCGCGGTCGTAGCGCAACGGCCCCTTGGTCACCGGGCAGACCAGAATCTCGAGCAGTTTGGCATCGGGCTCCATCGCCTCAGTTCACCGTGTTCGAGCCGCTGGCCGCGCTCGCCATCTCCAGCAGCGCCAACAGCGTGCTCACCCGCTCCGGCCAGCCGGGCGCCTCCAGCAGCGCCTGCTTCTCGTTCGGCTCGAACGGGCACAGCATCGCCAGCGCGTTGACCAGCGTTTCGGCCGGCGCGTTCATCACACTGCGCCAGTCGGCCTTCAGCTCACGGCGCTGCAGATATTCGTTGAGCGCCGCGAGCAGCCGCTCGCGCGGAAAATCCTCGTCGTCGCGCTCCGCCAGGTCGCCGGCGAACGGCGCGTAGTCCGCCGCCACCTGGCGGAACGGCGTCGACACCGCGATCTCGGGCGCCACGCGAAAGCGGCAGATCCCGGTCAGCGTGATCAGGTAGCGGTTGTCGTCGGTCTCGCGATAACCCGTAATGCGCCCGGCGCAGCCGATCGCCGACAGCGCCGGCTTCAAGGCCTTCTCCTCGTTCTCGGTCGGCTGGATCATGCCGATCATGCGGCTACCCGACAGCGCCGCCTCGACCAGCGTCAGATAGCGCGGCTCGAAGACGTTCAGCGGCAATTGCCCCCGCGGCAGCAGCAGCACGCCGGTCAGGGGAAAGATGCCCAGCGTCGCCGGCAGATCGTCGATGCTGTGATAGCGCCCGACCACGCCGACCTCACGAAAACAGGATGGTGGAAAGCTTGCGCCGCGCGTCGATGGTGCGCGGATCGGCCGGCCCCATCGCCTCGAACAAGGTCACCAGGTGCTTGCGCGCCGCGTCCTCGTTCCATTTGCGGTCGCGCTTGACGATGTCGAGTAGCTGGGCGATGGCGCCGTCGCGGTCGCCGGCGCCGTCCAGCGCCAGCGCATAATCGAAGCGCGCCTGGTGATCCTTTGGGTCGGCCTCGACTTTCGCCTTCGCCGCCTCGATGCCGTTGGCCGCCGCCGAGGATTGCTCGCGCAGCTTGAGTTCGGCCTGCACCGCGACCACCGCCTCGTCGCTCGCCGCGTCGGGACGGACCAGCAGCAGCGTCGTCTTGGCGCGCTCCAGATCGCCGCTCTTGAGATAGCAGCGCGCCAGCCCCGCCACCGCCTTGGGATGTCCCGGCTCGTCCTGCAGCACATGGGCATAGGCTTGCGCCGCCTGCGTCACGTCGCCGGCCGCGAAGGCTTCATCGGCAACGGCCAGCACTTCATCGGCGTGGTCGTGACCGCCAGGCGCGCCGCCGCCCGTCAGTTGCGCGACGAAGGCGCGCACTTGGCTCTCGGGAATGGCGCCCATGAAGCCGTCGACCGGCTGGCCGTCCTTGAACGCGAACACGGCGGGGATCGATTTGATGCGCAGCTGCTGCGCGATCTCCTGGTTCTCATCGATGTTCACCTTGACGAGCTTCACCGCGCCCTTGGCTTCGGTGACGATTTTTTCCAGGATCGGCCCGAGCTGCTTGCACGGCCCGCACCACGGCGCCCAGAAATCCACCAGCACCGGCACCTCGCGCGAGGCTTCCAGCACGTCGGCCGCGAAGGTCGCAAGGCCGCTGTCCTTGATATGGGGACTGGCGGATACCGCCGCTTCGCCGGCGGGTTTCGCCGAGGTCACCGGCCTGCCGCCCGGTCCGATCAATGCCATGGGAACGACTTTCAGATTGTCTCCCGCCCAAGATGGGCGCTCGCGGCGCGAAAGAAAAGACCTTTGCTGACCGCGCGCGCGGCTTGATGCCGCCGCAAACTACCCGCACGATCCGCCGCCAAACGGGGTTCCCGCATGCTCAAACGTTTCTTCTGGCTCGTACTCGCCCTGCTGCTGCCGCTCGGCCTGGACGGCGCGTCGGCCGCGGGACTCCCCGTCGCCAAGAAGACCATCATCGTCAAGAGCCGAGATTCCGATATCTCGGTGCAATACCCCCAGACCGGCAACACGGCGATCGACGCCGCGCTGCTCGACTATGCCAGGAAGAGCGTCGCACAGTTCAAGACCTTCAAGCCGGACTTCGCCGACAACGATCACCAGTACCAGCTCGCAACCACCTATGTGGTCGAGCGCAACGACGGCAAGATGTTCGGCGTCGTCTTCACCGAATACTCCGACACGGGCGGCGCCCATCCCAACAGCGACTACCGGACCTTCAACTTCTTGCTTCCCGACGGCGCGCAGGTCTTCCTGCCCGAGATCGTCGATGGCGAGCGCGGCCTGAAACGCATCGCCGAACTGGCGACCGCCGATCTGATCGCAAATATCGCCTCGGGGCCGGAGCCGGCCTCGGACGCCGATAGCATAAAGATGGGTACCGCACCCGCCGCCGACAATTTCAAGGACTTCATCTGGCTACCTGGCAAGCTGCACCTCTACTTTCCGGCCTACCAGGTCGCCTCCTATGCCGCCGGTCCGCAGGAAGCGGCGATCGCGCTTGTGAGGCTAAGAGACGTGATCCGTCCCGACTGGCGCGCGCCCGCGCCGTCCTTCGACTGCAAGAAGGCCGCGGCCGATATCGAAAAAGCGATCTGTGCCGATGCGGCGCTGGCGCGGCTCGATCGCCAGGTGGCGGAGACTTATCAGACCGTCATTCGCAATGCCTATGAACCCGCCGCACAGGAAAAGGTCCGCCAGACGCAGCGCGATTGGGTCGCCAGGCGCAACAGGACCTGCGGCGGAACCGGCGATATCGGCTCGTGTCTGACCAAGCTTTACCGCAATCGTCTGGCTGCCCTGAACAAGCCTGCGGAGTAGACGCGGTGTCCGTCTCACGCCGACATATCCTGGCAGGGGGCGCGGCCCTCTCATTCGCGCCGCTGCTGGCGCGCGCCGCTCCGGCGCAGGACTTGGATGTCGCCATCGTCGGCGGCGGCGTTTCGGGCGTCTACGCCGCGTGGCGGCTGCGACAGGAAATGCCGCACCTGCGCGTGCGGCTGTTCGAGGCGAGCGATCGTATCGGCGGGCGGTTGCACTCGGTGGCGTTTCCTGAGGCGCCGAATCTCGTCGCCGAAACCGGCGGCATGCGCTTCCTGAAAGCGCACGCACATGTCTCGGGCCTGATCGACAAGCTGGGTCTGCCGTCGCGGCTTTATCCCATCGACCGCGATCCCAACCGCATGATGCTGCGCGGCCGGAATTTCTCGCAAGCGGACGTGGCTGCGGGCCGCGCCCGCTTTGCCTATCGCATGGCGGACAAGGATCAGATGCCTGGCGCCGATTATTTCAGCCGCGCCCTCGCCAACGTCCTGCCCGGGATCGCCAGGATGAAGCCAGCCGACTGGCTGAAGGTCCGCGCGGATTATCGTTTCAAGGGCAAGCTGCTGCGAGACTGGACCAATCGCGACCTCCTGCTGCAAGGCATGAGCGCCGAAGAGCTTGCCCTGACCGAGGACGCCTCCGGCTACGACGACTGGATCGAAGGCGAAACCGGTCTCGACAACATGGATTATGCGTTCGTCCATGACGATGAGAGCAAGCCCTTCTACACCTTGGTCGGGGGCTATCAGCGCCTGCCGCTGACGCTTGCCGATCAGGCGCGGCGTGCCGGCGCCGGCGTTTCCCTGACCACGCGTCTCGTCGGCCTGGTGAGCGAAAGGCTTGGACACCGCCTCACGCTGCGGGACGGGGCGGGACGGCAGAGCGAACTGAGCGCCGCGCGTGTTGTCCTGGCGTTACCCCGCCGCGGCCTGGAGCGCATTGAGAATTTCCCCGAGGCGCGCGGCGACGCGAACTTTGCGCGCCTGATTTCGTCGGTGAACCCGATGCCGGCCGCCAAGAGCCTGCTGCTCTACAAGACGCCCTGGTGGCGCGAGCACGGCATCGTCGAGGGCCGCAACATCACCGACATGCCGGCGCGGCAATTCTATTGCCTGGGCTCGGAAACCACCCGGCTGCCCAGCGAGGACACCAACGGCTACGGCGTGCTGATGGCCTATTGCGACATGACGTCGGTGGCGAAGTGGCAATCTCTCGTGGCCAGGCCCGATCCATCCGGCTTCACCCAGCTTGCCGGCGACTCGGCGCTCGCCAGGGAAGTCCATCGCGAGGCGACGCTCGTGCTGGGCAAGACCGGGCTGATGCCGCTCGCCGCCCGCTTCCAGGATTGGAGCGTCGATCCCTATGGCGGCGGCTGGCATTACTATGCGCTCGGCCATGACGGCCGCGCCGACTCCGCCGCCATGCTGAAGCCGCTGCCGGATCGCGAACTCTACGTCTGCGGCGAAGCCTATTCTCTGGCGCAAGGCTGGGTCGAAGGCGCCCTGGAACGCGCCGAGACGATGTTGCAACGCCACTTCGGATTGCACGCGCCGGCGTGGGTCCCGGCCTCAAGAAGCGGTTGAAAACGCTGCCAGCCGCGCCGCCAAACCCGCCTTCACCTCCGGCCACTCGTTCCCAAGGATCGAGAAGTAGACCGAATCGCGGAAATAGCCCTGCGGCATCCACATATGCCCGCGTAAGGTCCCTTCCTCTTTGGCGCCGAGCTTCTTGAGCGCCGCGCGCGAGCGCGCGTTCTTGGCATCCGTCTTGAACTCGACCCGGTTCCAGTGCTTGCCGAACGCATGGTCCAGCAGCAGATATTTGGCTTCCGGATTGACGGCGCTGGCTTGCGCGCCCGGCGCATACCAGGTCGAGCCGATCTCGACCTTGGCATCCGCCGGCGCGATGTTGAGATAGGACGTCGAGCCGACGATGGTCGCGTCCGCCAGCCGGCGCACGGCATAGCTGATCATTCTGCCGCTGGCGTTTTCGGCCGTGAACCAGCCGAGCCGTGGGGCGAAGCCCTGCGAGGTGTCGAACGGCATATAGGTGAAGATGCTCGCATCGCTCGCCGCCGCGATCAGGCCGGCATGGTGGCGCGCGTCCAGCGGCTCCAGCGCAATGAAACGCCCGGTCAACGTGCTGCCGCCCAGCGGCTCGACTTTTTTCACGGCACCCCCGGCAAGTTTGCGTCGCATGCTGACAGGCCGGCGCGATTCGCAGTAGAGACAGCACGGAATGGTGGCGTTGCGGAAGCCGCGCGGCGGAGCGGCCGCCGATCTCCGCCGCCGCAAATAGTGACAGCCGGACAACAGCGGCAGGCAAACTACCGCGCCGCGCCGCCTAACATGTTGACAATAAATCATTGCCTGCGTCACGATATCGACAACAACAAAAAACTCTGGGATGAAGTTCGGGCGGGATCGTTGTGGCGCGGGGCCGCGTCCGTTGGCCGTTACTCAGGGGGTACCCATGTCCTACATTCGCTTCAAATCGCTTCGCCGCCTTTCGACCGGCGCCGGCGTCGCCGCGCTTCTCGCCTCCGTCTCGGCGCCCGCGCTGGCGGAGCAGATCGAAACGGTGGTCGTGACCGTCGAGCGCCACGCCGAAGATCTGCAGAACGTGCCGGAATCCGTGGTCGCGCTGCGCGACGACGAACTGGCCTCCTTCTTCCAGTCGGGCCAGGACATCCGCGCGCTGGCGTCCCGCGTGCCCAGCCTGTATTCCGAATCGTCGAACGGCCGCGTCGCGCCGCGCTTCTATATCCGCGGCCTGGGCAATTCCGACTTCGATCTGGCCGCCTCGCAGCCGGTTTCGATCATCGAGGACAATGTCGTTCTGGAAAACGTCGTGCTCAAGAGCGCGCCGCTCTACGATCTGGACAACGTCGAAGTCGATCGCGGCCCGCAGGGCACGCTGTTCGGCCGCAATACGACCGCCGGCATCATCAAGTTCACCACCCGCAAGCCGAGCGACGACGTCAACGGCTATGCCACGATTTCCTACGGCGAACTGGGCACCGTCAACGCCGAAGGCGCCATCGGCGGCGCCCTGAGCGACACGCTTTCGTTCCGCGTCTCGGGGCTGCTGCAGCACCGGGACGACTACATCGACAACGCGCATCTGGGCGTCAAGGACGCCCTGGGCGGCTATGACGAGCGGGCCGGACGCCTGCAGGTCCAGTGGAAGCCGAGCGACAATTTCAGCGTCCTGGTCAACGTGCACGCCCGCTCGCAGGACGGCACGGCCGCCATCTTCCGCGCCAACATCCTGACCAAGGGCAGCAATCAGCTCAACGGCAACTACATCTCCAACAAGGTCTTCTTCGATCAGGGGTTCACCGACGTCTACAGCGAAAATCCGCAGAGCTATGACGGCGTCGGCGCCAGCGCCCAGATCGAATACGACGCCCACGGCATGAAGCTGACGTCGATCAGCGGCTATGAATCGACCCATGGCTTCAGCCGCGGCGACATCGACGGCGGCTTCGGCGCATCTTTCGCGCCGCCCTTTGGACCCGGCTTCATACCATTCAACTCGGACACCCAGGACGGCCTGGACTACCTGCGCCAGTTCACCCAGGAACTGCATCTGGCGAGCGCCGATACGGCCAGCCGGCTGTTCTGGCAGGTCGGCGGCTTCTATTTCGACACCAAATATGAAGACCAGACCAATCCCTTCTTCGTGCCGCCGACCTTCGTGCGTCAGTCCAACACCTCCTGGGCGGCGTTCGGCCAGGCCAGCTATGCCCTGACCGACGCGTTCAAGCTGACGGCCGGCGTGCGCTTCACCGCAGACACCAAGGCCCTGACGGCGAACGGCCCGCTGATCGCGCCGATCGTGACGCCGGTGAAACTGAGAGGCAGCAATGTCAGCTGGGACGTCAGCGGCGCCTATGCCGTGAACGACAACATCCATCTGTATGCCCGCGTCGCGACCGGCTTCCGGGCGCCGTCGATCCAGGGCCGCAATCTCGCCTTCGGCAGTCCCTACTCGACCGCGCGGTCGGAGACCGTCACCTCCTATGAGGGCGGCATCAAGACCTTGCTCGACGACGACAGGATCCGTCTGAACTTCGACGGCTTCTACTACTATCTGGCGCACCCGCAATTCTCCGCCATCGGCGGCGTCGGCAACTCTGTGATCCTGCTCAACGCCCATGGCGGCGTCGGCTACGGCCTGGAGGCCGATGGCCAATTCGCGGCGACGGACAATTTGTTCCTCACCGCGGGCTTCAGCTGGAACCACACCGAAATTCACGACGGGGCGCTGCAGGTCGCGCCGTGCGGCGCGACGCCGGGCACGCCGCTGGCCTCGCTGCTGTGCACTCCGACCAATCCGTACACCGTCGCCACCGGCGGCGCCTCGATCAACGGCAACCCGTTCCCGGAGGCGCCGGAATATGTTGCCACGGTCACGGCGAAGTACACTTGGCCGTTGGCGAGCGGAGGCGAAATCTACGCCTTCACCGACTGGTATCTGCAGGGCTACACGAACTTCTTCCTCTACAAGTCGAAGGAGTATCACACCAATGGCAATTATGAAGGCGGCCTGCGCATCGGCTATGTCCCGGCCAGCAAGATCTGGGAAGTCGCTCTCTACGCCCGCAACCTGACCGATCAGGCCAATCTGCAAGGCGGCATCGACTTCAACAATCTCACCGGCTTCGTCGGCGACCCCCGTGTCATCGGCGTCCAGCTGACAGGGCATTTGAACTAGGCATCGCTTACCTCTCCCGCGCGAGCGGGAGAGGTTATTTTCGCTCCGGCAGCGCCGTGATGATCGGCGCATGTCCGCAGGCGCGGGCGAATTTGATCAGATCGTCCGCCGCGATCGCCGTGGTGCGGTCGTTGCGCAGCGGGTGAAAATTCAGCGTCCCCAGCGCCAGCATGCCTTCGTCCAGCACCAGGCGCACGGCACCGCTCATGTCGTTCAGCAGCGCGAACGGCGTCACCGAACCCGGCTCGATCCCCAGTGTCGCGATCAAAAGCTCCGCCGCGCCGAAGGAGAAGCGCGGGGCGCCCAGCACCTTTGCCAGCTCGTTCAGGTCGATGCGCAGCGTATCGCGCGCCACCACCAGCCACAGCCCGTCCTTCTTGTCTTTCAGGAACAGGTTCTTGGTGTGCCCGCCCGGCTGGCTGTCATAGAGGGCGGCGGCTTCCTCCACCGTGAACACCGGCGCGTGTTCATAGGTCTTCCAGCCGATGCCGAGCGCGCGCAGGCGCTCGTACAACGCCGCCTCGCGCGCCTCCGGGGAAGGCAGCGCCACCTCTACGGCACCAGCCGCTTGATCCATTGCGGCAACGCGAACGATGCCGCATGGGTTTCGGCATTGTAATAGTCGGTCTTGATCCGTGATTTCCTGAACGCGGCCGCTGCCTTGCGGATGCCGGCCGGCGTGCCGAGCTTCTTGCCCTTGCCGGCCCAGGAGAGCGCCATGAAGCCGCCGATATAGCTCGGCACGACGGTCAGGTAGAGCCCCGACTGCGGGAAGAATTCAGCGAGTTCCTCGAGCGCCTCGGTGATCTCCCAAGGCTGGTAGAACGGCACGCCGGTCTGGAAGGTGGCAAAGCCGGCTGGCCGCAAGGCATTGCGCACGCGGTCGTAGAAGGTCTCGCCGAACAGCGCCTTGCCGGGGCCGACCGGATCTGGCCGGTCGGCCACGATGAGATCGAAACGGCCTTTGTTTTCAGGCCTTCCGAGATATTCGAAGGCATCCGCGATCTCGATTTTCAGCCGCTTGTCCTTGAACGCCTTGGCGTTGATCTGCGAAAAATGTTCCCGGCAGAGCTCCACCACCCGCCCGTCGATGTCGACCAGGACCACTTCGCCCACAGATTTGTGCTTGAGGGCTTCGTCGGCGATGGAGAGGTCGCCGCCGCCCACGATCATAACGCGCTTGGCCTTGCCGTGCTCGAACAGCGGCAAATGGGTCAGCATTTCGGCGTAGGCGCTCTCGTCGCGCGTGGTGATCTGTACGATATCGTCCAGCACCATGACGCGCCCGTTGGCGACGCTGTCGAAGATCTTGATGCGCTGAAACTGGCTCTTTTCCTCGACAATCGGCTTGCCGAGAAGCTCCATCGACTGGGCGTAACCTTTGTGAAGACGCTCCTTGAAACTGCTGTTCATGCTCGGCTCCGGAAGAATTGTGACGGCGAAGACAGGACGGCGAGCGCCTTCTAAGGCGCGTTGGAAACGGAGTCGAGAGAGAGCTTGCCGGCGTTCGTCGCGAGGCGTCGCAAAGACACGTCAGCAAAAAATTAACGCGCCGGGCACAAATTTTCTTGCATGAGGGGCCGACATACATATATTCCGACTTGTCGCCGCGAGGCGGCAAAGCGGCGAGGCGGCCTTCCGTCCGCCGCTTTCTTCTTGAGACGCGTCCGGAAGTCCGTAAGGCCAAGGCGCAGGTGTCAACTCTAACAGGGTAGGTGCCCGAAATGGCTAGACTCGAACTTGTTGCGGCGACCAAAGAAGCAAGGACGCCTCGCGTCCGTACTTCGGCGAGGACCGTTCCTACCGTCGTTGCTCAACCGACCAACGACGACCACAAGGACCACTTCATCACCCGCAACGGTCTGACCTATGCGGGCAGTCACCTGATCATCGACCTGTGGGAAGCGGAAGGTCTTGCCGACCGCGACCTGATCGAAACGGCGTTGATCGACGCGGTGAAGGCTGCAGGCGCCACGCTCCTGCACATCCACTTGCACACGTTTTCGGAAGGCGGCGGCATCTCAGGCGTTGCCGTCCTGGCCGAAAGCCACATCAGCGTCCACACTTGGCCCGAAAAAGGCTATGCGGCGTTCGATGTGTTCATGTGCGGCGACGCCGAGCCCCGCAAGGCGCTCGGCGTGTTCAAGGCGGCCTTCAATCCGGGCCGCATTGTCATCGGTGAGCACAAGCGCGGCGTTCTATAAGCGCAATCGGGTGAACCCCTTGGTTCACCCGTAAATTGCGCGCCAGTCAAAAGCGTCTCCGTCTCAAGGCCCCGAATTAACCAAAGGGCGGAAATAGCCGGATAGGCTGTTTCCGCCCTTTGCCTTTGCCCCGATACTGTCCTGTTTCTTTAGTTAGCATGCGTTAACCCGCGAACCGTCGCGGGCGGACATGTGCTGGAGTGAAAGTGTGGCGGAGCGGTACGACGCCGCGATCATCGGCGCGGGCGCGGACGGATTGGCCGCGGCGGCGCTGCTTGCCCGCGCCGGCCTTCGCGTCATGGTGCTCGAGCGCCATGGCGAGCCCGGCGGCCGCCTCGTCACGCGCCAGTTTCATCCGGGCTATTTCGCCTCGCCCTTCGCGGCGGCGCCGATTCCCGATCCGTTGTTCTGGGCGCTCGACCTGGCGCGCCACGGCGCGTTGCTCGCGCCCACCGCTCCCGCCGCGGCGCTGTGGCCGGACCGGATCGTCACCTCCGCTCCCACGCCACTTCTGGCCGAAGCCGAGCGCCGCCGCGCCGCCGCGCTCGCCCATGCGCGGCTGCCTGCGCCCGTGCCGCGCTGGAACCCGTTCGCCCGACGAGTCCGCGCCGCCTGGCCGGCCGAGAGCTGGACGCATCGCGCCCTGGTCGAGGTGCTGGACGGCCAGGAAGAAGGCCAGGCCGAGCTTCTCGCCGCTTGCGCGCTTGAAGGCCGCGCCGCCGATCCGCTCGCCGCCGGCAGCGCGCTGCACCTGCTGGCGCCTGGCGGCGCCGGTGTCTGGCGCGGCGGCCTTGGCGGCCTCGGCGCGGCGCTCGCCGCCTCGGCGCGGGCAGCGGGCGCCGAACTCGCCTGCGGCCTCGAGGTCAGCGAAATCAAATGCCAGAGCGGCCGTGCCGCCTCGCTGACCCTCGCCGACGGGACGCAGATCGCCGCCCGCGCGATCATCTCCACCCTCGACCTGAAGCGGACCTTCCTCTCGCTCTTCGCCTGGAGCGAGCTGCCGCCGCCGGTGGTCAAGCAGATCGGCAATTTCCGTATCGCCGGTGCCGGCGCGTATCTGCTGGTCGCGCTGGGCGCGCAGCCTCAGGCGAAGAACGCGCCGGCCGATCTGTTGCGCCGGCCCCTCCAGGTCATGCCGGATTTGCGCCGCATGGTCGAAGCCCATGCCGCCTGGCGCGGCGGCGTGCTGGCGGAGCATCTGCCGCTAACGCTGCGCTTCGAATCTTCCGTCGATCCCGGCCTCGCGCCCATCGGCGCCGCTGTGATGACCGTCACGATCGGCTGTGTGCCGCACACCCTGTTCGACGGCGTCTGGACGCATGAGAAGCGCGATCTGCTCACCGCCCGCGCGCTCGCCGCCATCGAGCAGGTCTTTCCCGGCCTCGCCGCCTCCATCGTCGCGGTCGAGCTGATCGCGCCGCCGGATATCGAAGCCTTGCTCGGCGCCACCGCCGGCGACTTGCAGGGCGGCGAGATCGCGCCCGACCAGATGTTCGCCTTCCGCCCCGGCTTCGCGCGGCCAGGCCCCTATACGCCGGTCGAGGGCCTCTATCTCGCCGGTCCGTCATCCGCCGCCGCGCCGCTCGCGACCTGCGCCGCCGGCGCCATCGCGGCCGAGGCGCTCATCGCCGATCTGCGCGCCGGCCGCCTCAAATGAGCGAGCGCTACGACGCGGCGGTGATCGGCGGCGGCGTCAGCGGCCTTGCCGCCGTGTCGCTGCTGGCCAAGGCCGGCTTGCGCGCCGTGCTGCTCGAACAGGCTACGACGCTCAGCGGCCCCGCTGGCGAACCGGCCCTGCGCGCGCTCGATCCGCGCCTGGTCAAGGAGCTCGGGCTCGCTCGGCACGGCCTGAAATTCTCGAGCCGCGATCTGGCGCTCGCCGTGCCGCGCTCCGGCGGACAGCTCACCGTCCTCAGCCGCGACCGCCACGCCACGGCGCGCAGTCTCGCGGCGCTGTCGCCGGTGGACGTCGCCGCCTTCGCCGCGTTCCAGCGCGAGTTCGCCACGCTCGCCCGCGCCCTGCGCCGCACCTGGTGGGAGGGCGCGCCCGCCGCCGAAACCGCGGCGCGGCTCAAGCCCGCGCAGCACGACTTGCTGGATCGCCTCACCGTCACCAGCGCCGCCTGTTTCCTCGCCGCCCGCTTCGAGTCCGACGCGCTCAAGGCCGCGCTCGCCTTCGCCGCCGCCGCGTGCGGCTTCTCGCCCTCCGAGCCCGGCTCTGCGCTCGCGCTGCTGTGGAGCGCGGCACAGGAGATGTGCGGCCTGCAGGGCGCCGTCGCGGTGCCGCGTGGCGGCGTGGGCGGGTTGGTGGCGGCCTTGTCGCAGGCCGCCGAGGCCGCCGGCGCCACGCTGCGCCCCGGCGCCACCGTTTCGCGGCTGACCGTCGCGGACGACCGCCTCGCCGGCGTCGAGCTCGCTGCCGGCGAGCAGATCGCGGCGCCGCTGATCCTCTCCACCCTGTCGCGCCGCCGCACGCTGGAAGGCCTGGCGCCGACCGCGCGAATCGGTCTCGGCGCAGCGCAGGCGCTGCGCCGGCCCTCGCCGCGGACGGGCTGCGCCACGCTGGTCTTCGGCCTCAACCGGCTTCCCGATTTCGGCGGCGGCTTGGCGAACAAGCGCGTCGTCATCGCCGAGCGGCTGGAGACCTACGAAATCGCCTACACCGCCGCGCGCCTCGGGCAGATGCCGCGCGAGCCGGTGTTGGAGCTGATCCTGCCGCCGCCGCAAGCCGCCGCCGAGCAGTTGTCGAGCCGCCTTCTTCTGTCCGTCAGCGTCTGGCCCGTTCCGCTGGGCGACGCCTTCGACCGCGACGCGCTGGCACGTACCGTCGGCGCGATGATCGAGCGCCACATTCCCGGCTTCGCGGCCGCCAGTTGCGACGTGCTGCCGCCGCTCGCCGCCGCGCCATCCGTCGCGCGCCTTCTGTCGGGCGCCGCCGAGCGCATTGAAACACCGATTCCAGGGCTGCTGCTCTGCGGCGACGCTGCCGAGCCCGCCGATGCCATCTCCGGTCGCGCCGCGCGGCAGGCGGCGCGCCTGGCCGTCTTGCTGCATCGCAAGGGAGGCGCGCGATGATCCGCGCCACGCCGTTCCACGCCCGCACCGCCGAGGCCAACCGCGACAATCTGTGGACCATGCGCAACCGCTTCACGCTGCCCGCGCAATTCGGCGAGCCCGCGGCCGAAGCCACCGCGGCGCGCTTCGGCGTCGTCATGGCGGACATCTCCTGGCGCTGGCGCGTCATGCTGGAAGGCGCGCGCACCCGCGAACTCGTCCAGCGTCTCTTCACCCGCGATGCCGCCGCACTCAACCCCGGCCAGGCGCTGAAGGCGCTGTGGCTCAGCGACGGCGGCGGTGTGCGCGGCGCCGGCGTGGTGGCGCGCCATGGCCGCCAGTCGTTCCAGCTCGTCGCGGCGGCCGAAGACGCCGCCTGGATATCGTCCGCCGCCGCCTTGTTCGGCGTCACCGCGCGCGACGTGACCGAGGAGGAGGCCGGCCTCGCCCTCATCGGTCCCTATGCCGGCAAGCTCGTCGCCGCGCTCGGTCTCGACGCCGCGCTGGAGCCGTTGGCCTTGCGCAAATTCCTCTGGCGTAATCTGGAAGTCACGCTGTCGCGCTTCGGCGAGCAGGGCGGCTACGAGCTTTGGTGCAAGTCCGAAGATGCGACGCTGCTCTGGGATCGTGTCGCGCGCGCCGGCGAGGCCTTTGCGAACCTGCCTGCGGGTCAAATCGCCATGGACACGCTCGATCTCGAAGCCGGCGTGCCGCGACCGGGGCGTGACTATGACGGTGCGATCGCCGCCGACGTCGCCGAACCGCTCGCCGGCGAACTCCGTCTCGCCGCGCTGATCGACGCCGAGCATCTCGGCTTCAATGGCCGCAGCGCCGCGATGGCCGCGCGTCCAAACCGCCGGCTTGTCGGCCTGGCGCTCGATAGTTCGGTACCCGCGCCGTTCACGCCGGTTCTCGCCAACGGCGCCGTCGTCGGCCGCACGCTGAGCTCGCTCTATTCCCCCCTCCTGCGCCGCGCCATCGCGCTGGCGCAGCTCGACGAGGCGCACGCCGCTGCCGGCACGCGCCTGACGCTGACATTGCCCGCCGCGCGCGATGTGCTGCTGCCGACCGTGACGGCAGCGAGCGTCGTCGACTTGCCTTTCCTGGCCCCGCCCGATTCAATTCCGCCATGAAGCACGCTGGCCCCAAAGCGCTGGACCGGATCGAGCCACTGCTCAGACAACTGCGCGGCCACGTCGAGCTGAAGGAGAAATCGCGCGGCTGCTTCTATCTGCGCGGCCGCGGTTTCCTGCACTTCCACGAGCATGGCGAGGGCGAACTCTATGCCGACATCGGCCTCGGCGAGGCTTTCGAACGCCTGCCGGCGATGACCGCCGCCCAGCACAAGACCATCCTCAGACGCACCGCCAAGGCTGTCGCCGACGGAAAACGCCTCCCCAAGCGTTGAATTGTCCGCATGCGTTGGCGACAGTCGGCCCCGGAATGATGATGGATCCGGATGCCGATCTGGTTTTGCGCGTGGGCCGGGGCGACCGCGCCGCGGCGGCGGAACTGATGGCGCGTCATCTACCCAAGATGCTGGCGCTGGCCCGCCGCATGCTGCCCGATCCGTCCGAGGCCGACGACGCCGTGCAGGACGCCTTCATTCAGCTGTGGACCCATGCCGCGCGCTGGGAGCCTGGCCGCGCCAAATTCGGCACCTGGCTTTATCGGGTCACCTTGAACAAGTGCTACGACCGGCTGCGCCGCCGTCCGACCGGCCGGCTGGAAGAGGCCGCCGAGGTCGCCGATCCGGCCCCCGGTCCCGACGCCGGCCTGCAGAACGCCGCCCTGACCGTGCAGATCGAGGCCGCGCTGGCCGCCCTGCCGGAGCGCCAGCGCGCCGCCATCCAGCTTTGCCATTATCAAGGCTGCGGCAATATTGAAGCGGCGGAGATTTTGGGCATCAGCGTTGAAGCATTGGAATCGCTGCTGGCGCGGGGGCGCCGCACGCTTCGCGGACGGCTTGAACATCTGAAGGACGAGGGGCTTGAGCATGACTGACGATGGCAACATGGAGGACGACGCGGCGCGGCTCGACCGCCTGCTGGCCGCGGTGCCCGCGCCTGCGGTACCGGCCGCGCTGGAGCGCCGCATCTTGGCGGAATTCGATCGCGTGCGGAGGCACGCCAATATTGATGCTGTTCAGGCGCGCTGGACGTTCGCCAAGGCCCTGCGCCGTGCTGCCGACGCGGTCTGGCCCGGCGCGCCCGTTTGGGCCCCGGCCGGCGCCTTTGCGCTGGCTTTTCTGATCGGTACGGGCATCGCCGCCTTCGCGCCGTTCGATATTCCGCAAACGGACGATGCGGGCGCTAGCGTCTTTGCGCTCGACGCCTCGCCCGACGTCGATGCCGGCCAGGGAATCTGAGATGGACCAGCCCGTTGCACCCAAGCGCCGCGTCAGCTGGCTCCTGATCGTTTCGCTGTGCCTCAACATCGCGCTGCTGCCGGTCATCGCCGCGGTGCTGATCCGGGCCCTGCATCGCGACACCGAGATCGGCTCGGGCGGCGTCCTGGCGCCGCGCTCGCTGATGGCGGCGCTGCCGGACACACGCGCCGACATCCAGAAGATCATCGACGCGCACACCGCGAAGATCAGCGAGTTGCGCCGCAATTCCGTCCACGCACGCCGCCAGGTCTTCGAAGCGCTTGCCGCGCCCGATTACACGCCGGCAAAGCTGGCCGCCGCGCTGGACGGCGTGACCGCCGCGGATACGGCGCTCGAGACCGAATCCGTCGGCATGCTGGGCCAGAGCCTCGCCGTGCTCACCCCGGCCGAGCGCCAGGCCATCGTCGAGAAGGTCCGCAAGCGCAACCGCTCCTGGCTGTTCCGCATGTTCCGGCCGAGGACGCGATGAGCCTCACAGCCCTGCGCGTATCTCCGTCCAATCGTTGACGATGCGGTCCTTGTTCTTCAGCCGGCGTTGGAAAATGCCGCTCTTGAGGAACGTCTCCACGTCGCGCGTCAGGCCCAGATTCGCGAACGTCGCATTGTCGACCATTTTCAGCGCGTCTTCGTTGGCCGGTTCGTCGCCGATATGTTCGATCGTGTAGGTGGCCGCGCCGTCGGCCAGCGACGAGTCGATCAGCGCCAGCGCCTTGGCTTCGTCGGACGGATCCTTGTGCATGACGAGGCCGCAGACATAGGTGAAGATGCCGCCCGGCGGGTTCATGTAAGCGACCGGCTTGCCTTCCTTGTGCAGCGTCGCATAGACGATGCGCCACGACATCGCCGCCACGATCTCGCCGGACGCCAGGCCCTGCGTCAGCGTCGTGTCGTCGGCGGAGACGACGCGGCTTTGCTTGATGACCTCGCGCAGCTTGGCCTTCACCAGCTCGTACTGCGCCGGCGTCATGTTGTAGGCATCGACGCCGATCATGTGGGCGATGAACGGCACGGTGTCGTCGACGCCGTCCAGCACCGAGACGCGGCCCTTGTATTTGGGATCGAACAGGATGTTCCAGCTTTGCGACTGGACATATTCCGGCGCCAAATCGGTGCGGAAGGTGATCGAGGTGTTGCCCCAATAATGCGGCACGAACCACACCTTGTTCGGACCCGCGGAAATGCCCGGCAGGTTGCGCAAAGTCGGCGAGATCTTGTTCCAGTTCTTCAGCTTGGTGGTGTCGATGGGCTGGATCAGCCCCGCCTCCTGCCAGCGCGGAAATTCATAGTAGCAGGGCCCCATGACGTCGGGCCTGTACCCGGCGCGCATCTTGGCGAATGCCTCGTCCTCGTCGGCGAAGATCGTGATGCTCGGCTTTTCGTTGTAGGTCTTCACATAGTCGGCGAGGAAGGGAGGATCCATGTAATCCTCCCACTGGAACAGCGACACCGGTTTGGACGCCGACTTCGAGTCGTGCTGGCCGCAAGCCGCGGCGAGCAGCGAAACCGCGGTCACCGCCGCCCATCTCAGGAGAGATATCCTCAAAGGCAATTTCATTGTCCCCTCCGCGCGCTTAAGGATGGAAAACTAGGGGGCAAGCGCGTTTGGCGCAATCGTTCGCGCAGGGCGCGCGTTCACTTTGTAGGATCGTTTCCCAGGGCCTATGATGCGTCCATGAACAAGGCATCGCCCATCCCGAGCTTCGCGGCTCCCGCTTTCGTTGCCGCCGCGCGCGCCGAATTCGAGGCGCTGGCGGGTGCGAACGTCGAATGCGTCGATGCCGTAATCGTCGACATTAGCGGCACCATGCGCGGCAAGCGCCTGCCCATCGCCGACGCGCCGCGCCTGTTCGAGACCGGCATGCAGTTGCCGCGCTCGGTCTATCTGATGGACGTCAAGGGCGAGATGGTGAACCCGTTCGGCCGCGGCTTCGGCGACGGCGATCCGGACGGTACGGCTTGGCCCGTCCCCGGCAGCATCTCACGCGTCTGGGGCGAAGGTCCGCCGCGCCTGCAGATGCTAACCACCATGCGGGACGAGGACGGCGCGCCGACCGCCGGCGAGCCGCGCGCCGCGCTGGAGCATGTCCTCGAACGCTTCGCCGAATTGCGCCTGACCCCGGTCGTCGCGCTGGAGCTGGAATTCTATCTCATCGACCGCACCCGCGACGCTGGCGGCGCGCCGCTGCCGCCGCTCAATCCGCGCAACGGCACGCGCGAGCGCGACAACGCCGTCTATTCGATCGACGATCTCGACCGCTATCGCGCCTTCCACGCCGCGCTCAACGAAGCGGCGAAAGTCCAGAACGTGCCGCTCGGCGCCGCCAGTTCCGAATACGCGCCGGGCCAGTTCGAGATCAATCTGCATCACCAGGCCGACGCCCGCCGCGCCGCCGACCATGCGGTCTTCCTCAAACAGATCGTCAGGTGCGCCGCCCGCACCGCCGGCTTCGACGCCACCTTCATGGCCAAGCCCTATCCCCATCGCATCGGCAGCGGCCTGCACATCCACGCCAGCATCCTCGACGCCTCGGGGCGCAACATCTTCGACGACGGCTCGCCGGAAGGCTCGGACGCGCTGCGCCACGCCATCGGCGGATTGCAGGCGCTGATGCCGGACTCCATGGCGCTGTTCGCGCCGTCGCTCAATTCCTATCGCCGCTTCGAGCCAGACATGTTCGCGCCGGTCAACCGGCGCTGGGGCTTCAACAACCGCTCTGCCGGCTTGCGCGTTCCGGTCAGCCCAGGGGATGCGCGCCGCGTCGAGCATCGCGTTGCCGGCGCCGACGCCAATCCCTATTTTGCCCTGGCCGCGGTCCTGGCCGGCCTGCATCACGGCTTGACCGGCAAGCTCGATCCGGGCCCCGCCGCCGTCGGCAACGTCTCGCGCGAGCCGGATCTGGCGCTGCCGTTCGCGCTCGACGGCGCGCTGGCGCGGCTGAAGACCGCGGCGCTCCTGGCGTCCTATCTGGGCGCGGAAACCACGGCACTCTACGGCGAGACCAAGCGGCTGGAAGCACAGCGCTTCGCCAGGATTCTCTCGCCGGCCGAGTACGACTGGTATCTATAAAATCCCCGGGCCGCCGTGCATGATCGGGGCGCCGTCGTCGCCCCAGGCATAGGTCAGCGTCAACCCCGCTGTCAGCACATTGCCCTGTTCGCCCTCGCGGTCCGCGACCGTCGAATAGCGGCTGTTGAGCGCGATATCGAAGCCGGGTCCCGGCGTGAAGCGCAACGCCAGCCCGCCATAAGGCCCGTCCTTGCCGTAGCGGTCGATGGCGAAGCCGCCATACAGGTCGTACCAAAAGCCATCGTCCCAGCGGTCGCTGAAGGCGCCACCGAATTGATGCACCTCGCGATTGGCGATCGACAGCGGCACGAACGGCGTCGGCGGCGCGCCGATATATTTGTGCGACTGCAGGACATATTCGCCGTCCGCGTCATAGCTCAGGCTCAGCGGCCAGCCGCCGAAATCGTAGCGCAGTCCGGCGTGGAAGCCGGCGGTGCTCGCGAAATCGGAGTCGCTATGCGCGCCATAGCGCGTCGCGCGGCCTTCGGCGGCGAACCACAGCCCGTCGAAAATCTGTCCGGCGGCGAAGATGGCGGAAGTGTCGCGCTCGCCGCGCAGCGACACCGCCTCGGCCGTGTCGTTGTAGGGCTCGTGATAGGCCACCCGCATGCCGACGCGCCAATCTTCGAAGGTGCCGCTCAGGCCCAGCCGGCCGCCGACGCCCGATCGGCCATACAGCACTTCGGCGGTGGCCATCGCATCGCCGACGGGAATGCCGGCACCCAGCGCATAGGACAACTCGTTGTGATTGAGCGGCGCGAACAGCAGATTGGGCTGGCGCACCGATTTGGCGTTGACCACGACATCGCGCACATCGGCGAGCAGGTGGACGCCGCCCCACATTTCTACTTCGGCATGCGCGCTGCTCGACATCAGCGTCGTGCCCTTGCTGTGCCGCCAGTCGGCGGTAACGGTGACGATGTCGGCGCCGCCGTTGCGGAACGCATCGTAGCCGCCGCGGATCATCGCATCGAAGGGCCGCTCCGCCGCTTCGCGCGCGAAATAGGTCTGCACCATCCGCCATTCATGCGCGTTCGCCTGCGGCGGACGGGACGACGTCGGTCCGTCATCGCCGCGCAGCCCGACCGGGGCTGCGCCGGGGCCGCCGTCGCGCGGCACCATGCGCAGCGAAAATCCGTCCGGCTCGGCCTTGGTCATGAACGTCACCGGCCGCTTGGCGCGGATGACGGCGTTGTCGTAGCCGGCATAGGCCATCTCGATCCAGTCGGGCAGTTCGTCCTGCAATCGCGCGAAGGCTTCGTCGCTCACCGGTCCGTTGAAATCGAAGGCGACCGTGTTCTGCGCGTCGTCGGCGCGCACCGATTTCAGCGACACGCCGAGAATCCGGAATTCCGCGTTCGGACCGCGCGCCAGAATTGTCAGGGCCGAAGTGTCGGCCGGCGGCGGCGCATCCTGCGCTCGGGCGCCGCCGGCGCACAGGAAGGCGGCCGCCAGGACGGCGGCACGCAGTTTCAATCCTCGCGGCTCAAGCGCCACTTCCCCTCGCACGAAGCAGTTGGTGAATCGTCGTTAACTTGGGTTAACAAGTGGTTAAGCGCTTATGCCTTCGGTAGCCGCAGCTCCGCCACGCTGCCGCCGCCCGGCGTGCCGTCCAGCCTTATCGCGCCGCCCATGCGGCGGGCGAGCGACATGGCGATGGCGAGCCCCATGCCGGCGCCGGTCGCGGCGCCCGGCCGGTCGAAGCGGCGGAACGGCGTGCCCGCCTTGGCGACTTCGGCGCGTGTGAAACCGTGCCCATTGTCGATGACGCGCACCACGATGGCCGCTTCCTCTTCGAGCACATCGACGCGCACCAGGCCGCCCTCCTGGGTATAGGCAAGCGCGTTGGTGATCAGGCTGATGAGGATGCGGGCGACGGCCAGCCGGTCGGCGACCGCCTCGGGGCCTTGCGCAAAGCCGAGCTCCAGGGCGATGCGGCGCGAGAAGGCGCGGCCGGTATGCTCGTCCACGCACTCCGCCGCGATGGCGCAGACGTCGATGCGCGCCGGCGAAAGCGGATAGCGCCCGGCTTCGACATTGGCGAACTCCAATATGTCGCCGATCTTGTTGTGCAGGTTGCGCCCCGCTTCGTTGATGTCGTGCGCGTACTCGACATATTTCGCGTGGCCCACCGCGCCGTAGAAGCCGCGCTCGATCACCTCGGAGAAGCCGATGATCGCGTTCAGCGGCGTGCGCAATTCGTGGCTCATATGGGCGATGAATTCGGACTTGGCCCGGGCGTCCTCGACCGCGCGGCGCTCGGCTTCGGCCAGGCGCACCAGCAGTCTGGCCTCGACCGGACGCATCGAACGCAGGGTGCGGATCGCTTCCGACGCCCGCGCCCGCCGCTCGAACTCGCGCACGAACACCGCTGCCAGGCCCGCGCCGACCAGCGACGGTCCCAGGATGACGAACAGATACAGCGGCAGCGAGCCGGTCCACGCCGACAGCGCTGCGTCCTCGTCGACCGAGGTGCGCACCGACACCGGCCATCCCGCCACTTGGGTCGTGCCGCCCTTGCCCGACCAGTCCGAATCCTGCAGCAGGACCACGCCGCTCGTCAGCTGAAGCGCCGCGCGCGCCAGCATCCGCTCCGGCACCAGCACATGCGGATCGAACGCCACCGCGACGATCCGCGCCCCATAGGGAAAGGTCAGCGTCCCCGGCGCGTACACGCCGGGTTTGCCGCTTGTGATCGCGTCGAGCGGCAGTGACGGGTTGTTCACGCTGTCCAGCGTGGTCAGCGCCAGGCCGGTATTGTCGAACACCGTGATGTTGCTGACGCCGTCGACCGTGCCGTCGACGGGCTTGCCGTCGGCGAAGTCCCGGCCGATGGCCGCGATGCGGTCCAGCGTGACGGCCGCCGCCGCCGCCACGTCTGCGGCGCGCCGCGCCTCGAAATATTGCGCCTGGGCCAGCGCGTGCACGCGGTCGTTGCGCATCTGCAAGGCCGCCGCCGCGGCGAAACAGCCGCAGATCAGCACCACGCAGGCCAGCACCGTGAAGCGGATATTGCGCGTCGCAAGGCGCACCGCGCCTGCGGTCATCCCCATGCTCACGGCTGCGCCACGCTGCGCCATGAAACGCATCAACCCCAACAAGCGCGATCGGGTGAACCTACTTCTGGTTCACCCGCAAATTGCGCGCCAATCAATAGGGCAAGTGATTCGCCCTTGTCCGATTATGCGAATCGCGGAGTCGGTGTCACGAAGGTTAATGAAAGGTTACTCGAGCATCTTGGTCGCGACCTCGAACAGGTTCGCCGACAGACCGTCCAGCCTGGTCAGCGTCTCGAGTTCGCCGCGCATCAGGCCCTGCCGCGCCGGATCGTAGCGCCGCCAGGCCTCGAAGGCGCCGGCCATCCGGGCCGCGACCTGCGGATTGATCTTGTCCAGCGTCGCGATGACTCGGCCGACCAGGGCGTAGCCCGATCCGTCTGCCGCATGGAAGCGCAGGTGATTGCCCGAGAACGCGCCCACCAGCGAGCGCACGCGGTTGGGATTCTTGATGTCGAAGACCGGCGTGTGCATCAGTTCCCGCACCGCCGACGCCGTGCCGGGCAGGCACGAACCCGCCTGCAGGCTCATCCACTTGTCCAGCACCAGCGGATTGTTTTTGAACCGGTCGTGGAAATGTGCGAAGGCAGAGGCCCGCCGCGGCGACTCCATCCGCGTCAGCGCCGCCAGGCCCGCGATGCTGTCGGTCATGTTGCTCGCCGCGCGGTAATGCATATCGGCCAAGGCCGCCGCCGCCTCGTCGTCCGCCGCCGTCAAGTAGCGCAGGCAGGCATTGCGCAGCGCGCGGCGCCCCGCCGGCCCCGCGCCCGGATCGAACGCACCCGGCGTCGCCATCGTCTCGTACAGCGCCTTGATGCGCGGCCCATGCGCCGCCGCCACGGCACGGATCAGCGCCACGCGGCCCAGGAAGATGCCGTCGGGATCGGGCGTCGTCATGGCCTGCGCCAGTTCGGTGTCGACCGGCGGCAGCATCATGAACGCGGCATAAGCCGGATCCTTCTCGGCCTCTTTCAGCACCGCGCCGATGGCTTCGACATAGGGTTCTTCGCCCGACAGCTTGCCGCCGTTGCGCGCCGCTTCGATCAGGATGTTCGCCGACAGCTTCTGCGCCGCTTCCCAGCGGTTGAAATCGTCGGAGTCCGATTTCATCTGGAAGGCGAGTTCGTCGGCGGAGAAGCCGGTGACGAAATTGGCTGGTGCCGAGAAATGCCGGCCCAGCGACACCAGCGGTTTTTGCGCCACGTCGATGAAGTGAAAGGTTGCTTCGGCCGCCGTCAGCTCGACGACGCGCTCGTCCGGCCCCGTCGCCGTCTCGCCGGCCAGCGTCAGCGGCATCGGATTGCCGTTCTGACCGATGAAGCCCAGCCGCACCGGCACCACCATCGGCTGCTTGTCCGGCTGGCCCGGCGTGGGGCTAAGGCTCTGCGTCAGCGTCAGCGCGAAGGTCTTCTTGGCCGCGTCATAGGTGCCCTTCATCGCCACGGTCGGCGTGCCGGCCTGTTGATACCAGCGGCGGAATTGTTTCAGGTCGCGCCCGCAGGCGTCCTCGAAGCACGTCACCCAGTCCTCGACCGTCGCCGCCTGTCCGTCATGGCGCTGGAAGTAGAGATCGGTCGCCTTGCGATAGCCCTCCTTGCCGACCAGCGTCTGCAGCATGCGGATGACTTCCGAGCCCTTCTCGTAGATCGTCGCGGTGTAGAAATTGTCGATGGTGATGTAGCTCTGCGGCTGCACCGCATGGGCCAGCGGTCCGGCATCCTCGACGAATTGCCGCATGCGCAGCGCGCGCACGTCCTCGATGCGCTTGACGCCCTCGGAGCGCATGTCCGCCGAGAACATCTGGTCGCGGAACACCGTCAGGCCTTCCTTCAGCGACAGCTGGAACCAGTCGCGGCAGGTGATCCGGTCGCCGGTCCAGTTGTGGAAATACTCGTGCGCCACCACGCTCTCGATGCGCGCATAGTCGTCGTCGGTGGCGGTCTCGGGGCTGGCCAGCAGCAGCTTGTCGTTGAAGATGTTGAGGCCCTTGTTCTCCATGGCGCCGAAATTGAAGGCGCTGACCGCGACGATCATGAAGATGTCGAGGTCGTATTCGCAGCCGTATTTCTCCTCGTCCCACCTCATCGCCCGCTTGAGCGAATCCATCGCATAGGTCACGCGCGTCTCGTTGCCGTGCTCGCAATAGATGGCAAGCGCGACTTTGCGGCCCGACATGGTCGTGAAACTGTCACGCAGCACGCCCAGATCGCCGGCCACCAGCGCGAACAGATAGCAGGGCTTGGGGAAGGGATCGTTCCAGGTGACGAAGTGCTTGCCGCCGCCAAGGTCGCCGCGCTGCGTCGGATTGCCGTTCGACAGCAGGATCGGATAGGCCTTTTTGTCCGCCTCAATCCGCGTCGTGTAGACGGCCAGATTGTCGGGGCGATCCAGGAAGAAGGTGATGCGGCGGAAGCCCTCGGCCTCGCATTGCGTGCAGAACATGCCGCCCGACGTATAGAGCCCGTTCAGCGTCGTGTTGTTCTGCGGCGAAATCTCCGTGACGATCTGAAGCGTGAAGGCGGCCGGCGGCTTGTGCAGCGTCAGCGTCGCCGGCGTCAGCGCATATTCGCTTGCTCCCAGCATGCGCCCGTCGATGGCGACGGAAATCAGTTTCAGGTCTTCGCCGTCCAGCGCCAACGGCGCGCCGGCCGGGCCGGTGCGCGTCACCTTCGACGTCGCCGTGACCCGCGTCGCGGCAGGATCGAGCGCGAAATCCAGCGCGATCTCGCCGATGCGATAGTCCGGGGCGCGATAGTCTTTCAGGTTGATGGCGCGCGGCTCTTCGGTGCGCATGGTGCTTCCTTGTCTGGGGTGGCGCACTCTAAACGTGCGCCATCGCAGCTGGAAGAGCGCTTAGTGCGTGACAATCCCCAAACAATGCAGGGATATTCCCGTCCGCCACGGCGCCCGGCAGTCTTCGCCGGTCACGATCGGCCCGAAATCCTCCAGGCGCAGCCGCGCGGCGCGCGCCGCGGTCTGCGGATGATCGCCGATCCAGCTCGCCGGGCAGGCCTGCTTGCCGCAGATCGTCTTGTCCATCCGCTCCAGCAGGTCCGCCATGTGCGACGGCTTCTCGCCCATGCTGCGCAGGGTCGCCGCGCCGTCGTCGTCGGCCTGTTGCTCGAAGCCGCGCGAATAGGCCGACTGCGCGATGACGCCGGGCAGGATCGCCGCCATCTGGCTGATCTGCGAAATATCGCCGGTGAAGATCGCCAGCGCCGCCGGGATCAATGACGCCTCATAGACCCGCTGCAAGCCGTGCGCGTGATCGACATGGCTCATCTCATGGGCGAACACGCCCTCGATCTCGGCGTCGTTCTTGATCAGCGCCCAGAGCGGGTCGGTCATCACGATCGTCCCGTCGGGCAGCGCGAAGGCGTTCGGCCCCATGCGTCCGCCGCCGCGGAATACCAGCCGGTAGGCGCCGGGCCCGCCACGGGCATGCGCCGCGACGCGCATGAACAGCTTGGTCGCCTTGAACTGTTCGGCGGCGGTGAGCTTGGTCGGCGTGACCGCGAAGCGGTCGAGCGCCATCAGCGTCTGCTCCGACATGGTGTGCGCCACCGCCGGCAAGGTCTTCCTGGCCAGCCATTCGGCCGCGACGGGAAGGGCCTGCGCCATGAAATAATAGCCGGCGAACAGCGTGATCAGCAGGGAGAGGCCTGCGATCGGCCAGGCGCGCTCCAGCCGGTCGGCGAAGCGGCCGCGCCGGCGCTTGCGCAGGGCCCAGATCAGGGCGTCCGCGCCGTCATTGTCCGCGGTCTCGAAGCGTCCGCCGTCCGGCAGGTCGAACCGCCGCAGCAGCGAGGCGAGACGGGCCGTGATCTTCACCTGCCGGCCCAGCACCTGTGCCAGCACGTCGCCGTTCTCGTCTTCGATCTGCAAGATCCGCTTGGGCACGACGCTGGCGCGCGCCGGCACGAAGCGCGCTGCGTTGGGATAGAAATAGCGCCCTTCCAGCATGCTCATAGCCCGAAGCCGAAATCGAAGAAGCCGGCGATCTCTTGGCCGATGGCGCTCTGTGTTTCGAGCGCCTCGGAGGTGAAATCGTCGAGATCGCCGTTGGCGATCAGCGCGTATTTGCCCATGCGGTAGCGGGCGAGGCGGATGCGCGCGAACGGATAATAGAGCCCCAGCGTCAGCAGCGTGAGCGCGGTGTTGCTCAGCACGATCCAGGCGACGCGCAGCGGGGCGGCGCGCGAGGAAAGCCGATGGCCGCCCTCGATGCTGGTGTTGCTGATCGTCAGATTGGTGACCATGGTGGTGACGAAGGTCGTGACGAAGGCGGCGCCGAGGCCGAACAGCGAGAAGACGATCACGCCATAGTCCAGCGAGACGCCCGGGATCTGCAGGTATTTGGTGTATTCGTGCAGCCGCGTCTCGGCGACCATGACGCCGGCGGCCAGGCCGAGCACGACGACCAGGAAACCGACGATGACGATGAAGCCGAACAGGTAGATCGCGTAGATGCGGCCCGCCGAGAACTCGGTCGAAAAGCCGCGCCCGCCGAAGCGGTGGTGGTTGACGTAGAAGTAGTCGTGTACCCGGCGCGTGTAAGGAATGAGGAAGAACAGCGCGATCGCCGCCACCGACCATACGACATAGGCGATGAAGGCCTCGAAATAGCTGGCGTTGAAATTGAACCGCACATTGCGCCAGGAAGTGTTGCGGGCATTAAAGCGGATGCTGGAATTGGCCAGCCACGGCAACGCCGCGCCCAGCACCAGTAGCCACAGGCTGAACGACACCGGCACGACGATGACGCTCAGCGAATAGCCTGCGAACAGCGCCAGCGCGATGGCGCGGCCCAGCAGGATGCGCCAGGCGGACGCGTGATACTCGAACGAATGACCGGCGACGAAGGTGTTGCCGTAGAAATAGCGCTGCGTGCGCACCTTGGCCCAGGCGCTGTAGATGCCGAGCGTCAGCAGGGTCAGCGCGATGTTGACGATCCAGATGCGGAAATACTCGCGGCCACGGCCGCGAAATTCGACATTATGTGTCGTCGGCGCAGCGACCTGCTGCTCCCACGATTGCATGTCCGGCATGGACGAAAGCCCGCTTCCCACTCGCGGGCAGTATGGAGCGGCCCAAGGGTTCCCGCCACAAGCGCGTGAGACAGGGTTAGGGGACAGGGTTAAGACGCCCGTGCGACGGCGGCAAAGCGCAATTCAGCGTTCGTTTTCCGGCGATTCCGCGCGACACCAAGCGCAATTCTATCCCGATCGGCCGGTTTCCTGGACCGCCCGCTCGCGGGGAAAAGAGGCGATCATCGTGGTGCCCTGGCCGGGCACGCTTTGAATGCGCAGCACTCCTCCGTGCAGGCGCATGAGGGATTCGCAGATGGGAAAACCCAATCCCGTGCCTTGATGTTTCCGCGCAAGCTTTGAATCCACCTGCCCGAATGGTGCCAGCGCGACGACGATCTCGTTTTCACTCATGCCGATGCCGGTATCGCGCACGACCAGGTCGAAGCTGCCGTTCTGTCCTTCGCCCAGCGAAACCGTCACCTGCCCGCCCTCGGGCGTGAACTTGATGGCGTTCGAAATGAAGTTGAAAAGTATCTGCTTTACGGCGCGCTCGTCCGCGCGCAACGCAGGCAAATCCGGCGGCAAGTCCAGGATCAGCGTCACGCCCGCCTCTTCCGCCCGCTGACGCATCATGGCCACGCTTGCCGCGACCAGCGCAGACGCACAGATATCGGCTTCGTTGAGCTCGAGGCGTCCTGTTTCCAGTCTGGCGAGATCCAGGATGTCGTTGATGATCGAAAGCAGATGCTGCCCGCTGTCGTGGATATCGCTCACATATTCCGCATATTTCTTCGAACCGATGGGACCACCCATTTCCTTCTTCATGAACTCGGAAAAGCCGATGATCGCGTTGAGCGGCGTCCGCAGTTCATGGCTCATATTCGCCAGAAATTCGCTCTTCGTGCGATTGGCGTATTCCGCCGCCTCCTTGCTCGCGATCAACTCTTCTTCGGCGCGAACGCGCTCCGAGATGTCGTTGACCCAGGACGTTTCGGCAGGCATTCCGTTCCAATTCGTAAAACGCGAGATCGCCTCCAGCCAGGTGTAATGGCCGTCTTTCCGGCGATGACGGAATTTGTGCTGAGACACTTGGCTTCGGCCCGCCATCCGCTCCTGCGTGGCTGCGTGCAGGCGGGGCAGGTCGTCGGGATGGATGGCGCTGTCGATATCGCTTGGGTGAAGCTTTACCAACTCCGCCAACGAACCGTAACCCAGCAAGTGGGCCATGCTCTCGTTGGCATAGATCAGAGCGGCGTTCGTGCGCGCGATGACGCCCTGCGCCGAACCCTCGATGATCCAGCGCATCTTGGTCTCTTCGCGAAGCGCCAGCGCCAGATCGTCGGGTACCAGCAGGACGGTCACCGCGGCGCCGGGCCGGGCGCGAAACGTCGCCAGCGCTTGCTGCCATACGTCTGAGGTTCCGCGGAGGCGCAGACGAATTGTCGCTTCGGCGCTCTGCTGGGCGCAGAACCAGGTCCGGGTTTGCTCAAAAAAGGCGATATCGCCCGGATGCAGGCTGGCCGACAGGATCCGACCGTCGACCAGCGCCGGGAATATCTGCGCCGCGTCTTGCCGATCGGATAAGAGACGGATCGCGCCGGCATCGTCGAGCGCGAATTGGGCACTGTTCACGGGCGCGATGGATTTGAGGGATTTGGGATTGGCAAGCATGACGCGCTTTCTCGAATTCCCCACGGCAATTTGGGGTCGAGAGACGACCATAGAATTCAATCGTTAAGGGTTCAGCGCGGGAACGTTCGCGATGGGATGATCGTGCTCAATTGTCGCCCTCGATCGCGGTCAGCACGTCCTGGGCCTCGTGCGCGAGTTCCACCAGCGCGTTGGGCATGTCCTCGCCGGATTTGCGGGCCCAGTCGATCAGGCCGCTGGCGAAGGCGACCAGTTTGGGGGCGCTGGCGATCATGCGCGCCTGGCGCTCGACCTTGGCCGGATCCAGATCGTATTCGGCCCCCGGCACGCGCCAGCCGCCCCATTCCGCCTGGCCCGTGATCACGACCGGATAGGATCCCGGCACGGGATGGCGGGCACAGTCTTCCGCCGGCTGCCACTTGTTGCGCGCGCGCACGACGCGCCAGTTCTCGCCGACGGATTTCTTTTCGTTGGACAGCGGCTCTTCCGACTGCAATTCGTCGGCGGTGAATTCGCGCCCCAGCCCGACGTCGTAATGCACGCGGATCGGCTCTTCGAGACCCTTGGCCCAATGCGGCACCACATGCTCGATCAGCGCCCAGGTGCCGACCGGCTTCACGAAGACGCGCTGATTTTTGTGGAATTGTGCCTTGGCCATGGTGAACCCGCGTTTACCCAGCGGAACCTACCAAAAGCGCATTAAACCCGCGTTAAAACGTATGACTCGCTTTGAGCCATTTGCGTGTTCTATCGTCGGTTAACGAACATACGGAACGAGGCAGGGAGCCCGATGAACTTCGATTTCTCCGACGACCAGAAAATGCTCAAGGACCAGGCGCACAAGTTCCTGTCCGAGAAATGCACCACCAAGACCGTGCGCGCGGTGTTCGAAGGCGCAGGCCATCACGACGCGGGCCTGTGGAAGCAGATCGCCGAGATGGGCTGGACCGGCACGGCCATCCCGGAAAATTACGGCGGCCTGGGCCTGGGCTATCTGGAACTCTGCGTCATCGCCGAGGAGATGGGCCGCGCGCTGGCGCCGGTGCCGTTCTCCTCCACCGTCTATCTCTTCGCCGAAGCGCTGCTGATCGCCGGTTCCGAAGAGCAAAAGAAGAAGTATTTGCCCAAGGTCGCGGCCGGCGAAATCATCGGCACCTTCGCCCGCGCCGAAGGGCCGGGCGCGGTCCTGCCCAAGAACATCAAGACCACGCTCAAGGGCGGCAAGCTGAACGGCAAGAAGATCGCCGTCGTCGACGGCCCCATCGCCGACTTCGCCGTCGTGCTGGCGCGCGCCAGCGACGAGCCCGGCGAACGCGGCCTGCAACTGGCCCTCGTCGATCTCAAGGGTGCCGGCGTCAAGCGCACCACCTGCACCACGCTCGATGCCTCGCGCGGCCATTCCGATATCGTGTTCGACAACGCGGCGTGCGAGACGCTCGGCAAGATCGGCGAAGGCTGGAGTGACACCGGCCGCGTGCTGGACCGCGCCGCGATCCTCACCGCCTTCGAGCAGGTCGGCGGCGCCGATGTCTGCCTCGCCATGGCCAAGGATTACGCGCTCAACCGCTACGCCTTCGGCCGCCCCATCGCCTCGTTCCAGGCGATCAAGCACAAGCTCGCCGACATGTATGTCGGCAACGAGTTGGCGCGTTCCAACGCCTATTACGGCGCCTGGGCGCTCTCGACCGGCGCGCGCGAACTGCCGCTGGCCGCCGCCTCGGCGCGCGTCTCGGCGACGCAGGCTTTCGACTACGCCTCGAAGGAGAACATCCAGACCCATGGCGGCATGGGCTTTACGTGGGCTGTCGATTGCCACTTCTACTACAAGCGCTCCAAGGAACTGGGCCTCGCGCTCGGGCCGCAGCGCGCCTGGAAAGACAAGCTCGTCACCGAACTCGAACTCACCAACGCTGCATAAGCGCTTCGTCAGAAGCGCGCCAATCAAATGCGCGCCTTGCGCGCGACATGGGAGATATAAGATGGATTTCGAAGACAGCGCCGAGGAAGCCAAGTTCCGCTCCGAAGTGCGCACTTGGCTCGACGCCAACGCGAAAAAGCGCGTAAAGCGCGAGATCAGCGCCGAGGACATGGAGAACGGCGCCGCGGGCCAGATGGCGGCCTCGCGCGCCTGGCAGAAAACCAAGGCGAAGGACGGCTACGCCCGCATCACCTGGCCCAAGGGCATGGGCGGCCTCGGCGGCACGCCGATGCAGAGCATCATCTTCGGCCAGGAAGAGTCCAAATACGACGTCGCCAATGGCGGACCGTTCGCGATCGGCCTCGGCATGTGCATCCCGACGCTGATGGCCTATGGCAATGACGAGGCGAAGAAGCGCTTCGTCTGGCCGGCCGTGCAGGGCGACGAGATCTGGTGCCAGCTGTTCAGCGAACCGGCCGGCGGCTCGGACGTCGCCAATCTGCGCACGCGCGCCGAGAAGAACGGCGACACCTGGACCATCAACGGCTCCAAGATCTGGACCACCGGCGCGCAGTTCTCCGACTACGGCATCATCCTCACCCGCACTGATCCCAACGTGCCCAAGCACAAGGGCCTGACGATGTTCTACATCGACATGAAGGACCCGGGCGTCGACATCCGTCCGATCAAGCAGGCGTCCGGCGGCTCGGGCTTCAACGAGATATTCTTCACCGACGTGAAGGTGAAGGACAGTCAGCGCCTGGGCGAAGTCGGGCAGGGCTGGACCGTGGCGCTCACCACGCTGATGCATGAGCGCCTCGCGGTCGGCGGCGGCACCGGCGGCGGCCTCGACGTGCCGCAGCTGATGCAGCTGGCGCGCAGCCTCGAACTCGAGGATGGCCCGGCGATCAAGAACGCCGCGGTGCGCGAGAAGATCGCCGACTGGTATGTCCGCTCGGCGGGCCTGCGCTACACCACGATGCGCACGATGACGGCGCTGTCCCAGGGCAAGCAGCCCGGTCCCGAAGCCTCGATCGCCAAGATCGTCGTCGCCTCCAAGCTGCAGGACCTCTCCGCCTTCGCGATGGAGCTCGAAGGCGAAGCCGGTATCCTGCAGGGCGACGAAGCGCCGATGCACGGCATGTTCCAGGGCGGCTGGCTGTCGTCTCCCGGCCTGCGCATCGCCGGCGGCACCGACGAGATCCTGCGCAACATCATCGCCGAGCGCGTCCTGGGCCTGCCCGGCGACATCCGCGTCGACAAGGACGTCCCCTTCAACAAGATCCCGACTGGTCGCTAGCGACAGCGTGGCGACGCCCTCGCACGCAGTGCGAGGGCAGGGTCTTTCAACAAGCGAGAATCCCCATGACCATCGGCTACACCATGCTTGGCACCAACAACCCCGCCAAGGCTCGCGCTTTCTACGAGCCATTGCTCACCCAGCTCGGCTTCAAGGTGAACGCGGCCTATAGCGGCGACACGCGCACATTCTTCGCGCCGGCCGGCGGCGTGCCGATGCTGGTCGTCACCAAGCCGAACGACGGCGGCACCGCCACCTTCGGCAACGGCACCATGGTGGCGCTCGTGGCGCCGTCGCGCGAAGCCGTGAACAAGGTCCATGCCGAGGCGCTGGCGGCGGGCGGCAAGGATGAAGGCGCGCCCGGCGACCGCGGCAACGGCTTTTACGGCGCTTACTTTCGTGATCTCGACGGCAACAAGCTCTGCATCTTCAAGATCGGCTGAGCCGTGATCGGCTACGTCACCCTCGGCACCAACGATTTCGAGCGCGCCAAGGCATTCTACGACGCCGCGCTCGCCGGCCTCGGGGCCAAACGGACGCTGAGCTGGGAGCGCATGCAGTGCTGGGGCACCAGCAGAGGCCCCATGCTCGCCGTCTGCCTGCCCTTCAATGGCGAGAAGGCCTTTGCCGGCAACGGCAACATGGTGGCGCTTGCCGCCCCATCGCCGCAGATCATCCAGAAAGTCCATGCCGACGCGCTTGCCGCCGGCGCCACCGATGACGGTCCGCCCGGCGACCGCGGCGGCGGCTTCTACGGCGCCTATTTCCGCGATCCCGACGGCAACAAGGTCTGCATCTACAAGATGAGCGCGAGCTAGCCGCGACTTGCGCCGACGCGTCTTTTCCGGTTTTGCTGCGCCATGATCTCTTCGCCCTGCCTCAAGGTCTGCGTCGTCGACGGCATGACCGACATCTGCCTCGGCTGCGGCCGCACCCTGCCCGAGATCGCCAGCTGGGGCCGCAAGAGCGAAGACGAACGCCTCGCCATCATGGCGACGCTGCCCGAGCGTATGAAGGCCAAGGGCATCGTGCCGCCGGCTGCCTCGTAGTGCGCGGCCTGGTCCATCACATCGACCTCACCGTCAAGGACCCGGCGGCATCGCGGCCATTCTACGAGGCGGTGCTCGGCTTCATGGGCTATCGCGTCGTGTCGCAGCACCCGCGCGGCTACGACTTCGATCTCGCCTCGCCCAATGGCAGCTTCTCGTCCATCGGCATCATGCGCGCGCAAGGCGCCAATGCGGCGCGCGCCCATGACCGCTATTCGCCCGGATTGCATCATGTCGCGTGGCGCGCCGACAGCCGGGCGGATGTCGATGTGATGCACGCGCTGCTGTTGCGCATGGCCGCGAACGTGCTCGACGCTCCGGCCGATTATCCGCAATATGGCAAGGATTATTACGCCGTATTCTTCGCCGATCCAGACGGATTGAAGCTGGAATACGTCTACAAGCCGTGAGCGCTCACGCCCCGCCGGTTGCCGCGATCACCTGGCCCTGCACGAATTCGGCCTGCGGACTCAGCAGATATCCGACCAGCGATGCATAATCGCTGTCGCGCGTTTCGCGTCCCGACGGGTTGGCTTTGCCGGCGCGCTCAACCAGCCTGGCGGCGGCCTCGGCGCTGCCCACCATCGTGGCGACCGAGGTCGTGTGCACCAGCCCCGGCGCCACCGCGTTGATGCGGATGCCGCGCGGCGCCAGTTCCGGCACCAGATAGCGGATGATGCCCTCGGCCAGCGCCTTGCCGGTGCCGAGCGCGCCGTAGGTGTTCGACACCACGCTGCGCGCGCCGTTCGAGGAGATGAACACGATGCTGCTGCCGCGGCTCAGGAGCGGCAGAGACTTCTGCACCAGATACAGCAGCGACAGGCCGTTGGTGTGCACGGCGCGGGTGAATTTCTCCAGATCCGCGCCCAGCAACGTCGTCGGATAGATCAGCGCCGCACTGTGCACGATATGCAGGACGCCGCTGTGCACCGCCGCGGTTTCGGCCGCGATCCGCGTGCAGCCTTCGATCGTCCCGACATCGGCGCGCACCGTGATCGCCTTGGCGCCGGTCGCTTCGATGCGTGCCTTGGCTTGCGCCGCGGCGCCGTCATCGCTGTGATAATTCAGAACAAGCGTCTCGCCCGGCCGCGCCAGATAGGCGGCGATGGCAAGGCCGATGCCCTTGCTGCCGCCGGTGACCAGGATGGTCATCTAGCCCGCCTCGCTCAGCCTGGCGCGTCCCAGCGGATAGGGTTCCAGAACCTTGCCCGCCAGCGCGCCGATCCAATCGAGCCCGTCGCGCAGCCTGACGTTCTCGCCGATGACGATGATCGCCGGCGCGCTGCTGCGCACGGCGATCTCACCGAGCCTGCCAAGGGTCGTCACGGCCACCGCCTGCTTGCCCGACGTCGCATCGCTGACGATGGCGGCCGGCTCGTCGCCGCCGCGTCCCGCCGCGATCAGTTTCGCCGCGATCTCGCCCGCATGCTTGCGCGCCATGAACAGCACCAGCGTCGGCGAGCCCTTGGCGAGCGCCGCCCAATCCAGCTTCGGCAATCTGCCGTCGGCGCCATGGCCGGTGACGAAGGTCACGGCGTGGTTGGTGTCGCGATGGGTCACGGGGATTCCGGCATAGGCGAGGCCACCAATGCCCGCCGTCACGCCGGGCACGATGCGGAACGGCACGCCGCCGCGCGTCAGCGCCAGCGCCTCTTCGCCGCCGCGCCCGAAGACGAACGGATCGCCGCCCTTGAGCCGCAGGACGCGCTTGCCCTTCTTCGCGAGCGACACGAGCGTTCGCGAAATGTCGGACTGCTTGCACGATTTCACGCCCGCGCGCTTGCCCGCGAACACCAGTTCCGCGCCCGGCCGCGCCAGCGTCAGCAGCGCCGTATCGATCAGCGCGTCGTACAGGATCACGTCGGCGTTCTGGATCGCATATGCGCCGAGCGCCGTGATCAGCCCCGGATCGCCCGGCCCCGCGCCGGCCAGCCAGACCCAGCCCTTGTCGAAAACCGGCAGGCGCAAGGCCGTTGCCAGTGCGGCTGTTGCGCCACCGGGTTTTGGCATGCGGGAAATCGGTGCCGTGTTCATTTTACATTCTTGCAATCGTAGTTAAGGCTCCAGCCCTCTTGTCACCGTAAAATAGTGGCCGGGCGGCGGCTGGCAAGAAGTCCCGCGCAGGATAAGCTATTTCGGGCAGGAACTGGGATTCTTCTTATGCGCCTTGCGACGCTCATTGCTTCTTGCATTCTCGCGCTGGCGCTGGTTCCCGCCGCGGCAGCGGACGATTGGCAGACCTTCAGCGACCCCACCGGTCTGTTTTCCGTTTCGGTTCCCCAGGCGATGAGCGCCTCCAACGACACGACGAAAAGAAGCGACGGTACAGAGATCAGCGTGATCGTCTACGACTTGAACCTTGGCACGAACGATGAGTTGATGGTCAGGATCGCCGACTTCACCGGCAGAAACCTCGATCCCGACAGGGCGGTCGAAGGCGCCGTGAACGGCATGCGCAATGCCGGTTACGCATTGATCTCTTCTACGCCTGACAACCTTGACGGTCACACAGGCGTGAACGCCACGCTTACGGACAATGCCGGCCTGCGGTACACCGACCGGATATTCTTCATCGAGGATCACCTCTTTCAAGCCCTCACCGTCGTTCCGAAAGACGTGACCGAGGACCAGACAGCGACGGCGCTGCGTTTTAGCCAATCGCTCCATTTTCGCCGTTGACCATTCCACGGTGCCGCAAATTCGGGCCCCCGGCCTCGAAATAGGTGTGGGCCTTCAGGCCTGTTCGACAATATAATCGCTGGGCGGCCGCAACGGCGAACGCGCCGCCGCGTTGACGAACAGACCCATGGACAGGACAGCTGAATGACCGAAAAGACCGGAGAACCCGTCCGCGCCACCGGCGACTACCGCTGCGAGCGCTGCCACAAGACGACCCATTTCGTGATCGACACCCTTTTCAGCAAATGCCCGCATTGCGGTTTCGACATTTTCGACATCGCCAATCCGCGCTTTGAAAAGAAGGACGGCTCGCTCGGCCCGCACGAACCGGAGCCCGACGGCACGTGAGCCTGCGCACCGACCTGACGCCCAACAGCTTCGACTACGAAAACGAGCCCCTGATCACCGCGAACGGCTTTCGCGAATACGACGCGCGCTGGCTGTTCGGCAAGGAGCTCAATCTCGTCGGCGTGCAGCTCCTGGGATTGGCGCTCGGCACCTATCTGCACGAGGCCGGCGTCAAGCCCAGCATCGCGGTCGGCCACGATTTCCGCTCCTACTCCCTCTCCATCAAGCAGGCGCTGATCATCGGCCTGATGAACGCCGGCTGCGAGGTGCACGACATCGGCCTGGCGCTCTCGCCGGTCGCCTATTTCGCGCAGTTCGCGCTCGATTGCCCCGCCGTCGCCATGGTCACTGCCAGCCACAACGAGAACGGCTGGACCGGCGTGAAGATGGGCGCCGCGCGGCCGCTGACCTTCGGTCCCGAGGAGATGACGCGGCTGAAAGCCATCGTGCTCGGCGGCGAGGCCAGGCCGCGCTCCGGCGGCGCCTATGTCCATGTCCCGAACTTCCGCGAGACCTATCTCGACGCCGTCACCAAGGGCCACAAGCTGTCGCGCCCGATCCGCGTCGTCGCCGCCTGCGGCAACGGCACCGCCGGCGCCTTCGCGCCCGAGGCCCTGCGCCGCATCGGCGCCGACGTCGTGCCGATGGACGCCGAGCTCGACTACACCTTCCCCAAATACAATCCGAACCCCGAAGACCTCGAAATGCTGCACGAGATGGCCCGCGCCGTGCGCGCCCACAAGGCGGAGCTCTGCCTCGGCTTCGACGGCGACGGCGACCGCTGCGGCGTGGTCGACGACCAGGGGGGCGAGATTTTCGCCGACAAGGTCGGCGTGCTCCTGGCGCGCGACATGTCCAGGAGCCATCCGGGCGCGAAATTCGTCGTCGATGTGAAATCGACCGGCATCTACGAAATCGATCCGGTGCTGAAGGCCAATGGCGCCACCACCGATTACTGGAAGACCGGCCATTCCTACATGAAGCGCCGCACGCACGAACTGGGCGCGCTCGCAGGTTTTGAAAAGAGCGGCCATTATTTCATCAGCCCACCCCTGGGGCGCGGCTATGACGACGGCATCGCCGCGGCCATCGCGATCCTCGAAATGCTCGATCGCGCCGGCCCGAAGAAGATGTCGACGCTGGTCGAGGAGCTGCCCAAGACCTGGGGCTCGCCGACCATGGCGCCGACGTGCCCCGACGACAAGAAATACGGCGTCGTCGACGCGATCGTCGCGGAGTTCGAAAGCCTGAAATCCAAGGGCGAAAAGGTCCTCGGCCAGGCCATCGTCAAGCTCGTCACCGTCAACGGCGTCCGCGTCACCCTGGAAGACGGCACTTGGGGCCTGGTGCGCGCCTCATCCAACAAGCCGTCCCTGGTCGTCGTCGTCGAAAGCCCCGCCAGCGAAGCCAACATGCGCGCCATGTTCGCCGACATCGACGCGCGGCTGAAGCGGCATCCCGAGGTCGGCGCGTACGATCAGAAGATTTGACGACCGTCTTCGATCAAAACCACGGTTTTCGAAGTCCTTTTATTCGCTCCAAAAATTCTGCTTTAAATTTCAAGTACTCAACGATGTTTTGAACAACTGTTTCGATCGCCTTTTCGACCAAAAGGTCATTCATGACGGGCATCTCAATTTCGGTATCAGAATCGACTCGCCAATCCACAATCGAGTAATCATGTCCGCGATTGATATCGCCATCGGAGCCCCAGCCATGCCGGAAGAAATCTATCCGTCTGTAGCGCAAGTTCTCGAGTGCGATCTCCGTCACGTTGCACTTGCCTGAAGTCCGGCGCTTCAACCGAGGGACATATTTCCCGACATTCTGGGCGTAGACGCTTTCTTCCCAATAAGCCGGGGGATCGGTGTCCTGTATCCAAACCGTGGCGGCATCGGATGAAGTTTTTACAATCCGTATTGTCAAGTAGCGACATCGTTCGCTGTTGTTCAGTTCGCCGGTCAAGCGGTTTGAAATTCTTTGAACAATCTCGACCGTCATCGTTTCGATCAACCCGTTCCGCCGCGAAATTGCTTCCAACCGTTTCGTCTTGTCATTTTCATGTTGATCGAAGATCTGGTCGATTTTGCTCAAGCTGGTTCTCCAAACGTTACGGGAGGAGTTATTTTAGCGCGCTATATTGCACTCAAGTTTGCTTGTCGGGTAGGTTGACGGGTTGAGTATTGTATTTTGATGCGGGGCTACCGCTAAATCCAGTGCAGCCCCAGCGCATCGTACAGCATCCGCGCCGCCGTGATGGCGATAAATCCCGCAAACAGCATGCGCAGCTTCCTCACATCCGTCATATGCGCGATCTGCGCGCCGAACGGCGCCACGAAATAGCTCGCCGGCGCGATCAGGATGAATCCCAGGAGGTTCACATAGCCGAGGGAGTAGGGCGGCAGGCCCTGCGCCCCCCAACCCGAAAGGATCGAGCCGATCGTGCCGGGAATGGAGATGATGGCGCCGAACGCCGCCGCCGTGCCGACCGCGCGGTGGATCGGCACGCCGCACAGCGTCATCGCCGGCACGCCGACCGTGCCGCCGCCGATGCCCATCATGGTCGAGACGCCGCCGATCCCTGCCGGCAGCAGCAAGCCGGCGATGCCGCGCGGCAGATGATCCGAAAGCCGCCGCGTCTCGCCGAAGAACGCCAGATGCACCGCCACCGGCAGCGCGACGCAGGCAAAAAACAGCGCCAGCGCCTGGCCGCGCGCGAAGCCCGCCAGCACGCTGCCGATCAACACGCCCACCACCATCGGCGCCACCCAGCGCCGCAACAATTCCCAATCGACCGCGCCCTTGGCGTTGTGCGAGCGGGTCGAGGAGAACGAGGTCGGGATGATCGTCGCCAGCGAGGTGCCGACCGCGATGTGCATCCGCACCCCCGGATCGATGCCCATCAGGTCGAGCACATGATACAGCACCGGCACGATCACGATGCCGCCGCCGACCCCCAACATGCCGGCGACGAGCCCGCCCACGACCCCGGCGATGACCAGGCCGAGCGCAAACGTTCCCAATTCGCTGCCCGACGCTGCCGCGAAAAATTCCATGGACGCCCTTAACCCCTCACATGTCATGGCCCGCGACTGCGGGCCACCCAGGTAAAACTGACTTCATCTGCCAGAGTTAGGGATGTCCCCAACTGGGTGGCCCGCAGTCGCGGGCCATGACAAATTCGGATTTATTTGCGTTTGAATCCTGTCCCGGCCCACGAGTGAACTTGCATTTGCCCGCCCGCGCAAGGATTCTGACACCGGTATCACAAGCGCAATCGGGTGAAGCATCTTCGCTTCACCCGTAAATTGCGCGCCAATCAAAGAATCCAGGGCACGCCGTGCCCTGGAGGGAGCGACAAGATGGATCGCCGATCAGTTCTCGGCCTGGGCGCCGCCGCGGTCGCCGGCCTCGCCACCCAGGCGCTGGCCGCCGATCCGGTGCCGAGCACCGACCGCCTGCCCGGCGATCCCACCGAAACGATCCCGCTATGGCCGCGCACCCCGCCCGGCGGCGAGGGCGTGCATCTCACGCTCCAACTCCTAGAGCGCAGCCCGACGCCCGACGTCTTCCACGACCGCTACGTCACTGATATCGCGCAGCCGCTGCTCACCGTCTTCCGCCCCGACAAGCCGGACGGCTCGGCCCTGCTCATCGCGCCTGGCGGCGGCTATCGCCGTGTCGTCATCGACAAGGAAGGCTTCGAGGCCGCGCGCCGGCTCAACGGCTCCGGCGTCACCGTGTTCAATCTGCGCTATCGCCTGCCGTTCGAAGGCTGGGCCAATGGCGCCGACGTGCCGCTGCAGGACGCGCAGCGCGCCATGCGCCTGATCCGCGCCCGCGCCGCCGAATTCGCCATCGATCCCGGCAAAGTCGGCGTGCTCGGCTTCTCGGCCGGTGGCCACGTCGCCGCCTCGCTCATCACCCGTCCGGACGAGCCGGTCTACAAGCCCGTCGACAAGGCCGACCAACTCGACGCGCGGCCGGATTTCGCCGGGCTGATGTATCCCGTGATCAGCATGGTTCCGCCGGTCGCCCATGCTGGCAGTCGCGAGAAGCTGCTCGGCGCCGATCCCAGTGAAGCGCAGCAGGCGCTCTACTCGCCGGATCGCCACGTCACCGCCAACGTGCCGCCGACCTTCCTGTTGCTCGCCGCCGACGACAAGGAAGTCCCGCCGCAGAACAGCCTCGACATGCATGCCGCCTTGCGCGCCGCCGGCGTGCCAAGCGAATTGCACATGTTCGAGGAAGGCGGCCACGGCTTCGGCCTGCGCCTGATCCAGGGCAAGCCGGCGTCGATCTGGCCGGACCTCTTCCTGCGCTGGGGCGCAAGACACGGCGCGTTCAAAAACGTGACGATCTAGGCCGCAACCGGTTCGGCGCGGCTGAGATACGCCAGCGCGTCGCGCAGCGTCTGCGCGCCGGCGCCCTTGCGCGTTGCGTTCTCGCTCAGATGGCGGCGGAACAGCCGCGCGCCGGGCTTGCCGTTGAACAGGCCCAGCATGTGCTTGGTCATGGCGTTCAGCGGCGCGCCCTCTTCCAGCTTGCGCGCGACGTAGTCGATGTAGTCCCGCACCGCCTCGTCGACATCGCGCCGCGCGCCGCCGAAGAAGCGTGCGTCGACCTCCGCCAGGATCGCCGGCGCATGATAGGCCGCGCGGCCCAGCATGACGCCGTCGACATGGCCCAGATGCGCCGCCGCTTCGTCCAGCGTCGCGATGCCGCCATTGAGAATGATCGTGAGATCGGGGTTCTCGCGCTTGACGCGATAGACCAGTTCGTAATCCAGCGGCGGCACGTCGCGATTTTCCTTCGGCGACAAGCCCTCCAGCCAGGCCTTGCGCGCATGCACGGCGAACACCGTCACGCCCGCTTGCGCGCAAGCGCCGATCATCGTGCGCAGCGACTCTTCCGGCTCCTGCTCGTCGACGCCCAGCCGGCACTTGACCGTCACCGGCACCGACACGGCGGCGCGCATCGCCGCCACGCAGTCCGCCACCAGTTCCGGCTCGCGCATCAGGCAGGCGCCGAAACGCCCCGACTGCACCCGGTCCGACGGACAGCCGACATTGAGATTGATCTCGTCATAGCCCATGTCTGCCGCGATCTTGGCGGCCTCGGCCAGCTTGGCCGCGTCCGAGCCGCCCAGCTGCAGCGCCACCGGATGCTCGGATCGATCGAAGCCCAGCAGCCGCTGCCGATTGCCGCGCAGCACCGCTTCCGCCGTCACCATCTCGGTGTAGAGCAGGGCGTTGCGCGTCAGCAGCCGATGCAGCACGCGGCAATGCGTGTCGGTCCACTCCATCATAGGTGCGATGCAGAATCGGTGACTAAGCGTGTTCATCCAACGGGCGTTCTTCAAATAATAAGGCGGCGGCAAGGTAGGTGACGGCCGGCGCTTGTTCAACTCGCCCCTCTGGTGCGCCTAGATGTGTATCGCGTGGCCGAGCGCGCGCAACGCCGCTTCGTGGAACGCTTCGCCCAGGGTCGGGTGAATGTGGATGGTACCGGCGATGTCTTCCAGCACCGCGCCCATCTCCAGCGCCAGGCTGAACGCGTTGGACAGCTCGCTGACATGCGCGCCGACCGCCTGGATGCCCAGCACGCGATGATCCGATTTGCGCGCCAGCACGCGGACGAAGCCGCCGGTGTCGCCGGCGTCCATCGCAAGCGCACGCCCGTTGGCCGCGAACGGGAACAGCGCGGTGATGACGTCATCGCCCTTGGCCGCGTCGTCGCCGGGCCCAAGTCCGGCGCTGACGATCTCCGGTTCCGTGAAGCAGACGGCGGGAATGGAGGCCGGATCGAAGCGGCGCTTCTGGCCGGCGACGATCTCCGCCACCATATGGCCCTGCGCCGCCGCCTTGTGTTCCAGCATGGGCTCGCCGGCAAGGTCGCCGATCGCCCAGACGTTTTTCATGGAGGTGCGGCACTGATCGTCGATCTTGACGAAGGCGCCGGCCATGTCGACCGCCATGTTCTCCAACCCCCAGCCCGCGGTCGCGGGCTTGCGCCCGACGGTGACAAGAACATTGTCCGCTGCGAGCTCGATCGTCTTGCCGTCCTTCAGTTCCACATTGAGCTTGCCCTTGGCCATGCCCTTTGCGTGCGCGCTCAGGTGAACCGTGACGCCGTTCTTCTCCAGCCATTTGGCGACCGGCGCGACCAGGGTGGCGTCATAGAGCGGCAGGATGCGGTCCAGCGCCTCCACCACGGTCACCTCGACCCCCAGCTTGCGCAAGGCGATGCCGAGTTCGAGGCCGATATAGCCGGCGCCGACCACCACCAGCGTCTTGGGCAGCGTGGCAAGCGACAAGGCCTCGGTGGAGGAGATCACCGGTCCGCCGAATTTCAGGAACGGCAATTCGACCGGCACCGACCCGGTCGCCAGGATCACGTGCTCCGCCGTGATCGTGACCGGGCCGTCCTTGGTGTCGACGGTGCAGTTCTTGCCGTCGGAAAAAGTCGCCCAGCCCTGCACGACGCGCACCTTGGCGCGCTTGAGCAGCGCCGCCACGCCGGTGTTAAGGCGCTTTACGACTCTGTCTTTCCATTTCACGGTCTCGGCGAAATCGATTGCCGGCGCGGTCTTCAGCGCGATGCCGTGGAGCGGCGCCTTGGCGGCGTGTGCCATCGCCTCGAACTCGCCCGCGACATGAATGATCGCCTTGGAGGGAATGCAGCCGATGTTCAGGCAGGTGCCGCCCAGCCGCGCCGCTTCGACCAGCACCGTCTCCAGTCCAAGCTGACCGCTGCGGATCGCCGCGACATAGCCGCCCGGCCCTCCGCCGATGACGAGAACTTTGGTGTGGATGGTTTCGGCCATCGCGTCAATCCATGAACAATGTGGCGGGATGTTCCAGCAGCGCCTTGACCTTCTGGATGAACGCCGCCGCGTCGTAGCCGTCGACCACGCGGTGATCGAAGGACGACGACAGGTTCATCATCTTGCGCACCACGATCTGTCCCTGCCGCACCACCGGCCGCTCGATGATCGCATTCGGTCCGATGATCGCGACTTCGGGATGATTGATCACCGGCGTCGTCGCCAGCCCGCCGAGCGCGCCGAGGCTGGTGACGGTGATGGTCGAGCCCGTCAGGTCGCCCGTCGAGGCCTTGTTGTCGCGCGCCAGCGCGGCGACGCGCGCCACTTCGCTGGCGCTGTCCCAGATGTCGCGCGCCTCGGCGTGGCGCACGACGGGAACGATCAGCCCGTTGGCGGTCTGCGTCGCGATGCCGATATGGACCGCGGCGTGGCGATGCACGGCCCCGGCCTCGTCGTCGAACCGCGCGTTGATCTGCGGATAGAGGGGCAGGACCTTGACCAGCGCCCGCATCAGGAACGGCAGCACGTTGAGCTTCGGCTGCCCGGCGCGCCTTGTGTCGTTCAGATGGGCGCGCAGCGCTTCCAGCTCGGTCATGTCGATTTCGTCGATATAGGCGTAGTGCGGAATGCGGCGCTTGGAGTCCTGCATCTTCTGGGCGATCTTGCGCCGCAGGCCGATCACCTTGACCTCTTCGACGCCCTCGCGTTGCGCATAAGACGAACCGCCGCCGCCGCGCGCGCTTCGTCCGCCCGACGCGACATACTTGTCCAGGTCCTCATGACCGATGCGTCCGGCCGGACCGCTGCCCGGCACATATTGTAGTTCGATGCCCATGTCGCGCGCGCGCTGGCGCACCGCCGGCGACGCCAGCGGTTTGTCGCCTTCGGCGCGCGTCGCGAAGGCCGCTTTCATGCCCGCAGGATTCGCGTGCTCGGCGGGTGCCGGTTTCGCTTCGGGCGCCTTCGCTTCCACCTTGGGCGCCGCCGCTTTGGCAGGCACCGCTTTCACCGGCGCGCCGCCATTGGCTTTGACGTTGCCGGCGCCTTCGACTTCCAGTTCGACCAGCGCCGATCCGACGGCCGCCATCTCGCCCGGCGCGCCGTTCAATGCGACGACCTTGCCGGACACCGGCGAGGTCATCTCCACCGTCGCCTTGTCGGTCATCACGTCGACCAGGTTCTGGTCCTCGTGGATGACGTCGCCGACCTTGACATGCCAGGCGACGATTTCCGCTTCGGCGGTGCCTTCGCCGACGTCGGGCAGTTTGAAAACATAGCGGCCCATTTCAGCCCTCCATCGCGCGCTGCATCGCCGCGATGACGCGCGCAGGCCCCGGAAAGTACTGCCATTCGAAGGCGTGCGGATAGGGCGTGTCCCAGCCCGCCACGCGCTCGATCGGCGCCTCGAGATGGTGGAAGCAGTTCTCCTGCACCAGCGCCGAGAGCTCGGCGCCGTAGCCGCTGGTGCGGGTCGCTTCGTGGACGATGACGCAGCGCCCGGTTTTCTGCACCGACGCGACGATGGTTTCGATATCGACCGGCATCAGCGTGCGCAGGTCGATCACCTCTGCGTCGATGCCGGAATCAGTGACCGACGCCAGCGCCACATGCACCATGGTGCCGTAAGCCAGCACCGTCAGATCCGCGCCGGCGCGCACGATCGCCGCCTTGCCGATCGGCACCGTGTAGTGCCCCGCCGGCACGTCGCTCGCCGGATGCTTGGCCCAGGACTGCACCGGACGGTCGTGATAGCCGTCGAACGGTCCGTTGTAGATGCGCTTGGGCTCCAGGAAGATCACCGGATCGTCGTCCTCGATGGCGCTGATCAGCAGCCCCTTGGCGTCGTACGGCGTCGACGGCACCACGGTTTTCAGGCCCGCGACATGGGTGAACAGCGCCTCGGGACTCTGGCTGTGCGTCTGGCCGCCATAGATGCCGCCGCCATAGGGCGTGCGCAGCGTCATCGGCGCGGTGAAATCGCCCGCCGAGCGGTAGCGCATCCGCGCCGCCTCGGAAACCAGCTGGTCGTAGGCGGGATAGATGTAATCCGCGAACTGGATTTCCACGACGGGTCTGAGGCCATAGGCGCCCATGCCGATGGCGACCGCCACGATGCCGCCTTCGCCGATCGGCGTGTCGAAGCATCGCGTCAGTCCGTGCTTCTTTTGCAGGCCTTCGGTGACGCGGAAGACGCCGCCGAAATAGCCGACATCCTCGCCGAAGGTCAGCACGTTGGGATCCTTGCTGAGCATCACGTCGAGCGCGGAGTTGAGCGCCTGGATCATGTTCATCGCCGGCATGGCTTCAGACTCCCATCTCTTGGCGTTGCCGGCGCAGGTGCCAGGGCATGTCCTTGAAGACATCCTCGAACATCGTTTTCAGGCTGGGCGGCTCGCCATGGCCCAGCGTGCCGACCGCTTCGGCGGTCTTGTTGGCGTCCTTCACCTGCTCGACGGCTTCGGCATGCGCCTGCTGCTGCTTGTCCTCGCTCCATTCGCGAATCGCGATCAGATGCACTTTCAGCCGTTCGATGGGATCGCCGAGCGGCCAGGCCTTGGCGTCTTCGGACGGGCGATAGCGACTGGGATCGTCGCTCGTCGAATGGCCCTCGGCGCGATAGGTGTAGTGCTCGATCAGCGTGGCGCCGAGATTGGCGCGGGCGCGCTCCGCCGCCCACTGCGTCACCGCATAGACGGCGAGGAAATCGTTGCCGTCGACGCGCAGGGCGGGCAGGCCGTAGCCGATGCCGCGCGACGCGAAGGTCGCTTCCTGGGCGCCCGCGATGCCGGAGAAACTGGAAATCGCCCACTGGTTGTTGACGACGTTGAGGATGACCGGCGCCTTGTAGACCGAAGCGAAATTGAGCGCATGATGCACGTCGCCCTCGGCCGTCGTGCCTTCGCCGACCCAGCTCGCCGCGATGCGGTCGTCGCCCTTGTAGGCGGATGCCATGGCCCAGCCGACGGCTTGCGGAAACTGCGTCCCGAGATTTCCCGAGATGGTGAAGAAGCCGAACGCCTTGCTGGAATACATCACGGGCAATTGGCGGCCCTTCAAGGGGTCCATGGCGTTGGAATAGATCTGATACATCATCTGCACCAGCGGATAGCCGCGTGCGATCAAAAGGCCCTGCTGGCGATAAGACGGAAAGCACATGTCGTCCGGTTCCAGCGCCTGCGCCGCTGCGACCGCCACGGCTTCCTCGCCGGTGCACTTCATGTAGAACGACGTTTTGCCCTGGCGCTGGGCGCGATACATGCGGTCGTCGAAGGCCCGCGTCAGCAGCATGGCGCGCAGGCCCTTGCGCAAAATCTCGGGGTCGAGCCGCGGATTCCACGAACCCAGCGCATGGCCCTTGTCGTCCAGCACCCGGATCAGCGAATAGGCCAGGGCCCGGATGTCATGCGGGTGCGCGTCGATCTCCGGACGGCTCACCTCGCCGGCGCCGGCCAGCGTGACGCCGCTGAAATCGGGCGCATCGCCGGGGCGCGTCGCCGGCGCGGGAACGTGCAAGCTGAGTTTGGCTCTGTTCTTCATGCGGGCGATCTCCAGGATATAAGCAAAGTGTGTCCGGCCATCGCCAGAACCGTCACGCCGCAAGAATCGTCGCGGTCGAACTGGGCTTTGTGATTGGTAGGCTGAGGCCATTGTAGTCTGAGGCGCGCGCCGCGCCCATTTCATATCTTACTCGCGAACCAGCATTTAGTTGCGGATGCGGGCCGATTCGTGAATGTTTTCGGCGACCGGAATGGGTCGGTACGAAAACGAGTCCCCAACCAGGCAGCCACGGCTTAGGGTTGCCGTGCAGCCGAAAATCCGGTGTCCTTCGAGCCATGACCTACACGGCGCCCGTCCGGGATATTCTTTTTGCGCTGATGCAAGTCGCGGGTTTTTCACAGCTGCGTTCGCTGGCGAAATTCGCCGATTGCGACGAGGCGACGGTCGCAGCGATCCTGGAGGCCGGCGGCAAGCTGGCGGCCGAGGAATTGGCGCCGCTCAATCGCGCCGGCGACACCATCGGCGCCCAGATCGCCAACGGCCAGGTCCGCAGCGTTCCGGGCTTCGCCGCCGCCTATCGCGCGCTGGTCGACGGCGGCTGGTGTGCGCTCGCCTCCGATCCGGCCTTCGGCGGTCAGGGCTTGCCCAAAGCGCTGGAGATCGCCGTCTTCGAGATGATCCACAGCGCCAACATGGCGTTCGGTCTCTGCCCCATGTTGACGCGCGGCGCGGTCGAAGCCTTGTCGGAGCACGGCACCGACCGGCAAAAATCGCTCTATCTCGCCAAGCTGATCTCGGGCGAGTGGACCGGCACGATGAATCTCACCGAGCCCGCCTCGGGCTCGGATCTGGGCACCCTGCGCACCCGTGCCGAACCGGACGGCGAGGGCGCCTACCGCATCACCGGCCAGAAGATCTTCATCACCTGGGGCGATCACGATATGGCACAGAACATCGTCCATCTTGTGCTGGCGCGCCTGCCCGACGCGCCGGCCGGGAGCCGCGGCATCTCTCTGTTCCTCGTTCCCAAGCGGTTGGTCGGCGAAGACGGCGCGCTCGGCGCCGCCAACCATGCCGGTCCCCTGAGCATCGAGCACAAGCTCGGCATCCACGGCTCGCCGACCTGCACCATGGCCTTCGACAGCGCGCGCGGCGAACTCGTCGGCGTCGCCAACCAGGGCCTCGCCCATATGTTCACGATGATGAACGCCGCCCGGCTTCAGGTCGGCATCCAGGGCGTCGCCATCGCCGAGCGCGCCTATCAGCAGGCGCTGACCTATTCCTTGGATCGCCGCCAAGGGCGTTCCGCCTGGACCGGCGAACTCACGGCGCCGATTTTCGATCATCCCGACATCCGCCGTTCTTTGATGCTGATGAAGGCGCGCATCGAGGCGGCGCGCGCCATCTGCCTGTCGACCGCGCTCGCCGCCGATCTGGCCGATGCCGCCGAAGACGCGGGCGTCCGCCAGAAGGCGCAGCTGCGCGCCGAACTGCTGACGCCCATCGCCAAGGCCTGGTCGACCGATGCCGGCGTCGAAGTCGCGTCCATGGCGCTGCAAATCCATGGCGGCGCCGGCTTCATCGAGGAGACCGGCGCCGCCCAGCACTACCGCGACGCGCGCATCGCGCCGATCTACGAGGGCACCAACGGCATCCAGGCGATCGACCTGATGGGCCGCAAGCTGGCGCTCGGCAACGGCCAGGCGGTGCGCGATCTGCTGGAGGAGATCTGGTCCACCATCGGCGCGCTCAAGAGTTCGCCCAACGCCTGGCTGCACGCCATCGGCGCGCGGCTCGAAGCGGCGGCGGGCGCGGCCCAGACGGCGACGAGCTGGATGGTCGAGCGCCGCGGCCACGCCCAGCCCGACGCGCTCGCGGGCGCCACCGCATTCCTGAAACTGCTCGGCGATCTCACCGGCGGCTGGATGCTGGCGAAAGGCGCGCTCGCCGCCGCCGCGCGCGGGCCGGCGGACGACGACGATCAATGGTGGCAGACGCGCATCGGCCTGGCGCGCGTCTTCGCCGAGCAGGTTCTGGCCCAGACGCCCGGTCTCGCCGCCGGCGTCACCGCCGGCGCCATCGATCTGGTGAAGACCAGTGCCCGCGCGCTCGGCGCGGCCAATTGAAGGAGAGGTTCATGCCCGATTTCGCCACCACCGATCTTCACCTCGCCATCGCGCATCACCTGCTGATCTTTGCCCTTGCCGCCGTGCTGGCCTTCGAGATTGGAGTCATCCGCGCCGGCATGACGGCAAGGGATGTCACGCGCGTTGCGCGGGTCGACCTGTGGTACGGCATCCTCGCCGGCCTGATCGTCGCCGTCGGCTTTGCCCGCGCCATCTATGCCGCCAAGGGCTGGGCCTATTATTCCGTCAATCATTTTTTCTGGGCGAAGCTTGGAACCTTCGCGCTCGTCGGCCTGCTGTCGATCGTCCCGACGATCGCGATCATTCGCTGGCGCCGCGCCCTGGCGCGCGATCCCGCCCAGGTGCCGTCCGAATCGGCCATCGCCAATGTCCGGCGCTTCCTCTGGGCCGAGGCCGTGCTGTTCGCGCTGATCCCAGCTTTCGCGGCGGCTATGGCGCGCGGCTACGGCATGCCAACCTGACGTTTGCGATTCCCAAGGGATGCGTCATGCGTAAGGCCAGGAAGCTCGGCATGGATCGCGCGATCGACCGCCGCGATTTCCTCAACGGTGCCGCGATGTCCGCGACGGCGATTTCCGCGACGCTGCTGGCCGATCCGTCGCTCGCCGCGCCGCCGCCCGGCGCGCCGCAGGACAAGCCCGGCTACTATCCGCCCGCCCTGCACGGCATCCGCGGCAGCCAACCCGGCGCTTTCGAGACCGCGCACAGCGTGCGCGACGGCACCTTCTGGCAAACCGCCGAGAAAATGCACGACACCGACGGCGTCTACGATCTGGTCGTCGTCGGCGCCGGCATCAGCGGCCTGTCGGCGGCGCATTTCTATCGCACCGCCAAACCCAACGCGAAAATCCTGATCCTCGACAATCACGACGATTTCGGCGGCCATGCGCGGCGCAACGAGTACCGGCTGAACGGCAAGCTCGAACTGCTCAACGGCGGTACCGAACTGATCGACAGCCCCAGGCCGTACAGCGCGGTGGCGTCCGGCCTGCTCAAGACCCTCGGCATCGATCCGGTGGCGCTGTCGAAAGCGAGCGAGAGACCGGACATCTACGCGGGCCTGGGTCCCGCCACCTTCTTCGACAAGGAGACGTTCGGCACGGACAAGCTGGTGGTCGGCGGTCCGGCGCGCGAGGACGGCGAGGTCGTGGACTGGAAATCCTTCCTCGCCAGGGCACCGCTGTCGCCCCAGGCCCGGGCGGACATCCTGCGCGTCGAAACCGCCGAGGTCGATTATTTCCCCGGCCTCACCTCGGCCCAGAAAAAGGACAAGCTCTCGCGCGTCAGCTATTCCGACTATCTCTCCAAGACCATCAAGGCCGGCGCGCAGGCGATCGCGTTTTATCAGAAGCTGACGCATGACGAATGGGGCGTCGGCATCGACGCCGAACCGGCGCTCGATTGCTGGGGCTTCGGCTTTCCCGGCTTCAAGGGCCTGAAGCTTGAGCCCGGCTCGATCCATCGCATGGGCAACACCGCCGCCGGCTACAACGAGAACAGCTTCGCGACGTTTCATTTCCCGGACGGCAACGCCTCCATCGCCCGCCTGCTGATCCGCAATCTGGTGCCCAAGGCGATGCCCGGCCGCACCGTGCAGGATGTCGTGATTGCGCAGGCGAACTATGCCGAACTCGACCGCGACGGCGCGCCCGTCCGCATCCGGCTCGGCAGCACCGTCGTCGGCGTGCGCAATCTGGGCAGTCCCACAGAGTCGAAGGGCGTGGAGCTCGCCTATGCCCGCGGCGGTCGCGTGCTGCGCGTCCACGCCGCCCATTGCGTACTGGCCGGCTGGAACATGATGATCCCCTATCTGTGTTCCGACATGCCGCAGCCGCAGAAGGCGGCACTGCACGAACTGGTCAAGATTCCGCTGCTCTACACCAGCGTCGCGATCCGCGATTGGCGCGCCTTCAAGACTCTCGGCGTGCAGCAGATCTACGCGCCGGGCGGCTACTTCTCGTCCTGCCGCCTCAACTGGCCGATGCAGATCGGCGGCTACCAGAGCCCGCGAACCCCCGACGATCCGATGCTGCTCTTTTTGGTGCGCGCGCCCTGCATGCCGGGCCAGCCGGAGAAAGACCAGCATCGCGCCGGCCGCTACGAGCTGCTCGGCACGTCGTTCGAGGACTACGAACACGCGACGCGCGACCAGCTCGGCCGCATGCTCAAGGACGGCGGCTTCGATGCCGCGCGGGACATCACCGCGATCACCGTGAACCGCTGGGCGCATGGCTACGCCTACGAGTACAACCCGCTGTTCGACGATTTCGACCTGCCGCCGGAAAAACTGCCGCACGTCATCGGCCGCCGGCGCTGGGGCCGCATCGCGATCGCCAATTCGGATTCCGGCGCCGCCGCCTACACCGACAGCGCCATCGACCAGGCCCGCCGCGCCGTCGACGAATTGCTGGCGCTCAAGGCGTAAGGCTCACGTCCCCGTGAAATTCCCCGCGCGGCGCTCGGCCACCGCGCGCACGCCTTCGGCGAAGTCCTTGGTCTTGCGCAACGCCGCCTGTTCGACGAACTCGTGATCGGTCTGCGCCTTCACCGCTTCGGCGATGCCCTTGCGCAGCGTTGCGCGCGTCGATTGCACCGCCAGCGGGGCTGCTTCGGCGATCTCGCGCGCCAGCTTCAAAGCGGCATCTCTCAAGCCGTCGAGCGGCGCGATCTCGTCGACCAGTCCCCAGGCCAGCGCCTCCTCGCACCTGATCCGCCGCCCCGTCAGGCACATCAGCGCCGCGCGCTGCTCGCCGATCAGGCGGGGCAGGGTGTGGGAAATTCCGAAGCCGGGATGAAATCCGAGCTTGACGAAGTTCGCCGTGAAGCGCGCTTCCGGCGCCGCGATGCGAAAATCGGCGACCAGCGCCAATCCCAGTCCCGCGCCCACCGCCGCGCCCTGGATCGCCGCGACGATGGGTTTCTTGGCCGAGAACAGCCGCACCGCCTCGATGTACAGCGCATTGATGCCCGGCCCCGCGCCGGGGCTGACGATGTTGGCCTCGCCCGGCGCGGTCAGGTCGGCGCCGGCGCAGAACACCTTGCCCGCCGTCGTCAGCACGCTGACGCGTAGCTCGCGCTCCGCATCGATGACGCCGAACGCGTCGGCCAGATCGCGCATCAGCCCGACGCTGACATGATTGTTGGGCGGCCGGTTGATCTCCAGCACCGCCACGTGTCCATCGCGGGTCAGCGAAACTTCGCCATATTGCGTCTTCATCGTTTTGCTCCCAGCAGGTTGCGCGCCACCACCCATTTGTGCACTTCGGTCGGGCCGTCATAGATGCGCATGGTGCGCAGCTTGGTCGCCATCAGCTGCAGCGGCAACTCCTTGGTCATGCCCATGGCGCCATGCGCCTGCATCGCATGGTCGACGATCTCGTAGGCCATTTCCGTCGCAAAGGCCTTGATCATGGAGATTTCCAGCCGCACGTCGCGTCCGGTGTCCAGCTTCCAGGCGCAATCATAGGTCATCAAGCGCGCCGCGTGGATTTTCGTCGCCGCATCCGCCACCCACCATTGGACCGCCTGGCGCTCCGACAGCGGCTGGCCGAAGGTCACGCGCGTTGGCGCGAAGGCGCAGATCATGTCCAGCGCGCGCTGCGCCATGCCGATCGACCATGCCGCCATCTCCAGCCGCCTTGTGCCGAGCCTTATCTGCATCGGCGCGAAGCCCGCGCCCTCGGTGCCGAGCAGCTTCCAGCCCTCGACGCGGCAATCCTCCAGCGCGATCTCGAAGGTGGAAGCGCCGCCGATCATGGGAATGCGGCGCAGCACGTTGAAACCCTTGGTGCCCTTGTCGACCAGGAACGCGGAGATCCCGCCACGCGCACCTTTCTCGCGGTTGGTCACCGCCATCAGGATCGTGAAATCGGCATGGTCGGCGCGGGAGATCCAGATCTTGCGGCCGTTGATCACCCAGTCGTCGCCGTCGCGCACGGCGCGCGTGATCATGCCGGCCGGATCGGCGCCGGCGCCGGGCTCGGAGATGCCGATCGCCGACACCGTCTCGCCGCGCACATAGGGCGCCAGATACGCCTCGCGCTGGCGCTCGTTCACCGTCGCCATCATCATGCGCAGATTCGGCGAGTCCGGCGGCAGCGTATAGGGCGTGACGGTGCGGCCCAGCTCCTCGTTGACGCCGATCATCGCCACCGCCGGCAGATTGGCGCCGCCGACATCCTCCGGCGCATCCAGGCCCCACAGCCCCAGCTCGCGGGAAATCTTGTCGATCCGCGCCGTCTCCGGTGCGCCGATGGAAAGACCCTTGCCGCTCGCCTCGCGCTCCAGCACGCCGGCCTCCAGCGGGATCAGTTCGTCCTCGACGAAGCGATGCACCAGATCCTTCAGCATGCGATGTTCTTCGATCAGTTCGAAATCCATTGTCTTCTATTCCTTCTGGATGGCGTGTTTGTTGTCGTGCAGCGTGGCGATCTCGGCTTCGCTGAAACCGGCTTCGCGCAAAATCTCGTCGGTGTGCTCGCCATGCGCCGGCGCGTGGCTGCGGATGCCGGCCGGCGATTTCGCGAACTTCGTCGCCGGCCGCACATAGCGGATCGTGCCTTCGCTGGGATGCTGCGCCATCTGGAACAGTCCGACGGCCTCGAGCTGCGGATGCTCCAGCAATTGCCCCAGTTCATAGAACGGCGTCGCCGGGATATCGCAATCGGCGCAGATCGTCATCCATTCCGCCGTCGTCCGCTCCGGCGTGGTCTCGCGCATCGCCGCGTAGAGCTTGCTGTTGTTGGCGTTGCGCAAGGCGCGATCCTCATGCGCCAGCTCCTCGCCGATTTCCGGATGTCCCGCCGCGTTGAAGAACGCGCGCCAGTGGCCGGCGGAATAGGGCAGCATGGCGATGAAGCCGTCACTGGTCGGCGCCGGCTTGCGGCCGCCTTCCAGCAGCCGGCCATAGCCCGGCGGCGCCGGCGGCGGCTCGAAGGCGAGCCCGCCCAGATGCTCGGTCAGCACGAAGGCGACCATGGTCTCCAGCATCGGCACCTCGACATATTGCCCGCCGCCGCCGCGCGCGCGGTGCAGCAGCGCGGCCAGCACCGCGTTGACCACCGCCATGCCGGCCGTCTTGTCGGCGACCAGCGTCGGCACATAGTCCGGCGTCGCGCGCCCGCTGCTGGCGACCGCGGCAAGGCCGCTCGCCGCCTGGATGATGTCGTCGAAGGCCGGCCGGTCGGCGTCCGGTCCGTCCTGGTCGAAGCCTGTCGCCGCGCAATAGACGATGTCGGGATTGAGCGCCGCCACCGCCGCGTAGCCGAAGCCCAGCCGCTCGATCGCCTCGACGCGCATATTGTGCACCAGCACGTCGGCCTTGGGGATCAGGCGCCGCAGCACGTCGGCGCCCTGCGGCGACTGCAGGTTCAGCGCGATGGAGCGCTTGTTGCGGCCCAGAGTCAGGAAGATCGAACTCATGCCGCGATGCAGCGACACGCCGTTCAGCCGCATCAGGTCGCCGGCCGGGCTTTCGATCTTGATGATCTCGGCGCCGAAATCCCCCAGGATCTGCGTCGCGAACGGCCCCAGCACCACGGCGGTGAGATCGAGCACGCGAATACCCGCAAGGGGCCCTGCCTTCGCTGTGGGATCGGGGCTGGACATCGTCCGCCATGCTAGGCCGGGCCGCGAAGCCGCCGCAATCGTTTACAGGCGCCGGCGGACATCCTTGAGGATTTCGTGCGCCGCGTTGTGGCCGGGCGCGCCGGAAACGCCGCCGCCCGGATGCGTGCCGGCGCCGCACATATAGAGCCCGCGCACCGGAGAGCGGTAATCGCCATGCCCCAGGACCGGCCGCGCCGAGAACAATTGATCGAGATCGAGCTTGCCGTGCAGGATGTCGCCGCCCGTCAGCCCGAACACGCGCTCCAGGTCGAGCGGGCTGAACGCCTGCTGGCCAAGCACGGACTGTCTGAAGCCGGGCGCGTAGCCTTCCACCGTGTCGATCATCAGCCGCGCCACCTCGTCGCGATGGGCGTCCCAGCCATCGGCCAGTTCGGGCGCGACATGCTGGCAGAACAGGCTGGCGACATGGCGGCCCGGCGGCGCCAGCGTGTCGTCGACCACCGACGGGATCAGCATCTCGACGATCGGCGCCTTCGACCAGCCGCTCTGGCGCGCGTCGCTGTAGGCCCGGTCCATATAGGCCAGGCTCGGCGCCATGACGATGCCGGCCGTCAGATGCGGCCCCGCCTGCGGCAGGCAGGTGAAGCGCGGCAGTTGCGACAGCGCCACATTCATGCGGAACGTGCCCGAGCCGTTGCGATAGCGCGCGATGCGCTCACGGAAGTCGTCCGGCAGCACGCCCGCATCGATCATCTTGCCGAACAGCAATTTCGGATTGAGATTGGAGACGATGCGCGCTGCGTGCAGGCTCTCGCCCGCCTCCGTCACCACGCCCGTGGCGCGGCCCTGCGACACGATCACCTCGCGCACGGCGCAATCGGTGCGGATGTCCACGCCTTTCTCGCGGCAGGCCGCCGCCATCGCCTGGGTGATGGCGCCCATGCCGCCGACCGCATGGCCCCAAGCGCCCTTGATTCCGTTTACTTCGCCGAAGACGTGATGCAGCAGGACATAGGCCGATCCCGGCGTGTAGGGACTGGCGTAATGGCCGACGATGGCATCGAAGCCTAGGATCGCCTTGAGCGGCGCGCTCTCGAACCAGCCGTCCAGCCAGTCGCCGGCCGATTGCGTGAACAGCGCCAGCAGGTCGCGCCGCGCCGTCAGGTCGAGCCGCGACAGCCGGCGGCCGAGCGCGGCGCTCTTCAGCATCTCGGGAAGCGCCGCGGCCCAGCTGCCCCCGGTCAAATTAGGCGGCGTCTGCAGCACCAGTTCGCGCAGGACATCGGCGATCGCCTCTAGCCGCGCATGGTAGTCGTCGATGCGCGCCGCATCCCGGTGCGAGAACTTGGCGATCTCATCGCTGCTCGTGCCGGCGAGATAGGCGCCATCGTTCACGGGAAGGAAATTGGAAATCTCCCTCGCGACGATCCGAAGACCTCTGGCGTGCAGATCCAGATCTCTGATGATCTTGGGATTGAGCAGCGACACCGTGTAGCTGGCGATCGAATTGCGAAAGCCCGGGAAGAATTCCTCGGTCACCGCCGCCCCGCCGACGATGCCGCGGCGCTCCAGCACCGTGACCTTCAGCCCCGCCCGCGCCAGATAGAAGGCGCAGACCAGGCCGTTATGGCCGCCGCCGATGACGATCGCGTCGGTCTCGGCCGCCACTACCCAATCCGCACCGACATGCCGCCGTCGACTGGCAGCAGCACGCCGGTGATGAACTGCGCTTCGTCGGAGCACAGGAACAGCGCCGCATAGGCGGTGTCCCAGCCCGAGCCCATCTTGGCGCCCAGCGGCACGCGCGCGTTGCGCGCGGCGCGCACCGCTTCCTGGTCCTGACCGCTCGCCGCCGCGATGCCCGCCACCGCCATCGGCGTGTCCATCAGGCCCGGCAGGATGGCGTTGCAGCGGATGCCGTGGCGCGCATTGGCCTGCGCCACGCTGGTGGTCAGCCGGTTCACCGCCGCCTTCGACACTTCGTAGGCCACCTGGTTGCCGCCGGCCAGCGACGCCAGCGACGAGATGTTCACGATCGCGCCCTTCTTCTGCTCGCGCATGATCGGGATGGCGCTCTTGATCGTCAGCCACATGCCTTTGAGGTTGACCGTCATGATGCGGTCGAAGGCGGCTTCCTCGAGCTTGTGCGCCGGCCCGTCGCCGCCGCCGATGCCGACATTGTTGACCAGGATGTCGATATGGCCGAAGCGCGCCTGCGCCGCCGCGATCAGGGCCTCCGCCGCGCCCGCCTTGGTGATGTTGGCTTCGAGCGCCGTCGCGCGGCCGCCTTCCTTGGCGATCATCGCCACCGTCTCCTCGGCCCGCGCGCCGTCCCGATCGACGCAAAGCACATCGGCGCCTTCGCGCGCAAAAAGCATCGCCATGGCGCGGCCGTTGCCGATGGTGGTGCCCGGTGTCTGACCGGCGCCGACCACGATCGCCGTCTTGTCCTTCAGCCGCATGGCTAGAAGCCTTTCAGGTCGGGATCGAGCGTCTGCCCGGGATCGAGCTGCACGCCGAAGGAATTGAGCATCATCGACACTTGCGTGTACTGCCCGGCGGTGAACACCACGTCCATGCGCTGCTTCTCGCTGAAATGCTCCGCCAGTGCCTTCCAGGTCGCGTCCGTGATGAACTGATCGCTGTGCAGCTCGTCGCTGGCGCGGAGCAGCGCCGCGTCGGCCGCGCTCCAGCCGGCGCCGGCGCCTTTCTTGATGCGCGCGATCTCGTCGTCGCTCAGGCCCTCGCGCTTGCCGATGCCGACATGCTGCGTCCATTCATAGCCCGACTTGCAGAGAAAGCCCGTGCGCAGGATCACGATCTCGCGTTCGCGCGCCGGCAGGTCGTTGCGCCGCGACAGGATATAGCCCCCCCACTGATTGAAGCGCTCGAACGCTTTGGGCGCTCGCACCAGGGTGCGGAAGATGTTGAGGATGCGCCCGCCGAACGGCTTGAGCTGTTCCTTCTGTTCGTCGCTGAATTCGGCGTCCGAGAGCGGCGCGATGCGGGCTTGGGTCAGTCGCACGTTTGTTTCCTCCGGTTCATAGCTTGGCCGCAGGGTAGCCTAGTCGGGTCGCACATCAATACCGATTTCGCGCAGCAATTCGTGTTGCTGGCTCCGGCTGACGATCAGGCCGGCATAGTCGGCCAGGACAGCGAGGTTCAGACCGGCGATCGAGGCGCCGCAAAGGTCGGCGCCGCTCAGCTTGGCGCGGTCCCATTCGGCCCGGTCGATGACGGCGCCGGTCAGCACCGCATCGGTCAGATCGGCGTCCCAGAACAGCGTCTCGGAGAATTTGCACTCGGTCAGTTCGCAGGATCTGAGCGACAGCGCCGACATATCCGCATAGCTGAAATTGCATTTTTCGAACGTCGCCCTGGTCAGGGTGACTTTCTTCGAGACCGTTTTCTCGAAGCGCGAGCCCTTGAAGCGAACGCCGCGAAAACTGCTCTGGCTTGCCCGCACCGCATACAGATCGCAGCGCTCGAAGGCGCAGTCGGCGAAGTTGCAATCGTTCATTTCGGCGGATGGCATTTCGCAAACCGTGAAGATGCAGCCCTTCTTGGCGTCGGCGTCGAACAGGTGACATTTGCGAAAATGCGCGCCCGCGAGGTCGCAGCTGGCGAACCGCACTTCGGACAGCTTGCAATTGGTGAATTCAGCGCCGGTGAAATTCGTTCCATGCAGGGACAGGCTTTCGAACACGCAATCGTTGAAGCGCGCGCCGCTGCAATCGAGATCTTCGAAATCCAGCGCCGCCGTGAACAGTTTGCGGTCGAACGCCTGGTTCGCCGCCAGCGCGGTGTTCAGCGCGTCCTGGGTCAGGGCCGCGCAATCGGATCTGTCGAACGGCATGCGGCCACGCCTTCTTCAGGCCGCACGCGCGTCCGGGAATATCCGCAGGAAATTCTCGGCATAGAACTTGTCGCGCACCGCCGGCCCGCGTTCGCCCAGGGTGGACTCGAAACGCGCGATCGGATTGCGGCCGCCCTCGATATGCGGATAGTCGCTGGAGAACAGGTACAGATCGGGGTTCGACAGGTCGATGAAGACGCCGACCTCCTCGAACACGAAGGGCGTGAACGCCATCTGCTCGGTGAACTGCTGCGTCGGCGTCCGCTTGAACGCGGCCAGCGTCTTGTCCGTGCGGCCCCAGGTCTTGGCGACCCAGTCCAGCCGCCGCAGCATCTCCGGCACCCAGCCGGCGCCCAGTTCGACGCTGGCGCCGCGCAATTTGGGAAAGCGCTCGAAAACGCCTTCGATCAACATCATGGAGAGGAACGTCTCCGGCCCCTGATGCAGCACCGCGACGTCCTTGGTGCGCAGATTCTCGCCGCCGCCGAGCCAGTCCTTGGTCGCGGCGCGCCCGTTGTTGCCCCAGGCCTTAGCCAGTTGCAGCGGCGAGCCGCCGACATGCAGCAGGAACGGCACGCCCGCGTCCGCAAGCCGCGCCCAGAACGGCTCCAGCTCCACATGCCCCGGCGATTTGTCGCCGCACGGCCGATGCGGCACCCACACCGCCTTGAGATTGCTCTTGAGCACCAGTTCCAGCTCGGCGATCGCGTGTTCGGTATCGTCCAGCGGAATGATCGCCACGCCCATCAGCCGCTCGTCATGGGCGCAGAAATCCGACATGTGCCGGTTGTGCGCCCGGGCGCAGCCATAGCGCAGCCGAGGCTCCAGCTTCGAGCTCGGCGAAAACGGCTTGGCCACGCTGTGCGTCGCGAAGACGATCTGCTTCTTGAAACCCAGCATGTCCATCGCCTGTTTGCGCTCGGCGCCGTCGAAGGCGCCCAGCGCCTGGATCTCCTTGGACTTCTCGATCAGCTTGTCGCCCAGGCCCAGAAGCTCGCTCAGGTGCTCGTCGCTGTGCCGCCCGCCGTTCGCCATGATCACGGCGACTTCCTCGTCGGTGACGATGGACGCCGAGTAGCTCACCGCCGGCACCTCGGCGCGCAGGCCCGGATCGGCGTATTTCTGCAGGAAGTCCGGCAGCTCCATGATGTGGCTGTCCGCGTCGTACATGCTGCGATGGGCATAGGTCATGGGCATCTCCGTAGGCCGGTAATCCTAACACCGAAAACCGCGCCGCGCACCGCCCGCGGCGCGGCGATGGCTGCTATCCTGCGCCGGGCTGACGCGAGCGTGATCGCCCCGTGCCCCCTGTGGTGATAGGCTCGCGATCGCGATGCGTCCCGGCTGGACGAAGGAGAGCACATGACATCCCTGGGCGATATTTCCCGCAGGCGGCTGCTGGGGTCCGGCGCTGCCGGTCTGGCGTTGGCGCCCGCGCTGGCCCGCGCCGAGACCGGCACGCGGTTGCCGCCGCCGGTGGTGGAGAACATCCAGGGCGGCGCCGACGCGCAGAACCGCCTCACCGTCGACGCCTATCTCAACGAGAAGGGCCCTTACCGCTTCGTCGTCGACACCGGCGCCGACCGCAGCGTCATCGCCGAGGACGTTGCCACGGCGCTGGGCCTGACGCTCGGCGAAGACATGATCGTGCAGGGCATCGCGCGCGAAGTGACCGCGAAATCGGTGCGGCTGGATCACTTGCGGCTGGACCGCGTCACGATCAATTCGCTGCCGATGCCGGTCTTGCCGCGCAGCTGGCTCGGCGCCGACGGCTATTTCGGCCTCGACGTCATCGACCGGCAGAGCGTGACCTTCAACTTTCAGGATCACCAGATGCACATCCAGCCGTCGCGCCAGGTCGGCGACTGGGTGCCCATGGCCGACCAGGGCGTGCTGCGCGTCAGCGGCTCGAACGGCCGGCTGGCGGCGCTCAATTGCAGCGTCGACGGCGTCAAGGCGGCCGCCTTCGTCGATTCCGGTGCCCAGATTTCCATCGGCAACACCAAGCTCTTCGGCGCGCTGCAGCGGCATCACGGCGCGCAATACATCTCGCAGGAAGAGATTCAGATTTTGGGCGTCACCGGCGGGTCGATCCCGGGCCGGCTGGCCTCCATCGACCGGATCATGGTGGGGTCTCTGGGCTTCGCCAACAGCGTTCTGGTGATTTCCGATCTGCCGGTCTTCGACACCTGGGACCTCGGCGACAGGCCCGCCATGTTCATCGGCATGAATTTCCTCAAGCAGACCAGCTCCTTCACGATCGACTACGGCCGCAAGGAAATTCGCTACGAGATCGCGCAGCTGCGGCTGGCCAGCCGCGCCTGAGCGCGCCGGAGGAACGGCTTTTGCGTCTTCGCGACAAGGTTGCCGTGGTCACGGCGGCGGGCGCCGGCACCGGCCGCGCCACGGCGCTGGCCTTCGCCGCCGAGGGCGCCCATGTCTGGGTCACCGATATCAATAGTGGGGCGCTGAAATCGCTGATGGGCGAAAATATCAGCACCGCGGTGCTGGACGTGCGCGACGAAACAGCCGTCACAGCCCTGTTCGCGCGGATCGGCCGCTGCGATGTGCTGTTCAACTGCGCCGGCATGGTGCCGGAGGGGACCGTGCTCGACTCCGCGCCGGCGCTGTTCGCCACCGCCTGGGATCTCAACGTCCTGTCGATGGTCCGCACCATCCGCGCCGCGCTTCCCGGCATGCTGGAGCGCGGTTCGGGCTCGATCCTCAACATGTCGTCGGTCGCCTCCAGCATCACCGGCGTCGCCAATCGCAGCGCCTATGGCACGACCAAGGCCGCCGTCATCGGCCTGACCAAATCGGTCGCCGCCGATTTCGTGGGCCGGGGAATCCGCTGCAACGCGATCTGCCCGGGAACGGTGGATACGCCGTCGCTGCGCGGCCGCATCGCGGCCCAGGCCGATCCCGCCGCCGCGCTCAACAGCTTCATCGCGCGCCAGCCGATGGGCCGCTTCGGCCGCAGCGAGGAAATCGCCGCCGCCGCCGTCTATCTCGCCAGCGACGAAGCCGCCTTCGTCACCGGCCAGACCCTTGTCATCGACGGCGGCTGGACGATTTAACTTTCACCGCTGTCATGGCCCGCGATCCCCCTACGCTGCTTCGCAGCTTCGGAGGACTTGCACCGAGACCCTCCAAAGCCTTGGCGTAGGAGGGATGCGGGCCACCCAGTTGGATCGAGACTCGGGGGAACAGGATTTGGCAGACACGAAGTTCTTCACGAGGGGAATAAGTTGTCACCTGGGTGGCCCGCATTCGCGGGCCATGACAACGTGAGCGTGTAAGGAAACGGTCATGAAAGCATACATTCTCACCTCCGCCGGACCTGCGTTTGCCGAAATGCCCACGCCCAAACCCGGCGCTAGCGACGTGCTGGTGTGCGTCCGCGCCGCCGCGCTCAATCGCGTCGATCTGGCGATGAGCCGAGGCCATGTCCACGGCGGCGCCGGCGGCGTCGGCCATGTGCTCGGCGTCGAATGGGCCGGCGAGGTCGTCGAAGTGGGCGCCGGCGTCGAAAACATCAAGCCCGGCGACCGCGTCATGTGTTCGGGCGCCGGCGCCTTCGCGCAATTCGCCGTCGCCGATTTCGGCCGCGTGCTGCCCATCCCTGGCGCCGCGATGAGCTATGAACAGGCTGCCGCGCTGCCCGTCGCGCTCCAGACCATGCACGATGCCGTCGTCACCCACGGCGCGCTGCAGCCGGGCCAGTCGGTGCTGATCCAGGGCGCCAGTTCCGGCGTCGGCCTGATGGCATTGCAGATCGCGCGCGCCAGAGGCGCCGCTCTCGTCATCGGTTCGTCGACCGACCCCGTGCGCCGCGCCCGCCTCGCCGAATGCGGCGCGCAGCTTGCCGTCGACTCGCGCGATCCTGGCTGGGTTGCCCAGATCCTGGAGGCGACCGGCGGCAAGGGCCTCGATCTCGTCGTCGACCAGGTCTCCGGCGCCACGATGAACCAGACCATGGCCGCGACCCGCATCGGCGGCCGCATCGTCAATGTCGGCCGCCTCGGCGGCGACAAGTCTGAGTTCAACTTCGACCTCCACGCCATGCGCCGGCTGACCTATATCGGCGTCACCTTCCGCACCCGCAGCCGTGCCGAGGTGCGCGAGATCAACCGCCGGGTCAAAGCCGATCTGTGGAACGATCTCAGCGACGGCCGCCTGCGCTTGCCCATCGGCCGAACTTTCGCATTCGATGCCATCGCCGATGCACTGGCGCACATGAAAGCCAACCGCCATTTCGGCAAGATCGTGGTGACGATCTGAAGCGCTTTCTCCGCGCGCAGGCGCCGGAAATATTTTTTCGCGTTGAAAGAAAATATCGTTCGCCGCGTTGCACACAAAGCCCTATCCCATGCGGCGAAAGATTTTCTCCGCGTCCTGCGCGCCTCCGCGCAAAAACTTCTATGGATAAGAAACCGCAAAATTTATTTTTTCCGACCCCTTGAACCGAGTCGGTCCAAACCCCATCTCCCGTACATCCCCACAGGTGTAACTCATCCTCTCCCGCTGCGCAGGCAAGGATGAATTACGAAATCATGTCCCGTTTCAGATCGGGAAACACCTTGCCGACCTTGCCGAGCAGATACTCGCCATAGGTCCCGGAGAAATCATGCACGCTCTCCTTGTCCCACCGCGTCTCGCGGTCGTCTTCGATATGCGCCGCGTGCTGCGGCAGCGGCACGATCTGCGCCGCGAAACCCGGATCGAAGAAGAACGGAAACGACAGCCGCCCGCGGCCGCTCAAATTCTTCGCCCGATGCGGCGTCGAGCGGTAGAGCCCGCCGGTCAGCCGGTCGAGCATGTCGCCGATATTGCACACCAGCGTGCGGGCAACCGGCGGCGCCTCGGTCCAACCGGTCGGCGACTTGACCTGCAGCCCACCGGCATCGTCCTGCGCCAGCAGTGTTAGCAGGCCGTAATCGGTGTGCTCGCCGACGCCCCATTGCTGCGAGCCCGGCACGTCGGGCGGATAATGGAAGATGCGGAACAGGATCGTCGGATCGGCCGTGTAGTGAACGCGAAAATATCCCGCCTCGAGCCCCAGGCTCAGCGCGATGCCCTCCATGATCGCGTGCGCCGCGCGGGTATTCGTGTCGAGATAATCGAGCACCGCCTGGCGAAGCGCCGCCGGCCGCGCCGGAAACTGGTTGGCGCCGTGCAGCGGCAGGCCGGCCTGCACGCGCGGATCGGACGCTGGCAACTCGCTGCCGAAATAGATGCCCTCCTTAGCGTCCGGCTTGCCCGAGGTCAGCTCGCCGCCGACCGGAAAATAGCCGCGCCAGGCCCGGCCGCCGCGCGCCATCGCGATGTGCAGCTTCTCCGCTTCCGGCAGCGCGAAGAATTCGCGCGCCGCCGCTTCCAGCGCCCTGGCATCGACGCCATGCCCGGTCGCGTAGAAGAACCCATTGTCGCGGCAGGCGCGCCCGATCGCCTCGGCGACGGCCCGCCGCGCGCTCTCGTCACGCCCGAACAACGGCGCCACGTCGATGATGGGAAGCGTGTCTGTCACGCCGGACAGTCTGACGCATTTTCGCGGCGGCGTCGCCTGCGCGCGTGTTAGCCTTGGTGCAACAGGAGACCGCAATGCCCGAGAAAGTTTGTGTGATTTCCGGCGTCGGGCCGGGCACCGGGGCCTCGCTGGCGCGCCGCTTCGCCGCCGGCGGCTACCGCGTCGCCATGCTGGCGCGCAATGCCGCGCGGCTCGGCGAACTGGAAAAAGACATACATGGCGCCAGAGCCTACCCCTGCGACGTCTCCGATCCGGCACAGATCGCCGCCGCGGCCGCCGCCATCGAAAAAGACCTCGGCAGTCCGTCCGTCGTCATCCACAACGCCGTCGGCGGCGCCTTCGGCACCTTCCTCGACATCGATCCCAAAGTGCTCAACCAGAACTTCCAGACCAACACGATGGGCCTGCTCTATCTCGCGCAGGCCTTCGTGCCGGGCATGATCGCAAAGGGGCAGGGCGCCCTGATCGCCACCGGCAACACCTCGGCCCAGCGCGGCCGCGCCGGCTTCGCGGGGTTTGCCCCGACCAAGGCGGCGCAACGCATCCTCGCCGAAGCCATCGCCCGCGACGCCGGCCCCAAGGGCGTGCACGTCGCCTATGTCGTGATCGACGCGGTGATCGACGTGCCTTGGGCGCGCGAGCGCTTCAAGGACAAGAAGGAGGATTTCTTCATCAAGTCGGCGGCGATCGCCGACGAAATCTTCCACCTCGGCCACCAAGACAAGAGCGCCTGGTCGTTCAACGTGGAGATCAGGCCGTATGGGGAGACGTGGTGAGGCGTCCTCACCAGACCAATGGGATGACCGCCCAGGTGCGCCGCCGCCGGGCTTCGAATTCCGCGCCGAAGCGCTCGCGCAACGCGATCTCCTCGACGTGTATGCGCCAGACATAGGCGAGCGCGGCAGCGAGGGGCGCGAAGACCGCCGAGATCCAGTTGCCCGTCGAAAGCCCGACGCCGGCGAACAGCAGGATGCCGCCGGTATAGGCGGGATGGCGCAGCAGGCGATAAGGCCCGCGCGTCACCAGGCGCTGTCCGTCCAGAAGCGTTACCGAAGTTCGAAAAAACGCGCCCAATGTCAGAACCGCCCAGTTGTAAAGGAGCAGCCCGATCCACAGCAGGGCCATGGCGGTGAAGAAAACGGCTTCCGGCGGCAACGCGATCCGCGCGGCGGGCACAAGCGACGGCGCCCAGAAGGCGCCGATCATGCCGATGAAGGACCCGAGATAAATCGTCGCCTTGCTGCCGCGGTCGCGATCGGCGCCCTTCGCGCCGCGGCTCTCGCGGCTTTGCACCCATCCGGATGTCAGGAAGAATCCGGCGAAGGTGGCCCAATAGAGGAGCTGCCACAGCGGGTGTTGGTTGAAGAGGTAGTGTGGAACGACAGGGTGCATGTCAGGCCTTCACAAGAATTTCCCGATAGCGATCCGGCCGCGCCGGATCCTTTACGGGGTGGCGCGTAATGAGTTTGATGTCGGGCACGCGATCCGCAATCGCCTCGATAGCGAGATGAGCCTCGAAACGCGCCAAGGCGGAGCCGAAGCAGAAATGCGGTCCCGTGCCGAACGACAGGATCGGCGCCGGCATGCGCCGCCTTATGTCGAATCGATCCGGATCGTCGAACACCATGGGATCGCGGTTCGCGGCGCCGAGGCCGACGCGCACCGTGTCGCCGGCTTTGAGAACCTTGCCGCCGAGTTCGACATCTTCCGTGCAGCGCCGGTTGGTCGAGGTCGATTGAGTCGGATGATGAAACCGCAGCAGCTCCTCGAGCGCCGGCGCGATCAACGCACGGTCGCGTTTCAGCGCGTCCCACTGTTCGGAGTGCGACAACAGAATGAAAATGCCGCTGGAGATCAGCCGTTCGGTCGTCGTGCCCGCCGCGGTGTAGATGGTGCTCAGCGCCGACATCAGTTCCGGCTCGCTCAACCGGCTGCCTTCGCTCTCCGCTTCTACCAGCGCGCTGATGAGGTCATCCTTTGGCGCTGTCCGGCGAGTGGCCACGGCTTCGCGCAGGTAACCGCCGATCCATTTGCCCGCCGCGAGGGCCTTTGCCCAGGACTCCTCGGAGCGCTTGGGTGCCATCAAGGCGGCGGCGCTGGCGAAGGCCTCGCGGAACCTGTCTCGGTCCGCGGGCGGAATGCCGATGATCTCGCTCGCAATGATGATGGGAATATGAAAGGCGAAGTCCTCGACCAGATCGAACGTGCCCTTGGCGATCGCCGCGTCCAGGAGACCCGCGATCACCTCCACGATGCGCGCTCGCCGATCCTCGACCGCGCGTCGTGAGAACGCCGACTGCACCAGCGCGCGGATGCGTGTGTGGTCGGGCGCGTCCATCTGGTTGAACGAATGCGCCAGTGAGCGGCTGAGATTCTGCTCGGACTTCGACTGCGCCGCGTTGCTTCCTTCGCGCGCCAGCGGATTGCTGTCGCCCCAACCAGCGGCGGCGCTGGAAAAGCGCCTGGGATCCTTCAGCACGGCGCTGACGTGATCGTAGCGCGTGAGGAACCAGAAGCCGTGGCGCGACCAGTGAACTGGGTCCTCGGCGCGCAGCCGGTTCAGCGTCGGCAGCGGATCGTTCTCGAAGTCGTAGGCGTGCAGATCGGGATGAAAGGTCAAGGCCGGCACTCCCCTGTGTCGTCACGCACCGAACACGTGCCGCGCGTTTTCGCCGAGCACCGCGGCCTGCCGCTCGGGCGACAGCGCGGCAACGGCGCGCCGGATTTGCTGTGGTGCATCGAGATAGGAGTCGACATGCGGATAATCGCTGCCCCACAGGATGCGATCCTCGCCGACCAGGTCGAGCATCGCGCCGATCGTGCGCTCCTCGGGCTCGGCGACGAAATAGCAATTGCGCCTGATGTAGTCGCTGGGTTTGAGCGACATCGCGCCGGCTCCGAACCGTCCATGCTTTTCGTCGAGCCGGTCCATCAGATAGGCGGCCCAGCCGCAGCCCGCCTCGACGCTTACGATCTTGAGTTTCGGGAACCGCTCGAACAGCAAATCGGTCACCATGGCGGCCATGGCGGGGATCAACTGCCCCGTCGCGCCCAATCCGAACGTGAAGATTGAGCCGGGCCGTGTCGCGCCCCAATTGTTGAACAGACCACCGCCGGCCGCGAAACGCACGATGACGTGCAGGCAACCCGGAATTCCCGCCTCTTCGCAAGTCCGCCAGATGGGATCGAAGTGCGGTTCACCCGGCCGCCTGCCATCGATGATCTCCGGCGGCACGAAGAGGCCGCGGAAACCGGCACGGACGCAATGGCGCAGCTCGCGCACGGCTTCGTCGATGTCGTGCCAGTTGACCAGCGCGATCGGGATGACACGTCCCGGCGCGCCCTGCGAGAACTCGGCCTGCCAGCGGTTATAGGCGCGGCAATAGGCCGAGGCGAGCTTGGCGTCTTCGGTCGGAAACGGAAGGATACCTATGGTCGGAAACAAGACGCCCTGATCCACGCGCCAGGAATCCAGCAGCGCGATCCGTGCCTTTGGCTCATAGCTCGCGGGCTCGCAGCCCGCGGCATAGCTCGTGCCGCCGACGAACAGTTCGGCCGGCGTCAGATGCGCCCCGCCCAGGCCGCCCAGGACGCCGGCCAGCACCGATTGCTCGCCGATGATCAGATGCTCGATGCCGTCGCGCAATTCGATGCGAATGGCACGGTCGCGGAATTCCGGCTCCAGGTAGCGCTGCCACAAATCGGCCGGCTCCATGACGTGCGAGTCGCAATCGATCACCAGCGGCATGTGAGTCAAAACCCGTGAAACGTCGCGAAGCTCTCCACCGTCTCGCGTTCCGACACCAGCGTGTTCACCGGATGGCTGTCGTCGGCGTAGCCGAGCGATATCCCCGCGATAATGTATTCGTCGTCCGGCACGTTCAACACCCGTCGCGTCACGCTCCAGTAATTGTTCCAGGCGCCCTGGGCGCAGGTGTCGAGGCCGCGCACCTTGGCCGCCAGCATGAAGGTCTGCATGAACATGCCGACGTCGACGAAGCTCATCGCGTCCAGGTCCTTATCGATGGTGAACAGCAGCCCCACCGGCGCGTCGAAGAATTTGTAGTTGCGGCCCCATTGCGCCCAGTTGGCTTGCTTGTCGCCCTTCGGGATGCCGATCAGCGTGTACATGTCCTTGCCCAGCTTGCGCATGCGCCCGATGTAAGGCTCCTTGCGCTTGCTCGAGCGCGGGAATTCGGCGCGGTCGTCCGGCGGATTGCTGTCGCGATGCGCCAGGACTTCCTGCTCCAGTCGCGCCCGCACCGCGCCGGCGACGACATGGACTTTCCAGGGCTGGACGTTGGTGCCCGACGGGCTGCGCGACGCCAGCACGAGCAGTTCCTCGACCAGCGCGCGCGGCACCGGATCGGGTTTGAACGCGCGAACGGATTTGCGCGCGTGCAGCGCCTCGATGAACTGCAAGACGAAACCTCCTACTGCGCCGCGTGTCTGGCGTCCGGCGTGCCGGAAAGCTCGAAATCCGCCGGATTGGGCTTTCGCGTCGCGCTCCAGTAATCCACCAGCGGATAGGGCCAGTTCTGCGACACGCGGCCCTTCTTGTTCTTGTACCAGCTCGTCACCTGCGGCACGCCCCAGGCCATCAGCGCGTTGCTCGCATCCACTTTCACGTTGAACGCGTCATGAACATCTTGTCTGACCTCGATGGCACTGGCGTTGGAGCGCAGCAGCAGTTCCAGCAGGCCCTGAATGTAGCGGATCTCGCATTCGGAGAAGAAGATGATGCTGCCGTTGACCACGATGTTGGTGTTCGGCCCGTACATGATGAACAGGTTGGGGAAATTCGGCACGCTGACGCCCAGATAGGCCCGCGCGTCGCCGTCCCATTGTTCGTGCAGGTCGACGCCACCCTTGCCCTTGAACTTCATCGGCTCCAGGAACTGGCTCGCCGTGAAGCCGGTGCCGTAGACGATGACGTCGACCGCGAATTCGCGGCCGTCCTTGGTCTTGAGGCCCGTCGGCGTGATCTCGGCGATGGGATCGGTCACGGTCTCGACATTCGGCCGCTTCAGCGCGCCCAGCCAGACGCCGTTGTCGCGCACGCTGCGTTTTCCCCCCGGCGGATAGTTCGGCGTCGCCGCGTCCTGCAGTTCGGGCCGGCCCTCGAGCTGGCCGCGCGTGTAGTCGGTCAGCATCTGGCGCAGCATGTCGTTCTGCTCGCCGACCGAATCCTTGCGCTTGTCCCATTTGGGATCGGCCTTGACGAATTCATAGATGCCGTCTGTCAGCATCCAGAACAGCCAGAAGCGATACCATTTGCCGTAGAAGGGAACGTGCTTGAGCAGCCACTTTTTCCCGTCGTCGACCTTGTCGTGATAATTCGCGGTCGGGCCCAGCCACGGCGCCGTGCGCTGGAAAACATAGAGCTGGCTCACATCCGGCGCGATCTCCGGCACGAATTGGAAGGCCGACGCGCCGGTGCCGATCACCGCGACGCGCTTGCCCTTGAGGTCCACCGCGTGATCCCACTGCGCCGAATGGAACGACTTGCCCTTGAAGGTCTCGATGCCATTGATGTCCGGCAGGCGCGGCCGGCTGAGCTGCCCCACCGCCGTGATCACCGCGTTGGAAACGATGCTGTCCGTCTTCCCGTCGGCGGTGCGCACGCGCGTCGTCCACAAGGCCTTGGCTTCGTCATAGACGCTGTCGATCACTTCGGTCTGGAAGCGGATATTGGGGCGCAGGCCGTATTTGTCGGCGACGCCCTGGAAATATTTCCACAGCAGCGGCTGGGTCGAGAAATGATACGGCCAGTCGTGGTTCGGCTCGAACGAGTAGGAATACAGATGGTTCGGATTGTCGACGCGGCAGCCGGGATAGGTGTTGACGAACCAGGTGCCGCCGACCTCCTTGTTCTTGTCCACCACGGTGAATGGAATCTTCGCCTGCTTCATGCGGATCGCGGCGAGCAGGCCCGACATGCCGGCGCCGATGATGAGGACCTTGAAATCCTTCTTGGCGCTGTCGGGCAATGCTTCCAGCGTCTGTACCGCCTTCACGTCCGTCGCGGTCAGCGCCAGCTCCTCTTCCAGGAACGGCACATAGCGTTCGGGAATGTCCGCGCCGGCGACGAAGTTCATCATCTTGCGCACCGTGGCCAGCGCCGGCTGCGGCGGCAGCTTCGCCCCGTCGCGCATCGCTTTCAGCGCGCTCAGCGCCCGCGCCTTGGTCGAGGCGATCTGTTCCGGCGTCAGCCCGCCCTGGCCGTCGCCGAAGAAGTCGTAGACCGGTTTGATGTCACCCGTGACCAGGCTCGCATCGCCCGTCACATGCACCAGCGCCGCGATCAGGCTAGGCAGATGCGCCTGCTCGATCGCGTTCCTGATGACGTCGTCGCTGTCGCTGATCGGCGCGGTGGAAAGGGCGTCGGCCATGGAAGGTCTCCCGATGTTCTTTGGGAGAAGCTTAGCCCGTCCGTGCCGCGCAAATCGAGTAGGGGCCCGCCGCGCCGAAGCGTAGCGAAGGCGGGTGCCGCAGCGTCAATTCGCCCAGTAAATCACTTCGTCGCCCGGGCTGCTGGGATAGGAGAGCGGGTGATCGATGGCCTCCGGGCCCAGCAGCAGCGAGGGCCAGAGCGGCCTCGCCTGCGCCCTGCTGATGCCGCGCAGTTCCTTCAGCAGCGTCGCGGTTTCTGGCCCATTGGCGGTGACCAGATTGTTCTTCTCGGTCGGATCGGCCGCAAGGTTGTAGAGCCAGAGCTTCGACGCCGGCTTGTCCATCGCCTGCAGCTTCCAGTCGCCGTCGAGCAGCGTGGCGTAAGGGCCCGAGCGCCAGAACAGCGTCTGGTGCGGCCGGCCGGTATTCTGGCCCGTCACGAACGGAATCAGGTTCACGCCGTCCACGATCCGGTCCGTCGGCAGCGCCGCGCCGGCGACGGCCGCGGAGGTCGCGAAAATGTCGACATGCGCGACGGGCTTGGCGTAGGTCGTGCCGGCGGCGAGCTTGCCGGGCCAGCGCATGAAGAACGGCACGTGGATGCCGCCCTCGAAGAACGTCGCCTTCCAGCCGCGATAGGGTTTGTTGATGTCCGGCAGGCCGATGTAGTAGGCGCCGCCATTGTCCGACGTGAAGATGACGAGCGTGTTGTCGTCCAAGCCGTCGCGTTTCAACTCTGCCATCACCTTGCCGACATTGCGGTCGAGCCCGCGCAGCATCGCCGCATAGACACGCAGGCGATGGTCCGCGATCTGCGGCAGCGCGTCATAGTCCGCTTTCAGCGCCTGCAGCGGCGTGTGCACCGCGTTGAACGTCAGATACATGAACCATGGCCGGTTGCGGTTGGCGTGGATCGCGCTCACCGCCTGGTCGCCCAGATAGTCCGTCATGTATTCGGACGGCGCGAAGCGGTGGCCGCCATTGTTCTCGACCGAGAAGGTCAGGTTGGCCCACAGGAACTTGTCGATCGGATCGAAGTCCTGATGCGATTCCTCGACGCTGGGATCGCCGCTGGGCGCGAACAGCGAGGCGCCGGCGAGGAAGCCCAGTGTCTCGTCGAAGCCCTTGGCTTCCGGCTTGGAGGTCAGCGTGCCGCCCAGATGCCATTTGCCCAGGAACAGCGTGTGGTAGCCCTGCTCGTGCATGACGCGGGGCAGCATGATTTCGGACCCCGGCACGGCCAGGTCATTGCTGTTGGACGGCATGTCGCGCTCATGCGCATAGTCGAAATAGCCTTGGCGGCCACCGTCATTGGTCGTCGTCGCGACCAGTTTCTCGAACGCGGCCGGCGCCGGCGTGAATTCGAAGCCGAAGCGGGTCGCATAGCGCCCCGTCATGATCGCGGCGCGCGACGGCGCGCAGGTCGCGTTGCCGGCATAGCCATTGGTGAAGGTCACGCCCTCTCGGGAGATCGCATCGATGTGCGGCGTCGGCGCCTTGCCGCCGGCCACGCCGCCGCCGCCAAAGGACAGGTCGTTGAAGCCCAGGTCGTCGGCCAGGATGAACAGCACGTTCGGCCGGCGCGGGCCGGCCGGCGCCGTTGCCGGTCCTTGCTGCCAGACGACCGGATGATTGGCCTCGACCGGATCGCGGATGCCGTCGATGATGCCGGGGAGATAGTACCAATAGCGCTCGAACGCCGCGTAGCCCGCGATGGCACCCAGGGCGACGGCGCCCAGTGCGATCCAGCGTTTCTTGATGGCCATTCCCGACGCCCCTTTGCCCATTTTGTCGCGCTATAGCACGGTTGCCGAAGAAAGAGAATGGCGGTTCCGTTTCGTCGCGGCGCAACCGGCAATTAACTGCTGCGTGCTATTCCGTATTGTGCCGCTGCGCGCCCTGGAGAAGCATAGCACCATGCTTGCTCGCGATCATGATCTGGAACCCGCTGCCGCCGTGCGCCGCGGTTTCAGCCTTGAGATGTTCGGCCTGTTCTGCACCCAGGCGGTGCTGCTGGGCCTGGTCTATTTCATCGTCGCCGGCGCGATCTAGCGCCCGCCCTCTAGAATCTTGAACTGCCGCTCGGGATCGTCCTGCATCGTCTTGGCGCCGTTGCGGTTGGTGTAGGCGCCCTCCGGCGCGTATTGCAGGATGTAGGCCTTGCGCACCGAACCCTTCTTCAGGTTCGGCCCCGTGCGATGCGGCGCCAGCGAGGAGAACGCGATCACGTCGCCCGCCTGGCCCGGCACGCAGACCGCGTCGGGAACGTCTTCCAGGCATTTGTAGCCGAGCCCCGTCAGCCAGTGTTCCAGCGTGCCGCGCTTGTGCACGCCGGGCGCGATCCACGGGCAGCCGTTTTCGGCGTCGACATCGACCAGCGGAATCCACAGCGTGAGATATTGCTGCGGCACGATGAAGGTGTAGCCATTGTCCTGATGCCAGGGGAATTCCTGCTCCTTGCCGGTCTTCTTATAGACCGACTGGTCCCAATAGAGCCGCACGTCGTCGCCGATCAGGTCGTGGCAGATGTCTTTGACTTTCGGATGGCCTGCGAAGGCGCGCAGCGCGTCCGAATGCGCCACCAGATGCGTCGTGAAGGTGATCACGTCGGCTTCCGAAATGCTGATGCGTCCGCCCTGGCTGCGCACATACTCTTCGCTGCGGTGCTCCAAAGGATCGATGGCGGCGATGACGTCGGCCACCTCGCTGGGCGTGAACACGCCTTCGAGCTTGACGAAGCCTTGTTCGTCGAACTGGCTGTATTGCGCCTTGGACAGGTGCCGCAGATTGCTCGGCTCGGGCATGGACCAGGTGAAGTCCGTGTTGAGCTTGTGCTTCTTGATCTCTTTGCGCTGGACAATCGTGGACATGGGCCACCGTTTTTGTTCTGCTTGCCAGCATAACAGAAAGACGAACAGGAAACGCCATGCAGAAATTGGGTATGAAAGGCCGCTGGTTCGTGGACGAATCCGGCCGCCGGGTCATCCTGCGCGGCGTCAATCTCGGCGGCGACTGCAAGGTGCCGTGGCCCGACGGCGGCACGGAACACCCGTCGGATTTCTCCGACCACCGCACGGTTTCTTTCATCGGCCGCCCGTTCCCGCTCACCGAAGCCGACGAGCATCTCGCCCGCCTGAAGCACTGGGGCTTTAACTGTTTGCGCCTGCTGACGACCTGGGAGGCCGTCGAGCATGCCGGCCCGGGCCAATATGACAAGGCCTATCTCGACTATTTCGAAGACGTCGCCCGCCGCGCCGGCAGGTTCGGCCTCTATGTCTTCGTCGATTTCCACCAGGACGTCTGGAGCCGCATGTCCGGCGGCGACGGCGCGCCGGGCTGGACCTTCGAAGCAGTCGGCCTCGACTTCAGCAAATTTCACGCCGCCGGCGCCGCCCATGTCATGCAGCACAAATACGATTACGCGAAGGGCGGTCGGCAGGACGCCTATCCGCAGATGAGTTGGTCGTCGAACTACCGCCTGCCGGCCAACGCCATCATGTGGACGCTGTTCTTCGCCGGCCGCGATATGACGCCGGATTTCAGGATCGAAGGCCGCAACGTCCAGGACTATTTGCAGGACCACTACATCGGTTCGATGCGCGCCATCGCCGAGCGCGTGAAGGACATGCCGCATGTCATCGGCTTCGACACGCTGAACGAGCCCGGCGAAGGCTGGATCGGTGAGCCGCTCACCCGTCGCCACAACACCGACTCGACCGGCATGGCCGACATGCGTCCCGGTCTCGCCATCAGTCCGATGGATGCGATGCTTGCCGCGCGCGGCGTGCCGCGCAAGGTGCCGTTCCTCGCGATGGACCGCGAAACGCGCAGCATGAAGGTCGTGCGGGAGGAAACGCTCAACCCGAACGGCGTCTCGATCTGGACTCGCGATTGTCCGTTCGAGGCTGCCGGCGCCTACGATTCGATAAACCGCACGGCGCCGATAAACGAACAGTTCTTCACTCACCGCAACGGCCGCAAGCTCGCCATCGAAGCCGACTACATGAATCCGTTCTTCGCGCAGGTGGCCGCTGCGATCCGCGCGGTGCGCGACGACTGGATGGTGTTCGCCGAGGTCAGCCCGTTCCGCGCCTTCGCCGGCGAAGGCTTCGCGCCCGGCGCGCCGGAGCGCACCGTCAACGCCAGCCACTGGTACGACATCCAGACCTTGGGTTCGAAGCGCTTTCGCCCGAAGGAGCTGCGCGACAATCCGGACGATCCGGCCGCCCAGGACATCGTCGCCGGCAAATACACCGCCCAGCTCGCGCATATTGCCAAGCTCGGCGATACACTCGGGCCCGAAGGCGCGCCGACCCTGATCGGCGAGTTCGGCATCCCCTACGACCTCGACGAAGGCGAGGCTTATGCCGCCTGGGCCAGCGGCGACCGCTCGTCCAGGCCTTGGCGCGGCCATGAGCTGGCGCTGCGCCTGATGTACGAAGCGATGGACCGGCTGCTGATCTCGTCGACGCAATGGAACTACACCGCCGCCAACCGCAACGACGCGGCGATGGGCGACAACTGGAACCAGGAAGACCTCTCGATCTATTCCCGCGATCAGGGCACCGGCCCCAACGATCCCGACTCCGGCGGCCGCGCCGTCAAAGGCTTCTCGCGCCCCTATGCCCGCCGCATCCAGGGCGAGCCGACATCGGCGAAGTTCGATGCCGCCGCCGGCACCTTCACGCTGGTCTTCAACGCCGACCCCGCGATCGACGCGCCGACGGAGATCTACGTGCCGACCCTCCATTTCCCGCGCGGCGCAAAGGTGGACGCGCCCGGCTGCAAGACCGTCACCACCGGCCAGCTCGTCGAACTCAAGGCCGAAACCGCCGGCCCGAAGATCATCACGGTCTCCCGGCTGTGACGGAAGAAAAGCCCGAATCCTGAAAACAATGATCAAGATGGAGTGTTTTGTGGCCGGCCTGCCCCAATATCGACCAATTGCCGGATGACCCTGAAGGCGGGATCGTCAGGCAAGGGGACCGCCATGCGCACCGCCATCCTTTGCATCGCCGCAGCGCTCTTGTGGGGTTCGCCCGCCGCCGCCGAGCCGCCGAAATACGCCGATCTCGTCGCGCGCGCCGAGCAGGGCGACGCCACGCTCGACTACACCGCCCTGCGCATGTCCTACGCACGGTCCGACACCTACGACCCCTACGCCATGCAAACGCGCCCCCTCTTCGCCGCGGCCTGGAAGGCTTTCACACAGAAGGATTGCGACGCTGCCGTCGCTTCGGCGCGCGCCATGTTCAAGATCAACTACATCTCGGTTCCGATGCATTTCGTCGTCAGCGATTGCCTGCGGCAGGCGGGCGATGCGGCCGGCGCCGACCGCGAAGCCGCCATCGCGCGCGGGCTCGCCGATTCCCTTGTCCACAGCGGCGACGGCAAGTCCGCCGCCACCGCCTACACGGTCGTCAACCTCAGCGAGGAAGGTTTTGTTTTGAGCCTGCTCGGCTTCAAGGAAGAGCGTCAGTCGCTGCTGAACGATGGCGGCCATCAATACGATTTGCTCGAAGGCAAGGACGAAAAGACCGGCGAGCCGCGCGGCGCCTATTTCAACATCGACGCCATATTCGCCGGCGTGGCGAAGTCCTTCAGTCCGCCGCAGAGGGACAACAGCCATTGACCTGGCAGATCTGGAGCGCCTTCTTCGTCATCGAGACGGCCCTGTGCCTGACGCCCGGGCCGGCGGTGTTGCTCGTTCTGTCGCAGGCGTTGACGCGCGGCACGCTCAAGACCATCTGGTCGATCGGCGGCATCCTCGCCGCCAACACCTTGTACTTCGTCCTCTCCGCCACCGGCGTCGGCGCGATCCTGCTGGTGTCCTATGATCTGTTCTTCGCCATCAAGTGGCTGGGCGCGGCCTATCTCGTCTGGCTCGGCGTCAACGCCTTTCTCGGCCGGTCGAAGACGTTCTCCATCCGCGCAGGCGACCCCGGGCCGGTGCGCGGTTCGCGCCTGTTCCTGAACGGCTTCATCCTGCAGATGTCCAATCCCAAGGCACTCATATTCTTCACCGCGCTGGTGCCGCAATTCATCAACCCGCACGCCGCACTCGTGCCCCAGGTCGTGATCCTCGCGGTCACTTCGGTGGTCATCGAGTTCTTCGTGCAGCTGTTCTACGCGCTGCTCGCCGGGCGCGCGGCCCATCTCGCCGCGCAGCCGCGCTTCGCGAGTGTTACCAACCGCGTCGCCGGCAGCCTGTTGATCGGCGCCGGCATCGGCATGGCGGCGCTGCGCCGGACCTGAAATATAACTGTCATGGCCCGCGAATGCGGGCCACCCAGGTGACGACAAATTCGGGCGTCGAAAGTTGGGTCGCCGCCAAATTTGGCGGCACGGGACCTGCTTCAACTGGGTCGCCCGCATTCGCGGGCGATGACAAAGAAAATGCTGCCTACCCGCGTGCGTAGGTCACGCCGCCGTCCACGATGATGGTCGAGCCGATGACGTAGTCGCCGGCGCGGCTGGCGAGGAAGATCGCCGCGCCCGCCATGTCCTCCGTCGTGCCGATGCGGCGCGAGGGAATGCCCTTGGAGACGACATCGCCGTGATCGCGCGCGTCGCGGTTCATGTCGGAGGCGAACGCTCCCGGCGCGATCGCGGTGACGCCGATATTGTCGCGGATCAGCCGCATCGCCATGCGCTTGGTCAGGTGGATCAGGCCCGATTTGCTGGCGGCATAGGAATAGGTCTCCTGCATGTTGACCGAGATGCCGTCGACGCTGGCGATGTTGATGACCTTGGCCAGCCGCTCCTTGGTGCCTGCCGCCTTCAGCGCGCCGTGCAGCGCCTGGGTGAGAAAGAACGGCGTCTTGACGTTGAGGTCCATGACCTTGTCCCAGCCGCTCTCGGGAAATTCGTCAAAGTCCGCGCCCCAGGCCGCGCCGGCATTGTTGACCAGGATGTCGAGCGTCTTCTCGCGGCTGAGATAGAGTTCGGCCATCTTCTTCGCGCCGGCCGCGCCCGAGGCGTCCAGCACCAGCGCGGTGCATGGCCCGATCTTGGACAATTCCTTGGCCGTCTCCTCGCACGGCCCGCCCTTGCGCGCCGAGATGTAGACCTTGGCGCCCTGGTGCAGGAAGCCTTCGGCGATCATCTTGCCGATGCCGCGCGAGCCGCCGGTGATCAGTGCCGTGCGCCCTTGTAGCGAAAACAGGTCTTTCATCATGCCCTCCAAATTTGCCGCGGCGGATGTTTTCCGGTCCGGCTGTTGCTGTCAAACTGGCCTTTGCCTAAGACTAGCGCCTGGAGAAAGCCCGAGATCGCCATGACCGCCGTCGAGCCCGAATTGCTGCGTTTTCGCGACAGCATCGACAATATCGATGCGGCGCTGATCCATCTTCTGGCGGAGCGCTTCAAATGCACCCAGGCCGTCGGCCGCTACAAGGCGGCGCATGGCCTGCCGCCGGCCGATCCGGGCCGCGAGGCGGAACAGATCGCGCGCCTGCGCCGCCTCGCCGACAACGCCAAGCTCGATCCGGACTTCGCGGAGAAATTCCTCAACTTCATCGTCAAGGAAGTCATCCGCCACCATGAAGCGATCCGCGAGCAGCGCCCGTGAAGCTGCCGGAAAAGATCGTCAGGCTGTTCGATTGCGATGTCGGCGACATCGTGGCCGCGATGCCCGATCTGTCCGCGCCGATCTGGGAGGCCAATCCGCACCGTCAGACCAAGCACAAGGTGCACAACCAGACGCGCTCGATCATCTTCGAATGGATCGACGATGGCTGGCAGCCCGGCCAGCCGGCCGTCGTGGTGCGCACCGATTGCGGCATCCCGGCGCTGACGCAGGCGGTCTATGCCTGCGCGGCGAAGCTGAACGCGCGCTACGGCGGCAAGATCATCCGCCTTCTGCTCGCCGAATTGGTGCCGCGCGGCCGGATCATGCCGCACACCGATATGGGCGCCGGCGTCGTCCTGGTGCATCGTCTGCATCTGCCGGTGGTGACGAACCCCAATGTTCGTTTCTTCATCGAGGGCGTGCCGCACTATCTCGAACCCGGCGGGGTCTACGAGTTCGACAACACCCGCAGCCATGCGGTGGACAATGCCAGCGACAGCCCGCGTATCCATCTGATGTGCGACATCCTGCCGGCGTCGCTGGTCGTCTAGCGCGCCGATGATCCTGTCGCACAGCCACAAATTCGTCTTCATCAAGGGCATGAAGGTCGCCGGCACCAGCGTGGAGATGGCGCTGGCCGGCATCTGCGGTCCGAACGACATCGTCACGCCGATCTCGCCGATCGACGAGCGCGAACGCCTTCGCCTGGGCGGGCGGCCGCAGAATTACGGAACGAGCCGCGCGGCCGAAGCTGACTATCTGGTGCGGCTGCGCGCTGCCGGGCCGCAGGAAGCCGGCCAGGTGCGGCAACCGGAGCTTGTCTTCTACCACCACATGCCGCTCGTCGAAGTGATCGCCAAGAGCGGCAACGCGCTGACCGGCTATCGCGTCGTCTGCATCGAACGCTCGCCTTATGCCAAGGTAATTTCCTGGGCCAATATGCGCCTAACCTACGGCGCCTATCGCGCCGGCGGCGAGATGCGCGCCGACGGCGAAGCCCTGAAAACATACGTCGACCGTGCGTTGGAGAACGGCCAGATCCGCGACGTGCGCAACATCGACCGCTATCGCGGCGTCGACGGCAAGCTCGCCGCCCGGCCGATGCGCTACGCGTCGCTGCAAGCCGATTACGACGCCTTCGTCCAGAGCCTCGGCCTCGCCGCCGCCGCGCCATTGCCGCACGCCAAGAAGGGGCTGATGTCCGACCGCCTCGACCCGCGCGATATGCTGCGCCCCGGCCAGATCGCGCGCATCAACGAGTTGTTCGCCGCCGAATTCGAAGCCTTCGGCTACGAGCGGATTTAGCTGCCCAATCCGTCGCGCTGGCTGCCCTTGAAGGCCGCCGCGCGGTCGTTATCATGCCCTGACAAATTGTCGAAAGGTCGGCCGCGGGCCGACGGGAGACCGCCATGGACCTCACTTTCTCGCCCGAAGAAGAAGCCTTCCGCCAAGAGGTCCGCGCCTTCATCGCCGACGCCAAACCCAAGCTGCCCGACATCGGCTCGCTGGAATCGGCCGACCGCTCCAAGGAGGATTACCTCGCCTGGCACAAGCTTCTTTACAAGAAGGGCTGGGTCGCGCCCTTGTGGCCCAAGCAGTATGGCGGAACGGGGTGGAACGTCACCCAGCGCTATATCTTCAACGAGGAATGCGCCAACGCCGAAACCCCGACCACGCTGCCCTTCGGCCTCAACATGGTCGCGCCGGTGATCTTCACCTATGGCAATGACGCGCAGAAGAGCAAATACCTGCCGCGCATCCTCTCGGGCGAGGATTGGTGGTGCCAGGGCTATTCCGAGCCGGGCGCCGGGTCCGACCTCGCCTCGCTGCGCACCAAGGCCGTGCGGGAGGGCGACTTCTACATCGTCAACGGCCAGAAGACCTGGACCACGCTGGCGCAATTCGCCGACTGGATCTTCTGCCTCGTCCGCACCGATTCCAACGTCAAGCAGCAGGAAGGCATCACCTTTCTGCTCATCGACATGAAATCTCCGGGCATCACCGTCAAGCCGATCATCGTGCTCGACGGCGCGCGCGAGGTGAACGAGGTCTTCTTCGACAATGTGAAGGTGCCGGTGGAGAACCGCGTCGGCGAGGAAAACAAGGGCTGGACCTACGCCAAGTTTCTTCTGGTCAACGAACGCTCCGGCATCGCCGGCGTCGCGCGTTCCAAGAAGGCGACCCAGCGCCTCAAGGAAATCGCCGCCGCCGAGCTGATCGACGGCTCGCCGCTGATGGAAGACGAGGATTTCGCGCGCAAGGTCGCCGACCTGGAAATCGACCTGGCGGCGCTGGAATACACCGAGTTGCGCACCCTGGCGGCCGAGTCCAAGGGCCACATGGCTGGACCCGAAAGCTCGATCCTGAAAATCCGTGGCACCGAAATCCAGCAGCGCATCACCGAGCTCACGGTCGAGGCGATCGGCTATTTCGCCTATCCCAACGAGCATGGCCTCGGAGCTAACGAATTCATCGGGCCCGACTACGCCCATGGCGAGGCCGGGCACTATTTCAACGTGCGCAAGACCTCGATCTTCGGCGGCTCGAACGAAATCCAGCGCAACATCATCGCCAAGGCCGTTCTCGGCCTCTAAGGGAAACGCAAATGGACTTCTCCTACACGGAGGAGCAGACGCTCCTTCGCAACTCCGTTTCGAAATATCTCGCGGACAATTACAAGTTCGACGCCTGGCGCAAATTCACGCGCGGCGACGCGGGCCGCGATCCCAACAACTGGAAGCAGTTCGCCGAGCTCGGCCTGCTGGCGGCGCCTTTCGCCGAAGAGCATGGCGGCCTCGGCGGCGGGCCGGTCGATACGCTCGTCATCATGGAGGAGTTCGGCAAGGCGCTGGTCGTCGAGCCCTATGTCGGGACCGTCGTGATCGGCGGCGGCGTCGTGCGGCATGGCGGCACCGAGGCGCAGAAATCCGAATGGCTGGGCAAGATCGCCGCCGGCGAAACGATCATGGCCTTCGCCTTCGCCGAACCGAAGGGCCGCTATAATCTCGCCGATCTCACCACCACCGCGAAAAAACAGGGCGGTGGCTACGTCCTGAACGGCCAGAAGGCCGTCGTCATCGGTGCGCCCTGGGCCGACACGCTGGTCGTGACCGCGCGCACGGCGGGTGGCCAGCGCGACAAGAACGGCGTCAGCGTCTTCCTGGTCGACAAGAAGTCCAAGGGCATATCGCTGCGCGATTATCCCACGGTCGACAGCCTGCGCGCCTCGGAAGTGACGTTTGAAAATGTCGAGGTTCCGGCCGCGAACCTGATCGGCACGGCCGATGACGGCCTGCCGCTGATCGAGAGGGTCACCGACGAAGCCATCGCCGCGATCTGCGCCGAAGCCAGCGGCTGCATGAAGGTCCTGGTCGATACCACGGTCGAATATTCCAAGACCCGCAAGCAATTCGGCGTCCCGATCGGGAAATTCCAGGTGCTGCAGCACCGCATGGTCGACATGTTCGTCAACTACGAACAGTCGGTCTCCATCACGCTCATGGTCACGCTCAAGCTCGACCAGGCCGATGCGGAGCGCGCCAAGGCGGCGTCCGCCGCGAAAGTCACGATCGGAAAAGCCGGCCGCTATGTCGGCCAGCAGGCGGTCCAGATTCACGGCGGCATCGGCATGACCGACGAACTCAATGTCGGCCACTACTTCAAGCGCCTGACGATGATCGACACGCTGTTCGGCAGCACCGACCATCACCTCAAACGCTATGCCGCTTTGAGCTAGACCGCGGCGCGCAGCCGTTCGCGGGCGCGCCATTCGGGCAGGATGATCGTGATTCGCGTGCCCTCGTTGGGCACGCTGTTCAGCATCACCGAGCCGCCATGGGCTTCGGCAAGGCCTTTGACGATGGGAAGGCCGAGCCCCGTCCCCTTGTCCGCCAGGATGGCGTCGTGCCGCCCCTGGCCGAAACTCTCGAACACCTTGTCGTGTTCCTCGGGCGCGATGCCGACGCCGGTGTCGTCGATGCCGAAGGAGAGCGAGCCGTCCGGCAGCACGTCGGCGAACGCCGTGACCCGTCCGCCGGGCGGCGTGAACTTGATCGCGTTCGACGCCAGGTTGACCAGCATCTGCCGCAGCGAACGCTCGTCGGCATAGATATTAGGGAACGAACGGTCGACGTGAATCGCCAGCGTGATGCCGGCCGTCTCCGCCTTGGTGGTCATCATGTGCGCGGTGTCGTCCATCAGCGCGCGCATGTCGACTTCGGTCTCGCGCAGCACCAGCCGCCCGGCCTCGATCTTGGCCAGATCCAGAATGTCGTTGATCAGCGACAGCAGGTGCTCGCCCGAGCCGTGAATGTAGCCGCCGTATTCGGAGTATTGATCCATCGCGTCGGGCCCCATGGCCTTGGTCTGGATGATCTCCGAAAAGCCGAGGATGGCGTTCAGCGGCGTGCGCAACTCATGGCTCATATTGGCGAGGAATACGGACTTGGCGCGGTTGGCCATCTCGGCGCGCAACCGCGCGGCGTCGGATTCCGCTTTCGCGGTTCTCAGATTGTCGATCAGCCCGCCGCGTTCCTGCTCCAGCCGGATCATGCGCTCGCGCGTTGTGTAGTTCGCCATCAGCAGGGTGCGCATCATCAGCCAGAACCCGGCGCTGAGACCCGCCAGCAAGGCTCCCGTCGCCGTACCCGCCAGCAAAGGCCAGGCCACCAGGGTGATCAGATAGGCCGGCATGCCGGCCGCGGCCGTTGCCAGATGGTAGGCTCCCATGGAACTCCACCCCGCCAACGAGCAGGTGACGATCAGCAGAAGCAGGGCGTTGTGCCCGCCATGCCCCGGCACCCACAGCACGATCGCCATCGAGCACCAGGCAAAGGTGTGCAGCATCGTCCATCGCGCGTGGCTGCGGGCCCGTCTGGTGATGTCCGCTGCGGAATGGTCCGCCCGTCGCAACAGCCGGCGATAGACGACGTCGCTGGCGACGCTGATCGCGACGACACAGATCGTCCAGGCGGCGATCCGCCACAACGGCACGGTCGTCATGCTGGTAAGCGCGATCAGGATCGCGGCAGTGGGAATGACAAAGCTGTTCGTCCAGGTGGCGGTGCGCGACAGCGCCAACTGCTCGTCGACGAGGCGCAGATCGGCGGCGCTCTTGGGGAACAGGGAGCGAACGATGCTGTCCCTGAATCCGCCAAGCTCTACGCCGGCTCGTCTCACGATGACGGCAATGGATGCCAACTCGAACTCCGCGCGATCTGTGGTCGCGGCAGAATGGACCGCCACCTGTTAATGGAGCTTTTCGCTTTGTGGAATGAAGGATGGTAAACACGCGTTCACGCTGTTTTCGAGGCAAACGATGTCTGCGCTTCTGGTCGAAAAGAACGGTTCCGTCGTCACGCTCACAATCAACCGGCCCGAGAGCCGCAATCCGCTGGGCGAGGAGGGCGACGGCCCTCTGTTCGCCGATGCCTGCTCGGCGATCAATGCCGACCGCGAGGTGCGCTGCGCCATCCTGACCGGCGCGGGTTCCGCGTTCTCGGCCGGCGGCAACGTCAAGGCGATGCGCGAACGCTCGGGCAGTTTCGCCGGCGCCGGCGTGCACATCCGCGAACGCTACCGAAACGGCATCCATCGCATCGTCAAGAGCCTGTGGCATTTGGAGGTCCCGCTCATCGCCGCGGTGAACGGTCCCGCCATCGGGCTGGGCAACGATGTCGCTTGCCTCGCCGACATGCGCATCGCCGCCGACACGGCGGTCTTCGGCGCCACCTTCCTGCGCATCGGTCTGGTGCCGGGCGATGGCGGCTCCTGGATCCTGCCGCGCACCATCGGCCACGCCCGCGCCGCGGAAATGTTCTTCACCGGCGACACGATCGACGCGCAGACGGCGCTCGCCTGGGGCCTGATCAGCCGCGTCGTTCCGGCGGCCAAGCTGATGGACGAAGCGCGCGCGCTCAGCACCAAGATCGCGCGCCAGCCGCCCGATGTCCTGCGCATGACAAAACGAATGATGCGCGAAGGCCAGAATGTCAGCTTCGACATCATCATGGAGATGTCGGCGGCCTATCAGGCGCTGGCCCACCTGACCGAAGATCATCAGGAAGCCGTCGCGGCGTTCTTCGACAAGCGGGCGGGCGACTACAAGGGGCAATGACGGCGCGCCAATCGTCTAGGACGCCGCCTTCAATTCCGCCTGGCCATGCACGCGGCTCGCGGGCAGATAGGCGGTGACCGTCGTGCCTTCGCCGATCCGGCTGTCCAGGGCGAGCCGGCCGCCATGGGCTTCGATCAGGCCCTTGACGATGGGCAGGCCCAGACCCGTGCCCTTGTCCGCCGTCACTACGTCGTGGCGCCCCTGGCCGAAATTCTCGAAGACGCGGGCCAGATCGTCGGGCGCGATGCCGACGCCGGTGTCCGACACGCCGAAGGCGACTTCGCCGCTGGCTTCGAGATGGCCGAAGATCGTGATGCGCCCGCCCGCCGGCGTGAACTTCACGGCGTTGGAGGTCAGGTTCAGCAGCACCTGCTTGAGCGCCCGCTCGTCGCAATGCACGGCCGGCAAGTCCGGATCGATCTTAGTGACCAGGGTGCAGCCGCCGCTCACCGCCTTGGGCTCGATCATCGCGCAGACGTCGGCGATCAGGCCGGTCAGGGCGACGTCCCGCTCGCGCAGCGTCCAGCTGCCGGCTTCGATCTTCGCCAGGTCCAGGATGTCGTTGATCAGAGTGAGCAGGTGAAAGCCGGAACTGTGGATCAGCTCGGCATATTCGAATTGCTTCTCCGGCAGGTGCGCGAAAATCCGCGACGTGATCATCTCCGAAAAGCCCAGAATGGCGTTCAGCGGCGTGCGCAATTCATGGCTCATATTGGCGAGGAATTGCGACTTGGCGCGGCTCGCGCCTTCGGCGTGCTCGCGCGCCCGGTCGGACTCGGCTTTCGAACGCGCCAGGGCGTCGATCAGGTCGTTCTTCTCGTAGCGCAGCAGCAGCATGTCGCGCGCCGTCAGATAGATCTGCCGCGACATGAACATCATGTAGCCGATATAGAGCACGGCGAGCAGCGCGATGCCGTTATAGACCAGCCCGCCCGACTGCAGCGGTGTCAGGATCAGGGCGGCGCCATAGCTGCCATAGGACACGATCGTCAGCGGCCGGCTCGCCCCGACGAGCGCGCCGTTGCCGGCGACCGTGCAGGCCAGGATCATGATGACGACGAGGCGCGGCAGGTCGTTGTTGGGAACCCAGAGGAAATATCCCATCGATGCCCAACCGACCGTGAACGTGAAATAGGCGAGCGCGGCCCACACGACACGGCTGCCGGAATTCGTGGCCAGTGCGTCGATGTCTCCGAAACGGCGCGCGACCGTGCCCAGAGGAATGCAGGCGACGACGACGATTCCGAACCAGACGGCGAGGCGCGGCGTCGACACCCATTGGTGGAACATCACGCACATCACGGCGGCGAGCGCCGGCATCATCCAGGCGTTGGGGCGAAGGTTCCGCAACGCCAGCCCAAGCTGATCCTGGACGAGCTTCTGCCCGCGCGTATGCGCGCCCAATTCGGCTGCAATGATCGGTCGAACGACGGACATGACCTTCCCCGGGGCGCCACCGCGTGGCGGCCGCCAGCATGGCGCAGGCCGGGTTAAGACCGGTTAAAGGCGCTTTGCGGTTTGCTAACGTCCGGTTTACCGTCTCGCCCGGCTGACCATTGGAGGAAAATCATGGCCGTTGGCGTCATAGCGACTATCAAGATCAAGGAAGGCACGAACGAGGCGTTCGAGGCCGTTGCGAAGGAAATGATGGCGGCGGTGCGCGCCAACGAGCCGGGCAACAAGGTCTATCAATTCTGCAAATCGAAGACCGAAGCCACCACCTATGTTGTGATGGAGATCTACGCCGATCAGGCCGCGCTCGAGGCGCACGGCAAGTCGGATCATTTCCGCAGCATCGGCCCCAAGATGGGCCCGTCGATGGCCGGCCGCCCCGAGGTTCTGTACTACGACACGGTCTAAAGTCTGACGAATGGAATCAGCATCGCGGTCTTGACCGCGTAGGCGTCATACGCCTGCGCGCCCAATTCCGTGCGCAGGAAGCGTTCTTCCAATCGTCCCTTCAGGACATAACCGACGATGAGCAGCGCGGTGCCGGCGACGGCGAGTTCGGTGCCGCGCACCGCCAGCGTCGCGAGCGCCGCGATCAGCACGCCGGTGTAGATCGGATGGCGCACGATGGCGTAAGGCCCGCTATCGACGACGCGGTGGCCTTCCTTGCGTGTCACCGACCCGGACCAGAACTGTCCCAGGTGAATGCGCGCCCACCAGCAGAACAGAAAACCCAGGGCGGCGACGCCGACCATCGCCCATTTGGCATCGACGGGCAGGGTCCACAGGGGCGTGCTGCTGAACATCGGCACGACGCGGCCGTCGGCGGTGCGGCGGAAGGCATAGGACAACAGGAGGAAGAAGCCGCCGAACTCGAAAACGCGGTAGAGCGTCTGGCTGCCGAGTGCCGGCCGTTTGACGGTCCGGTTGGCCCAGATCGCCGCCGCGAACCACGACGCGGCCCAAACCACCCAGGGAATGTAAATCGCCTGATCCGGCCCCATGCCCGTCTCCCGCCGACGCTGGCTCCAGACATAGGGTCGGCCGCTCAGAATGCAAGCGCCTTGGCGTGGCGGACCAGCGGCAGTTTGCGGATGTCGGCCAGGACCGCCTCGTTCACCGCGCCGTCGACCTCGACCAGCGCGATGGATTCCTGTCCCGGCTGGCTGCGTCCCAGGTTGAAATTCGCGATGTTGACCTTGGCATCGCCGAGCAGGGTGCCCAGCTTGCCGATGAAGCCTGGCTTGTCTTCGTTGACGACGTACAACATGCTCGGCGCGAACTCCGCTTCCATGTTGATGTCCTTGACCTGGATCAGCCGCGGCCGTCCGTCGGAGAACACCGTGCCCGCGACGCGGCGCGTCGTGCCGCCGAGGTCCACCGTGACCTTGATATAGCCTTCATAGATGCCCTGACGCGGCTCGCGCGCCTCGCGCACCTTGATGCCGCGTTCCTTGGCGATGATCGGCGCATTGACCATGTTCACGGTCGACAGCGCCGGCTTCAGCATCCCGGCCAGCACCGCCTGGGTCAGTGCCCGCTGGTTGAGATCGGCGGCAATGCCGTCATAGAGGATTTCGACGCCGTGAATGCTGGTCTCGGTCACCTGGCCGACAAAGGCGCCGAGCTTCTCGGCCAGCGAAATCCATGGCCGCATTTTCTGCGCTTCGGAGGCACTGATCGACGGCATGTTGAGCGCGTTGGTGATGGCGCCGGTCAGCAGGTAGTCCGAAATCTGCTCGGCCACTTGCAGCGCGACATTCTCCTGCGCCTCGCTGGTCGAGGCGCCCAGATGCGGCGTTGCGACCACCTTCTCGTTGCCGAACAGGATGTTCGCCGTCGCCGGCTCCTCCTCGAAGACGTCGAGGGCGGCGCCGGCGATGTGGCCGGAATCGAGCGCGGCCTTCAGCGCCTTCTCGTCGATCAGGCCGCCGCGCGCGCAATTGACGATGCGGGCGCCCTTTTTCATCTTGTTGATGGCGTCGGCCGAGATGATGTTGCGCGTCTCCTGGGTCAGCGGCACGTGCAGCGTGATGAAATCGGCGCGCGCCAACAGATCGTTGAGCTCGACCTTCTCGACGCCCAGATCCTGCGCCCGCTCGGCCGAGAGATAGGGATCGTAGGCGACGACCCGCATCTTCAGGCCTTTGGCGCGGTCGGCGACGATGGAGCCGATATTGCCGGCGCCGATCAGGCCGAGGACCTTGCCGGTGATCTCCACGCCCATGAAGCGGTTCTTCTCCCACTTGCCGGCCTGGGTGGAAGCGTTGGCAGCCGGCAGTTCGCGTGCCAGCGCCAGCATCAGCGAAATCGCGTGCTCCGCCGTGGTGATTGAATTGCCGAAAGGCGTGTTCATCACGATCACGCCCGCCGCCGTGGCCGCCGGGATATCGACATTGTCGACACCGATGCCAGCGCGGCCGACGACTTTGAGGTTCTTGGCGCACCTGATGATCTCGGCCGTGATCTTGGTCGCCGAGCGGATGGCGATGCCGTCATACTGATCGACGATCTTGAGCAGCTCTTCCTTGGAAAGGCCCGTCTTTACGTCGGCCTCGATGCCGCGCTCCTTGAAGATGGCGACGGCGGCGGGCGAAAGCTTGTCGGCGATCAATACGCGGGGCATGGCTTAAGTCCTTCGTGCTCAATGAGGCGGCGTGGCGCGTGTGTAGAAGGGCGCAATCTCCTGCAGATGCTCCGGCAGGGGAGCAGCTGGGAGGGTGCGGTCGATGCGAATCACGTCGATGATGGTCTGCGGCAGGATCGCGGTGGCGAGTTCGCGAATCTCCTGCGAGATTTGGCGCCAGTCGCCGTTCTGCTCGATGCCGATGAGGGGATGCGGCGGTTCGCTGCCGTCGAGCGGTGTTGCTTCGGCGACATAAGCCGCGATCACGGTCGCGCGGTTCCGGAACAGGCTGGTCAGCGCCTCGACCAACTCGGCCGGATGGGCCGGCGGAATCGCGACCCTGATGGCGGCGTTCCCGGCATCGGGGCGCGCCTGCGCGGCGGGGTCGAGCCAGAAGGCGATCTCGGCTGCCATCAGCGCCTTGCCGCATTCGCTGTTGGGATTGAGCACGAAATTGGCGCCGCGCGTCGCCTCGAACAGCGGCCTTGCGTCCATGGTAAAGTGCTCCATGTTCGCCGGCGCAAAGCGCTTCAGCCGCGACATCGCGCTGAAGATCGGCAAGTATTCGCGGCCATTGTGGCGCACCGAAGGGATGCTCATCTGGCCCTTTCCGTCGTGCCCGCCGGGCAGTTCGCGACCCAGCACGACGAGCGGCGAGGCGACGAGGAGGCGATAGAAGTCGGCGCGCGCGAGCGGGTCCGCCACTGCGCGCTGCAGCACGTCTTCCAGCTCGTTTTCCGGAACGAACGCCACGGACGGGCTCCTGTCAGACTGCTTTGACTTGTGCCCAGGCCCAGTCGAGCCAGGGCGTCAACGCTTCGAGATCCGCCTTGTCCACCGTGGCGCCGCACCAGATGCGCAGACCCGGCGGCGCCGAGCGGTAGCCGGCGACGTCATAGGCGACGCCTTCCTTCTCCAGCAGCGTCGCGATCTTCTTGGCCGCGTCGGCCTGCGCGTCGTCGCCCAAAGCCTTGAACCAGGGATCGGTGATCTTCAGGCACACGCTGGTGTTCGAGCGCATGCCCTGTTCGCGCGCCAGGAAGGCTGCCCAGTCCGACGTGCCGACCCAGCGATCCAGAACGCCAAGATTGTCCTGGCTGCGACCGATCAAAGCCTTGAGCCCGCCAAGGCCCTCGGCCCAGGTGAGCGCGTCGAGATAGTCCTCGAGCGCCAGCATCGACGGCGTATTGATGGTTTCGCCCTCGAAAATGCCGTCGACGATCTTGCCGCCTTTTGTCATGCGGAAAATCTTCGGCATCGGCCAGGGCGGCGTATAGCTTTCCAGCCGCGCCACGGCGCGGGGGCTGAGCACCAGCATGCCATGCGCCGCTTCGCCGCCCAGCACTTTCTGCCAGGAGAAAGTCGTGACATCGAGCTTGTCCCACGGCAGGTCCATGGCGAACGCCGCCGACGTGGCGTCGCAGATCGTCAGGCCTGCGCGGTCTTTCGCGATCCAGTCCGCGTCCGGCACGCGCACGCCGCTGGTCGTGCCGTTCCACAGAAAGACGATGTCGTGCGTGGGGTTTGCTTGCGTCAGATCGGGCAGCTCGCCGTAATCGGCCTTGAGGATGCGGCTGTCCTTGATCTTGAGCTGCTTGATCGTATCGGTGACCCAGTCCTCGCCGAAGCTTTCCCAGGCGAAGCAGTCGACGGGCCGTGGCCCCAGCAGCGACCACAGGGCCATTTCCACGGCACCGGTGTCCGACGCGGGCACGATGCCGACGCGGTAGTCCGCCGGTATGCCCAGCAGCGCCTTGGTGCGGTCGATGGCGTCCTTGAGCTTGGCTTTGCCCGGCTTGGAACGGTGCGAGCGTCCCAAGAGCGCGCCGTTCAACGCTTCGGCGGTCCAGCCCGGCCGTTTGGCGCAGGGTCCGGACGAAAAAAAAGGCCGTGCGGGTCGCACGGCCGGCATATCAGTCCCGGTCATGTTCATTCCTTTCAGAATGATCGCACCTCGTTGGGGAGGCGTGGCCCACGATCCTTTTAGAGATTCGACGGTTGGCGGTCAATTAATTAGCATTGCATGCGACACAATAGGGGGATGCCATGCGCTTTCCGATGCTTGCCGCACTGACGGCGGCCGCACTGTTCGTTACGTCCGCTGTTCAGGCCGCGACCAAGATCGACGATCCGGTCAAGTTCGTGAAGGCAATCTACACCACGACGGTTGGCAAAAAGCCCGAGCCCGACGACATCTACTCGGCGCGCCTCGATGCGCTGTTCAAGCTCGACAGCAAGGAAGCCGGTGGCGAAGTGGGTCGCATCGATTTCGATTTCTGGATGAACGGCCAGGATGGAACCATCACCGCCGTCACCATCTCCAAGGTCGATGTCGAGAACACCAGGGACCGCGTGATCGTCGTCGCCAGGTTCAAGAACGAGAAAACACCCAACGAGATTCACTTCTACTTCGAGAAGACGGCCGCCGGCTGGAAGCTCGACGATGTGCGCTCGGTGATGAACGATCCCTGGGTTCTCTCGCTGATGCTGAAATACGGCTGGGACGGCAAACCCTAAAGCGTCTGATACAAGATCAGCGCATCGATGAAGCCGTGCGTGGGATGCTCGAAGGCGCCGGGCAGGCGGCCGACGATCGCAAAGCCGCAGGCCTGCCACAGATGCACGGCGCGGGCGTTGGTGGCGATCACCAGGTTGAACTGCACGGCGCGGAAGCCGCGTCTGCGCGCCTCGTCGAGCGAGTGCAGGCACAGGGCGCGGCCGATGCCGTGACCCCAGCTGTCGGTCGCGGTCATGTAGCCGCAATTGGCGACATGCGCCGCCGGACCCGTCGAGTTCGGCTTCAGATAGTAGGTTCCGGTGAGCTTGCCGGCCTCATCCTCCGCCACCAAGATCGTGTGCTCCGGCTTCCACCAATATGCGAGGGCCGCGTCCCGCGTGATGTCGCGCGGCTGCGGATAGGTTTCGCCGGCGCGCAGAATGGGTTCCAGAATTCTCCAGATCGCGTCGTCGTCTTGGCGGCTACCGGGCCGGATTCGGATCATGCACGCAGAATAGGGACGCAGCTGCGGCGCTGCAATCAGACGAAAATCTCCGCCGTCATATAGAGCGCGCACGGCCCGGAGAGCACGGTCCTCGCGCCCGCGTCGGTGCAGGTCAGATCACCGCCGCGCGGGCTCACCTGGCGCGCCCGCAGCGTCTTCTTAGCCAGCCGCTTGGCCCAGTATGGCGCCAGGGCACAGTGCGCCGAACCCGTGACCGGATCTTCCGGCACGCCCTTGTCGGGCGCGAAGAAGCGCGAGATGAAATCGTAGCCCCCAAGACCATTAACTTCGCCCGGTGCCGTCGCGATCAGGCCCCAGATGCCGTGCGGCCGCAGCACGCGCGCGATATCGCCCGGTCCCGCCAGGCCGCGCACGACGTGTCCATCGTCCCACACGGCGACGAGATAGCGGCCCTTGAAAATGGCATTCGGCGGCGGCGCGCCAAGCGCCTCGCCGATCTGCTTCGCCAGGCCCGGCTGCTCGAACGGCTCGATTCTGTCCGAGGGTAGCGACATGACATGCCGTCCGTCCCGGCCGCGCTCGACGGTCAGCGTGCCGGAGCGCGTTTCGAACGCGACCGTCTTGAGCTCTGGCGCGATCCGGTCGAACAGCAGCCAGGCCGAGGCGAGCGTGGCATGGCCGCAAAGTTCGACTTCGCCCTCCGGCGTGAACCAGCGAAGGTGGTACCGGCCCTCGCCGGTCGCCACGAAGAACGCGGTCTCGGCGAGATTGTTCTCATTGGCGATGCGTTGCATCAGCCCGGCGTCGATCCAGGCCTCGAGCGGTACGATCGCCGCCGGATTGCCTTCGAGCACCTGCGCCGCGAACGCATCGACCTGCCAGAGCTTGAGATTCATTGTGTTCATCCTCTCTACGGGATTGCAATTTGCACGATTGGCACGAGTTTCGAACCGAACTGATGCGCATGGCTGACAGAAGATTCGTGCATGACGCGCGAGGAAAGCTTGGATGAGCGCGAATGCCGGACCTTGTTATTGCAAGCAACTCAAAGTTGGGACTATTGTCGGCAAGGGGCCAAATGTTCGATGACGATCACACATCGCTGACAGCATGGGGCAAGGTAATACTGGCCGCTGGAGCGTTCATTTGGTTTTTCTTGGCAGCGCTTCTCATATGGCGTCTTGATTTTTTTACTCGCCACTTTTTGAATCCTTATGTTGATTTTTTTTCGCCTGCCGCCGCAATTCTCGGCCTGGTATTTTGGTTTTGTCGGAAACTTGGTTGGTGGAAAATAGCGGCTTGGGAAGCAGCAGCTTTGGTCTGCCTTTACGCTGCTGTCAGCGTCGTCAACATCTCTCTTTGGGAAAGTGCCCTGATTGTTGACGCTGGGCAGAATGTGCACGTCAAATACTACTCGATGTCGGCAATTCTCGCTCCCACGGACGATGCGATCGTGGTGCAATATCAGATCATGAAAGGGCTTCTTGAGACGAGAGGGTTCGGAAATGAGACTCTCGCGTCGTGCAAACTGCGTGCGAAACGTGAAGTACTTGCGGCGATTGCGCCGAACATCGAACCACACTCCATGTGGCGGGTCGAGCGGGTTCAAACTCTGACTGGCCCAACTGATAGCGTGCCAATCGACGGCGAAGCCGAGATCGGATGTCAGTTCGAATTTAGCGTAAGAGCGACTACCACCGCGATAACATTGGAGCGCAAGTCATTTCTAGAAAACTACGTTAGGCTGTATTTGCCTCGTGAAGTCGTCCAGGACGTTGAAAGTGGAGATCTTCCCCCCGACCACTTTTCTGTCAGCATTCTGTTTCCCACGGACACTTTGATTGGACATGACCCGGGAACTGTAGTCGATGCGTTATTCAAGCCCGGGGGGAATGGCGGCGAACGACTGACAATCACTCAGCTTTGGGACCCTGATGGAATTGGTCTGACTTATCTCAGACCCGGATACCGAAGTAGCATCGTCTACGCGATATTTTCTCTAACGCTCTTGGTCGTCTTGCTTTTTATTCTCGGGATCTTAATTGCGATTCTCGGGTTCTTTCTGGCTATTGCTCGAGATTTGATCGCCGCCGAGCGCATTAAACCTGCAATTGTTCGCTTCTTACGAAGGATCGGGGTATTGAAACCGGCTCAAGTACACCCGAATGCCAGCGGGCACGCCCAGAGCAGTCCACTCACCCCGTAGTTTTGGATTCGGAAACGATAAGTATCAGTTTTGCTATTGCGGCGATGCGTCCACCACGACCGGCCGGCGATCGTTCAGCGTGCTCTTCATCTGCCTCTGCAGCTTCTCGAAGGCGCGCACCTCGATCTGGCGCACGCGCTCGCGCGAAATGCCGTATTTCTGCGACAGCTCTTCCAGCGTCGCGGGCTCGTCCAGCAGGCGCCGCGCCTGGATGATGTCGCGTTCGCGCTCGGTCAGCTCGCCGAGCGCGCTGGTCAGCAGCGCGTGACGGTCGCCGAGTTCTTCGCGGTCGGCCAGCCGCGTTTCCTGGTCGAGCGTGTCGTCTGCCAGCCAATCCTGCCATTCGCTCTCGGAGTCCGAGCGCAGCGGCGCGTTGAGCGATGAATCCGGCCCCGACAGGCGCCGGTTCATATCCGTGACTTCCTTAGCGCTGACGCCCAGATGGTCGGACAGTGTCGCCACATGCTCGTTGGTCAGGTCGCCCTCTTCGATGGCGCCGATTTTGTTCTTGGCCTTGCGCAGGTTGAAGAACAGCTTCTTCTGGTTCGCCGTGGTGCCCAGTTTCACCAGGCTCCAGGAGCGCAGGATGTATTCCTGGATCGCGGCGCGGATCCACCACATGGCGTAGGTCGCCAGGCGAAAGCCCTTGTCCGGCTCGAAGCGCTTGACCGCCTGCATCAGCCCGACATTGCCCTCGGCGACGATCTCCGAAACCGGCAGGCCATAGCCGCGATAACCCATCGCGATCTTCGCGACTAGGCGCAGGTGACTGGTGACGAGCTTGCGCGCCGCGCCGGGGTCCTCATGCTCTTTCCAACGCTTGGCGAGCATGTACTCCTCCTCCGGCTCCAGAAGCGGAAACTTCCGGATCTCGGAGAGGTAGCGCGATAAACCGCCTTCGCCCTGCAGGGCCGGCAAGCCGCGACTGCTCATGAATTCGGTCCCCTTTCCTCCGCCCCTGAGATGCCCAAGCGCATCGTCCGGCGGTCGCGTGTCTCTATCCTACAACGCCCGAGCACGCAGTTGGACAACGGCAATCCGGTGAAAGTGCCGCAATCCGGGCAAGACGTGGTGTCTATTCGGTAATTTTCAAGTTCCGCAAGGCCGCCATCGCCCTGATGCAGGGGTAGATTGCGAATTTGGGCGACCAATTGTGCCTGCGATCCCACACTCGTTTTGCGGTAAATGCCCTTCAGCAGGAAGCGAACGGCGTTCATGCTGACATTCCGCCGGGGGTCCGGCCGAATCAGGCCGCCAACCGGTTGGTCGCGGTGCGCCTCCGCCGATGGTTAGGACGGTTTCCGTACCCTCGGCGCGCCGATTTGCGGCGATATCGTCAACCTCGATCAGCGGTGAGCGAATTTCTATTCGCCTGCGAGGCCGCGAAGCGCTTTGACGAGACTTGAGAAATCGTCCGGCCATTTGGACTCGAACCGCATCGTCTTGTGCAGCGTCGGATGCTGAAAGCCCAGCACATAGGCGTGCAGCGCCTGGCGCGGGAAGTTCTGCGCGGCCGCGAAAGCTGTCGCCTCCACCGGTGATTTCGCGCGCGGCGCAATACGCGACTTGCCGTAGGACGGATCGCCGATCAGGGGATGACCGATATGCGTCAGGTGAACCCGGATCTGGTGCGTCCGTCCGGTCTCCAGCCGGCACTCGATCAGGCTCGCCAGCGGCCGTTCGGGATTGCCGAATTTTTCGATCAGACGGTAGCGCGTGCGCGCCTCCTTGCCGCCACCGCGCAGCACCGCCATGCGCTTGCGGTCGAACGGATTGCGGCCGATCTGGCCCTCGACCACGCCGTCGCCGGCGCGCGGGCTGCCCCAGACGACGGCGTGATAGGCGCGCTCGATCGTGTGGTTGGCGAACTGCTTGCCGAGACTGCTCATCGCCCGCTGGGTCTTGGCGGCGACCAGCAGGCCGCTGGTATCCTTGTCGAGGCGATGCACGATGCCCGGCCGCGCCACGCCGCCGACGCCCTTGAGCGAGGCGCCGCAATGGGCGATCAGCGCGTTGACCAGCGTGCCGTCCAGATTGCCCGCTGCCGGGTGGACGACGAGGCCGGCCGGCTTGTCGATCACGATCAGATCCGCGTCCTCGTAGACGACCGTCAGCGGGATATCCTGACCGATCGGCTCGGCGGGTGCCGGCGGCGGCGCCGATACTGTATAGGCCTCGCCGGGTTTGACCCTGAAATTGCCGTCTCTTATCGTTTTGCGCGTATGCGTGACGGCGCCGCCGGCGATCAGTTGCTGAAGGCGCGAGCGGCTGATATCGCCTAGCGCGCCGGCCAGAAAACGGTCCAGCCGCCAGCCCGCCTGCGCGTCGCCGACCACGGCGCGGCGCGGGCCGCCATCGGAGGATTTCGTGTCAGACATGCATGCGCCAGCCGATCCCAAAAGCACGATTGGCTATCGCGCGGCGAGGCTCGCCGTCATCGTGCTGTCCGCGCTTATCATTCTGGCACTCATCGGGCTAGTCGTGGGCGCGATCCTGAAGCTATCCGGCCGTTCGACGCATGTGCTCGGCGGTAGCGGCTCAAGCGGAACGGCCTTTTCGCTGCCGCCCGGCGCCAAGGTTCTGTCGAGCGAGAGCCAGCCCGGCCGGCTGATCCTGCATGTGCGCTCGGGCGAGGGCGACGAGATCGACATCGTCAGCAGCGAGGACGGCCATCTGATCGCGCAGATCAAATCGCCGCCGCCGGCGCCGCCGACGCGGCAATGAGCGGGCTGATCCTGCCGCGCGACGCACGCGCCCGGATCGAGGCGGCGGCGCGCACGGCCTGGCCGCGCGAGTGCTGCGGTCTGATCGAAGGCATGCGGGTCGGCGGCACGATCGTTGTCACGGCCGCCCATCCTGCGCGGAACGTCGCCGAGGGCCCGGATGTTTTTGAGATCGATCCGGCGGAACACATCCGGTTGCTGCGCGCGTTGCGCGACACCGGCCGCCAGATCGTCGGCTGTTTTCACTCCCATCCCAACGGTGTCGCGGAGCCTTCGGCCTGCGACCGGCAGAGCGCCGGCGAGACAGGCTTTGTCTGGCTGATCGCCGCGCTGACCGCCTCGGATACGGCCGCGATCAAGGCCTTTGTGTTCGATGGAAACGCCTTTCTGCCCGTTGCGATCACCCAGACCGCCTCGCTTGATCCGGTGCGGCGGCCAAGGGTATAAGCCCGGCTCGCCGCTTGGCTCCCATCGTCTAGCGGTTAGGACGCGGCCCTCTCAAGGCTGAAACCGGGGTTCGATTCCCCGTGGGAGCGCCACCAGGCCTCACAGCGGCTGCTCAGAAAATCACAAATTGTTACTCAAGTATATGATTCTAATTGATAAATGTGAACATGGCAGAATATCTCTGAACACCGCTACGCTTCCCATTTGTTGGTATTTTGTTGGTATGCAAAAGGGGATCTGTTGGTACGCAGACTCGTTCATGCTATGTCCGAGTTATGCATATGACAGACCTCTCATGCCGCTCGGCAAAGAAGCAGCTTAGCCTCCGAAAGCTCTCCGATATGGGCGGGCTTCAACTTTGGATTTTTCCAACCGGATCGAAACTTTGGCGTCTCGCTTATCGGTTTCGCGGTAAGCAAAAGCTTCTTGCTCTTGGGCGCTATCCAGACACTTCGCTTCACGATGCAAGAGCGAAGCGCGATGAGGCCAAGGCGCTCGTCAAAGAGGGTATCGATCCTTCGGAGATTAGAAAGCAGGAACGTATCGAGCGCGAAGCTGCCGAAGCCACGTTTGACGTAGTCGCGGACGAATATCTCGCAAAGCTTCGCCGTGAGGGCAGGGCGGCCGCCACGATGACGAAACTCGAATGGTTGCTTCGGTTTGCGCGGCCTGCTCTTGGCAGGATGGAAGTCCAAACCATTCGCCCCGCCGACGTTCTCGGAGTGCTGCGAAAGGTCGAAGCCAAGGGAAAATATGATACGGCAGATACGCTTCGGTCCGTGATAGGTGCGGTCTGCCGCTACGCCGTGGCGACTGCTCGCGCGGAGACCGACCCGACCGTGCCGCTACGTGGTGCGCTTACGACGCCCAAGGCGACGCCGAGACCTGCAATTACCGACGCCAAAGCGTATGGAGCGCTCCTTCGCGCGATTGACGGTTTTGCTGGCCAAGACACCACCCGCAACGGCCTCAAATTGATGGCCCTTCTTTTCCCACGCCCCGGCGAGCTCCGTGCCGCCGCGTGGTCCGAATTCAACGTCGAGGAAGCGGTGTGGACGATACGTGCCAGTCGAATGAAAATGCGCCGCGAGCATCGAGTACCGCTCGCGAGTCAGGCGCTCGCCGTTCTGAAGGACCAGCGAAAGATTAGCGGCGATGGTTCGTTCGTATTTCCATCAGTGCGTACACTTGAACGGCCAATGTCGGAAAATACCTTAAACGCCTCGCTACGCCGTTTGGGATACGCGAACGACGAAGCTACAGCACATGGTTTCCGCGCCTCAGCTTCGACATTACTCAACGAGAACGGTCAATGGAGCGCTGACGCGATAGAGCGGCAATTGGCCCACGTCGAAGGCAACCAAATCCGCCGTGCGTATGCGCGTGGCGAGCATTGGGAAGAGCGCGTCAGGATGATGGCGTGGTGGGCGAACTACCTTGACGGACTGAAAAGGGTGGGGACCGTCGAGGTCATGCCGTTGAGGAGCGCATAGTAGCTAAGAGTCATACGGTGGGCTAACGCTGTATGCATATCCATCAAATTCAAAGAACACAGATCCTTGACGAGTCTCGCGTCCGAATTCGTGGGCAAACGATCTGATTTCCGAAATGCGCGCACGAAACACATCACGGTCCACAAACGAATAAACGAATACGGTTCTCTCCCAGACTCGCTCACCGCCGCGCTCGTCGTCTGCATAGTAGCCTATTGATGGTGAGTATGCGGTGGCGCCACCATTTATATCCCCCAGCACGTCAACTGCACGTCGAACCCAACTTTCCCAATCGGGAATTTCGACTTGTGGGTTGCCTTCAATTGGCGAGCGTCCCTTGTTTGGAATATAGATCGCGAAGCGCTCACCATGCGCTTTTCTACCCCCTAAGGCCTTTGCCACGTACTGACGCTGTTCGTCTGCGTCGTCTCCTTCAGCCAAAAATGCCCCCTATATGACAAAAGACCCCACAATATTCGTGGAGTCTTTCGGAAACACAAGCGAGGGTAGAGCAAACTACGCTCTGGTTGAGCGCCCGATGACCTTCGCACCCATGGCATCCGCAAGCTCAGCCGGGCTGATCTTTCGGCCCTTTGGCTGTGGGGCTGCCACATTATGGTCCGACGCAAGCACAAGATTGGCGTCGCCATTCTCTGCGACCAGTCCAGCAGCTCTGGCACGCAAATCCTTGTTGCGTCGCAACTCTTCGTCAGTAATTTCGCCGATGTCCCATCCGCCGTGGGTAAAATTCATGTCACTCATTGTGTCCTCACGAGAACCGGTCCCGTGAGGTATTTTACCATTCAATTGGGTAGCTTTATTGCCGTTGACCTCAGAAGTCTGAGTACTCCTGCGGAAAGTCAAGTATTGAAATAGTCGAAGGGACCGGTGGGCACTTAGCATCCACCTAGCTTGGATAAGCGCGATTAGGCCGGAGTCTTCCTGGTGGCGCTCACGCGCGCTGTCTCCCCAAGCCACGAAGTGCCCCTCCAATAAGCGCCGGATCGACATGCAGACTCCTTACAAGCCCGCCCGCCGAATAGCCCTTTGCTCCGAGCGAATCATAGTCATTGCGTTGAGTCGCCTTCAACCCCCCCCGTCAAGAGAAAGCGCGGTACACGGAGAGATATTTCAGGGGATAATGCCGCGGCTACGCGGAACGAATTCCAACTGACGTCCTGTCAGGCTCGGAGGATAGCCAAATTGCCCAGTAAACCTCAGAATTCGGAAGTATCGCCAATTGGTTAAAGTCTGAGAGCCGCTTTAATTACCCACCATGTCGCTTATCCGCCCGGTCGGCTGTAGGCACTCAGTTGCCAGCAGGGACTTCCATTGCGCGTGACATTGTTCGGACAGGGACAGCTGCCCGGATAGTTCGCGATGGACTCTCGGACAATAGCCTGCCTGACGCTCGCATTGGAGAGGGAGGCCGCGAGCGCCGGCGTCGCAAATATGGCGAGGAGAGAGGCGGCGAGTAGCGTCATTCGCGCTCTCTTGCAGCGCCCCGCAACGAAGCCGCTTTGTCCCGTCGTCATGGCCAATTCGAGCCTCCCATATCCTATACCGTGATCAGCGAAGTAAGGCTGGAGACCTTGGCATCTGACAATTGTCGTTTCTGGCAGAGTCGGATCGGACAACGGTCACACTTTCGGCCCCGCTAGTTCATCGATCAAGTCCGCGATGTACATACGGGTCTTTTTGCCTCGGATGCGCGAGAACGCGCGCAGGAGCTTCACGCCATCGCGAGAAGCCGTCATGTCCACCTTCCTGACGTCACTTTGGTCATGGGCGTCTCCCTTTGAAGGGGGGCTTTCCTGGATATCTTCGAAGAAGTAATCAACCGGGACTCTGAGCAGGACGGATACCCGATAGAGACGGCTGGCACTTATTCTGTCTGTGCCATTCTCGTACTTCTGAAGTTGTTGGAACGTAACCCCAATGTGTTTGCCCACCTCCGTCTGTGTCAGCAGGAGTGTTTTCCGACGTAGTTTGATGCGACCACCGATCGCTGCGTCGACCTCTCGGTCTGCTGCCTTGTTCAGTCGTGGCATATGGCCAACGCATTTTGCTGCGCTGCAAGCGTAACAGCTATCGGCCGATGCACAAATGTCTGACTACCAACACTCCTTCGGCGGCCATGCTACGCCTTCACTGCATCGATAGGCCAGCCGCTGCGACCTCGCCGCGCTCCCTGGCGGACGCTAGATCGGCGATGCGATCAATCAGCATTTCTAACAAATATACTGTCATTGGATCGTTTATCCGCGCGAGGCATGCAAGGATCTTGACTGCGCTGTCGTCTCCTTCCTTCGCGGCGCTTGGCTGCGTGTAAGTTGGGTTCGCGTTCTTGGTTGATGGCTTCATGATCCCTCCACATGCGGGTTAGTCGGCGGACGTTCGGCAGATCGCTCAAGAATTCCAGGGTCGTCCCATAAGCCCTCTGGTCGAACGATTAGGTACGGGTCGCTGTCGATGGCGATGGCAGTGGGATATACCTGAAGGTCGCCCTCCACCGCGACGTATTCGTGATCGGAGAAAACAAACGGCGCGACGCTCTCGATGCGTCGAAACCCATACTGCTCCCAAAAGGAGAGGAGCCGCAGCTGAGGGTGCCCATATCCCTTTCGGAATCCCTTGCGGCCACAAAATTCAAGTGCTGCATTCACAATTTCATCGGCGACTGAGTGTCCGCGAAATCGTTTCAGGACCGCTAGACGTTCAATCTTTACGAAGGTGCCGAAATAGCGGAGACGAAGCGTTGCCGCCGGCTCACCCTCCATATACCCCACGAGATGCGTCGCGGTGTGGTCGTTGCCGTCGAACTCTTCGGCAAACGGACAGTTCTGCTCGGCCATGAACACCGCCGCGCGTATGGCACGCGCATGTTCGACTTCAAGCGAAGTATGCGCGACGACTACTTTGAGACCAGATGCCACCGCGGCGTCCTGGATCGGCTCCGAAGTAGGCGAGAGCGAACGATCAAGCACGAAGAGGTTGCCAACGTCACCTCGGTCCTTGTGCACCGGCCGAAATCCAAAATTGCGAAAGCCGCGCGCGCCGGATTCGGTTGCCGCCGTGCCATAAAGCGGCAGCCCGGCATACAGTGGGCCCATCGCATGCGTCGTGAGTGGCACCGCGACGCCAGCCAGCCCGCGAGCAACGATGAGCCAGACGTAGACGATCTTCGGACGCTCTCCGGTCGGCACGAGATACGTCACGTCGGGGTGGAGCACATCGAGCTTCCCGCGCTCCAAGAGAGCTGCGCCTTCTTCATTCAACAATAGAAAGGACAGAAAGCCTGCGAGCGTCTCGCAAGAGCCTTTCATTTCGTGCACGCCCCAGATGGCGTCTGAGTTGTGTTCGAGAACGGCGCGGGCTGCGGAAATGGGAGCCATGTCGGCCTTTAGCTGCTCTTTGCTGAGGGCATAGATCGATTCCAGCTCTCCTACCTTAAGTTGCCGCACCGCAAGAGTTTTTCCATCTGGCGACGTCCAGGACAACTGCTTGTCCTTGTTATCGATTCCACTCATTATTGCTCCCGACGCCCCGATTTGGGCCTGATGAAAGCCGCGTCACCTTGTTCGGCTTTCAACTACAGTGAACGCGGGAGTTGTGCGCGCGGTAGTAGCCAAAATCTTGATGGGGGGTATTCAAATCATGCCGGGAGAGGCAAGCCGAGCCGATTGGAATGACTATCGGGTGTTTGCGACGGTCGCGCGCACTGGAAGCTTTCGTGGCGCATCCCGAACGCTCAAAACGTCTCCGCAAGCCGTAAGCATGCGCATCGCCAATCTCGAAGACCGGTTGGGTCGGCGGCTCCTCAACCGCCTCACGCACGGCGTTGAACTCACGCGCGAAGGCGAGCGCGTTTTGGGTTTCGTACAGGCCGCCGAATCCTCGCTTGCGCGCGCAGCTTCCGTTGCATGCGATCCGAGCGACGCAATTGAGGGAGAATGCCGTCTTTCGCTCGGCGATGGCATGGCAACATACTGGTTCCCCCGCTTTCTCGCTGCCTTCGGCAAAACACACCCGCGCATCGCACTGTACCCCTATTCCTCGACCGCGCGAACTATGACCAAAAGCCCAAGCCACGATATCCAGGTCCAATATACGGACACGCCGGACGAGACTCTGGTGGCATCGCATGTCGCCACGCTTCATTTTTTGCTGTTCGCGTCGCGCGAATATCTCGACGAATGTGGCACGCCGAAGTCGGTAGAGGACCTTGCGAAGCATCGCTTCGTCGATTTCACGCTCGCCGATTCGGATAAGGGGACGTTCGCATCACTGCGTGGACTTCCCGACCGCACGCTGGTGATAACGAATTCCATTGGAACTCAGTGCGAGGCCATGCGCTGGGGCGCTGGCATCGGCATGCTTCCGTCCTACGCTAGCCTCGTTCACACCAACCTGGTGCCGGTCCTCCAGGCGGTCCGCTTTCCGATGCCGGTCCATCTTTGTTTCGAGCGGGAGGCCGCGAAACGGCCGGCAGTCCGCGCAACGCTCAACTTTCTCAAGGACGTCGTTTTCGACCGCACCCGGATGCCGTGGTTTACGGATGACTTCGTTCAGCCGGAGCCGCACTGGGAGATGATCTTTCACGATTGCATCGGGCGAAACCTGAACCGATCTGCTTGAGGATGCGTGTCGCCAGCACATCCCGGGTGTCGTGGTGGCCATGGGGAAGCAGGTCCTTGATCGCACCCGACCGGTGTAGGGGTTTCCCGTCTATCTGTTTCGGTCGCTGAATGCGTTCGTGGATTCGCGCGATTTTGGCTCGCGTGATAAAATGACCAGGTAACCAAAACAAATTATGTCAACACAACCACACGCGCTTAGCCGGGCCGAATGGAATGAAATCGGTGAGTTGGAGGCTGTTCGAGAATCCTGGGGCCTCGAGGATGGTGAGAGCTTCGCGGACTTTGCGGCGGACAACATTTACGGCGTGAAATTCGATTTTTCGTCCGGCCATCCCGGTTACTGCGGCGACCTCTTCATCCTGCAGGCAGACACCCTCAACGGCGAACCCTTCATGCTCATACGAGACAAGTCCGGCAAAATCGACCTTTGCGACTTCGGCTAGTTTTCCGTCTCCGAACTATTGCCGCCAAGAAATTGGGGCCGGCACAATCGTGCCGGCCCCAGTTCTATTCCGCTGCTTCTGCCACAGCGACTGCAGCCGGCCGCAAAGGGACCGGCAACCACTTGGTGCTAGCGAGGAGTTTCTCGGCTTCCGTCGCCATCGCCTCCTTCTTAAGGCTGGCGAGAGGACGCGCCGCCTCAGCCGAGACGCCCTCCGATACGGCTGCCAGAATCTCCGTCTTGGTCAACCGGTTGAGGAAGTTGCCGGCCGTCGGTTGCCACCACGCCGCCATGTCGAGGCCAAGCGCGGCGGCGAGCCGGTCGCTGTCCTTCATGGCGCCATGCCGCATCGTCCCATGCAAGGCATTGACGGTCATCGAGACGCAGTGGGCGAGCAGCCGCAGCCGATCGGCCTTGGACATTTGCCGGAGCCACGCGGCGAGCTGTTCGATTTCCGGCAGTTGCTTCATCCATGAAGCGTGCCGTTCCGCGAACGCCGCCGCCGCCCGGCTCGCGCCGACCGAGGCGGTTGCTCGATCCAGCGTCACTTCGGTTGCATGAATGCGAATGCAACCGTCATAGGCCCCGCGATAGAGGAGCTGGCTGACGAGAGCTCCCAGAAGTGCCAACAGCGCCTCCTCGGGCTTCGCCGCCAACGACTCGCATAGCGCAGCCGTACGATGTGCCGACAGATCGGCCAGGACCGAATCCGCGTACCCGTCGCGGCGCGTTCGCGCCGCCGGGTCCGTGTCTTCGTTGGCGGCCTGCGCC
>DATCAT010000063.1:0-33855 GCA_036512455.1 Rhizomicrobium sp.
GGCCAGCTGAAGCGTATGTCCACGGCGGTGGCGCACACCGACTGTGAGGTCATGAAGCTTGAGAAGCAGGCGATCCTCGCGGCACTCAAGGACGAGCCGGCATTCTCGGAACTCTTCGTCGCGCATCTTCTGACCCGCACCATCCGCGTCGAGGAGGACCTCGTCGATCAGCTGTTCAATTCCAGCGAGAAGCGCCTGGCGCGCACGCTCCTTTTGTTGGCCAATTTCGGCAAGGAGGGCCGGCCCGAGACCGTCATCACCAAGGTCACCCAGGAAACCCTGGCCGAAATGATCGGCACGACGCGCTCGCGCGTCAGCTTCTTCATGAACAAGTTCCGCAAGCTGGGCTTCATCAGCTACAACGGCACGATGGAAGTGCACTCTTCGCTGCTCAGCGTCGTCCTGCGCGATCAGCCCGCGATCGAGAAAAAAGCGCCCAGCCGCAACAGGTGAAGCATCCCGCACTCAAGCAAGGGAGCGCGTGCCACGCCGTCTATACGCAGCAGCCGGCCGGCGTTTGACCGCCATAATTCTGCGCAAAAGCGATCCGAAGTGAGCACTTTTGAACAGATTCCAGACCCGGCATGCCGCCATAGTCACGGCGATCAGCGATGGTCACGGAGCGCCAGCGCCGAAGTGCCCCGCCCCGGTTACGGTGGCGCGGCGCTCCACCTTTGCCCTCGCGACCGTGGAACAAACGCGCCGCCGCGGCGTTGCCAATGGCGTCTGTCCAGGATCGCGCCATGTCAGCCTTCATGCTCTATGTCGTCGGTTTCTTCATCCTGCTCGGCGGGCTGATTTATGGCGCGCTGCTGCTTCATGTGCCGCAAACCTGGATCATTGTCGGCGGCCTGATCGTGCTCGGTCTGGGCGTGATGTCGGCGGTGGCGCACACCAAGCAGAAGGACCAGGCGGCGCCTTAAGGATCGTACCTAGCGTTTCTCCGCGTTGATCTGCGCCCGCTGCACCGACGCCTTGACGATCGGGATCGCGTCGTCCGCCAGCGGCGCCATCACATTCTTGCGCGCCATCGCGGCGGCGATATAGGGCGCAAGCGCAGCCGCCTTCTTCGCCTCGCGCGCCGCGACCTCGGCCTTGAACTCGCCCATCACCTCACCGGCAAACAATTCCAGCGACTGGCAGATGTGCTCATGCCGGTTGCGCCCCGCCTGCTGCAGGAAGATCACCTGGTCGACGCCCGCGTCCTGGAAGGCGCGGATGTGATCGCGGATGTCGTTCGGCGTACCGATGCCGTTGGCGTTGCGCTCGGCCCCGCGCACCGCGGCGATGATCTCCTCATCCTGCCGCGCCCGCGATTTCTGGAAATCGGCGAACAGCGAAGAGCGTCCCGGCACCGTGTCGTGCGCCACCAGCGCGTTGACCGCATAACCGAAGAACTCGAAACCCTCCTGGCCGCGCCGGATCGCCTCGGCCCGGTCGGCATGCACCGAGAAATTCGACACCATCGCGATATTGGCGTTGACGCTGTGCCCGAGCGGCACGCATTGCTCCGACTTGACGATGCCGTAATAAATGTCGGCCCAGTTGCGCGCTTCCTCCGGATTGACGAAGGAGAACGCCAGCGCGCCGATGCCGTTGGCGGCAGCTATCTTGATCGTGTCGCGGTTGGTGCAGGCCATCCACATCGGCGGATGCGGCTTCTGCACCGGCTTGGGCACCACGTTGCGGCAGGGGAACGAGAAGCTCTTGCCCTCATAGCCGGGGTACGGGTTCATCACCATCATGTTGGCGATCTGCTCGGCCGCCTCCAGGCACATCGCCCGCTTCTCGCGCGCCGGAATGCTAAAAGCTCCGAGCTCCAGCCGCGTCGCCCCTTCGCCGATGCCGAAATCCAGCCGCCCGCGCGATATGATATCGAGCGTCGCCAGCCCCTCCGCCGTGCGCGCCGGATGATTGTAGTTGGGGATCACCTGCCGGATGCCGTGCCCGACGCGGATATTCTTCGTCAGCGCCGCGCAAGCCGAAAGAAAAACCTCCGGCGCCGAGGAATGCGAATACTCCTCGAGAAAATGATGCTCGACCTCCCAGGCATAATCATAGCCCAGCCGATCCGCGAGCACGACCTGCTCCAGCGCATCGTGAAACAGCTTGGCCTCGTCGCCCTCGTGCCAGGGCTTTGGGAGCTGGTGTTCGTAGAAGATTCCAAAGCGCATGGCACACTCCCCAATAATCGGTTGACCCTAGCTAAGAGATTGCGTGTCCGCTCCGCAAGCTTACGCTAGGCGTGTCTTTCACAGCGGTTTCGCAATGGCCGACATTGTCTTGAAGAAACTCTGCGCCGTCCCTGCCGGGACGGACGGCTATGTGATGGTGTCGCAGTCCGTCGCCGCCGACAACTCGCTTCTCTTCCTGTTCATCGAGCCTTCCGGCAAGGAAGCGGTCGCCGGCAGAACGGAAAACAACGGCTTTGCAACCTTCCCAAAGCCGCGGATGGGCGCGCCGTGCCGCTTTCGCTTGGTTCGCGTGGGGGAGGGGAGTGTGCAGACCGCCGATCTGCCGCCTCTGGACCTGACGTTCCCGATGGTCGACGTTTTTCCCGACGGACGCGTCCTGATCGTCGGGCCGCGCTGCTCGTGGCGTAGCGAGACCGATTTCGACCGCAACGGCGCGGTGATCGATCCTTCGACAGGCGCGGTTTCGCGCATCCTGCTGGGCGATGGCATCGAGAACATCGCGGTCGATACCAGGGGCCGCATCTGGGCCGGCTATTTCGATGAAGGCGTCTTCGGCAATTTCGGCTGGAGCGATCCTGGTCCCAAACCCGTCGGAGCCGCCGGACTGGTGTGTTTCTCGGACACCGGCGAAAAGCTCTGGGAATATCCGTCTGAACGGCACGCGCCCATTGACGATTGCTACGCCCTCAATGTGTGCGGCGACAAAGCGGCGATCTACTACTATTCCGACTTCCCCGTCTGCACGGTGTCGCGTGATTTCACGTTGACCTTCCGGCAAACGGCAGTGCACGGCTGCAAGGCCTTCGCCCTGTCAGGCGAGCGCGTGTTGTTCTCCGGCCAATACAACGACTCGCCGCACATCGGCTATCGAGGAACGCTTGACCCCGACCGCGCCGGCGAAATGACACAGGTCGGCTTTGTGCTCGCCGGTGGCGTCCCGGTTCAGGCCGACCGCATCACCGGTCGCGGCAGCACGCTCTATTTCTTCGCTGAGGACGCTGTATATGCCGCCGACCTGGACGCAGCGACGTCGTGACGACGGCTGTCTTTGGCGCTATACTCCCCCCGCAATCGCCATAGGAGGCGCCATGACCATGCTCGCACAACGCCTTTGCCGGCGGTGCGGATCCTCGCGCGCTTCGCTCTGATCGCCGCACGCGGCTTCTCCATCGCCAATTCTTGAACCGCCGCATGCCTGCGCATGCCGGCAACGCACGCGCGCCGTTGCGCGCGATGGAGACTGCATGAGCATTTCACTGACCGCCGACGAACTTCAGGCCTTGAATCTGAGACTGCTGGGTTATCTGCGCGCCTCCGCCCTGCGCGGCCGCAATCACGAACGCATCGGGCCGTTTCTGGCCACCTTCAACGCGCGGGACGACAACGTCTATGTCAACTACGCCATCCCCGACGACGGCGTGGCGCCCGGCGCAGGGGACATCGCCGCGCTGATCGCCGCCTTCGCGGCGCGCCAGCGAACGCCGCGCCTGGAATACATCGCCGCCGCGGCGCCGGACCTGGAGGCGGCGCTCATCGCGGCGGGCTTCGTCGCCGAGGCGCGCGTGCCGGTGATGATCTGCCGGCCGGGACTGGAACGGCCCGCCGCTGCGCCAGGCTTTGATGTCTTCGCGGCCCTCGCCGACGCCGATCTCATCGGCGCCGAGCAGGCGCAGGCGGAGGCCTATGGCGGGCCCAGCCGCGGTCCCGGCGGATTACGCCGCACGCTCAAATATGGCGGCGTCGTCGCGGCGGCCCGCGATGTCGCGAGCGGCGTCCTCGCCGGCGCCGGTACCGCCCAGCCGCCGATCGACGGCATCAGCGAAATTACCGGCATTGGCGTTGCACCGGATTTCCGCAAGCGGGGTATCGCCGGTGCCATCACCGCGCTGCTGACGTCCGAAGCTTTTGCGAAGGACGTCACGCTCCTCTGGCTCACGCCCGGCGGCAAAGAGGCCGAGCGAATCTACGCCCGCGCCGGCTTCGCCGCGGTGTCGGAGGCGCTGCACATCTCGCGCTGATGCGACAGGATGGGCTGGAGGCGAAACCTCCGGCCTATTCCGCTGCCTTCAAAACCGAAAATGTCGCGTTTGCCCGCGCGCACAGCGCGTTGTCGGCGTAGATCAGCGCTTCGCAGAAGCAGATGCGGCCGCCGGTGCGCAGCACCGAGGGGCGAATCTCCAGCCATTGGCCGATTCTGGCCGTGCCGATGAAATCCATCGCCAGGTTCACCGTGACGAGGGAGTAGCTCGCCTGGCCGGTCTGGGCCCGCAGGGTCTCGCCGCAGCTCAGGCCCATCGCATTGTCGGCGAGCGAAGTGATCAACCCGCCGTGGACGAAGCCGCGGCTATTGGCATGCGCCGCCGCGGCGCGCAGCCCGATGCGGACCGTGCCTTCGGCGCGCCGCGAATAGATCGGCTCCCACGGATCGGTCAGCCCGCTCTTGCGGAAATGCGGCGCGAAACCTTCGGGCACGGACGCAGCAGTCACGGAAGCTCACTCCTCAGAGCGAAAAGGCCGGAAGCTTTCGCTTCCGGCCTTTCCTTGTTTCAACGGGCAACGCCGCTCTCAGTTATACACCTCGAACAGTCCCGCGCCGCCCTGGCCGCCGCCGATGCACATCGTGACGACGGCGTACTTGACGTTCTTGCGCCGGCGGCCTTCCTGCAGGACGTGGCCGGTGAGGCGCGCGCCGGTCATGCCGAAGGGGTGGCCGATGGCGATCGAGCCGCCATTGACGTTGTACTTGGCCGGATCGATGTGCAGCTGGTCGCGGCTGTAGAGGCACTGGCTGGCGAACGCCTCGTTCAGCTCCCACAGGTCGATGTCCTCGACCGTCAGGCCGAAGCGGCTGAGCAGGCGCGGCACCGCGAACACCGGTCCGATGCCCATCTCGTCCGGCTGGCAGCCATGCGTCGCCCAGCCCATGAAGCGGCCCATCGCCTGAAGCCCGCGCTTTTCGGCTTCCTTGGCTTCCATCAGCACCACGGCGGCGGCGCCGTCGGAGAGCTGGCTGGCATTGCCGGCGGTGATGAAGTTGCCCGGCCCCTTGACCGGCTGCAGGCCCGCGAGGCCCTCCGCCGACGTGTCGGGACGGTTGCACTCGTCCTTGTCGACGACGTAGTCGACGATCTTCTCTTCCTTGGTCTCCTTGTTGACGACCTTCATCTTGGTCTTCATCGGGACGATCTCGTCCTTGAACTTGCCGGCCTGCTGCGCCGCGGCCATGCGGCGCTGCGATTCGAGGCTGTACTCGTCCTGGTACTCGCGCGAAACGTTATAGCGCTTGGCCACGATGTCGGCGGTGTCGATCATCGGCATGAAGATCGCGGGGTATTCCTCGACCAGCTTCTTGTCGACATTGCCGGCGCCGCCGCCGGGATTGGGGATCGAGATCGACTCGACGCCGCCCGCCACGATGCATTGCGAATTGTCGCCGCGGATCGAATTGGCCGCCATGGCGATGGACTGCAGGCCGCTAGAGCAGAAGCGGTTGATGGTAACGCCCGAGGTCGAGACCGGCAGGCCCGCGAGCAGCGCCGCCTGGCGGCCGACATTGCCGGCGCCATGGGCGCAATTGCCCATGTAGCAATCCTCGATGAATTCCTTGTCCACGCCGGACTTCTCGACGGCGTGTTTCACCGCATGCGCCGCCATGGACATGGTCGGCGTGATGTTGAACCCGCCGCGCGCGGATTTGGCCAGGCCCGTGCGGGCATATGAAACGATGACGGCTTCTCTGCTCATGATGTCTTCCTTCCCCGTGATGATGGTTATTGGCCGCGACATTAGGGGGCGGGCCGGGGGTGGTCTAGGGGTGGTCTAAGTACAACGCCCTCGCGTACATATTGTCGCGGATTTCTGGGCCAAAACGAGCTCTCGCCATGACCAATGCCGGCCGGAAAGTCGCTGTTATCGGCAGCTTTCGACGCTTCTACACTGAGGTCCTCGAAGCGATCGCGGCGTTCTCCGCCGCCGGTCTCGCCGTGACCTCGCCGGCGGGCGCGGCGCTGACCCAGGGCGGCGCCTTCGTGCGCTTCGCGAGCGATCGGGCGGACTGGAGCAACTCGCAGGTTCAGACCGCGGCGCTGGCGAAAATCTTCGAGGCCGAAATCGCTTTCGTCGTCGCGCCCGGCGGCTATGTCGGCCGTTCGACCTGCTACGAGATCGGGCGCCTGTATCAGGCGCGCCGTCCGGTGATCTTCTCCGCCGCCCCCGACGATCTGCCGGTCGCCGTTCCGCCGGCGCATGTGATGGCGGCGAGCGATCTGGCGCGGCGCCTGGCGACTGGAGAAATCTTCTCCTGGGTGCACAATGGCAGCGATGAATTCGATGCGCTGGAACAGGCGCTGACCGGACCGGACATGTTCAGATGAGCGAACGCAAAGCGATTTTCATCACCGGCGGCGCCAGCGGCCTCGGCCTCGGCACGGCCAAGCGCTTCGCCCAGGAAGGTTGGTTCGTCGGCCTGGCCGACATCAATGCCGCCGGCCTAAAAGCCGCGCTCGACGGCATCGGCCGGGACAACGGCGCCAGCTATCTGCTCGACGTGCGCGACCGCGCCGCCTGGGACGACGCCCTGTCCGTCTTCACCGCGGCGTCGGGCGGCCGGCTCGACGTGCTGTTCAACAACGCCGGCGTCGCCCATTACGGCTTTCTCGAAGAGCAGAGCGAAGCGGAGGTCGAGCGCCAGCTCGATATCAACATCAAGGGCGTCGTCAACGGTGCCCGCGCCGCGCTGCCGTTCCTGCAGAAGACGCCGGGCTCGCAGCTCGTCAACATGAGCTCCTGCGCCTCGCTCTACGGCGTGCCGAAGGCCTCGATCTACTCTGCGACGAAATTCGCGGTGCGCGGCCTGTCCGAGGCGCTGGACATCGAGTTCTCGCGGCTGGGCGTCGGCGTCAAATGCATCATGCCGTTTTTCATCGACACGCCGATCCTCGATGCCGGCGCCAACGGCAGCAACGAGAAGATGTCGGACGCGTTGCGTGCCGGCAAGACGCCGATCTACACGGTCGCCGAATGCGCCGATGTCGTGTGGAAGTCCGTGCACAGCGGCGCGCTCAAGCACATCGTCGGCGCGCGCGGCAAGCAGCTGAACTGGTTGCTTCGCCTCGCCCCCGGTCTTGTCCGCGGCCGGCTCACCGCCGACGTCAAGGCGGGCCGGGCGCCCCGTTCGTGAGCGCGCCGCTCGGAAAGCTCGTCGACATCGGCGGCGGCAGGCGGCTGCATCTCGTCGCGTGCGGCAGCGGCAGCCCGACCGTCGTCTTCGAATCCGGCGGCGCCGGCGGCAGCTCGATCCAGGATATGCCGGTGCAGCGCATGGTCGGCCAATTCACCCGTGCGGTCGTCTACGACCGCGCGGGCCTCGGCTGGAGCGATCCCGCGCCGCCGGGGCGCAGCTTCGAGGAGCGCGTCGCCGATCTGCACGCCGCGCTGGCGCGGACCGAGACGCCGCCTTATGTCCTGGTCGGCCTGTCGTTCGGCGGCCTTCTGGCGCGCGTCTTCACGCGGCTTTATCCGAACGAAGTCGCAGGGCTGGTTCTGGTCGACGGCGGCGACGCAGAGAAATACTTCTCGACGATGGTCCACATGCGCGCCGTCCACGAACGGCAATTGCGCGACGAAATCGAGGCGGTCGAATCGGGCGAACTGCGCCGCCGGCTGGAAAAGGCGCTCGCCCGCGCCCGCTGGTTCAACGCCGCCGAAAAGGCCGCCATCCTGGACCTCGTGCCACGCGCCAGCCACTACCGGACGGGGCTGGATGAGTTCAGCGCCATCGACCGCACGCCGGACGATATGAAGCGCGCCGGCGGCTTCGGCACGCTGGGCGCTCGCCCGCTGATCGTCCTGGGTCGCGGTGTTTCCGCTGGCGGCGAGATGTCTGCCTGGGATGAGGGCTATGCGGAGTCGCAGGCGCGTCTCGCCGCGCTCTCCACCAACAGCGCCAAATTCATCGCCGCCGGCATCGGCCATTCCATCGCGCTGGAGCATCCCAGGCTGGTGGCCGCCGCCATCGCCGCCGTGGTGGCCGCGGTGAAGTCCGGCGCGCTCGACACCAACGACGTCGCGCGCCTCGCCGCCGAAGGCGCCGGCGATTAACGCTGAATGGCGGGGTCTGCAGCGACGTCGGCGGCGACACATGAGACGCAATTAACCTAGGCGCCGCAGTCAGGACCGCGCGGATGTGCTATACCGTACAACATCGGGGTATGTCCGTACACGGACAAAAGGGGGCAATCATGCATATGCACATGCTGTTGGGCGTCGTATTGCACACCACGGTCCTGGCGATCGTCGGCTATCTGCTGCTGTTCTCGGCGAGCAAGGCCGAAGGCGTCGTCGCGCTGATCGGCCGGCTGCTCGGCATCTGGGTGTTCATTCTGGCGATCCTGTCGATCGTGGCCATCGTCACCGCGCCGATGTTCGGCGGCAGGCCGTTCGGCATGGAGATGGATCACGGACCCGGCATGATGCACCGCTGGGGTCCGCCGCCGCCGATGGGCGCGCCGCCACCGCCGGCCAAGCCGTAGGGTTCAGCGCTTTTTCGTTTTCGCCGCCGCCGCCGGCAGGTTCGCGAACGCTTCGAAAGCCGCGACGATCGCGTCGTCGCCGAAGGCGCGCGGGTTCAGCGCGCGGGCATAGACCAGGCCGTCGCTCAGCGCGTGCAGCGCGCGTACCAGCTTGGCCGCCGGCATCGGCATCTGGCTCTGCGCGAAGAGGCCGAGCAGGGCTTCCTCCATGCGCCGGTAGACCTCGTCGTTCAACGCGGCGTAGCGCTTGCGGATCTCCTCATGGTCGAGGGCATAGAGCTGGAACGCCAAGGCCTGCCTGGCCCGCGCCACACGCTCCGGCATGGCGGCGGCGAGCGCTTCGCCGCTGAGCCGCATCTGCTCGCGGAAGGTGGCGCCCGCCTTGGCCGCCGGCGCCGCCGGCCGCCAGCGTGAGCGCATAACCGCCAGGATCAGCTCGTCCTTGTCCTTGAAGTTGCCGTAGAAGGCGCCGCGCGTCATGCCGGCCTTGGCGGCGACCGCTTCCAGGCTCATCCGCTCATAGCCACGCTCCGCGATCACCTGCGCCGCCGCGTCGATCAGCTTGGCGCGGGTGCGCGCGCGCTTGTCGCCCTTGGTTTGTCCCAGCATGCCGCTCAAGTCTTTCCCCCGAATCGCAACAAAATATACACACTTGCATTTTATACAGCAATGTATATTTTAGTCCGGACACGAAGCTTGGGAGGCGAGAGCCATGGGCACATTTCTGCTGCGCGCGCTGTTGGGATTGGTCGTATTGCTGGTGGCGGCGGCCGGCGCAGGCCTGGGCTGGCGCGCCTGGCGCCAGCACGAGAATGCCGTGGCGCTCGCCATCACGTCGCCGCGCGGCATCGACGAGCAGCACTTCGTCCGTCTCGGCGGCATCGCGCAATGGATCAGCATAAGGGGCGAGGACCGGGCCAATCCGGTGATCCTGGTGATGCATGGCGGCCCCGCCATGTCCTACATGGCGTTCACCGCGATGTTCCAGCCATGGGAGAAATATTTCACCGTCGTGCAATGGGATCGCCGCGGCAGCGGCAAGACCTATGGTTTCAATGGTGCGGCGGGCAGCGGCACGCTGACGCTGGACCGCATCGCCAACGACGGCATCGAGCTCGCCGCCTATCTGCGCGGACACCTGCACAAGAAGAAGATCGTCCTGATGGGCCATTCGATGGGCTCGCTGCCGGGCGTGATGATGGCGATGCGCCGGCCCGATCTCTTCCATGCCTATGTCGGCACCGACATGATCGTGGCGATGGCCGAGAACGAGGCGGAGTCCTACCGGCTGATGCGCGAAGCCCTTCACCGTCAAGGCAATAGCGATGCCGAAGCACGGCTCGCCAAGATCGGTCCGCCGCCCTATGCCGCGTCGTCCGACTGGGGCGCCAAGCAGGGCATGATGAGCGAAGCCGACCCCGCCTATCGCCGCGTCATGCGCGGTTACGTCGTGCCGGCGCTGCTCACCAGCCCGAGCTATTCGCTGCGCGACCTCTACGATTTCGCCATGGCCAATCCGTTCAGCATTGGCCGGCTCTATCCCGAATGGATGGCGTTCGACGCCCGCCGTCTCGGCACGGATTTCCGCCTCCCGGTCGTCGTCCTGCAGGGCGACAGCGACCTCATGGCACCCACCGAACTCGCGGTGCGTTATTTCAACACGATCCATGCGCCCGCAAAGCAGATCCATCTGCTGAAGGGCGTCGGCCACAATTCGATGTTCAGCGCACCCGAACGGTTCCTGGACGAACTCGTGCGCTATGTCCGCCCGCTGGCGGTGGAGGGCGAGCGGACCGTGGCCGCGACAGACGGCGGTGACTCGCGTTAGACTGCGGCCGGGGCGTTCAAAGGGCCAGGCATGACGGCGGTCGCGGAGCGCGCGGGCAATCCCGAGCGGCGCTTCTACATGGCGATGATCCTCGCCATGATCGCCACCGTTCTGCTCGGCTTCGCGCGCAGCTTCTTCCTGCGGCCGCTGTTTCCGGGCGTGCCATCGCCGCCGGAGACCTTCTTCTACGTCCATGGCGTGTTGTTCGTCGCCTGGATGGCGCTGCTGCTGACGCAGGGCTCGCTGATCTCGCTGCGCAACACCGCGCTGCACATGCGGCTCGGCGTCGTTGCCTATGTCCTGGTGCCGGCGATGATCGCTTTTGGCGTCGTCGGCAGCGTGATCGCGGCGCGCCGGCCGGGCGGCTTCGTCGGCGTGCCGGTGGCGCCGCTGCAATTCCTCACCGTCGTGCTCGGCGACATGGCGATGTTCGCGCTGTTCGCCGGCCTCGCGCTCGTCTGGCGGCGCACGCCGCAGACCCACAAGCGCTTCATCCTCCTCGCCTGCATCGTCCTGATGGACCCCTCCATCGGCCGCTGGCCGGTCGCGTTCATCGCCGACATTCCCGACGCCTCGTTCTGGCTGAAAATTCTCCTCTTCCTGGTTCCGCTCGCGATTTGGGATGTCGCCACCCTGAAGCGTCTCCACCCGGCGACACTCATCGGCGGCACCATCCTCATCGCCGAAGGCCTCCTGCGCGGCCCGCTCGGCGCCACGCCGCAATGGCTCGCCTTCGCGAAATGGGCGGTGGGGCTATGAAACTAATCGCTGCGCCCAATCCAGCATCAGCGGAACAGGTCGGGGAGGGCGTCAGGGTAGATCACCAGAGATTGCAGACTTGGATGCCCGGCCTGGGAGCAGATATTCGCGCTCGTTGGCACGATGCTGGAGACCGACTGCGCTGGCTGCCCCTGTACGTGCTCCAGCTCCGCGAAGTTGCTGATGCTCTCCAAATGTTGTCCGTGAACGTAGCCTGGCAGAAACCCATTCAGCGTTGAGTCGACGTCGGCGACAGGAGTCGTGCCGCTAACAAACAGTGATCCGTCGGCCTTTCGCCCCCACAAATCATAAGTTCCGAAAGCGATCACAGTTCGCAGAAACTCGCGCGGAATATTCGATTCGCCAGCCGGATGGTCGTCATAACGATAAACCCCGCGATCCTGACCCCTGGCGGCGTTCTCGATCCTGCCGTCGAACGACATCGCGACAACATCGAATGGGTGCGCGTCTAATGCATATTCCCTCGCGGTTTGCTCGAGGATCACCCCCAGTAGATCGCCACGTGGAGACGTGTCGGTCGATGCGGAACGCAGTACGGTTGCGAATATAAGGGTGTGATCGTGGCCAGTGAGCGCGACCCTCTGGGCGACCACAAGAGGCAGCCGAGTGAGATCGGAACCGTCGAGAACAGCGCAATCGAGCAGCGGCAGCGATCGATATGTTCCCGCCACGATTTGGTTCCAACGTGTCGCGGACTTCGGGTCCACGCTGGAAAGATCGGCGCTATCGAGATTAGCCGCGAAAAAATATGTATTGCCCAAATCGGCGTCGCGGAACGACGTGTGCTTCAGCAGCATATGCGAGAAATTCGCGCGCGCCAGATACGCGTTGTCGAATGTCGCGCCCGATAGGTCCTTGGCTGGAGTGAAGTCGCAATCCTCGCAAAATATGCCCGAAAAGTCGGTGGCATGCGCACCTTGCTGGATCATCGCGGAGATCGCTCTAGCCAAACCTTTCAGGCGGATTGCGTCGCCACCACTGATGCGCTCTACGAAAGTCTGTTGTATCGGCAACATGGCTCTGTAGTCGCCCGTTGTCAGCAAGGCCAGAAGAGTGTCGGGAATTCTTTCTTCGAGTTCATCGGCCCTCAGCCCCTGCTTTCGTGCGATATACCGCCTCAGAGCCGCATCGGTGGGCGCATTTTGAGCATTGAGCCAGGTTGTAAGACTGTTGCTGTTTTCTAACACCGATCGAAGCGATGAATCGATTACGGAACTGTCGACTCCCAGTACTCTTAAGTCGGTGATCACACGGAGGATTTTGCTTTGAATGACGGGGTCTGTTTCGTTTGCAAGTGCCCCGACGAGTATATCGATTGCATCTGATCGTCTTGAACTCTTGTTTCGCTCGACAAATAGAAACAGATCGGAGACACCCGCGAACCGGTCAGAGTTGGCCGAGCTCTGAATCCGAGTTAAGTCCTTGTCGAGGCGGCTGTCGATTTGTGCATTTTCGGTCAATTGCAATTGGGAGCTGCCGATGAGAAACGACACGATAAGTCCGGCAACTGCGGCAGGGATCGAAGCGGCTTGAATCCAGGTTGCAAGTTGTCCTCGCCAGGACAGTTGACGGGCGAGTAACTGCGCTTCAAGAGCAAGCTTTTGTCGTTCGAGTCGTTCCTTGGATTCGGGCGCGGGCGGCTCGCTATCGCCGGGCGCGCCTTGAGCCACTATGGCTCCGCTGTTTTCAACTGGATGATCGGTTTCCGACATCGATTGGCCCTACCACGCAGCGGAAAGTAGAACGCCTTTCCTATAGTTGGGCAACAGCCAATGGTGTCTACCCGATCCCCGGCACCGGATAGCGCCGGCACATCGCGCGCACCGCCGCGTGTGTCTTCTGTGTCGCCGCCGCGTCGTCGGGGCTGCGCAGCGTCGCGACCATCCATTTGGCGATGGCGCGCATGTCGTCTTCGTCCATGCCGCGCGTCGTGCAGGCGGGCGTGCCCAGCCGCACGCCGGAGGGGCGCAGGGGCGGGCGCGGATCGTCGGGGATGATCTGCTTGTTGGTCGTGATGCCGATGCGGTCGAGCGCTTCCTCGGCGGCGCGGCCGTCGAGCCCGAAGCTCGCCACCGTGTCGATCACCATCATATGATTGTCGGTCCCGTCGGTGATCAGCTTGGCGCCTTCGTCCATCAGCGCCCGCGCCAGCGCCTTGGCGTTGCTCAAGATCGCGTGTGCATAGGTCTTGAACGCCGGCTCGGCCGCTTTCTTGAACGCGACCGCGGCGCCGGCGACATTGTTCATGTGCGGCCCGCCCTGCAGGCCCGGAAACACCGCCGCGTCGATCTTTTTGGCATACGCCGCCTTGCACAGGATCAGTCCGCCGCGCGGCCCGCGCAGCGATTTGTGCGTCGTCGTCGTCACGACGTCGAAGCCGGCGTCGAACGGATTGCGCATTGCGTCCGCCGCGACCAGCCCGCCGATATGGGAAATGTCCGCCATGGCGAGAGCGCCGACTTCGTCCGCCACTTTCTTGAACGCGGCGTAGTCGTAATCGCGCGGGTATGAAGAATAGCCGCACAGCACAATCTTGGGCCGTGTCTCCTTCGCCCGCGTCATCAGCCCGTCGAAATCGATGGCGCCGCCTTGGGCCGTCTCGCTCTTGTAGCGCTCGAATTTGAACACCTTGCCCATATGCGAAACCGGCGAACCGTGCGTCAGGTGCCCGCCATGGCTGAGATCCATCGCCAGCACCGTGTCGCCCGGTTCGAGGAAGGCGAAATACACCGCCTGGTTCATCGGCGAGCCCGACAGCGGCTGCACATTGGCGTGCTCGGCGCGGAACAGCGCCTTCGCGCGGTCGCGCGCCAGGTTCTCGATCCGGTCGGTGAATTCCTGGCCGCCGTAGTAGCGCCGCCCCGGATAGCCTTCGGAATATTTGTTGGTCAGCACCGAACCCAGCGCCGCCAAGACTTCGGGATAGGTGTAGTTCTCGGACGGGATCATCTCCACGCCGTCCCTCTGGCGGCGTTCCTCGCCGCTGAGCGCGTCGTCGATGTCGGGATCGAAAGAATGAAGCGCGCTGCGATACGAATCCATGGGCGTCTCCCTTTTTGGAAGATTGATCGCGCTCGAAAACGCGATTGCCCAGGCGATCGGCAGTTTAACGCCGCGCTCCCCGATGGTGATCCATCATTCGCCAGTCGCGCGGCACGCCCAACTTAGCAAGGAGCGGCGCGCAACGGCAAGCGATGAGAACATCCGATGCTGTTACTGTTTGACTGATTTCGGCTTGGTCCGGTCTTCTGGAGGCAAGGCATTCCACCGAATATGGTCAATGAGTTCGACGATGACCGCCAGCGCCAGCAAGACCCCGGACCCGTAAACCGTGCTGCGAAGCGAACCCAGAATATTTCGCGCAGTGAATGACTGAACGTAGTTCGCATCGTGAGTCTGTAGGTTATCCAACAACATCTTCGGTTGGCGCAAATATTCGACGATTTCGGGAACAACCAAGAACGCATATGCTATCGCAAGTAGGCCCAGCACGAATGCGTAGCTGTTCAGCGGTTTTTTCATCGTTGCCCCCGGCCTTTTGCGGGTCATATTAGCCCCATGCTCGCGGGACCCCAAGTCCCGCAACGCCCCGCCTCTGTCATCGGCAACGCCGTCCATGTCATGCGGATGACCTGACGAAGATCTACGGCTTGGCCACCGTCGTCAGCTGCGTGAAGACGCAGACCCAGCGTCCGTGCATCCTGACCACCACGTCCGTCCCGATTTCGTCGGTGTGGAACGCCATGCCCTTATAGGTGCCGCCGCTCTGCGCGCGCGCCGTGACGAGGGCCGTATCGCCGTAGAGCGCGATGGTTTGATCTTGCGACGACATGGTGTCGTGCTTGAGGTCGCCGCTCGCGACGACGTCCAGGAATCGCGCCCGGCTGATGACGGCGCCGTCGCCGCTCACAATGCGCCAGTCGTCGGAGAGATAGCTCTTCAAGGCGTCGACGTCGTTGCGCGCGAGCGCCGCCGAGAAGCCTTCTTCGAAGCTGCGGATCTCGGCGGCCGGATCCGTTTGCGCTTCGCCGCCGGTCGCCGCCGTCGTCGCGAGGGTCGAACATAGTGCGAGCCACAACAACAAAGACTTCATCATCGTTGCTCCCTGGGTGCGGCGTGGTTGCCGCCGCGCTAGCGCCGCGACAGCCAGATGGCGATCAGTCCCGCTACTGCCACACCGCAGCCGTAATAGGCCCAGGTGATGTGGTTGTTCATCACCGGATTGCCCGGCCAGATGAAATATCCCGTCCCTTGCCCGATCCAGTGCAGGCCGAGCAGAAGCAGCAGCACGCCCAGCACCAGCAGAACGATCTTCATGTCGTGTCTCCGTCGTGGATGTCGTCGCTATTTGTCGAGCGCCGGCCAGCGGCCGAAGCCCAGCAGCCACAGGCCGATGATGTTGCCGAACGGTATCAGCGCCAGCAGCACCCACCAGCCGCTATGACCGGTCCGCTGCACGATGCGCACGATCGGCACGAAATAGATCACCAGGACGATGAGGACGATAACGGCGATGGCGATAATATGGGCGTGACCCTGAAAGTTCTGCATGTCTGTTCCCACAGCGGTTCTGTGGCGATTATCTCATGCTATGGTTGCCGGCGCCACATGGCCCTGGGGGAACGCCGCTCTGGAAACCGCATTCGACCGCTTCTGCACGCCGGTGCAGCTGGAACGGCGCAAAAGCCAGTCGACGAAATTCGAGCGGCTGGCACTCGATCTGCCCTTCGGCCGCCTGATCGGCGTCGCGGCGGGGCCGCCGGACGGCCCGCCGGTGCTCGCCGTGCACGGCTGGAACGCGCAGGCCGAGTTCTTCCAGCCGCTGATCCTGGCCTGCATCCGTCAGGGGCTTCGCGTCTACGCCTTCGACATGCCGGCGCATGGCGCCACGCGCGACGCCAATCCGGATAAGCCCTCATCGACCTTGGTCGAATGGGTCGAGACCCTGATCGCCCTGACGTGCGCACTGCGCGTCGAGACCTGGACCAACATCGTCGCCCATTCTTTCGGCGCGCTCGCCGTCGCCTTCGCAATGGGCCCGCGGCCCTGGCCCGGCGCGGCGCCGTTCCAGGCCAAATCGCTGTCCTTCATCGCCGGCGCTTCCGGCATGCCGACGGTGATCGAGTCCTACGCCGCCGGCATGGCCTCCAGCGAGGCCGACATCGCCGACATCATCCGCGGCGTCGAAGCGGCGACCTCCGCGCCACTCGCAGCCCTCGCCATCGGCGCCGTCGCCGGCCATCTGCCGGGGCGCATCCTTTTGGTGCACGATCCGGAAGACGACATCGCGCGCCTCTCCGATCTCAGATACGAACTGGCGGCGCATCCGGCGAGCGACGAACTCATCCGCCCCAAGGCCGGCCATGACGGCATCCTGTTCCAGCTCGAAGTCGGCCGCGCCGTCGCCAAATTCGCGGCCGGCGTCTAGGCGCTCCACAGGATTTGCGGTGCCACGCGTGGTGCCTTGGCCGGAACCTCCGCCGCATAGCCCAGCGTGAACACCGCGTGCGGTTCGAGCTCCGCGGCGATGCCGAGTTCGGCCTTGCTCGCGCCGTCGCGCAGCCACAGCAGCGGCGAGCCCACCCAGCAGGTGCCCAGCCCCCGCGCATGCGCCGACAGCATCAGGTTCTGCCCCGCGCGGCAGCACTCGGCCAGCGCCTCAGAATTCTTCGCGTCGCCGCAAATGACGATCACCACCGGCGCGCCGAGGAAGACGCTGAACTCCGGCCGGTCCGCCCAGGCGTAGCCTGCTTCGCCAGGCGGCCGATGCGCTCTGGCGAATTGCTTGGCGCGCGCGCCATACGCCGCGATGCGTTCACTCCCTTCGATGACGTGAAAGATCCACGGATGCGCCCCGCTCACCGGCGTCGACGGCGCCTGCGCCGCGTCCAGGATGATCGCTTCGATCGCCCCGCGCTCGACGCCGCGCGCCCGATAGGCGCGAATGGACCGCCGTGAGTGGATCGCTTCGATGGTGTCCATTGGCCCTCGCCAGCAATTCTAAGTTGCGAAGAAAGTATAGCGTATCGACGCAATTCGAGCATGACCGTGCTAATCTGGCTGCATGGTTGATATTTGGGTAGATGTCCCCGATGAACTCGTCGAATTGCTGAATCGGCGCGCAGCCAAGAATGGCCGCAGCGCTGAGGAAGAAATTCGCGCGATCTTCGTCGAGGCCGCGACGAACGATCTGATGGACAAAGACTAAGCCGCAGTTACGCCCGCACGCGGCGACGACGCATAAGACTGCCGAATATCAAGAGCGCGAAGGCGGGCACGAGCGCCCACAGGCAATCATGCGCGAAGAACTGGTTCCACATCGCGGCGCTGGTGCGCGCTTCCTTCGCTGTCAGGCAGGTCGCATAGTCTTTCGCTGCCGTGTCGGGATAGCCGCAGGCGATCGCCGCGACGTTGTGGGCCAGCGCGTAGTCGGTCCAAGAGAACCAGGCCAGGGCGCCGGCGATCCAGATCGCCGCGAGAATGAACCAGATCCGGGATGGCACGTCGCGATCGCCCTTCGCTCTACTTCGCCTTGGCCTTGTGCGGCTGAGGCTGCCGCCATCGGATCACTCGGCCGCGGCCTCTTCCGTCTCGAGTATGAGCTTGGCGATGAACTCCGTTTTTGTCGAAGCGTGCTGGATGTCGTAGCCCACGGGGCGGTCATCTTCGCCCAGATCGAGCATGACATCTTCCTCGACTTCGACGGTGCGCCGCGACGGCAGCGCCCGAACCTCGACATACAAGCTATCGGTGGCTTTGTCGTACCGGGTCTTCATGGCGCAAAATCTTCATCCGCGAAAGCGTTATGAACCGTTTCGGCGTCGGACAATAGCACAATACGAAGATAACATCCCAGGCTTTCCGAGAAGCCGTAAAGGCGAATGCGGCCGTCGCGTTGGACCGTTCTTCGTTCCGGCTGCGCCATGACGCGCTTGATTTCCAAAGGGTCGAGATATGGCCGTCGCGGCAAGACGTCGAATGCGAAGTACCGTGTCCGCCAGAACGGCGGAGGCGGCAATCGCTCCTTGTCGTCGCTTGTCCCATTCATTGCGATACGTGGACTGGCTTGCTTATTCTATCTTAGCGGGCAGATCGTACCTATTTTCCCATGTTCAGATAATTTGTTCTACTCAACATGGGTTCGTTCGAGCGGGTCGTCGAAATAGTAACAACAACTGTTATATTTTCTAACACTTGGGACTTGACGAGGAAGACCTATCTTGTCGGTCGTCATTTCGGGGGCAGCTGGGCATCACTCATTCCGAGATAACTTGTCATTTTCTCGCGTCGTCTGAGGGACCCTCCAGGGATTTCAGATCGATGAGTCCGTCTTCCTCCTCCTTGATTTTTCCATGATACGGCTCCTTCGATATTTGAATTCGCTTGATCCCTTCTTTGGTTAGCCGCCGAACGGCCTCATCAACTTCGTCTGGTGTTTTTGCGCTCAACACCGCATCGGCATCAGCTTCGGAGAGGTGTGGTCCAAACGCTTGAATTAGCTTTAGCTAATCCTGAGCGTTTTTTAGGCCCTGGCCAATTGTTTGCTGATCGCTAAGCGTCGTGCCGAGCGTGAGCAACTGTCGTAGTTCACCTAAGAATTCCCAAACGCTTGATCCGCGGTCTATCCGGTATAGGAAAATTGGTGCTGCATTTGCGTATTCATCTGCTGACAGATTTGCCTTCTTCAGATCGTGAAATAACCCCTTGATCGTCTTGTAAATAACTTCATGATTGAACAGAGGCTCCTTCAAATTTGGGTCCTTGAACTCAATTCGAATTAGGTGGGCACGCGTGGAGTAAAATTTCTCCTGATAGCCTTTCCCTCTATCATATGCGGACCAGAGGGATTTGTAGTCGATACCTTTTCCGATCCAATACTCTTCAACGGAAATTCGTTTGGCACGAGGCACGAAAAGAAAAATTTTCAAGATTGCGGTAATTCTATTGAGCCATGCCATTGTCCGCCCCCAGAGTACAATCAAAGCGGAGGCTAGTGTTTCGATTTAGCCACTACAAGCAAGATTGCAGGAGGATGGAAACGATTACTGTTTAGTTCACTTCCCCTTCGCCCTGGGATCGTACTCCGCCTTCCAGTCTTCGGCGAATTTCGTCAACTCGGTGTCCGGTCGCTCGGGCAGGGTGACGACGAGTTTGACGTAGAGATCGCCCGCCACGCCGCCGGCGGGCGCGATGCCCTTGCCCTTGAGGCGCAGCGTCGAGCCGGAATTGGACCCCGCCGGCACGTTCAGCATCACGGTGCCGGTGATCGTCGGCACCGCCACCTTGCCGCCCAGCACCGCTTCTTTCAGCGTCACCGGCAGCTCCATGCGGATGTCGTTGCCCTCGCGCGTCATGCTGGGATGCGGCGCCACGACGATCTGGATCAGGATGTCGCCCGGCGGCCCGCCATTGCGCCCGGCGCCGCCGCGCCCCTTGACGCGCACCTGCTGGCCTTCCTTTACGCCGGCCGGAATCTTGACGTCGATCTGTTCGCCGTTCGGCACCATGACGCGGCGCGTGCCGCCGCGGACCGCCTCGTCGAAGCTGATGGTCGTCGCCACGGTGAAGTCTTCGCCCTTGGCCGGCTGGCGCGGCCCGCGCCGGCCGCCGCCGCGTCCGCCGAACAGGGTCGAGAAAATGTCCTCGGCCTGGAAGCCTTCCTGGGTGTCGCCGCCGGCATTGTCCCAGGTGAAGTGGAAATCGCGCGCCCCCGGCCCGCCGCCGGGACCGCCGGGATGAAAGCCGCCGCGCGGATCGAAGCCCTTGGGATTGCCCGCCGCGTCGATCTCGCCGGCGTCGAATTTCGTGCGCTTCTCCTTGTCGCCGACGATGTCGTAGGCGCCCGAGATTTCCTGGAACTTCTTCTGCGCGTTCTTGTCGCCGGGATGGGCGTCGGGATGATTCTTCTTGGCCAGGCCGCGAAAGGCCTTCTTGATCTCGGCCTCGCTGGCGCCCCTGGAAACGCCCAGGATTTCGTAAGGATCGCGCATATTGTCTCCTACCCACCGGAATCGGGCGAGCCAACCGACAATATAGGTACGCCGATTGCGCTGTTAAGGCGTGGGGGTCACTTGCGGCTGGGCGCCCGGCACCGGCCCGCCCAGCTTGGCCAGCCGTTCCTTGGCCTCTGGCACGCCGCGCGCCGCCGCGTCCGTATATAATGTGCGGGCGAAGTCGGCGTTCTTCTCGACCAGCGTGCCCTCCTCGTAGAACAGGCCCAGCCGGTACTCGGCGATGGGATGATGCGCCGCCGCCGCCAGGGTCAGCCAGGGCAGGGCGGCCTTGGGATCGGGCGCTCCGGCCTCGCCGTTCAGCAGCATCTCGGCTAGGTCGTATTGCGCCGTGGCGAGCCCCGATTCCGCGGCCCGCTGCAGCGCCTCCTCGGCGGCCTCCGGATCTTTTTCCACGCCCTGACCCTTGCGCAGCATCAGCCCCTCGTTGCGCATCGCGGCCACGTCTTCGTCGTCGATCGACTTGAAGAGGGCGAACGCCTCCTCATAGCGGCCGGCGTCATAGGCGGCCAGGCCCTGGTCGAAGATCGCCTTCAGCTCGCCCGTATCGTGCACCGTGGAGCAGCCGCCTGCGAACGCGACGCAGAGACAGACGCGGACAATCACAGACAGTTTTGAACGCATGGCACCTCCCGCGCGTTGAGGCTACCGTGTGAAACCTTTGGATGCTATCTCCCCGGCATGAGCGAAATCGGCGGACCCATCGACGACGGCGGCATCGGCGTGAAGGACGATCCCTTCGCGCTGTTCGACGCCTGGCTGGCCGAGGCCAGGAAGGCCGAACCGCACAATCACGACGCCATGTCCATCGCCTCGGTGGACGGGCAGGGCCGTCCCGACGTCCGCATGGTGCTGCTCAAGGAGGCCAAGGACGGCGGCTTCGTCTTCTACACCAACTACGAAAGCGCCAAGGGTGTCGAGCTGATCGGCCAGCCGCTCGCGGCGCTGTGTTTCTACTGGAAGAGCCTGGGCAAGCAGGTGCGGGTGCGCGGCAGCGTCGAAAAGACCAGCGCCGCCGAATCCGACGCCTATTTCGCCAGCCGCGCCAAGGACAGCCAGATCGGCTGCTGGGCCAGCGCCCAGTCGCGCGCCGTGGAAAGCCGCTGGGCCTTCGAAAAGGAGATCGCCAAATACGCCGCGAAATACGCGCTCGCCAAGGTGCCTAGGCCGCCGCATTGGGGCGGCTTTCGCGTCACGCCGTTCGAGATCGAATTCTGGCGCGAGCGTCCGTTCCGCCTGCACGACCGGCTGGTCTATCGCCGCGAAGGCGCCGGACCCTGGACGACGGAGCGTCTGTTCCCGTGAGCGGCGCCACGTCGCCGGCGCATGGCCGCATGATGATGGGCGCAGCGATGGCCGCGGTCGGCGTCGCGGCGGTGTTGGTGGCGATGAAGCTCGTCGCCTATCTCGCCACCGACTCCATCGCCATGATGGCGTCGCTCGCCGACTCCGCGCTCGACGTCTTCGCCTCCTTCGTCAACCTGCTCGCCATCCGCCAGGCGCTGACGCCGGCCGACCGCGAGCATCGCTTCGGCCACGGCAAGGCCGAACCGCTCGCCGGGCTGGGACAAAGCGGCCTGATCGCCGGCTCCGTCGCCTTTCTGCTCGTCGAATCTGTCAGCCGCCTGATCGCGCCGCACGCAATCGAATTCGCGAGCGCCGGTCTGATCGTGATGGGCATCTCGATCGTGGCGACCGCGGCCCTGGTCGTCGGTCAGCGCATTGTCGTTAAGCGCACCGGCTCGCTCGCGGTCGGCGCCGACCGCATGCACTATCTCGGAGACATTGTTACCAATGTCGGCGTCGTGCTGGGTCTCGTGCTGGCCAGTCGGTTCGGTCTCCTGATCGCCGATCCGATCATCGGCATCGCCGTCGCCGGCATACTTCTGTGGAGCGCGGTGCATGTCTTCCGCCAGAGCTACGACCAGCTCATGGACCACGAACTGCCCGACGCCGACCGCGCCAGGATCAAGGCCATCGTCATGGCGCATCCCGACGTCAAGGCGTTGCACGACCTGCGCACCCGCGCCGCCGGCGTGCACAGCTTCATCCAGCTCCACCTCGAACTCGATCCCGCCATGAACCTGCTGCGCGCGCACCAGATCAGCGACGCCGTCGAAGCCGAACTCTGCGCCCAATTCCCCCACGCGGAAGTCATCATCCACCAGGACCCGGCGGGCATCGAAGAACCCGTCGCCTTCGCGGCGACTTGAGGTAGTGTAGCGGCCAATCGGGAGAATACCGGATGAACCGCATCACGCCTGTTGTGCTCGGCTTTGCCGTGCTGGCGGCTTCGATCTTCGGCGCCGCCGCGGGCAATGCCGATTCGAGCGGACAATGTAGCCGCCCATTGGGCGTTGACGTGTCGTCCGATCAGAGAATCTCGGCCTGTACCGCGATGATCGACTCCGGAACTCTTGCCACGGCGGACCTTGCCCTCGCACTCGCCAGGCGGGGCGAGGGCTACTTCGCCGGCAAACGCTACGATGAGACCATTCTCGACCTGGACCGCGCGCTTGAGTTAAACGGCAAGAACATGCCCGCCCAGCTCGCCAGCATGATTTATGTCGACAAGGGTTCCACCTATCTCGCTCTCGCCCGTCCGGCGCGGGCCGGTCAGGACTTCAACCGCGCCGTCGCGTTCGATAGCCGCTTCGCCAACGCCTTTTACGGCCGGGGCGTCGCCTATTTTCTGATGGGCGCCGCCGCGCGCGGACGGGAAGATTTCGACAGCGCCCTGACGCTGCAACCGAACTATGTCGACGCCTATGTCGGACGCGGAATGGCCGACTACGCCATGGGCGACATCCCGCACGCTATCCAGGAACTCGGCTATGCCATCCTGCTGAAGCCCGATGCCGGCATCGCCTATTATTATCGCGGGCTTGCCTATCTTGGCGCCGGTCAGTTCGACTTGGCGGTGCCGGATCTCGACCGCGCGCTCGCGCTGAAGATCGACAATGCCGCGGCAAGCATGCGCGACAGGGTGAAGGCCGCCAACGACGCGTGGTCCGCTCGCCTGGCTGTCGAAACGCCCAGCGTGCCGGGCGTTCCGCCGGCCGACGGCATCCTGCCCGCGCGGGCGGTCGGCCGCTCGCATGACTGTTCGGCGATGTATCCGGACATCTCCCGCCATCTGTTTGAAAGCGGTGACGTCATGGTCGGCTACGACCTGGATGCGGTGGGTGCGATCGCCAACGTCACCCTCCTGCGACCGAGCGGCTCGGAGCGGCTCGACCGCGCCGCGCTGGCCTGCGTCGGCGCATTGTGGCGCAACACGCCGGCAAGCAGGAATGGCCAGCCGATATCTTCGCCAGGACACCAGGCGATCATCCGCTTCTCGGTACCGCCGCTCAACAGCGCCAAGGACTACGACACGCGCGCCGAAGGATTGACGATCGTCGGCCAATACGCGCTGGCGCTGGCCTGCATCAATCACGCCATCGCGCTCGACGACAAATCGCCCGGCTTCTTCTATCGGCGGGGTTTCATTGAGTATCTGATGGGCGATTACGCGACGGCGATCGCCGACTACACCGTCGATATCGACCTGAAGCACGGCGATGCCAAGGCCACGGACGCGCTCGATCTCGCCAGGGCGGCGCAGTCCGCGGCCGCGCACCCGCCCGTCGCGGGACACGGCATCTGACGGCTGCACAGGGCGCGCTGCCGCAGCGCGCTACCGCCTGGGCGTCCTTCCGCGGACCTTGTCGAAGCCCTGCTTGATCGCGGCGAAGCGCGCCTCGATGGCAGGCTCGAACTCGGTGTCGGTGAAGATATAGGGCCAGTCGTTCTCGATGCCCTCGCGCACCAGCTCGCCGACATAGAGCGGGTCGATGCCGCCGTCGATGCGCGCCGTGACCATCTTGATCATGTTCGCGACCGGGCCTTGCGCGGGCAGCAGCGGGGTGCTTTCCGCGAAGCGTTCTGGCCGGTTTCGCGCCGAGTCGATGATGTTGGAGCGGATGAAACCGGGGCACAGCACCGAGACGCCGATGCCGCGCGGCGCCAGCGTCGCGCGCAATCCCTCCGAGATCGATACGACGGCATATTTCGTCGCGTTGTAGGCGCTGGCGCCGCCGAGCAGGCCGGCGATCGACGCGGTGGAAACGATCTGCCCGCCTTCGCCATGCTTTTCGATCAGCGGCCCGAAGATCTCTATCCCCCACACCACCGCCATCAGGTTGACGCCCAATGTCCAGTTCCAGTTCTTGTCCGTCCACCTGCCGTAGTCGCCGCCGCCGGCGACGCCGGCATTATTGACCAGGATGTGGACCTTGCCGTAGCGCGCGATGGTCGCGTCCGCGGCGGCCTGAAGCTCGGCCTTCAGCGAGACGTCCGCCTTCACGCTGTCCACGTCGACATTGCTGCGGCGCAAATTCTCCAGCGCGGTCTTCAGCGCCGCCTCCTCGATGTCGCAGAGCATCACCTTGACACCGGCCTGGGCCAGCGCGGTGGCGATGCCCAGCCCGATGCCCGACGCCGCCCCGGTCACAAACGCCGTCTTGCCGGCCAGATCTTTCATGGAACGTCCCCCGATTGCGTGCTGGAACGGAATTGTACAGCCATCCGCTTCGTCAAGACGATAGAAGATTTTCGCCGGCGCGCGGCCGCGACAATCAGTGGCTGTGCTGCGCCGTCAGGCGGTCGTCCGTCGGATCGCGCGCCGGCACGCCGGATTCGGAATCGCCGTCATCGGTCGCGTGTCCGCCACCGGTCTGCGCCACGCTGGTGGTGTCGGGCGGGATGTTGGCCGGCCTGGCGATGGGCGGGTGGTCGGGATGTCCCGCCGGCGACGCGGCGCTCGGCGGGCCGGTGAGAACCAGCGTGTGGTGGTTGTTGTCCAGCGACCAGGACGGGAAGCGTTCGAGAAAGCTCTGGCCGAGCAGCCCGCTGTCGCCGTCGCCGCTGACGCTGGCGACGACATTGGCCACCACGATGTTGCCGACCTTCAGCGACTTGAAGCGATAGGTCCGGCCGCGCTGCGTCGAACCGTCGGCCAGCGTATATTCTTCCATGCCGACGAAGTCGCTTTGCCGGACCGCGCCGGCCTGCAGCAGTTTGCGGAAGACCTCGGTCGGAATGTTCACGTCCGAGGCGCCGCTGTCGACGATGCAATCGAAGGTCGCCGAGCCGTTGGCCGACACCGGCACGACATAGATGCCGCTGTCTTTCTTCAAAGGAATGGCGGTGGTCACGGCGGGACTCGCCGGCGCCGCCGCGCTGGCCGAGCCGAACGCGCAAGCCGCGATCGTCAACGCGAAACAAGCCTGTCTGAACATGGAACTGCTCCCCAAAGCGCAACGCGACGGCCCACATCCACAGTCCGCCATGCAATGCAGGCAATTTGTGGGCGGATTCGAACAATTCTGTGTCCGGTCCGCCTTACGGCTTCTTCTCGTCGCCGCGCGTCGGCAGGATTCCCGGGCCGCCAACGTCGCCGAAGGGTTCGTGATAGGCGTCGACGTCTTCGCCGGCGCTGGGCGGCATGCGCCGCGCCGGCGTGTTGGCGTTCACCACCGAAGTGCCCGCCGCCGCCGCGGCGGCCGCCGCCTGCGCGCCGACGCTCGCCGCGCGCCGTCCCCAATGGCGCAGGAAGAAGATTTCGCGGGCATAGGATTGCTTGAACAGCGCGTCGGCCTCGGTGATGCCGCGCAGCGCCAGCGCGTGCGCTCGCCTGGCGCCGACGAACCACAGAGGACTGACCAGCAGCGACAGCGCGATCACCGCGATGGCGAGCTTGTGGCCTTCGGGCGTCAGCGCGCCGGCCGTGACGCCGGCCGTCGCCAGCACGAAGGAGAATTCGCCGACCGGCGAGAGGAACAGCGCGGCGGGAAACGCCACCTCGCCCGGCTGGCCGACGACATGCAGCAGCGCCAGGTTGACCGCCGTCTTGCCCACCGTCACCACCGCCAGCACGATCACGATCAGCCACAGATGCGTCAGCACGTAATGCAGGTCGATCAGCAGGCCGATCGACAGGAAGAAGATGAAGAGCAATATGCTCTGCACCGGCTGCGCCATCGAGATCGCGGTGCGCCGCAGCGTCGAATGGCCGACCGCGAGACCGGCGAGAAACGCGCCCAGCGCCGGCGACAGGCCGAGCAGACCCGACACCGCCGCAGCCGCGAAGCACACCGCCAGCACGCCCAGCGTGCCGACGTCGAAATTGGTCAGGAAGAATTCCGACGCCGGAAAGCGGAAACTCTTGATCCGCGTCAAGAGCACGATGAAGCCGGCCAGCAGCGCCAGCGCCAGTGCCAGCTTGACGCCGGCGATGGCCAGCGCATTGGCCCCCGCATGCGGCGCCATGGCGCTCGTCAAAAGCAGCAGCGGCACCACCGCCAGATCCTGCGCCACCAATATCGCGATCGTCAGCCGCCCGGCCGCCGTCCTGGCCTCGTCGGCGTCCTCCATCATCTTGATCGCCAGCGCGGTCGAGGAGATCGCCAGCATGAAGCCGATCACCACCGCGCTGGTGGTTTCCCCCGCCGTCAATTGCGCCAGCGCCGCGGTGAAGGCCGTGAACAGCGCGATCTCGGCGATGGCGATGCCGATCGCCAGGGGGAGCAATTTGCGGAACGAGGCCAGCCGCAATTCCATGCCCAGGATGAACAGCAGCATCAGCACGCCCAGATCGGCCAGCGTCTCGATCGATGCCGAATGCGCGATCAGCCCGAAGCCCGTCGGCCCCAGCACCACGCCGACGATGATGAACCCCGCCACCGCCGGCATGCGCGCGCGGTTCATCACCAGCCCCGCGATCACGGCGGCAGCCAGCACAACGGCAAGGGCGGTCAGGTCGTCCATCCGCCGATATTGTCATGGCCCGCGAATGCGGGCCACCCAGTTGAGGTCTTGCACGGCGTCACAAGGGTATCTGAGCGTTTTCTTCCACATTTGAGCAAGGCTTCACCTGGGTGGCCTGCATTCGCAGGCCATGACAGCTTAGCTGTGTCGCGTGCGAGCGCGTGCTATCGTCTCGCCCATGACCGCCGCCCGAAACCCGCCGCAAACGCCCGAGGAACCGCGCACGCTGATCCTGACCGGCGCCTCGCGCGGCATCGGCCACGCCACGGTCAAGCGCTTTTCCAGCGCCGGCTGGCGGGTGATCACCTGCTCGCGCCACGCCTTCCCGGAGAACTGCCCCTGGGCCGACGGGCCGGAGGATCACATCCAGGTCGACCTCTCCGATCCGCAAGACACGCTGCGCGCCATCGCCGACATGAAGGAGCGCCTGCCGCGCGACGCCGCCGGCCACCGCACCCTGCACGCCCTGGTCAACAACGCCGGAATTTCGCCCAAGGGCTCTTCTTCACCTCTCCCGCTCGCGGGAGAGGTCGAAAAATCGCGCAGCGATTTTTCGGGTGAGGGCATGGGGGGAAGCGCCGCCACTCGCCTCAACACCCTCAACACCGACATGGCGACCTGGCGCCACGTCTTCGAAGTGAACTTCTTCGCCACCATCTGGCTGGCGCATGGCCTGAAAGACGAGCTCGCGCGCGCCGGCGGCGCCATCGTCAACGTCACCAGCATCGCCGGCGGCCGCGTCCACCCCTTCGCCGGCGCCGCCTATTCCGCCAGCAAAGCCGCGCTCGCCGCCCTGACGCGCGAAATGGCCAGCGACTTCGGCCCGCTCGGAGTGCGCGTCAACGCCATAGCCCCCGGCGAAATCGACACCGCAATCCTAAGCCCCGGCACCGACAAGATCGTCGACACGATCCCCCTGCGCCGCCTAGGCCTCCCCGAAGAAGTCGCCAAAGCGATCTATTATCTGTGCACGGACCAATCGAGCTACGTGACGGGCGCCGAGCTGCACATCAATGGCGGGCAGCATGTGTAGTTGTGCACTGTTCAGTTCAGCAGCAGGCTTCTCATCCGTTCCGTTGATTGTCGCACCCAAGGATCTGCAGTCAAAAATGCCGCTTCACCGAAGGCGCCGTTCAAGGATCCTTCAATCCTGGAGACTTTAATAAGCTGATCTACAGTCTTAAAATCTATCAGGTATCCCTTCGGCAACATGAGTGCAGAGAAAGTCGAAAACGATTCAGCGCTATCTAACTGTGTAGTCAAAGACTCTCTGAGCGCTTCGTCGTACATATTCATATTTAGAAGAAGAAAAATGAGGTCGACATCGGGAAGCCTTTTCAATTGTGACCCCGACAAAATTGCCGCTTTATATCGCGGCGCTTCCGATTCGATGAGTGCGTTAGTCTCGGCCTCTGTGAACACTGTCGGAAGGTACGAGCGCGGCGGATCGCCCGTTAAGCCGTAGCGATACGTATGGGACCTAAGCAGCGAAGGAGCGATTAGGCAGTCACCCGATTTGACGAGCGCTTTGACAATAGTTTGAGCACGAACTCGCTCACGTTCAGACGTTGATCCGAATTTCCGGATAGCGGTCTCCAGATCATCTACAACCGATCGCTGTGGCTCGAAGCTCGTGATCCAATCGTGAGTTCGGACTAAGCCTTTTGCCATCGCCGTCCAGAATGTATCTTCGTGCTCTGGTTCCAATTTAGGCATCAGGTCGATAAAGCGTTCAACGAAAGCCCTTATCTTGTTGTCCCTAACTAGTCTTTGGATTTCCTGCGTTGCGGAAGCGCCATCCATTTGCCAAACACGATCAACATCGCTTCTCGGCACGTCGTGAGGAGGGTTTCCGAGGTATACGAGTCGCAAAAGATTCCGCCGATTGCATATGCGATCACCATCAAAGTCCTCCGTCCGCTTGGACCCAAATATCGGGAAAAGGAATCGAAGAATTTTTGAATCCTCCGCTGTGGCCGTGGCAAACAGGCCCTCTATAGAAGGTGTCTCTTTTTTCACTGCCCGCCGTATCGCGACAGTCTCATGCGGGTCGTCAACAACCTCATCAATGCCGCGTGCAATTTTGTCTCGGATTGTTGGCGCTTTCGCTAGCAAGTAGCAGTACCCAAGAATATCTAGAGGACTAACTTCGCCTCGCACCATCGGCTCGATAGCCGCAAAGTTGCCGACAACGCGTTTGACATCACGTGGTGTTTTTAAGACCTGGCTCAGAAGCGCGATGAATGCGATTTGATCGTCAGCGCTGCATTCTAATTGGGTGTATTTTCGTTGCGAAAGTGCCGCCATCAGCATGTCCTTGACTTCGTATTCGAGCAGAGGGCGGATAGGGATAACGAGTTGCACAATTTTTTCGATGTAGGCTTGACCACTCCTAGTTCGTTCGATGCCATCTCCCTTTCCCAGCGCGTCAATGACGCGAATTGGATCATAGGCGACTAGGTATGATATTCCTCTAATGTCTCCGATCGCTTTGACAAGTTGGGCGACTGCTCTCACTTCGTCGTCTTCAACCCGGTCGAGTTCGTCGATGAGAACGACGATGGCCACATCGCGCTTGATAAGCTTCTGTTCTAGAGCCTTTCGGCTCTCGCTGGCCGACCGTGGTTTGGGGCTCGGTATAGCGGCATTGGCAGCATCGATCGCTAATCCAGCCCCCGGTAAAATAATGTTTGTGATGGTCGATAATCCGGTCGAGATAGCGGCCCGGTATTTGTCTAAAGCCTCTAGCAACTCGGAGACTTGTTCGCCTGTCGTCTTTCCCAGTTCGACAGCGATCTCGCCAAAGAACCCTGCCAGCAATTCGTCTCGACCGCTAAATAGCCAAGGATTAAAATTAACGACCAATACGTTGTTCAATGAACCGAGGTGCGTTGCGAGGAGACTTAGAATGCTCGATTTCCCCGCGCCCCACTCGCCAGTTAGACCAATAACGTAGCCGGTCGCCCTCCTTTTGTTTTCGCTCGCTTCCTCGCAGTCCTCGATCAGTGCTTTTGCCAATGACTCGACAAACGGCTTGCGTCCTAAGAGGTCATCTTCGAACGAGCTAATGGGATGATCGGCGCCTTTGGGGCTAGTCATTGTTTAAAGATCAACTTTGTACGCTCTTTGTTCTCTACTACTTTTCAGCGCCGCAGCCAACCATTCCTACAGGGTGAGATGAGATACTCTAGGCAAGGCTCATGGGACTTCCACACGGCCTCGCCATCTACCCCACCCCCTCCACCGCATACAGATCCCCATCCATGCTCCCGAAATACACCACGCCGTCCACCGCCACCGGGCTCGACAGTACGGCGCCGGTCGCCATCAACCGGTCGACCGCGACCACCAGCGCGTCGTAGAAATTCTCGCCCTCGACCGCGGCGTAGTTCGGCGTGCCGTCGGCGTTGGAGACCGCCGCCAAATTCGCCTTCGACCCATCGGTGTCGAACGCCCAGGCCAGCACGCGCCCCCGCTCACATTCCCGTCACTTCGCAAAATCGTGGAACCGTCCAGAACCCTAGCGGTCGAACGACACCGTACAGCTGTCGTTGTTGGTCGAAGGGTGATCGAACTTCGTCGCCGGGCTGACAAAGTCCTGGCCGTCGCCGGAGGCCAATGCGCTGCCCAGCCGAAAGTCGGCGTGGATGAAGCCGCCCGATGCGACATAGAAATGCAGCCCCGCCGGCGCGGTGTTGCGGCCTTCATTGGTCACATGCCAGAGGTGCCCGCTGACCACGGGGCTCGTCCCCAGCGTGCATGACAGATAATAGCTCGTCGGTATCCCCGGAAGATGCGGCGTCGGCAGGTGCGGATGCCCGGGCGTCGGCCGCTGCAGATGCTGCGGCGGCTGGAACTGCGCCAGCGCCCCGGGCGCAAGAAGGCAGATGACCACGAATGCGATGGTAAGGCGCTTCATCTTCGGCTCCGCCAGGACACGGCACGACACAATACACCAATTCGCATGGCCTTGCCGCCGCAATTGCCATATGAAGGGCGCATCGTTCGGGGGAAGCACTTATGTATATGCGTATCGCGCAGGCGCTCGGCGCCGCTGCCTTGCTGTTGTTGTCCGCCGCGCACGCCGCGCCGCCCCCCGCGCCGTCGCCCATCCGCCACGTCTTCATCATCGTCCTGGAGAACGAGGACTACGCCACGATCTTCGGGCCCAACACGCCGGCGCCTTATCTCGGCCGCGCGCTGCCGCAGCTTGGCGCGCTCTACACCCAATATTTCGGCACCGGCCATGCCAGCCTCTCCAACTATCTGACCATGATCAGCGGCCAGCCGCCGACGCCGGCCAACATCGCCGACTGCCGCGTCTTCGCCGATCTGGCGCCCGCCGCGCCGCTCGACCCCAAGGGCATCGCCACGGGCGACGGCTGCGTCTATCCGGCCAGCGTCAAGACCATCGCCGATCAGCTCGAGGCCAAGCATCTCACCTGGCGCGGCTATATGGAGGACATGGGCAACGATCCGGCGCGCGAGGCTCGCGCCTGCGCCCATCCAGCGCCCGGCGGCAACGGCGTGTTGTCCGCGACGGCGACCGACGCCTATGCCTATCGCCACGACCCCTTCATCTATTTTCATTCCGTCACCGACCGCCCCGCCTGCGCCGCGAACGTGGTGCGGCTGGAGAAGCTGACGGCGGACCTGGCCAGCGTCGCCACCACCGCGAATTATTCCTTCATCACGCCCAGCGTCTGCAATGACGGCCACGACAAGCCCAAATGCGCCGACGGCCGCGACGGCGGTCTCATCGCCGCCGACGCCTGGCTGAAAATCTGGGTGCCGAAGATCCTGGACTCCGCCGCCTTCAAACAGGATGGATTGCTGATCGTCACCTTCGACGAAGCGGCGGCCGACGCCACCGCCTGTTGCAACGAGCCCACCGGTCCCAACGTCAAGGCGCCCGGCTATTACGGCCCCGGCGGCGGACGCATCGGCGCGATCCTGCTGTCGCCTTTCGTCAAGCCCGGCGCGGTGAGCGAAACGCCGGTCAACCATTACGGCATGCTGAAAAGCGTCGAGGATATTTTCGGCCTCGCCCATCTGGGCTACGCCGCCGAGCCCGGCCTCGCCACGTTCTCAGCCGCCTACGCGCATCCGTAAATCCGGCAGCGCCGCGGCCAGCAATCCGATCAGCGGCAGGAACGAGCAGACGCGATAGACGAACACGATGCCGTGCGTGTCCGCGAGCACGCCCAGCGCCGCCGCGCCCAATCCGCCCATGCCGAACGACAGGCCGAAGAACAGCCCGCTGATCAGCCCGACGCGCCCCGGCAGCAATTCCTGCGCATAGACCACGATGGCCGGAAAGGCGCTGGAGAGAACCAGTCCCGCGCCGACGCTGAACACACCGGTCCACAACAAGTTCGCATAGGGTAGCGCCAGCGCGAAGGGCAGGGTGCCCAGGATCGAAAACCAGATCAGGTATTTGCGCCCGAAGCGGTCGCCCAGCGGCCCGCCGATGATCGTCCCCACCGCCGTCGCCGCCAAAAACATAAACAGATGAATCTGCGCCGACGCCACGCTCAGGTGAAACCGCTGGATCAGATAGAACGTGAAATAGCTCGTCAGGCTGGCGAGATACACGAATTTGGAGAAGATCAGCGCGATCAGGATGGCCAGCGAAGCGCGCACGCGAAACGGCGACAGCGTCGCCTGCGCCCCGCCATGGCCGTGATGCGCCGCGCGCGTCGTGCCGTTCCTCGCATACCAGGCGCCCACCCGCCACAGGATGACGATCGCCAGCAGCGCCGCGCCGCTGAACCAGGCGACGCCGCCGCGCTGTCCCGGCGAGATCGCGAACGCCGCCAGCAGCGGCCCGAGCGCGCCGCCGATCGAACCGCCGACCTGGAACATCGATTGTGCGAGGCCCCGCCGCGTGCCCGCCGCCAGATGCGCGACGCGCGAACTTTCCGGATGAAACGTCGAAGAGCCGACGCCGACCAGCGCCGAGGCGCACAGCAGCAGCGGATAGGAGGGCGCCGTGGCGAGCCCGAGCAATCCGAAAAACGTGAACACCATCCCCGCCGGCAAGGCATACGGCACCGCGCGGCGGTCGGTATAGGCGCCGACCAGCGGCTGCAGCAGCGAGGCGGTCAGCTGATAGACCAGCGTGATCAGCCCGACATGCGCGAAGTCGAGCTCGAAGGTCGCTTTCAGATTGGGATAGATCGCCGCCAGCAGCGACTGCATCATGTCGTTCAGCGCATGGCAGAACCCCACCGCGAACAGCACCGCGAACACGGTCGAGTGCACCTGGATCGGCGTCGTGGTGGCGGCTTTGGCGGTGTCGGTCATCAAGCCAAACTGCCCGCGCGCGTTTCATGCCGCAATAAGCAACTTCGCATGACCGCTAAGCGCATCAATCCAAAAACTCACCATGGCCGGGCTTGACCCGGCCAACCAGCGCGCCCGCGTCTGCGGGCGCGAAAAACAATTGTTCACGCGGAGTCGCGGAGCGCACGGAGAATCACATCTTCACACCGCGTTCTCCGCGACTCCGCGTGAGTCATTGGCGCGGCCGATAGAGACAGCGTATTGGCGCGCGCCTGCTGGGTGGCCGGGTCAAGTGTTTAGTCCGGGGACATAGCCGACACCTGTTCGGAGACATGACCGACACCTTTTGGTTTGGTCAAGTCGATGATTGCGATCTGATGGCTTGCGAAGCAGACGGCAAACTGTCCGTCGGTGCC
>DATCAT010000064.1:0-105185 GCA_036512455.1 Rhizomicrobium sp.
GCTTGATCCGACGGTTCAACACCATCCAAATGACGGACCCACAATCGTCCAAACGCCCTATTGCCAAACTCACTCGTAGCCGCTCAAAAGTCCTACTAAAGTCCTACTTATGCAAAGCCCTCGCATTCGCGGGCCATGACACCGATTTTTGATGTTCTATGTGCATTGCATGCTCATCCGCACGCATCGGCGAGGGCGCTGGTATAATCGCCGTCGCCGAGCGGCCCGACTTCCTTGCCCGCGGGCGTGAACACGAACGTCCAGTCATAGCTGCCTTCGAACAGGAAGTAGCGGTGCTGACCGACGATCAGGTCGTCGCGGTATTTTGGGTTCTTGCAGTCTGACAAGACTTTCAGCCCATCCCCCGCCAGCAGGAAGTGTTCACGGCCCGACCTGAAGTCGTAGACATGGATCGCGCCCGACGTCGCCCAGGCCGGCGCGCTGAAATAGAGCAGCTGCCCGTTCGACGAGAACTGCATGCTGTCGAACGCGCACACGGTCTTGCGGACATCGGCATCGCTCTTCAGCGCCAGCAGCTTTTTCGCGCCGCTGCCGTCGGCGTTGATGCTCCACAGTTCGAGCGGCTTGGACGTCGTGGCGTCGGCGGCGCAGTCCTCGAGCGGCCGGCCAGCGGTGCGCCGCAGGAACACCAGGCGCTTGCCGTCCGGCGACAGCACCGGATCGAGGTCGTGACCGCCATGGGTGATAGTTTTGCCGCCAAGGACAACGTTGCCGTTCACCGCCTCGACCGTCGCGGCGTTCGCGGTGCCGGTCAGCACGGCTGCGAGAAGGATGAAGAGCAGGACGCGCATCGCGACTACCTCCCAGAACAATTCGGCAAGATCAAGGCTTGCGCGCCACCCGTCGATATTGTCTCGTTGCGCGGTCGAAGGGTGGGGCAGCATGACGACTGAACCGGCATGGCCGAAGAAGACGCGCGAAATCCGCAATTTTCTGATGGATTCGTCGCGCTGGAACGACTTCGCCTTTCGCGACGACGACATCGTCATCGCCACCTGGTCCAAATCCGGAACCACCTGGATGCAGCAGATCGTCAGCCAGCTGATCTTCCAGGGCGATGACAAAATGTTCGGCCAGGCCATCTCGCCTTGGATCGACTTTCAGCTCCAGCCGGGCGCTCCGGCGCAGGCGGCGGCGCAGACCCATCGCCGTTTCATGAAGACCCATCTGCCGCTCGATGCGCTCGTCTTCTCGCCGCGCGCGAAATATCTCTATGTCGGCCGCGACACGCGCGACGTGGTGTGGAGCTTCCACCATCACATCTCCAGTTTCACGCCCTATGCGCACAAGCTCATCGCCGAACTGGCGGCCAAGACCGGCAGCTTCGCGCCACCGCCGGATGTGCCCGATGTGAAGACCTTTTATCACATCTGGCTTCAGACCGACGCGTCTGCCGAGAACTCGTTCTTTCGCAACGTGCAGGGCTGGTGGGACGCGCAGGTCCTGCCGAACGTGCTGCTGCTGCATTACGCCAAACTCAAGGCCGACCTGCCGCGCGAGGTGCGTCGCATCGCGGCCTTTCTCGGGATCGCGATCGACGAGGCGAAGTTCCCCCGGATGCTGCTCAATTGCAGCCTCGAGCACATGAAAGACGTCTCGGCCGACGATGAATTCTTAGGCCGACTTTTCGAGGGTGGCGGACGAACCTTTGTCAACAAGGGCACCAACGACCGCTGGCGCGACGTGCTTTCACCTGAGGAGGCCGCGCTGGCCGAGGTGGCGGCGGCGAAGAACCTCACGCCCGCTTGCGCCCACTGGCTGAAGACGGGCGAGTTGCCGGCTTAAGCGGGTTGCGATCCATCGAATCGATATGACCTGCCAAACTCTCGTCATGCTGAGGTGCGAGCGAAGCGAGCCTCGAAGCACGCACGTTCAGCACAGGCATCCTTCGAGGCTCGCCCTTGGGGCGAGCACCTCAGGATGACGTGACGAGAGGATCAACGTGATCGCAACCTGCTTAAGCAAAGTCGCCCGCCACCGCGGCCCGCGTCGCCGCCGGCATCACCGCCATGTGGCCGTAGTTCGGATGATCCATGCCGATCACGACGGGTTCGGCGCCGGCCTTGAACGCCGCGACCTGCGCTGCTGAGAATTTGAAACACAGCCAGTGCACCGACGAGGTCTTGCCCTCCGGCGTCGTGCGGTCCTCGTAATCGGTCGGCGTCGCCTTGATGCGTTCCTTGCCGATGTCGAGAAAGACGCTGTCCTCGATATGGCCGAGCCGCCGCAGCTCGCGGTCGCGGCGCGTCGCATCCTCGATCTCGATCATGAAGGTGGCGATCAGCTCGTGCCCTTGAGGGATCAGCGGATTGTAGACTTCCAGTTCACCGGCGACCTGCTCAGGCCCGCCCTTCTCGATGCGCAGCATTTCCTGCACCTGCAGCCACATCGATTCGTAGTTCTCGAAATAGAAGGTGGCATAGGGCCCGACTTCCATCCGCCGCGTCTTCTTCGCGGCGATGGACGCCGCGCGCAGCTCGGCGCGGCGGGCGTTGTACTCCGCGTCGGGAAGAAGATCGGCCGGCGTGATCTGGCGTTGTGCGGCTGACATTCAGGCCTCCGTCAGTCCGAAGGCGCGGGCCATGATCTGGATCGGATGTTCCGCCTCGCGCACCGGCGCGGTCTTGCCGTCCTTCGCCGCCAGCGCGCCGACTTGGCTCACGATGTGCTGCGCCGCCAGCGGACAATCGCTGACGATATGACCGCGCGCCTGTTGCGCCGCCGTGCGGAACACCGGCCGCCCCACCTTCACCGCGACCTCATGCGTCGGTTTGACCACGCCGAACGTGCCGCCATGGCCCGAGCAGCGCTCGATCACATCGACCGGCGTGTCTGGAATCAGGCGCAACATCTCGGCCGCTTTCGGCCCCATGTTCTGCGCCCGCGCGTGACACGCCAGATGCACCGTGACGCCTTCGGGCAGCGGCTTCATCCCGGCCGGCAGTCCTTCCTTCTTGGCGACATCGACGACATATTCGTCGATGTCGTAGGCCCGTTCGGCGACGCGTTTCACGTCGGCGTTTTCCGGTACGATCAGCGGCCATTCGAATTTCAGCATCAGCCCGCACGACGCGGTGAGCGCCACGATGTCGTAACCTTCGTCGATCAGCTTGACCAATTCCTTCGACACCTTGGCGGCATTGACGGCCACGCGTTCGAGCTCGGCCTGTTCCAGGAACGGCATGCCGCAGCAGCCGGGATACGCGACCTTGGTCTCGACCCCGATGTGATTGAGCACCGCGCGCGCCGCCAATCCCGTCGCCGGCTTGTTGTAGTTGACGAAGCAGGTGGCATAGAGCGCCGCCTTGCGCTTGCCGAAGGCCGGCGCGCTCGCGTTCGCCGCGATCGGGTCGCCCTTGTCGGCCGCCACGAAGGTCCGCGCATGAAATTTCGGCAGTTCCGCCGTGCGATCGATGCCGGCCACCGCCTCCATCGCCGGCCGGGTCAGCGTGTTGTCGACGCTGGACGCCCAGTTGATCAGCGGCGAAGCGAAGCGCGCCAGCGTTCCGTTGCGGTCCATCTCGGCGAGCTGCCGCTGCGTGAAGCTGGTCTTGCCCTGCGCCCGCTCGGCGGCGCGGGCGCGCAGGATCAGATGCGGGAAATCCAGCTGGAACGGATGCGGCGGCACGTAGGGGCACTTGGTCATGAAGCACATGTCGCACAGCGTGCAGGCCTCGACGACGGACGCGAAGTCTTCCGACTTCACGCCATGCACTTCCTCCGGACTCGCGTCCACCAGATCGAACAGGCGCGGAAACGAATCGCACAGATTGAAACAGCGCCGGCAGCCATGGCAGATGTCGAACACCCGCCGCATCTCCTTGTCGAGCGCCGCCGCGTCGGTGAATTCCGCCTCGCGCCACGCAATGGCATGGCGTGTCGGCGCGTCGAGGGAGCCTTCACTCATATCGGAATACAGAGAACAGACGACAGGGATCAGAAGTGCGATGCATGAAAACCGAAAGCCTTTCTGATCCCTGTGTTCCGTATTCCGTTATCTGCCCAGCGTATCCAGCGCCTTCTGGAACCGCCCCGCATGGCTCTTCTCGGCCTTGGCCAGCGTCTCGAACCAGTCGGCGATTTCGTCGAAGCCTTCGCTGCGCGCGGTCTTGGCCATGCCCGGATACATGTCGGTGTATTCGTGGGTCTCGCCGGCGATGGAGGCTTTCAGGTTCAGGTCGGTCGCGCCGATCGGCTCGCCGGTCGCCGGATCGCCGACCGCTTCGAGATATTCCAGATGGCCGTGGGCGTGGCCGGTCTCGCCTTCCGCGGTCGAGCGGAACACCGCGGAGACGTCGTTATAGCCTTCGACGTCGGCCTTCTGCGCGAAATAGAGATAGCGGCGGTTGGCCTGGCTCTCGCCGGCGAACGCGTCCTTCAGATTCTGGGCGGTCTTGGAACCTTTCAAAGCGGCCATGGGATTCTCCTTGTGAGCCTGTCGCGCCAAGAAAACGCCAGACAAGCGCCTCTGTCAATACAGATTAGAATAATTCTAAAGAATTGAACGAGATTTCGGTGGAGCTTGGCGAGGCCCGCCTCCCCCGCGCGTGCGCAGCACGCTGTGGGGGAGGTGCCCGTAGCACCGTTAGGTGCGAAGGGCGGAGGGGGTCAATATCAACTCCGCCGGACACGCACCACCACGTCTATCCGGTCGACTGCCATGCCCTTGGGCGGCGCCGGAATCCCGGCCACGGCGATCTCGGCGCCCGGAATGTCGATCAGCGTGCCGTCGTCTTCGACGTAGAAGTGCTGGTGGTCGCCGGTGTTGGTGTCGAAATAGGAGCGCGCGGCATCCACCACCACCTGGCGCAGCAGGCCGCTTTGCGTGAACTGGTGCAGCGTGTTGTAGACCGTCGCTAGGGAAACCTTCACGCCGGCCGCGATCGCGTCGGCCTGCAGCGATTCGGCCGTCAGGTGCCGGTCGCCGCCGCCGAACAGCAGGCCGGCCAGCTCGACGCGCTGGCGCGTCGGGCGCAGGCCCGCGCCCCGCAGCCTTTCGGTCGCTTCAACCTTGGATTCCCGAACCTTTTTGCCCATAGGGAGTTACCGTGTTGACAAGAGCTTGTGCGGCTGACACTCGGGCGTCATCTTTGCTATTATACGCGTCAGCAGCTTATGAGTTAGAACGTTTCTAACATAGAAATCGGCCCAAAGCCCTGATCTGTCAAGGGCGGCCGTCAAAGGACCAGGACGTGGACAAGCCCAATCCAGCGCGCAGATCCTCCTTCGACATGGCGGGCCTTCTGGCCTGCGCCCGCGGCGAACTGTTCGGTCCGGGCAATGCGCGCCTGCCGCTGCCGCCGATGCTGATGTTCGATCGCATCACCAAGATCACCGACACCGGCGGTGTCGCCGGCAAGGGCGAGGTCGAGGCCGAGCTCGACGTCAATCCGAACCTGTGGTTCTTCAAATGCCATTTCCAGGACGATCCGGTGATGCCGGGCTGCCTCGGCCTCGATGCCTTGTGGCAGATGGTCGGCTTCTTCCTCGGCTGGGCCGGCGGGCTGGGCAAGGGTAGGGCGATTGGCGTCGGCGAAGTGAAGCTGACCAGCATGATCTTGCCGACAGCCAAGAAGATCACCTATTACGTCGAGCTCAAGCGCGTGATCATGCGCCGGCTGGTGATGGGCGTCGCGGACGGCATCGTGAAGGTCGACGGCGTTGTCGCATTCGAAGTAAAGGACCTGAAGGTCGGCCTGTTCAGCGATGCCATGGCGGCGCTGCAGGCGGCAGCGGCTCCAGCGCCGGCTTAGAAACACAATTGTCATGGCCCGCGAATGCGGGCCACCCAGGTAATCGAACGCTCGGGACTTGACGGAATTTGCGCTAGCTTATCGTGCGGCTCTGCGTCTGCGTCACCTGGGTGGCCCGCATTCGCGGGCCATGACAACTAGGATGATGACGGCGCGCAAAGGGAAATTACGTTCATGAGACGGGTCGTCGTTACGGGGATGGGTATCGTCTCGTCGATTGGCAACAACAGCCAAGAGGTCGTCGCATCGCTGCGCGAGGCGAAGTCCGGCATCGTCGCAGCCGACGACTACGCCAGGATGAATTTCCGCAGCCAGGTGCATGGCAGTCTGAAGATCGATCTCGACGCCGCCGTCGACCGCCGCGCCCGCCGCTTCCAGGGCGACGGCGCCGGCTATTGCTGGGTGGCGATGAACCAGGCGATTTCCGACGCTGGGCTCGAGGAAAAAGACATCTCCAATCCGCGCACCGGCCTGATCGTCGGTTCCGGCGGTCCCTCGACCAAGGCGATCGTCGCCGCCGCCGACACCGCGCGCGCCTCGGGACCCAAGCGCATCGGGCCGTTCGCCGTGCCCAAGGCGATGTCCTCGACCTGCTCCGCAAATCTCTCGACCTGGTTCAAGACCAAGGGCGTCAACTATTCGATCTCGTCGGCCTGTTCGACATCGGCCAACTGCATCGGCAACGCCGCCGAGATGATCCAATGGGGCAAGCAGGACGTGATGTTCGCCGGCGGCGGCGAGGAGCTCGACTGGACCTTGAGCGAGTTGTTCGACGCGATGGGCGCGATGTCGTCGAAATACAATGCGACGCCGCAAAAGGCCTCGCGCGCCTATGACAAGAACCGCGACGGCTTCGTGATCTCGGGCGGTGGCGGCATCCTGGTGCTCGAGGAACTTGACCACGCCAAGGCGCGTGGCGCCAAGATCTACGCCGAGCTGGTCGGCTATGGCGCCACGGCCGACGGCGCCGACATGGTCGCCCCGTCCGGCGAAGGCGCCGTGCGCTGCATGCAGATGGCGATCGAGAACGTCAAAGGCCAGATCGACTACATCAATCCGCACGCCACCTCGACGCCGGTCGGCGACATTCCGGAGATCAACGCCATCCGCGAGGTCTTCGGCGCCAAGATGCCGCCGATCAGCGCCACCAAATCGCTCACCGGCCACAGCCAGGGCGCCGCCGGCGTGCACGAGGCGATCTACACGCTGCTGATGATGCAATCCGGCTTCATCTGCGAGAGCGCCAATATCGAGGAGCTCGATCCCGCCGTCGCCGACGCCAATATCGTGCGCCGGCGCATCGACAACGCCCGTATCGACACCGCGCTTTCCAACTCGTTCGGCTTCGGCGGCACCAACGCATCGCTGGTGTTCCAGCGCCACGCATAGGACTTGCATCGGACGGGTCGACCCTATGTCGGCTGTCCCAATACGGAACAGACCCAACAAGGGCGAGGGACACATGGCGGACAGCAAGCTGATGCAGGGCAAGCGGGGCCTGGTGATGGGGGTCGCCAACGACCATTCCATCGCCTGGGGCATCGCGCGCGTCCTGGCTTCGCACGGCGCCGAGATCGCCTTCACCTACCAGGGCGACGCCCAGGCCAAGCGCCTGCGGCCCTTGGCGCAATCCATCGGCTCGCAGATCGTGCTGCCCGCCGATGTCGAGAACGACGATGAACTGGACGCGGTGTTCGCCGCGCTCAAGACCCATTGGGGGCGCCTCGATTTCGTCGTCCATGCCATCGCCTTCTCCGACCGCGACGAACTCAAGGGCCGCTACGTCGACACCTCCCGCGCCAATTTCTGCCAGACGCTGTCGATCTCCTGCTACTCCTTCACCGCGGTGGCGCAGCGCGCCGCCCGGCTGATGACCAAGGGCGGCGCCATGCTGACGCTGAGCTATCTCGGCGCCCAGCGCGTCATGCCGAACTACAACGTGATGGGCGTGGCCAAGGCTGCGCTCGAGGCTTCGGTGCGTTATCTCGCCGCCGACCTCGGCCGCAACGCCGTCCGCGTCAACGCCATCTCGGCCGGTCCCATGCGCACGCTGGCCGGCGCGGCGGTCGGCGACGGCCGCATGATGTTCAAGTGGAACAAAAGCCACGCGCCGCTCAAGAAGAGCATCGAGCTCGACCATGTCGGCGGCGCCGCGCTGTACCTGCTCAGCGAGCTGTCCGGCGGCGTCACCGGCGAGATTCATTTCGTCGATGCCGGTTTCAATGTCGTCGGCATGCCGCCGACCGCCGATCTCAAGGGCTGGATCGCGCCCGAGAACGGCCACGATGTGACCGAAGGAATCAAAGCCGATGCGCCCGAACCCGTTTAAACTCGCACTCGTCGCGAGCGCTTTTGCGCTCTGCGCCACCGCGGCCTCCGCCGGCTGGCAGGATCAGGCGACGCCGTTCGATCAGCACCGTCTCGCCTCGCTCGGCGAAGCCAGGCAGCGGGGCCTCGCCGAAGCCCATGCCGGCGCCGGCACCGGCGACGCGAGCGCCATCGCCTCCGCCCTCGATGGCGCCAGCCACGCGCCGTCGCCGGCCGAGATCGCCGGCTCCTGGCGCTGTCGCACCATCAAGCTCGGCGGCGTCACGCCTTACGTCGTCTATTCCTGGTTCAACTGCCGCATCTCCAATCGCGATGGCGGGCTGTTCCTGGAGAAGACCTCCGGCAGCACGCGCACCAGCGGCTTTCTCTATCCCGGCGATGGCGGCATGGTGTATCTCGGCGCGTCCTACGTGAACGGCGAGCCGCCGCACGCCTATTCCGGCAGCGGCGCATCCGCCGGCGCCGACGCGACGCCCGACGATCAAATCGGCATCCTGACCGCCATCGACGCACATCACGCGCGTCTGGAAATGCCGTACCCGGTCCAGGAATCCACCTTCGACGTGCTCGAACTGAAGCGCTGAATGTGGTTGCGCTGATCCGCGCCACGTCCGCCGACATCGCTTTCATCATGGCGACTGAGCGCCGCCCCGGCTATGAGGATCTGGTCGGCCGTTTCCCGCAAGACGAACATCGCGCCAACCTGGCCGACGACAACTGGCTCTACTTCATCGGGCTCGACGACAATGGCGTGGCCCAGGGCTTCGCGATCCTGCAGGACCGCAACAAACGCGACGGCAACGAATTCCTCCGCCGTATCGCGGTGACCGATGCCGGCGGCGGCTTCGGCAAGCCCTTTCTCACCGCGCTCATCAACTGGGTGTTCGCCAATGGCGACGCGCAGCGGTTCTGGCTCAACGTCCACAACAACAACGACCGCGCCCGTCGCGTCTACGCCTCGCTCGGCTTCGTCGAGGAAGGTCCGGAGTCGGAGGCGGTGCACAGCTCCACCAGGATGGCGCTGGCGAAGTCCGTCTGGCTGGCGCGTTGACAGGCGCGGCGAAGCCTCTTCGTCAAGCCGCCGCGCGCGCGGCGTCATCGGGCGCCAGGAATTTATGTCTCAGCCACGCATTGCTCGGCCGCTCGATGAGGCGATAGGACAGCAGCGCCACGCCGACCGCCGCCGCGATCATGAGCGGAATCGCCGCCGCCATGGCCAGTGGATCGTGCGTGACATGGAGCACCAATTTCTGCGCCGGGATGACGATGTAGGGGTGGAAGAGGTACAGCGAATAGCTCGCATTTCCGATTCCCACCGCCCAATTGGGCACCCGGAACTTGCCTTCGCACGACAGTCCCAGCGCGACGATGGCGGTGGCGGGAATGCAGGACACGACGACGCGGTTGAAGGGAAAATTCTCGATCTCGGACCAGGTCATGAACGCGACGAGCAGGCCGACGCCGGCGATCCCCAGCCATGCCGGACATTGAGCCAGCCTGCCGCTTTTCCAAACCACGAAGAGCCACATGCCGGCGACGAATTCGAGCGTGATCGGACTGGTCCAGAATCGCAGCGGCTCGCTGCGAATGTGCAGAACGGCGCCGGCCGCGACGAGCAATCCGATCGCGCCGGTCGTGAGAACAACGGCATGCCGCCGCCACACGGCGAGCCCGGCGGCGAATATGGAATAGAAAAGCATCTCGTAATCCAGCGTCCATCCCAGAAAAAGCACGGGCTGCACCGTCGCGCCGGCTTTCGCAAAGGGAACGAAGAACAGCGATTTGAGCAGGTCGGCGGGATCGCTTGTCGTATTCTTGAGCAGCCGCGGCGCCAGCAAGGCGGCGAAAAACACGGCAATCGTGCCCAGCCAGTAGAGCGGCACGATGCGAAAGATGCGTTTCAGGATAAATGGCCGCCAGGAGTCGGCGTGACCGGCATACGCAATGACGAAGCCGCTGATGACGAAAAATATGTCGACGCCGAACGTGCCGAGCTTGATGGCGTCGATGTGCGTGAAGACGACCAGAACCGCCGCGACGGCGCGCAGGGCCTGGATGTTGCCGATGCTTCCGGACGGGCTGGTCAAATCTCTCCTGCCTTGCCGGGTGCGCCGGCCCGCGTCCTATGGCATGACCGGTTCGGCGCATCAAACCGCGTCGCCGTGCGCGCGTTGACAGCTTTGCGGTCCCTGCGCTATCTCATCGCCGTCACACCAACCTCTCCCAGAGGTTTTATGTCAGAGATTGTCATCGTTCGCAGTTAGCCCGGCTGTTTGCCGGGCCTGACCACGCATCGAAAGACGCGCGTGCGTTTGCGCCCGTGTTCGCCGATGCGGATCGCGGACCCATGACGAGTCTCTCACGTGAACATCTCAAGACTGGAACAGCGCGTGCTGCACTGCCTGGCGCAGGGCGGACGCATTCAACACATCTGGACCGACAACCGGATCGTCGAAATCGACTGCTGGAGCCGCGACGGCTACCGGCTGGCCGATTGCTCGCTCGATCTGTTCAAGAAGCTCAAGAAGCGCGGGCTGATCGCCAGCACCGGCGGCGGGCCCTATCGCATCTCGCGACTGGGTCTGGATTGCGTTCGCGCCCAGGCCGACAACCGATAGGAGAATTAGAATGACGATGACCAATGAAGACTTGAATGCGCGTCTGACCAAGCCGCGCTTTCCCCGCGCCTCGCAATATGACGGGCGCTGGATCCTCGACAACATGATGGGGCCGCATGTGCTGTGGCTGGCCGAGCATTTGAGCGAAGTGCTCGAACTGAGGCCCGGCATGCGCGTGCTCGACCTCGGTTGCGGCAAGGCGATCAGCTCGATCTTTCTGGCCAGGGAGTTCGGCGTGCACATCGTCGCCGCCGATCTGTGGATCCAGCCGACCGAGAACGCGGCCCGCATCGCGGACGCCGGCGTCGAAACCCGCGTCGTGCCGGTCCATGCCGAAGCCCATGCGCTGCCCTTCGCGCACGAATCCTTCGATGCCATCGTCAGCTTCGACGCCTACCAGTATTTCGGCACCGACGATCTGTATCTCGGCACCATCGCTAAATTCCTCAAACCCGGCGGCCGCATCGGCATCGTGGTGCCGGGCCTCCGCCACGAGATCGTGGACGTCCCCGACCCCATCAAGCCATTCTGGGAATGGGATTTCTGCGCCTTCCATTCACCTCCATGGTGGCGCCATCATTGGGCCAAGACCGGCCTTGTCACGATAGAAGCCGCCGACTGGATGAAAGACGGCCATGCCCTGTGGCTGGAATGGTGCGGCATCTCCGCCGAACTCAGCGAAGGCTTCCACAAAAAATCCTCCGCCGACGGCGTCGCCATGCTGAACGTGGATAAGGAGAAGCTTTTCGGTTTTACTCGGGTGATGGCAAGGAAAGAACAATAACAAATCACCATGGCCGCCTCACGGGCGGCCATGGTGATATAGTTGAGCGTGTGAGCAAGAGTGGAATCGATGGCAGGCTATTCACCCAGATCGTTGGCCGACAAGCTCGGCATCAAGGACGGCATGGCCTTGTACGTCCTCAACGCGCCGAAGGACTATCGCGCCCTGCTCGGCATCGCCGCGAAATTCGCAGCCAAACCGCCCCAGGGCGGCGCCGATTTCGTGCATCTCTTCGTCGCCTCCACGGCCGAACTCGACAGGCATTTGCCGCTTGCGCGCAAGGCGATGAAGAATGACGGGATGCTCTGGGTCAGCTGGTACAAGAAGTCCGCGAAAATCCCCACCGACGTCACCGAAGACACGATCCGTGCCCACGCCCTCAAGACCGACCTCGTCGACGTGAAAGTCTGCGCCGTCAGCGATGTCTGGTCGGGATTGAAACTGGTGGTGCGCAAGCACCTGCGCTAAACGCTCTGCGCCCCGCCCTGCGGCCCGAAGAAAACCACCCAGGCCTTGAACTCCGCCGAGAAGCTGGCGAAGCGGTGCGGCACGCCGGCCGGCACGAACAAGACGTCGCCGGCGTCGAAGCGCACGGTCTCGCCGCCGCGCTTGAAGATGCCGTGGCCGGCCTGGATGACATACAGCTCGTCGCGCTTGTGCGCCTGTTGCGTGTCCTGGTCGATCGGCACGAACAGCAGCACATTGGCGTCGCCATGCTGGAACAGCGTGACCGACGACTGGCCCGAAGCGGTCAGCGCGGCCGCGGCGGCGATGAGATCGATCTTTAAAGGCGGTTTCGACATGGCTTACTTTCCCGCCTTCGCCGCCAAGCGCACCCGCGAGATTGCGCGCCAATCGGAAAAACAAGGCGGCAAGACATTCATCGCCTTGCCGCCTTGGCGAAACGGTCGAACAGATAGTGGCTGTCCATCGGCCCCGGCGAGGCTTCGGGGTGATACTGCACGCCGAACACCGCCTTGCCCTCGACCGCGATGCCGCAATTGCTGCCGTCGAACAGCGAGACATGGGTCTGTGTGACGCCCGCCGGCAGCGTCGCCGCGTCCACCGTGAAGCCGTGGTTCATCGACACGATCTCGACCTTGCCGGTTTGCAGGTCCTTCACCGGATGGTTGGCGCCGTGATGGCCTTGCGGCATTTTCCGGGTCTGCGCGCCCAGGGCCAGCGCCAGCATCTGATGGCCGAGGCAGATGCCGAACACCGGCACGCCGCAATCGATCAGTCCCTTGATTGTCGCAATGGCATAGGCGCCCGTCGCCGCCGGATCGCCCGGCCCGTTGGACAGCAGCACGCCGTCCGGCTTATGCCGCATGACGTCGTCGAGCGTCGCCTGCGCCGGCACCACGGTGACGTCCGCGCCCAATCCGGCCAGCAGCCGCAGCATGTTCCGCTTGACGCCGAAATCCACCACCGTGACGCGCCAGCTCGGGCTCGGCAGGTCGCTGAAGCCCTTGTCCCAGGCCCACGGCATCTCGCGCCACTTATAGGTCTGCTTGGCCGTCACCTCCTTGGCGAGGTCAAGCCCGACCAGGCCGCCGAACCCGCGCGCCGCCGTCACCCCGGCTTCGATGTCGAGCTTGCCGTGCCGCGCCTGCACGATCGCGCCATGCGGCATGCCCAGTTCGCGGATGCGCCCGGTCAACGCCCGCGTGTCGATGCCGGCCAGCGCCGGGATGTTGTGCGACTTGAGCCAGCCGTCGAGCGCGCCGAGCGCGCGATAGTTCGAGGGGCTCTGCGCATCGGCGCGCACGATCAGCCCGCGCACCACCGGATTGAGCGACTCGATGTCTTCGGCATTGGTGCCGGTGATGCCGATATGCGGAAAGGTGAAACACACGATCTGCCCGGCATAGCTGGGATCGGTCAGGATTTCCTGATAGCCCGTCATCGCCGTGTTGAAGCAGACCTCGCCGACGCCGGTCAGGCTTGCGCCGAAGGCCGCGCCCTCGAACACCGTGCCGTCGGCTAGCACCAACGCACCGCGCGATACCGCCGGTCTGGCGGCGGCGGCTGGCGAGGCGTCTGACATGCGGGATACCGGTTGGATCGCGCGGAAAATAGGCACCGCACCCGACTGGGTCAAGCGCGGCGTTGGACGGTATTTCGTTGTCGCTTCAGTCGGTTGGCAAGCTGCCGCGATTTGACTAGATTGCCGGTGTGGGCGGCGCGAATTCTACACTGTCGGGGGATGGATGAGGGTGCTGGCGGCCTCGCGTGGTTTCTTCGCGCTCCAGTTGCTGATTTTCCTTCTCGCCTGGCTGGTTCTCGTCGAAATCCTGGTCCGCACGCTTTTGATGTCGCCCAGCCATGTCAGGCCGGACGCCGGCGTCGGTTGGATGCATCCGGCCAATGAGAGCTTTCTCATTTTGACCAGCGACGCCGGCTATCAGCGCGGCACGACCAACAGCTTGGCATTGAACGATGCCGAGCCTGGACCCAAGACGCGCCAGCGTGTTCTCGTCGTCGGCGATTCCTATGTCGAAGCGTTTCAGCTTCCGCGGCAAGACAACTTTATCAGCCTGGCGGCCCGGCGGATGCCGCGACTGCAGTGGATCAATGGCGGGCATTCCGGCCTGGATCCGCTGACCGAACTCGCCTTCCTGGCGCAACTGGAAGGTCCGGTGCGGCCCGACGCCGTTCTCCTCGTCATCAACAGCGAGGACGAAAACGAACTGAAGGCCGACCGGATCAGCGTGAAATCCTGCGGCCGGCACGTCTGCGACTACCATGCACCGCCGCCGCCTCTGCAAGGCGCCGCCGGCTCACCCACGGCGCGCTGGCTGATGGGGCACTCGGCGCTCGTCACCTTCCTCGCGCGCAAATACAAGGACATGTTGACCGCGGCACTCGCAAATTTCGTCGCGCCGTTCCGCAAGGACGCTGCCGCACCGGCGGTTGCGGCGCCGGGGAATGGCTGGCGGCCTTATGAGGACGCGGACGTCCAGGATGTGCTGGCGCTGATCTTTCGCAAGTTCGCCGCGCACCATCCCGTTGTCGTGGCGCTCGTCCCTTCGCTCGCCTATGGACCGGACAGGCGCGCGACGGCAGGCGATTCGCTGCCTTTCCGCCTGGAGGTGGCGGGCGCCTGCGCCGCGGCGCGCGTGCGCTGCGTCGATCTCGGCGCCGCGCTGGCGAACGCCTATGCACGTTCCGGCCAACCGCCCACCGGCTTCGAGTTCAACGTTCCCGGCCGTGGTCATCTGAACACGCTCGGCCATGTGGCGGTCGCGGACGCTTTGGCCGATGCCTTTGCGGATTTTCCAGAGCGGCGGCCGTGATCTTCACCACACTGTCCTTCGCGCTGTTCTTCTTCGTCGTCTACGTCCTGCTGCTTGGCGTGCGCAACGACGCGGCGCGACGCTACATTCTCCTGGCGGCGAGCCTGTACTTCTACGCTTTCTGGAACGCTTGGTATTTGCTGCTGATGGCGGCGGTCACGCTGTGGTCGTTCGGCCTCGGCCTCTTTATCGCCGCCGCGAAAGACGAGCGTCGCAAGCGCTTCGGCGTCGCCGCCGGCGTCACGCTTTCCCTTCTCGCGCTCGCCGTCTTCAAATACGCCGGGTTTTTTTCGCAGAATGTCGTTCTTCTGACTGGCGGCACCGTTCCTTCGTTCATACGTGACATCGTCCTGCCCATCGGCATTTCCTTCTACACGTTCCATTCGATCAGCTATTACGTCGATGTCTATCGCGGACTGGTTCGGCCGGCCCGCTCGCTGCGCGACTACGCCCTCTACATTTCGTTCTTCCCGCAACTCGTCGCTGGGCCAATCGTCCGCGCTTCGCAGTTCTTGCCGCAACTCGCCCGTCCCGTGACATTGACAGCGGCCGGTTTCGCGGCGGGGGCGCGGCTGTTCCTGGCCGGCGCGGTCCAAAAGCTTGTGATCGCCGACCAGGTGAGCCCCTTCGCGGACGGCGTGTTCGCCAGCCCGGCGCTGTATTCCGGCACCACCGAGTGGCTCGGCGTCCTTGCCTATGCGATGCAGATATTCGGCGACTTCTCGGGCTATACGATGATGGCCATCGGCATCGCGCTGATTCTGGGCTATCAGTTGCCGCAGAATTTCCGCATGCCTTATGTTGCCGTGTCGCTCGCCGATTTCTGGCGGCGCTGGCACATCACCTTGTCGTTCTTCCTGCGCGACTATCTCTACATTCCACTCGGCGGCAACCGCCGGGGATTCGCGCGGGCGCAGTTCAACACCATGATCACCATGCTGTTGGGCGGCCTGTGGCATGGCGCGAGCTGGAATTTCGTGCTTTGGGGCGCGCTGCACGGCGGCGGCATCGTCGCCTATCACGCCTGGGAACGGTTCACCGGCGGCCGGGGCGATGAGCGCCGCTTTGCCGTGCCCGGGCCCGCGGCTTGGGGGCTCACCCTTCTCTTTGTCGTCATGGCCTGGATTCCGTTCCGCGCCGCGCGTTTCGCCGATACGCAAACCATCGTCGCGAATATCTGGACGCTGGCGCCGGGCGTCCGCTGGCTGCACGTACCCACCTTGTTCGTGCTGGCCGGCGTCGTTCTTTGGCATGCCGCGCATCTCTGCCGCTTGCGCCCGCGCCTCGAGCGCTTGGTATCGTCGCGCTGGCTGTATACGCTCGAGATCATCGCGATGCTCACGCTGCTCCTGCTCTTCGCGCCCACCGCGACGTCGCCGTTCATCTACTTCCAGTTTTGAAGTCCCGCCCGCGCGTTTTGAAATCCCGCGCCCGCCGGTTAGATTGCCGCTGGCAAATCGGACGGACCATCATGACCCTGCGCGAAGACATCAACAATTCGGTGAAGGCGGCGATGAAGGCGAAAGACGCCAAGCGCCTGGCCACGCTGCGTCTCATCAACGCCGCGATCAAGGACCGCGACATCGCCGCGCGCACCGCCGACAGCCGCGACCTCTCAAGCGACGACGATCTGCTCGGCCTGCTCGCCAAGATGATCAAGCAGCGCGAGGATTCCGTCGCCGCCTTCGCCGCCGGCAACCGTCCCGAGATGGCCCAGGCCGAACGCGACGAGATCGCATTGATCCGCGAATTCATGCCCAGGCAGATGGACACCGATCAAACCAAGGCGGCGATCGCAGCCGCCATCGCCGAGACCGGCGCCGCCTCGATCAAGGACATGGGCAAGGTGATGGCCGCGCTCAAGGAACGCTTCGCCGGCCAAATGGATTTCGGCAAGGCGAGCGGCGCGGTGAAGGAAGCGCTGTCGGGCAAGTAGGAGCGCGCGCGATGTCGCTCAGCAGACAAGTCACCGGCCTCGCCCATATCGGCATCCGCGTGCACGACCTCGCCCGCAGCCGCGCCTTCTATGAGCGTCTCGGCTTTGTCTGGGCGCGGGGCCCCGCCGGTCCCGAACCCGTCGCCGCGATGACGCATCCCGGCGGCCTGGAACTCAATTTCATCGTCAATGCGCCCGATGCCGCCCGGCCGAACATCCTGATGGATGTGCCCGAAAAATATCCCGGCATCACCCACATCGCGCTCAAGATCGCCGACGTCGCGGCGACCGAGGCGGACCTGAAAGCCGCCGGCATCGCCATCTCCGGCAAGCGCGGCGCCGCCGCCCTCTTCATCCGCGACCCCGACGGCAACGTCATCGAACTGGCGGCGGACTGATGAACATCTAAGACTAGCGTGTAAAATAATGATGGAAGCACTCAACGCGCTGAAGTATTTTTACTCTCTCCCTGAGGGAGGGTCGAAATTTGCGCAGCAAGTTTCGGGGAGGAGTCCGATGCAGAATGATTTCCCTCCACATACCTGCGCGTCGATTTCTGCCATCGACTGAAGATGACGTTTTCGCCTTCCGTTTTCAAATGAGGTGGTAGGATTTCATTGTTGAGCATCCAGCCGTAGACGTCGCCAGCCGGCAGAGACGAAAATAACCCGTCTCAATTTTCGCGGGCGCGGAACCCCTGACTCCAAGCGCTTCACACCACCGAAACGACGTTTCAAAAGTTCGGCTACGTCGTCCGGGATTCCTTCGCCCAGCGGCGGCACTGGCGGCAAATCTCGCGCTTCATCGCCCATGTTTTCGCGCTGTCCTTGTATTCGTCTCCGAATGTCTCCAGGGCTGGGAGGCATTTGCATCCCCAAAGTTGGCCGACCTGATTGAAATGTGAAGGTCAGAAAACGCTCGATATTGGATGGCCCAAGAGCCATCGGCCCCAGTTCCACGATGTGTGGGGGGCAAAACAACTCGGCGAGGGCAAAAAATACTTGATGAAGAGTGCCTAGGCGTTTGTTTTGAGTTTTCAGTTTCTTTGAGATGGCGGCCTTCGCTAGGCTTGCGACGAAGTAGCCGTCGGCCAAATTGACTCCTTCTACCCAATCCACATCGACTTCATTCGCGAGCTCGCACGTAGTTCTAGGGTGATAGAATGCATAGAGTGGAAACGTTGCGGTGTCTGCGCTTGCAGTATTGGCGAGTGTTTCCGCCTGAAGCGCTCCTCCAGAGATGTGGAAAAGGTCTCGATAGCTGTGATTTTGCCAGTTTGGCCCACGACATGTAATCCGTTTCGCTTGGATCAGAAGCCGAAACCATGTGGAATCACTTGTGTCGACAAAAAACCATTCCATGTCCGCCCCTGTTGACGGTTCATTTGGAAATTCGACTATGACGCTGTTGCCGCCCAACGCCTTAAGGTTGGCCATCATGATGTCGGTGATGGTTTCTTCACGAAATTTGCGTTTTAGCGAGAGGCCGCTTTCCAAGAAGTCTGCAACAAAGCCTGGAAAAAACCGTGCGAAATGGCACAACATTTCAGATAACCTCATTGGGCTCGCAATGGGCGAAGTTCCCCACAGGATATTGCAATTGGTGCACGAACAAAGCCTGAATAGCTTGTAGAATTATCCATGCGCTTTGGCCCCAACCTGCTCGAAGAGATCCTGCGCCGGACCGATATCGTCCAGCTGGTCGGCCGGCGCGTGAAGCTGACGCGCAAGGGCAACACGCTATGGGGCTGCTGCCCGTTCCACGCCGAAAAATCCCCCAGCTTCAAGGTCGAGAACGAGCGCCGGCGCTACAAATGCTTCGGCTGCGGCGCCGGCGGCGATGCCTTCCGCTGGCTGGTCGAGACCGAAGGGCTCTCCTTCCCCGAGGCCGTCGAGCGGCTGGCCGGCGAGGCCGGCGTCGAACTGCCCAAATGGACGCCGGAGGAAGAAGAGCGCGAGGAAAAAAAGAAATCGCTCTACGACGTCATCGAAGCGGCCTGTGTTTTCTTCGAGGAGCAGCTGCGCGCGCCGGCCGGCGCCGAGGCGCGCGAGTATTTGAAATCGCGCGGCCTGAACGGCGAGGCCGCCACGAAATTCCGTCTCGGTTACGCACCCAACGGCAATGCAACGCTGATCGAACATCTCAAAACGAAAAACATCACCGTCGACGACATGGTCGCCGCCGGCGTCGTGCGGCCGGCGCAGGGCGCTAGCGACAGCGTAGGCGCGCGAAGCCCCCGCGATTTCTTCTACGACCGGCTGATGTTTCCCATATCCGATCCGCGTGGCCGCGTCATTGCCTTCGGCGGCCGCGGCCTCTCCGCCGACGCCAAGCCCAAATACATCAACACCGGCGAGACTTCGCTCTTTTCCAAGGGCGAGCTGCTCTACAATTTCGCGGCCGCGCGTCCCGCCGGCATCAAGGCGCAGACGATCGTCGTCGCCGAAGGCTATATGGACGTCATCGCGCTGGTGCGCGGCGGTTTCGACTATGCCGTAGCCCCGCTCGGCACCGCGCTGACCGAGGACCAGTTGCAGCTGCTCTGGCGCACCGCGCCCGAGCCGGTCCTCGCCTTCGACGGCGACGAGGCGGGCCTGCGCGCCGCGCACCGCGCCGCGCGCCTGGCGTTGCCGCAGCTCAAAGCCGGCTACTCGCTGCGCTTTGCCTTCCTGCCCACCGGCGAGGACCCCGACTCCTTCATGCGCACCAACGGCGCGCCCGCGATGAAGAAGGTGCTCGACGATGCGCTGCCGCTGTCGCAGGTGCTGTGGCGGGTGGAGACCGAGGGCAAGGATTTTTCGACCCCCGAACGCCGCGCCGGCCTCGAACGCGCGCTGCGCGAGATCACCAATGCGATCGGCGACGGCAAGATCGCGGACTACTACCGCCGCGACTTCGACCAGAAGGTCTTCGACGCCTTCAAGCGCCGCGCGCCATCGCCCAAGCGCGACTGGCAGCCGGCCAAGCGCGTCATCGGCGGCACGGATCGTCCGCGCGGGGCCATGAAGTTCGTTCCCGATCCGGGCGTCTCGGCCGGCGTGAAGTCGAGCCTGCTCTATGTCTCCGGCCATGCCGGCGCCCGCCGGCTGAAGGAGCAGGCCCTCGCCAGCCTGCTTTTGGCGGAACCCGAGCTGGCCGCGCGGCACGGCGAGCTGCTGGCGGAACTCCCCCTTTTGGACGCTTCGCTTGACAGCTTGCGCCACGAGCTTCTAAACCTCGCCGCCTCCGGCTCCAGCCTTGAAAAACAGGGGTTTGAGAACCATCTGAGACGTCTGGGAATGGCCGAGCTTGTCGAGCGGTTGAACGCGCGGTCGGCGGCGGAACCGGATGCCGAAGATGCCGACGCGGGTTTCCTGAGGCTAGCCAACGACCTCTGCCAGACGGCCGGCCGCCCCTCCGAACGGGCCCGCGCCATGGAGCGTTTCCGGAACGAAGGCACCGAGGAAAGCTGGAACGAGGCACAAAGGCTGCTCGGTGACCCGCAAGGCGACTGAGTTCGTTACCACCTTGAGGTAGTCGCCAAAAAGTGGCCCCGAGGCCTTTAGGCCTCAAAAAGTGGCCCCGAGGCCGTAAGGCCTCAAAAGTCGATTCACTCGCCTCTATATAGGGGCCCTTTCTGACGGAATGCGCACGTGCCGACCAAGACAGCGACCAAGAAACAGGCAAAATCGGTGAAAAAGCATGGAGCGGCCAAACCGGCGGCAGTCAAAAAGCCTTCACTCGCGGCCAAGTCGGCCGGTAAGGCCCCTGTGAAAACCGCTGCCAAGCCCGCCCTCAAGCCGGCGGTCGCCGCCAAAGCTGCCGTAAAGGCAAGTCCGGCGGCCAAGACCAAGCTCGATCCCAAGGCCGCCAAAGTGGCGCCCATCGTCCTCAAGCCGGGCCAAAAGCCGCAAGGCCTGCAGCCGCAGGCCAAGGCCAACGGCAAGGTTCCCGTCAAGGTCGCCGCCAAGGCCGGCAAGCCGGGCGAAGAGACCCCGGGCGACGCGGATTCGCCCTTGCTCGACATGTCGGACGTCGGCGTCCGCAAGATGATCGCCAAGGCCAAGACCCGCGGCTACGTCACCTATGACGAGCTCAACAAGGTCCTGCCCTCGGACAAGACCTCGTCCGAGCAGATCGAAGACACGATGTCGCTGCTCAACGAGATGGGCATCAACGTCATCGAGAGCGAAGAAGCCGAGGAAGGCGCCGACGAGAACCTTCCCGCCGTCGTCGAGGGCGGCAAGGAAGTCGTCGCCAAGACCGGCACCGCCGCCGAACAATACGACCGCACCGACGATCCGGTGCGCATGTATCTGCGCGAGATGGGCAGCGTCGAGTTGCTCAGCCGCGAAGGCGAAATCGCCATCGCCAAGCGCATCGAGGCCGGCCGCGAGCTGATGATCGGCGCGCTGTGCGAAAGTCCCTTGACCTTCGAGGCGCTCACCGTGTGGCGCGACGAGCTCAACGAGGGAAAAGTTCTCCTCCGCGACATCATCGACCTGGAAGCGATGTACGCCGTCGGCCCCGAAGGCCAGGCCGCTGCCGCCGCCCAGGCCGCCTCGTCCGCCGCGCATCTGGCACAGATCAACGGCACCGCGCCGCCGCCCAAGCCGGCCCCGCCGCCGACGCCCAAGCCGCCGCGCGCCCCCATCCTGAACGAAAACGGCGAAATCGACCAGGCCGCCACCGACGCCGCCGCGCAGGAAGCGGCGGACGCCGACGATTTCGACGACGAAGGCAATCTGCCGCTCAGCGCCATGGAAGCCTCGCTGAAACCGCAGGTGCTCGAGGCGCTCGACGCCATCGCCGCGCTCTACAAAAAGCTCGGGCGTCTTCAAGACGCCTCTGTCGAGGCGGCCTTGGCATCGGACGAACTCTCCACCGGCCAGGAGCGCCGCTTCAAGAAGCTGCGCAACGAGACCATGGACCTGGTCAAGGGCCTCAAGCTCAACAACAACCGCATCGAGGCCCTGGTCGACCAGATGTACGGCATCAACCGCCGCCTGGTCAGCATGGAAGGCCGCCTGCTGCGCCTCGCCGAGGCGCATGGCGTCGCGCGCGAGGATTTCCTCAAAGAGCATTTCGGCAACGAGCTCGATCCCCACTGGGCGCGCCGTGTCGGCCGCCTCTCCCGCATGGGCTGGAAGGATTTCGTCCAGGACGAGCGCGACAAGATCAACGCGCTGCGCGACGACATGCAGGCGCTGGCGACCGAGACGCGCCAGTCGGTCAGCGAATTTCGCCGCAACGTCCAGACGGTGCAGAAGGGCGAGCGCGAATCCGGCGTCGCCAAGAAGGAAATGATCGAGGCCAATCTGCGCCTCGTGATCTCCATCGCGAAAAAATACACCAACCGCGGCCTGCAATTCCTCGACCTGATCCAGGAAGGCAATATCGGCCTGATGAAGGCGGTCGATAAGTTCGAATACCGCCGCGGCTACAAATTCTCGACCTATGCGACATGGTGGATCCGCCAGGCGATCACCCGCTCGATCGCCGACCAGGCCCGCACCATCCGCATCCCGGTCCACATGATCGAGACCATCAACAAGCTGGTGCGCACGTCCCGCCAGATGCTGCACGAGATCGGCCGCGAGCCGACGCCCGAAGAGCTCGCCGAGCGTCTCGCCATGCCGCTCGAAAAGGTCCGCAAGGTCCTCAAGATCGCCAAGGAGCCGATCTCCCTCGAGACCCCCATCGGCGACGAGGAAGACAGCCATCTCGGCGACTTCATCATGGACCCCAACGTGGTGCTCCCGATCGACGCCGCGATCCAGGCGAACCTGCGCGAAACGACCACGCGCGTGCTGGCGACGCTGACGCCGCGCGAAGAACGCGTCCTGCGCATGCGCTTCGGCATCGGCATGAACACCGACCACACCCTCGAAGAAGTCGGCCAGCAGTTCAGCGTCACGCGCGAACGCATTAGGCAAATCGAGGCGAAAGCCCTGCGCAAGCTGAAGCATCCGAGCCGGTCGCGGAAGTTGCGAAGCTTCCTGGACAACTAGGTCCCGATAACCTCTCCCGCTCGCGGGAGAGGTCGAAATTCGCAGAGCGAATTTCGGGTGAGGGGGTGTATCTCCACCTCGTTTGCCGCCGAACAATAGATTCCCGGCAGCACCTGCTTCTGCTAGAATCGTCAGATGACTAAGTCCAAGCCCGCCAAGTCCGGCCGCTTCATCATCGGCCGCGCCGCCTTCGGCAAAATCAGCGCCGTCGAGGGCCTGCACATGCCCAAAGCGATGCAGGCCGACTTCGTCACATTGGACAAGCAGGGCGCCTCCGCGCGTGTCCGCCGCGACACGCTATCCGGCAAATACGGCAAGTAGCGCCGCGCGGCCATGTACGATGCCGCTGACAAAATCTACTGCTATCCGAACTCCACGGTCCTGAAAAACACTCCGGGCCTGCGCAGGGCCAAAGCGCTCAAACGCTACGAACTTGCCATGTCGGCGCAGCGTGCCGAAGAGCCGTTGCCGCAAGGCCGCCTGGGCGTCACCCACTACCGCGCCGTCCATCGCCACCTCTTCCAGGACGTCTATCCCTGGGCGGGAAGCTTCCGCAGAGTGCGCATATTCAAGGGCCAAAGCGCGTTCTGCTACCCGGAGAACATCGCGCGCGAGATGGATGCCCTGTTCGCTGGCCTGCGCGACACACGCCATCTACTTAATCGCTCACCGGCTGATTGCGCCAACGCCCTTGCGAGCTTTCTGGCGACGCTGAACGCCATCCACCCGTTTCGCGACGGCAATGGCCGCACACAGCTGGCGTTCACCGCACTGCGGGCCCACCGCACCGGTCACCCGTTGGACCTGTCGAAGCTAAGGCCAAGAGCCTTCCTGGCCGCGATGATCGAGAGTTTTCGCGGCAACGAGGCGCCGCTAGCAGCGGGTCTTTTGCGATTGATGATCTAGGGGGTATGCGCTTGGATATCTGCATGAACACCGGCCACACGCTGTTCTGGCTAAAGCTCAAGAGCGTCCCGGGATACACCAAGATGCTCTGCCAATTCATCCTTCTCGCCCACAACCCAGTGCGAATAACTTCGCCTTACTGCGCTGATCAGAACTTCTCTAACCACGGGAAACTTGCCGAGCCGTCGCGCCATTGCGACTAGCAAATGCGGTCGCACATACATGTAGGCGCCCCGCAACAGTGCATCGACCGCCTGCGCCACTGCTAGGTTGAGCCGACCCTCTTCTAGGTTGAGGCGCTCCTCTTTTCGTTCAGTAACTGCGCGCGTCATGAAATATAGCGCTTCATCAATTGTAACGCCGCGACCTCGAGGATAGTTTTCAAGCATCAAAATTCCGACTTGGCGATCCTCGAGCAACACGGCGAGTAAATTGACTGCTTGATTGATGACTCCACGCTCGTTCAATGAATCTCTTATCCGCTTTCCAGCCTCGACCCGAATATCGGGTGGCGGCTCTGTGCCGAGAAGCCTGTTGTAAATGACAAACGTCGCGTTTGGATTCTTGTTGAGCTCAGTAGAGTGCTTTGCGTCCAATAGCGTGGAAGCGTCATACTTTACAGCAGCGCTCGAAAGGCTAGTAAACTGCATTCCTCGCAGATCTTGGCCGCAAATATCTACTCCGTCCAATCCCGTACCTACGTAAAAGCTCTGGGGATCCCCTCCAACTATCTGTGCGAGCTCGCGAAGATCCGAAGTCTTCGCGTTAATCAACTCAATAGTGCCGTCTAACCAATGACTCACTCTGGCTCCGACGTATCAGCGGTTGTGCTAGCGAACGTTAGGTACCCAAACACGTCGCTCATATTCGAAACCTCCAATCCTTCGCCCGCAAGTTGATCTCGGATGTAGGCCTCAGCCGCCTTGATTCTATTTTCAAAACCCATTGCCCGCTTTGCTTTTTCTAACAGGGACTCATCTTTGATCGTCAGATCAAAGATATCGATGTCCTCGCGCCGACAGCGCACTTCTACGCGTACGGTTGGGGGAATTCCCCTTGAGCGATCCTTGCGGCGATCACTCAATTTGAGTCGCGGTGCATTCGTGCTGTCCCACGGTCGCCCCTCTAGTTGATCGTTTCGCGATGGCTCCACCGTCCAGCGATAATGTCCGTCTGCGGTCTTCGATTGCGTGACAGTCATGGAACCGAGTTCGCCACTCACTTCAATCTTCTGCGTGGATGCCACTTTGACACCAGCGGACGCGTGAATCTTGGCAGAGGCACTAAGGCCACTGGCCGATACGCTGCTCCCAACCTCGCCGCCCGCCGCTGCCGCCGAAGACGTTTCAGTTGATTGCGAGATGTTCGTTCGAAACTGCGGAGCGTCCCGCGAGACTGACCGCTTATCGACTACGACGGGCTCGGAATCCGGTATCACCACTACGATATCTGCGCGCTTCATTCGCAGTCTAAACCGCACAGGAGAATTCGTTTCACCTCCTACCCGTGCGGTGGCGAACACGACGTCCGCATGAAGATCGACTTTCGAAGTATCGGGTCCGAAGGGATGGTGCCATGCTTCTACGGTCACGACTTCTGCAAATGCGCGCTTTCGATTGTCCGGGTCGTTCGGCACGTAGTCTTGCTCCGCGCTCACTTGAAAGGTTCATTGGCAGCTGCGGTAACCTATACCGGAACCTAAGGATCAGTCCCTACCCCTGCTCAAAACTCGGCCCCGCGAACCGCATCCGCTGCGCGCCGCCACCCCGCGCATCCCCTGGCCGCCGATACGTCCCCGCCGGGCCCGCGACCGCGCCGCCGTCGACCACCAGCGTGTGGCCCGTGACGAACCCCGCATGCGGGCCGGCGAGATAGAGCGCGGCATGCGCGATGTCGTCGGGCTGGCCGGCGCGCGGCACGGGCTGGCCGCGGGCCAGCGACGCTTCCACCGCCTCCTTGTTCGCGCCGAACGCGCCCACGATCGGCGTCGCCACGCCGCCCGGCGCGATGCAGTTGACGCGGATGCCGTCGGCCGCGAACTCCAGCGCCGCCGAGCGCGTCAGGTTCACCACCCCCGCCTTCGCGGCCGAGTAGGCGTGCAGCATCGGATAGCCCCAGACGCCCGCGATCGACGCGGTGTTCACGATCGCGCCGCCGCCGCGCGCCCGCATCGGCTGGGCCGCGTGCTTGATCCCTAAGAACACACCGCGCAGGCACACGGCCTGCGTCTTGTCCCAATCCTCGACGCTGATCTCTTCCAAGGGGCCCACCGCGCCGCCGATGCCCGCATTGTTGAACATGATGTCGAGCCCGCCGAACTCGGCCACCGCGCGCGCCACCAGCGCCTTCACATCGTCTTCCAACGACACGTCGGTGCGCTGGAAGATGCAGCGCGGACCGCCGGCGCTCGCCAGCGCCGCGACCGCTTCGCCGCCCGCCACGTTCAGATCCGCGACCACGACGTTGGCGCCGCGCTGCGCGAACAGGATCGCGGCCGCTTTGCCCATCCCGCTCGCCCCGCCCGTGATGATGGCGACCTTGCCTTGAAGCTCCGTCATGGCGTTCTCCGTGGATGTCTTCTTGCCTCGGAGCTTGGCTGCCCGCCGCCCCGTCCGCAACGCTGACGCTCCTGCAACCCCGCGCGGAAAGCCGATCGCCCTACGCCGCCACCACCACCCTCCGCACCTTGATCGCCCGCTCGTTCTTCATCGCTTGCGCCAGGTCGTAGGCCATCTGGAGGCCGAGCCATACCGCGGCGCTGCCGCCGAACGCCTTGTCGAGTCGGATCGCCATCTCAGGCGAAATTCCGCTCTTGCCGTTGATCAGATTGTTGAGCGCCTGCCGCGTCACGCCGAGTGCTTTGGCCCCGTCGGTGACGCTCAGGTTCAGCGGCTCCAGGCAATCGTAGCGGACGGACAGACCGGGATGGGGCGGGTTCTTCATAGGCATGACGCACTCCTTCAGTGATAGTCTAGATAGTCGACGTCTGTCACATCGCCGTTCTCGAAGCGAAACACGATGCGCCAATTGGCGCTGATCGTAACGCTCCAGAATCCGGCCAACGCGCCTTTCAGCGGATGTAGCCGCCAGCCGGGCAAGTTCAAATGCCCTGGCTCAGTCGCGATCGCGAGGCGTGCCAGCACGCGCGCGATCCTCTCGACCTGCCGCGCATCCAGGCCGCGCCAGTCGTCATCTTCGTAAAGCCGCCTCAGACCACGATGACGAATGCGCCGGATCATATCGCACCTATAGTGACAATTGTCACTTGTCAAATCTTGGACGCCGTCCACGACGGATTGAAGGGCACAGAAGACACGGCCAGGCGCCCCAAGCCAAGAAAACCCAGCCTGCGGGCGGGAAAATATCTTTCAACTTATAGTTGTAATACCGCAACACATGGCATATAAGTCACATCCGTACGAACACGGAGCCACACAACACAACCAGCGGATATGGGGACTTAAGCCTCGCCCGCGAACACGTGAGACCAGACAGGTAAGGGTGCTTTTCTCATGTGCACCCGTGCGGCATCGGCCTTTGGGGCGCCGGCCGCTCCGTGAGTCGGCCGCTCGTCCGAAAGGGCCTTGCATGCGCCGCCGCGGAGCGGTTCCGTCCGTATACGGACGATGCAGGCTAGGACCGCGGAGGCGATGCGAAGGTGATGAGCGGTTGGCCCGATGCGGCTTTCCCCGACCGCCTCTCGCGCGTCCGGGGCGGACATCGCTCGCATCTCTGAGGACAAAACGCAGAGACGCGGCGGTTTTCGTCTCATCCACGGCTCACCACGAAAGCGTCGCCGCACCCGCCGCGCGATGCCCCACTGCCACCGCGCCGGCGGCGCGATAGCCGATGGAGACGACGCCCACCGAGCCGCCGCCAACGCTCACCGCGCCCACCGCGAAGGCGCCGAGCGACACGGCGCCGACCGAAAGCAGGCCCAGACTCACCACGCCGACGGCAACGATGCCGCGCGCGATCACGCCGATCGCGATGACTCCCGTGGCGACGCGCCCGATCGCCAGGATGCCGCGCGCGCGGCCCGTCTCGGCCCCCGTCCCGAACGCGATATCGTAGAGCGGCAAGCCGAACAGGCGGATGGAGGACGTCCTGGGAGAGACGGACGGAATCGTCGAAGCTGCGTTTGTCATGATGTGTATCCTCGGGGTTAGCATTCAAGAGACCGAACAGGCGGGCGCGTGAAGGGCGGCGCGCGCCGGTTCGCGCACCATCTTCGCCAGGCGCACGAACAGCCAGATGCTTGCGCCCGCGAACAGCACCGCCTGTCCGGCATGAATCCAGAACCACAGATCCGCGCCGTGCTGCCAGATGAGCAGGCGCTCCTTGTCGCCCGGCCACACCACGCCGAAGAACATCAACAACCCGATGGCATGCACCGCGATGCCCGGCAGGATTGATCTGGTCAGATACGCGCTGAAGCCCAGCATCACGTCGACCAACAGATAGAACAGCATCGTTGGCCACACGAAGCCCTGCGTCGCCGCATGCTCCGGCGCCATCACCAGCGCGCAGATGACGATCGCCACCGGCCCCGGCAGGTAGCGCTCGAGCGTCCCCTGGAAATAGCCGCGAAAGCCCGCCTCCTCGAACACCGCCCCGACCAGCGCCGCCATGACCAGCGCCGCGATCACCGTGCCCAGCGGCAGAGCCGAGAAATCCGCGCTGTTGCCCGGCACTTTGACGAGCTCGAACAGCACGATCCACAGCCCGGCCAGCGCCACGAGCCCGGCCACGCCCGCGCTCAGCGCCGTGAAGAACAGGCGCGGCGCAATCGCCGTCGCGCGCAGATAAGTCCGCCGCGCGCCCTGCGTCCGCATCGGTCTCCACGCGCCGCCAAGCCAGGCCCACAGCGCCAGCGAGATCGCCGCCATCGCCCCCACCGACCACGGTACCGCCGGACTGAGCTTCAGGTTGGTGACCAGCAGCGCCGTCCAGATGCCGCCCGTCACCGCCGTCAGGACGACCGCCAATGCCCCCGTCCAAACCGCCTTGCCCACCGCGCCGAAGAATTTGCCCATGACCGTCCCTCTGCTTGTTCGCAAGAGGTGTCGCAGAACGCCGCGCCCGAGTGTTTGCGCTGCCCTTGCAGAAAGCTTGGGAATTTCTTGGGGCGCTACGCCGGCACCAGCCAGCCGCGATAGCGCACGATCGGCCCGGTCCAGGGAAAACCGATCTCGACATGGAAACGAAAGCGTGCCGCCTCGACGCTCTCGTAACTCTCGCCGCGGGGCGCCAGGAAGAACGGCAGCTTCACGCCGAACGCGCTCCAGCGCCGCACGATCAGCCGCAGCCGATCGCCCTCGATCGTCATCGCCAGCCCAAAGGTCAGCGGCCCGAACCGTTCGCACAGCAATCCCGCCGACCGGCCGCGCCCCTCGAACTGCTCGCTGGAAAAAGATCTGCCGGCAAACGTCCGTGTCCAGGTCTCGCGCCCGTCCCTCGCGCTGAACGCGACTTCGACCGGCACGTCCTTGCCCGCTTTGGGAAAGCCGATGATCGCTGCCGCTAGGCGCGCCAGGATGCCCGTACCACGCTCCACCTGTGCCACGCCGCGCGCGCGTGCGACGCCGTCATGCAGCGCCCGGATCGGCTGGGGCAGCGTTTCCCACGCATCGCTGAAGAACCTCCGGTACAGTGGCAGCGCCGCCGGCATCCTTGTCCACGTCCCGGTGCGAATATTCCGCCGCGCGAATTGCGCCGTGAAATCCTCCAGACTCAATTCCTCCAGCGCGGCCCGCGCGCCGCGCGCCGGCGGTGAGCCGGCCACGACCTTTGCAATCAGCGCCGCCGCCGCCATCGCCGGCACGAATGGTCCGTCATCGCCTTCCGCGATCAGATGCCAGGCGCGTGCGATCCTCGCGCCGCGCGCATCGTCTCCCGTTACCGCAACGAACATGCCGCCGCGATGCTCGCCCCAACGCACCTGCCTGGCGACCCGGTAAAACAGCGGCGCCAGCGCGCTGAGCGAACGCATCATGCCCAGCCGCACCAGCCATGCCAGCGCGCTCAGTCCGCGATGCGTGGCTTCCGGCAACGTGCCGACGCCCACCCAGATGGTCTGCAGCCCCGGCCACAGCGTCTTCGCCATACGCAGATCCGGCACATCGGCCAGCGCGAAGCGCCGGCTCTTTAGCGGCAGCATGCCGGGCGCGCCAACGGTAAAACGCCGCGCCTCGATCAGCCCGCGCCCCGTCGCCGCGCTGCCGTCGCGCACCAGCAGCACCTTCTTGCCGGCATAGCTCGCGATGGCGCCGATCACGTTGCGCCCCAGATCGACATGCGGCGACGGCGCGATACCGCTCGTGATGCTGCGCACCCGTGTCCAGCCTTGACTGAGTGCGCGTACCACGGCGGTGCTGAGCGCCGGAAACGTGCTGGCGCCCGACAGGATGAACACGCCGCGCCTGCACGCCTCGGCGTCGAGCGTGGCGATGCCTTGGACAAAGTCCGAACCGTCCGCGAGGTCGAGATAGCAGATGCCAAGCGCCAGGCACGCCTTCACGACGCGATAAGGCTCGTCGCCATAAGCCTGAAACGGCCCGCTGGCGTCGACCACGATGTCCGGCGCCATATCCCTCAGAACGGGTTCGAGCGCTCCGTTGCGATCTATCGCGGCGGCGCGTAAGGGCCCGCGCGCCGCAAGCGTCCGGCAGAACGCTTCGGCGGCCGCGCGCGAACGTCCTGCCACGACAAGCGATATGCGGTCATCCTCCGCCAGCAGCCGTGCCAGCCTGCCGCCGAACGTGCCGGTGCCGCCCAGGATGAGAACAGTTGGTTGCTGCACGCTATTTCGCGCAGAGCGGATTTGCGATCTCGACTCGCCGGTTCCTGGCGCGTCCGTCGTCGTTGTCGTTGTTGGCGACAGGCCGCGTCTCGCCATAGCCCTTGGCCGTCAGGCGTCCCGCGGCGACGCCATGCACGCTCAGCCACGCCACCACCGAAGCGGCGCGCGCCTCGGAGAGCTTCTGGTTGTAGTCGTCGCTTCCCACCGAATCGGTGTGGCCCTGCACTTCGAGCTTCAGCGCGGGCTGGGCGGCAAGCAGCTTGGCCACGCGCGTCAGGATCGCATCGGATTCCGGCTTCAGGCTCGCCTTGTTGAAATCGAACAGCACGCCGTACAGCGCGACATGGCAATCATGGCCCAGCGTCGCCGCCAGATCGTCCTTGGCGCCCGCGTCGGCGACGGCGATGGAATAGGCGCCCTCGCTGCCGTGCAGATAGGCCCACAGGTCGCGGCCGTTTTGTCCGTAATGCGCGCTGATGAACGCGTCGCCCTGATGCGGGTTCTGCGAATAGTCGAGGATGGTCCAGCCGGCGCCCTCCAGCGCGGCGCGATAGACGACCGCGAACTGAACCGTCGTCAGGCCGGCCAACTCGTAACTCTTCATGATCGAGCCGCTGCCGACCAATACGATCTCATTGCCCGCGGCCGAATGCGTCGGCAGTTTCAGCGGCCCATCGAAACTCGCGCCGCTGCGGTATTTCGAATCCGGCAGGCTCGCCAGATAGGGAAAGTCGCCCTTGGCCGCCACGATCTTCTCCGGCGCGGCGGCCGGCGGGCTCAGCATGAAGATCAGCGGCTGCGGCTTGACCTCCACCAGGTCGAACACGATCCAGTCCAGGCTGAAGATGGAAAGTCCGATCCAGCTGTCGCTGCCGTTCTTCGCGTAGTGCAGCAGCGCCGTGTAGGGAGACGTGTCGCGGGCGTCGGCCACCGTCCAGCCATGCGCCGTCAGCATCGCCGCTATCCTGTCGAAGATCTCCTTGCCCTTCGGTTTGTCGGCAAAGTGCTGGAACTTCAGGCCCAGATGCCAGACCTCGCCGCGCTGCAGCCCGCCGGCGCCGGTCGCTTTGACCGTCGGCAGCTCGACCTCGCCCCAGCCGCAATGCTTGGCGTTGCCGCCGGCCACGGCAGGCACAATGGTCTCCGGCGGCAGCGTCACATAGGCGGGCAGGGTGATCGCCGGCGGCGCGGCCGCGGCGGCAATCGGCAACGCGATCGCGATGCTCGCGACGATCCTTGCAAGATAGCGCACGGTGCCTCCGCCTTCGTTTGCCGGTCCGATTACATCCCCGGCCAGATGCCGCGCATCACCATGCCGATGCCGGCCAGGGACGCGACCCAGATCAGCGTGCGGACAAACGGTATGCCGAAGGCATAGGCCGGCACATAGGCGACGCGCGACCAGAAAAAGATCTGCGCTCCCAGCGCGCTCGTCGCCGTATGCTTGCCCAGCGCGTTGGCGATCAGCACGGCAGCGGCGAAGAACACGAAGGTCTCGAGGAAATTCCTGAAGGCGCGCTCGATGCGCCCGCCGAACGTGCCCAGCGGCGGCGCGGCGCTGTCGCGGGCGCCGACGCCCCAGGGCAAGCCGCGCGCGCCCACGCTGAACAAGGTGGCGAGCAGGAGCTGGACAATGCCCAGCACGATGCTCAGCCACAGCATCTCCATTTCGACCGAACCGAATGCCGCCGCGCTCATGCCGCCCTCCCGCTGCTTCGACGGTTCGCATGTTACGCCGGGACGGCGAACCGCGCCACGAAGCCGCCGAATTGCTGCGCTGCGACGAGCCTTCAAGTCGTGGGAAAAAGCTCGAATCCTGAAAACAATGATCAAGACCGTGTGGAATCAGGCCCCATCCCGCCAAGGGCTTGTGATCCCTACAGCCAGCGGGTCACCGCATAGAGCACCGCGCCGGCGATCGCCAGGAAGAGCGCGACCCAGACGAAGCCGGCAAAGGTCCGGCCGAGTTCGCCGGAAAATCCCGGGTCGGTGTCCAGTGGTTTGGGCGGCAGGTCGTCTTCGTCCATGGCGGCAGTCTAGCCCACTTGGCGCCTCGCCGCCAAAGGACCATGATCGCGCGCAAGGATATGCACGACGCATTTTGGGGGTTCGCATGATTCGCACATCGCTTCTGGCGCTGGGACTGGTTCTGGCCGCCGCCACGCCGGCCGCCTCAGCCGACTTGATCGGCAGCTACAACGCCTTCCTCAGCCGCGCCGATCATTTCAATTCCAACGGCGAGCGGCTGACATCGGCCGCCGCCATCATCCGCCAGGACCGCGCCAACGTCCACAAATTCGGCGTCCAGGACGACCAGGACGAAAGCGACGACTATTTCGGCGACGTCAACAATCGCGCCGTGCTGGAGCGTATGCTCAATGACGGCAATTCGGATCCCGGCGTGCTGCGCCGCATCGTCAACGGCAACGTCATGATCCATGTCGACATCTATCGCAGCCGCCATCGCGGCGACTATGTCGTGGTCACGCTCGGCGACCAGGACAATTCCGGAAGCTACTGAGCATATTCAAAGAAGCTCGGGGCGATATTCGAAATGCATGGTGTCGTAGTGATACCAGCGCCCGCCCCAGATGAAGCCATGGCGCTCGAAGACGCGCGCGATCTCGACCGGTATGCGGTTGTGCCAGCCCTTGGGCGACCAGCGCCAGTAATCGGATGCCGCGCTGTTGATGTCGATCGCCGCGCCCCAGGCATGCACCGAGCGTGAGGTCGAGCCGGCTATTCTGCGGCAATTGTAGGTGCCCGAATTGGGGATGAGATATTTCAAGTAACGGTCCGGCAGTTCGTCCAGTTCGCGCACCACCGCCTCCAGCGCCTTGTCCACGCCGTTGGCCGTGGTGATCGCGACATGGCCGCCGCCATGCTTGGGCAGCCAGGGAATCGAACGCAGCTTCGGCGCCACTTCGCCGCGGTCGCAGTCGCCGTACATGGCGTTGAACAGCGGCTCGAAGCGCACCCGTCCCGGATCGAAATTCTCCGCCGGCGCCGTCGCTTCCGCGCCGGCCGGATAGTCGGCGTAGAACATGTCGTCGATGTCGGCATGCTCGACCATTTGATCGAAGGTCTTGTCCGTCCGCCCGTCCGAGACGGCCAATCTGCGTCCGTCCTTCAGCACCAGCCAATGACCGTTATGGCTCTCAAGAAAATCGGGATAGGCCCGAACCAGTCTGTCCAGCTTGGCGTTCAGGTCCGGCGGCGGCACGCCATAGTTCTGCGCCTGCGCCGCCGTGGAAAGGCCCGCGAATGCCATTGCCCAAAGCCAGGTCCGGTTCATCTGTCCCGCCGCAGAATGGTCCGCGGCATTGAACAGCGCCGACGCTATTTGGGCAAATAGTCGTTCGCTTCGACCAGTTCGAAGCCCGGCGTCTCGGCGACGCACTGGCGCAGCAGGAAGGCGTGGCCCGAGCCGTAAAACACCACGATACGGTCGCCGGGCTTGGCCAGCTGGACGATGTTGGCGCAAATCAGGAAGTTGCGCCGGTACCAGGCCGTCAAAAGGTCCGCCCCCGGCTGCACCGCGCCGCCACCGACATGCAGCGTGGTGCGATAGAACGCGTTGCCCTGCGCGATCAGCGCCGGATCGTTCAGGAAGCGCAGCGCGTCCGCCACGCTGCCCTTCTTCAGGATATCGTCCTGCTTGCGCACGAAGGTTTCGATCTGGGCGTTCGCGTCCGCCAGCCAGGCGCTCTGGCCATGCGCTTTGGCGTAGCTGTCGACCGCGTCATAGGGAAAGTCGCCATCGACATCGATGCCGTAAAAGTTTGTCAAATTCGCCGTCGCCGCCAGGCGGAAACCAAGCTGCACGACCTCGTTGTGCGACGGCGGCAATTTGCCGGCGCGATAGTCGGCATAGCGCGTCGCGGCGATGTCCGCCGGCCACTCCGCCGCCACAACGGTGGGCTTGAAGCGCGCGATGGCATCGGTCACAGCCACGATCTGTGTCTGCCGTGCCGGCGACAACATGTCGTCGACCTGGCTGTTGTGCAGGTCCCGGCCGGGATTGCCCATATGGAAGCCGCCGACGATCATCACCCGCACCGGCGCCTCCGCGGCGCCGCCCGTCGTGGGCAGAACGAGCAGGGCAGCGCCCAGAAAACCGGCAAGCAATTTCATGACAAATCGTCCAGCAAGGCCCAGCGTCACGTCTATCACCGCGCCGGACAGGGCTGAAAATGCCGTTTTGACGGGCCAGCCATGCCATGGACAGATGCGTTCACCCTAGCGGTTAAGGCCGCGGTAAATCTGCCGTGCGAACATTCGCCAAATGGACGAAACGCCCTGCAATCACCATATGCAGTTCCATGAGCCTGGTTGAAAAAGCCGAACGGATCTATTCGCAGCTCGAACACCGCGCCGACGCGGCGGTGCACGTGCTGGGCATCCTGTTCGCCATCAATGCCAGCCTGTGGCTGCTCTGGCGCGTCACGGGCCTGCCGGCCCAGGCCAGCGTCTTCGTCTACTGCGCCGGCCTTCTGGCGATGATCTGCTTCTCGGCGGCCTACAACCTCACGCCGCACGGTCCGTCCAAGCAGATCCTGCGCCGTTTCGATCACGCCGCCATCTTCATCATGATCGCGGCCACCTACACGCCGTTCGCGGTCAACCGGCTCGGCGCGCCTTATGGCGACATCATCCTGGCGGCGATCTGGCTCAGCGCCAGCTTCGGCGTCGCGATGAAGGTGATCTTCCCGCGCCGCTTCGAATGGCTGAGTCTCGGCCTCTACCTCGCCATGGGTTGGCTGATCGTGACGGTGCTGCAGCCGCTGCATGCCGCGATGAGCGCGACCGATTTCTGGCTCCTGGTGGCCGGCGGCCTCGTTTATTCGGCGGGCGTCGCGTTCTATGTCATCGAGCGCATCCCCTACCACAAGGCGATCTGGCACGCCTTCGTGCTGGTCGCCGCGGTGCTGCACTTCTCGGCCATCGCCTTCGAATTCGCCGGATAGATTTGGCAGTTTTTCGTGAGTGGCTCTCGCGCCGCAAATCGCCTATCCCGGCGCATGATTTCCGCCATCATCTTCGATTGCGACGGCGTTCTGGTGGACAGCGAGGTTCTCGCCCATGAGGTCGAGACCGGGATTCTCGCCGCCATCGGCCTGCACTACGATCGCCATGAATTCACCACGCGCTTCATGGGCATGAGCGACGAGGCGTTTTACGAGGCGCTGGAAGCCGATGGCCAGGCGCGGCTGGGCCGCTCCATCGTCGGAGAAATCCGTCCCGCCATAGGCGAAGGCATGCGCATCGCCATCGCGCAGCGGCTGACCGAGGTCCCGGGTGCCTTGCGCGCGGTCTCCTCCATCCACCATGCCAAGGCCGTCGCCAGTTCCAGCACGGTGGGCAGGCTTGGCACCAAGCTGCGCAAGACGGGCCTGTGGGATCATTTCGCGCCGCATGTCTATTCGGCGGAGCACGTCACCCACGCCAAGCCGGCGCCCGATCTCTTTCTGCATGCGGCTGGCGCGCTCGCCGTCGACCCCGCCCGCTGCCTTGTCATCGAGGACAGCGTCAACGGCGTGCTGGCCGGCCGCGCCGCCGGCATGCGCGTCTGGGGCTTCTCCGGCGGCGGCCACATGAACGAACGCATCGCGGCGCATTTGCGCGAAGCCGGCGCCGAACGCATCGTGCCGAACTGGGCCGCGGCGGAAGTGCTGTTCGCCGCGCTCTAAAGGCCGGGATAGAGCAGGGCGACCAGCAGCAGGATGATGGACAGCGTCGCGACCAGCCACACCAGCGTGCGCAAGCCCGGCACGCCGAAACCGTAGAGCGGCAGATAGAGAATGCGCGCCGCCAGATAGACCTGCGTGCCCCACACCGTCGCCCAATTGTGCCGCCCGGCGAGCGCGCACAGCACGACGAGCGCGGCGAAGAACGGGAAGGTCTCCATGAAGTTCCTGAAGGCGCGCTCCAGCCGGCCGGCGACCTTGCCCACCGCGGGCGGCGCGGCATCGCGCGCACCCACATTCCAGCGCAGCCCGCGCTGGCTGTTGCCGGCACGCGCTGCGATCAGGAGCTGGAACAGGCCCAGCACGACGGCAAGCGCCAGCATCGTGAATTCGGTGCTGAGGCCGCCAAGCGACAGATTGAGGATCGGCAAATGGATGGCTGACATGAGTTCCCCCCGGATGTCGCCAGCCTATCCCGCGTCCGGGCGCCGCTCCATGGCGAAGTTTCAATGTGGGAACCGCCCCGAATTAGTGGTTCGTTGACGCGGCTTATGCGATCATGCCGCTTGCCTCGAAAGGACTTCGCCATGCGCGCGCTTCTGCCGGTTGCCGTTGTCGGCCTCTTGGGTTTTGTGCTGTCGGGCTGCGTGGCGGCGGACATCGTCGGCGCCGGCGTCAGCGTCGCGACCACCGTGGTCAGCACCACCGCCCATGTCGCCGGCAGCGTCGTCAGCGGCGCCGCCGATGCCGTCACGGGCGGTTCCGATGACAAGGACAAGGATAAAGACGGCGACGACTCGCATCACCATCACGGCGACGACGATGACGGCGATAAATAAGTCCTAGAAGTTGTCCTTGCGCTTGCGCATCTCGCCGAACACATCGACGTCGCCGGCGTGAATCAGCCCGAGGGAATGGCGGATCTCCGGTGAGGCCGGCCGCAGGAACGGGTTGGTCTGTTTTTCCAATCCGATCGTCGAGGGAATGGTCGGCGCGCTTTTCGCCCGCGCGGCATCGACCTCGCGCATGCGCGAGACCAGCGCCGCATTGCCCGGTTCCAGCGTCAGCGCGAAGCGGCCATTGCTCTGCGTATATTCATGGCCGCAATAGACCCGCGTGGCATCGGGCAGCGTCATCAGCTTGGCAAGGCTCGCCCACATCATCGCCGGCGTGCCCTCGAACAGCCGGCCGCAGCCCATCGCGAACAGCGTATCGCCGGTGAACACCGCATCGTCGAATACGAAGGCGATATGCGCCCGCGTATGGGCCGGGATCTCCAATACTGGCACGCGGCGGGCGCCGAACGACCAGCCCTCGCCTTCCACGACGCCGGTATCGATGCCGGGAATGCGCTCGCGGTCCTTCTCGGGCCCCACGACCTTGGCGCCGAACTGCTCCTTGAGGGGGATATTGCCGCCCGTGTGATCGAAATGATGATGCGTGTTCAGGATATGCGTCAGCGTCCAGCCGCGGTGCGCCAGCGCCTGCCGCACCGGCTCCGGCTCCGACGGATCGACGATGGCGGTCAGCCCGGCATCGGAATCGTGCACGAGATAGGCGTAATTGTCCTTCAGGCAGGCGACGAGTTCGATTCGCAGAGCGGTCATTGGGCCATCCTTCGGGCCACGCTATCAGTCCGCGCCCTTACGTTGAACCGGACGCGGCGTCGCGCTACGCAAGTCGCATGCAGCTCGACGCCGCCGACCTTGCGGACTTCTACGAGGCTCCCCTGGGCCTTTTGACGCGGCGCATCATCGCGCGCCAGCTTCGCGCGCTGTGGCCCTCTACCCGGGGCAGCTGCCTGCTGGGCTATGGCTTCGCCGTGCCCTATCTGAGGCAATTCCAGTCGGAGGCCGAACGGGTCGTCGCGCTGATGCCGGCGCAGCAGGGCGTCGTCGCCTGGCCCGCCCTGCGGCCGCTCACCGCGCTTACCGATGAGGGCGCGCTGCCGTTCCCCGATGCCTTCTTCGACCGCATCCTGGTCGTGCACGGCCTGGAAGGTGCCGACGCCACCCGTCCCTTGCTGCGCCAGCTCTGGCGCGTCCTGGCCCCGGAAGGGCGCCTGCTGCTGGTGGCGCCCAATCGCGCCAGCCTGTGGGCGCAGCTCGAACGTTCGCCGTTCGCGGTCGGCCGGCCGTTTTCCCGCGGCGAACTGGATCGTCTGTTGCGCGGCGCGCTGTTCGAGCCGCTGTCCTGGAGCCGTGCGCTCTATGTGCCGCCGTTCCATGGCCGCCGCCTGGTACGCACCGGCACCGGCTGGGAGCGCTTGCTGCGCCGCGTGTTTCCCGGTCTCTCGGGCGTTCACATCGTCGAAGCCGGCAAGACGTTCTACGGCGCCGTCCCGGCGCGCGCCGCGAAAGCAGTGCCGCAATGGTCGCCGGCGCGCGATGCGCCGGCGACGATGAGCGATCTTCCTTAATCGCAGTTCATCCGCGCGCAATATTGTCCGTCACGGAAGCGTGAGGCGTCGCGCTAGTTTTTTTCCGCAACAGTGCGAACCTCTCTGCGTCATGCAGGGCGGTCATGCGCGCCGGACTCGTTGCGCAAATCGGCAATCGCTTTTTTCGGGATTTGCGCGGGATTTACAGTGTGCGCCTTACGCGCCCGCAATGCGCCGCACGCAACGGTGATTGGCGGGCCCTTACAATTCATTGCTTCCTTCCCAAGTCCAAATTCGCCGGCCCGCCGGCATTCAACAGGAGGAAGTAATGAGTTTTTCGAAATCGGCCGTCTCGGCCGCCGCTCTGTGTCTGACCCTCGCCGCGACCGGCGTCTATGCCGCGCAGGCGGCCGCGCCGGAGACCGTGATCGGCTGTATCACGATGGAAAAGAAAGCCAACGCGGCGCTGGAAGCCAATCAGCAGTCGCCGAACTACGCCTCCGCCCGCCAGCAGGTGAATGGCGCGCGGACCTTCTGCGGCCATGGCCAATACAAAATGGGTGTCGAGCACTTCGCCAAGGCGCTCGACCTTCTGGGCGCGAGCTAGGCTTGACAGGCGGACGGCCGCGAGCCGTCCGCCGGTTCGGCTATTTTCCGCGCAGCAGGAAGATCGCGCCGTCGGCCAGCAGATTGGGGCCCCAAGCCTCGGCCCGCATCGGCCGTGTGCGGCCTTTTTCATCGAGCGCCAGGGCGCGCTCGATCGTCGCCTCGGTTTCGTTCGCCAGGGCGACGAAGTCGGCGATAGTGCATAGATGAATGTTGGGCGTGTCGTACCACTCATAGCCCAGCGCCTGCGTGCGCGGCATGCGGCCGTGGGCGAGCAGCGACAGGCGCACGCGCCAATGGCCGAAATTCGGCAGCGAAATGACCGTGCGCCGCCCGATGCGCAGCAGGTGATCTAGGACGTCGCGCGGACTGCGCGCCATCTGGATGGTCTGGCTCAGGATCGCCACGTCGAACGCGGCGCTGGGATATTCGCCCAGATCGGTATCGGCGTCGCCCTGCATCACGGGCAGGCCGCGCGCCACGCAGGCGTTCACATTCTGCTGCACCAGTTCGATGCCGCGTCCGTCGACGCCCTTGGTCGCGGCCAGGTGCTCCAGCAACGCGCCGTCGCCGCAACCGACGTCCAGCACGCGGCTGCTCTGCGGAATCATCTCCGCGATGGCCGCCAGATCGGGGCGCAGGCTCATGCGCCGACCGAAGCGGCGACCGAGTTCAGAAAGCCGCGCACCGTGGCGAACAATTCCGGCTCGTCCAGCAGAAAGGCGTCATGGCCGCGGTCGGTCGCGATCTCGACGAAACTCACCGTCGCGGCCGTGGCGTTGAGCGCGTGCGCGACATGCTTGTTCTCCGCCGTCGGAAACAGCCAGTCGCTGGTGAACGAAATGATCAGGAACCGCGTCTTGCTGCCGCGAAACGCCTCGGCCAGCGTGCCGCCCTGCTCCGCGGCGAGATCGAAATAGTCCATCGCCCGCGTGATGTAGAGATAGGAATTGGCGTCGAAGCGGTCGACGAAGGTGACGCCCTGGTGGTGCAGATAGGACTCGATCTGGAAGTCCGGCCCAAAGCCGAAGGAGATCTGCTCGCGATCCTGCAGGCTGCGCCCGAACTTTCGCTGCAGCGCCGCCTCGGACAGATAGGTGATATGCGCCGCCATGCGGGCGACGGCCAGGCCTTTGGAGGGCTGCGTGCCATGCAGCTGATATGTCCCGCCCTTCCAGTCGGGATCGGCCATGATCGCCTGGCGGCCGACTTCGTGGAACGCGATGTTCTGCGCCGAATGGCGTGCCGCGCAGGCGATGGGCACGGCGGAGACCACGCGGCCTGGAAAGCTTGCGGCCCATTGCAGCACCAGCATGCCGCCCATCGAACCGCCGATCACGCTCATCACCTTCTCGATGCCGAGCGCGTCGAGCAGCATGGCCTGCGCCCGCACCATGTCGCGAATGGTGACGAGGGGAAAATCCAGGCCATAGGGACGTCCGGTGCTGGCGCAAATCTCCGCCGGCCCCGTCGTGCCCATGCAGCCGCCGACGACATTGGCGCAGATCACGAAGAACCGGTCGGTGTCGATCGGCTTGCCCGGTCCCACCATCGTGTCCCACCAGCCCGGCTTGCCGGTGACGGGATGGTCGGACGCCACGAACTGATCGCCCGTCAGCGCATGGCAGACCAGCACGGTGTTGGACCGGTGCGCGTTCAGCGCGCCGTAGGTCATATATGCGACGGTGAAGGGTTTGAGCGTCTTGCCGCAATCCAGCGTCAGCGGCGCGTCGAACACGATCGCATGGCCGACATCGGCGTCGGCCGCGGTCACCGGCCGCAGGAATTTGGGGGATTCGGCCATGTGCCCGTCGATCCAATCCGCCAATTGAAGATTCCAGGGCCAGCCCTGGGCAGGGGCGGGTTTGCTAAGGCGCGCGGGCACCTGTGTCAAACGCGGGTCCCGTGCCGCTTTGATTTTGCCTGTTCCCGCCCTTATCAATACCGCCCCTTCGGCCTCGACGCCCACCGCTGGGATTAACTTCATGGGCCAAAGGGTTTTTGGAAGAATGCCGCCGCGTAAGACCCCGCCAGCCGATCTGCCGGTCAAGCTGGATGCGCTGGACGACAAGATCCACGACCTGCTGATCCGGCGCGCGCAAATGGCAGAGGCCACCTCGCCGGCGCAGCAGGCGGTCCGCCTGCGCCGCCTGGCCGCGCGCCACACCGGCAGCCTGCCGTTTCCGGTGCTGCTGCGCATCTGGCGCGAGATGATGGCGGCGTCCGCCTCGCCGCAGCGGGTCATTCATGTCTATTCGGCGGATCGCGCCGGTCCGTTCCGCGACTTGGCGCGCGACCTGTTCGGCTCGCAGGTGGCGATGAAAAGCCATCTCTCCGCCACCGCCATCGCGCAGGAATGCACCGGCGACGCGGAGGCTTTCGGGGTGGTGCCGCCGCCCGAGAGCGACGAGAACGCCCGCGCCTGGTGGGCCCAGCTGACGCCCAGCGGCCAGAAAGGCCCGCGCGTCGTCGCCACGCTGCCGCTGACCGGCGCGCCCGCGGCCTATGTCATCGGCACGCTCGGGCCGGAGCCGAGCGGCGACGACACGACGCTCCTGTTGCTCGAGGCAGGCGACACGCTCAGCCTGACCAAGCTGCAGAGCGTGCTCAAGCAGGCCGGCCTGGAGTCGCGCCTTCTGGCCGTCACCCGCGACGCGGCGAAAAGCAGCTCGCGCCAGCATCTCCTCGAAATCGCCGGCTTCGTGCGCGACGACGATCCCCGCCTCGGCGCGCTCCTGGAACTGGAAGGCGACGCGATCCTGCGCGTCGCCTGTGTCGGCAGCTACGCCAATCCGCTCATCCAGGTGACGACATGAACCCGACGCCCAAGCCCGGCATCCTCGATATCGCGCCCTATGTCGGCGGGCGCGCGCACATCGAAGGCGTGGTGAACGCCGTCAAGCTGTGCTCGAACGAGTCCGCGCTCGGCGCCAGCCCCAAAGGCGTCGAGGCCTTTCAGTCGGTGGCGCACGGCATCGACATCTATCCCGAAGGCAGCGCCAAGATCCTGCGCGAGGCCATCGCCGAACATTACGGCCTCGATCCGGCGCGCATCGTCTGCGGCAACGGGTCGGACGAACTCCTCAATCTGCTGGCTGCCGCCTATCTGCGCCCCGGCGACGAGGTGATGTTCAGCGAACATGGCTTCCTTGTCTACAAGATCGCCGCGCTCGCCAACAGCGCCACGCCGGTCGTGGTGCCCGAGAAGAATCTGCACACCGACGTCGATGCCATGCTGGCGGCGGTGACGCCGAAGACGCGGCTGGTCTTTATCGCCAATCCGAACAATCCGACCGGCTCCTATCTGCCGCATGACGAAGTCCGCCGCCTGCAGGCTGGCCTGCCGTCCGGCGCGTTGCTGGTGATCGACGCGGCCTATGCCGAATATGTCCGCCGCAACGACTACGAACCCGGCATCGAAATGGTGGCGAATTTCTCCAACGTCGTCATGACGCGCACCTTTTCGAAGATCTATGGCCTGGCCGGCCTGCGCGTCGGCTGGGCCTATTGTCCCGCCGCCGTCGCCGACGTCCTCAACCGCGTCCGTGGGCCCTTCAACGTCTCGGTTCCGGCGCAGCGCGCCGCCGCCGCCGCGCTGAAGGACCGCGCCCATGTCGAAGCCAATTTCGCGCACAACGAAAAATGGCGCGACGTTCTGACGACGGAAATCCGCAAGCTGGGTTTTGGCGTCAACGACAGCGTCGGCAATTTCATCCTGATCCAGTTCGGCAAGGACAAGGGCCGTATGGCGCAAGACGCCGATCACTTCCTGGCCTCGCGCGGTCTGATCCTGCGCGGCGTCGTCGCTTACGGCCTGCCCGACTGCCTGCGCCTGACCGTCGGACCGCCAGACGCCAACCGCGCCGTCGTCGCGGCGCTGGCCGAATTCGCGGCGCGCCAATGAACAAGCCCATGTTCGATCGGGTGGCGATCTTGGGCGTCGGCCTGCTCGGCTCATCCGTCGCCCATGCGATGCGCCGCAAGCACGTCGCCGGCCATATCGTGGGCCACGACCGCAAGGCCGCGCTCAGGATCGCCAGGCGCGTCGGCTTCGCCGACAGTCTCGAAGAGAGCGCGGCCAGGGCCGTCAAGGGCGCCGATCTGGTTATTCTGGCGACACCGATCGGGGCCTTCGGCGCGCTCGCCAAGAGCATCGGCCCGCATCTGAAGCCGGGCGCCATCCTCACCGATGTCGGCTCGGTCAAGGGCGCGGTCCTGACCGATGTCGGCCCGCACATGCCCAAGGCGGTGCATTTCATTCCGGCCCATCCCGTCGCCGGCACGGAACGGTCCGGTCCCGAAGCGGGCTTCGCCGAACTGTTCGACGGCCGCTGGTGCATCCTCACCCCGCCCAAAGGCGCCGACAAGCGCGCCGTCAAGGCGCTGACGAAATTCTGGCAAGCGCTCGGCAGCAAGGTCGAGGTGATGGACGCCAAGCATCACGATCTGGTCCTCGCCGTCACCAGCCATGTGCCGCATCTGATCGCCTACAACATCGTCGGCACCGCCGACGATTTGCGCAGCGTCACCGAAGGCGAGGTGATCCAGTATTCCGCCGGCGGCTTTCGCGACTTCACACGCATCGCGGCGTCCGATCCCACCATGTGGCGCGACGTCTTTTTGAACAACAAGGACGCGGTGCTCGAAGTGCTGGGCCGCTTCAGCGAGGATTTGAGTGCGCTGCAGCGCCAGATCCGCTGGGGCGACGGCGAGGCGTTGTTCAAGCTCTTCACCCGCACCCGCGCGCTGCGCCGCGGCATCGTCGATGCGGGTCAGGATAGCGCCGCGGTGAACTTCGGCCGCAATACGGTCGCGGCGGCGGTGAAGAAGACAAAGAAGAGGCGTCAGTAAAGCGCTTCTTGCGTCGTCGCCGTCTCGTCGCCGACGCTCACCGTGCCGCCATGAAATCCGACGACCGCGCCCAGCAATCCGGCCTCGTTGTTGCCGGCCAGCGCGGCGCGATCCAGCAGCGCCGCCGCGATGCCGGCATTGGCCGCCCCGCGCACGCGTCGCCGCGCTGCCGTATCGAGCAGGGTCTGGATCCCAACGGCCTTGAAATCCAGCAATCCTTCGACCGAATGCGACGCATCCAGCGCCAGCGTGCCCTTGCCCACCGCGCTCAACCGGTTCCAGGAAATCTCCAGATCGTCGACCCGAAGGCGTCCATTCGCCTTGCGCCAGGTCTCGGCGGCGCTGACCCAGTCGGTGCGCCCGGCGCGCAGCCCGTCGAAGGTCCGCGACGGCGTGGCGGAGGCATTGAGGCGAAGCTGCGTGATGTCGGCGCCGAACAGGGACGCGAGCTGCGGCGACAGATGCACCGCGTCGGCCGCCGCCGCGATGTCGATGGAGGCGCCGTTCGGCGCCAGCCTGGCATGGAGTTGAACGCGTCCCGCCGTCAGCGCCGGCGAACCCAGACCGATCAGGTCGAGATCGAAGCGCGACAATCCGCGCGCGCCCACAATCGCGCTGGCGTGCAGTTCGCCGACTTCGAACGGCAGGGCATGCGCGCCGCCTTTCAGATCCGTCCAGGTCAACAGTTGCCGGCCTGCCGCCTCGAAGATCATCTGCTCGCGGCCATAGGTCAGCGCATGCAGCGCGAAATTCTGGCTGCGCCACGATGATGGCCCATGCGGCGTCGCGATCGTCAGGCGCAGATCCTGGAACACCACGTCGAGATTGAAGGGAAAGCCGCTGACGCGCTTGGAGGCGAAATGCAGCGTCACGCCGGGCATCGCTTCATGTCCGTTGAGCGCATCGAGGCGGCTCGACAGCGCATCCGCCGCGCGCCACCACAGGGCGCCCGCCGCCGCCGCGAGGCCCAAGAACAGCGCCAGCGGCGCATAGAGGAAGAACCGGCTGGAATATTTCATGCGCCGTAATCTAGCCGGTCTTGAGCGCCGTCGCCGGGAACAGGATGTCGCGCACGTCGCCGAGCCGGGCCTGGCGTTCCAGCTCGCGCTCCAGCTTGGCCTTGCGCTGGGCCGTCAGCTTCAGGCGCGGCTCCAGCCACAGCGCCTTGACCGCGAGGCGGTCGGCGCTGCGCTCCGCCTTCATGTCGATGCGGCCGACGAAGCGCGATCCTTCCAGCAGCGGAAAGACGTAGTAGCCGAACTTGCGCTTGTGGCCCGGCACGAAGATCTCGATCGTGTAGTCGAAACCGAATATCCGCTCCGCTCGCGCCCGGTCGCGCAGCACCGGATCGAAGGGCGACAGCACGCGCAGGCGCGAGGTCGGTTGCGGCAGGCCCGCGATCTGCACTTCGATGTCGGGCCGCGCTACGGCGGCAAAGCCGCGCAGCCCCGGCACCGCTTCCAGTGTCACATCGATCAGCCGCTTCTTCTTCTTTTCGGACGCGATCCATTGCGCGGCCTCGGGAATGGAGGCGTGGCCCCAGAAATCGGCGATCTGGCGCGAGGTCGCGGCCCCCAGCCGATCGAGCGCCGCGTTGCACGCCCAGTCGAGCGTCTGCGCCCGCGTCGGCTTGGCCGCGCGCAACTCCGCCGGAATGGTCCGCTCGGCAAGATCGTAGATCTTCTCGAAGCCGTCGCGCGCCAGCACGGCGAGCTCGCCCGTGCGCCACAGATATTCCAGCGCCGCCTTGGCCGGCCCCCAGCCCCACCACGGCCCGGTGCGACCGCCCAGATGCGCGAAGTCGCGTGCCCGCGAGGCGCCGTGCTCCTCGATGTGCTCGCGCACCGTCTTCAGTACGCGCACGTCGCCGACGCGTGCGTGCCAGGCTTCGACATTTGCCTTGCTTTTGGAGAAGCGATGCCACCAGTGCGGATAATACTCCAGCGGAATGAGCGACGAATCGTGCGTCCAATGCTCGAACAGCGCCGGCGTCCTGGCCTGCAGACGGTCCAGGTGCCGCGGCCGGTAGCCGCTGTGCCGCGAATACAGAATGTGGTGATGCGCCCGCTCGATGATCTTGATCGAGTCCATCTGCACATAGCCGAGCTTTTGAATCAGTGGCGCCACCGCTTTCGCGCCGCCCTCCTGCCGCACGCCGGCCAGGGCGCTCTTCGCAAGGATCAGGGCGCGCGCCTTGGCGTTCGTAATGGTAAAGGGCGTGCTCACCCGCAGCGCGCATAGCCGCAGGACAGGCACTGATCGCAGCCTTCCAGCTTGACGAAGCTGGCCGAACTGCAGCGCGGACAGAAGCGTGCCGGCGCGCCTTCCGCGGCCATCGCCACGGCGCGGCGCTCCTCGGGCACCGACGCCGCGACCTGCGCGCGGCGTTCTTCCGACAAAAGAGTCGCATCGCGCGGCGCAATGAAGCCGGTGTCGATCATATGTTTTTCGATCACCTCGCCGATCGCCGCCATCAGCGACGGCACATAGCGCCCGCCGCTCCATTGCCCGCCGCGCGGATCGAAGATCGCCTTGAGCTCGTCCACCACGAAGGACACGTCGCCGCCGCGCCGGAACACCGCCGAGATCATCCGCGTCAGCGCCAGCGCCCAGGCATAGGCTTCCATGTTCTTGGAGTTGATGAAGACCTCGAACGGCCGCCGCCGCCCATCCTTCTCGATGTCGTTGATCGTGATGTAGAAGGCGTGATCGCTGTCCAGCCATTTGATCTTGTAGGTCTGGCCGATCAGCACGTCCGGCCGGTCGAGCGGCCTTGTCATATACACGACGCCGCCGGAGCTTTCGCGGGCGCGGCTCGGCGCAGCCGGTTCGTCGCGCGGCCGCGCGGCAGGCTCCGCCTGCAGCACCGATCCGGTCACATCGTTGGGCCGATAGGTCGTGCAGCCCTTGCAGCCCTGGTCATAGGCGCTGAGATAGACGTCCTTGAACGCCGCGAACGAAATCTCCACCGGCACGTTGATGGTCTTGGAGATCGACGAGTCGATATGGCGCTGCGCCGCCGCCTGCACCGCCAGGTGATCCTCGGGCTTCAACGTCTGCGCATTGACGAAATAGTCCGGCAGCGCCGCCTCGGGCCCGAAGCGGGCACGGAACGCCCTGATGGCGTAATCCTCGACCGTTTCGGTGGTGCTCGAGCCGTCCGGCTGCAGGACCCGGCGGGTGTAGGTGTAGGCGAACACCGGCTCGATGCCGCTGGAGACATTCCCGGCGAACAGCGAGATCGTGCCCGTCGGCGCGATGGAGGTCAGCAAGCCGTTGCGGATGCCGTTCCTGGCGATGGCGGCGCGTACCGCCTGCGGCAGGCGCAGCGTGAACGGCCGCGACAGGAATTCCTGCGCGTCGAACAGGGGAAACGCGCCCTTCTCGGCGGCGATCTCCGCCGACGCCAGATAAGCCGCGTCGCTCAGCGCCGACAGCCAGCTGTCGATCAGCGCCACGCTCTGCGGCGAGCCATAGCGCGTGCGGCAGAAGATCAGGGCATCGGCAAGTCCGGTGACGCCCAGCCCGATGCGGCGCTTGGCGATCGCCTCGGCGCGCTGCTGCGGCAGGGGAAAGCGCGACACGTCGATCACATTGTCGAGCAGCCGCACGGCGACGCGCGTCAGCCGCTCGAGCTCCGCGATGTCCAGCTGCGCGCCGTCCTCGAAAGGCTGCTTGACCAGCTTGGCGAGATTGATCGACCCCAGCAGACAAGCGCCGTAAGGTGGAAGTGGTTGTTCACCACAGGGGTTCGTGGCGCTGATCGTTTCGCAATAGCCGAGATTGTTTTCTTCGTTGATGCGATCGATGAAGATCACGCCGGGCTCGGCGGTCTCGTAGGTGGCGCGCATGATGCGGTCCCACAGCGCGCGGGCCTTGACGGTGCGATAGACCGTGCCGGCGAATTTCAATTCCCAGTCGCCGCCCGCCTTCACCGCGTCCATGAACGCGTCGCTGACCAATACCGAGAGATTGAAATTCGACAACCGTCCGCGTTCGCGCTTGGCGTCGATGAAGGTCTCGATGTCGGGATGATCGCAAGAAAGTGTCGCCATCATCGCGCCGCGCCGGCTGCCAGCGCTCATGATGGTGCGGCACATCGCGTCCCACACATCCATGAACGAGACCGGGCCCGAAGCGTCTGCCGCGACGCCCTTTACGGCCGAGCCCTTGGGGCGAAGCGTCGAGAAGTCGTAGCCGATGCCGCCGCCCTGCTGCAGCGTCAGCGCCGCCTCGCGCAGGCCCGTGAAGATGCCGTCCATCGAATCTTCGATGGTGCCCATGACGAAGCAGTTGAACAGCGTGACGCTCCGCTCCGTGCCGGCGCCGGCCAGAATGCGCCCGGCGGGAAGGAAGCGGTGGCCCGCCAGCGCGCCGGCGAAGGCCAGCGCCTGCTCGCCGCGTTTTTCGGGCGCCTCGGCGGCCGCCGCGGCCAGCGCCACGCGCGCCCAGGTGTCGGCGAAGTCGCCGTCGATGGGCGTGCCGTCCGGCTGTTTCAGCCGGTACTTCATGTCCCAGATCTGGCGGGAAATATCGCTCATCCGATGTGCCCGTGGTAGGTCACGTAGCTAACGCCTTCAGGCATTAAAATCAAGTTTTCGTTCTTGAAACGTTCTGCGAGCCGAACACGGCGACTGCGTTTGGGCGCGGAACGGACGGCTATTTCTTCGCCAGGAGGGAGTCCAGCTTGGCCTGGATTTCGGACCATTCCGCACCCGCTGTCTCCACTTCGCCGTTGATGACGAAGGTCGGCGTACCGCTGATGCCGTAGCGGCTCGCGGCGTCCTGGGCGACCGCCATGATGCGCTTTTGCTGATTGGTGTCCGCCATGCAGGCCAGCGCTTTGTCGCGGTCCATGCCGGCGATCTTCGCCATGGCGACAAGCGCGCCGGTCGTGTCCGCGACGCCGTTTTCCGGGTCCCATCTGGCCTGGCTGCGGTAGAGCAGGTCGAGGAACGCAAAATACTGGTTGGCCGGCAGGCAGCGCGCGAGGGATTCGGCGGGCACGTCGGCCTCGCCGATCGGAAACATGCGGAAAATATAGAACACCTTGCCGGTATCGATGTACTTCGCCTTCAGGACGGGAAAGCCCTCGGCGTTGAAATGGGCGCAGAACGGACATTGCGGCGCCGCATATTCGATGGCCGTGATGGGCGCCTTGGGATCGCCCAGCGTGCGGTCGTCGGCCGTCGTGACGGGCGTGGTCGCCGCGAGCGTGTCGCTTGGGCGCTCGCCCAGGATGTACCAGGCGGCGGCGCCCAGGGCGAGCAAGGCGGCAACGATGATGCCGAGCAGGATCTGATTGCGATTCACGAGGGGGCCCCGCACGTTGGCTGCGCCCATTTTTGGCAGAGGCGGACCGCCGGTTCAACGCCTAACGCGAATTGCGGCGCTCCAGCTGATTTTCTCCTTCGGCGATCAGCGCGTTCGTCGCGCCTTCGATCACCGCTTCCAGTCGCGGCATGAAGTCTCGCCGGGGCAGGCCGGGCGGAATGGCGTCGAGGAATTCCAGCACGATGGTGCCCGGCTTTTTCACAAAGCCCATCGGCCCGCTCCAGAACAGGCCCGAGTTCAGCGCCACCGGCACGCAGGGGACGCCGAGCTGGCCGTACAGGCCCGCGACACCGGGTTTGTAGTCGGGCGCCGCTCGCACTTTCTTGCGCGTGCCTTCGGGAAAAATCACCACGCTGCGTCTCGCCGCCAGCTCGGCCCGCGCGAGCGCCGCCATGGCGCGCAACGCGCTCGCCTTGCCGTCGCGGTCGATCGGAATCATCCGCGCTTTCCACAGATACCAGCCATAGAACGGAATGAACTGCAGCCCGCGCTTGAGCACGATCGCCGGATCGTCGAGCACGGTGTAGATCGCCATCGTGTCCCACATGCTCATATGCTTGATGGCGATGAGCGAGCCGTTCGGCGGCGTTGTTCCGCGCACTTCGAACTTCGTGCCGGCGAAGACGCGCAAGCCGAAGAAGGTCAGCTTCGACCACAGCCGCGCCATCCAGCTGGTGATCGCGCGCGGACCCGCCAGCGCCGGCAGGAACAGGAGCGCCAGCACCGCGGTGGTCGCGGCAAACCAGATCAGGAACAGCGTCGAACGGATGATGGTCATGCGGGGCAGAAAATCAGGTCGCGGCGTGAGCCTTGCCGTCCGTGCTCCTGCGGTCAACCGCCGTCATCGCCAGGCTGGCCAGATATTTCAGATATTCGTTGTGCAGCAGATGCAGCGTGCCCGGACGCCACCAGGCCGACATGTCGACGCCCGCCGGCTCCACCGGATAGGCGATCAGCTTCACGTCCGGCATCAGCGAACCGAACAGGCGCAGGCTGCGCGGCATGTGATAGCTCGCGGTGACGACGATCAGGCTGCGGAAGCGATGCTGCGCCGTCCAGGCCGCCGCTTCTTCCGCGTTGCCATAGGTATCTTCCGCGGCATAGCCGATATCGGCGCAGCAATCGAAACGCCGGCCGCCGCTCGACAGGGTCTTCAGCTCGGCCTTGGTCGATGTCTTGTTGACGCCGGAGATCAAAAGCCGCCGGCCCGTGCCGCCCTCGAGCAGCGCCACCGCAGCATCGAGCCGGGCGTCGCCGCCGGTCAGCGCCACGATGCCGTCGGCTTTCAATTTCTGCGTCGGCCGTTCGGGCAATGTCCCGACGAACAGCAGAAAGCCCGCGACATACACCGCGATCAGTCCGGCGACGATGCTGAGGATTCGCATGCCCATGAGGCTACATTTAGAGGCCAATCCAGGCAAAAGCTGGACACTCTGAATTAATCAGTAAATTTCGCGCACGGCCGCCATGACGGAAAGCCGCGCCGTAATCCAGGCAATCAGCGTCGCCCCAATCGGCACGCCAATCAGCCAGGCGACTTCGGCGAGTTTCAGCGCCACCGGCGGCAGGAACGGCACCGGTTCCACGCCGGCGAACTCCAAGCCGCCGGCCAGCACGAACAGCAGCGCCGCGACGAAGGCGCCCGCCGCGCTGGCGCCCAGCGTCGCCAGCGCATAATGCCGCTCGAAGGCGCGCGCGATGAAGCCGGCCTGCGCGCCCATCTGATGCAGCAGCGCCACCATGTCGTGCTGCGCCTCCAATCCGGCGCGCGTCGCGAACGCGACCGTCGCGGCGGTGGCGATGGCGATGAGAATCAGGATGCCCCAGGCGCTCCACACGATCGTATCGGCCAGCGACTTCAGCCGCGCGATCCAGTGGCCGTGATCGTCGAGCTGCGAGTCCGGCGCGGCCCGTTTCAACTGCGCGCCGAGCGCGATGAGATTGACGCCGGCGCCCGGCGTGATCGTCGCGTCGATCAGCTTGGGCAGCGGCAGTTCGGCGACCAGCGAGCCCTTGCCGAGCCAGGGCTCGACCAGCCGCTGCATTTCGTCTTCCGACAGCGGCGCGGCATGGGCGATGCCCGGCGTCGCGCGCAGCACCTCGAGCGCGGCAGCGGTCTCATGCGCCAGCGTCGCGGCGACATTGCCATGCTCGGGCACCAGGATCTGCACGGTCAAACGATCCGACAGTCCGGCGCGCCAGCCGACGGAAGCGCGCTCGGCGACCAGGGATGCGCCCAGCGCCAGCGCCGCCAGGAACGCCATGACGCCGATCACGACGTCGAGCGGGGCGGCGCCTTTCTCGCGCGGCAGCAGGCGTCCCGAAGAGCGGTTCATGGCCGCACCGCGGAGCGCAGTTCGACCAGCCTGCCGTCGACCAGCCGCATCTCGCGCGCCTTGGTGCTTTCGATCAGCGCCCGGTCATGCGTCGCGATCAGCACCGTGGTGCCCAGCCGGTTGAGTTCGCCGAATAGGCGGATCAGCCGCGCGCCGATTTCCGGATCGACATTTCCCGTCGGCTCGTCGGCGATCAGCAGATCGGGTCGCGCCACCACCGCGCGCGCGATGGCGATGCGCTGCTGCTCGCCGCCCGACAGTGTCGCCGGCCGCGCCTGCATCCGGTCGCCCAGCCCCACCCAGGACAGGAGTTCCTCGACATCGTGCTCGTAGTCGCCCTCGTGCCGGCCCGCGAGCTTGAGCGGCAGCGCGACATTGTCGAAAGCGGACAGGTGGCTGAGCAGCCGGAAGTCCTGAAACACCACGCCGATGCGCCGGCGCATGGCGGGAAAATCGCCGCGCCGCGCCGTCGCCATGTCGTTGCCGAACAGGGTTATCAAGCCGCGCGACGGCGGTTCGGCCAGGTAGATCAGCTTGAGCAGTGTCGTCTTGCCGGCGCCGGACAGGCCCGTCAGGAAGGTGAACGAGCCCGCTTCCAGCACGAACGTGACGTCGCGCAGCACTTCCGGGCCGGCGCCGTAGCGCATGCCGACATTTTCGAAGCGAACCATGGGGTTGGACCATAAGGCGCGTTCCGGCCAAGAGGAAACAGGTTCCTGCGCCGATTCAAGGACCTACAGGGCCCAAGCCTTGCGAGGGCCAGAGCCTTGAAGCTATTTTTGTCTCAATCGGAGACACTGCGCCGTATGATTCTGACTTGCCCCCAATGCGCGACCCGCTACCAGGCCGACGCGGCGAAGTTTCCGGCCGCCGGCCGCAGCGTGCGCTGCGCCAAATGCGGCAATGTCTGGCATCAATTGGGCCCGACCCCCGAGCCCGATCCCGAAGCCGAGATTTTCGTCCAGGAACCTGAGCCTCAACGCACCCCCGAGCCCGAGCCCGTGAGCATCGCCGCCGCGCCGCGCGTCGCCGCCTTTGCACCGTCCGCGAGTATCGCCGCGGAGGATCACGTGGCAGCCGCGCCCGCCCGCACGCCATCGCGGCCCTGGGCCGGCCGGGCCGCCGTCGCCGGCGGCTGGCTCCTGCTCGTCGCCCTCATCCTGACGATCGGCTGGGCCGCGGTCAGCTTCCGCGACAATGTCGCGACCTGGGTGCCGCAAACCTCGTCCTTCTATGCCGCCGCCGGTCTGCCAGTGAATCCGCACGGCATCGATTTTTCCGACGTTGCCTATCAAAGCCAGAGCGAGGACGGCCAGCAGGTCCTCGCCGTCACCGGCAAGATCGTCAATCGCAGCGATCACGAACTGACCGTGCCGCTGGTCCGCGTGGCGCTGTTCGATATGGACCGGCATGAGCTCTATCACTGGACCTTCGTGCCCGGCGTTTCGACCTTGAAGCCCGGCGCCATCGCGAAATTCCGCACCCGGCTCTCAAGCCCGCCCGCCGGCACGCACAATCTGGAAGTCCGATTCGCCCGGGCGGGAGAGTAAGTTTTCCTCCCCCGTTGTTGCGGGGGAGGTGCCGAGCGAAGCGAGGCGGAGGGGGCCCAGCGCCGCAGAGCGGCGCTCAGCGTCCGCCCCATCCGTCTCGGCCGCTGAAGTAGCGGCCGATCCACCTCCCCCATAACAATGGGGGAGGAAAAAACAAAAACTAAAACTGCTTCAACAACCGGTCGATGTAATCCAGCTCCTGCTGCGGCCGGCCGCGCTCCGCGGCGCGGCGGCGCAGTTCCATCAGGATGTTGCGGGCCCGTTCCAGTTGCGAGGCATCGGGCACTTTGACATCGCTGCCCAGGCTGCTGCCGTTGCGCGCGCGGCCCAGCGGATCGTTGTCGTCGCCGTCCGGCTTGCCCTGGCCCGACTGCTTCATCTGTCTCTTGCCCAGATCGTTCGCCGCGCTGCGCAGGGCGTCGAGCGCGTTCTTCTGATCCGTGCTCGAACCGTTCAGATCGCTCGAGCCCAGTTCCTGTCCCGACTGGCCCATCGAGCGGTCGGCCCGCCCCAGCGCGCCCGGCTCCGGAATATTATGGGCGCCGAGGCCCTTGAGGATTTCGCCCAGCTGCTTCTGGATATCGCCCTGCTCCTTCTGCAGGCCCTTGGGATCGACCGCCTCGCCCTGCCGGCCCTTGAAGGTCTTGTCGAGCAGCCCGCGCTGCTTGCCCATCAGTTCGCTCAGGCCCCCGATCGCGCCGCTCAGCGCCTGGTTCTGCGGATCGTTGCCGGCGCCGTCGCCCGCGTTGCCCAGATGCAGATTCTCCAGCAGGCTTTGCAGCAGCGCGAGCATCTGCTGCGCCTGGGCCCGCGCGCCGCTTTGCGCCAATTGCTGGATCATCTTCAGCAGCGCCTGCAAATCCTGCGGGCTCAGCACTTTGGTGCCCGGCGGCGGCGCGGCATCGGCGCCCTGCGACGGGTTGGCCGCCAGCGCCAGCATGTAGCGCTGCATCGCGTCCTGATAGCGCTGCAGCAATTCGTCGATCACTTCCTGCGGCGCGCCCTGCGCCAGCGCCTGCGCCAGCATCGCCTGCAGCCGGCGCAAGTCCTCCGCCGCCGACAGCAGCCCGCCGCGCTCCAGCCCGGCCGCGATCTGCCACAACAGGTCTTCGACATGCTCGACGTCTTCGCCATGTCCGGCATTGGCCAGCGCCCAGCGCGCGGCGCGAATGCCGGTATAGACGCCGGACTGGTTGGCATAAAAAATCTGCGGCGCGATCGACAGCGCATCCAGCATATGCACGACGCGGCCGCGGTCCTGCGGCGTCGTGCCGGTCGACAGGTTCTGGCGCTGCTCGATCAGGGCGCGCGACAACGGATTGGTGAAGACGCGTGCCGGCAGCTTGAATGTCACCGGCTTGGTCGCCGCCACCTGTCCGGCGCCGTCGACCGCCTGCAGCACGATGTCGACGTCGAGGCCGGCATAAGGATGCGCCGTCAGGTCGAAATAGCTCGAATCGTTGATGGTCTTGGCGGCGTTGAGCGCCAGCGCCATCTCGACGATCAGCGCCTTGCCGTGCCGGTTGTGCGGCGTGATGACGGCGCGGATCGTGGCGACGCCGTAATCGTCGCTGGCGCGATACGACAGTTTCAGCGCCGCATGCTGCGTCCTGCCCGGCGCGGCGGTGAACGCGATGCTCGGCGCGCGATCGGGGATCGCGGTGATGGTCCAGTCGCCGATGGCGCGGCCGCCGCTGCGCACCCGCACCCGCGCGTCGGCCAGCACGGGATAGGTGGCGGCATATTCGCCGCGCGCGCCGGCAAAGCCGGCAGTCTCCGCATTTCGCGAATCCAGCGACAGGCCCGGCAGATGTCCGGCGCCGTGCACCCGCAGATTGAGCACCGATCCCGCCGGCACGGCGAGCCTCATGCCGGGGCCGAGATAGATAGGCGCTTCGCCGGTGTAAGGTGGCGGATCGATCCAGGCATCGACGGTCGCGCTGGCCGCCGCGCCGGTGTCGTTGAATCCGGCCCACAATCGCCGCGCCGAATCCGAGCCTGCGATGGCCACGCCCGCCGCCAGCAGCAGCAGCACGATGAAGCGCAGCGCGCGCGGATCGCGCCTGGGCAGTCCGGGCGACGGCCAGGCGAGCCGCAGTCTCGCCGTACCCGCCAGCAATTGGCGCAGATGCAGCGCCCACAATTCCTCGGCCAGCGCATCGCCCTTGCCGAGCGCCATGGTGTCACCGGCCTCGGAGATCGGCCGGTGGGCAAGCTCGCTGCTGCGCTCCAGCCGCCGCGCGCCCTCGCTCCAGCTGGGCCTGCGCACATCGCGAAAGCCGAAATACAGGCAAAGGCCGATAGCGGTGATCGCACCGGATAGGATCAGCGCATGCAGCGTCCAGGGCAGCGGCTCGAAGGCGTCCACCAGCGCCGCCGCGGCGAACAATCCCGCGATGCCGCTGGCCGGCCACAGCGCCGGCCAGACGCGCTCCCACGCCAGCGCGGCGCGCGACGCGAGCACGTACTGCTCAATGCGTTTAGCCCGCGAGCCAGTGCGGAATTCGCTCGGATCCGAATAGCGCGTCATCATCCATTCTTGGCCGTACCACGCTCCACTGATCGTTCCTGACGAGCACTTCGGGCGCGGGCGGCCGCGCATTGTAAGCCGAAGACATCACCGCGCCATAGGCGCCGGCGGTCAGGATCGCCACAAGTTCGCCGGCTTTCAGCTCCGGCAGTTCGCGCTCCGAGGCGAAGATGTCCGAAGTTTCGCACACCGGACCCACCACGTCATAGCGCCCGCGCGGACTGTTCGCCTGCGCTTCGTTAACGCGCACGATCTCGTGATGGGATTCGTACAGGGCGGGGCGGATCAGGTCGTTCATGCCGGCATCGATGATGGCGAAGTTCTTGTGCTCGCCGCGCTTCACATACAGCACCCGCGACACCAGGATGCCGGCATTGGCGGCGATCAGGCGCCCGGGTTCCAGGATGAGGCGGCAGCCGAGCCCCCCGGTGACCCGTGTCGCCATCGCGCCATAGGCCGACGGGTCCGGTGGCGGCTCGTTGTTCTCGATATAGGGCACGCCCAATCCGCCGCCGAGGTCGAGGCGCGCAATCGTATGGCCGTCGGCGCGCAGTTGCGCCGCCAGCTGGACCACCTTGCCGAACGCCTGCTCGAACGGCTCCAGATCGACGATCTGGCTGCCGATATGCACATCGACGCCGACGACCTCGATCCCCTTCAGCTTGGCCGCCAGCGCATAAGCCTCGCGCGCCCGGCTCCAGGGAATCCCGAACTTGGTTTCCGACGTGCCGGTCGTGATCTTGGCGTGGGTCCTGGCGTCGACATCGGGATTGACCCGGATGGTGATCGGGGCGGTCGTGCCCAAGCCCGCCGCAACCTCGCTCAAGGCCTCCAGTTCCGGCTCGCTCTCGACATTGAACTGATAGATGCCGGCCTGCAGCGCCAGCGTCATCTCGGCCCGGGTCTTGCCGACGCCGGAGAACACGATGCGTTCGGCGGGAATTCCGGAGCGCAACGCCTTCTTCAGTTCGCCGCCCGACACCACATCGGCGCCCGCGCCCAGCCGCGCCAGCGTCTTCAGCACCGCGATATTGCCCAGCGCCTTGACCGAGAACGCGACCAGGCTGTTTTTCGGAAAACTGGCCGCGAACACCTGGTAATGCCGCTCCAGCGTGGCGCTCGAATAGCAATAGAACGGCGTGCCGACCGCATCGGCCAGCGCGTTCAGGTCGACCTGCTCGGCATGGAGCACGCCGCCGCTATAGGAAAAATGGTTCATATCCCCTGTTGCTGCTGCGCCGGCGGCTTGGAGGGATCCTTCTGGCCCTTGGGCGTCGGCTTGCCGTCGGGCAGCACCAGATCGTTCTTCACGCCGCAACTGGAAAGGGCGAGCGCCAGGGCGATTGCGATGACAAGTTGCCGCTTCATTTCAGCTTCTCTTTCCAGAACTTCAGCTGTTCGCGCACCCGGTCCGGTGCCGTGCCGCCATAGCTCATGCGCGACTTGACCGAGGCTTCCAGCGACAGACCCGCGAACACGTCTTGGCCGATGCCCGGTTCGATCGCCTGCATCTCCGCAAGCGGCAGCTTTTCCAGCGGCAGGTTCAAATCCTCGGCGCGCTTGACGATGGCGCCGGCGATGTGATGTGCCTCGCGGAACGGCTTCTTCAAGCGCGTCACGATCCAGTCGGCGAGGTCGGTGGCGGTCGGATATCCCGCTTCCGCCGCCGCCCGCATCGCCTCGGCGTTCACGGTCAGATCCGCGAACATCGCCGCCATCGCCGCCAGGCAGATCTCGATCGTGTCGGCCGCGTCGAACACGCGCTCCTTGTCTTCCTGCAGATCGCTGCCATAGGCCAGCGCCAGGCCTTTGACGACCGTCGCCAGCGCCACGAAATCGCCCAGCACGCGCCCGGTCTTGCCGCGGATCAGCTCCGCCGCGTCGGGGTTGCGCTTCTGCGGCATGATGGAGGAGCCGGTGGTGAACGCGTCCGACAGGCGCACGAAGCCAAAAGCCGGCGTCGACCACTGCACGATCTCGCCCGCCAGCCGCGACAGGTGCGTTGCGGTGATGGTCGCCGCGCTCAAATATTCCAACGCGAAATCGCGCGCCGACACGGCGTCCAGCGAATTGCGCATCGGCCGCGCGAAGCCGAGAGCTTTGGACGTGACATCGCGGTCGATAGGGAACGGCGTGCCCGCCAGCGCCGCGGCGCCCAGCGGCGACTCGTTCAGCCGCTTGCTGGCATCGCCGAAGCGTCCGCGGTCGCGATAGAACATCTCGACATAGGCCAGGCAATGATGCCCGAACGTCACCGGCTGCGCCGGCTGCATATGGGTGTAGCCCGGCATGACGGTGCCGTAATGCGCCTCGGCCTGGACATGCAGCACGCGCTGCAGCGCCTCCAGCCCCTTGTCGGCGCGCACGCAGGCCTCGCGCACCCAGAGCCGGAAGTCCGTCACCACCTGGTCGTTGCGTGAGCGCGCCGTATGCAGCCGCCCGGCCGCGTCGCCGATCAGTTCGGCCAGCCGCGCTTCGATATTGAGATGGATGTCCTCGAGCTGCCGGCTGAAGGTGAATTTGCCGTCGGCGATTTCCTGCCCGATCGTGTCCAGGCCCTTGACGATGGCCTCGGCGTCGTGGTGCGAGATGATCTGCTGCACCGCCAACATGCGGGCATGCGCCTTGGAGCCGGCGATGTCCTGGGCCGCCAGCCGTTTGTCGAAATCGATGGAGGGCGTTATGACCTCCATGATGGATGCGGGACCACCCTCGAACCGGCCGCCCCACATTTTGTTCGCAACCATGAGACGCCCGTGACGCTTTCTCGTTGGCACTTATACGCTATCGGCGCCGTATTGGCCGCCCTCGCGCTGATGGGCGTTCTATATGGGATTACGCCCAAGCCTGTCCACGCGGACGCGGGGCCCCCCGCCGCGTTGGCGCCCTTCGCGGCGGCCAGGACTCCCGCCGCCGTGCCCCAGGTGGCGTTCAGCGACGCCGCCGGCGCGCGCCAGTCGCTCGCCGCGTTCAAGGGCCGCTATGTCCTGCTCAATCTCTGGGCGACCTGGTGCGCGCCCTGCGTCAAGGAGCTCCCGGCTCTGGCCAAGCTCAAATCCGCTTTCCCCAAAGGCCAGCTCAGCGTCGTCGCCGTCGATGTCGGCCGCGGCACCTCTGCCGAGGCGCGCGGCTTTCTCGATGCGCATGGCGCCAAGGCGCTCGACGCCTATGTCGATTCCAACATCGCGCTGCTGCACGCCTTCGGCGCCTACGGCCTTCCCTTGACGGTCCTGATCGATCCCAAGGGCCGCGAGATCGGCCGCGCCATCGGCCCCGCCCAATGGGACGCGCCCGAAGCGATCGCGTATTTCCGCACCCTGACCGCGGGCAAGCCGTTCTGAGGGAGCCGCGCGTGAGCAACTGGACCTTGCGCGAACCTTCAAGTGCCGACTGGCCCAAAATCCTCGAACTCGCCAACGCATCCTTGGCCGAAATCCCCAACGCCCCGCACCAGGACGAATGGCTGACCAATCGCCGGGCGTATCTGCAAGGCGGCAAACGCCATCATGTCGTTGCGCTCGAGGACGGTCGCATCGCCGGCTACGCCGCCGCCGAACATGTCATCCACGCGCCGCCGGGCGAATTCCGGATCTTCCTTGTGGTTCCGCCGTCGGCGCGCGAAACGCTCGGCAGCTATCTGCTGCGCGAGTTGCGGCGCTACCTGCTGACCGCGAATGCCGCGACCATCCGGATGCTCGAATATGAAGCCGATTCCGGTTTTCTCGCCTATCTGCAGGCGCGCGGCTTCGTCCACCGCAAGACCTTCGCCATGACGGACGGCATTCTGCTCGCGGAACTTAGAATGGAAGCCCCCTTTGAGCCGCTGGCCTAGGCGCCGCGCGCCGCGTCGTACTCCGCCCATATCGGCGCGCAGTCCACCAGCCGCCGCTCGGCCATCGCGCGGTCGATGGCCATGACGGTCAACCCCGCCTCCATCGACTCATAGGGCGTCACCGGAAATGCCGCGCCTTTTTCCAGCGTCGCCAGCAGGTCCTTGGCCATCGCCTGGTCGGCGCCGTTGTGGTTGTCGTCGGTGCGATTGGCGTAGTCGATGCGCTCGGGCTTGGCCTTGTCCAGCGCGCCGCGGATCATCAGCTTGTTGCGCACCAGGTCGGCCAGCAGCGTGCCGTCGGTGCCGGCGATGTACCAGCGCCGCTCGCCCAGGCTGACATGGCTGTTGGAATGGAACGACAGCTGAAAGCCGCTGTCATATTCGACGATGGCGGTCTGGTGGTCGGCGACGTCCATGTCGGAGTGGAAGGCGTCGTTGGCGCCGGCCCAGCCCGCGTCGCGCATCGCGTAGGCCGGCGAGCCGTCGGAATAGGTCCGCGCCACGTCCTTCCGCTCGGAATCGAAGATCCGCTTGCCGCCGAAACTGGCGACGCATGACGGGCGCGCCCGCGCCAGCCGCCCGAAAATATCGAAATCGTGGCACACCTTGTCGAGATAGAACGAGCCGCCCCATTCGGTCTTGCGCCGCCAGTTGCGCGCCAGGTACCCGCCATGCTCCGGCGGCAGATGCTCCGTCGCATCCATCGACACCAGCGTGCCGAGCTGGCCGGAATCGACGCGCGCGATGGTCTCGCGCACGATCGGCATGGAGCGCATGACGAGCCCGATATAGAGCGGCGGCGTTTTCTTGTCCTTAAGATGCCGCGCCAGCGCGAAGGTTTCGTCCTCAGTCCGCACGATCGGCTTCTCGGCGAAGATCGGGGTGCCGGCCTCGAACGCCGCCAGCAGATGCTCGTAATGCAAATGATTGGGCGATCCGATCATGACGAGGTCGAACGGCCCGTCTTTCAACAGCGCGCCGACGCTGGCATAGGGTTTGCCGGGCGCGATATCGCGCTCGGCCAGGATCGGCAGGCCGACGGGCTTGGGATCGGCATAGCCCGCGACATTGAGTTTCCAACCGACTTCGTCCATGGCGCGCAGCACATGCGCGATGCGCTGGCCGAGCCCGATGACGCCGATGCGAGTGGTTTTCATGCGCTGCAGCTTAGAATGCCGCACGTTCAATGCAATGATGTCCGGTCATTCGCGCGGAGCATTCATCTCCGCCTCTGCCGCCTCATTCTCCTGCCGCGCATGGTCAGCCGCGACGTCGCGCCAATATTGATCGTCCCAATGGGCATCGCCATTGCTGCTGTTGTAGCCGCGGAAGAAGGCGCTGATCAGATTGCCGAGCGTGAATCCTCGCCGGCCGCGCGCGGGACCTCGCGTCAGGACACGTACGACCTTGGCCGCTGGGGCATAGCCGTGTGCCGCCGCGCGCCGAAACCATCCCAGCGCGATCGTGTGGTCGCGCGGCACGGCGCGTCCGGCACCGTAAAATCGCCCAAGATTATACTCGGCCGTGCCATCGCCCTGGCTGGCACCTTTGCGGTACCAGGAAAGTGCCATCCTGTCGTCCGGCGGTGTCTGGTTCTCATACGACGCGCCGAGATTGTTCTGCGCCGGACCAAGTCCGCCATCGGCCGCTTTGCGCAGCCACGCGAGAGCCTGCGTGTGATCTCTTGGAACGCCTTGCCCCCTTTCGTACATCAATGACAGGTTGAACTGCGACTCGTGAACGTCCTGGCCGGCGGCTTTGCGGAACCAGGTGATTGCTTGGACGTCATCGCGCCTCACGCCCTGCCCTGTCGCGTACATCAGACCCAGATTGTGCTGCGCCTGTCCCACCCCGCCCTCTGCCGCCTTGCGGTACCAGAACGCGGCCTGCGTCATGTCACGCGTGACGCCGTGGCCGGTAAGATACAGACTGCCGAGATTGATTTCGGCGGTCCCATAGCCGTTATCGGCCGCCTTTCTGTACCAGGCTGCAGCCTGGACAAAGTCCTGCGTCACGCCGTGACCCAGTTGATATAAGGCGCCAAGCGCGTCCTGCGCCGGCGGATTGTTCTGATCGGCCGCCTTAAGGTACCAGTCCGCCGCCGTCGCATAGTTTTGCACCACGCCTCTGCCGTGCTCGTACATCTGGCCAAGACCGCCTTGCGCCGCCGCATAGCCTTGCTGCGCCGATCCCGTGTAGAGACGGAAGGCTTCGCCGTAGGACTTTGCGATTTCCAATGCCCGCGCCAGGCGGAATTTCGTCGCCGGCGAGTTCGGATCGTCTCTCAGCGCCGCCCGGCAGGCCGGAATGGCCTTAGTGGGATCGAGCTTGCTCCGCGCTACTCCCTCTTGGGCGACATGTGGCTCGAACCGGCTCGCGGCGAGGGCTTGGCATTGCGCGTCGTTTATCTTGGAAGGCACCGAAACGATCCACGAAGTACGCACCGAAAACCCGTCGATGAAATAGAGCCCGATCGCCGCTGCTGCCACGCCCGCAACTGCCGCCGCCGTCAAAAGCCTTCGACGCACCGAGATCCCCACCGGATAAGTCTATTCATGTGGCTCCGACATTCGGTCGACCTGATCCTGAGTGGCCTGGATGGCTCGTTGCGAAGCATAAAAATCACGGTTTTCCTGATCCCGTTCGGTCGTTCTCCCACTTCCGCTCGAACCGCCTCCACCACTCATCGCCCCCCGCAAAAGAGCACCTAGCAATGCTTGTGACGCAGGTTGACCAAGCGATCGGCACGAAGGTCCGTCCCAAAATTGCACACAAGCAACGACTCCGTGCTTAATCCGCGCCTTTATCCAGCCTCGAGAGCCACCGTTGAATGTATATTCTCCGTAGATAACTACTGATCGCTGGGGTTTCGAGCGCGAAATCACACGCGCGTTCGACATGCTTCCGACGTCGTAGCGGTTGAACACCCAGCTACGAGAGTCCGCTTGGACGATGGCGTCAAGACTACGATCCAGCGAGCTTGCCGGTCTTGGCGGAACTCGCGGAGCGATTTCCGCCGTCGCTGGAGATTGATCGGAAGAAATGGCCGCGACGCGGTCTGGAGCGTCCGTAGTTGTTTGGCGCGTCAGCGCGCTGCCTTGGCAAGTGCTGGATGATTCGGTTTCGACAAGAACATCGTTGGAATGAAATTCGTATTCTCCAGGCTGCAATTTCGCATCGCCGGGTGGGCGGACATCCCAGCCGGTGGGGTCGAAGTAAACATAGTCTCCATCGACCTCCACGGTTTGGAAGTAGGAAGCCGTTATGCCGCTCGATCCCGGCATGGGATGAAATTCAGCTCGGCTCCGATAGTCACCGTTTCGATCGCGCCAGATTTGCGTCGCCATGATGTAGCGGTCGCCGCCGCACGCCATTGTGCTTTTCCAGACGCCTACGGGATCGGGGGTTCCGATTGTGACGGCGCCAGCAGGGGACCACAACGTCAATCCCAGCGCGAATGCCAGCATTAGAGCGGTTTTGCGCGACATCAATAACCCCAATGGCCAAGGGTCATCATGAGATCGAAGTATTACCCAAGTCAATAAAGAAAAAAGTGGAGACTTGTTCCAGTATCTTACCGCGTCGGAACCGGATGCTCGCCGCGATAGTCGTAGAAGCCGCGGCCGGTCTTTTGGCCCAGCCAGCCGGCCTCGACATACTTCACCAAGAGCGGGCAGGGGCGGTACTTGGAATCCGCCAGGCCCTCATACAGCACCTGCATGATGGATAGGCACGTGTCCAACCCGATGAAATCCGCCAGCTGCAGTGGCCCCATCGGATGATTGGCGCCCAGCCGCATCGCGGTGTCGATGGCTTCGACATTGCCGACGCCCTCGTACAGCGTGTAGACGGCCTCGTTGATCATCGGCTGCAGGATGCGGTTGACGATGAAGGCCGGGAAGTCCTCGGCATAGGCCGCGGTCTTGCCGACGCGCTTGACGACTTCCAGCGCCGCCTGAAAGGTGGGATCGTCGGTGGCGATGCCGCGGATTACTTCGACCAGCTGCATCAGCGGCGCCGGATTCATGAAATGCAGGCCGATGAAATGCTCCGGCCGGTCGGTCGCCGTCGCCAGGCGTGTCACCGAGATCGACGAGGTGTTGGTCGCCAGCAGCGTGGTCGGTCCCAGGCGCGGACACAGTTCCTGGAAAATCTTCTTCTTGGTCGCCTCGTCCTCGGTCGCCGCCTCTATGACGAGGTCGCGGTCCTTCATGTCGTCGAGCGCCACCGTGGTGCGGATGCGCTTCATGGCGGGCGCGATCAGATCGTCCTTGATCAGGCCGCGCGCCGCCTGGCGGTGCATGTTCTTGTCGATGCGTTCCAGCGCCTTGGCGAGCGTGTCCTTGTTCAAATCGTCGAGCACCACGTCGTAGCCCGCCAGCGCCAGGACGTGGGCGATTCCGGTGCCCATCTGCCCCGCGCCGATAATGCCGATGCGTTCGATAGTCATGCGATTTATCCTTGGCTCAATAGCCGAGCTTGGTGAGCTCTTCTTCCATCTCGGGCACCGCCTTGAAGAGGTCGGCCACCAGGCCGAAATCGGCGACCTGGAAGATCGGCGCCTCCTCGTCCTTGTTGATGGCGGCGATGACCTTGGAATCCTTCATGCCGGCGAGATGCTGGATCGCGCCGGAGATGCCGACCGCGATGTAGAGGTCCGGCGCCACGACCTTGCCGGTCTGTCCGACCTGGTAGTCGTTGGGCACGAAGCCGGCATCGACCGCCGCGCGCGATGCGCCGACGGCGGCGTGCAGCTTGTCGGCGATTCTGTCGAGCATGTGGAAATTGTCGCCCGATTGCATGCCGCGCCCGCCGGAGATCACGATCTTGGCCGAGGTCAGTTCGGGACGCTCGGACTTCGAAAGCTCCTCGCCGACGAATTTGGCAAGCCCCGGATCGGCCGCCGCGGCGATCTTCTCGATGCTCGCCGAGCCGCCTTCACCCGCCGCCTTGAACGTCGTGGTGCGCACGGTGATGACCTTCTTGCCGGCGCCCGCCTGCACCGTGGCGATGGCGTTGCCGGCATAGATCGGGCGCTGGAACGTGTCGGCGCTGTCCACCGCGATGATTTCGGAAATCTGCGCCACGTCGAGCTTGGCGGCGACGCGCGGCATGTAGTTCTTGCCGTTGGTCGTGGCCGGCGCGAGAATCGCGTCGTAGTTGCCGGCCAGCGACAGGATCAGCGTCTCCATCGTCTCGGCGACCATCTTGGCGTAGAGCGCATCGTCGGCGACCAGCACCTTCTCGACGCCCGAAAGCTTCGCGGCGGCGGCGGCGACGGCGTCGCAGCCCTGACCCGCGACCAGCACATGCACCGGTCCGCCCACTTGGGCGGCGGCGGTCACGGTCTTGGCGGTCGCTTCTTTAAGGACCTTGTTGTCGTGTTCTGCGATGACGAGCGATGCCATTTAGATCGCCCCCACTTCTTTGAGCTTGCCGACCAGTTCGGCGACCGTCTTGACCTTGATGCCGGCCTGGCGCTTGGGCGGTTCGCTCACCTTCAGGACCTTCAGCTTGGGCGTGATGTCGACGCCGTAATCGGCCGGCGATTTCTCGTCGATCGGCTTTTTCTTCGCCTTCATGATGTTGGGCAGCGAGGCGTAGCGCGGCTCGTTGAGGCGCAGATCGACGCTCATCACGGCCGGCAATTTTACTTCGACGGTCTGCAACCCGCCGTCGATTTCGCGCTCGATTTTGGCGCTGTCCGTTTCCAGTTCGAGCTTGTGCGCGAACGTGCCCTGGGCCCAGCCCAGCAGCGCCGCCAGCATCTGGCCGGTCTGGTTGCTGTCGTCGTCGATCGCCTGCTTGCCGGTGATGACCAGCGAGGGCTTCTCGATATCGCAGATCGCCTTGAGGATCTTGGCGACGGCCAGAGGTTCGACCTCGGCGTCGGTCTTCACGAGGATTCCGCGGTCGGCGCCCATGGCTAGAGCGGTGCGGATGGTTTCCGATGCCTGTTGCGGCCCGATGGAGACGGCGATGACCTCGGTGGCTTTGCCCTTCTCCTTCAGCCGGACGGCCTCTTCGACGCTGATCTCGTCGAACGGGTTCATGGACATCTTGACGTTGGCGAGGTCCACGCCGCTCTGATCCGCTTTGACGCGAACTTTCACGTTGTAGTCGATCACCCGCTTGACGGGCACCAGTACTTTCATGACGGCAAAGATCCCTGAACGAAGGCGGTTGGTTTAGCTTGGGATGCGCGTGTGCGCCCCGCGTTTTTTGGTAGCCGCCCTCTTTTGTGCGGCGCAAAAACTAGGACCGGCCCCCCGCACTGTCAACGAACCGTCATTCCGGTTTCGCTGGGGAAACAAGGCGAGCGAATCCCTCGGCTTATTTGGTTGCAGCGCAGCATTTCTCACTAGTCCGCGTCATTCCGCCGCATCCGGACTAGCCGCGCGTTGGCGGCGCGCCAAGCAGCCGGTCGGTCTCTGCGCACAGATCGCGATCCGTGGCCCGCTGGCTGACGACGGTCAGCGGGGCGTCCGGCGCATCGAGCCGGAAGATCGCGATCTGATGCCAATAGGCGATGCCGCCATGCTCGTACCAGACGAACCAGTATCCGCCGGCGTTGCCGCCGCGGATAAAGCGGTTGAACGGCGCCGGCCTGCTGACGACATCGCCCGCGTTGAAGAACTCGCCGCGATCGGCCATCGCGCCCGCCATCGTCTTGAGTTGGGCTTGTATCGCGGGCGGCAGCGTCTTCAGCGAGTCGACATAGGTCGCCGGATGGCTGAGGCGGCAGGTCAGGTTGGGATCGGGCGGCGCGGCGGGTGGCTTGGCGCTGGCGCAGCCGTTCGCGCCCAGCAGGGCCGCCAGCGCGATTACTTCAGCGTGCCGAGATAGGCGACGACGTCGTCCACCTGGCCGGGATTGGAAATGCCGCCGAACGCCATCTTGGTGCCCGGCACCAGCCGCGCCGGCGCGGAAATCCAGGCCTTGAGCTTGTCGCCTGTCCATGTGATGCCCGAACCCTTCAACGCGCCCGAATACATGTAGTTGGGCAGTGCGGCGGCTTTGCGGCCTGCGACGCCGAACAGGTTGGGCCCCAGCCCGTTGGCGCCGCCCTTGTCCACCGTGTGGCAAATGGCACAGCGGCCGAAGATCGTCTTGCCGTTATTGGCGTCGGCGGCCTGCGCCGCGGAAGCCGCCAGCAGGGCGGCGGCGAGGATAAGGGCGGTGCGCATGAAAATCTCCGGTCGGGTGTAAGCCATCATACCGAAAATCCGCTCTTTGACAGAGGCCGCGCCGCTACTTGCAGCAGCCCTCGACGAAATATCCCTGCATCGCCGCGGCCATCCAATAGGGGTATTTCGTACCCGACCTTCCGTCCGAGCAAACCCTTTTGTCGATCATGACGAATCGCGTCGGCGAGCCCGTCATCAGCCACAGCGTTCGCCGTGTGGACGTGGTCGACGGCTGCTCCAGCGCGAAATGGGTCGGGCCGACAGTCGGCAAATCCGCCAGCGCGTTCTGAAAGCCGAGGCTGAGGGACCAGGACGGATCGGGACCCTTGCATTCCAGCCGCACCGGCAGGTCGTTCGCGTAGCGCAGGAATTTCGCGTCCACCCAGCCGCTGACGGCGCCTTTCTCGACCTTTACCCAGTCGACGCCTTCGTCGGCGACGGCCACGACCGTGATGTCGCGGGTGTCAGCGGGCAGCGTCCCGGCGCTGGCGGAGGCGGCGTCGGGCTCTGTGCGCAGGTCCAGCGCCGTGTCGGCAGTGACGCCGGTCAGGCGGAGCGCCCAGGACGCCGCCGCCGGCGTCCCGCTCAGGAGCAATGCCGCGAGTACCAAGGCGGAGCGCCGCACCGAAGCCTCCGCGCCTAATGCGTCTGAACGCCCGATTTCGCCGTCTCGATCGCGGCGCGGAAGGCGAAGGGATCGCCGATGCTGGGCAGGTCGATGTGATCGACGCCGGTGCCTTCGATGCGCAAATGGCCATAGCCCAGGATGCGGCCCCAGAAAGACTGCGTCAGCGTCACGCCCTCGATATTGGGCAGCGCCACCTCGAAGGTCCTGAGCGTGAACAGGCCCTGCTTCTCGACGAAGCGATGCGTCGTCACGCCGATCTCGGTCGTCCATTTCTTCACCATCATGCCGACGAAGATGACGATGCCGATGATGCACCACCCTAAGAAGATCAGCGCCAGCCAGGCCTTCATGCTGTACCACCAGTGGAAATGCGCCCGCGCGATCAGCACCTCGCCCTGGCCAAGCGACTTTTCGATATAGGACATGAACTTTCTCCGGGCGTCTGCCGCGACTGTAACCCGCAACGCGGCGGAAATGCAGCCCTTCTTCCGCCCCGCTTCCCTCCGCCGCGTTCTATCCTATCATCCGTTCATGGCCGGCGAATCTCGGATCGTCCTGGTTTCGGGCCCGCCGGGTGCGGGCAAGACCACGCTCGCCCGCCCGCTGGCAAAAGCGCTCGGCTTCGCCCTCATCAGCAAGGATGACATCAAGGAGCCGCTGTTCGACGCGCTCGGTGGCGTGCGCGGTGACGCAGCAGCGACCCAGCGCATCGGCGCCGCCTCCTGGGAGGTGCTTTGGGCGCTGGCGCCGCACATCCCGCGCCTCGTGCTGGAAGCCAATTTCCATTTCGACAGCGATTACGAGCGCGGCCGCATCGCGGGGCTCGGCGGCCAGATCGTCGAAATCTATTGCCGCTGCCCGCCGCAAGAGGTCGTGCGCCGCTTCGCCGCCCGCGCCGCCCGCCCCGATCATCACCCGGCACATTATGCTGGCGCCATCACCCAAGCCGACGTCACCACCCAATTCGGCCGCCCCCTCGGCATCGGCACGGTGATCGAAGTGGATACGACCGCGTCGGTGGATGTCGCGGCGTTGGCGGAGAAAATCGGGAAGAGCTGGACGGCTTACTCTTCGCCGTGATCCGGCAATAGCACTTCGCGAAGCCCCTTATGATTGGGCCGCGAGACGACGCCGTCCTGCTCCATGCGCTCGATCAGGCTGGCGGCGCGGTTGTAGCCGATCTGCAGCCGCCGCTGGATGTAGCTCGTGGTCGCCTTGCGTTCGCGCGCCACCAGCGCCAGCGCCTTGTCGTAGAGATCATCGCCCGAGCCGGAATTGCCGCCGCCTTCGCCCATCAGCGCGTAGGGATCGTCGCTCTCTTCGTCCGGCTCCTCGGTCACCGCGTCGAGATATTCCGGCGTGCCTTGCGTCTTCAGGAAGCGCACCACGTCCTCGACTTCGTGGTCGGTGACGAACGGGCCGTGGATGCGGCGGATGCGGCCACCGGCCATCATGTAGAGCATGTCGCCCTGACCGAGCAGCTGCTCGGCGCCCTGTTCGCCCAGGATGGTGCGGCTGTCGATCTTGCTGGTGACCTGGAAGGAAATGCGCGTCGGGAAATTCGCCTTGATCGTGCCGGTGATGACATCGACCGACGGCCGCTGCGTCGCCGCGATCAGGTGGATGCCGGCCGCGCGCGCCATCTGCGCCAGGCGCTGCACCGCGCCTTCGATTTCCTTGCCGGAAATCATCATCAGGTCGGCGACCTCGTCGACCACCACCACGATGAACGGCATGAATTCCAGTTCCAAGAGCTCGTCTTCGTAGACCGGCTTGCCGGTCTCGCGGTCGAAGCCGGTCTGCACCGTGCGCTTGAGCTGCTCGCCCTTGTCCTTGGCTTTCTTGATGCGGTCGTTGAAGGCTTCGACGCCGCGCACGCCCAGCTTGGACATCTTGCGGTAACGGTCTTCCATCTCGCGCACCGCCCATTTCAGCGCCACCACGGCCTTGCGCGGATCGGTGACCACCGGCGACAGCAGGTGCGGAATGCCGTCATAGACCGACAGCTCGAGCATCTTGGGATCGATCATGATCATGCGGCACTGGCTCGGCGGCATGCGGTAGAGCAGCGACAGGATCATGGTGTTGAGGCCGACGGACTTGCCCGAACCCGTCGTGCCGGCGACCAGCAGATGCGGCATCTTGGCGAGGTCGGCCATCACCGGTTCGCCGCCGATGGTCTTGCCCAGCGCCAGCGTCAAGGGCGCGCGCGCCTTGTCGTATTCCACGCTCGACAGCTGTTCGCGCAGGTACACCGTCTCGCGCAGGTGATTGGGCAGCTCGATGCCGATCACATTGCGCCCCGGGATCACCGCGATGCGCGCCGCCACCGCGCTCATCGAGCGCGCCACGTCGTCGGAGAGCGAGATCACGCGGCTCGATTTCACACCCGCCGCCGGCTCGAATTCGTACAGCGTCACGACCGGGCCGGGACGCACCGCCATGATGCGGCCCTTGACGCCGAAATCGGCCAGCACCGCTTCCAGCATGCGGGCGTTTTCTTCCAGCGCCTCGTCCGACAAGGCGGCGGCGTCGTGCACGACGATGGGCTCGGCCAGAAGGCTCAGCGCCGGCAATTGATACTCGCCCGAGACCAGGTCCAGCGCCGGCTGGCGCGCCCGCTTGGGCGTTGTCGCGGCGCGGCGGGCTTCTTCGCGCTTGACGCGGCTCTCGCGGCGCTCGGCCAGCCGCGCCGCGGCGATCGGCTCGGGCGCCATGTTCAGCGCATAGGCTTCGTCTTCGGACTCGTCGTCCAGCTCAGGTTCGTGATCGTCCTCGTCATAGTCGCGCGCCTTGCGGAACGAGAAGCTCGGAATCCGGAGCAGCGATCCGGCCCACAGGAACGCGGCCGGCACGTTCGCCATGCCGCGCAGCAACGGCCGCAAGCGTATGCCGGTCGCCAGGAACGAAAGCGGCAGACCCGCGAGCAGCAGCAGCAACGGCATCGCGATCGCGATCCAGCCTTGGCCATAGACCTGGCCGACATGCGCCGACAGCGCCGCGACCGCGATGCCGATCAGCCCGCCCGTGCCGGCCGGCAAGGACAGGAAGGCCGGAAAGACGCCGAGCCCCGCCGCCGTCAGCACGCTGCCCAGCGGCCAGGCGAAGGCGCGCCACATCGTATGACTCAAATACCGGCCGCGCAGGGCGCGCACGCCCCACACCAGCGGCGGCGCCAGCGCGCTCAGCGCCGCGATGCCGAAAGCCTGCAGCAGGATATCGGCCGCCATCGCGCCCAGCCCGCCGAGCAGGTTGGAGGTCTCCGCCCCCGTCGCGTTGTTCAAGCTGGGATCGTGGGAATCGTAGGACAGCAGCGCGATCAGTGCCGCGCCGGCGGCGACGAACAGCAACGCCCCCGCGCCGCGCATCATCACCAGCCGCATCAGCCGCGCCAGCGAGCGCCGCGCATCGGCCAGCGCATCGCTCATCGCCGCGCCGCGCGAGCGTGGTTGATACACGCCGCCTGCCGTTACGCGCCGCGCCGCTTGGCTCATTTTTTCTCCAGCACTGGGATCATCCTTTCGAGTGCCGTCATAATGGTTGACAGGTCGTTAACGAGCGCCACGCGGATGTAGGAAAACCCAGGGTTTGTGCGGCTTTTTCCGGCTTCAGATTCTCGTCCCATATAGGCGCCGGGCAGCGTGCGTACCCCCGCGTCGCGCCACAATTTCAGTGCCGTGTCTTCGCCGTTTCCGACATCGAGCCAGAGGAAGAAACCACCCTCCGGCACGCGAAAACCGGCGCGGTTGCCGAGCATCCTTTGCGCCATGCGGAATTTCTCTTGGTAGCCGGCGCGATTGACGGCGACATGCGCTTCGTCGCGCCATGCCGCCGCCGAGGCTGCGATGATCGGCAGCGGCACCTGCGGCCCGGCATAATTACGGAACTGGCGGAAGCGCTCGATCAGCTTCGCGTCGCCCGCGACGATGCCGGACCGCAGGCCCGGCAGGCCGGAGCGCTTCGACAGCGAATGAAAGGTCAGCAGTTTTTCATATGGGCTCCCACGCGTCGGCAGGGCGCTCACCGGCGGTCGGTTCAGATAGATGTCGGCATAGCATTCGTCCGCAAACACCACGAAGTCGTACTTATCCGCCAGCGCGAACAGAGTGCGCCAATATTCCGCGCCGGCGCAGGCGCCTTCCGGATTGGACGGCGAGCAGATGTAAACCGCCGCCGTCCGTTCCAGCAGCGCCGGCGGCAGCGAAGCGTAGTCGGGAAGGAAACCCGTCGCCGCCGTGGCCGGCACGAATACCGGCTCAGCCCCAGCCGACAGCGCCGCCGCCGCGTAGCATTGGTAGAACGGATTGGGGATCAGCACCGCCGGCCGCTGCCCCGCCTTGGCGTCCGGCATCACCGTGAACAGTGCCAGGAACAGCCCTTCGCGCGTGCCGTTCAGCGGCAAGAGGTTCTTGTCCGGATCGATCGAGCCCGCCGCCAGCTTGAACCGCGTCGTCAGCCACGCCGCCGCCGCCTCGCGCCAATCGGCGCTGCCGTTGATCGGCGGATAGATCCCGAAGTCTTTCGCATGCTTCGCCAGCGCCTCGCCGACAAACCCCGGCACCGCCCCATTGGGATCGCCCACCGCCAGACTGATCGGCGGCAGACCGGGGGTCACGGGATCGAGCAGCGTCGCAAGCTTGGCAAACGCCGACGGCGGAAGTTCGGACAGGCGGCCGGGGAAGAGAGGCATCGGGTATCAGGGATCAGGTATCAGGTATCAGCTGCGGACATTACAACTGCAATCTGATCCCTGATACCTGATCCCTGACTTCTGAAACAAAAAGGGCGCCCCTTTCGGAGCGCCCCAGTTGAGGAGGAGACGTCGTTACACGGGGGATCAGCCGTGCACCGATTCTCCGTGCAGGTTGATGTCGAGACCCTCGACCTCGACCTCGCGGGAGACCCGCAGACCGATGATCATGTCGATCACCTTCAGGATGATGAAGGTGCCCAGCCCGCAATAGAGGAACACGATCCCGACATCTTCGAATTGGATCCACATCTGGCCGATATTGCCATCGATCAGCCAGCCCTTGGCCAGCGGATTGATGGCGTTCGACGCGAACATGCCGGTCATCATGGCGCCGAGCGCGCCGCCGACGCCGTGCACGCCCCAGGTGTCGAGCGCGTCGTCATAACCCAGCCACTTCTTCACCCAGACCGATGAGAAGTAGCAGACCACGCCGGCCGCGAGGCCGATCCACAGCGCGCCCTGCGCATTGACGAAGCCTGACGCCGGCGTGATCGCGACAAGTCCCGCCACCGCGCCCGAGATCATGCCGAGCACCGACGGTTTGCGGTTGACGATCCATTCGGCGAACATCCAGGCCAGCGCCGCTGCCGCGGTGGCGATCTGCGTCGCCGCCGCCGCCATGCCGGCATTGTAGCCGGCCGTCACGGCCGAGCCGGCGTTAAAGCCGAACCAGCCGACCCAGAGCAGCGAAGCGCCGATCAGGGCGAACAAGAGGTTGTGCGGCGCCATGTTCTCGGTGCCGTAGCCCGCGCGCTTGCCCAGCATCAGGCAGGCGACCAGGCCGGCGGTACCGGCATTGAGATGCACCACCGTTCCGCCGGCATAGTCGAGCGCGCCCCAAGTGCCGAGGAAGCCGCCGCCCCATACCCAATGGGCGATCGGGCAATAGATCAGCAGCAGCCACAGCGACATGAACCACATGAAGGCGGAGAACTTCATGCGGTCGGCGATCGCGCCGGCGATCAGCGCCGGGGTGATGATCGCGAAGGTCATCTGGAAGAACATGTAGACCGATTCCGGTATCGTGCCGGCCAGCGGGTTGATCGACTTGAGCGTCATGTTCCCCAACATGAAGGAATTGAAGCTGCCGATGAACTGGTTGAGGTGGCTGTCGGCGTTGTTGGTGAAGGCCACCGAATAGCCGACGACCATCCACAGCACGGTGATGATGCAGGTGGCGCCGAAGCTCTGCGCCGCGGTCGCCAGGATGTTCTTCTTGCGCACCATGCCGGCATAGAACAGCGCCAGGCCCGGAATGGTCATCAGCAGCACCAGTGCGCTGGAGGTGATCATCCACGCTGTGTCGCCGGAATTCAGCGGATCGGGCGGCGGCGCCGCCGCCAGCGCCGAACCTGTGGTCAGCGCAAACGCGCCCAGGCTGGCGATTGCGCCGAGCCCCACTCGCTTCAAAGTCGAATAACTCATTTCAAGCTCCCCTTGATTGATCCCAAAAACACGCAGCGCCCCTACAGCGCGTCGCCGTCTGTTTCACCGGTACGGATGCGCACGACCTGTTCGAGCGGCGTGACGAAGATTTTTCCGTCGCCGATCTGGCCGGTCTTGGCCTTGGAGGTGATCGCCTCGATCACCGCTTCGGCCATCTCGCTTTTGACGGCGACTTCGATTTTGAGCTTGGGCAGGAAACTCACGGCGTATTCCGCCCCGCGATAGATTTCCGTATGACCCTTTTGCCGGCCGTATCCCTTGACCTCCGTCACCGTCATGCCCTGAACGCCGAGCGCCGACAGCGACTCCCGGACTTCGTCGAGCTTGAAGGGTTTGATGATCGCCGTGATCAGCTTCATCTGTCGTCCTTCCATGGTTGAACCGCCCGGACACCCCCCAGGCGTTAACACTTCATCAAGAAACGTGCCGCGATGCAGCGAAATGGCGGGCCATTGAAATCATTTGATATTTTTGCCAAACGGCGCAGCCGGCACCGAATCTTTCCATTCAAAATGCCGGTTATTTGGGCGAAGCGGTGAATTTGCCCACATTTCGTGCGGGCCTTGAAATGCAAGATTGAAAGGATTATATACCTCTAACCAACTTTCGGAATGCGGTCCTGGGAGGTCGATCGTCGCCAAAAAAAAATCGCGAAACGCGGGTTCAATTCCGCAATAAAGTTTCGGGTGGCGCAGGGCGGGGGACGGCGGATTGGTCGAATCCTGAAAACAATGATCAAGCCCTTGGGCTTTGGCCCCACCACCCCACCGGACCTGGATCCAGCAGGGGGGAGGGGGTATCAAATTTTGGAGGTTCGAATAGCGAAAAATAATATTTCAACGTCGCTTTCGTGCCCTAGGCTTCGCCCATGAGCAGATGCGACATCATCATCGGCGGCGGCGGCATGGTCGGCCTGACGCTCGCCGTCGCGCTGGCTAAGGGCGGCCTCGATGTTGTCGTGGCCGACCCGGTGCCACAGGCCGCCGTGCTCGATGCCAAATTCGACGGCCGCGTCAGCGCGCTCGCCTATGCCTCGGTGCGCCTGTTCCAGGCCCTCGGCGTGTGGGAGCACCTGGCGCCAGACGCCCAGCCCATCAACGACATCCTGGTCACCGACGGCCGGCTGAACGGCGAGCCGTCGCCCTTCTCGCTGCATTTCGATTCGGCCGAAGTCGGGGCGCCCTCGCTCGGCCACATCGTCGAGAACCGCCATATCCGCGCCGGCCTGTTCGCCGTGGCCGCGACGCTGCCGAACCTGCGCCTGGTCGCGCCGGCGGCGCTGACCGATCTCGATGCGGGCGCGCACGGCATCACGGCGACGCTGGCCAATGGCGAGACGGTTCGCGCCGCGCTCGCCGTCGCCGCCGACGGCCGCGACTCGCCGATGCGCGATCTGATGGGCCTCTCAGTGATCTCCTGGGCCTATCCGCAATGGGGCATCGTCGCCACCGTCGAGCACGAGAAGCCGCACAACGGCGTCGCCTACGAACATTTCCTTCCCTCCGGGCCGTTCGCGATATTGCCCATGACCGGAAACCGTTCATCTTTGGTGTGGACGGAAAACGAAAAACTCGCACCGGCGATGATGAAGCTGGACGCCGAGGAATTCGACGAGGAGATCGCGCGCCGCTTCGGCACGCATCTGGGCGCGACCAGGGCCGCCGGCCCGCGCTGGTCCTATCCCTTGAAATTCCACCTTGCGCGCGGCTTCGTGAAGCCGCGTTTCGCACTTGCCGGCGACTCCGCGCATGGCATTCATCCGATCGCGGGGCAGGGCCTCAATCTCGGCCTCAAGGATGCTGCCGCCCTCACCGAAGTGCTGCTCGATGCCGCCCGCCTCGGCCTCGACATCGGTGCGCTCGACGTCCTGCGGAAATACGAACGTTGGCGCCGCTTCGATTCTTTCGCGCTTTCGGTCGCGACCGACGGCCTCAATCGCCTGTTCTCCAATGACATCGCGCCGATCCGCCTGTTGCGCGATCTCGGCATGGGGATCGTGGATTCCATCGGCCCCGCGCGCCGCTTCTTCATGCGCCACGCCGGCGGCGACGTCGGGCGTCTGCCAAGGTTGATGAAGGGCGAAGCGGCATGAGCGCAACCGCGAGGTCGCGCGCCGAAAATCAGTGCAGTGTTTCGCTGCCGCGCCGTTCGGCGAGCGCGGTCGGCAGTTCCATGTAGTAGCCGCGCGCGATGGCGCGGATTTTTTCGGCGCGGGCGTTGTCCGCTTCCCAGCGCGTGCCGAAATGCTGGCCTTCGAAGACATAGCGCGTCACCGGCGTTCCCAGCCTTTCGTCTAGGGCCGTGATTTCGCTCACTGCTTCGACCTGCTCCTCGGCCGTGCGCAGCGTGTGCTTGAAATGCGCCAGCGGATCGGCCTTCTCTGCTTCCTGGTCGCGGATGCGCTTGACGTTGCGCTGATCGAAGCGGCGCAGCGCGTCGCCGATGGCGCGGTGATAGCGATAGACCAGAATCGCCATCACCAGAAAGCCGAACACGGTGAGCAGGTCGCGCGTCATGGCGTTGGCAGCCTAACCCGAAACATCGCTGTGCGTCCCATGGCCGCGCTTGAGATAGTCTTCGCTCTGCATCTCATGCAGGCGCGATACCGTGCGGCGAAATGCCTCCACGCCGTCGCCGGCGGCATAAAGCATCTCCGGCGCCGCGGCCGCCGAGCAGATCAGCTTGACGCCCTCGTCGTACAGCGTGTCGATCAAAAGGACGAAGCGCCGCGCCTCGTTGCGCTGGTCCGGCCTCAGAATCGGAATGCGGTCGATGAGTACGGTGTGAAAGCCGTGCGCGATGGCGAGATAATCCGCGCCGGCCAGCGGCCGGGCGCACAACTCGTCGAAGGCAAAGCGCGCCACGCCCCTGGCGGCCTGCAGTACTTGCAGTGTGCGCCCCAGGACCGTGAGGCTCTGCGGCGCGCCCAGCTTGCGGTCCGTCAGGCGCAGCCAGGCCGCGTCCATCGCGGCATTGGCCGCGGGGCCGAGCGGATGCAGATAGACGCTGAGTCCGGACAACCGATGCAGCCGGTAATCCACCGGACCGTCCAGCTCGACGACATCGAGCCGCTGCTTGAACGCCTCGATGAAGGGCAGGAACAGTTGCCGGTTGAGCCCGCCCTCATACAGTCGGTCCGGCGCCGTGTTGGAAGTCGCCACGATGACGACCTTGCGCTCGAACAGCTGCTCGAACAGCCGGCCCAGGATCATCGCGTCGGCGACGTCCGTCACCTGGAACTCGTCGAAGCACAACAGCCGCGCGGCGTCCGCGATCTCGCGCGCCACCGGCGGGATCGGATCGCTGCTGCCGGCGCGCTGGCGCTCCTCATGGATGCGCGCATGAGTCTGGACCATGAACTCATTGAAGTGCACGCGGACCTTTTGCGCCACCGGCGCCTCGTCGAAGAACAAGTCCATCAGCATGGACTTGCCGCGCCCGACATCGCCCCACAAATAGAGCCCGCGCGGCGGCGGATTGGCGCCAAAGAACAGCCGCCGGCCCGGACGATAGGCCTTCAATGCGCGCGCCAGCGCCTGCAGCCGCGCCACCGCCCGCTCCTGGGCCGGATCGTCCTTCAGCTCACCTTTGGCGATGGCGGCGCGATAGCGCGTCAAAAGGCTCATGCGCGTGGCATGACCGCCCAATAGTCGAAGTCGAGAACGACATTCTCCGGATAGGCGCCGGCGTCGTCCTTGTCCGGAAATCCGGCGCAGGGCAGGTTCTTGGTGGCCACCAGCCGCAGGCGCAGCACGCCGGCGTCCTTGCGATGCGCGAGCATCTGCTTGTCCAGCACCTGGCTCCAGGCGAACACCGTATCGCCGGCGAACAGCGGCGCCACGTGCCGTCCGCCATTGATCCCGGCGATGGTGAACGCGTTCGCCAGCCCGTTGAACGAAATCGCCCGCGCCAGGCTGATGACATGCCCGCCATAGATCAGGCGCCGGCCGAAGCGGCCCTGGCCTTCGGCGAACTGGTTGAAATGCACCCGCGCCGTGTTTTGGTAGAGCCGCGTCGCCATCATGTGCTCGGCCTCCTCCACCGTGACGCCGTCGGCATGGTCGATCTTCTCGCCGATCGCGTAGTCGTCCCACAGATGCTTGCCGCCCGATTGCACCGGTTCGAACAGCGTGTCGAAGTTCAGATGCATGGGCACGTGCAGATCCGCGACCGCGACGCTTTCGGCCAGTTTCGGCACCACGGCAGAGGCGACGGCAGCCTCCGGATCGCGCTTGCGCACCATCACCCAGCGCACATAGGAGAGGACCTGCTCGTCCTTCTCGTTCAGGCCGTGGGTGCGGACATAAACGACGCCAGTCTGCCGGTTGGAGTTCTCCTTGAGACCGATGACTTCCGAATGTGCCGACAGCGTCTCACCGGGATAGACGGGCTTGAGAAAACGCCCCTCGGCATAGCCCAGATTGGCCACCGCGTTCAGCGAGATGTCCGGCACGGTCTTGCCGAACACCGTGTGGAACACCAGCAGATCGTCCAGCGGGCTCTTCGGCAAGCCGCAGGATTGCGCGAAGACGTCCGAGGATTGCAGCGCGAAACGCGATCCGTACAGCGCCTGATACAGCGCTTGATCGCCATGGCTCAGCGTGCGCGGCGTGGCATGCGCGATCTTCTGCCCGACATGGAAGTCCTCGAAGAAGTTGCCGGCGGCGGTCTTCGTGTTCATGCCGCCTCCAGCGCCGCGATGGCGTCGGCCATGGCGACCGTGCCGCGGGCGATATCGGCGTGCAGCAATTCCACCATGCGTCCGTCAAGCTTGATCGCGCCCTTGCCCTTGTTCTGCGGCAGTTCGAAGGCCGCGATCAGCTTGCGCGCCGCCTCGACGTCCTCCGCCGACGGCGCGAACACCGCGTTGCACGGTTCGATCTGCGTCGGATGGATCAGCGTCTTGCCGTCGAAGCCGAAGGCGCGGGCCTGCTCGGCGGTCGCCTCGAAGCCGTCGGCATTCTGGATGTCGTTGTAGACGCCGTCGATCGCGGCGAGTCCGTTGGCCCGCGCCGCCAGCACGCAAAGGCTCAGAGCCGCCGCCAGGTTCATCCGGTCTTGGGTGTGAACGCCGCGGATTTCCTTGACCAGATCGTTGGTGCCCATCACGAAACAGGCGAGCCGCCCGCCCGCACCCGCGATCGCCGCGATGTTCAGGATCGCCAGCGGCGTCTCCACCATCGCCCAAACCGCGATGGCCGCGTCGGCGCCGCCCAGCTTGGCTTCGATCACATTCAGTTCCCGGGCCGAGGAAATCTTCGGCACCAGGATGGCGTCCGGCCCGGCATCCGCCGCCGCCGCCAGGTCCGCTTCGCCCCATGGCGTGGCAAGGCCATTGATCCGGATGATGATCTCGCGCTTGCCGAAGCCCTTTGCCTTGACCGCGTCGCAGACCTGGCTCCGCGCCAACTCCTTGGCGTCGGGCGCCACCGCGTCTTCCAGGTCGAGGATGAGCGCGTCGGCGGGCAGCGTGCGAGCCTTGTCCAGCGCCCGGGCATTCGACCCCGGCATGTAGAGAACGGACCGGCGCGGCCGGATGGACGTCATGGAACCCCCCGAATACTGGCTGGCCGGACACTAGCGCCTGAGGCCTTGCGGGCGGAAGTCAGCCTTTGGCGTAACGCGCCCGGACCGCTGCGGCATAGGATTCCACGTCCGGCCGCTCTTTCAGTCGCTTGGCCCAGCGCGCCATGACCTTGGCCATGCGTTCGGGCGCCAGCCCCAGTTGCGCATGCGCCACGCCGCCGTTGACGCTCTCATGATAGGCGCCGATCAACCCGTCTTTCAGAACGAAGCGGCTGGTGCCGTCGATCACGATCTCGCGGCCCAGATAGTCGGGGACTTTGGAGATGAAAGTCGACAGCGAATGGGCGTAACCGATCCGCCCATCGGTGACGGGATCGTAGAACGTCCAGTCATACTCCGCCGCGTCGCGGTGGAAGAGATTCTCCAGCATGTCGGCGATCGCGGCGCGGCCCACATGCGGGCCGTAGATATAGTCGTGATAGACGCCGTCCGCGGTGAAGCATTCCGCCAGCGCCTTGCCGTCGCCCGCCGTCGCGGCGGCGCCAAAGCGCTGCACCAGCGCGGCGAAGGCTTGCGGCGTCACGCCACCCCCTCGACGATGACGATCTCGCCGTCCGCTGCCGGCACGCGAAAAGCCCGCGCCCGTTGATATTCCGGCGAGCGAAAACACTTTACCGCGCGTTCCAAGCTGTCGAACTCGATGACGACATTGCGCGCCCGCGCCGTTCCTTCCATGGCCTCGCTGCGGCCGCCCCGCGCCAGGAACTTCGCGCCGTATTTCTGGAAGGCGGCGGCCGTGCCTTCGACATACTTCTTGTATTCGTCCGCGTCCTTCACATCGACGCGCGCGATCCAGTAGCCCTTGGCCATCACGCGGCCCTCTTGAGCAATTTGCGGTTGATCAGGCTCTCGGCGATCTGCACCGCGTTGAGCGCCGCGCCCTTGCGCAGATTGTCCGACACGATCCACAGCGACAGCCCGTGCTCGACCGTGGGATCCTTGCGGATGCGGCTGACGAAGGTCGCGTCCTCGCCGGCGCATTCGACCGGCGTGACATAGCCGCCGTCCTCGCGCTTGTCGACGACCAGCACGCCCGGCGCCGCGCGCAGCAGCTGGCGCGCCTTGTCCGCCGTGATCGGGTTTTCGAACTCGACGGTCACGGCTTCGGAATGGCCGATGAACACCGGCACGCGCACACAGGTCGCGGTCAGCTGGATGTCGGGATCGAGGATCTTCTGCGTCTCCACCATCATCTTCCACTCTTCCTTGGTCAGGCCGGAATCCAGGAAGTCGTCGATATGCGGGATGACGTTGTAGGCGATCTGCTTGGTGAATTTCTCCACCTCGATCGGATCGGCGACGAACACGGCGCGGGTCTGGCGGAACAGCTCGTCCATGGCATCCTTGCCGGCGCCGGACACCGATTGATAGGTCGAAACCACGACGCGCTTGATCTTGGCGAAATCGTGCAGCGGCTTGAGCGCCACGACCAGTTGCGCCGTCGAGCAGTTCGGGTTGGCGATGATGCCTTTCTTGAAGCCGCCGTTCAGCGCATCGGCGTTCACTTCAGGAACGATCAGCGGCACGTCGCGGTCCATGCGCCAGGCGCTGGAATTGTCGATCACGATGGCGCCTTGCGCCGCGATCTTGGGCGACCAGATCTTCGACACGGCGCTGCCGGCGCTCATCAGCACGATGTCCGTACCCTTGAAGTCGTAATACTCCAGCGCCTTGACCTTCAGCACCCCTTCGCCGAACGAGACCTCGGTGCCGTTGGAGCGCGGCGAGGCCAGCGCCACGACTTCGCTGTAGGGAAATTCGCGCTCGGCCAGGACGCTCAGCATCTCGCGGCCGACATTCCCGGTCGCGCCGGCCACCGCCACTTTATAAGACATGATTTTCAAGGCCCCGCAGCATGGCGGAATGGCCCGCCGGCAGGCTCCATACGCCAAACATGCAGGAGTGGAAAGCGCCTACCAGGTCAGCTTCAATTTGATCCCGCCGCCATCGATCATGCCGTCAAGCTGGGTGCGGGTCGAAGGCGCGTTTTCCAGGCGATAGCGGAACAGTTCCGCGCTGCCCTGGGCAAACCCAAGCCGCGCCGCGATAAGCTCGCCGAAAGGCTGCTCGTGCAGTTCCATCTCTGGGCGCTGCGGGCTCCAGGGCTGCTCGATCGCCTTCGAGGCATAGGCGGCATAAGGTGCGGGATTGTTGTCCGGCATGACGAGGCGCGCCGCGGACGCAGGCCCGATGGCGGCAAACGCCGCCGAGAGGGCAATCAGAACGAGAGGACCGGTGCGCATTGCATTTCGCCTTGCTGACGAAGTGTGAACGCTCAGGCTCAAGGCTTTGTTGCGGGATGCCGCCGATTTAGCGGCACAGGCTTAACCTAAACCACACCGGCGCCGTGCAATCGCGCGATTTCCGCATCCGAAAGCTCAAGCACGCCGGAGAGTATTTCATCCGTATGCTCCCCCAGCAGCGGCGGCGCGTTGCGGTATTCGGGCGGCGTGGCCGACAGGCGCAGCGGGCTGGCGACCAGTTCCAGGGAACCCACCGCGGCGTGGTTCATGACGACGGTCAGTCCGCGCGCGATCGCCTGCGGGTCGGCGAAGACCTCATCGACGCGATTGATCGGGCCGCAGGGCACATTCGCCGCCTCCAGATCGAGGGTCCATTGCGCCGTCGTCCGCTTGGTGAAGATCGGCTTCAGCATGTCGACCAGCGCCTGCCGGTTCGCCACGCGTTCGGCATTGCCGGCGTAGCGTGGATCGGCCGCGACCGCCGCGATGCCAGCCACCGCGGCGAAACGGCGGAACTGGTGATCGTTGGACGTCGCCAGGATCAGATGTCCGTCCGCGGTCGCGAACACCTGATAGGGCACGATGTTGGGATGGGCGTTGCCGAGCCGCCCCGGCACTATGCCGCCGGCCAGGTAGTTCGTCGCCTGGTTGGCCAGCGCCGCCACCTGGCAATCGAACAACGCCATGTCGATGGACTGGCCCTCGCCCGTCCGGGACTGGTGTATCACCGCGGCGAGAATGGCGATGGCGGTGTAGAGGCCGGTCACCAGGTCGCTGACGGCGACGCCGACCTTCATCGGTTCGGCGCCCGGCTCGCCGTCCTTCTGGCCGGTGACGCTCATCAGCCCGCCCATGCCCTGGATGACATAGTCGTAGCCGGCCTTGTCCTTGTAGGGCCCGTCATGGCCGAAGCCGGTCAGCGAGCAATAGATCAGCGCCGGGTTCTCGGCTTTCAGCCCTTCATAGTCGAGGCCGTATTTCGCCAGCGAACCGGTCTTGAAGTTCTCCACCACGACATGCGCGCGCCGCGCCAACCGCTTGATCAGCGCTTGCCCCTCGGGCTTGGACAGATCGATGGTGAGCGATTTCTTGTTGCGGTTGGCGGTCAGGAAATAGGTCGCGTCGCCGCGCGCGCCGTCCTTGCCGTTGAGAAATGGCGGCCCGAAATGGCGCGTCTCGTCGCCCTCTCCGGGCTTCTCGATCTTGATCACCTCGGCGCCAAGATCGCCCAGAATCTGCGTCGCCCAGGGCGCCGCCAGCACGCGGCTCAGGTCGAGCACGCGGATATGCGAAAGAGCGCCCACCTAAATCTCGCTCCTGACCGCCCAGAGCTCCGGATAGAACGTCAGGTCCAGCGCCTTCTTCAGGTAGCTCACGCCCGAGGTCCCGCCGGTGCCCGATTTCGAGCCGATGATGCGTTCGACGGTTTTCATATGGCTGAAGCGCCACAGATGGAAACGGTATTCCAGGTCGACCAGCTTTTCCGCCAACTCGTACAGGTCCCAATGCGTCTCGGCGTCGCGATAGACATGGCGCCAGGCGTCGGTCACGCGATGGTCGGCGACATAGGGCTGCGAAAAATCGCGCTTCAGCTTGTTCTTCGGAATTTTGAGTCCGCGCCGCGCCAGTAGCGCCAGCGACTCGTCATAGATGCTGGGCTCGTTCAGCGCCGCGCGCACCTGGCCGGCGAGTACGTTGTCGGATTCGAACACCCGCGACATCGCGGCGTTCTTGTTGCCGAGGCGATACTCCATCATGCGGTATTGGTACGACTGAAAGCCCGACGAGCGGCCCAGACTGTCGCGGAAACTCGCATAGTCGAACGGCGTCATCGTGGAGAGGATCTCCCAGGACTGGATCAATTGCGCCTGCACCCGCGCGATGCGCGCCATCATCTTGAAGGCCGGTCCCAGATCGTCGGCGCGGATCTGGCGGATCGCGCCGGCGATCTCGTGCAGGCAGAGTTTGATCCACAATTCGCTCGACTGGTGGATGACGATGAAGAGCATCTCGTCATGGGCGCCGGAGAGGGGCCGTTGGCAGGCCAGAAGGTCCCTCAACCCCAGATAGTCGCCATAGGACATCGCGTTGCGGAAGTCCCAGTGGACGCTCTCGCCCTTGAGGTCGACAGCGAGGGACGGGGCGGGCTTGCGCGTTTTCTTGGGGGCCATCGGCCGCGGGAACCTTAACTATGGGACGCGTGAAGCATTAGCGGCACCGAAAAGCCGATGCTATGGTGCCCGCAGCAGCCAGACAATGAGCCAGAAAAAAGCATGGGAAATGCATGGAAGGTGGGCGTTTGCGCGGTCGCGGTCGCCGCCCTGTCGATTGGTGAAGCTGACGCCGCGCACCGGCCGCAGCTGAAATGCGCGCAGCCTGCGGAAGTGGCAGCGATCCAGACCACGGTGGTCGACCAGCAGCTGGTCGACGCCGCCCTGACCTGCGGCGACGCCACCCGCGGCGGTTTCAATACCTACCGGAACGCGTTCGGCGGCGAGTTGCGCGGCACCGACGCGCTCCTGCTGAAAATGTTCAAGCGGATCTATGGCGGCTTGAAGGGCGACGCCGCCTATAACCTGTTCAAGACCAACATGGCCTCCAAGGCCGAACTTCGCCGCATCAAGGACGCGGCCGGGTTCTGCCAGTCGGCCGACCTCGTCCTGGCGGCCGCAAACGGGGCGGCAAAGCCCACTTTGAAGGATTTCGTCGCCGGTGTGCCGATCGCCGACGCCGAGACGCCGGTCAATAGCTGCTCGGTCGCCGTCGATGTCACCTTCAAGGGGGTCGAGGCGGCGCCGCAAGTGACGCCGAGACCGCGGCCGCCGCAGCCGGACGACCCGCCGGAGGCCCCGGTCGTCGTCGCCTCCGCGGCGCCGGCCGGCGTCAAGGTCGGAAGCCTGACCTGCAATATCAGCAGCGGTTTCGGCTTCATCTTCGGTTCCTCGAAGGAACTGAAGTGCACCTACAGCACCAGCACCGGCATCGGTGAGCATTACACCGGCACGTTTTCGAAATATGGCCTGGATATCGGTTACGCCGACTCCGCGGTGCTGGTGTGGGGGGTTGTGGCGCCGACATCGGACGTCCGGCACGGCGCGCTCGAGGGCGACTATGCCGGCGCCACCGCCGGCGCGACGTTCGGCGTCGGGCTGGGCGCCAATGTACTGATCGGCGGCATGGGCAAGTCGATCGCGCTGCAGCCTTTGAGCGTGCAGGGCAATACCGGCCTCAACATCGCCGCCGGTGTCGGCGTCATCACCCTGAAATTCACGCCGTAGACCGCAAAGGTCTGGAAACGAGAAAAGCCCCGCGCGCAAGCGCGGGGCTTTTTTGCGCGCAACGGCGCACAAACGAAAAGGGCGGACCGCGAGGTCCGCCCTTTCCGATTGGTTGAAGCGCTGCTGGCGCTTAGCCGCCCAGATCGATCTGCGCGCGGCGGTTCTGTGGCTCGCGCACGCCCGGACCGGTCGGGACGAGCGGATCGTGGAAGCTCTTGCCCACGATCTCGATGCCACCGCCATCCAAGCCTTCGCGGACCATTTCGTCCTTGACCGACTGGGCGCGACGGATCGACAGCGCTTGGTTGTAGCTGTCCGAACCGACCGTGTCGGTGTGGCCCGTGACCAGCACCTTGACGAAGCCGTTCGCCTTGGCCGTACGCACGGCCTCGGCAACCACTTCCTGCGCCTTGTCCGTCAGGTTCGACTTGTCGAAGTCGAAGAAGACGATGAACGTCTTGATCGGCGGCGGAGGCAGCGGCGGGGGAGGCGGCGGCGGGGGCGGCGGGGGAGGCGGCGGCGGCGGGGCTACGCCCACATACCAGCGGATGCCAAACATGCCGACCTGTTCCTGGGCCTGCGCCACATGGATGGGGGTCAGACCGGCGAAGTCCGACGCATAGCCATGGTCGACCTCAGCCGAGCGATAGCGATAGTCCGCGAACAGCTCGAGAGAGGGGCTGACTTCGTAGTTCAAACCGGCGATGCCCTGCCACATGAACGAGGTATGCTGTCCGCGGAGCACCTTGAGTCCCGGGAACAACGAATCCTCGATCGACATATTCAACGCACCGGCGCCGACACCGCCACCGAGCGAGAGGCTCCAGCGCGATCCGAGGTTCCAGTCGTAAATGACGTTCACGAGGGCCGACTTGAGCGTGTTCGATCCGCTGAACGTGCCGACGAAGGGTGGAGTGTGCCCGACCTGGTCGTGCGATGAGTAGCCGACCTCAAATTCCATCCGGAGATTGTTGGCCCACTTGTAACCGAACGAGCCGGCAACCAAGGCGCCATCCTGTTGCTCAAGTTTGGAATGTACGGACCCCGGCGGCGCCGTGACAATGGGGATGGCCTGCATGTGGTCATAGCCAACACCAAGCCCGAGATACCAACCTTGCGTATCGTTGGCCAATGCAGGGGAAGCGCTTAGCGCCGCCAGAGCCACGCCAACCAAGGCGATCGAACGAAGTTTCATTTTCTACCCTCGCTTCAAATACCGACGGGCAGGGACCCCCCTACCTAAACGTTCGGACGACTACGAACTTATAACCGCCACCGCTGCAGATGTCTCCATCAACTGATTTGGGATTCTGCCGTTTTTCGATGCTGGCAGGCGGATTTACGTTCGCTCTGTGACTGCCCTGCAACAGACGGGCGCGTTGCAGGACCCTATTTGACCGTAACCGGTCGAAACCCCGAAATTGGTTAGCAAATCGGCCTGTCGCCGAGCCAGAATTTATCGTTCCGATCGGCCGACCAGACGAAGGCATACCTGCCGACCAGTAGATAGAGACCAGCGTTGCCGCCGCCGCTCTCGATGGCCCTGAGCAGCTCTTCACGCGGTGCGACGTGAAATAACCCAAGCCAGCGGCGTAGAATGCGTTCGCCGAGCGAACCCAGCCCCTTGAGGTCGCCGAAATCAACCGCGTGCACCCTTCCGCCGGCTGCAAGCGCTGCCTGGGCCGCGTTAAGTGCCTGTTTCCAATCGGGAATCATCGACAAAGAATAGGAGAATACGGCGGCATCAAAGGGCTCCTGCTCGCCGAATAGGGCCGGCGTGAGGTCCTCCGCATACGCTTGAACAAGCTTGATCCGGCCGTTGAGACCGGCCCGGTCGACCGCCTTGCGGGACGTCAGCAGCATTTCGGCCGAAGCGTCCAGGCCAAAGAGCCGGGCGGTGGGATAGGCCCGCGCGATCCGGATAAGGTTGCGGGACGTGCCGCAGCCGATTTCGATGACCCGCGCGCCCGGCTTGAGCTTCAGATCCGCGATCAGGCGGTCGCGCCCGAAAAGGTAATATTTTCTAGTGAAATCATAGATATAGCGTTGATGCCGGTAGACCTGGTCCATCAACGCGGCGTGATCGGTCATGGCTGCGGCCGCGCGCTCAGGACAGGGGCCGGCGGGCATAGACGTGGAATCCGCCATAGATCGAGGAGCGGTCCTTGCTGTGCCAGGTCCGGCTCTCCTGCTCGAGATAGGTCCAGGGGGCCAGCACGTCCTGCGGCAGCTTTCGCGGCAGGGGCGAGTCCGGTCCCGCCGTCCGGAAGATCACCCGCGCGTCGCGCGCGTGTGCGGTGCGGTCGATTTCGCGCCACAGGGCCGTGATCTGTTCCTTGTTCATCCAGTCCTGCGCGTCGAGCAGCACATAACGGTGCAGGGATTGCGGCGGCTGGGCCTCGAGAAAATCGGTCAGCGAGGCGTGATGCACCTCCACCTTGTCCGTCCGTGTACGGATGACGTCGTAGGTTTCGCGGCGCAGATAGTCCGGCACGGCTTCGCGGTGCTCGACGTCGTAACCGCGGCCGAAGGCTTGCCAGGCGAAATAATTCTCGCTGATCGGAAAATCGCAGGCCAGCCGCTCGACCCGCTCGCGCAGCACCGCGACGGGATCGCCAGCGGCCACCAGTTCGTCGTACTGCGCCGGCGGAATGCCCAAAGCGTATAATGAAACCGGGCTTTTCGAGAGCAGCTTGATCGATTTGTAGTTGAACAGCGGCGCGATATCGCGCTCGAACAGACGGCGCTGTTCGGCCGGCGTGCGCGCCGAAAGAATGGGCTCGAGCTTCTTGCCGTGCAGCTTGGCGACGGCGTGGAGGATGCCGATGAAGCGTCCGAGCAGGCCATAGCGATAGAGGTTGCGGCCGAACATGTTGATGCGGCGGCCGCGCAAGGGAACATGCTTGTCCCAATACAGGCGCGTCACGTCGTCCAGCAGCGGACTGAGGAATTTGTCGTAGGCCGCGCGATTGGCCTTGTCGTTGGCGTGGCCGAACAGGCGGAAGAAATCCTCGTGGCTGGGCAGGTTGGCCAGCGCCGACAGTTTGAGCTTGGTGAGCGCGATGTGGTTGGGATTGAGATCGACGGCGATGATCTTCGCCGGATCGGCGGCAAGATAGTTCAGGACGTTGCAGCCGCCCGAGGCGATGGTGATCAGCCGGTGCTCCGGCTTCAGGGCCAGCGCATCCAGATCGACGGCCGGGTCTTCCCAGATCTGGTTGTAGACAAACCCTTGAAACATCAGGGTAAAAAGACGTTCCAAGGCGCCGCGACGGGTGTTCGCCGGCTTTTGGTGCGCCGCCTTGTCGAGAAGCAGGTTGGCCATCGAAAGTCCTTTGAAATCCCTGGATTTTTGCCGTGTGCAAGGAAGTGCCTAAGTTTTATGACGGAATGAAGGACGCAGGCAAAGAAATTACCTGCCGGCGGCGCCCCAAAGCTGTCTTGCACCGCGCGCGGCGCGCCTCTAAGGGAGCGCAATGACCAGCTCCGACAAGACTCCCATCGCGGAAGTTCTCGACCTTCTCGATCTGGAAAAGATCGAAGAAAATATTTTCCGCGGTCAAAGCCCGGAAGACCGCATGCAGCGCGTCTTCGGCGGTCAGGTGCTGGGTCAGGCCCTGGTCGCGGCCAGCCGCACGGTCGAAGGGCGCGTCTGCCACTCCTTTCACGCCTACTTCCTGCGCGCCGGCGATCCCAAAGTTCCCATACTGTACGAGGTGGACCGCTCGCGCGACGGCGCGAGTTTCACCTCACGCCGCGTCGTCGCCATCCAGCACGGCAAGCAGATCTTCACGCTGGCGGCGTCGTTCCAGGCCTTCGAAAAGGGCCTCGAGCACCAATTCGACATGCCGCGCGTGCCGGGTCCGGAGAGCCTCGCCGACGAGCATGAGGCGCGCAAGAAGTGGATGGAGAACATGCCCGAGGACGCCAAGGCCTGGATGAGCCGCCCGCGCCCCATCGAGATGCGTCCCGTGATCCTCGACAACTGGATGAACCGCACGCCGCGCGAGCCCTTCGACAACGTCTGGATCCGCGCCACCGGGCCGGTGCCCGACGACGTCATCGTGCAGCAATCGGTGCTGGCCTACGCCTCGGACATGTCGCTGCTCGACACCGCCCTGCTGCCGCATGGCCGCTCGTGGAATTCGCCGATCCAGATGGCGAGCCTGGATCACGCGATGTGGTTTCATCACCCGTTCAAGATGGATGACTGGCTGCTCTATGCGCAGGATTCGCCCAGCTCATCGGGCGCGCGCGGCTTCAATCGCGGCTCGCTCTACACGCGCGACGGCAAGCTCGTCGCCAGCGTGGTACAGGAAGGCCTGATGCGCCTTCGCGAAGAGCGAAAGAAAAACTAAGGGCAGCTGCCCGGTCCGGTGATCGTCGTGCTGCGCCGCGGACGGGCGTAGAAAGACGACGTCATATTGGTCGAACTCGACAGGTATTTGGCGATCTTCGAAGTATAGGGATAGGTCACCTCGGTCAGGATCACGCTGCCGCCGGTCGAGATGACGCCCGACGGCACGGCCACGGTGCTGTTTGAGACGCGCGCCGTGGCGTTCTGCGCGCAACTCCACAGCACCTTGCCGCCGCCCGAGCCGTTGTCGCCCAGGCTGCTGACGACGATCTTGAGGCCCGTCGTCGAATAGGGGTAGACGATCGAGTTGATCGCCGAGAACACGTTGCTGATGTCGCTGCTCGTGACCAGCGTTTCCTGCGCGATCAGGTCGGCCGCCGTGCTGGCCATCCCCGTCACCTTCTGCTTGCAGTCAAGTGCATCGGTCAGCTCGATGCTGCCGAGAAAGAGCGCGATCATCACGGGCGCGATCATCGCGAATTCGACGGCCGCCAGGCCGTCATTGGCGCGCAGGGATTTTCGGATCCAGCTCAACATCCGGCGATATTCGTGACGAAGGGTTCGTTGCGGAATGCGGCGGTGGCGGTGATCAGGTGGTTGCCGGTCGTCATGTTCGTCAGAAACGTCGACAACACCGGCGTCAGGACGCGCCATGTGTAGAACGTGCGCAACAGCACGACGTTGCAGGCGACGCCGGGCTGGTAGTTGTTGAGAGCGGGATTCACGGCGCCCGATGGCAGGGTCGGCGATGAAAAGTTTGCGCTGGTGTATCCACTGTAGGCCTGCATATCGACTTGCAGGTTGTTGCAGTTGAGAAACGACGAGATGTGGCTGCAGATGCGCGCCTGGAATTGCGCCTGCGTCATGCTTGCGGCCTGCGCCTGACCGGTACGCACATAGCGCGCCGCGTCGTCGGTGGCATATTGCAGCGTCGAGCCGGCGAAGTAGATCACGCCGTTCTCGATGATGCCCATGAGCAGCAGGAAGAAGACGGGCGCGATCATCGCGAATTCGATGGCGGCGGACGCTTTCTCTCCTTCGGCGCGCATGCGCCGCGCCGCCTTGCGCAGGCGTGCAGCGAGGTTCGCAGAGAGGGATGTTTTGCCGATCACGGCATTGCCGCCTTAAGCTTCTTGCCCGCGCAACTTTTAGAACGGCGGCGGCGTATCGCGAAGGACAAGCCGATAATGTCCTCAACGATTCCTTACCGCGATGCGCGCAGTGCTGTTCGAATGGTTACGATGGCCGGCCGGCATTCACGTCTTGCTAATCTTCATTTATTTTGAAGGAGTTTCCGCGCGCATCGATAACGAAGGCCTAACCACGCTGCCGGATTGGAACGGCAATTCCGCGCCGATTGATGGATGATGCAACGTTGTCACTCCATCGGGGTCCGGGTTCATGTCCTTCGGCGAAAAACTTGGTGTTGTTTTGGCACGCGTCCGCGCGTTTCGCTGCAATACCAAAGCCAACGTCGCGATGATGTTCGCGATCTCTCTGATTCCCGTCACCATCGCGGCCGGCGCGGGGCTGGATTTGACGCGCGCCATGATCGTCAAGACGAATCTCTCCGAAGCGCTCGACGCGGCGGCGCTCGCCGTCGCCAGCAACAGCAGCCTGCAGCCGGCCGATCGTCAGCCCTACGCCCAGGCCTATTTCAACGCCAACTACAAGGCCGATGCGAATTACGGCACACCGGCTGCCGTGGCGGTCTCTGTCAACGGCCAGTCGATCACCGTGACCTCGTCCGTACCCATGCCGACGACGCTGATGGGCGTCGCGGGCATTCACACGGTCAATGTCGCATCGTCATCGACGGTCGTGTGGGGTCAGACCAAGCTTTGGGTTTCGCTTGTGCTCGATAACACCGGCTCGATGTGCCAGTCGGACAACAATCCGAACGCCGGCAGCCCCTGTCCCAATCCTGGTTCGGGAACCAAGATCGCGTCGCTGCAATCGGCTACCCACACCCTGCTCGGCCTGCTGCAAGGCGCCGCCGCCAATGCCGGCGACGTGATGGTCGACATCGTGCCCTTCGTCAAGGATGTGAACGTCGACAGGAGCATCTATGGCGCCGCGACCTGGATCGATTGGACCGATTGGAACAGCGTCAACGGATCGTGCAGCACCAACGGCTCGGACCAGGCCACTTGCACCGTGGCGCATTGCTCGAAGCCGCAATACACGACGAAGACTTCCTGCCAGAACAACAACAAGACTTGGTACAACGCCGGCACCTGGACGCACGACAATCACAACACCTGGAACGGCTGCGTCGTCGATCGCGGCAACAGCGGCGGTCCGGATACGACGAACAACTATGACGTGATGAACACGGCGCCCATTGTCGGCACGACAGCAAGCATGTTTTCGGCAGAACAATATTCGTCCTGTCCCCAGGCCGTCATGGGCCTCAGTTCCAACTGGACCTCACTCGGCGCAAAAGTGGATGCCATGGTGGCGGACGGCACGACCAACCAGACCATCGGGCTGATGTGGGGCTGGCACGCCCTGAGCCAGGGCACACCGATGAGCGCGGCGGCGGTGCCGGCGAATACGGCTCGCTACATCATCATCCTCAGCGACGGCCTTAACACCGAGGACCGCTGGTATGGCGACGGCTCGAACCAAAGCTCGCAGGTGGACGCCCGCATGTCCCTGGTGTGCGCCAACGCCAAGGCGGACCACATCGTCATCTATTCGCTGTTCGTCGACATCGGCGGCACGCAAGGCAATTCGACCGTGCTGCAGAACTGCGCCACCGACGCCAGCAAGTATTACGACCTGACCAGCGCCAGTCAGATCGCGGCCGCCTTCAACCAGATCGGACAGCAGATCACCAATCTGCGCGTGTCGCAGTAGCGGGAACTTTCGCGGAGGCGTGAAACCTTCGCGAAAGCATCTCTCTCTACTATCTGGGCGTCCAACCAAGGTTTCCCATGCTCGGCTCCCTCGCGCTCGACGTGATCACGGGTTTTGCCCACACGATCACCCGTCTACTGCCTTACCTGGCAGGCATGGGCGTGGTCTTCGCGGTCCTCTCCTGGCTGTCGCCCTGCAACCAAGGCAAGCCCTGGTGGGAAAAGCACGGCCTGGTCACGGACCTCTGCTACTGGTTCATCGTGCCGGTGTTCACGCGTTATGCGCGGATCGGCTTCACCGTCCTGCTCACCGTCTATCTGCTGGGCATCAACACGACCGACGGCATCGTCGCGTTCTTCGATCACGGCCATGGCCCGTTGTCGCGCCTGCCGTTCCTGGTTCAGCTCGCGATCTATCTGCTGGTCAGCGAGTTCTGCCTCTATTGGATCCACCGCGGCTTTCACGGCGCGCGACTGTGGAAGTACCACGCCGTGCATCATTCGTCGAAAGACGTCGAGTGGATTTCCGCCTCGCGCTTTCATCCGGTCAATCTGATCCTAGGAACAGTACTGGTCGACGTGATCTCGCTGATGTCCGGGATCACCTCCGACATCTTCCTCGTCATGGGGCCGTTCAACGCCCTGACCTCGGGCTGGGTCCATGCCAATCTCGATTGGACGCTGGGGCGCTTCAAATACGTCTTCGCCGGCCCGGTGTTTCACCGCTGGCACCACGCGCGTGAGCATGTCGGCGTCAATTTCGCTGGCACGTTCTCGCTGTTCGATGTGATGTTCGGCACGTTCTACATGCCGCAGGGCGAGCTGCCGCAGAACTACGGTATCGAGGACGAGGCCATGCCGGAGAGCTTCGGCATGCAGGTCGTCTATCCCATCATCAACTGAAATCGCGCCGGCGGAGCTCGCGCTATTGCGCGGTCTTGGCGCCCATATCCATGTGCTTTTCGATGTCGGCCGTGACGCCGGCGAAATTGGAATCGCCGGGATGCGGGGCGGCTTCGCAGCGCGCGCTGCTGCAGGCCAGCGTCGTCGTCGCCGTACCCTTGGTCAGCGTCACGGTGGCGCCCTGCGAGCCCGTAACGCTCACCGGCACGTTCGAGACTTCGCGGCCGGCGCTGTCCAGTGCGATGATGTTGGTCATGCCGAACGACTTGCCGAGCAGGAAGGCATGGCGCGAGTCGATCATGTTGATGTCGGCGATGGTCGGATTGCCGACATAGACCGTGGTGATCGGCTTGGCGAAGGTGACCGTGCGCACTTCGTCCATCGGAACCGAAACGCCGGCGGCGAGCGCCTGCGTGCTCACAAGTCCAAAGGCGAGGGCGGCGGCGATGCTGTGACGCATGGGAAATATCCTGACTTTCGCTGCCGCAAAACTAGCGTGCGCGCCGTAAAAGATGGATTAACTTCTCGGCGCGCTCAAGGGGCGCTTGTGTCCCGAATATGGACAACGGCGAAAGGGTCGCTGTGCACCCGATGCCAGCCCGGCCGCGCATCGAGTTCGGCGACAAGCGGTGAGCCGGGAGGAAGGATGCTCCAGCGGATGCCATAGCGCCGGATTGCGGCATCGAGGGCGGCGGCGTCGGGGCGAATGAGCGCGGCATAGCGCTCCAGCGACGCCTCGCCGTACAGCTCGGCGCGCGAGTCGATGAAGGGCCGCACCCCCGCGAAGATCAGATAGCCGCCGAAACTGTAGTCGTTGAGCACGGGCGCGGCGCGCACGCTGGCGGGCACGCCCGACAGGGCCGTCATCGGCGATACCGCATCGTCCGTCCGCAGGACGGGCACCAGAACCCGCGCTGCGGTCAGGCTCGCCATCAAAGCCAGCGCGCCGCAAGCCGCCGCGGTCGAGGCCCAGGAACGCGCCCGCTCGCGTGCCATGCCCAACGACCGCGACAAGGGCTCGGCCAGCAGAAGCGGCGCGATCACGGCAACGACGATCTGGTGGCGTTGATGCTGCAGCGTCAGGTGCAGCAACCCCAGCAGGATCACGGCGCGAACGGCCGACACCTTCACGCCGCGCGACAAGATCACATAGAGCGCCGCCGCGACCACCAGTTCGATCGGCTGCAGATGCGAGAAGTCCGTCGGCTGCCACTCATCGACATGCGCTAGGCCCGGCGTCGCCATCAGCGACAATGGAAACGTGATGCCTTGGATAAAGTGCGGATTGATCAGGCAGGCGCCAAGCGCACCGAGGCCGAACAGGCCCCAATCGCGCAGGGTCTTGGCGCGGGCGCCGGCATCGTCGACCAGTGCTTCCAGCGCCAGACCGCCCGCGAGCGCCAGGCCGAGCAGGAAACTCGCATGGATATTGACCCAAACGATCATCATGGGCAGCAGCGCCCAGGACGGACGGCGACTCTCGCTGCGCGCCTTGACCAGCTCCGCGGTCCAGATCGCGAGCAGCGGCAAGGCCAGCAAATGCGGACGCGCCAACAGGCTGCCCGTCATGCAGGACAGTGCCAGCACCGTCGTAATCGCTTGCGCCTGCGGTTCCAGCCAGCGGCCCAGATGATAGGCCAGCAGCCCCGCGGTCAGCGCGGCGGCGGCGGCGAACAAACCGACCAGGCCGCTCCAGCCGCCGGCCAGATAGGCGCCGGCCATGAGGATCTCGGCGAACCACTCATGCGCGTTCCACGGCTGACCGGCGAAGGTGTACGAGAACGGATCGCGGAACAGGATCGCATGTTCGGCCAGCATGCGCCGGCCGGCCGCGATGTGCAGGAACGTGTCGCCGTCGTTCAACACCTGCGGCGCGAACGCCGTCACCGCGAAGGCGGCCGCGGCCGCGCACAGCGCGATCGCCATGCGCGTGTCGAACCCATTTGCGGATTGCCGGTTCAAACGCTTAGGTCTCGCCCGAAGTTTCGCGCCCTAGGCGTATCGCAAAGCCATGACCGAATGATTGACCGGACGGCGCGTCGTGAAGGGGGCGCCGCAAGACGAAAACCGGAATCGTTCCCACGCTTTCGGGCAACGTCCTTAATAACCGGCGAATATTAAGCCTAGCCGATGTTCCTTGAGGCCGTTTTCGTGCCGCCGCGGCACAACGAGCCGATCGCTTTACTTGTAAACTTAAGTCGGCATTAAGGCCGCCCGCTTAGTCTCACCATCAGTCCAGGTTGGTCTCTCGAAATGGTGCCGGCCGGACGTCCTAGGGTGTCACTATGTGGAGGCTAACATGAATAATCTTTTCGCTCGCTTCGTGCGCGACGAATCCGGCGCGACGGCCATTGAATATGGCCTGATCGCCGCTCTGATCGCCGTGGTCATCATCGGTGCCGTGCAGGTTGTCGGCACGAAACTGTCGACGACGTTCACTTCGGTGTCGACCGCCGTCAAGTAAGCATTCGCTTGCGGATGTTTGTGCGCGGCCGCTTCCCAAAGAAGCGGCCGTTCGCGCATGGCAGGATCTGATCTTTCGATGGCGGCAGAACTCCTCGTCCTGGTCGTGCTTCCGGTGCTGTTGGCGCTGGCGGCGGGCTGGGATATCGCCAGTTTCAAGATTCCCAACTTTCTCCAGCTGGCGCTGATCGCTGCCTTCGCGGTGTTCATCATCGCCACCGGCATGACGGCGGCGGCGATCGGCGGGCATTTGCTGGCGGGCTTCCTGGGCCTGACGATCGGCTTCACGCTGTTCGCGCTGGGCTATATCGGCGGCGGCGACGCCAAGCTGTTCGCCTGCGTGGTGCTCTGGCTGGGCTTCGCCAATCTGCTCGACTATGCCGTCATCGCGTCGATCATGGGCGGCGCCTTGACGCTGCTGATACTTGGGATGCGGCACATGCCGTTGCCCGTCGCCCTGACCGGCCAAGCCTGGATATTGCGCCTGCATGACGCAAAGGGCGGCATTCCCTATGGCGTGGCGCTGGCGGCCGGCGCGTTCCTGATTCTGCCGCAAACCGAAATTTTCCGGATCGCGTCGGCGATCTAATTTGCCAGCGCGGCCTGCTGCTTGGCGGGCGCAGCCGCCGGATTGCGCAGCAACGGCGCCAGTCTGACCAGCCCGAGCGCCGCCAGCATGACGCCGGCGCCGGCGATCATGTCGACAAAATAGTGGCCGCCGAAAAACGGGATCGAGAAAAGCATGACGAGGTTGAGCGCCGCGACGAGCCAGCCGATCGCGCCGGCCCGGCGAAAGCCGTAGGTATAGGCAAGCGCCATCGTCGTGTGGAAGGACGGAAAACTGATCACGCCGGTGAGCCTGGATAGTTCGAAGTTCAGGTCGTGCCCGCTGCGCAGGCGCTCCATGTCCGGCAGATAGGCGGCCAGCGATGTGAACCCGAATGTCTTGAAGGTGCCGAAGGCGGGAAACAGCAGCCCGCCCGCGCATGTCAAAAGACAGGCCGCGACCAGGAGCCAGAACATCTCGCGCAAGTCCTGCTTGCGCTCCATGAGGCCGAACAGCACGCAAAAATACAGTCCCTGATAGACGAGGGTGCCGTACACGACCTGCAGCGACCGGTAGGCGAGGGGATGGGCCAGCAGCCAGCGGAAGCTCGCGAGCCAGTCCAACCCGAGCGCCTGATCCGCCGCCAGCAGTTGGCGGTCGAACAGCGGTCCGGACGACGCCATGGCGAGATAGGAAAGAACCGTCAGCGCGGTGGTGGCGACGAGGATGAGGGTGAAATATTCCGCGATTAGGCTGAAGCGGCGCGAGGCGAAGAAATGCGCCGCAAGAATCAAGGCCGTTGCCGGCAGAAAGACGGCGCCGTCCTGAAAAGCAACGCGCAAATGAAAGCCGATGCTCATCGCCCAAGCGGCGGCCAGCAAGGTCACGGCGCCGACGCCCGCCCATTCGGGCGCGAAATCGCTGCGCAAGAGTCGGCGAAGCACGAGAGATCGAGACGGCATGACGGTCCGCGAGATTTGCCGGCCAATCTCGCGCGCATGCGGTTAGCACTTGGTTAGCGCGAGCGGCATCCGTTGCGCCGTCGTCAAAATCTTAAGAACTTCAAAACTACAACACCGGCAACGTGCACGACCGGCGCCATGGATCATTTGCACAGCATTTTGTTAAGCAAATTCTAAAGGGTTCCGTGGTCGGATCACACCCAAAGGAGCGTGGGTTCATGAATATGCCGCGTATGCTCATTCTGGGATTGGCTTTTGTCGCGGCGGGCGCCGCTGCGTTTCTGGCACGCGGCCTGCTCGGTGGCGGAACGCCGCACGCGGCCGCCATGCTGGCGCCGCCGGCGATCGAGACCAGCGAAGTGCTGGTCGCATCGTCGCCGCTGCAACCCGGCCAGCAACTCAACCCCTCGCTCGTGCACTGGCAGAAATGGCCGAGCTCCGCCGTGGACTCGACCTTCATCACGCATGAACAAACGCCGAATCTCGAGACCGCGATCACCGGCACGGTCGTGCGCGCGCCGATCGTCAGCGGCGAGCCTCTGACCCAATCGAAATTCATCCATGCCGAAGCCGGCGGCTTCCTCGCCGCCACGCTCAGCCCGGGCATGCGCGCCGTTTCGATTCCCATCACCGTCGAATCCGGCGCCGGCGGCTTCATCCTGCCCAACGACCGGGTCGACCTGATGATGACCGAACTGATTTCGGACAATCCGCGCCGCTTCCGCGCGCGCATCATCCTGACCAATGTCCTGGTCATGGCGATGGACCAGACCATCAAGCAGGACAAGGACCAGAAAGTCGTCCTTGCCAAGACCGCGACACTCGAGCTCACGGCCGAGCAGGCGCGGATCGTCATCAGGGCGCAGGCTGCCGGCCCGTTGTCGCTGGCGCTGCGCGCGCTCGGCGACGATTCCAAGCCGGCGCCGATGGCCGCGAACCAGACACGTGACGATGACGACGCGCCCGGCGGCAGCGGCGTCACCGTCATTCGCTTCGGCGTCGTGCCCACCGGCGCCACCGGAAGGAAAGACTAAGGCCATGCGGAAGATTATCCTCGGCCTCGCCCTTGCCACGCTCGGCTTCATCGCGGGAACCGCGAATGCGTCGTCCCCGCCGGAAACCGGCGCCCGCGTGATCACGATCTCGACCAAGGGCGGCACGGTCACCCAGCGTCTGGTGCTGTCGCTGGGCAAGGCCGCCATCGTCCAGCTCGATGCCGATGCGCGCGACGTGCTGGTCTCCAGTCCCGACATCGTCGATGCCGTGGTGCGCACGCCACGCCGCATTTTTCTTCTGGCGCTGAAGACCGGCCAGACCAACGCCTTCTTCTTCGATGGCGCCGGCCATCAGCTGGCGTCCATCGACATCCGCGTCGAAAAGGACGTCGCCGACCTTTCGACGATGATTCGCAACAACATGCCCGGCTCGAACATCAAGGTGGCGGCGCTGAACGACAACGTCGTTCTCACCGGCACGGTCGGCAGCGCGCAGGAATCGCAGCGCGCCCAGGATCTGGCGGCGCGCTTCGCGGGCGACCCGGCCAAGGTCGTGAACATGCTGAAGGTTCCGAGCAGCGAACAGGTGATGATCCGCGTCCGCATCGCCGAAATGCGCCGCAACGTCGCCAAGCAGTTCGGCATCGATCTGGCCAGTGCCGCAATCGTGGCCGGCGTTCCGATTGCCGCGTCGTCGGCCCAGGAATTCGGCCTGGTCGGCCGCGCGCTCAACGATCTGTCGGGCGCGCAGGCCGGTCAGGTCTGCAGCGGCGGCGCAAATCCGCTCGGCAGCGCCTGCACACTGGGGCCGAACAATCTGCAAGGCACGCTGAAGGCTCTTGAATCGGTCGGCCTGGTGCATCTGCTGGCGGAGCCCAACCTCACCGCGGTGTCCGGCGAAACCGCGAAGTTTCTCGCCGGCGGCGAGTTTCCCGTGCCCTCGGGCCGCGACAGCCAGGGCAACGTCTCCATCGTCTTCAAGCAATTCGGCGTCGGACTGTCCTTCACGCCGATCGTGCTGAGCGCCGGGCGCATCTCCTTGCAGGTCTCGACCGAAGTCAGCGAACTGACCAATACCGGTGCCTTCACGCTGCAGTCGGCGGGCACGACGAACGGCATCACGATCCCCGCGCTCTCGGTGCGGCGCACGCAGACCACGATCGAATTGCCCTCCGGCGGCAGCTTCGCCATCGCCGGCCTGATGCAGCACAATTCCAAGCAGGTGCTCGAAGCCCTGCCGGGCGTCAAGGACTTGCCGATCCTCGGGGCGCTGTTCCGCAGCCGCGACTTCGAGAACGACGAGACCGAGCTGGTCGTGATCATCAGCGCCTATCTGGTGACCCCGACGGCCGTGACCAGTCTCGCCGCGCCGACCGACGGCTATGTCACGCCGACCGATCCGGAGACCATCCTGCTCGGACGCACCAACGCCGTTTACGACAACAAGCCAGCCGCCGCCGCACCGAATCAATCGGCCGCCGTCGGCTTCATCGTCCAATAGGGGGCCGGTATGACGCCCAACACAAAAAACGTCTTTCGGGTCGCTTCGCTGTTGGCCGTCCTGGCTGCGGGAAGCTGTGCCGCGCCGATGAACGACAATAGCGGCCTGCTCGACGATCCGGAGATCAATCATCCCATCCAGGTGCTGCCCAACTATCACACGATCAGGCTGCCGTTCTCGGCGCCCGATGCCGGTCTGATGCCGGACGATGCGCAGCATTTCGACGCCTTCGTCGCCGACTTCATCCAGCGCGGCAACGGCGCGATCTCGATCTCGGCACCGACCGGGCGCGACGCCTCGACGGCGATCGCTTATTTCGGTGAGCGCCTGGCCAATGCCGGCGTGCCCCGCGATCGCATCCTGGTCGGTACCCGCGATGTCGCCGGCGGCGATGCCAAGGTCGAACTGGGCTATATCAGCTATCAGGCGGCTACCGCGCCGTGCGGCGACTGGTCCCAGAATCTGGGCTTCACCGCGGCCAATCGGGTCGGTCCCAATTTCGGTTGCTCGGTGCAGCAGAATATCGCGGCGCAGGTCGCCGATCCGCGTGACTTGATCTCGCCGCAGCCCTTGGGCCCGGGCGATGCCGCGCGCCGCGCCGTCGTCTACGGCAACTACAAGGACGGCAAACCGACAAGCGCGGAACAAAGACCGGATCAGTCCGGTGCCGTCTCCGACGTCGGCGCCAAGTAACGGAAGGTTGCACATGGTGAAGTCCAACGTGCCGGAACAGGAAGAAGCCTTCGGCGCCGCGCCGCACGAGCGGCCGGTGCCGCGCATTTCGATCGCCGCCTTCGTGGAATTTCCCGATACCGGCGCCGCGCTGCAGCGCGCCGGCTCCGATCGCCGTCTGGCCAAGGCGCATCTGAACGTCCAGCTCGGCGGCATCAATGCCGCCGTGGAGCATTTTCACGGCCAGGTCACGCCCAACCTTTTGATCGTCGAAACCCGCCTCAACGGCCAGGCCGCGCTCGAGGAACTCGACCGCTTGGCGGAGGTCTGCGATCCCACCACCAAGGTGATCGTCGTCGGCCGCGTCAACGACGTCGAACTCTATCGCGAACTGATGCGCCGCGGCGCGTCGGAATATCTCGTGGCGCCGCTCAATCCGCTGCATTTGATCGAGGTGATCTCCGGCCTCTATCTGGATCCGGATGCCGCCCCAATCGGCCGCGTTGTCGCCTTTGTCGGCGCGCGCGGCGGCGCGGGCTCCTCGACGCTGTCGCACAATGTCGGCTGGTGCATCGCCGAAGAGCTGCGCATCAACACGACGATCGTCGATCTCGACCTGCCGTTCGGCACCACCGGTCTGGATTTCAACGACGAGCCCAGCCAGGGCGTCGCCGATGCGCTGTCCGCGCCCGAGCGGCTCGACGACGTGCTGCTCGACCGCCTGCTGGTCAAGCGCGGCGATCATCTGTCCATCTTCGCCTCGTCGGCGCTGATCGACCGCGAATATGACGCGCCGGTCGACGCGTTCGAATCCGTGCTCGACGCGGTGCGCCAGAGCACGCCGTGCGTGATCGTGGACATTCCGCATGTCTGGACGCCGTGGGTGAAGGCGGCGCTGATCGCCGCCGATGATATCGTCATCGTCGCGACGCCGGACCTGGCGAGCCTGCGCAACGCCAAGAACATCGTCGAGCTGCTCAGGCTGAGCCGCCCCAACGACACGCCGCCGCGACTGGTGCTCAACCAGGTCGGCGTCGCCAAGCGGCCGGAAATCCCCGCCAAGGACTTCGCCGAAACCGTCGGCCTCGAGCCCGCCCTGGTGATGGCGTTCGATCCGGCGCTGTTCGGCCAGGCCGCCAACAACGGCCAGATGATCAACGAATTGTCGCCGAAATCGACCGTCGCGGTCGGCATTCGCCGCCTCGCCGAACTCGTCACGGGGCGCGTTCCCCAGCCTTTGCAGAAAGTCACGCCTTTCCTGTCGTTCCTGAAAGGGAAGAAGAGGGCTTAAGGCATGTTCGGCAAGCGCAACGCATCGACTGACGCGCCGCAGCGCCAAGCGGCGCCGCCGCCGCTTGCCGCGGGCGCGCCGCCGGTCGCCGCTGCGCCGCCGCCGGGCGCCGACACAAGAACGCACCAGGTGCCGCAGCGCAGCGCGCCGCTGCTGGTCGCGCCGACGCCCAAGCAGCAGGCGGCGCGCGTCCTCGCCGACAACCGCTCGGAAGACTATTACCAGATCAAGACGACGATCTTCTCCGCGCTGATCGACACCATCGACCTGGCACAGCTTGCTCAGCTCGATCCCGACTCGGCGCGCGAGGAAATCCGCGACATCGTCAACGAGATCATCTCGATCAAGGCCGTGGTGATGTCCATCGCCGAGCAGGAACACCTGCTCCAGGACATCTGCAACGACGTGCTCGGCTACGGTCCGCTCGAGCCCTTGCTGGCCCGCGACGACATCTCCGACATCATGGTCAACGGCGCCTTCAAGACCTACATCGAAGTCGCCGGCAAGGTTCAGGAATCGAGCGTCCGCTTCCGCGACAACAGCCAGCTGATGAACATCTGCCAGCGTATCGTCAGCCAGGTCGGGCGCCGCGTCGACGAAGCCTCGCCGATCTGCGACGCGCGCCTCCCCGACGGCAGCCGCGTCAACGTCATCGCTCCGCCGCTTGCCATCGACGGGCCGACGCTGACCATCAGAAAGTTCAAGAAGGACAAGCTGACCCTTGATCAGCTCGTCAAATATGGCACCATCACCGAGGATGGCGCCACCATCCTGCAGATCATCGCCCGTTCGCGCTGCAACGTTCTCGTCTCCGGCGGCACCGGCTCCGGCAAGACGACATTGCTCAACTGCCTTACCCGCTACATCGAAGCAGATGAGCGCATCATTACCGCCGAGGATGCCGCCGAGCTTCAGCTCCAACAGCCGCACGTAGTCCGTCTGGAAACCCGCCCGCCCAACATCGAGGGCGAGGGCGAGATCACCATGCGCGATCTCGTCAAGAACTGCCTGCGCATGCGGCCCGAGCGCATCATCGTCGGCGAAGTGCGCGGACCCGAGGCATTCGATCTGCTCCAGGCCATGAACACCGGCCACGACGGTTCGATGGGCACGCTCCACGCCAACAGTCCGCGCGAAGCCATGTCGCGGCTTGAATCGATGATCACCATGGGCGGCTTCGCGTTGCCGGCGAAGACCATCCGCGAGATGATCGCCAATTCGATCGACGTGATCATCCAGGTCGAGCGCCTGCGCGACGGTTCGCGCCGCGTCACCTACGTGACCGAGGTAGTCGGCACCGAAGGCGACGTGATCACCACCCAGGACATTTTTGTGTACGAGATGTTGGGCGAGGACGCCCAGGGCCGTATCCGCGGCCGCCACCGCTCCACCGGCATCGGCCGTCCGAAATTCTGGGACCGCGCCCGCTATTACAACGAGGAAGGCCGCCTCGCCGCCGCGCTCGATTCCGCTAACGCGGACGAAGCGAAAATTGCCGAGCCGGGACGCTGATGTTCGGATCCGCGACCACTTTCCTTGCCATGATCGGCCTCGCTGCTCTGAGCGCCGGCGGCCTCGCCTATGCGTTCCTCTACGGTCGTATCCAGAACGAGAACACCAGCGAACGCCGTCTTGAGTTTATCCAGGGCAAGCAGCGTGGCGAAACCGTCAGCGCGGGGCGTCAAGCCACCGATCCGGGCAAGCGCCGCAAGTCGGTCCAGGACACCCTCAAGGAACTGGAGCAGAACCAGAAGTCCAAGGCCAGGCAAAGCAAGTCGCCACCGCTGCTCCTGCGCATGCAGCAGGCTGGTCTGTCGTGGACCCGGCGGACGTTCTTCATCATCAGCGGTGTCTGCGGCGCGATCGCGATTGTCGGATGCCTGATCGCTGGTGCGCCGCTCTACCTGACGGTGGCCCTCGGCGTCGCAGGACTGCTTGGCCTGCCGCGCTGGTTCGTCAACCGTCAGCGCAAGCGCCGTATTCGCAAGTTCGTCGATGAATTCGCCAACGCCGTCGATGTCATCGTGCGCGGCGTCAAGGCCGGCCTGCCGCTCAACGATTGCATTCGCATCATCGGCAACGAAGCAGCCGAGCCGGTCAAGAGCGAGTTCCGTCAGATCTCCGAGACGCAAGCCCTCGGCCTGACGCTATCGGATGCGGTCGCCCGCCTGCCTGATCGCGTTCCCACGCCTGAAGCGAGCTTCTTCGCCATCGTCATCGCGATCCAGCAACGCGCCGGCGGCAACCTCGCCGAGGCTCTCGGCAATCTGTCGCGCGTTCTGCGCGAGCGCAAGAAGATGAAAGGCAAGATCGGCGCCATGGCGACCGAAGCCAAGGCGTCGGCCTACATCATCGGCGCACTGCCGGGGGTCGTCATGTTGCTCGTCAGCCTGACCAGTCCGGACTACATCCGGGCCTTGTTCACCGAGCCCTTGGGCCACGTCATCCTTGGCGCGTCAGCTGTCTGGATGACGATGGGCGTGCTGGTGATGCGCAAGATGATCAACTTCGACTTCTGACGGGCCACTCCATGTTTCAGGTTATCTTCACCGCCATAACCAGCATTCAGTTCGTCATGTCGGCGTTCGCGGCGCTGGCCGTATTCGCCACCGTTTATTCGTTGACCCAGCCGCTTTTCGAACGCGACCGGCTCACTGCCCGCATCAAGGCGGTCGCCCTCGAGCGCGAGGAGATACGCGCCCGCGAGCGTGCCCGCATAGCTACCGAAGCCAAGCGCGCCAAGTTGCGGGCCGAGCCCAAGGCCTACATGCGCAGCATCGTGGACCGCTTCAACCTTCAGAAAGCACTTGCTGACGATAAGACTGTCGGCCGGCTGCGCATGGCGGGTTATCGCGGCCAAGCCCCGCTGGTCGTTTTCCTTTTCGCCCGCCTGACCATCCCGCTGGTTTTCTTCGGCCTGACGCTTTTCTACGTCGTCGCCATCGCGGATATCGGCCAGACGATCATGATCAAGCTGATCATCGCGCTAGCCTGCGCCGCCATCGGCTTTTACTTGCCCAACCTCTATATTTCCAATGTCGTCGGCAAACGGCAGATCTCCATTCGCCGCGCCTGGCCCGATGCCCTCGATCTTCTGCTGATCTGCGTCGAGTCTGGCATGTCGGCCGAAGCCTCCTTCCGCAAGGTCTCCGAGGAGATCGGCGCCCAGTCGGTGCAACTCGCCGAGGAATTGACGCTGACCACTGCCGAGCTCTCCTATCTGCAGGAGCGCCGGATGGCCTATGAAAACCTCGGCGCCCGCACCGGCCTCGAAACGGTGAAGTCGGTAATGACCAGCCTTATCCAGGCCGAGCGCTACGGCACCCCGCTTGGCCAGTCGCTGCGCGTGCTGGCCCAGGAAAATCGCGATCAGCGCATGACAGCCGCCGAGAAGAAGGCGGCGGCTCTGCCGCCAAAGCTGACCGTGCCGATGATTCTGTTTTTCCTGCCGGTGCTCATGGCCGTCATTCTCGGCCCGGCCGCCATCAAGGTCATCAACATGCAGCACGGCGGATAGCCCCCGCCGGCTTATTTCCCGGCGTCACAGCTCCCGCCGCGGACGGCGGCGTCAGCCCTGTCCGGTCTTGCCCGACTTCAGCTTCTGCCAGGAATTCTGCTGGCTCAACATTTGCTTGAGGTAGGCGATATTGGCCGCCGCCTGATCGGGCGGAAGTTCGGCACTGGCGATTTTCTGGGCTTCGTCGAAACGGCCTTCGAGACCGACGACCAGCGCCAGGTTCTGGCGGACGCGGCTGTCGGCGCCGGGCATCGCCACGGCCTGCCGGAGCAGCTTCTCGGCCAGCGGCAACTCGCCGGTCATGACGTAGGACATGCCGTAGTTGGAAGCGATCGAGGGCTCGTTGGGCGCCAGCGCCTGTGCCTGGACATAGAGTTTGCGGGCATCGTCGCTGCGGTTCATCTGGTCGAGGATGGCGCCCTCGGCAGAGAACAGGTGCCAGTCGGGGGCGGCCG